>CBDEVX010000007.1:0-395981 GCA_965243785.1 Hyphococcus sp. | reverse complement strand
AGATCGTGGGCTTCTGCTCCGTTTCCTATGACCGAAAGTTGAAAGTCGGTGAAATCGGCCTGAACGCAGTCAGACCTGAGAGGCAGGGCGAAGGCGTCGGCGCATCGATGTACGAGCACGCTCTCAACCTGATGCGGAAAGCAGGCATGCGCGCAGCAACGGTCGGAACAGGCGGCGACGAAAGCCACATCCCTGCTAGGAGAGCATATGAGAAGGCTGGTTTTGGCCCCGCGATACCCAGCGTCTATCTCTATCGGCTGGTTTAGGCCGCCAGCCAGTCGATGCGCCTGTCGCGCTTCGTCTTCGCTGCCTATCGCTCAGTAAACGCCTGATCGAGCGAACGCGACACCGGTTTCAAGATGTACTGCATCAAAGTGCGCGACTGCGTGACAATTTCAGCGCGCACCTGCATGCCCGGCGTAAGCTGACGCGCGCCGGCGTCTTTTCCGATTTCTTGGTTCGATAAACTGATATAAGCGACATAATAAGCATCGCCAGAGCGCTCGTCGGTAAAGGTGTCGGCCGATATATGGGCGACTTCGCCCGCCAATTTGCCGTAACGGTTGGCGTCAAATGTTGTGACGCTGACATCGGTTTTCATGCCGACTGCGACATGGCCAATGTCTTTTGGGTTGACGCGCACCTCCGCCATCAACTCAGCGCCTGTGGGCGTGATCTCCGCGACAACGCCGCCGGGCGGAACTACGTCGCCACGTCCATTAACAAGCAGATCATTGACGACACCGGCGATGGGCGCGCGAACTGTCAGCCTGTCCGATCGATCTTTGAGTGAGGCAATCGGCTCTTCAAGCTCGGCGAGCTGCGCGATCACGGCGGCGCGTTCCTCCGCGATGTCCGACTGATACTCGGCCAACGCCCCCTCGCGGTCGGCGCGCGCCGCCGCATGCGCCCGGCGCGCCTGTTCGAGGCGCGAGCGCGCGCCGGCGGCCTTGGCTTTCGCCGACGCAACCGCAGCCTTTGCTTCAAGATAAGATTGCTTTGACGTAAACCCCTCGCCGATCAGCTCTTCCTGTATTTGCAATTGCTGCTTTGAGAGGTCCAGTAGATCCGTTTCCGCCTTTACCTCCGCTTGCGTCTTTTCGACTTCCGACTTTGCCGACGCTTCACGTTCGGTAAACGTCGCAATCAAAGCGCGCTGTTGTTCGGCCGCGGAGGCGTGTACCGTGATTTGCTCGGCGACCATCGTCGGCCACGCGTCGATGAACATTTGAAGTCTGGTTCGCGCGCGGCGGCTTGCGCCGCCAACCGTTCCAATCGCAGTTCGAGATCGGCGCGGCGCGCTTCAAACCGATCGAATTCACCGCCAGCGTTCTCGGTGCGAAGTCGAACGAGGGGCTGGCCCTCCGCAACGATTTCGCCCGGTCTGACCAACACCTCATCGATAATACCGCCTTCAAGATGCGCCGCCTCGCGGGTCGATCCGAACGGTGCAATTTCGCCCATAGCGACGGAAAGCTCGCGCACATTGGCGATATTCGCCCAGACTAGCAAAATGATGATAAGCCCGCTGATGACCGCCATCGTGGCGCGCGACAGAACGGGAGGCGCGCCCTCTTCAAGTTCGATTGGCAACGCGAGACCGTGGCGTTCACCGACATTCTCGTGCTTTTGCTCGATGCTCTGCGCTGTATTTATCATTGCTCCGCTCTCAACTCAGCGTTCATAATTTTCGGCACCACGTCATCCGGCGCGCCGATGTCGCGCACGCCGCCACGATCAAGCCAGACCACACGGTCGGCAAGGCGCATAAGGCTTGGGCGCTGTGTGGTCATAATGATTGCGCTTGCGCGACGCTTTTCCTCGAGGATGGAAATCAGCGCCCGCTCGCCGGAAAAATCGAGTGTCGCCGCGGGTTCGTCCAAGAGATAGATCGGCGCGTTTTTGATAAAGGCGCGTGCGAGAATGATCCGGCTTTTTAGCGCGTCCGACCAGGTGGAGCGCGCCATTGCCGTGCATTTTGTGTCCAGTCCATCGACAAGCGCATCGTCAAAATAATCGTCTATGCCGAGCTTGCGAATGACGGCGTCAATTTCCTCGTCCTTCGCGTCTGGACGCGCGAGACGGATATTCTGCGCCACGGTGCCATGAAATAAATCCGGCGATTGCAGGGCGACGCCGAGCGCGTGGCGCCACTCGCCCTTATCGAGCTGGCGCAAGTCGAGGCCGTCAATAAATACCGACCCGGCCTGTTGCTGATAGAGCCCCATCAGCAGGCGCAACGCCGATGACGTGCCCGACCCGCTCTGGCCGTAAAGACATACCAGCTCGCCGGGTCTGACTTCAAAGGAGACGCCGCGAAGAGAGGGTTCCCGCGCTCCAGGATAACGGAATGATATCTTGTCAAAGACGACATGGCCTTTGAATGTCCGCGGAATAGACGGCCCCGTATTCGGCTCGCGCTCCAGCGGCATTTTTACGAGTCGGTCGATTTGTTGAATACTCTGTATGGTTTGTCCGAGCGTCAGGCCGCTTAGGAAGACGTTCCTGATGGGCCCAAGAACACGCCAGGAGAGCGCCATTACAGCGATGAGCGCGCCCGGGCTGAGGTCTCCGGAAATAACCATGCCCGTTCCGAGCGTCAAAACTGCAACGCCGGCTATCGCGACCATCGATTGTGAAAAAGTCTGGACAAGAAAATTGAGTTCGCGCGCTTTCTTGTTGGCCACGGCCGCGTCAGCCGACATCCGCCGCTGACGGCGCAACCAGATATGCTCCGCCGCAAGATCGCGTATGGCGCGTTGAAAGGACACCGCCTCTACCGTCAGATTATTGAGTTGCGCGCGCGCGTTGCCGGCCTTCCGGACCAGCGCGGCGGTTCGCGGCAGGGCCCAAGCGGCCATTATCGCGTAGACGCCAACCAGCGCGATCGGCGCCCAAACCAGCGGGCCGCCGATAAACGCAATGACAATGATGAAAAGCAGCAGAAATGGCAGGTCGAACAGAGCATTCGCCAGCGGCCCTGTGAACGCTTCGTGCAGAGAAGTCATCTGCTTGAGGCGCGTAAGCTGTGATCCGATCGGTGCGTCTTCTGTATGCGAGAGCGATAGGTGAATGAGATGCCGAAACACCGTTTCGTTCAGTTGTTCGTCAAGCCGCGCGCCGAGATAGGCTTGAAGCCGCACGCGCACCTGGCGCATGGCGAAATCCGCAGCGGCAATAACAATGACGCCAATGGTCAGGCCAACCAGCACGTCGACGGATTTCGCACCGACCGCTTTGTCATAGACTGTCATCACATATAGCGGCGGGGCCAGTGCGAGCAGATTCACAACGAAACTGATCAGAAAAATCTGCCGAATGACGGGCTTGAACGCGGCGAAGGTTGTTGCCGACCAATTCGGGGCCGACAGGCCATGCTGCTCACGCTTCTCGATTGCCTCGGGGAAAATGCACAAGCCGGCGATTTCGTCCGCGGCAAGTTTTTCCGGCCCGTCATGCACCGGGTCAAACAAAACAACTGACCCATCGTCATCGATCTTCTCCGCAAGGACGACGCAACCGTCTTCCCGACGTATGAAGCACGGCAAAAATTCATCACGGAGATTATCAGGGGTCGCCGGCTCTGTAGTCGTTTTAAAGCCAAGCCGAAACAGGACGGAGCGGAACGCCGCAACCGTCGCCATTGTATCAGCGTGCGGCATGGCCTCAAATATCCGGCGAGGCCCCTGGGCCCAACCCGTGAGATGCAGAAAGCGATTGATCACGACGATACTGTCGGCGTTAAGGGATTGTTGTGTCGCGGGCGGCGCCATAAAGGCGGATTTCAGGCGCTGCTGCATCGCCAGTACTGGATTACCGTCGCTTTGGGCGTCGATGTCGGCCCCTTCCCTAAAGCCTTCGTAATTACGTTTGAGCAAACTCATCATGACGCAGCCGCCCTCGCGTCGATGGGGTCGCGCTCAATTCTTTTTAGCTCTCGCGCCGAGATCTCATAAGCATCGTCGGCCATCTTGATCAGCGAAGGCCGATGCGTCGCCACGAGAATGGTGATTTTCCCACGCAAATGCCGCAGCGCCTCAACGAAGCGCTGCTCACCGGCTAGATCAAGATGCGTGTTCGCCTCGTCGAGAATCAGAACGGACGGGATAGTCGCGAGCGCCCTCGCAATCGTCAGGCGCTGCGCCGTCGGCGCCGGAATGTCGCGGCCGGCTGAGCTTTTCAACATCGTATCGTATCCAAGCGGCATCCGGACAACTTCATCGTCAAGACCGATTATGCGAGACGCGGCCAGGGCCGCTTTCGTGGGTAGCTCGCCGAACAGGGTCAGATTCTCGAGAATGGTGCCGCGAAAGATCGCTGGCGTCTGACCGACATAGCGGACTGCGCCGCGCGTGCTTGTGGCGTCCGCGGCGTCGCCAATCAACACACTGCCTTTCGCAATGGGCGTATCGGCCATCAAAAGGCGCAGCAGCGACGACCGCCCGGACCCGTCCGCGCCCTTTATCGCCACTAATGAGCCTTCCGAAATCTCCAGGTTCAGATCTTCGAAAAGCGGTCGCGCATCTCCGTACTGCACGGTCACATTCTGGATGACGACTTTCTTGGGTTGAAACCTCCCATGATATTCAAATGATGTTTCCGGCTCGTCATCGCTATCTTCGAATATCTTCGCAACACGCGTACGGCGATGTTTGGCCAGTTGAATTTCATTCCAGCTGGCAAGCGATCGCATCAAGGGTTGAAGGAGCTGCGACGACAACAGCATGCAACAGGCCAGCGCGCCAAGGGTCAGCCTTCCGTTCAACACGAGGACTGCGCCGGCGCCGACAATGGCGATTACTGACAACGCCGCATACATGGCGCTATAGGTCTGCGCCTCCCCGGTGAGTTTGATGATTCTCCGTGTGATCATGCTCGCAGAAGATTGCAGGCGTTCGAAACGACGCATCATCAACGGTTCCATGGCCGTCGATTTGACCGTCTGCATCGTTCTCAGGATCTCGATAATAAAGTCGTGTTTGCGCGCTTCGTGGGTTTCCTGTTCCGCAATCGCCGCATTAAGCGCGTGGGTGCGGCGCAAGGCGAGGTAACCGAACACCGCGAAGAGCGCGAGAACGATGAAGAAGATCGGCCCGCCGACCAGCACGATGACCGCGGCGAAAATGGGAATAAACAGAATATCGACGGCGACAAGACGCGACTGTCCGCCCAGATGAGCGCCAAGACCAGTGACGGCTGTCAATCTTTCAAGATGTTCGCTGGCCATCGTGCGGCTGTATTGGGCCGGACGTGTCGTTAACATTGTGGCGAGCGCCTTCATCGATAGTTTGTGAGTAAAGGACGCCGCCGACCAGTTTACGAGCGATGCGCGAAAATATTTAAGGACGGCGTCAACTGCCACCACGCCAACAAGCACGCTGACGAGCGCGGTTAGCGTGTCAAACGATGCATTCGGGAGTACGCGATCGTAAATCTGAAGGATCGTGAAGGGCAACGCCAGGGCAAGAACATTAACGATGGCGGACGCGACATAAATTGTCGCGCTTAGAGGCGGCTCCGACATAACCGTATTATCGGACGCCTCATTTCTCGTCAGCTCGGCGATAATATTCAGCACGTCCCGCAACATAGAAATATGTCAACTCGTAAACAAAAAACTTTCAGTACCCGTCTATGGTTAAATCCTTTCGGAATGATAATCGGGCGCTATTTGCGGTAGTGATTTACGAGAGATTAACTAGATTGATAAGTTTCTGATTAATTCCTTGCGCATAAAATCCGCCAAGTTGCGCAAAAGTATCGAGTACTTCCATGGCGGAAAATCGAGATAAAACGCCTGTTAACGAAAAAGGCCCGGCTCCGGGCGACGGAGCCGTTTCAAAGCGTTCACAGGAAGATTTACTTCTTGAAAAGGAACGTGAAGCGCTGAAAAAGGCGCAGGACGTCGAAACTACAAATACAACGTCCGGCGACGGGTCGGATGCGCACGGCAACCTGCATTTTGGTGATCAGGAACGCGGTGAGTTTAAAACCACTGAGGGCGGGGTTGACGGACGCGGCGGCGACGGCGCTCTTGGCGGCGCTGACCTCGACGATCCGATGCGCTCAGCGCGCACCGACGCCGGTGATGAAACCACCGACCCCACCGGTAACGAAGCCTTAACCAATGAAGCGTCGGGCGCTGATGACGCCGCCCCTGGCGGGAAAGACGTCACGAAAAGCGGCGGCGGCGCGACAACCCGAAACGATGGCGAACAGGCGCCACAATCGGAAGGCGGCCTCCGCGCGCCCGCCAGCACGGCGAAAACCAATAACGGCGGCGCGGCGGATCCGGACTCAAGCGACGACCGGGCGCCGGTCAACGAAGCTCCGACTGACATCGAGCTGTCGGACGACACGGTCGGCGAAAACGACGCCGGCGCGGTTGTTGCGACACTTTCCTCTACCGATCCGGATGCTGACGATACGGCGACTTATTCAATTGCAGAAGATCCGTCCGGCTTATTCGAAGTTGTCGGCGACGAGCTACGCCTTAAGGACGGCGTTTCACTCGATTACGAAGCGCAGAATTCATACGAGATCACGCTGCAGGTCGAGGACAGCGAAGGGAATACCTATACTGAAACGGTAACGATCAACGTCGCGGACCTTAACGAAGGGCCGACTGATCTTACGCTCTCCGGCGACAGCATTAACGAAAATGAGGCCGGCGCGGTTGTCGGTTCGTTGTCAGCCTTCGACCCCGACGCAGGCGACACGCTTGAGTTCTTCGTGTCGGACGACCGATTTGAAATCGTTGGCGACCAGTTGCGCGTAAAAGAGGGCGTTTCCTTCGATCATGAGAGCGCAGACGCCATCGACGTTACGATTACCGCCGTCGATCAGGGCGGCCTCGAAACGACTGAAACATTCACGATCAATATCGCCGACATCAATGAGCGCCCGACCGACATCGAGTTATCGAACGATACCGTTGGCGAAAACGACGCCGGCGCGGTTGTTGCGACGCTTTTCTCCACAGATCCGGACGCCGGCGATACAGCGACATATTCGATCGTAGAAGATCCGTCCGGGCTCTTTGAGATTGTCGGCGACGAACTGCGCCTCAAGGACGGCGCAACGCTCGATCACGAAACGCAAGACGCCTACGAAATCACGCTGAGCGTCGAAGACAGCGCCGGTAACGCCTATTCCGAAACCGTGACAATCAATGTCGCGGATATAAATGAGGGCCCGACGGACCTTCAACTTTCGAACGCAAACATCAACGAAAACGACGCCGGCGCGGTTGTCGGTACGTTGACGGCATTTGATCCTGATGCGGGCGACATGCTGACCTACACGGTGTCGGACGACCGTTTCGAGGTGGTCGGCGATCAGTTGACGGTCAAAGAAGGCGTTTCCTTCGATCATGAAACGGTCGACTCCATTGATGTGACCGTTACCGCGACGGACCAAGGCGGCTTGTCGACGTCACAGTCATTTTCGATTGAAGTCACCGATCTGAATGAACGTCCGACCGACCTTGAACTCAGCGGCGACACTGTAAACGAAAATGACGCCGGCGCGACCGTTGCGACTCTTACTGCGGCGGACCAGGACGCCGGCGACACGGCTGCGTTTTCAATCGCGGCAGATCCGTCTGGCTTGTTTGAAATCGTCGGCGACGAATTAAGACTCAAAGATGGCGTTGCGCTCAATCACGAAGCGCAGGACGTTTATGAAATTACCATCGAAGTCGCGGACTCCGGCGGGGCGACTTACGCCGAAACCGTATCCATCAACGTCGCCGACCTCAATGAGGGCCCGACGGATATTCAACTTTCCGGTGCAAGCGTCGATGAACATGACGCGGGGGCAACTGTCGGCACGTTGACGGCGTTCGATCCTGACGAAGGCGACACGCTGGAATTCACGGTCTCGGATGACCGCTTTGAGGTTGTCGGAAACGAATTAAGACTTAAAGACGGCGTTGAACTCGACTTTAACGAAACCGAGTCGGTGGACGTCACCGTCACGGCGACGGACTCGCTGGGCGCCTCCGCGTCCCAGTCCTTTACCGTCGGCGTCAATGACATCAATGAAGGGCCGAGCCTGGGGCTCGCCTCGGGCCCTGGTTTGCAGGCGTCATACTATAATATTGGCCACTCGCTGAACAATCTCGACCAGGTCGACTTCGACGCCGAGCCGGACGCTGTCGGCGTCGTCGACAGCCTCGACTACATGCAGGGGCAACAGGAATTCTGGGACGGCGCACCGGGCGATTTTTTCGCGGCGCAATATGAAGGCCAACTCGTCGTCGAAACCGGCGGAACCTACACCTTCAATCTCGCCAGCGACGACGGCTCCATGCTTTTCATCAACGGCGAGCCTGTGCTCGACAATGACGGCTTGCACGGTACGCGCACGCGCTCAGTCACGCTCGACCTTGAGGCCGGCGCCCACGACATTGAAGTTCGATATTTCGAAAATGGCGGCAATCAGACGCTTCAACTTGCCTGGAGCGGGCCAGACACCGGCGGCGTCAATGAAGTCATCGGCGGCGACTCATTTATGAACGGATACGACGCCGATGCGTTGACCGTCGCCGAAGACGAAGCGGGCGCAATCGTTGCGGAACTGACCGTGTCCGATCCCGACGCGGGCGATACGCACACCTTTTCCTTCGATGATGATCGCTTTGAGGTTGTTGTCGAAGACGGCGCCTACCTTCTGAAGCTGAAGGATGGCGTCAGTCTCGACCATGAGACGGAATCGTCGGTCGAGGTGTCAGTTACCGTCACAGACTCTGGCGGCGCCAGCGATACGGTCGCGTACTCCGTGACTGTCGATGATTCCAATTCGGCGCCGGAAATCGATGTCATCGGCGGCGAAGGACTGCAGGCGTCATACTACAACATAGGAACAGCGCTCAGCAGTCTCGATCAAATTGATTTTGACCTGCCGCCGGACGCCGAAGGGGTCGTCGGCAGCCTCGACTATATGCAAGGAAACGAAGCCTTCTGGGATGGCGCACCGGATAATTTTTTCGCAGCCCAATATGAAGGCCAGCTCATCGTCAAGGAAGGCGGAACCTACACCTTCAACCTCGCCAGCGACGACGGCTCCATGCTTTTCATCAACGGCGAACCGGTGCTCGACAATGACGGCTTGCACGGTACGCGCACGCGCTCGGTCACGCTTGACCTTGAGGCGGGCGCGCACGACATTGAAGTGCGCTATTTCGAAAACGGCGGCGCCCAGACATTACAACTCGCCTGGAGCGGCCCAGACACCGGCGGCGAGCAAGAAGTCATCGGCGGCGACTCGTTCCGCCTGCCAGGCTACGGCGCCGACGATCAGTTAGGCCTCACGGAAAACACAAGCGGCGATGTGGCCGCCCTACTCTCCATCACCGACCCTGACGGTGATGCGATCACCTATGCTGTGAGCGATGCTCGCTTCGAACTGATCGAAACCGATGACGGCGTCGCCTTAAAACTGAAAGACGGCGTCTCGGTCGATCACGAAGCAAGCGATACGATCAGCGTGACGGTGACGGCGACTGACGAGCACGGCGAAAGCACGTCGACCGAGCTTTCAATACCGGTCGCCGACGTGAATGAAGGCCCGACGGATATTTCCATCGACAACACTGTCGTCAGCGAGAATGACGCCGGCGCAACGGTCGCATGGCTTTCGGCGGCGGACCCGGATGCGGGCGATACGGCGATATTCTCGATCGCCGATGACCCCGCCGGCGTTTTTGAAGTCGTCGGCAATGAACTGAAACTGAAAGACGGGGTCTCGCTCGATCACGAGGCGCAGGACTCCTACGAGATCACGCTTGAAGCCACCGACAGCGGCGGCGCCAGCTATACGGAAACGGTGACGATCAACGTCGCAGACATCAACGAAGCGCCGGTCGACTTTATTCTGGAACCGACGTCAGAATCCGGAACGCTTTCGCTCAATCAGGATGGCGGAAATGACGACGCAGCGATCGCCGCCAATATGGACGGCTTTCCCACCACGGCGTTGACGGTCGAAGTGACGTTCTCCTCGTCGCAGACGGACGTCGGCTCCGGCGTACCGCTTTTCTCATACGCCGCCGACGGCGGATCGAACAATGAAGCGCTGATCTGGCTCGAAAGCGGGTCGGGCAACGTCCAGATTTATCTCGCCGGCCAGCGCATCAATACCGGCGTGCCGAATTCGTCACTGCTTGACGGTGAAGAGCATCAGGTGTCGTTCACCTGGGATCAGGCGACGAATGAGTTGAAATTCTACGTCGATGGTGAAGAAGAATTCGCGACCAGCGTCAACATCCGCGACCTCAGGGCCGACGGGACTGTTGCGTTCGGTCAGGAACAGGACGCGGAAGGCGGTCGCTTCGACACAAATCAGATTTTTGAAGGTGAAATCGCCGAAGCGCGCGTCTTTAACTATGCGCGCTCCGCCGAGGAAATCGCAGACAATGCCGGCGCGCCACTCGGCGACCCATCGGCGGAACCGGGTCTCGTCTCGAACTGGCTGATGAACAACAATGACGGCGGTTTCGTACGCGACGCCGCAGGCGGCAACGATCTGCAACTCGTCAACGATGCGAGTATTGAGGGCGGCGCTGCATATGATGAACCGACCGTGGTCGAGAACGAAGCGGGCGCGATCGTTGGAACGCTGTCCGCCACCGATCCGGACACTGGCGGTCCCGTTTCCGATTTCGCAATCGCCGACGATCCGTCCGGCTTTTTTGAAGTCGTCGGCAATGAGTTGAAACTGAAAGACGGCGTCTCACTCGACCATGAGGCGCAGGATTCCTACGAAATTACGATTGAGGCCATTGACGACGCCGGCGCCGCGACACAACAAACGGTCACGATCAACGTCGCTGATATTGGCGAAGCGCCGATCAATGTCATGTTCGATCCGGCTACGGATAACCCGGTCCTGGCGCTCAATCAGGATGGCGGCAATGACGATTACGCGGTGGCCGCGGACATCGCTGGTTTCCCGACAGACGCGCTGACCGTCGAAGTCTCCTTCATGTCGTCGCAAACCGATGTCGGCAACGGCGTTCCCCTGTTCTCTTATGCGGCGAATGACGGGTCGGACAACGAGGCGTTGATCTGGCTTGAGGGATCGAGCGGTAATGTCCATGTTTTCCTCGCCGGCCAAAAGATTAATACCGGCATACCGAATTCATCGCTGCTCAATGGCGAACCTCATCAGGTCTCCTTCTCCTGGGATCAGTCCACGAATGAACTCAAATTCTATGTTGACGGCGACTTGGAGTTCTCAACGAGCGTCAATATCCGTGACTTAAGAGCTGACGGAACACTAGTCTTGGGTCAGGAACAGGATACGGAAGGCGGCCGCTTCGACACGAACCAGATCTTCGAAGGTCGGATTGCCGAAGTGCGCATCTTTGATTACGCGCGCAGCGATCAGGAGATTGCCGACAATACCGGCCAGCCGATCGACGACCCCGCGACCGAGCCGGGCCTCGTCAACAACTGGGTCATGAGCGATGACTCTGGCGGCGTGATCGAGGACCTTGTCGGCGGCAACCACTTGGCGCTGCATGGAGACGCCGCCGTCGTCGATGGCGACTTTGGCGGCGTTCCGACAGTCGCGGAAAACGACGCCGGCGCAATTGTCGGCACCATTTCAGCAACGGACCCGCAGACAGGCGGCGCCGTCACCAATTTCGTTATTGCGGATGATCCTTCCGGCCTGTTTGAGCTGGTCGGAGACCAACTGAAAGTAAAAGACGGTGCGTGGCTCGATTATGAAACGCACGAGTCTCACGAGGTCGCCATCGAGGCAATCGGTTCCGGCGGCGAATCGACCGTGCACGTGGTGTCCATTAATGTCGCCGACCTCGATGAAACGAACCTCATTCTTGGTACGAGCCGGGCCGACAGGCTCAACGGCACCGCCGGCGCCGACGACATTCAGGGGCTTGGCGGCAATGACAGGATTAATGGCCGCGGCGGTGACGACCTTATCGATGGCGGCGCTGGTCGGGACAATATCCGCGGCGGCGCCGGCGACGATATTGTCGAGGGCGGCGACGGCAATGATGTAATCCGCGGCGACGCGGGCGCGGACGAGCTTCGCGGCGGCGGCGGCAATGACCGCATCATCGCAGATGCGGACGATACCGTCGTTGAAGGCGGCGACGGCAATGATCGCGTTACCGTTCAAGGCAATGGCGATTTCTCGATCGACATGACCACGTCGAGCGTCGAGCGCGTTGACGGCGGCGGCGGAAATGACACGATCGACGCGACCGGCATGTCGGGTCGCGCGCGCCAATACGGCAATGGCGGCGACGACACGCTGATCGGCGGCGACGGTCGGGACGACCAACGCGGCGGCGCCGGTAATGACACAATCGACGGCGGCGGTAATCGAGACAGCATCCGCGGCGGTGCTGGCGACGACATCATCGACGGCGGGGAAGGCAACGACACGATCCGCGGCGACGCGGGTGCCGACCAGTTGCGCGGCGGCGCCGGTAATGACCGGATTTACGCCGACGGCGACGACACCGTTGTCGAAGGCGGCGAAGGCAATGACCGCGTGATCGTTCAGGGCAACGGCGATTTCTCGATCGACATGACCGCGTCAAGCGTCGAACGCGTTGACGGCGGCGCCGGCGACGACTTCATCGACGCTAGCGGCATGTCTGGGCGCGCACGCCAGTTCGGCAATGGCGGCGACGATACGCTGATTGGCGGCGACGGGCGCGATGTTCAGCGTGGCGGCGCGGGCGACGACGTCATCTCCGGCGGCGGAGACCGGGATTACATTCGCGGCGACGACGGCAATGACGCACTCTCCGGCGGCGACGGCGTAGACAGGATATACGGCGACGCCGGCGACGATGTGATCAGCGGCGGCGCGGGCAACGACCGTCTCGAGGGCGGCGACGGTTCTGACATATTTGTCTACGAACTCGGCGACGGTTCCGACCGCATCAGGGGCGGCGCCGGCGACTGGACCGACACGATCCAGCTAAACGCCGGGGATGGGTCGCTTGGCGAGTTTGGCGTCGACTGGACGATTGAACTGACAGAGGGTTCAATTGTTTCGGCTGACGAAGACGGGGTCGTCTTCAGCGATGACGCCGACGGCGTCATTACGCTCAATGACGGCTCAACAATTCAGTTCACCGATATTGAAGAAGTCATCATTTAGGACGGCGACTATTCGCCCTGAATCCCAAAGGCCTCGAAAATGGAGCCGGTAGCGGCGGCGAGCTCATATTGACTGACGCGAACGTCGAACTCGGCCTGCGACAGACTGATCTGCGCCTGCACGAGATCCCGCTGTCCATCGAGGACGTCAATAACCGTACGCTGGCCGGCTTCATATTCGAGCTGCAAGCCCTTCACCGATTGCTCCGCCGCTTCAATGCCCTGCCTTGCGGCAACCCGTTTTATTTCAGCTTCCGTTAACTGACGCCAGCTGCGCATCACGATTTCATCAACGGCAAGGCGCGTGCTGTCCAGCTCGGCGCGCGCCTGGCGCACCGATGCGCGTGCGGTCCTAAGGTCCGCGATGTTTCGGCCCTGATTGAAAATCGGCATGCGCAAACGCGCGACAAGTTGATATTCCTCGTTTTCCTGAGTCAAAGTCGGGTCAGCGCCAAAGCGTTTAAAGTAGCTTCCTTCGAGCGTGACCTTCGGCGCGAAATCGCCGAGCGCAGCCCCTTTGGAGTACTCGGCCGCTTTAAAGCCGGCTTCCGATGCACTGACGGCGGGATTGTATTCGCGGGCGAGGTCGATCGACTGGTTTAAGGTCGAGGGCGTTCGATCGCGGTCGTACTCATCAACAGCAAATTGCGCCGGCGTTTCGCGACCCGTAATGCGCTGATACGCCGCCTCGCTTTGAGCGAGCGCCGCGCGCGCCGCGCCGAGATCGACCTGCGCCTGCGCGCGCCGAACCCTTGCCTGCTCCACTCCGGTGCGCCCTTGTGCGCCGGCCTCCGCCCGCTTGCTGACAATCTCGAACTGCCGGTTGAGCAACGACAAGTTACTGACCCGGTGCTCGACAATATCACGCGCCAAAACCACCGCCGCATGGGCGCGGGCGGCGGTGAACGCCACTTGTTGACGAACGGACAGAAACGACAGGTCCGCCTGATCGAGCCGGGCCCGGGAGCTGCGATATCGATTGAACGTCGACAGCCCCTGGGACAAGGGCTGCACCGCTGTGACGCCAAATGTTGTGCCGTCACGATCCTGAAGCGTCTGCAAGGATTCACTGCGCCAGCTATCGTCGGTATAGGCGGCCGATACTTCGATATCCGGAAGAAATTGTCCGAACGCTGAAAACCGGTCGGCCTTCGCCGCATCAAGGCGGGATCTCGAAATCTCTATCTCTGGATTGTTGGCTAGCGCCGCTTCCATAGCGTCGATAACTGTCTCGCCGACAGCGCCTTGCGATTGGTCTTCGAGAGTTTCGCCGTCATCATCCAACGCACCGTCAATTGGCGCCGGTAAATACTCATTCAGGTATTCGACTGGGTAAACGCTGCCCGGATATTGAGCCTTGTCGTCGTCCTGCGCGCGCCCGACGTTCATCCAGCCCGCAACGGCGACAAAGACCAGCATCTGTAAAGTTCTTGGGTACACTTTTGGAGACCGCGTAAACTATCGCTCAATCCATAGGCGTATTATGGTTAACGCTGCGTTTCAGAGGCGCGCCGCGGTTCAGCGGCGAGCGTTTCTGGTGCGGCGTAAACCGAAAGGAGCGCCAGGCGGCGGACGATATCGGTAGCGTCGGTCAAATATTAACAATACGTGAACCTAGGGCGTGCGGTTTTGAAGCCGCGGCGCCGAAAGCTTGTGTGGGGCCCCGTGATGAAAGTCATGGGCGTCGTCTTTGCGGAATTGCACACTGCGCCGCGACAAAAAACGCCCCCGGGTTGGGGTCCCGGGGGCGCTTCTCTCCCACTGCCGACATAATCTAATTGGTTCTGGAGGTCAGATCAGCGTTGTCAGCCCGAGCAGCACCTGCACCGCGCAGGTTACAACGCCGAGCATCACGAGGCTGCCGGTGAGAAATTCGATCGCGCGCTCCATGACATTCTCCTTTTCTTTTTCTCCTATTCGCGTGGTTTCACGTCATCCACGGGCGGTCTCCGCCACCTCTAAAGACGGGTGAAATAAGCGCGACCGGGCCGCGCGACCGCTTGCGATTGGCCGCTGTCGATGCTGCAATTGTGCCCTAGGCCGACCCTAACTATTGGCATATGCGCGATAGCGCGGATTGGCGGATGCGCTGGCGAGGCCGTGAACGAAAATCAGAGCCATATGATCGATCAGGATCATCTCCGAGAGATGATCGAGGTGATTTCAGGCGAGCTTGAGTTGCGCCCGCTGCTCACAACGATCGTCCAGAAAGCGTGCGAACTATTGCGCGCCGATCGCGGTTCCATTGGCCTCGTTGCGCCGAACGAAAATCTCGTGAAGATCGAAGCTGTTTACAAAATGCCAGACGAGGAATTGGGATCGACGGCGCTTCCCGGCCAGGGGCTCGCCGGTATGGTGTTGCGCGACCAAAAGCCGGTGCTGCTCGGACGCTATGGCGATGCGCCTGCACGGCCCCTAGACGGCATGGACGAGGACAGCGTCGTTGGCATGCCGATCCTGTGGCGCGGCGAAATGATCGGCACGTTCGGCATCGGCGCCGGACCGCCAAAACGTTTCGGCGACAACGATCTTGTTGCGCTGGAGGTATTTGCGCGGCACGCGGCAATCGCTATTCATAACGCCCGCTCCTATGAACGCGAGAAAAAATACGCAGCGCTTAAAGAGCGCCAGCGATTGGCGCGCGACCTGCACGATAATGTCAGCCAACTGATCTTTTCCATGTCCATGGTCGCCCAGTCAGTCGGCGCCGGGTTTGCAAAAAGCCGCGCCGAAGGCGAAGGCCGCATCGCTCGCTTGATCGAGATTACCGCCCTCGCCCAAACGGAAATGAAGGCGCTACTCGCAGAGTTGCGCGGGCCGAGCGAAGAGGAAGGCTCGATGGCGGAGCTTGCGCGCCGCAAGGGTCTTGCCGCCGCCCTGCGCCGCCACGCCGAACTCGCCGCACCGGAAGGTGCGACCGTCGTCGTTGACGTTCCAAATAATGACGGGTTGAGTCCGCGCCAACGAGAGACGTTGCTGCGCATCGGCCAGGAAGCAATGGCCAACTCCATCCGTCACGGCGGCGCCCGGAATGTTACATTCTCACTGTCGCCCGAAGCAGACCTCGTGCGCTTCGTCGTCGCAGACGATGGCGCCGGGCTGGCGGCGAAAACACCGGGCGGCGCAGCGCATATGGGCGTTTCCAGCATGACGACCCGCGCAAACGCCGCCGGCGGAACCCTCGCTATCAAAAATCGTCCGAGCCGCGGCGTTTGCGTTGAGGTCGCTTTGCCGGTGACGTAAGCTGTCCCCTGGGAGAGCAGGCATGACACGGGAATCGAACACGATTCGCGTTGTGATCGCGGACGACCATGCCATCGTCCGCGAGGGACTTCGTACGCTCTTATGCGACCAATCGGATATTGAGTTGATCGGCGAGGCTGGCGATGGCGAAGAGGCTGTGGCGCTCGTCGCTCGCGAGAAGCCGGACGTCGTTTTAATGGACATCGCGATGCCGGCGCTTGACGGAGTCGCCGCCGCCGAACGTATCAACAAGGCAGGGCTGCCGACAAAGGTCATTTTGCTAACCAGCGCGATTGGCGATGAATTGCGCCTGCAGGAAGCGCTCGACGCTGGCGTCATGGGATATCTTTTGAAAGACGTTTCGCGTGACGAGTTATTTCGCGCAATCCGAAACGCACAGGGCGGTGCACCCGCTTTTCACCCGGCGGTGCAGAAACAGTTGCTGCGACGCGCCACTGGCGAACGCTTTCCCCATGAAGACTTAACGCCCCGCGAACTCGATATTCTGAAAGAAATCGCCAGGGGGAAATCGAACAAATCCATCGCCTATGAACTTGGCCTCACGGAAGGCACGGTAAAGGGGTATGTCTCGACCGTGCTGTCGAAACTGGGTGTCAACGACCGAACGCAGGCGGCGCTCTACGCCGTCAAAAACGGACTTGTCGGGTGACGCGGCTTAACTGGCGAGCTTGTAATCCCGGAACATTTTCCGAAGCTCGGTTTTCAGAACCTTGCCCGTGGCGCCAAGCGGGATCGCTTCAACGAATTCTACCGCATCGGGCCAGGCGATCTTGTCCAGCTTCGGTTTGACGAATTCAATAATCTCGTCCGCCGACGGATCCGCGCCCTCGCCCTTGACGACGATTAAGAGCGGCCGTTCCTGCCATTTTGGGTGATAAACGCCAATGACGCCAGCCTGTGCGACGCCGGGGTGCAGCATGGCGGCGTTTTCAATATCGATTGACGACACCCACTCGCCGCCAGTTTTTATGACGTCTTTCGATCGGTCCGTGATCTGCAAAAAACCTTCTGGATGAATGATGGCGACATCGCCCGTGTCAAACCAGCCATCTTCCGTGAGCGTCGGCTCCGTCGCCTTATAGTACTCGCTGACAATTGACGGGCCGCGAACCTGCAGGTTGCCGTCAGCTTCACCATCATGGGGCAGTATGGCGCCGTCCTGCCCGACAATACGCATGTCGACATAAGGAATCGGGCGCCCGGCAAACAGTTGATAAGGGATGCGTTCATCGAGCGGCAGTTTTTCAATATGCGGCGGCAATTTGCCGACGGTGCCGACGGGCGACATTTCGGTCATGCCCCACCCTTGCACTAACTGGACCCCGTATTTTTCAAAACCGCGGATGAGCGATTCCGGCAACGCGGATCCGCCGGATAGTCCGCCTTTTAAAGTCGAAAGGGTTTTTCCGGTTTTCTCAAGATACTGCAAAAGGCCAAGCCAAACTGTCGGCACGCCGGCGGAGTAGGTTACTTTTTCGCTTTCGAACAATTCATAAAGGCCCTCGCCATCGAGGCGCGGCCCCGGAAACACCTGCGTCACGCCGCTCAGAAGACACGTATACGGCGTATTCCATGCGTTGACATGAAACATCGGAACTACAGGTAAAAAGACTTCGCCCTCGCTAAGTCCCAGACAGGACGGAAGCGCGCTTGCGAACGCCTGCAACACCAACGCGCGATGGGAATAGACAACACCCTTGGGATCGCCGGTCGTTCCTGACGTATAACACATAGTGACAGCGGTGTTTTCATCAAACTCCGGCCAGTCAATCGTCTCCGCTTCGCCGGCGATAAACTCTTCATATAGCGTTGCGCCTTGGGCGGCTTCGCCGGCACCCGCCTCATCGGCGAGCACGAAATAGTCCTTTACGGTTTTGAGATGCGGCCGCATTGCGGCGACCAGCGGCGCAAAGGTCGTGTCGTAAAAGAGATAATCGTCCTCAGCATGATTGATGACGAAAGTCGCGTTTTCCGGTCCGAGACGGGGATTGACTGTATGCAAGACAGCGCCAAGCCCGCCGACAGCATAATACATTTCAAACTGGCGATACGTGTTCCAGCCAATCACGCCGATCCGGTCGCCGCGTTTCACGCCCGCCTTCGACAACGCATTGGCGAGCTGGGCGACGCGCTTCGCGGCATCTGCAATCGTGTAGCGGTGGGTCGAGCCTTCAACGGTGCGCGTCACAATTGGGACATGAGCGTAATTGCGCACCGCATGCTTCAGGATATCGGTCGTTAAAAGCGGCCGATCCATCATCAGTCCCATCATGGCGTCTATTCCTCCCTGCCGGATTTGTTTGTTTTACTTATCAAATCCTGTCCGGGCCGGCGCGTCAAACCGAAACGTCACCGGTTCGCGATAATCTCCGCAAGGATAGCGCTTGGCCGCGGCTCCGGTGGAAAGTCTTCCCTGATCCACGCCGCCTCGGCCGCCGCTAGGATTTCCGCAACTTCGGGACCAGGCTTAACACCAAAGGCGACGACATTCTTGCCCGAAAAAGGTTGCGCCGGAGGGGTCCATTCGTCGGCGACGGCAGCGAGGCGTTTGAACTCTTTCGCATCAATGCCGCCGTCAGCAGCTGCTACAGCGAGGGCGTCAAAAAATACGTCGCGGCCGAATTCATAGATCAGGACACGAATAGATTTTTCGTCAAGCCCAGGCTTGACGGCAGCCGCGCCCTTCAATGCGGCGGCCCGCATCGCCTTTTCCGCATTGGACAATCGCAGCGCCGCGCCAACCCCCTCGCCCGCATCGCCGAACAGCGCGGCCAACACGATTGGCGCCGCCGCGCCGGGCGCCAAATCCTTAATGCGAACGACGGCGTCGATCTTTGCGGGCGTCGCCCAGATCTCTTGCAGCACCCCGCTCTGGACCATCCCATCAAGGGCGAAAACAGCGCGCGGCAAAGATAGGATCGACGTCAATTCAGCGCCGATCCGTTCCGCAGACAGCATCGAAACGCCGTCTTTCAGTTTCGTCACAGCCGCGAGCCCAGTTCGGTCGAAGGTCGGCGCAAAGCGGGCGCTAAAGCGAAAGAACCGCAAGATCCGTAAATAATCTTCCCGAATGCGTTGCTCTGCATCACCAATGAACCGCACGGTTTTGGATTTTATGTCATCGAGCCCGCCTACCGGATCAAAGAGAAACCCGTCAGGGGTCAGATAAATCGCATTGATCGTGAAATCGCGGCGCGCCGCGTCAACGGCCCAGTCCTTGGTGAAAGCGACGCTGGCGCGCCGACCATCGGTCGAGATATCGGCGCGCAGGCTTGTCACCTCGACGCCTTGATGATTGGCGATAACCGTCACGGTGCCATGGTCTATGCCGGTCGGCGCGGCGCGCAAGCCGGCGGTTTCGACGGCGGCGACCACTTCCGTTGGCGTCAAGACTGTCGCAATGTCGAAATCCTTTGGCGTCTCGCCCAGCAATGCATCGCGTACGCAACCGCCGACAAAACGCGCACCGCCTAGCGCCGCACGATCCAGCGCGGCGACTATGTTTTTCAAATGCGGCTTTTCGAGCCATGCAAACGCATCGCGCCGCGCATCGCTCAACGCGACGAGGTCGGGCCCGGCGCTCACGGCGCGTCCTTGTCGCACAGGACGTCGAGAAGCGTTCGCAGGATGCCCGCCGTCAAACCCCAGATATGAAAGCGGTCGTAGGGGGCGGCGAACATGTTGTAGGTGATATTTTTGTGCGTACGCTGCTCGGTAACGTGATTTTCGGGATCCGCGAAAAAAGCCAGCGGCGCTTCGAATACTTCATCAACCTCGCGCGGGCAGGCGCGAATATCCGCCAACGGATCAACAATACCGATGATCGGCGTCACGGCGAAGCCTAACCCGCCCTGATGCACGCCGAGACGCCCGACGACGTCGACCGCTTCAGGCGGGATATTCACTTCCTCATAAGCTTCGCGCAGCGCCGTCGCTTCGCGGCTGGCGTCGGTCTTTTCAACTTTGCCGCCCGGAAAGCTGATCTGTCCCGCATGGGACGGCATATCGTTCGATCGGACGGTGAACAGCACCGTCGCGCCGCCGTCGCGCGGAATGATCGGCACTAGGACGGCCGCGTCCTTGCGCGTGTCGCTCCAGCGGCTTTCAAACGCCTTGTCGCCGACGAGATGGGGGTTCATTTGCTGAAAATGATCGCGCACGCGCTGCGCCGACGCACGATGGAGGTTCGCCTCGATGCGCGCGCGTAAAGCCGCCGTTGATTCCTGTCCTTCGAACACGTTTATCGCCTTGCCGTTTTTAGGCGTCAGTGTAATCGGCGGGCCCGAAAGGAAAAAATTCGCCATTCGACCACACGCCGATAACGTCGCCGCCTTCCATGTGGCGCCGCTCGCCGAGCGCGACAAGGTCGTAATAGACGGCCCGGGCGATTCGCGCCTCAAGGCCGCGGCGCACGTCGATATAGGGGGCGCCGCCGCCGGCCGGCGACTGGCGGAATTCAAGCCGGTGATCGGGGCCGGCCGTGATCGCGTCGCCCATATTTGTCGTGAAGCTGACCCGCCGGCCATCGCCTTCTCCCTCCGCTTTCATCAGGACAGCAAGAAACGGCGCGTCCTCAACAGCGATCTTCAGTTTCTCGGCCGGCGTCACGAGAAAATGATCGTCGCCCTCCCGGCGCAGAATAGTCGAAAGGAGCCGGACGAGACGGGCGCGGGTTATCGGCGCGCCTTCATGAAACCAAGTCCCGTCTGATTTGATGACGATGTCGATTTCGCCGATGCGTGGCGGATTCCAATTTTCGACGGGCGGCAATGCTCGGGCGTGGTAGTCCCCGAGCGCCGCCGCATACCGCATCAAATCACTCATATGCGAAACCGGCGCCGCACATATCACTGTGCGGCGCCGGTCCTTTATGCGTTTTTTTCCTCAGGCGCTCACGTTACTCGCAAGCAAGGCACCGCGCATAGGCGGCGTTCGGATCATTGAATTCGCCGAAGAATTCAATCTGTTCCTCAACCTTGCCGGCAATCTTCGCAAGTGTTGGCGTCCCGCGCATCGCGACAACCTGATCGGCGCCGACAAAACGAACGGCTTCAACAGAAAACCCAGTGAGCAACTTTTCAAACGGCGTTTTCTTTTCTGTCATTTCGACGACGTCATAGTCTTCGAGATTGGCAAGACGCGCAGCGGCCTCAATCGATTCATCGAGACCGCCAATGTCATCAACGAGCTTTAAATCTGTCGCCTTCTCGCCGATCCAGACACGGCCTTGCCCGATCGAGTCGATATACTCCTTGTCGAGATCGCGGCCTTCACTGACGACCGTCAGAAACCGGTCATAGCCGTGTTCAATGGATTGCTGGATGATATCGCCGACATTCTCAGGCAGCGGGCCAATCCCGGTCGCAAGCAAGGGCGCAAGTTCCGTTGTGCCGACGCCGTCCGTATAAAGACCCCAATGAGCGGCGGCTTCCTCAAACGTATTGAAATAACCGAATATTCCGATCGACCCGGTTATGGTCGTCGGCGAGGCCCAAATCTCATCAGCGGCCGCCGATATCCAATACCCGCCTGACGCAGCCAACGACCCCATGGAAGCGACGACGGGTTTGCCGCTAGCCTTGATCGCCAGCAATTCGTCGCGAATGATGTCGGATGCAAACGCCGACCCGCCGGGGCTATCGACGCGAAGGACCACCGCCTTGACATTTTCGTCTTTGCGGGCCTTTCGCAGGAGCGCCGCAATCGTGTCGCCGCCGGCCGCCTCGCCCAGCGGCGCTTCGCCATCGACAATCGTGCCGGACGCAGTAACGACCGCAATATTCGGGCTATCGCCGTCTTTGCGATCGCCCAGCGAAGACAGATAGCGGCGGAAGCCGACCTGTTTGAACGACTTTTCATCCTTGTCCTTGCCGAAAAGCGTCATCAGGTGCTCGCGCTGTTCAGCGCGCGAGTTCAGTTTGTCGACCAGCCCGGTTTGCAGCGCAGCTTCGGCGAAATCACCGTTAACGCTGCGCAATACGCCGCCGAGGTTGTTCGCGTAATTATCAATCGCGCCCTGGCCGAGACCACGGGCGCCCTCTACCGTGCTCATATACTCGCGCCACAACACGCCGAGATAGGCGCGGTTCGCTTCCTCCGCCTCCGGCGACATGTCATCGCGAATAAACGGTTCAACAGCGGACTTGAACGTCCCGACTCTGAACACGTGGCTCGTGATTTTCAGCTTTTCGAGGAATGATTTGAGATACAATCCGTACCGGCCATATCCGTATATGAATACGCTGCCGTAATCATTCATGTGAATTTCGTCGGCGGCGGCGGCAATCAGATATTGGTCCTGGCTGTAATAGTCGCCGACCGCGATGACTTTTTTGCCGCTTTCCTGAAACTTCTTGATTTCCGCTGAGAGGTAATGCGCCTTCGACGCGCTGGATGAGGGAACCTCCAATTTTCCGAGGTCAAGAACGATACCCTTGATGCGTTTGTCGTCCTTGGCCTTGCGAATGGCGCGGACGAGGTCGTGCACTTCGATCTCGGTCGGCTGGTCCGTACCGAACGCTTCTTCTACGACAGCCTCAAAAGGATCGATTTCCGCCGCCTGCTCAACAAGGACGCCATTCGGATTGATGACGAGCGCCGCCTCGTCCGGGATTGTCACTTGCGGCTTGTCCGCGTTGCCAGCAACGCCATTGGCCACACTGACGAGAACGCCGACAAACAGGAGAAGCACCACAAGCCCGATCAGACCCTGCAGCAGAAGCAGCACGCCGATAATCAGCTTGCCAAACCCCTTTATGAACCCCCAAACCGAAAATCCTGACTGATCCGACACGAAACAAACCCCTATGTTTTGGCTTTCCGCCTTTTCTGGCGCGCAAACCGAACAGCATGTCGCCGATTAGCGCGATTTAATGATACCCCTCGTCTCCGGTGACCGCGCGGAGGGGCGCCGCCTGCCCGGAAGCCTTGCGGGGGCATGGTAAAGAATTTGTGCGCTTACCGGCAAGAGGCAAGAGTTTTGCGACGATGCGTGCCGATTCCTTGCCAAAGAGACCAACAACCGGCACAGAGCCGTGTTATCACCCATTTTCCGCGCCAAAAGAAGAAGTTGCATACATGATTGAAGACGACGCCCGCTCCAGCGATGACGCCCTATTACGGAGATTTGAAGACATTGCCGGGCGTATGGACCGGGCCCGCGCCGCTCTTGCCGACGTGGTTTTTGGTCAGACGGAGGTCATAGATCTGACGTTGGCGACCCTGGCCGCAGGCGGACACGGCCTTTTGGTTGGCGCGCCGGGCCTTGCAAAGACCCTGCTTGTGACATCTGTCGCAGAGCTGCTGGGATTGTCGGAAAAGCGCGTTCAGTTCACGCCTGATCTGATGCCGGGCGATATCCTGGGCTCAGAAGTGCTCGAGGAAAGCGCCGACGGCAAGCGCGAATTTCGTTTCATTCCGGGACCGGTGTTCTGCCAGCTCCTCATGGCGGACGAAATCAACCGCGCCTCACCACGCACGCAGTCGGCCCTTCTGCAGGCTATGCAGGAACAACATGTAACGGTCGCGGGCGCCCGCCACGATCTGCCGTCTCCTTTTCACGTCCTCGCAACGCAAAACCCGATCGAACAGGAAGGGACCTATCCGCTGCCCGAAGCGCAGCTCGACCGGTTCCTGCTTCAGATTAATGTGGGGTATCCGGACCTCGACTCGGAGAAGCGCATGCTCGCCGAGACGACCGGCGTTATTGGTTCGAAAATCGAGGCCGTGATGTCAGCGGACGATTTGAAGGAAGCGCAGCGGTTGGTGCGCGAAATGCCAATCGGCGAACAAGTCGTCGATCTGATCCTCAAGCTCGTGCGCGCGGCGCGGCCGGACGAACACGCCAGCGACCGCGTGCGTGCGCTGGTCGCCTGGGGGCCCGGCCCGCGCGCGAGCCAGGCGTTTTCTCTTGCGGCCCGCGCGCTCGCGATGATCGAAGGTCGCCATGCGCCATCGCTCGACGATGTCAAACGGCTAGCAAAACCTGTATTGCGTCATCGCATGGCGCTGAATTTCGCTGCACGCTCGGAAGGCGTGGATACGGATCAATTTATCGACGAATTAGTAGATGGGGCGAAGGACGCATAACCAACGAGCGCCGAGCCTGATGACTGACAACACCACCGCCATTGATATTCGCCGCGATGCGGAAGCCGCCGCCGCGACGTTCCCCGCTTTGCTGGTTGAAGCAGAGCGTATTGCGCAGACCGTAGCCGCCGGGTTGCACGGCCGGAGGCGCGCCGGGCCTGGCGAAACCTTCTGGCAACACCGACCCTATTCTTTTGGCGACCCAGTTTCAGCGATCGACTGGCGTCAGTCGGCCCGTGTCGCGAGTAGGCTTTTCGTGCGCGAAAATGAATGGGAGGCCGCCGCGGCCGTTTTTCTATGGCGCGATCCGTCTGCCTCGCTCAACTTCGCATCGTTGCGAAACGTTCCGCTGAAGCGACGCCGCGCTGACATTCTCGCCGTCGCCCCTTTCCATCCTCCTCAGCCAGGCCGGCGAGCGCATCGGCCTTCTCGGCCAAGACCGTCGCCCGTTTCACGGTCGCGGCGCGCCGGCGCTCATTCTTGAGGCGTTATTGACCGCTGATCAAAACGGATCTTCGCCGCCACCGGCTCATCCCCGGCCCGGCGCCCGCGTCGTTATGTTCAGCGACTTCTACTCGGACATCGACGCGATAGAGGCGTCCGTTCGCTCTCTCGCGTCCGGGGGCGCCACCGGTGCGCTGGTGCAAATATGCGACCCGGCGGAGGAGGAATTTCCGTACCGCGGCCGGGTCGAATTCCGTGATCTTGAAAGCCGCGACCGTCTAACATTCGGCGATACCGGCGCGCTCGCCGCATCCTACAAGACACAGTATGCCGCCCATCGGCGCGCCCTTGAAACGCTCAGCCAGAGCGCTGGCTGGACGTTTATTGCGCACCGCACGGACCGTCCGCCCCATCATGCGTTGCTGGCGCTCTTTACCGCGCTTGGCGACATGCGCCAGTGGGCTGCTTAGATGCTGGGCGCGCTTTCCTTCACAACGCCGCTCATGCTCGCCGCGCTTATTGTTTTGCCGGCGATCTGGTGGTTGTTGCGCGCGACGCCGCCGGCGCCGAAGGAGCAACCATTCCCCGCCTTTATTATTCTCCGTAAGCTGACCAACCCGCGGGAAACGCCGGACCGCACCCCTTGGTGGCTTTTGCTGTTGCGCATGCTCCTCGTTGCCTTGGTAATCACCGCGCTCGCCGGGCCGATCCTCAATGCGCCGCCAAAGACGCCGGCGAGCGGCCCGATCCTTCTTGTCGTCGATGATACATACTCATCGGCCCATCATTGGGGCGCGCGCAAAGACGCAATGCTGACAGCGGCGGCGGAGGCCGAACAATCCGACCGCGCCGTTTACCTTCTGACGACCGCACCGGGCGCAGCAGACACAATCCAGCCGATGACCGGCAGATCCGCCAGCGAACGGGCGGAAAAATTGCAACCGAAACCCTTCGCGGCCGACAGGAATACCGCGGCGGAATTGGTCGGCGATCTCAAAGAAGATCAATCCTTCGACATTCGCTGGCTCGCCGACGGCGTTGCGGGCGCGAACGATCAGTCGTTCGCGGAAGCGCTATCGGCGCGCGGCAAGCTGTCGGTTTATGTCGACACGCGGTCGCCAAAACCGGTGCTGCGACCCGCCGCCGATGACGGAACGGAACCAGTTTTTCGCGTCGAACGACTTTCCCCGGCGGGCGATTGGGAAGGAACGCTACTCGCTGCCGCCGCGGATGGGCGCGAACTCGCACGCGTTGGCGTTTTTCTTGGCGAAGGAGAAACCGCAATCGAAATCGGCGTCGAACTGCCGCTGGCGCTCAGAAATGAAATAGCAAGCGTGCGGATCGAGAATGCGTCGAGCGCCGGCGCAGTGCAGTTGATCGATGCACGCAACCGACGCGCCCTGATCGGCGTTATTGTTGACGCGGCGCCGGCCGGGGACCGCCTTCTTTCCGGCGCCCATTACCTGCGCGAGGCGCTCGGTCCGTATGCAGAGCTTATTGAAGGCTCGCTCACGGAAATGCTCGACGCCGGCGTCTCTGTGATCATTCTCGATGACGTCGGCGCCATCCGCGCAACCGACATTGAAAAGCTCACCGCTTGGATCGAAAAGGGCGGCGTCCTGATCCGGTTCGCCGGCCCGATCCTCGCCGAAGCGGCGCAGGATCGCGATCCGCCGCTTTTGCCCGTCGCCTTGCGCGGCGGCGGGCGCGCCTTTGGCGGCGCGCTTACCTGGGAGACGCCGCAGTCGATCGACGAATTTCCAGCGGATAGCCCTTTCGCCGGCCTTGATCCACAGACCGATGCGAAGGTGCGCCGACAGGTGTTGGCCGAACCGGGCGGCGAAACAACGCTGCGCACTTGGGCGCGCTTGAAAGACGGTACGCCCCTCGTTACAGGCGCGCGCGAAGGCGATGGCGTCATCGCGTTGTTTCATGTGACGGCGACGCCGCAATGGTCCGACCTTCCGATCTCCGGTCTTTTTGTCGACATGCTCCGACGGCTGACATTTTTGTCGGCGCTCGGGCCCGAAAGCGCCGACGCCGAGGCGAGCCGTGCGTTTCAGCCGCTCAGATTGCTTGATGGCTATGGCCGCTTTCGCAGGCCAACCGACGGCGACCCGGCGCTTACAACCGAAGACCTGGCAAAGCCCGCAGGATCCATGCGGCCGCCGGGATTTTACGGGTCGTCGGATGCGCCCTTGGCGCTCAACGTCATGCGTGAAGACACCGTCTACGCGCCGCTTTCCGTAAAGGGTGTAGGTATAAACCCTTATGAAGCCGCACCGCCGCAGCGTCTCGCACCGCCGCTGTTCGCCGCGGCCTTAGCGCTACTCGTTCTCGATGCGCTGGCGGCGCTGATGCTTGCGGGCAAACTGCGCTTGCCGCGTATATCAAGGGCCACAGCGACGACGGCAGTTTTTATCAGCGTTCTCGCTGCCGCCGTTTCCTTTACTGACGCCGCCGCCCAGCCGCTTGACCCGGAAATTGAGCCGTCAACGGCGGACGCCGCGCTGCTGACGCGCCTGGCCTATGTCAAAACCGGCGATCCAGCGCTTGACCGCCTCTCCGCGCAAGCCCTTGCCGGACTATCGCGTGAACTATACCGACGCACGGCCCTTGAGCCCGGCCCGCCAACCGCCGTCGATCCGGATACGGACGACCTTTCGGTGTTTCCCTTTCTTTATTGGCCGATTGCGGCCGGCGCCACCGCGCCATCCGAGGCGGCGCTAGCGAATATCGAAAACTTCATGCGTTTCGGTGGGCTTATTCTGTTCGACACGCGCGACGACGAACGCGCCGTCGGGCCGCAATCGACCCCGGAAGGCCAGGCGCTACAACGGGTCCTGTCGCAATTGAACATCCCACCCCTGACGCCGGTCGACCGAAACCATGTTTTGTCGCGTTCGTTTTATCTGCTGTCCGATCTCCACGGGCGCGTGGGCCACAATCCGGTCTGGGTCGCGTCGGACACCGGCGGTTCCAACGATGGCGTTACATCCGTTATTATCGGCGGACGGGACTGGGCCGGCGCTTGGGCGACCGATCAGTTCGGGCGCGAAATCCGGCAAATGGGGCAATGGAGTCGTCCTGCGGCGATCTGTTCGGGCGGCAAACGGGAATGCGCGTATCGCGCCGGCGTCAATATGGTCATGGTTGCGTTCACCGGGAACTATAAGTCCGATCAGGTGCACACGCCGGTTCTCCTTGAAAGGCTCGGCAAGTGAGGCTGGTGTTTGATCCTTGGCTTGCCGACTGGGCATTCGTTCTCGTCGCCGCTGCATGTTTGGCGATCGCGGTGATCAGCCTCTCGCGAAACTGGAAAAGCGGCCTCTTTCGCACCATCGCCCTCGCCGCGCTGCTCATCTTGCTAGCTAATCCGCTGGTAAGAGAAGCCGAACGCACGGGGCTCGACGACGTGGCGCTCGTGTTGCTTGACAAAAGCGCGAGCCAGCAACTGGGTGGTCGCGGCGACATCGCTGCGCGCGCTGCCAACGCCCTAATGCGGGACCTCAATGGACTGGACGGCGTCGAAAGCCGGCTTGCGGAATTTACGGGCGACGAGGAAACACAGACGATCACTGCGCTTCGAGACGCGCTTGCCGACATTCCGCGATCGCGGCTCGGCGCCGTCTTCATCGTCACGGACGGCCAGGCCGTCGACGCCGACGAGGCGATTGCCGGCCTCGATGCGCCAACGCATCTGTTGATCGCTGGCGCAGACGACGAAATCGACCGGAAGATTACGCTCACCAACGCCCCGCGCTACGGCATTGTCGATCAGTCGGTGCGCGTTGCGTTTCGCGTCGACGATCTCGGCCCGGACGAAAAAACGGTTGGCGCCGAAAGGCCTGTTGCGGTCACGCTGCGCGTTAATGGCGAAAAAATCCTGAGCCAGCCGGTGCCGCTTGGCATGGAAGCCGGCTTCGACGCGCCGCTAACCCGACCTGGCTCCACGGTCATCGAACTTGAAGTCGAGGCGCGCGACGGCGAACTGACAACAAGAAACAACATCGCCGTTCTACCGATTTCGGCAATTCGCGACCGCCTGCGCGTGCTTTTGATCTCCGGCGAGCCGCATCCCGGCGAGCGGGTCTGGCGCAATCTCCTGAAATCCGATCCGGCCGTCGATCTGGTTCACTTCACCATTCTCCGACCAATCGAAAAAAACGACAATACGTCCGTTTCCGAACTTGCGCTCATTCAGTTCCCGCAGGACGAGCTGTTTATCCAGAAGCTTACCGAGTTCGATCTCCTGATTTTCGACCGTTACACCTACCGCGCCGTGCTCGACAGTTTTCATTTCGACAATATCGCGCGCTATGTCGAAGGCGGCGGCGCTGTCTTAATCGCGGCGGGACCGGAATATAACGGACGGCGCTCGCTCGCAGCGCGCCGCAATCTTTCATTCGTGCTGCCTGCGGCGCCCGTCGGCCCCGCAATTGAACGCTCATTCCGACCCGAGGTGACCGAACTCGGCGAACGCCACCCCGTTACCGCCGGCCTTGCGGAAGAAGACTTTTGGGGCCGATGGCTCAGGATCATGCCGGTAGACCAACGCCGAGGTCAGTCGTTGATGGCGGGCCCGGACGATGCGCCGCTTCTTATCCTCGACCGTGTTGAGGAAGGCCGGGTCGGCCTGATATTGTCCGATCACGTCTGGTTGTGGGCGCGCGGCTTTGACGGCGGCGGTCCGCATGCGGAGTTGCTTCGCCGCATCGCTCATTGGCTGATGAAGGAACCGGAGCTCGAGGAAGAAGCGCTGTCGCTTGTGGAAGACGGCGGCGCGCTCGTTATCCGGCGGCGTTCGGTCGGGGCTTCGTCGGAACCCGTCGAACTCGAATATCCGGGCGGCGAGTTCCAACGAATGGTGCTTTCGCAAACCGAGCCCGGTCTTTTTTCTGCGCGCATCGACGATGCGCCGCGCGGGCTATATCGCGCGCGGTCAGGACAATTGTTTGCCATTGGCGCCGTCGGCCTCGCCGCCGCCCCGGAGTTTCACGACGTCGTTTCGACCTCGCATAAATTAGAGCCTCTCGCTGAGGCGACGCGCGGCGGCGTTTTCAGAACCAACGCGCGCAGCACAACGCCGGATTTAAAACGCGTTGCGCAATCGGGCGCCCGCGCCGGCGACAACTGGGCCGGGGTCGTTAAACAGGGGGCCGCGCGGATAGACGCCGTACGCGATGCACCGGCCGCCCCGCCGCTCGCCTGGCTGATCCTTATCGCGACCGCGTTGTTAACCGCCTGGCTTGTAGAAAGCGGGCGCTTGCGGCGCACACCGTCAAAAGCGACCGATCAAATTTAACCAATTCCTTAACCGCGTCTCAAAATGCATGACCTATAGGTTGATGCTCATCACTTGCGCGAAGGACCAGGACGCCCATGGCGTTTGCACTACAAAAAACCACTGACAAGAAGTCGTCGAAGCGCAGTCCGCTCGCCGGCTGGCTTGGGAAGAGATCAAAGTCGGACAACGACGCATTGCCGGAAGTCGATATCGACGCTGGCGTTAATCGCGCGTTGAAAAAAACAGAAATCCCGGAAAAGAAAAGCGAAGACAAGGATCCGCAAAACCACGTGCGCGATGCGCTCGGCGCCATTGAAGCGGCGCTCTACGCCATCGACCGGATTCGCGACACGCTCGAACAGGCGTGCGAAGTCGCCGTTTCCGCAAAGGATATCGAAGACCCCGGCGGGCGGGCCCTCCTCGCGGAACGCTATGACGAGCTACGACTTGGCGTCGACGGTATTCTCAGCAACGCCGATCCGCGCGCCGCGGTGCTGATCGGGTCCGGGCAACGCCATTTTGACGTGGCGCTAGGCGGCAAGGCTCGCTACTCGATTTCGCCGGCGCGGCTTGACACGTCGGATCAGGGACTGAACCTGACGCCGCCGGGGGAAGCCTTTGCAACGGATCATGAAATTGAGCGCATTCTCGGAGAGCTCGACACAGCACTGATGCGCGCAGACCGCTCCGCCGCCGGCTATTGCCGCGACGCGCAATATTTGATCGCGCGTATGAACGGCGCGTTCGAATAAGCGATTGGTCTAAACTTCATAAATGCAGGTTTCGCCATTTGACGGCCGCGAAACCCTGATCGCCTTCAGTCCAGGAAAATCAGCTTCGAGGCGCGCCGCCGCCCACTGGCAGATATTTTCCAACGTCGGCCGCTCAAGGCCCTCGACTTCGTTGAGGAGCCGATGGTCGAGTTTCTCGCGCAGTTTCTGCAGCGCTTCTTCAACATCGCCAAAGTCGACGACCCATCCCGTTTTTGGATCAGGCTTGCCGGCGATCTCTACCTCCATCACGAATGAATGCCCGTGCAGGCGCGCATAGGGCCGCGCCTCCGGGTCGTGGTCCAGAAAATGAGCGGCGTCGAACGTTACCGACTTGACGATCCGCATGGGTCAGCCTTCCTTCGGCCGCCGACGCAATGCCTGTCAGGGTATGCCCAGCATTTTGTGGGACTGCACCGACAGGCGCCACTTCGGGCGGCGCTTACAAAATGCAATCGCCGCCGCGGTGTTTTCGGCGAGCGAAGGGCCGTCCATAGGCTGCAAAAAGAAAAAGTCAAATAGGAGGCCCTCGAAGCGATCCGGCTGGGCTGTTTCTTGCGGATAGACGAGCTTCAGTTCGTCGCCGCGCGTCTGCGCAAGCGGTGCGCCGGCCTTGGGCGAAACGCAAATCCAGTCTATCCCGGCGGGCGCTGCGACCGTGCCGTTGGTCTCTATCGCTATTTCAAATCCCCGTCGGTGAAGAGCGTCGATCAGCGCGTCGTCAAGCTGCAACAGCGGCTCCCCACCGGTGCAGACCACGTATGGAATGCCGGAGCCGTCGCGGGGCCACGCGCGCGCCACCGCATCCGCCAGATCTTCCGGCGCCTCGAATTTGCCGCCGCCTGGTCCGTCGACGCCGACAAAATCCGTATCGCAGAACGTACAGACGGCACCGGTCCGATCGCGCTCAAGGCCAGACCACAGATTGCAGCCGGCAAAGCGCAGGAAAACCGCGGGGCGGCCGGTTTGCGCGCCCTCGCCCTGCAAGGTGAAAAACAATTCCTTTACGGAGTAGGTCATGTCCGCCGCAATCTCTTCAGGCCGACTGATATTCAGCCCACCCTTTTGCCCGCAATATGCAGGCCGGGCAATCGCCGCATCCGTAACCCCAATCATGGCGCGCCGTGCGCGTCCCGCGGTAGCACGAATGACTGTGCTCATTGATCAGCGTCACGGCCGTCGCACCGCCAATATCTTCGGCAAGACGCCAGCTCCCCGCCTTGGTCAGTTTCATCAATGGCGTTTCGAGGCGAGTGTCGCACTCCATACCGAGGCGAACAGCCTCCATCTGTGCGCTAAGCGCCGTCTCGCGGCAATCGGGATAACCGGAGAAGTCCGTTTCGCACATACCGCCAACGAGCACGCCAATGCCTCTGCGATAACCAAGCCCCGCCGCAAGCGTCAGGAATACGAGATTGCGTCCCGGCACAAATGTCGTCGGCAGGTTGTCGTCGCCAATCGCAATTTCCTGTTCCGCAGTCATCGCGGTATCGCCGATGTCTTTCAGGCCGCGGGCGGCAATCATGTGGTCCGGCCCTAACTTCGGCGCCCATTCCGGGAAGGCGGCGGCTATCTCTCGCTTCACGGACCGGCGCGCGCCAAGCTCAATAGCGTGACGCTGTCCGTAGTCGAAACCTACGGTTTCGACCATTTCAAAGCGGTCGAGCGCCCAGACGAGAGCGATTGAAGAGTCCTGTCCGCCAGAAAAAAGTACGAGCGCCCGATTGTGATCCAGCTTGCGCATAGGCCTTTACGCACGCAGAATTGCATCGCGGCGTGCTGTTTTTTCATAGGCCGCGCCAGTGGAGCCTGCAACATGGCGGACGTAATGTTTCTGTATTCAACGGCGCCGAATTTAGAAACCGCGCAAAAGATCGCTGGCGCACTGGTTGGCGAAAAGCTCGCAGCGTGCGTCAATATCCTGTCGCCGATGCAGTCCGTTTATGAGTGGGACGGCGTCGTCGAGCACGCCGACGAAACGCCGGTTATTGTTAAAACAACCGAGGCGGCCGCCGTGAAGGCGTGTGAGCGGATCCTTGCCCTGCACCCATACGATTGTCCCTGTGTCGTTGCGCTTAGAGTAGACGCCCATGGGTCATCAGCGGCCTTCCTGGACTGGGTCCGAAACGCCGTCGGCGACTCAAAATAGCGAATTTTTTACTACAATCAAAAGTTGTATATTTTTTTGAATGCAACTTATTGTTAAGGCGCGGCGGTTACAACACAGACATTGCGGCGCTGCTGAACCGCCCCCCAAGCGCCGGGCCCTGCTCCCTCACCAAGCCAGCCCGGTCAGTGACGCCGCAATAGTAATCGGCTAGCGCGCGCCATGTAACAGTATGCGCTAGACAATCGAACGCCGCGGACTGACAGCCCACGTTCCCACAGTCTGCGGCGTTCACTATTTTGTACCCGTTTCTTCCGCGACGCGGGTTTTGATCCACGCGGCAACATCGAGCCAGACGCGCTCACGCTGTAAATCACGAAACAGCAAATGCCACCCATCGGGATATCGCCTCACATCGACATCGCCGCAAAAATTCTCCGCCGTATGCTCCATCGCCGACAGCGGAATAATTTGGTCCTTACGGCCGATCAGCATCAACGCATCAGCGCAAACGCCGTGGGTATTCTCGAAGGCCTCCCCCATCAGCCGGACAACGCCGAGCACCGCATCTACGCGCGTTGCCTTGATGATCTTCGGGTCGGCGCCCATAGCGCGCAGGATTTCAATATTATCCGACGCCTGACGGCCGACCCGCTCGCCGGTCAGGGTTTTTCCGGGCGCGACCGCCGCCGCGAAATTGGCCGACATACGATGCGTCAGCGGCAACGCCGACCCACCCCAGACTCCCGGCGCGGCGAGAATCAATCCGTCAGCTTCGAGGGGAGCGTCGGCCTCGGCCGCCATGACCACAGCCGCGCCCATTGAGTGTCCTAACACAAACAGCGGTACGCCGGGATGCGCGTTGCGAACCGCTGTGACGGCGGCGCGCAAATCTGCTTTCATCGTTTCCGCGCCGGCCCAGCGACCGGCGTCCGGCGCGCCGCCAAAACCTCGTTGGTCGATCGCATAGGTGGTGATGGCGGAATGTTTCGCCCACCACGCCCCCGGCAACGCGAATGCGTTCGAGTAATCGTTCATGCCGTGAACCGCGAGTACAATGGTTCGCGGCGTCTGAGCCGGCCAAACAGAGACCGGCAATAACGCGCCGTCAATCGTCTGTAGGACATTGGCGGCGAGCACCGGCGAAGCGATTGGTTCTGGCGCGTCCGGAAAGGAAACGCAGGCAGATGCAAAAACGCTCGCCGCAATAGCGATTACGGCGAGAGCGTATCGCATCCCGCCGCACCGGTTACTCGCGTAAGTTTGGACAAAATTCTATCGAAGCTGCGGCGTTCGTCGCTCGTGAGTGCGCTCATGATCTCTTCTTCGTAATCAAGCGCCAGCGCGGCGACGCGGGCGAACAAGGCGCGCCCGCTGACCGTCAACGACACCATGTTGACCCTGCGATCGCGCGCATCAATGGACCGTTCGGCGATGCCTTTTGATTCAAGACTGGCGATAGCGCGGCTCACCGTCATTTTGTCCATGGGCGTCAGCCGGACAACATCGCGCGCGGCGACGGCGTCGGCCTGCGCAATTACCGCAAGCACCCGCCATTCATTGATCGAAATATTTTCGTTGGCATAAGCCCGGCGCAGCCGGTCGCCCATAGCATGGCCAAGCGCAACGATCCGATACGGCGCAAACCGGCTGAGAACAAGCGATCGGGGGCTCCCGACCGGCAGTTTTTCAAGTTTTGAAACGCTCACCGACCGGATCCCGCTCAGGCCGATTCTTTCAGGACGCCGCGCCGGATCTGATCTTCCTCGATGGATTCAAAGAGGGCCTTGAAATTGCCTTCGCCGAAACCCTCATTGCCCTTTCGCTGAATGATTTCATAGAAAATCGGACCGATCGCGTCCTGGGTGAAGATCTGCAGGAGCAATCCCTGGCCTTGCGTCGGCGCGCCGTCGATCAGGATACGGTTCTTTTTCAAACGCTCCAGATCCTCGCCATGATCGCCGACCCGTTCGTCGACTTTGTTGTAGTAAGTATCGGGCGTACCCTGAAACGGCACATCGCGACCCGCCAAACGCTCGACCGTGTCGTAAATATCGTCGGTCCCGAGGGCGATGTGCTGAATGCCCTCGCCATTATAGCGCTGCAGGAATTCCTCGATCTGAGACTTTTCGTCCTGGCTTTCATTGAGCGGTATGCGGATCTTCCCGCACGGGCTCGTCATTGCCTTCGAGACAAGACCTGTCAGCTTTCCCTCAATGTCGAAATAACGGATCTCGCGGAAGTTGAAGATGTCTTCGTAATAGGCCGCCCATTTGTCCATGTTGCCGCGATGAAGATTGTGGGTCAGGTGATCGATATAAGTGAGCCCCATGCTGTTCTTTGAGGGGTCGACGCCGGCGATCGGCTCGAAATCAACGTCGTAGATGGTGCTCGCGCCATAGCGGTCGACGAGATAGACGTTCAGTCCCCCGATGCCTTCGATGCCGGGAATATTGAGCTCCATCGGACCCGTCTTCGCTTCGATGGGTTTGGCGCCGCGTTTCACCGCTTCGCGAAACGCATGGGCGGCGTCCTTAACGCGAAACGCCATGGCGTTTGCGCCAGCGCCATGTTGGTTGCGGAAAATTTCCGGCTGGCCCGCCTCTTCGCGATTGAGCAGAAAGTTGATGTCGCCCTGACGGTAATGGATGACGTCCTTCGAACGGTGCTTGCCCACGGCCGTGAAGCCAAGCCGCTCAAACAGCGCCGCCAGCTCATCAGGGTTTTCACTCGTATATTCGACGAACTCGAAACCGTCCGTGCCGATGGGGTTTTCAAAAAGGTCAGCCATTTGCGTTTTCTCCCGCCCAATGCGCGACGCCCACGCCGCGATTCAGCAGGTTAGTAACATATGTTACTAATTTAACGCAAGCCGCCGGCGCCAAGAGTACGCACCGGCGCTATTTCTTTTGGATCACACGGTTTGCATGGACGATAAGCGCCTTTTCGACCGCATCCGCCGGCACCTCGGCCAGAAATCGCTCCTGAATGACGGCGACGACCTCCGAGACCCGCCAGTCGAGCATAACGGTTCCCTTGTCCATGACCTTGTTGAGCGTTTCATTATATTTGAACCGCCCGGCAAACGTAGGGTGCCGCTCAAGAACCCGCAGCGCGTTGGCGCTATCGAGATAGGGATCGGCGCCCTTAAACCGAAGGTTTTTCTTCGCCCAAGCCCGGTCTTTGTCTCGCTGGCTTGGCTCGCCGGAAGCCTTTTTGGGCGTTTTATCATCGACGGCGGCGGCCGGACGGTTATTGCGACGGCGCTGCAATTCAGCTGCAGTCTGTTCCACGGCGTCGACTTGTTTTTCTGTAAGCATGGGGCGGCGTATCCCTGACAAATTTACCTCTGAAACTTGCCGCCTGACGCCAAAAAATTTGCGAACAATATGACATGCATTTAAGTCAATTTGGCTTCAACCAGGGCATCGAGATGAAACTGTTTGGATATTGGCGATCAAGCGCCACCTACCGGGTCCGCATCGCACTCGCGCTGAAAGAGCTCGATTACGAGTACCGGCCCGTCAATCTGTTAAAAGGCGAACAGCGCGAACCTGCCTATCTTGAAAAAAACCCGATGGGGCTCGTGCCGGCGCTGCAAGCCGATGACGGAGCCATCGTCGTCCAATCGCTGGCGATCATGGAGTATCTGGAAGATGCATTCCCGCGTCCCTCTATATTGCCCGAAGACTTGGCGGCGCGCGGCTACGCCCGCGCCATCGCGGCGACGCTTGCCTGCGAGGCGCAGCCCTTCATGAACCTTCGCATACAGAATTACCTTAAAAATACGCTCGACCTCGACGCAGACGCGATATCGGCGTGGCTCGACCGCTGGCCCGGCGGCGCCATGGCCGCAGCAGAAAAAATGGTCGCCGCCCATGGCGGCGCATTCTGCGTCGGCGATGCGTCCACCATCGCTGATTGCTGTCTTGTTCCACAGATGTATGGCGCCATGAGATTTGGAATTGATATATCGGCGATGCCGCGGCTCAATGAAGTTTACGACGCGTGTCAGAAACTCCCCGCCTTTGAAAAAGCCCATCCCGACAATCAGCCTGACGCGGTGAAAGGAAACCCATGAAGCCGATCATATTCGCCATCGGCGACAAAAAGCCGAGTATTCACGAGACCGCTTTTGTTGCGCCGGGCGCTGTTATCTGCGGCGACGTTGAAGTCGGTGAAAACGCGTCCGTCTGGTACGGCTGCGTCCTGCGCGGCGATGAAAACCGCATCGTCGTCGGGGCCGGATCGAATGTTCAGGACGGAACCATCATTCATGTGGACAATCCGGAAATCGGCGGCTTGCCAACTCTGATCGGCGAGAACGTCCTCATTGGCCACAAAGCCATGCTTCACGGTGCAACGGTGCGCGATGGCGGCTTTGTCGGGATGTGCGCGACAATGCTTGACGGCGCCGTCGTCGAAACGGGCGGCATGCTGGCGGCCGGCGCATTTTTAAGCCCGCGCAAGGTCGTTCCCGCGGGCGAAATGTGGGCGGGTATGCCGGCGCGAAAATTCCGCGACCTCAGAGAAGGTGAAGACAAAATGGCGCTGCTGGGGTCAGCCCACTATGTTGAGGAAGCGCGCCAGCATCGCGACGCGCTCGCCGACGTCTTGAACTAGGCGTCATTACTCGGCCGGGGAATTCTCCGGACGCTCCAACGGCGCAACGCGGCGGCGGATCGGCTGCCATTCCATATAGGTTAGCGTCCGCCAGAGCCATTCGGCCGGCCCGAAACGAAAATAGCGCAGCCAGATTACGCTAAGCGTAATGTTCGCCGCCCAGAAGCCGGCCATAAAATAATACTGCTCCGCGCGGTCGACCTTGCCGAAAAGCGCAAGGCCCGCCCCTGTGAAAATGAACAACGCCAGAACGGAATGCAGCAGATAGTTTGTCAGCGCCATCTGCCCGACCCGCGCCATCGCGAAGCGCCAGCGCGAAAATAGACCGGCGCGGCACAACAGCAAGACAACGCCCGTATGTCCCGCCGCCATGAAGTAGCGGCCGACGTCGTACGTCAGGAGATTGCGTAGATTAACAAGCGGGTCATATCCGCTATTGGCGTATGAAATTGTTTCAAAAAGCGAAACCGGTACGCCGATCCCGTATCCGATCAGAACAAACCCCCAGTAGACGGCCACTGGCGCGGCGAGCGTCAACACGCCCAGACGCAACAACACCATACCGATGAGCATAGCGGACAAGGCGTCATGGTCGGGCAACAGAAAAAAGAACACCCAGTCCCGATGAACGTCCGTATTGATGTCGATGTGACGGAGGAACAACGAAATATAATCGGAATTGCGCAGCTGAACCTGTGCTTCCAGCGTTTCGGCATCCGGTTGCATGTAGAAAAGCGTTTCTTCCCACTCCTTCGCTCTTTCGTTCAACGCATCCTCAACACTGTCGTCAATAGCGGCGTTAGCCGTCGCCGCATCGACAGCGTCTTCAACATCATCGCCGTTTTCGTTAAAAATAGCCGGCGTCGCTTCCTCCATTGCCGCAACGCCTTGCGTTTGTTCATACGCGGCTTTGGCGTCCGTCATGTCGCTGTAATTGAGCCAGCTCGCGGCAACGTTCAAAATCATCAACGCAACCGCGCCAGCCAGAAGCCATTTCGGCGCGACGTTGCGGATCGGAAACAACAGCAATCCGACGACGCCGTAAACGTAAAGAATATCGCCGGTCCATAACAGGAAGTAGCCGTCGAAGAGTCCAAAGGCGATCAGCCAGAGCATGCGCCGGTAATAGATATCGGCGGCCTTCAGTCCTTTGTACCGGACCGCGAGCCGGTCCATTAACAGCAAAAATCCGGCGCCGAACAGGACGGAGAACATTGTCCGCATGGTGCCTTCGAAGAACGTGTTCGTAATAAACCACGCCGCATAATTGAGGCCCTGATCGCCGCCAGCGACTGACGGATTCGATAAGGCCTGGAATGGCAACGCCATGGCGGTGATGTTCATTAGGAGGATGCCGAGGAGCGCAACACCGCGCAAAACGTCGAGAGATTCGATCCGGTCCTTGCCGGTAACCGGCCCGGTCATTGTACTGTCACTCACCCGCTCTCCCGCCTCACCAATCATCTCTATAGCACAGGGAATGACACAGGAAACGCCACCGCGAATACCGGTTGCACGCGGGGCGGGCGCGCGTTTATCGTCTGCACGCAACTTATACGCCGAACGGAACGAATAATGGCGCCCCGCGATATCACAAATCTTGCGATCCTGGCGCTGGTCCTCGCCGGTCTGATTTTTGCGGCCGCCGTTTTGACGAAAACGCCGCGCGCCGAGCGGGACTGGAAACCGGCGTTTTCACACGTCGCGAGATTTGAAAATGCATCGCCCGGTCGCTATCGCCTGCCCCAATTGCGTGAGTTTTCATTTGCAGCGGGCGGCGAACAAACGCCCGGCTGGCGCCCCATAGAGGTTAACGCTCAGCATCTTGAGGAGATGTGGTTTTTCATCGAACCTTTCCCTGAAAACCCCCTCTTTGCGCACAGCTTCCTGTCATTCGTGTTCGAGGATGAGAACGGGCGGCGTGAAACCATTTCCGTGTCGATTGAGGCGCGTATGGAGACGGGAGAAAATTATTCGGCGATCGGCGGCGCGCTACGGCGCTACGAATTGATGTATGTCTGGTCGACGGAGCGCGACATCTTAACCCGTATTGCGATCAGCCTCGATCACAAACTCTATGCGTATAAACTTCGCCTGGATTCCGATCAGATACGCAGGCTGTTTGAATATTTCGTGCGCCGGACGAATGAACTCGCCGAGCAGCCGCGCTTTTACAACACATTGCATTCAAACTGCACCAACGAACTGGCGAAGGCGGTGAATGAAGCATTTCCCAACGCATTGCCGTGGCATCGATCCTGGGTATTCACTGGCCGGTCGGCGGATTGGCTTCACGAGCTCGGATTTATTGACGGACCAGAAAGCGAGTCGTTCCGGGCACTGACGGCACGGTCCAATATACGCCGTTTCGTTCAAATGCACGCCGACGCAGCCGACTTCGCCGATGCGTGGCGCGCCTCTTTTGGCGCCGCAACAACGCATCGGGCCGGCGTCAAAACGCCGTGAGTAGCCGGCTCGCCGCTGGACGCGGGTCTGTAATCGGCGCACTATGCCAAGGACAACGAAGGAGGATGCGTTATGGCGATAGCCATGAAGACGCATCACGCCGCTAATGATCGATCACGCGGCGAGATCGTCGTTCCGGAAGCTCATGATTACGAAATTCGCTCCCTGACCATTAGCGATTTAAAAGACGCCGTGCGCCTTGGCTACGAGGACTTCCGCGCACGCCCGAGCCACATGCTCGTTCTCGGGCTCGTTTATCCAATTGGCGCCGCTATCGTCGCCGGCCTGGCGCTCGGTCAGGATCTGCTGCCTATGGTCTTTCCGATCGTCGCCGGCATGGTGCTTCTTGGACCGTTCGCCGCCATTATCCTTTATGAAATCAGCCGCCGACGCGAACAGGGGCGTGACTTTGCGTGGACCGAGATTGGCGCCGTCTTCAAACGTGCATCAACGAGCGGCGTCGCAATCTTGATCGCAGCGTTGTTCGCGCTGTTCGGCATATGGTTGGTGTTTGCGCAGATGCTGTTTCGGTTGAGCTTCGGGTCGGCGTCAACGCCTCCGCCTGCGGAATTTTTGACAAGCGTCCTGACAACGCCGGAAGGATGGACGATGATCCTGGTCGGCAATGGCATCGGTTTCCTTTTCGCCGCCATCGTCCTGGCGACAAATGTCGTTTCATTTCCGATGCTGCTCGACCGCCGCGTCGGCGCACCCGCCGCCGTCGTGACATCCCTGCGCGTCACGGCGAAGAACCCGGTGACCATTGCACTTTGGGGCCTTTTCGTTGCGGTTTCGATCGCCGCTGGTGCGGTTTTCTTCCTGGTTGGCCTGGGTCTCATCGTGCCAGTGCTCGGTCACGCTACATGGCACCTCTACAGAAAGGCCGTCGGCCGCTGACAGGGCAGATCAAGCGGCGGCTAGGCCAACGTTGATCATCCATTGCACGCCGAATTTGTCCGTGCACATGCCGAAATAGGCGTTCCAAAACGTGTCCTGCATCGCCATGACCTCGATGCCGCCATCTTTTAGCTTCGCGTAGACCTTGTCAGCTTCAGCTTTCGTCGCGGGCGCATAGGAAATTGAAAAGTTGTTTCCTTGCTGAAATGGCGGCCCGTGATCGCCAGCAGTGTCTGATCCCATCAATACTGAATCGCCGATTGGCAGGGACACATGCATGATCTTGGATTTGTCGGCGTCGGCGACGCCCATGTCAGGCGGGCCGTCGCCAAATGTCTGGCGCACTATAAACTCCGCGCCGAATACTGACTTATAAAAATCGAACGCTTCTGCGCAGTTTCCATTAAAAGTGAGATAGGGTGAAAGGCTCATATTTGTCTCCTCCAGTTAACCCCGGCACGGAGCTATACCAGACATAAAACCGCCGCCCGAGGGAAGGAAATTCGGGCGGCGGCCTTGCCGCATTTCCGGGGGGAGAACAGGAAATGCACCAGAGAGACAAATTGGTTACGATGCGCAAGGCGCAGCGGATTACTTCTCGCTCGATAATTGCCCGCCCCGCCGGCGCCAGCCGGCTGTTAGACATTGCAAATAGGATCTATTCGTTGGAATCGGTGCGTTATTTCGCTTACGGGTCGAACCTGCTGACCGCACGGGTCCGGGCGCGGTGTCCGTCAGCGCAACCGCTGGGCCAAGCCTCCGCTCGCGGATTTCGGCTCGAATTCTCAAAGCCGGGCGTCGACGGATCTGGCAAAGCGACGCTTGCGGTTGCGGCGCAGTCCTTTGTGCAAGGCGTGTTGTACGATATTGATCCGAAAGACCTTCCGAGGCTCGATCGGGCCGAGGGCGGCTATGACCGCATCGACGACTTCGTGATCGACATGGGCGGAACGCAAACATCGGTCGTGACCTACCTCGCCCGCGCGCCCAACATCGAACTCGTTCCCTATGACTGGTATCTGGCGCTTGTCGTCGCTGGCGCGCGCGAACACCAATTGAACGCCAACCATATTGGATGGCTGCGCCGACATCCCTGCGACGAAGACATTCGCCAGGCATGCTCGTTTCGAGACGCTGCTTATGCGGCCTTGAAGGCGACGGGATACGGAACTGCGCGCGCCGCGCTCGACGGATCGAACTGACTTAACCGCACTGCGTCTTGCGGAGTTCCGTCTTCAAAATCTTGCCCGACGGATTGCGAGGCAAGGCGCCAATAAAGGCGACATCGCGCGGCAGTTTGAATTTTGCAATCTTATCGGTCAGGTGGGTGATTACGTCATCCGCAGAAAGTTCCGAGCCGGCGCGCTTGACAATAAACGCCTTGACGATTTCTCCCCATTTTTCGTCCGGCACGCCGATGATTGCAGCTTCGAGCACCGCCGGGTGTTTTGCCAGCGCATTTTCGATTTCCGCCGGGTAAATGTTCTCGCCGCCGGAAATGATCATGTCCTTGACGCGGTCGCATACATACAAATACCCGTTCTCGTCGAAATAGCCGGCGTCGCCAGTGCGATACCAACCGTCGACAAGCGCTTCGGCCGTTGCGTCGTCGCGGCCCCAGTATCCATCCATGACCGCGCCTGACCGCATCCAGATCTCGCCTGTTACGCCCGGATCCAGTTCGCCGCCGGTGTCCGGATTACAGACTTTCACGTCGGTGCCCGGCCAGGGCTTGCCGGCAGCGACGCGTTGCTTCTTTCCCCTGCCATGATCGTCATTGGCGAGATAGGTCACGGCGCCGCAGTTCTCCGTCGCGCCGTAGAACTGGGTGAACGTCGCACTTGGCATCGCGGCCATCGCCGCATCGAGAAGCGGCTCGGGCATGGGCGCGGCGCCGTAGGAAACATTCACGAATTTCGTAAGCGGCGCTTCCGCCTGTTTCGCCGCTTCGAGGATCATCATGATCATCGCCGGTACAAAAAACGAGCTAAGGGGCGCATCGCCTTGCGCCGCCTTGACGATCCCCACAGGATCGAATTGACGAAATTGCAGGATAGGCATCGAACGCGCGGCCGCCATCAAGCCGAAATTGACGCCAGCGACATGAAAATGCGGCAGCGCATGTAACGCCACTTCGTCGTCGCTCTTCGGCGCCATAGTCCTCTGGGAGGCGCCAACCTCGCCATTTATCTTATATGCGCGATTGGAAAGGACGACGCCTTTCGGAAGGCCAGTTGTGCCGCTGGTGTAGAGCTGGACAAAGGCGTCTTCCAATGCCGTATTTTCATTGGGCTCGACCGCGTCCTGCTCATCGACCAGTGCGTCGAAGGAACCCGCACCCGTTTCCAGCATCATCGTTGTTTCCGGCATGGCGGCGTTCACCGCCTGCAACGGATCAATGAAATCCTTTTCGCCAACGAAAATCCGCGCCCGCGAATCCTCCAAGATCTGCGCGATCTCAGCCGGCGCCAAACGCCAGTTGATCGGCGTCATGACAGCGCCGATTTTCGCCGCCCCGAACAGCGCATCCCAGAAAATAGCGACGTTCCGGGCAAGCCAGGCGACCCGATCACCGCGGCCGACGCCCAACTGTCGAAGCGCGGCGGCGGCCTTGTTGGCGCGATCATTCATCTCAGCGTAAGTAAATTCGCGGCCCTCGAAAATCAGGCCGACCTTGCCGGGCGCACGCGCCGCCTGCTCGCGGATAAGATCGCCAATCAACGCCGGCGTTAGTATGTCGCTTCCGGCCATACCCCTGTTCCTCCCAATGTTTTTTCCCGACTATGCCTTATTACGCCGCCGCCGGCAAAACGGACTGCAATTTCGTGTTGCGCATAGCGGCCGGCGCCCTAGATCATGATCGCTCCGGGTCAAAGCGATCATGACCCAGAAATTTTGTTCGTTGCGGGAGCGAATCGGCTAGCCGGTTTTCACCTGACATGGTCCCGCTCCGCCTTGCGCCGCCAGTGAAAGGACCATCCATGCCCACCATCGCCGAGATCAAATCGCGTTTGCGTCTGCCGGTTATAGGTTCGCCGATGTTTATCGTGTCCAATCCGAAACTTGTGATCGCCCAGTGCAAGGCCGGCATCGTCGGCTCGTTTCCGTCACTTAACGCGCGGCCCGCTGAAGCGCTCGACGACTGGCTCGTTGAGATCAAAGACGCGCTCGCTCGTCACGATGATGAGAACCCGGACCGGCCGTCAGCGCCCTACGCCGTCAATCAGATCGTACACCGATCGAATGATCGGCTGATGCACGATCTTGAGGCTTGCGTAAAACACGAGGTACCGATCGTTATCTGCTCGCTCGGCGCGCGCGAGGATGTTTACGAGGCGGTTCACTCCTATGGCGGGATTGTTCTGCACGATATCATCAATGATTTCTTCGCCAAAAAAGCGATTTCAAAGGGCGCCGACGGACTGATCCCGGTGGCGGCCGGCGCCGGCGGTCATGCGGGCGTCACTTCGCCTTTTGCGCTGATCCAGGAAATACGCGAGTGGTTCGACGGGCCGATCGCGCTCTCGGGCTCCATCGCAACGGGCCGCGCGGTGCTCGCCGCCGAAGCCATGGGCGCCGATTTCGGATATATCGGCTCGGCTTTCATATCCGTCGAGGAAGCGAACGCAACCGAGGCTTACAAACAGGCAATCGTCGACTACAAGGCCGATGATATTATGTATACGAACCTTTTTACAGGCGTCCACGGCAATTACCTCATCCCGTCGATCAAGGCGGCGGGCCTCGACCCAGACAACCTGCCCGAAAGCGACCCCTCAAAAATGAACTTCGGATCCGGCGGCAACACCGACAAAAAAGCCTGGAAAGACATCTGGGGCTGCGGCCAGGGCATCGGCGCGATTAGCAAGCGCATGACCACTGCCGAATACGTCGATCAGTTGGAAAAAGAATATCTCGCCGCCAAGGCAGAGATCTGCGGATAGGACAATGAACGAAGAAACACTCTATACCGCGATCAATATGGGTGTCATGCCGGCCTGGGCGTTGCTCGCGCTCGCGCCGCGCTGGGGTGTTACGCGGCGGGTCGTCCACAGTTTTCTTTATCCGATCGTATATGGCCTGATTTACAGCGCATTCCTGATCACGGCGATTTTCTTCACGCAAGGCGCAGACGGCGCCGGCATGTCCAGCCTTAGCGGCGTCATGGCGTTGTTTTCACGTCCCATCGGCGTCTTGACCGGCTGGACCCACTATCTCGTCTTTGACTTATTTGTCGGCGCTTGGATTGGCCGGGACGCGGCGGCGCGGCGCATTCCGCACCTGCTTGTCATCCCATGCCTATTCTTTACACTGATGTTTGGACCATTCGGCTTACTCCTTTATTTTCTGATCCGTCTTGTGTTGCGGCGAGGCGGCCTTACTTTGGATGAAGAACAACGCTGAGGCTTTCACTGTCGTGAAATATTTCACAGGGATTTGCATTGCCGTTTGCCTCGTCGCCTGCGGGCGTAGCGGCGAGGCCGAGGTCGGCGAATTCAAGAACGATTTCGCCGGCAATGAGATTAAGGTGCAGGCCCTTGCTGACCCGAAAGTCGAAGGCGTGACCTGCCATCTCTCTCATTTTGACCGCGGGTTCTGGGATCGCGTCGCCAAAGGCAACTGGTTTGAAGACCCGTCCAACGCCTCTATCGCCTGCCGCCAGACCGGGCCGATCAGCGTCGGCGACATTGACCGTGACAAAAACGGCGAGGAAGTCTTTTCCCAGCGCATGAGCCTTGTTTTCAAGTCGATTGCCGTGCGTCGCATTTATGACGCGGAAAACGACACGCTCATCTATGTGGTTTACTCCCGGCAGCCGATTGAAGGCTCGGCGAAGATGTCTCTTTCGACAATTTCACTCTACGACCCTACGCCGACGCCAAACGTCCCCGCGCCAGGCCAGCAATAGCGCCCGCCCGCGCGATGCCGCGCTTCCGTCATTTGCGGCGCAAAATCTGCAGAGCCATGCCGGAATGATACAGGCGGCCAAAAACCGTCATAATTGCCCGCCAGAATAGGCGTCGGGAGAAGGGGCTGTCCGCCGTGCAAAACAACCGGCGCGCGAAAAGCGTCGAAGTTTGCGACAAGGGCGGCATAGCTTTAGATTACGATGAGTGACCCCTTAAACATGGGATGTGGCATCATGAAAAAAGGCACCGCTGCAATTTCGGCTTTCTTGCTCTCAAGCATCGCATTTACCGCAGGTGCGGCAGCGCAGAGCTGGGTCTATAAGGAAGTCACCGACAAGTTCACCGACAAGCGGCACGTGATTGCCACCAATAACGGCGTCGCCGCGGATGCGCGCGGGCCGTTCAAGGTTTCTTTTGAGTGCCGCAACAACAGAGAGTTTGTTTTTACAGTGGATGCCGGTCAGCGGCTTGGCCAAAAGAACTACCCATTCAAATTCTACTATCGCGCCGATGGAGAAAAGACGCAAAAAGTTCGTATGGTGACCTTCACCAATTCTAATACCGGCGGCATGAACAAACTTGAAGCCGTGGACATCGCCAACGATTTCCTGAATGCTGACAAGTTGATTGTTCGCGCGGTCTCGTCCGACAATGATGAATATGACGCCGAGATTTCCCTCGCCGGCGCCTATGAACCGATTGTCAGGACGGTCGTTGCCTGCGGTATGTCGATAGCGGGTTAGCAGACGCGCATCTGAGGCGACGCAGTTTGATCGCCGGCGGAAAGGCGCTTCCCCCGTGCCGCAAATCCGCCTAACGTCGCGGAATGCGAAAACGCCTTGCAAAAATCGTTGCGACGATCGGACCGGCGAGTTCCTCGCCCTCTATGTTACGGCTCATCCACGACGCCGGGGTTGACGTGTTCAGGCTCAATATGAGCCACGGCCAGCACGAAAAACTGGCACGGGTCTCCGAAGCCATTCGCAGAATTGAGTCAGAAACGGGAACGCCGCTCGCCGTCTTTGCTGACCTGCAGGGGCCGAAAATCCGCACCGGCGCATTTGCTGATGGTCAGATCACTCTGAAATACGGCGACGAATACAAGCTCTCCCACGCCAAGGAAACGACCGAGCCGGGCGTTATTCCGATACCGCACAGAGAGCTCCTCGATATCCTTGAATCCGGCGACATCCTCAAACTCGACGATGGCAAACTGCAGGTCACGGTTTCTGGGCGCGATGGCGACGCCATCACCGTGAAGGCTGACACGCCGGGCGAACTGAAGGACCGCAAGGGCATTAACGTGCCGGGGCGCGCCTTGCCCATATCGGCGCTGACAGACAAGGACCGCGAGGATCTGGAATTCGCCCTCAGCCTCGGCGTCGACTACGTCGCCCTTTCCTTTGTCCAGAAGCCAGACGACATTGACGAGGCCAAGGCGCTGATCAACGGCCGCGCCGGCGTCATCGCCAAGATCGAAAAACCGCTGGCCGTCGATCACCTCGACAAGATCATCGAGAAAGCTGACGCGATTATGGTCGCCCGGGGCGATCTCGGGGTTGAATGCGCGCCGGAAGACGTGCCGCTGATCCAGCGCCGGATCATTCGCGCCTGCCGGCGCGCCGGCAAGCCCGTAATTGTCGCAACGCACATGCTGGAATCCATGGTGGAGTCGATCGCACCGACCCGGGCCGAGGCGTCCGATGTCTCAACAGCAGTCTATCAGGGCGCTGACGCGGTCATGCTGTCAGCGGAAACCGCCGTCGGACGTCACCCGCCGACCGCTGTCGCGATCATGGACCGGATCATTATCGCCACCGAAAAGGATGACGAGTCCGGCAGCTATAAAAGCGACCGGCGCGACGACGAGGATTACACAACCGCTGACGCAATGACCCTGTCGGCCCGGCGCATTGCGGAAGTGCTCCATTGCCGCTTCGCCGTCGCCTACACGAAGACAGGTTCTACGGCGCGGCGCCTTTCCCGAGACCGACCGCATTGCCCCGTTATCGCGGCGACGCCGGACCCGCGGGTCGCGCGCAACCTCTCTCTCTATTGGGGCGTTAGACCGGTGGTCACCGAGGACATCTCGCATTTCCACGAGATGATCGAGAAGGCTGACCGCCTTGCTGTCGATCATGGGGGTAAGGACGGCGATCGCGTGATCATTCTTGCAGGCTATCCTTTCGGCCGGCCCGGTAAGACCAATACGCTGAAGATCAGCCGCATCGGAACCCTTGAAAGCTGACGGCGGTTACGCGATTTTCCGCTCGTTACAGGTAAGGAGAAACACCCCGATGACCGAGACGCGCGCCCACGATTACGAAATCGACGGCAAAACATTCGAAGCCTTTATCGCCCATAACGGAAAACCGGCGCCGGGTGTTCTGGTGTTTCACGCGTGGGCGGGGCGCGCGGATTTTGAAAACAACAAAGCGACGGCGCTTGCCGGCCTCGGATACACCGGCGTCGCTGTCGATTTATTCGGCAAGGGCGTTCTGGGACAGTCTGCGGAAGAGAACACGAAGTTGATCGAGCCGTTTGTCGGCGATCGCGCCATGCTGCAAAAGCGCCTTCACGAAAACATTGCCATGGCCCGTGAGTTGCCGGAGGTCGATAGCGATAAGATCGCAGCGATCGGATTTTGCTTCGGCGGCCTCTGCGTTCTTGATATCGCGCGCTCGGGCGGCGCCGTAAAAGGGGTCGTCAGCTTTCATGGGCTGCTCGGCGCGCCCGGCAACACGAAAGACAAAGTGGACGCGAAAGTGCTGGCGCTCCATGGTTGGGATGATCCGATGGCGCCGCCTGCCGATGTCGAAGCGCTCGGCGCGGAAATGAACAAGGCGCGCGCCGATTGGCAGCTTCACGCCTATGGCGGAACCATGCACGCCTTCACGAACCCCGCCGCCAACGATCCCGATTTCGGAACGGTTTATGATGCGGACGCGGACCGACGGTCATGGCAGGCGATGCGGAATTTTCTTGGCGAGCTATTGGGCTAATCGCACGCTACGTGCGCCGAGATAAGCCGCGGTCAGTTTCGTTGCGAGCGACAATGCGATGACGCCGATCATGGAAGCCAGCTTCCCCGCATCAGACATCACGACAAATTCAATCCCCGCATAAACGAGAAAGATCGTCAGCGCGAATGCGATCGCATTTCGTTCCGGGCGTCGCTTTCCGAGAAGAAACGCCACGGCGTAAAAGAGTACGGCGCCGAAGACAATGCTCGACCAGGGCGCGATGCGTTGCGCTGCGGCATTGTAAAACGCGGCGTCGTGGCCCGTGTTGATAAAGTAGGCATAGACCGCCATCACGGCAAAGCTGATCGCAATGTTCGCCGCAAAGATGACAATCGCCGCAATCGCGGCTTTCACATAATCGAAGGTCTGAAGCATGTCGTTCGCCTTTTTTGTTGGGGAGCCGGCGGGACGCCGTCAGATTTTTTTGACCGGCAGGAAAATGTCCGTGACGCTGACGCCGCGAAAGATATCGACGGTACTGTCGCGATAGAGTTCGATTGCGGGAAGACCGACGATTTCAGTCTGCGGCAGACTTACGACTTGCTGAAAAATCTGTGGATACGCTGAAAGAAGCGACGCATACGGACCGACATGCGTTGTCACTCCACAGGCGAGCGCCGGCAAATGCCCGACGCGAATATCGCCCTCACCGGTCACGCCGCCCGGAACGGTGACGCAGGCGTCAAATCGCAGTTTTTCCGGCGCCGTGACGGCGGGTGAGTCATGGCCAATACCGATCAGCATGCGCTCGCCCGCGTGACCTTTCGCGGCGGACCAATCGCGCAGGCGCGTCCATAGATCGGGATCAACGGTTTCATATGGGCCAACAGACCTGATGAACGCGATCGACGTCGAATTGAGCCGCACGCGCCGCGTCGGTGACAGCTCGTAGTTCACGGACGCCTGGCCGCCGTGAGCAAACCGCCCTCGGTTCAACGTCAAGCGTCCGCGTTTGCGATACTCTTTCGGCGCAATTTCGAAATGGCGCTTAAACGCCCGCGTCATGGTTTCGTGATTGGCGTAGCCGCAATCGAGAGCGATGTTGATGATCGTCTCATCCTCGACCAGCAACCGAAAGGCCGCCTTTTCCAGGCGAAGTCGTTGGACGAACTCCGCCGGCGTCTCGCCGGTCGCCGCGGCGAATGCGCGATGAAAATGATGCTCCGAATAACCGGCGGCCTCTGCTAACCGCGCAAGCGGCAGCGGCTCATCGAGATGGGCCTGGGCGTATATGGCTGCGGCCTGGATTGCGCTGGCATCAGTCATGGCGTCGTCATAACCGTCGGATCGGCGCAATTCTTGACGATTCTTGCGATGAGGAAATGGGCGATGGAGCCGCTAGACCGGCTTTCGCCCTGAAACGCCCGTTGCGCAGCCGAAGAAGAACTTGTTGTATTGCACGTCTAATCCTTCTTCCCTGAGATAATCTGCGATGTTTCGTGCGTCGCCAAAATTGGTGCTGTACTCACCGATCATCGCGAAATCCTGCGCGCCGCTCAGAAAAACCCGTTCGATGAGGGGCAGGACTCTTCGCAGATGAAAAAGATAGGCGGACCGCAGGATCCAACCTTTCGGATCCGACGCCTCAATCAGTGAATAGACACCGCCGGGCTTCAGAACTCGGGCGACCAGACGGGCAAGTCGGCGATGCTGGGCGTCATTGAATGTCTTAAGACCGAAGGTTGAAATCACGAAATCCGCACTGTTTTCCGGAAGCGCGCTATCAAAAACATTGTCTTCAATGAACCGGATTTTGTGTGATCGGTGACGGTGAAGCCTATCGATCGCACGACGATGCATGCCAGTCGAAATATCGACGGCGGTTATCGAACTAACGTGAGGCCGCTGTCTCAGCAAATGCGGCCACGCTTCGCCGGTTCCCGCCATTAAGTCGTATCCGGATGGCGCCGATACATTTGCCGGCGGCATGACTTCAACGCATTGTTTGCGCCACCGCTCAGTAAATCCAAAAGAACAGATGTAACTAAAGAAAATATATTTTTCCGAACATCTATCGAACACCTGTTTTACAAATACTGGATCATAGATATCGACAGCGCTCCTACCATCATCCATCGCGAGCGCCCGCCCTCGCCAGCATCACGTCCCGCGCTTCGTTGATCTTAGCAGCGAGATAATCGGTGCCGCCCTTATCGGGGTGAATTTGCGCGATCAGTTTTTTGTGCGCGGCGCGGATCGCCTCAGCGTCCGCGTCATCCGCGACGCCAAGGACGCTGGCGGCCTCCTCGGCGTCCATGATGCGCGACGACGGCGTTGCAACGGCGTTCGCCACCTCGTCTTCCCTGACGACACGAGCGCGCCACATTTCAATGGCGCTGACGCCGCCGGCCGCGATCAACACCATAAAGGCGAGCGGCCAGAGTTTCGCGGCGAAGAGCGCGGCGGCAAGACCGAGCCAGACGACCGCTTTCAGCACCGTCATATTGCGCGCGACGGCAGCGCCCCGCTCACCGCTTTGGCTGCGCGCCAATCGCCACAGCAGCCACCCGGCGCCAGCACCCGCCAGTAACAACGCTACAAGTCCCAGGGACATTAGTTTCTGCTGCGCTCCGATATGACGAAAACCGAAATCGGTCCTAGCACGGACGGACGGCGATGGGCAGGAATATGCGTGTCTGGCGCTACGCCGCTACGTTGGCGGTCCCAGCGTCCCGCGGGTCATCCGAAGCGGCCCGCGGTAAGTTCAGCGACGCGATCAGGGACCGAATTTCAAGGCGCGCTGTCACATGGCTCATCGTTGAAAGACGAACCGGCGAACCCCTGCCGCCTAGATCGAGCAGGGTCAGCCCGGTTGGAAAGAGCTCTCGATAGATCACGCGATCGCCGAAGCCGCGCGCCAAGCGAAAGCCGATCCGCGCCGACAAATCATCGAGTTTCTCGCCCATGCGTTTCTTGTTCTTGGCGCGGGTCGCCGATAACCGATTACGGAGCACAACCCAATCGATCGCACCGGCGGCGCCTGTTAGCGCTCGGCGTTTGCGCGCGTCCCACACCATTTCGCTGTAAAGGCTGGGTCCCGTGATGCGACCCGTTTCCGGATCTATCCGGGCCAGGAGGTCGAAATCCACGAAGCTGTCATTGAGCGGCGTGATGATCGTGTCGGCGTGGATATGCGCCAGCCGTGACAGGTGGGTGTCAGCGCCAGGGCAATCGATCACCGCAAAATCACAGCCTTCAAGCGCCGACAGCGCTGCGGCCAGATTTTCCGTCTCGCGCCTTATCGATTCATCGCGGCTGTCGACGGAGCATGCCTCAACCTTCGAGATCACCGGAAAGCATAGGTCTTTACCTTTGAGTTCACTGAATTTTTGACGGTTTTCAAAATATCGAGTGAGGCTGCGCTGTCTGAGGTCGAGATCGATTGCGCCAACCCGGCCGCCGCTCTTAAGCAGCGCGATAATAACGTGCATCGCGGTTGTCGTTTTGCCCGACCCACCCTTCTCATTTCCAAGCACAATGACGTGCGTCATTGGGAAACCCTATGCCAGCGCCCAATATGGGCCGAATTAACGCCGTTTGCTTACGCAAGCGAAACCAGTCCCGCGTTAACAAATAGGGTGATCCGATTCTTGCAAGGCGCGAGCGTAATGCGAGCAGCGTTTATCAGCTTTTTTGCAGCTCTGACGATGGCATTGCCGGCCTCTGCCGATATGGCCGTAAGTCCGCTGCGCCAGGTTCTCGACGCTGATCGTCGGGAAGCCCGCTTCGTGGTCTCGAACCCGACGCCGCGCATTCTTGAGGGCCGCGCCAGCTGGATTGACCTTTCCGCGACCCCGTTGGGCTATGAGAACGCCGATATGGCGAAACGCAAGGAACTAAGCGCAGCGCCATGGCTCACGCTGCGTCCGTCGCATTTTCGGCTTGAACCGGGCGCGCGGGTTGAAATCGCACTCCATGTGAAGGACGGCGCAACGCCGCCGACAGGCGAACGCCGCTCACATCTTTTGATCGAAACGGCGGCGACCCGGACGCTGATGCGCAAAGCAAGCGATACGGGGCTTCAGGTCGATATCGACGCCGGCGTGTCTGTTCCGGTAATCCTGCGCGGCGACGGCGCCGCTGGCGCGAGCATTGCCGAGACGAAATTACTGCGCGACAGCGACGGGCTTTTGCTCTTATCGACGGCGATCGCGTCGCAAGGCGATCATTCAACCTTCGGCCGACTGATCGCGGTTTTCGATCCGCGCAGTGGCGGCGACCGCCAAACACTCGCCGTCCGTGACAACATCGCCGGATATCCGGACGCGGAAATGCGGCTTTTTGAATTGCCGCTAGGGTTCTTTTCGTTGGGGGCCGGCCAGCTCACCCTGCGTTACGAGGGGGCCGAGGAGTATCGTGGTCGCGTGTTCGATGAGCGGCGATTCGAAATCGCGCCGCCGGAGTAACGCCAGAAAATTACCCGGTGTTTTCGACAAGCGACAGGCGCTCGCCCGAAAAGTCCGACACAGAGCAATAAAGTCCCTTGGTCTTGAGGTTGGAACACAGCGCCTCCGCCTTCTCGCGCGATGAAAGACCGCCGCCGATTAAGCGAAGGAATGACCCGCGTTCCGGCACTTCGACCGTCTCAAGGCGCGGTTCGAGCAGTCCAAGTTCATCCGGGTTCTCTCGTTGAAGTTTGCGCCACCCTTCCCGCGCCTCGTCTTCCTTTCGGTACGACGCGAGATGAACGCCAAACAGAACTGCCGGCGCACGTGTTTCGGAATCCGCTTCGTTTTCGAAAACCGCGTCGGTCGATTCAAATGTCGGTTGCGTCAACCGCGGCGCCGGCTCTACGGGCACCTCGGTGCTTGTCATCTCCGGCGTTTCCGGATTGTCGACAACCGGCTGCTTAAGGACTTCAGGTTCGCGCAGCGCAACCGCGGTCTCGGCCGGTGCGGATTGTTCGGCTTCGGCTTCAACCGTAGCCGCGTCCGTGGCTGCAGCTGCGGTTTGCGCCTGTCGCAACTGGTCGTTTTCCCGTTGCAGTTCCAAGACGCGGTTCGCCAACCGCGCATTCTCGGTCTGAAGGCGCGCCAGTTTTGTTTGAGCCTCAATTTCCCGTGGGTTTGAGTAGGCGTCTTCCGCCCCGCTTGCTGTCTCGGCGCCGCCCGAAAACGTCGAACACGCGGCGAGCATCGCAACGGCGCATGTCAACAATAAGAGTTTCGCCGCACGCAAATCGCATTCTCCTATTCAGACACGCCGATTGGGTTTGGAATCGCTCAAGCGACCATACCATACCGGGCGCCGCGTGGCGCGCCAAGAAGTTATCTCGCCTTCAGCAGGGCCTAAATACCTTTTTTTGCACCATTTTTTGTCGGCAACCCGATTGGCGTCACGGCCAGGGCGGCGCTGGCGGCATCTTTCTCAAGGAGCGCCATATCAGTTATTCTGGCGGTTGCGCGGTCCGGTCCAGCGAAGAATAACGCCAGAATTTCGGCAATATCATCACCGTCGAAATCCGCCAAAGCAACTTCATCAACACGCACCGTCTGGTCGCCGGCGCTTATCCGCCAGCTTGAAGGACCGGTCCGTGCGATTTCGGGATCGCCGGGCGTAACGGCCGGATCGGCGCCGACGTGCAATAGCTTATCCGCAGCCAGCGACGCGACGTCGCCGGGTTCAAGGCCATTTTCGTCGAAATATGAGATCTCGGCGGCCTGTGCATGCCGCAGCGCCCCAATAACGCTGCATGCGCGCACAAAGAGCGCCTCGCGGCGCATTTCTCGCGACGTCGATGCGTACCACCCTTCAAGGCGGAGCTCCTTGAAATCGCTGCAGGTCGTGCAGGCAACCGCATCGCGGCCAACGTCCGTCGGGTGGCTCATGGAAATGACGAGCGGGCCTCGCTCCGCATCAATCAGCGGCGCCTTTTCCCATTCGGCGATCCTGCTGCGCTTAATACAACCGGTCTGATCGCCGGGAAGAAAAGCGATATCAGCGCCAAGACAGATCTCGGCATCGTCTGCAGCGACGACTGTGACTGGTCCGGTTTTTTTGCTGGTATGCCAAGTAGCGAAGCCGATAATGGCGGCGGCGACAAAGCCGGCGCCGGCCAGGAGTGCATGTCGCATGTTTGGTTTCATTGCTTCGACATATCTTAAAGAAGACCAAGATCAGCCAGCGCGGCGGAGAGTTCCGGCGGCGCCGCGTTACCGCTCCGGCCGGAAATATCCGAAGGGGCGTCTTCTGGCGATAAGTAGCGCCAGCCTTGAAATGCGCGCCGGGACTGCGGCTCAGTGAGATGCAGCCGCGGCTGTAGGATGATCGCCGTCCGTTCTACGCCGTCGCCGCCTCGCCTAGGCTCCAGGGCGAGGATACGCTGACGCGCCAGAACGACGCCTTTAATCACCCAGTAGAGCGATCCGCCGTCGATCAACTCTTCGGCCCGTCTTGGCCGCATGCGCGTCACACAATCGTGGATACGGCCAAGGCCGCTGCGTTCGTTCTGCGCGACGCGTTTCCTGATCCAGGATTTCTGGTCTTCGACGGACGCCGCGCCGACGCACAGTTTCAACAGATGCAAAGCCATGACAAGTTTTCTGGCGACGCTGTGCGCGGTTTATTCTGCAATTCTCAGGCGCGCTACATCCTGCGCGCGCTGTCGTTTCAGATCGTGCCGGGCAAGGCGCTTTACCAGAATGTAGAGGATGAAATAACACATCGCTGCGCCGATTGCGGCGAGCCACATGGGCAGATTCTCAAATATCGTCGCAAAGCGGTCGTATGAAAGTCCGAGGCGTTCGGCGACGCCCGGCGCCTCCTGTCCCAACAGAAGTATCGCGCCCGTCGCCGTCATCGCGAGCGCGAGCAACCCCGCAAGCACCGCGCCGACGGTAACGCCCATGTCGGCGTATTCTTCTTCCTTGGAAATAATCATCTTGGTGGGTTCGCCGGAAAGCGCCTGCGTCGCGGCAAAGAGCGCCCGGGTGCGCGCCGCCTTTTCCTCCGGCGAAAGCGACTTTTTCCGATTCTCACGGATCTGGTCGAAATCAACGGCCGGCTTGGCCGTTAGAACCTTATCGGAAATATATTCCGGTTCGCATTCGGCCGCTGGCGAAACGTCCGAACTCGGAACAACCAGCGACGCATCGGTCGGCATTAGGAACAGCGACTTCTCCGCTGAGCGGCGGCGAACGAGCCCGTCAAGGGAAACCAATTCATTGTTCACGAACGCCTTGGTCCACATCTCAAAGGCGTTAGCGGCGCCGATCTTATCGCCCGCGTTCAGCTTGCGCAGAACGGTCGAGCGTTTCCAGTTTTCCTCGCCGATATTGAAGATCAGCGACGCAAGGGCGTCATGTTCATTCTGGTTAAGCGGCGCGCGCACCGTGTCAGAAATCAATTGCTCGATGGGCCTGACATCGTCGCGGAGCAACCGCTCCGCATCGCCCTCGGTAACAGACATGCCGTGCCGCGCGGTCGATGTGTGACCATAGCCGACTGTCCACTGCTCATTGGGCGCATAATGGGCCGCCATACGCAGCCCTTCATATCCCTTGATCAGATTGAGACCGGTATCACCCGTCCGCATCAGACCCGCTGCCCCTCTTCACCACCCTCACGGAGCCGACGCCACGCAAGGCAAATCCGAATTACGCCGCGACGCCCCCGGCGCGTTGCGTTAACGTTTACGTAACACATGGCCCCCGGCTTGGGTAGACGCGCCGCCCGCCCTGCCGGTCGGGCCAACGTTATGTGTCAATTCTGCACATTCGCTGATTCTGGCCAGTTTTGAGACAATCGCGGTTAGAAAATTTTTGGGAGACTCTCCCAAAAGCTGCATGCAGCTTCCGATAATCCATTGATTTCCGATGGATTTCGCATTTTTTGACGTATTTCGCGGCTTGGCACGGGACTTGTGAAGTTCGACCCAGTGCGAATGGCGATTGCTTCGGCCATTGGCTCAAGGGCGGCCGGTATCACCGCGAGCGTCTCATGGGGAAATTCGGAGCAGTAGAGGATTGTCATGCTTGGCAGCAATGGGATCGCAAACATCATCGCCGCTCTGATTCTCGCAGGCGCGATCATTTGGACCGGCGGCTTTGGCGGCGGCGGAAACGACGCCGTGGCCGACGAAGAATACGCTGACTGGTTAGCGCGCGCCGTCGGAGACATTCGCAACGACATCGTGGTCAATTGCGGTTGTTGCGGCGAAGGCGAAGAAGGCCAGCGGAGGGCCGCCAGCCGTTCTTTTTGACGCCCCGCCCCGTTCCGACACGCCTCGCCGGGTATAGTCCGGCGCCAGTGATCGAAACCGGGCGGGTTCCGCAAGCGGCGCCGAAGGACGAGCCGAAGGCTTATCCGCCGGAGCAGCCTGTACCGGCTTTGCCGCCGATTTTCGGCCCGCCGCCCATACATATTCCGCCCGTCATTCCGCCGGAAGAACCGCCGATTGACGTGCCGGAACCGGGGCTGCTGATTATCCTGATGACCGGAGCCTTCGTCTATTGGCGCTTTTTAAGACCAGGACTTCGCTGATCAAAAACGACTCACGCCGGCGACAGACCATTAGCGCTGTCGCTGGCGTAACCGCGTTTGCCAAATCGCATAAAGCGACTGCCTACAGCAGCACCGCCGCCGCGAGCCCCAGAAAAACAAAAAAGCCGACGACGTCCGTTACCGTTGTGACAAACACGGCCGAAGACACGGCCGGATCCTGACCGGCGCGCTGCAGTCCGAGCGGCACCAGAATGCCGGCGAGTCCGGCGCAAAGAAGGTTGATGATCATTGCGGCGCCGACGACGACGCCAAGACTGATGGCCTCGCCCTGGTCGCCCCAGCCGGACAGATAATACCAGAGCCCCGCGAGGGCGCCCATGATCGCCGCGAACAGCATGCCGTTCGCGAGACCGACCAGCGTTTCGCGCCAAATGATGCGCGCCGCATTGGACGGCGTTAAATCTTTTGTTGCGATGGAGCGCACCGCCACGGTCAATGTTTGTGTCCCTGCGTTGCCGCCCATCGACGCCACAATCGGCATCAAAACGGCTAGCGCCACAATCTGGCCGATCGCGCCGTCGAAGAACGCGATGACCAGTGACGCCAGGATCGCCGTCGCAAGGTTCACAGCCAACCACGAAAACCGCGATCGTACGGTTTCAATAACGGTATCGGAAAGACCTGTGTCCGCTTCAACGCCGCCAAGGGCGAGCATGTCTTCCTGGCTTTCTTCGCGCACCATCTCAACCACATCGTCGACGGTGATCATGCCAACCAGACGATCCGACTCATCGACGACGGGCGATGAAATCAAATTATACTGCTCGAAGAGATAGGCGACTTCTTCCTGGTCCATGGTGACGGGAATTTTCTGCGCGGCCGTCAGCATGATCTCGTCAATCCGCGTTTCGCGGGGTTGCTTCAACAGCGACGACAGCGGCACTTCGCCAATGGGCTTGAACGCCGGATCGACAACGAAAACCTCATAAAACCGATCCGGCAAATCTTCCGTCGACCGCAACCGATCGATGATTTGGCCAACAGTCCAATATCCGGGCGCTGCGAAAAACTCGCGCTGCATGACCCGACCGGCGGTTTCCTCCTCGTAGTCCAGCGCGGCGCGCACCGCGAGCCGGTCTTCAAGCGGCACTTCAGCGAGGATCTCTGCGCGTTTTTCCTCGTCGAGATCCTCAAGAACGAACGCCGCATCGTCAGTGTCGAGGGCAACAACGGCTTCAGCGACCTTCGCCGGGTCCATCGCCTCGACGACGTCTTCGCGTAAATCATCGTCCAGCTCAGCGAGCACGTCCGCCGCAAGGCCGCCGCCTTTGATCGCAATGAGACGGGTGCGCTCATCCTCGCTCAAAAGACCGATCAGGTCCGCAATGTCCGCCGGATGAAGGTCGCGGGTCAGAAATTCAAATTCGAGCGGATCGCCTTTTTCTATTGCGACAGAGACGGCGTCGACGAAATCCGTGCTGAGCGTGCGGTCTTCAGCGAACTGGGCGTCTTCAGCCGGAGCGTCAACGCCTTCCTCCACTTCATCCGTGTGCGGTGCTTCGCTCATGGGCGCTCCCATGCGCCCCAGTGCGAGCGCTGATCGGGGCGTTGCTATTCCAGCCCGTCGGCCTTGGCAAGACGGGGCGCTTTAGTCGCGAAAATTAAAGACGCCGCTGGCAATGGTCGCCGCTGTAACCACGGTCAGCACTGCGGCGATCGCGGTCGCTCGGACGGCTTTCTTTCTCAGCTGGGGGTCGTTCGGCGCTCCGGGGTCAGCGCCCTCAACGCCGTCATCTTCTGTCTCCCAGCGGCTTTTGACGCCCATGGGCAGGACGGCGAGAAACGCGATCCACCACCAGATGATGAATACGACAATGACGGCGGCGGCGTTCATGCGTCGCTCCGAAGAATATGAGTTTCAATAAGCGGCCGCTTGCCCCAAACGTCGTCGAAGAATTCACGCGCCGACCGCCGGATCGCCAGTTCAACAGCATCGTCGTCCCGGCGTTTGTTTTTCGGCAAGTTCTCAACTGCGACGGCAATATCGCCCGCCAGCTCTCCGATGTCGTCACCGGCGAAAACGCCTTTGCAGAAAATTCGCGGCCCCCCGTCAGGCTTGCCCGAGCGGTCGAGCAGCGTCGATATGACGACAACACCGGCGTAGCCGAGCTTTCGCCGTTCGCGCATCGGCGCCGCACCGTCGGGCAGCAATGCATCACCGTCGAGATACATCCGTCCGGCTGGAACCTCTTCGATAATTTCAGGCCCCTCGGGCGCAAGCCGAATGAGGTCGCCGTTGCGGGGCGCCAGCGTTTCATCAACGCCCAGCGTCGTCGCATAGTCGGCGTGTTCTTCGAGATGGCGGGCCTCGCCGTGGACGGGTATTGCGATCGCGGGCCGCGCCCACTCATACATAGCCTTTAGCTCGTCGCGGCAGGGATGGCCCGAAACGTGGATAAACTCGTCCTTTTCAGTAACGATATGGACCCCGCGATCAACGAGATCGTTTTGCAGGTTGTAAATTTCGCGGTCGTTGCCCGGAATGATCTTTGACGAAAAGATCACCGTGTCGCCATCGCCGAGGACAAGATCGCGGTGATCGTCCCGGGCGATGCGCGCCAGCGCCGCGCGCGGTTCGCCCTGACTGCCAGTGCACAGATAGAGGACGTGCTGGCGCGGCAAATGTCCCGCATCTTTCGGGTCAACGAACGACAACGCTTCCGGCAGCAGCCCGACTTCGCGCGCCGCATCGACAATGCGCAACATCGACCGGCCAAGCAGGCAAACGCTGCGGTCAGCCGCAGCAGCCGCTTCGCAAATGGAAACCACACGGGAAACATTCGAAGCGAATGTGGTGACTGCAACGCGGCCTTCCTGCTTGCTGATCAGCTCGACGAGATTTTTTCGCACCTTCGACTCCGACCCGGACTCGCCCTTCGAAAAAACGTTGGTTGAATCGCAGATCATTGCGAGCAACCCGTCGTCGCCGAGTTTGCGAATAGCGATATCGTCCGCGGTCGGTCCCAAAGTCGGGGTCGGATCAATCTTCCAGTCGCCGGTGTGCAGCACGGCGCCGAGCTCGGTGCGAATCACAATCGCTGAAGGCTCTGGAATGGAATGGGTCAGCGTCACATATTCGAGATCAAACGGTCCGAGCGAAAGTTTCGAATTCATGTCGATGACGCGAAGCGGCGCATTTGTTATGCCGTATTCATCGAGTTTACGGCGCACCAGCGCCGCCGTGAACGGCGTCGCGTAAATCGGACAGCCGAGCCTCGGCGCGAGAAGCGCAACGGCGCCAATATGGTCTTCGTGCCCGTGGGTGAGTAGCAATCCGTGGAGCGCCTCGCGCTCTTCGAGAATAAAGGTCGGGTCCGGACAAATGAGATCAACTCCGGGGGTCGCGAGATCGCCAAACATGACGCCGCAATCGATCATAATCCATTGGCGGTTGGCTTCGGTTCCGAACCCGTAAAGGTTCATATTCATGCCGATCTCGCCGGATCCGCCGAGCGGCAGAAACACCAGTTCTTTACGCGACATTAGCTCTGCGCCTTTGTGCGCTTAAAAATCTCATGAAGTCCGCGAATGGTAAGGTCGGCATCGAAAATATCGACGCGGTCCGTCGCCCCCTGAAACAGCGAAGCGATGCCGCCTGTCGCTACAACTTTCATGGGCTTTGCATACTCGGCGCGGATACGATCGATAACGCCTTCGATAAGGCTGACATAGCCCCAGAAAACACCCGTCTGCATGGCGCCGACCGTATCGGTGCCGATGACTTTGGGCGGACATTGAATGGCGACTCGCGGCAAACGCGCGGCTGCGTCGTGCAAAGCCTGCATCGAAAGATTGATGCCCGGCGCAATGACGCCTCCCTCAAAGGCCCCGTCCGCGCCGACGATATCGAAGTTCGTCGCAGTGCCGCTATCAACGACAATCAGGGGGCCGCCATGAGCGACAAAAGCCCCCACAGCATTCACAAGCCTATCGGCGCCCGCTTCAGACGGTTTCGGAATGCGCACGGCGACGCCCGGAATGTTATTATGCGCGATTACGAAGGGCTCACACCCAAAATAGCGGCGCGACAGATTGCGAAGATGAAACAGCGATTGCGGCACTACATTGGAAATGATGCAGTCGCTGACATCCTCAAAACGCTTGCCCGACATCGACATCAGGCCGGACAACCACACGGCGTATTCATCCGCCGTTCGGGTCGACGAGGTCGACGTTCGCCAGACCGATGTCGGCGCATCGCCTTCAAATAATGCGATCACGGAATTTGTATTGCCGACGTCGATGGCGAGAAGCATACGGAGAAGCCTTTTGTTCGTTCCGGGATTATAGAGCGTGCGCCGCTCAATCGCCAAACATGATCTCACCGGCTGTAATGCGCCTCTCGGCGTCGTCGACTATTAACACCAGCGCTCCAGCTTCATCGAGATCGCGGAAAATCCCCGAAAACTCCTCATTCGGAAGCCGCACTCTAACCATTGCGCCAATGCCCTTTGCGCGCGCAAGCCACGCGGTCCGGATCGGTCCAAAACCGTCACGCCGCCAAATAGCGTAATACGCTGCAAACTGCTCATCGATCTGCGCCGCCAGTTTCTCCGGCGCGGGCAGAGGCGCGCCGGCGCGCAAATTGTCGGCGAGCCTCGCAGTCGGATAGTCCGCTATCTGCGGCGCCGACCGAAGGTTAACGCCGATCCCGACACAGACATATGCGCGCGCATCCATGTTGACCGCTTCGAGAAGAATGCCGGCGATTTTGTCGGATCCTGCGAGGATATCGTTCGGCCATTTAAGGGCCAACGCGCCGTCTATTGCGTAGCCGTCAAGCGCTTCGATAACACCGAGCGCGACGACATAAGAGAGTTGGCCGTGATCTGCGGGGTCACCGTACGGCGCGAAAACATACGTTGCCGTAAAATTACCACGACCGGACTCCCACGGACGCCCGCGGCGTCCGTAACCGGCTGTCTGTTCGCGCGCAACAATCCAAGAGGGCTCGGCGTGGCCGTCGGCAACGCGCCGTTTTGCTTCGGCGCTTGTTGAATCCAGCGTATCGAAAATTTCCAGCCGCGCGCCTGATGGTAAGCGTTTCACAGCTTAAAAGAGCGCCGCCGCGGCGGTTCCAGCAACATCAAGGAGCAGGCCCATTTGCGTTGGCAGAACGGGAAGCATCAAAATGGCCGAACCCCAGGCGGCAAAGCGCAGCGTTGCCCCAGCGTCGCGTTCGAAGGCAGGCGCCGGTTCATCGAACCACATGAACCAGACAATGCGCAGGTAATAAAAGGCCGACACGGCGCTTGCGAGCACGGCGACGACGGCAAGCCAGACGAGGCCGGCATCGACGGCGGCAAAAAATACAAACCATTTGCCGAAGAAGCCCGCGAGCGGTGGCACGCCGGCGAGGGAGAAGAGGAGGAACGTCAGAACGACAGCCAAAGGCATATTGGTTTTTGTGAGGCCCGAAAGGTCCTCAATGTTTTCCGTCATACCGCCGCGGCGGCGCATCATCAGGATACAAGCGAAAGCGCCAATCGTCATCGCAACATAGATCGCCATATAGACAAGCACGGCCGTTACGCCATCGCGCGTTCCCGCAGCGAGACCAACCAGCGCATAGCCCATATGACCGATCGACGAATACGCCATCAGGCGCTTGATGTTCGTCTGCGCAATCGCCGAAAAGGCGCCGACGATCATCGACGCGACGGCGATCATGGCGATGACGGGCTGCCAGTCTTCGAGCACCCCTGGGAAAGAAACCACCATCGCGCGGGCGAATAACGCCATCGCCGCCAGTTTTGGCGCTGCGGCGAAGAACGCCGTTACCGGCGTCGGCGCCCCTTCATAAACGTCCGGCGTCCACATATGGAATGGCGCGGCGGAAACCTTAAAGGCGAGGCCGCAGATCAAAAACACCAGCCCGACAATAAGCCCGGCGTTGTCCTTTTCGGCGGCGGCGACGCGGGCAATATCCTCAAACGAGGTTGAGCCGGAAAAGCCGTAAACAAGGGATGCGCCGTACAACAACAAACCCGACGACAAGGCGCCGAGTACGAAATATTTAAGGCCCGCTTCGGTTGAGCGCCGGCTGTCGCGATTGAATGCTGCAAGAATGTAAAGCGCGAGACTCTGCATTTCGACGCCCATATAAAGCGCGATGAGATCGTTCGCCGACACCATGAGCGCCATGCCGAAAGCTGCGAGAACGATCAGCACCGGGTACTCGAAATGACCGCCGGCGTCGCCGTCGATAAACTGTTGCGACATCAAAATAGCGATGGCGGCGGCGGCGAAAACAATTACCTTTGCGAATGATGCGAAGGCGTCGATTTCGAAGGCGCCCCCGAACAACGATGCTCGCCCCGCAGACGGCCCGACGACGACCAGAATAAGTGCGACAACCAGCAACCCGACGCTGGCGTATGCGATCTGACGCGCAGACTTATCGCCCAGAAAGACGCCGACGATCAGCAGGACCATGGATCCGACAGCGAGGGTCAGTTCGGGCAGCGCATAGGTAAGGGTTTCAAAAATGCCCATGGCTTAGAGCGTACTCCCGAGCGCCGCGTTCATGTTATCCATCAGAAGATCAACTGACGGCGCAAATACGTTGAGCGCCGGACCGGGATTGAAGCCAAGGAACAGCGCAAAAAACATCAAGGGCGTGAGCAGCAAAAAGAGTTCGCGCTTGTTGAGGTCCGGGATATCCATCAGCGCCTCTTTCGTGAGGTCGCCGTAGATAACTTGTCGATAGAGCCGCAATGCATAAGCGGCAGAGAGAATGACGCCGAAAGCAGCGAAAAAGGCGATCCAAGAATTCACTTTGAAAGCGCCCGTCATGGCCAGGATCTCACCCACGAAGCCGGACGTGCCCGGCAGCCCGACATTGCCGAGCGTGAAAAACAGGAAGAAAAACGCGTAAAGGGGCATGCGGTGAACGAGCCCGCCATAGGCCGCAATTTCCCGCGTATGCATCCGGTCGTAAACAACGCCGACGCACAAAAAGAGCGCGCCGGAAATGAACCCGTGGCTCAGCATCTGGAAGAGACCGCCCTCAATCCCCTGTTTGGTGCCGGTAAAGATGCCCATGGTCACGAAGCCCATATGGGCGACGGAGGAGTAGGCGATGAGCTTCTTCATGTCCTCCTGCGCCAGCGCCACGAGAGATGTGTAGATGATCGCGACAATCGACAACGCGAATACAAGCGGCGAGAAATCCATCGACGCGTCCGGGAACATCGGCAATGAGAAGCGTAAAAATCCATAGCCGCCCATTTTCAGAAGGATCGCGGCCAGCACCACCGACCCCGCCGTCGGCGCCTGAACGTGGGCGTCCGGCAGCCAAGTGTGCACCGGCCACATGGGCATCTTGACGGCGAACGACGCGAAGAACGCCAGCCACAACCATTTCTGCGCACCCGCCGGGAAGTCATATTGTTGAAGCGCAACGATGTCCGTCGTGCCGGCGGTCGCGTACATCCACGCCATGGCGATCAACAGAAGCAGCGATCCGACAAGCGTGTAGAGGAAAAACTTAAGCGCCGCGTATACCTTGGACGGCATTTGGAAACCGGCGAACTCTTTGACGCCCTTCGATCCCCAGACGCCGATGATGAGGAACATCGGGATCAGGCTGCCTTCGAAAAAGACGTAGAAAAGGAAGAGGTCAAGCGCGCAGAAAACGCCGACCATGAGCGTTTCGAGAACCAGAAACGCAATCATGTAGTCGGCGACACGGGATTTAATGGAATCCCACGACGCCAAAATGCAGATCGGCATGATGAAGGTCGTGAGCAGCACGAACAAAATGGAAATGCCGTCGACGCCCATCTTGTAGGAGACGCCGCCGCCAATCCAGGCGCGCTGCTCAACAAGCTGGAAGCCGCCAATCGAAGGATCGTAAAGCGAATAAACGAGCAGTGAAATCGCGAATGTAACGACGGTCGCGCCCAGAGCGATCACCTTGGAGCTACGCTCTAATTGCGTTAACGCCTCGCCTTCAACGACGCCGTTTTCGTTTTTCTTTGCGACCAAGCGAGCGGCGATGATGAACAGAGCGCCGACGAGCGGCGCAAACGTCACCATGGTCAACCAGGGTTGGGACGCAAAACTCTCGGTCATCAGCCGCCCCCCAACCGAATTAAGACGAATGTCACGAGTACGGCGATGCCAATCAGCATGGCGAAGGCGTAATGATAGAGATAACCCGACTGCAGTTTGACGATGCGCTTGGCGTTGGACGCAACAGTCGCGGCGATGCCGTCGGGACCGACTGCGTCAATCGTCTTGCCGTCGCCGTCGACCCATAAAAAGCGTCCGATTGCGAGCGCCGGCTTCACAAGAATGAAGTCGTAAATCTCGTCGAAATACCACTTGTTCTTCAGAAATGCGTAGATCATGCCGCCGGGGCGCAGCAGGCCGGGGCGCAACGGGTCGCCGCGCAGATAGTGGAAGGCGGCCGTCAGGGAGCCAGCGAGCATCGCCAGGAAAGGCGACCAGAGCACCCAGGTCGGAATATCGTGGTGACCGCCCTCCTCCGCATGTCCGTCACCGGCATCTTCCGCATGACCCCCCGCAGTGTTGGCGTGCGCCATGTCCTCGGCATGATCGTCCGCCAAGGCGGCGCCCTCTTCCGCATTCAGGTGACCAGCCGCAGGCGCCGTTTCTTCATGATGCGCATCGGCGAAATAGAGCGCGCCATTCCAGAACGTGTCTTTCTCCTTGCCGACAAAGTCGCCGTAGAAAACCATGCCGGCGACGATGGCGCCGGCGGCCAGCGGAATCAGCGGCCACATCATGGTGTCAGGAACGGCATGCGGATGCTTGCGCACGGACTCCGGCGCCCGCGACTTGCCCCAGAATGTCAGAAAGATGAGGCGCCACGAATAGAACGCGGTCATGACCGCCGCGAGCAATCCCATGACGAAAGCAAAATTGCCGAACGCTCGACCTGCTTCGCCCGCCGCAAAGGCGCCCTCGATAATCACATCCTTCGAGACAAACCCCGCGGTCCCGAATGGCGCGCCGAAAAGATAAAGGCCCGGTATGCCGACGCCGGTGATGGCAATCGTTCCGATCACCATAAGAATATGCGTGAGCGGCAGGATGTCTTTGACCCCGCCCATCTTCTTCATGTCCTGCTCGTGATGCATGGCGATGATGACGGCGCCAGAGCCGAGGAACAGAAGCGCTTTGAAGAATGCGTGCGTAAACAAATGGAACATCGCCGCGCCATAGGCGCCGACGCCGGCGGCGAAGAACATATAGCCGAGCTGGGAGCACGTAGAATAGGCGACAACGCGTTTGATATCGTCCTGCAAAAGCCCCACGGTCGCCGCGAAAAACGCCGTTACGGCGCCTACGATGGTAACCATCGCCGCTGCGTTCGGCGCATATTCAAAAATCACCGAGCACCGGCAAACCAGAAAAACCCCGGCCGTCACCATGGTTGCGGCGTGGATAAGCGCGGAAACGGGCGTCGGACCTTCCATGGCGTCCGGTAACCAGGTGTGCAGGATGAACTGCGCCGACTTGCCCATGGCGCCGATGAAAAGAAGAACGCCGATGACGGTCAGCGCATGCCAATCATTATCGAGGAAGTTGATCTGCAAGTCGCGGATCGGCGCCGCCGCAACCGCGCCATATGGGTCTACGACGGCGTTCGTGCGAACGGCGTCAAACACCGCGTCGAATTCGATCGAGCCGAACACATAGAAGATACACATGATGCCGAGGGCGAAGCCAAAGTCGCCAACGCGATTGACGATAAAGGCTTTTATGGCGGCGTCATTTGCAGACTTCTTCTTGAACCAGAAGCCGATCAGCAAATAGGAGGCGAGCCCGACGCCCTCCCACCCGAAGAAGAGCTGGAGGAAATTATCCGCCGTCACCAGCGTGAGCATGGCGAAGGTGAACAAAGACAGATACGCAAAGAAGCGGGACTGTTCGCCGTACTCCTTCATATAGCCCATGGAATAGAGGTGGACGAGGAAGGATACGGAGTTGACGACAACGAGCATTACGGCCGACAGCGTGTCGAGGCGCACCGCCCATTTTGCTTCAAACCCGCCCGATGCGATCCAGGTGAATAACTCAATCGTCCGCGCGTCGTGTCCGACGGCGACGTCGAAGAACAAGATCCAGGACAGCGCCGCCGCGATAAACATGAGCCCGGTCGTCACATATTCAGACGCCTTCGGTCCGAACGTGCGGCCGACCGGCATCGATAGCATCGCACCGAAGAGCGGCAGCAAGACGACGAGTTGCCCCATAACCGACGCCGCTCCTAGTTCTTCATGAGGTTGGCGTCATCGACGGCGATATCGCCGCGATTACGGAAAAAGGCGACGAGAATGGCGAGACCGATGGCGGCCTCGGCGGCGGCGACCGTTAACACCATGAACGCAAAAACCTGCCCGGTCAGGTCGCCAAGGAACTGCGAGAACGCGACGAGGTTGACGTTGACCGCCAGCAGCATCAATTCGATCGACATCAGAATGACGATGACATTCTTCCGGTTGAGGAAAATACCCGCCATGCCGATTGCGAAGAGGATCGCGGCGACGGCAAGGTAATGTCCGAGTCCGATGTCCAGCATCTAACTTAACCCCTGCCCGGATTGAATATCGACCAGCTCGACATCGCGGCCGCGCGCGACCTGCGCAGCCGGGTCCTGCTTCTTGACGCCTTCGCGCGTGCGGAAAGTAAGGATGATCGCGCCGATCATGGCCACCAGAAGGATCATCCCGGCGATCTGGAAGAAATGAATGTAGTCCGTATAGAGAACGAGGCCAAGCGCCTCGATATTCGTCGGGCCGTTTGGATCGGCGACCGTTTCAGCCGCCGTCGGGATCGGGTGCGCCCGCGCCATTTCGGCTTCCGGCGGAAACGCCCAGACCGCCACGATCATCGTCAACTCGATAACGACCAACGCCGCCAACGCAAAACCAATGGGCATGTACTGAAGAAAGCCCTGTTTCATCTCAACGAAGTCAACGTCGAGCATCATCACAACAAACAGGAACAGCACCGCGACGGCGCCCACATAGACGACGACCAGCAGCATCGCGAGGTACTCAGCACCCATCAAAACAAACAGGCCCGCGACGGATAAAAATGCGCTGATGAGAAACAAAACGGAATGCACGGGATTGCGCGCCGCGATCACCATAAATCCGCAACCAACGGCCGCGGCGGCGAATAGATAAAAAGCAAGCGCTCCGATCATGTCCGGTCCGGCGTCATATCCCGCCAATCGACGAGAACAGGTGAAACTCTGGGCGACAAAGCCGGACCCGGGACCCCGGGCCAAGCAGGTGGCGTGATGGACGGGCCCGCCCCCTCATCGCAATGCGACGAAACGACCATAAGGCCCCAAATTCCGGCGGGTTTTAGCGGGCTCCGTCAGGGATTGCAAAGGGGGAAACCCGCACCGAGGGCGATCTGGATCGACTGACCAAAACCAACGTTGGAAAGGGCGCACCGCTTTGAACAAACGGCGAAAAATACGCTGGGGTGTTACGACACCTCAGAGCCCGCCTCTCCAGCGATGCGCGCGGCGAGCGCGGCGGACATGAACTGATCGAGATCGCCGTCCAGCACGGCGTCAGGGCTCGGACTTTCAACCTGCGTCCGGAGGTCTTTCACCATCTGGTAGGGCTGCAAGACGTAGGACCGGATTTGATGACCCCAGCCGATGTCGGATTTCGCCGCTTCTGTCGCCGCCGCCGCGTCCTCGCGAATCTGCAGTTCCCGCTCATAAAGGCGCGCGCGCAACAAGTTCCAGCAGGTGGCGCGGTTTTTGTGCTGGGACCGTTCGTTCTGCGACTGCACGACAATACCGGTCGGCTCATGGGTAATGCGCACGGCCGAGTCCGTCTTGTTCACATGCTGGCCGCCAGCGCCGGAGGCGCGAAACGTATCGACGCGGCAATCAGATTCATTGATCTCAATTTCGATGCGATCGTCGATTTCAGGATAAACCCAGACGGAAGAAAACGATGTGTGGCGGCGCGCATTCGAATCGTAAGGCGAGATCCGCACAAGCCGATGAACGCCGGACTCAGTTTTTAGCCAGCCATAGGCGTTATGGCCTTTGACGTGGATCGTCGCGGATTTAATGCCCGCCTCGTCGCCCGCCTGCTGTTCCAACACATCAACTTTGTATCCGTGCTGCTCCGCCCAGCGCACATACATGCGCAGGAGCATCGCCGCCCAGTCGTTTGACTCTGTGCCGCCGGCGCCCGGGTGAATCTCCACATACGCGTTGTTGGCGTCGGCCTCACCGGAAAGGAGCGCTTCGATCTCGGCTTTCGCGGCGCGATCGCGCAGAACTTTCAGCATCTCCTGCGCTTCGTCGAGACTCGCCGCGTCGTTTTCGGCCTCCGCAAGTTCGGCCAATTCCGAGATATCGTTGAGTTCGCTGTCGATCTCCGTGACGGCGTTCATCTGCGCTTCGAGCGCATTGCGGCGCTGCATCAAGCCTTGCGCCGCTTCCGGGTCATCCCAGAGCGAGGGGTCTTCCGCGCGCGCGTTTAGTTCATCGAGGTCCCGCCGGGCTTTATCCCAGTCAAAGACGCCTCCTCAGCAGTTCCAGCGACTGCTTTGTTTCATCGATGAGCGCCTGCATTTCCGCGCGCATGGAATACTCCGGCCAACACTTAAAGACAGGTTCAGGTAATAAGGCCCGCCAGCCTAGTAAAGCCCGTTGAGATCTTCCTCGACCGGTTCGTCGTCCGCGAGCCCCGCCGACGATAATGGATCGAGGATAAGATCCTCAGACGACGGTCCGCCGCCAATAATGTCGTCCGCCTTGAACGCTTCGAGGATAACATTGCCGCTGGATGCGGGCTTGCCGGTTTCCGCATTAACGCGCACGAGACGAACGCCCGACGGCACCCGGAACGGTATGCCGGGCTCGTCTTTCAGCGCTTCCACCATAAAGTCGGCAAAGATCGGCGCGGCGACTTTGCCGCCCGCCTCGCCCTGCCCCAGCGTCTGCGGCAAATCAAATCCTACAAAAACGCCCGTCGCAAGATCCGGCGAAAAACCGACGAACCAGGCGTCCTTGTAGTCGTTGGTCGTGCCGGTTTTGCCAGCCAACGGTTTGTTCGAAGCACGCCGCACAGCGCTGCCAGTGCCGCGCACAACGACGCCTTCGAGGATCGATGTAATCTGATAGGCTGTTCGCGGATCCAGCACCTGCTCGCGCGGATCATTCAATTGCGGTTCAGCTTGACCATACCAGAAGGGCGCATCACAAGCCGAGCAGACGCGATTGTCTCGCGTATAAATTGTCTCGCCCGCGCGGTCCTGCACGCGGTCAATGATTGCCGGATCGACGCGCTTGCCGCCATTGACAAAGATTGAGTAGGCGGCCGTGATCTTCATCAGCGTTGTCTCGCCGGACCCAAGCGAAATAGCCAATTCACGCGGCAAGCGGTCAGACAGCTTGAAGCGTTCGATATACTCCATGATCGGGCCGATGCCGAGATCCTGCGCCAGGCGCGCCGTCATGGTGTTTCGGGACTTTTCGATCCCTGTACGAAGCGTTGATTCACCGCCAAAGCGGCCTTCAACGTAATTGCCCGGCTTGTACCAGCTATCCTCGCCTGGCGCGACAAACGGCGCATCGAGCACAGTTGAGGATGGCGTATAGCCGTTGTCGAGGGCGACGGAATAAACAAACGGTTTGAATGTCGATCCCGGCTGGCGTTCGGCCTGCACCGCTCGGTTGAATTCGGACATGCGGAACGAAAACCCGCCGACCATTGCGAGCACGCGGCCTGTATGCGGATCGATAGCGATCAAACCGCCATTGACCGCCGGCGGCTGGCGCAGCGCATACGCGCCGTCGATTATCGGCGCGTCGGCCGCAATGACGCGCTCGCCGTTTTCGTCTTCAGTGATTTCTTTTGCAACGTCGATGTAAACAATGTCGCCTTCCGACAGCACTTGCGCAGCGGACTCGACAGCCGCGCCACGTTCGTTTGCCGAGATATGCTCCCGGGCCCAGTAAAGCTGATCGACGGGAATAACACCTTCGGTTCCGTCGCCGAAACCGATGCGCGCCTGCGTTTCGTCAACGGCGAGAACCAGCGCCGGGCGCCACGGCGCCAGGTCTTCGGAAATCGCACGGGTCTCGGTCATGTCAGCGACCGTCGCTGAAAATGCCTCGTTCCAGTCTGCGCCCGCGTCGACTTCCATCGTCGCCAGCGGGCCGCGCCAGCCGTGACGCTGATCATATTCAATGAGCCATCGCCGGAGCGCTTTCCCGGCGGCCCGCTGCAGACGCGGATCGACAGACGTACGCACCGAAAGCCCGCCGTCATAAAGCGCCTCAACGCCGTACAAATCAACGATCTGCTTACGGACTTCCTCGGCGAAATATTCCATTGTCCATTCGCGCGCGCCCAACGGATCGGCCATCTGGGCGCCGAGCGGCTGCTCCCGCGCTTCATCAGCGTCGGCCTGTTCAACACGACCGTCTTCCAGCATACGGCCGATCACCCAATTGCGCCGCGCAACGGCGCGCTTTTCGTTTTCGATCGGGTGGTAGTTGGACGGGCCCTTGGTGATCGCCGCCAGGTAAGCCGCTTCCGCAACAGAAAGATCGCTCAAGGATTTATCGAAATAGTTGAGCGCCGCCGCCGCCACGCCATATGAGCGGTTGCCGAGATAAATCTCGTTCAGATAAAGCTCAAGAATATGATCCTTGGTAAAGGCCGCTTCCATTTTGCGCGAGATCATCATTTCCCGCAGCTTGCGATCGATTTTCTGCTCGCTGGTCAGGAGAAAGTTTTTTGCAACCTGTTGCGTGATGGTCGAGCCGCCCTCGAGACGTCGCCCCTGCAGTATGTTCGAAATATTTGAAATCTGGGCGCGAACAAGCCCGCGCATGTCAAGCCCGGTATGTTCGTAAAAGGTCTTGTCTTCGGCAGAAACGAAGGCGCCCGTTACATGATCGGGAATCTGTTCGATCGGAACGAAAAGCCGTCGCTCGCGCGCGAATTCAGCCACCAACGATCCGTCGCCCGCATAGACCCGCGTCGTCACCGGCGGCGCATATTCCGCGAGCTGACCGTATGGCGGTAGGTCTTCCGCAAGCCGACCGAGATAGCTCGCAACGAATATCGCCGCCGCGATGACAGCGAATGCGGCGGCAGCGAAACCAATGCCGACGACTTTCACCATGGTTGAAACCAGCCCGCCCGGCTTATCGATCTGATCGCGCTCTGGGTCTTGATCCGCCGCGGCGCGTTTTGGCGCAGTGATTTCGTCGCTGGCGCGCGACCGGGTGCGCTCAGATGCGCCAAGTTCGATGACATCGTCGTTGTCGGTTTTGCCGCTCCGTTTTTTTGCGCCGTCGGACGCAAATAAATCATGTTCTATTGGCGCGTCGTCGCCGCCCTTCGAACCGTTTTTCGCGTTATCGTCGTCGCTCATCGTTTCCCACCGCGCAGAAGATATATGCGCCCTGTATGACCTTGTTCCCGGCGCTCGTCGCAACGCCACGCCGCGGTTGAATTGCTACCGCATAATTTCGACGGCAGCGAGGCGCAATCACGCCCATTTTGGTTAAATATTGGCTGATTTGCGCGTATTCTCGACCGTTGATCAGTTGCCGCCAGCACCGCCGGTCTGGGCGTATTGCTGCGGGTTTTCCTCAAAATACTTGTCGATCGCTTTCGCCACCGCGCCCATCGTGCGATTGCGCCAGGCCGTCGATTTGAGATTTGCCTCGTCCTTGGCGTTGGAAATATACGCCATTTCAAACAGCACCGCCGGCACGTCGGGCGCAAGAAGTACGCGAAGGTCGGCCTTGCGGTGGGATTTGTTAAGAAGCGGCGTTTTGCCGGAAAGCTCCTTTAAGAGCCTTTCCGCGAATCGAGACGACGCCGTATTGGTCTTCCCTTGGGCAATGTCGAACAGGATGTCGCCGACATATTCATCGTCCTTAAACTCGCGCGTATCGAGCCGGTACACGGTATAGTTGCCTTCCGTCTTGGCCAGACGCGCAGAGCGGGCCGTCCCCTTGTCTGACAGCGTGTAGACCGATCCGCCGCGCACCTTCTTGTCAGCAAGGGCGTCGGCGTGAAGGGATATGAAGAGATCGGCGTCCGCGTTCCGGGCCAATGTTTCGCGCCTCGCGAGTTCTTTCGCCTGGTTGGGGATCATCCGCAGGTCCCTGTCCGAGCTCCGTGTGAGGACAACATCGTAACGCTCTGTTTTTTCCAAGATTTCTTTCAGTTTCTGCGCCGCTTTCAACGTCATGTTTTTCTCAAGCGTACCTTTTGGGCCGACGGCGCCCGGATCTTTTCCGCCATGGCCGGCATCGACGACAATCACCCGTTTCGCCGGCGGCGCCGCGACCTCGCGCTCCAGCGTCGGCGACGGCGCAATCTCGTCCCGCCCGGCCGCCGTGGCCTGTTCAATGACCGGCCCGAGATCGGGATATTGCGCCGGGAGACTTGCCAGGAAGGCGGCCTTGTCCCCTTTCACGAGGTCTATAACCAGGCGATGGTCGGCGACCTTCGCAGACGGCTCGATGACGAAACTTTCGCCGATTTTGGCCGTTTTCTTGAGCGTCAATACGGCCCGCATGCCGCCATCGTCCCGCTTCACGAACTGATAATTGGCCACGTGGCCCATCGCCGGTTGCAGGGCAAGCGCAGCAGGTGGAATAGAAAGCTCTTTAAAATCAACGAATAAGCGGCCCTGGCCCAGCTCGTCGCCTGAAAGCGCGTAGGCCGGAGCGCCAACGATATCAAAGACAATACGTGTTTTGCCCGCCTCAGGGCCGAATCGCACCGATTTCAGGTCAGCGGCCTGCGCCTGCAACGCTGTGAACAAGAGCCCGGCGAAGCCGCAAACGGCAGTAACGACGGCGTTTTTCATGGCCTCAACATCGTTCCTCGCGCGGCCACGCCGGCGCCATATCGCATTCGACCGGTTTCGGCCCGCTTGCGCAAGATATCCCGGAACCCCCAATTTTCCTGCCACACCGTTAATGCGCAATTAAGAATTCGTCCAGAATGACATGAGAGATTGAGTCGCGCCGTGAGCCGCCTTTTCTTTTTCCACCGGCTCCGGCATGGTAAAAATCACTTGCGATTCCGCCGATAGTTGGCCACATCGCACATGATAAAAAATCGGCGATTTTGCGGACGCCCAGCGCTCGCGGTCGCCAGCGAAATTCCGGACCCACGGGTCCCGGTATCTGCGCCGGCAGCTCCATTTTGCCGGGCCGCGTCGGAAAGGACGACGCGCGGAGCGAAAGCAGGCGCTAAATTTTCAGCGCCAGAAAATCAACGCGCCGGTCCCGCCGGCATTTTAGAGAAACATCGCCAATGTTGCACATCATGACTTCGACTTGCGACGGCGCCCGTTCAAGGGCCGCCCGCGCAATCGCGTCTGCACGTCGGCGAACCAACAAGAGCGGCGCCGGCTGCGGCTCCTTCGGGAACAGCGCGCGCCGCGGAGTCCAATTCAATGTCCAAAAAAATGTTAATCGACGCCGCCCACCCGGAAGAGGTGCGCGTCGCGGTCGTATCCCAGAACAAAATCGAAGATTTCGACTTCGAATCGGCGGCGCGCAAGCCGCTACGCGGTAATATATTCCTGGCGCGGGTCACCCGCGTCGAACCTTCGCTGCAAGCCGCCTTCGTCGACTATGGCGGCAATCGCCATGGCTTCCTGGCATTCAGCGAAATCCATCCCGATTACTATCAGATCCCGGTGTCCGACCGGAACGAGTTGCAGGATGCGGAACAGGAAGTTGCCGAACTCGCTGCGGAACTCGAACTTTCGCAACGCGGCGATGACGAAGACGACGAAGACCATCAAGATTCCGACATGGCGCCCGACGACGAACGCGAAGAACCGGACGAGAGTTTTGCCGAGAGCCTTTCCAGCGACGAAGGCGACGACGCAACTGTCAGCGCGAACGGCGATGCGGATGCTGACGACGCGTCATTGGAAGACCAGCCAATAGAACGCCGCGATACGGAAGAAGAGGAAGAAGAAGAGGAAGACGGCGAAACCGACGACGAAACGTCGACGACGCAGGGAGGTGATGACGATGCATCCGACGAAGTTTCAGCGGCGTCGGAAGACCTTGAACAGGGTTCTGAGGACGATGGCTCGCCCTTAAAAGCCGCCGAGGCGCGTCCTGAGGATGTTGCGGAAGAGACGCCTTCGGACGGTTCCGAGGATGATGACGCAGAAGCAAGCAGCGATAACGCCGAGGCGCGCCACGACGCATCGGACGACAGCGCGGGAGACGACACCGAGAGCAGCGAGGCGGACGCCGAAACGACTGCTGATGGCAAAAGTGATACAAGCAAAAGCGCCCGCGCGGCCCGCAACGCACTCTTTGAGCGCTACAAAAACGCCAAACGAAAACGCGCGCAACTCCTCCGTAATTACAAGATCCAGGAAGTTATCAAGCGTCGCCAGATCCTGTTGATACAGGTTGTCAAGGAAGAGCGCGGCAACAAAGGCGCAGCGCTAACGACCTATCTTTCGCTCGCCGGCCGGTACTGTGTATTAATGCCAAACACCGCACGCGGCGGCGGCATTTCTCGCAAAATCGCCAACGGTTCGGACCGGCGCCGGTTGCGCCGCGTTGTCGACAGCCTCGACGTTCCGCGCGGCATGGGGCTGATCATTCGTACGGCGGGGGCAAAGCGTACGAAAACCGAAATCAAGCGTGATTACGATTACCTGTTGCGCCTTTGGGAAAACATCCGATCCCTGACGTTGAAGTCGATTGCGCCATGCCTCATCTACGAAGAGGCGAGCCTCATCAAACGTGCGATCCGCGATCTTTACGACAAAGATATTTCGAAGGTCTACGTGGAAGGCGAAGAAGGCTATCGTGAAGCTAAAGATTTCATGAAAATGTTGATGCCGAGCCACGCCAAAAACGTGCAGCCCTACAAAGACCGTGCGCCGATCCTTCTGAAGCACGGCGTCGAAACACAGCTTGACGGCATGTATCAACCGTCGGTGCGCTTGAAATCCGGCGGATACATTGTGATCCACCAGACCGAGGCCCTAGTTGCAATTGACGTTAACTCGGGCCGCGCGACACGCGAACGCAACATCGAACAGACAGCGCTGAAAACGAATGTCGAAGCGGCGGAAGAAGCCGCACGTCAATTCCGATTGCGCGACCTCGCCGGTCTGATCGTTATCGATTTCATCGATATGGAAGAACCGCGCAACAACCGCAAGGTTGAGCGCGCCCTCAAGGACGCAATGAAAGCCGATCGCGCACGAGTGCAGATTGGGCGCATTTCGCCGTTCGGTCTTTTGGAGTTGTCACGGCAACGACGGCGCTCCGGCATTGTCGACGGCACAACGCAGGCCTGCCCGACTTGTTCGGGCGCCGGCGTCATTCGTTCGCATAATATGGCCGCGCTCAGAATTTTGCGCGCAATCGAGGGCGAAGCGATTTCCGGCAGAGTCGGAACGGTTTCCGCGCGTACATCGATCGATGTATCGTTGCATGTGCTTAACCATCACAGAGACTGGATAAACCGGATTGAACAAGCCAATGGCGTCAGCGTCGAGATTGTCGCCGACTCAGATAAGCACGGCGACGACTACGATCTGGAATCGAGCGGCGCGCCGCGAGAGCGACGAAACGACCAGCCCGTTATCCGGGCCGACCAGACCGAACCGATCGAGGCGGACGAAAAGGAAGAAGAAGACAGCATCGAGCAAAGCGCTGACGCCGAGGATAAGCCGAAAAAGCGCCGGCGGCGGCGGCGATCCCGACGCGACCGGGAGGACGCTGAAACCCGCAGCGAAGCCGCCGAAGCCGACGACGGCGAAGATGGTTCTGACACCGATGCAAAAACCGCTTCCGACGATGAGTCTGAGGACAAGCCGAAGAAAAGACGGCGGCGCGGACGGCGCGGCGGGCGCCGCAATCGCAAGGAAACCGTTGACGCGGATTCGACAATCAGCGCCGCCGACGGCAATGGCGACGACGCCCAACCGCAAAATGCGCCGCCCGCCGGCGTAGACGATGTCGCGCCTGAGCAAAGCGTCGATAACGGCGAGGCCGTTGAGACGACCGAAGGCGAGCCCCTCTCCGTGGAAGCGACGGCAGATAACGACGGTGATTCGCCGCCGGCTGCGGCTCCGGCAAATGGCGCGGACAAAAGCGACGACAACGCCGATATGCGCGCCGATGAGGTCGTGGAGGCGAGCACTGGTAAAAAAGCCGATGAAGCTGAAGCCGGATCAGAGGACGATGCGCCAGCGCCGGCGCGTAAACCGGCGCGGCGCGGCTGGTGGCGCCAATCCGCATCCTGAAGCGACGGAATTGGCGGCCGCAAGCGTTAAAACAGATCACGATTGCGGCGCCGCGGCCCGGCGCCGCCTCGAAATCGCCGCGGTTCGACGCTAGAGATTTGTAGGTATGTGGAAGAGATTTTCGGTGTTTGAACGCGCCGCGTTTTCGTGGCGAAAAACAGCGGCGGCCTTGGCCGCTATGGTTTTCGCCTTTGGCGGCGTCGCGGCTCAGGCGCAGGGCATACGTCTTTTGCGCGACGCGGAAATGGAAAAGTTTCTCGACGATTATTCGAGACCGCTTTTTGCCGCGGCTGGGCTTTCCCCGGACTCCATTGAAATTCTGATCGTTAATGACGGTTCCTTTAACGCTTTCGCCGGCGGACGCTATATGGGGGTCAACACTGGCCTGTTGACGACGGCGGACACGCCAAATCAAGTCCAGGCAGTGATCGCGCACGAAACGGGCCACCTCGCGGGCGGACATACGGCGCGAACCGGCGACGCCATCGCCGCCGCTTCCCGTCCGATGATTCTCGGGTTGTTGCTCGGCGCGGCGGCAATCGCCGCTGGCGCGCCGGACGCCGGCATTGGAATCTTGAGCCTTGGGCAAACGGTCGGTCAGGCGAATTTCCTCAAATACAGCCGCGGTCAGGAAGCGTCGGCTGATCAGGCGTCGATCACTTATATGAACCGTATTGGGCGCTCCAGCCGCGGCGCGCTCGAAATCTGGCGCAAGTTGCGCAACAGCCAAATCATCCGCGGCTTCGAGGTCAATCCTTACTTTCTGACGCACCCGCTCGCAAACGAACGGCTGACCTCATTGCAAAAACGCGTCGAGGAATCTCCTTATGCGGACGTTCGAGACACGCCGGAAGAAATTGAACGACTCAGATACATCCAAGCGAAGATTTACGGGTTCCTGCATGACCCCAACGCAACGCTGCGCAAGTTTCCGCTGACAGATCAATCCGGCCCGGCGCATTATGCGCGCGCGGTGGCTTATTTCAGGGTGGCGAAAATCGACGAGGCGCTAGTGGAAATCCGGACTTTGACCGAGCTAAATCCGGATAATCCGTATTTTCACGAACTCGAAGGGCAAATGCTGTTTGAATTCGGTCGCACCAGCGAATCCGTCGCGCCGAACCGGAGGGCGATCGAACTGCTGCCCGACAATGCACTGTTGCGTATCGGCCTTGGTCGCTCGCTGCTGGCGTCTAGCGAACCCGCCCTTATCGAAGAATCGACAGCGGAATTTAAACGTGCGCTGCTGCTGGAGCCAGATAACAGTTTCGGTTGGTTCGAATTGGCGCGGGCCTACGGCGCGCTCGATCAGGAACCGATGGCGATGCTGGCGACCGCCGAGTCGCGCTACCATGCGGGCGCGGAAGCCGACGCTAACCAATTCGCCCGGCGCGCCATGGCCGGTCTGGCGCGTGGCACGCCGGAATGGCGTCAGGCGACGGACATTATCCTGGCGACGCAGCCTGAGGGACAGGCGCTGCCATTACCGCCTGGCGTCGAGCCTCCGGCGCCGACGCCGCGCCGACCCGAGCCTGAACCGGAAAAGGCGCCGGACGTGCCTGACCCGACATTTGCATCGGAATAACTTATTCGGTCTAACACTAATAAGTGGCGCGCCATGCGGCGCCGTAATCGGAGACGACGGTGGACAGTAAAACAAAATTTGGCCTTGGCGCTGCGCTTCTCGGCGCATTCGCACTCGGCGGCGTTTCGGTGGTTACGTTCTCCACGGCCCAGCCCGCAGCCAACGGCGCTTCAGAAAGCTCCGCAAACGCAAATCAGCCGGTCATAGTACCGGCGCCAGTAATCATTCACGACCGTGAACCGGTAGAAACATCGTTTTCCGATCTGCAGGAAGATGAGATTCGCGCCCTTGTCTACGAATACCTGATGACCAATCCAGAGGTCATCATTGAGTCCGTCAATGAATACAGCCGGCTCCAGCAGCTCAGATCGCAGCAACGCGCTGTCGATAGCGCCAGAGAAAATCTCTCCAAACTTCTCGATCCAAACCACGGATTTGTTGCTGTCGCGGACCCCAAGAAAGCGAAGGTCGCCGTTATCGAACTTTTCGACTATCATTGTGGTTACTGCAAACGCGCGGCGCCTTTAGTTAAATCGCTGATAGAAAACGAAGAGGACATAAAGGTCGTCTTCCGGGAATATCCGATCTTTGGCGAAAAATCGGAATACGCCGCGGAGATTGCGCTGGCCGCGCGTGAACAAGGTAAATTTCTTGATATGCATTTCGCCATGATGGATGCGTCCGGCGATCTTACGAAAGATCGTATCCGAAAGATCGCGCAAAAATACGGCGCCGATTTTTCAAAACTTGAAAAGGGGCGTCAAAGTCCCAACGTCGAGATGTCGATTGTCGAAACATTTGATATCGTGCGCGAAATGGGCGTCAACGGCACGCCGGCATTTGTCGTCGCGTCCCTTGAAGGCGATTATGTGAATGTCGTGCAAGGGTTCGACGCGCAGGCACTGATTGAATCAATCGAGGACGCGCGCTCGGCAAACTAGCCCGCTGGCGCTGTTATCCACGGATTAATTTCAGGCGTTTGGCGGCGGCAAAACGGTAATGGGCGTCGCGCCCGTAATGGCGCGCCTCTTCCTGGCAGGAATACGCAAATTTGATGTCGTGCTCGTCGTCAGACGACTGGGCTGCCGACGCAATCACATGCCAGTCTGGCGCGCCCGACGGCGGCGGCGCCAATGGCTCCAGGGCCGGGGCGCCAATGGATGCGTAGGCGGCGAGCAGGCTTGACCAAAGCGCTTTACGCAATTGCTGGTCGTCCATGACCACATGCTCAGCGAGAACGCGGGTCGCATGCACGCCCGTGACGCAATGCAGCGCCGTGAAATCGAGCGACGCCATATAAATCCGCAACGCCGTTGCAGCGATCTGCTCAAACGGCACATCGGCGGCTGCGGCGCGCGTCAGAACGGCGCCCAGTTGCGGACTTGAGACGATCTCTGCAATGCGTTCGGAAATCGTTGGCTGATCGAGCTTTAGTTTGCGCCGATGTTTCGAAAACGTGGCCGTAACGTCGTCAAGCAGCGTTTGCGCATCGTTATTGGCGGCGCCGATGGACCGAGCGAATTTAACCGGCGTCGCATGCGCGTGCCAGTAGGCAAGCCCTGCCGCGATTTCCACATCATTATTAGCGATCAGTCCGAACGACACCCGGATGACGCCATGAAAGGCGGCAGCGGCAATTGCCCCGGTCAATTCCGGCAGATGTTCAGCTAATGTTTGCGCGCGCCCTTCGCTTTCGATCGACGTCAGGAAATAGTTGAGCGCCGCGGGGTAAACCGTCGGATCGCCAAGACGCGCCGAAAGGAGAAGTCCGTCGATCTTTGTTTTTCCAACCTTTTTTCGTTTCAGCTTCTTGCGATAGCTTTTAACGAACGCTTCCACGCGCTCCGGCGTCGCGCCCAATTCGCGCAACGCCGTCACCGCCATCGGCAGATGGTCTGCGAAATCGTGCTCCCCATATTCCGGCGCATATTTCAGCGCGTGTGTGTTTAGGTCGAACGGCGGAGTGACGGCCATATTCAAGGCGAATTCTCTTTCCTGATTGCGCGGGGCGGCGATGCTGTAACACAGGCAATAAACGACAGAAAATAGCGCGTGACGAGCAGAATTGGAATAGGTAAACCCAGCGCCGAATCGCCGCGTTTTGGCAAAAATGCCTGAATTTCAGCCTTTTGTGCCGTAAATCCGATCACCGGCGTCGCCGAGACCGGGCAGGATATACCCAACCTCATTCAGTTGCCGGTCGAGCGCGGCGGCAATCACCGGAATATCCGGGTGGGTTTCCGTAAACGCAGCGACACCTTCTGGCGCCGCAACAAGGCACAGGAATTTGATGCGATTGGCGCCGGCCTCTTTCAGCGCCGAGGCTGCCGCGACCGCAGTCCCGCCCGTCGCCAGCATCGGATCGAGAAGAATGACTTGGCGCTCGCCGAGATTTTCCGGGATTTTAAAGTAATAGCTGCGAGGTTCGAGGGTTTCCTCGTTTCGCTCGATGCCGATGTGGCCAACCCGCGCCGATGGAACGAGGTCGAGCAATCCGTCCAGGAAACCGTTGCCGGCGCGAAGGATCGAAATGAAACAGAGCTTCTTGCCGTCGAGATAGGGAAACCGGCCGCGTTCGAGGGGTGTGTCGATTTCCACCTCGCCAAGCGGCAGATCGCGTGTCGCCTCACAGCCGAGGACAAAGGCGATTTCGCGAAACACCTGTCGAAATTGCGCAGTGGGCGTCTCGCGATTGCGCAGGATCGTCAGCTTGTGCTGAATCAGCGGATGCTGAACCAGCGTAAGATTGTCGGCGGCCATAAGAAATCCTAACCTTGCGCGGACGGTTTATCGGCGAACGGACAGCGCCTGTCCATCGCACGGCAATAGTGGATCGCGCATGCTGACGGATTTTGACCGCAAGATGATTGAATTGGCTTATCTCCAGGCAAAGATCAGCGCGGATTCTGGCGGACTGCCGATTGGGTCTGTGCTCGCTCGCGGTGAAACCACTCTCGGCGTTGGCCACAATCAACGGGTTCAAAAAGGCGATCCGATCGCCCACGGCGAAATGGACGCGCTCAAAAACGCAGGGCGGCAGAAATCCTATACGGACACAACGCTCTATACCTCGCTCAGCCCATGCATGATGTGTTCGGGCACGATTGTACAATTCAAGATACCGCGCGTGGTCATCAACGATACGGAAACATTCGGCGGCAATGAAGACTTCCTGCGCGAACGCGGCGTTGAGGTTGTCGATGCGGCCCACGCTCCGTCCATTGCGCAGATGAAGGCATTCATCGCGGCCAATCCGGCGCTATGGAACGAAGATATTATGGAGTGACGTCGTTCAGCCGTTCTTGGACAGTATCTTTTTGGCGTGTTCCAGATCTTCCGGCGCGTTCACGTTGGCGAAGGCTGCCTCCGTCTGGAAGTCGACTTCGCGCGCCGACAACGCTGTAGCGATTTTGTGCAACGCCGGCGCACGCGACGCCCTCCTTCGAAAATATTCAGCTAGTGGCTGCAGCTCCCAATAGGCGAATGTCGGATGAATTTGGCCGGCGCAGCGAACCACAGCCGAGCCTGATGTTCCGATCAACCGGTCGGCAAGATTCAACGGAAGGAACGGCGCATCCATCGGCGCGGTAAGGAATCCACGCGCATCGGGGGCGTTCGCCATCAGCCAATTGGTTACAGCGAACAGCCCCGCCGCCGGGCCAGCCAGTCCATCGGCGCCGTCGGGCATAGCGTCGAGACCGACGTCATAATCATGGGCGCCCGAAACAAGAACACGGTCAACTTGCGGCGCCAGCCTTTCATAAACATGATCGAACAGGCGCTTGCCGGCGAGAAGGACAGCGCCTTTGTCAACGCCGCCCATGCGCTGAGCCGCGCCGCCGGCAAGGATAACCCCATAGGTTTCCGAACGCCCGGTCATCGCACCAATAGGTACCGAACGATGTCGCCTTCAGACACGGCGTCCGCATGGGGGCGCCGCTGGATCAACGCATTCGCTTCCGCAAAGGGGCGCAGCAGCGAACTGTCCTGATTGTCTGCGGGGCGAAGTTCCTTGCCGTCCGCACCGTCGACAAGCGTTGCGCGCAAATAAGATTCGCGCCCGCCATTGGCCGGCAGGGCGTTTGCGAGCGCCGCCGCGCCATAAACGCTGCGCGGATCGCCGCCGCCGAGCGCGACAATCAGCGGTCGCAAGAAGAGCGTCGCCGTGACAATCGCCGAGGCCGGATTGCCCGGCAGGCCGACAACGCGCGAAGGCCCACGCACGCCGAACCATGCGGGCTTGCCGGGCCGCACCGCGACTTTTTCAAAGCGCGTTTCGCCGCCAAGAGAACGGAACGCTGTCTTGACGAAGTCGTAATCGCCCACCGAAGCGCCGCCGATGGGAACGATAATATCGGCGTTGCGGCCCGCATCGAATTTGTCGACAATTGCATCCTCGCTGTCGGCCGCACAGCCGAGATAGACCGCCTCGCCGCCCCAATGATTGACCAGGGCTGTCAGCGCGTAGTGATTCGAATTGATGATCTCTCCGGGTTTCAAATCGCCCCCCGGCTCGATCAGTTCATCACCATTGGAAAAAATCGCGACTTTCGGCCGGCGAAAAACCGGAACTGACGCGATGTTGCCGGCGGCGAATAACGCCCCGTGAATTTGATTGAGACGCGCGCCGGCGGCAGCCAACACATCGCCTTTTTGAAAATCGACTCCCGCGGGACGGATATGCCGCGGCGCATTCTGCGCTTCGGAAATGACAATGTTGTCGCTATCGCGCGCAACATCTTCCTGTATGACGATGTGGTCCGCGCCCCGTGGCACAGCGGCTCCGGTAAAGATGCGCACCGCCTCGCCCGCACCGACTTTCCCGGCGTAAGGCGCGCCGGCCGGCGCCTCGCCAACCACCGTAAGGCGCGCGTCTTTTTTTGCATCGACAGCGCGCACCGCATAGCCATCCATGGCTGACGCGGCAAAAGGGGGCTGCGTTATTTTCGCGACGATATCTGCAGCGGCGATGCGATTTGCGCATTGGGCGATGGACACGGTCCCCGATCCAATGGCCTCGGCGCCGCTGAGAACTTTCGAAAGGGCTTCTTCAACGCTGAGCATCAGTTAGCCGACGCGCTTGAAATCACCGGACTTGCCGCCGGATTTTTCAAGCAGTTTTACGCCTTCTATCGTCATCGATTTGTCCACCGCCTTCGCCATATCGTAAATCGTCAGGCAGGCGACGTTTACTGCGGTGAGTGCTTCCATCTCAACGCCGGTCTTGCCGGATGTTTTCACTTCGGCAGTAACGACAAAAGCGCAGGAGCCGTCGTCGGGCTCAATTTGCACGCTCACTTTGTCGATCGGAAGCGGATGGCAAAGGGGAATAAGATCGCTCGTTCGTTTGGCCGCCATAATTCCAGCGAGTTCGGCAACAGAAGCGATATCGCCCTTCTTTACGCCCCCTTCCCGCACCGCCAGGTATGCTTCTTTTGCGAAGACAACACGGCCTTCCGCGACGGCGCGGCGCGCATTTTCAGCCTTGTCGGAAACATCAACCATGCGCGCCCGGCCGTGCTCATCGAAATGGGTCAGCTTCGCCATCACTGCTCCGTAAAACGCGGCATCAGTTCAACGAGATTGCAAGGGCCGTAGCGCGCGTCGAGCTGATGAGAAATCACCTTGTCCCAGCCGTCCTTGACGGCGCCATTCGAACCCGGCAGCGCAAAGATGATCGTGCCGCGCGCAAGACCCGCCGTCGCCCGCGAATTGATCGTCGAAAGACCGATGCTTTCAAAACTCACATTGTGAAACACAACGGAAAATCCATCGATGGTCTTTTCGAACAGCGGGGTGATCGCTTCTACCGTGACGTCGCGGCCGGTGAGCCCCGTACCGCCGGTCGTAATAACAACGTCCACTTCCGGATCATCGATCCATGACGAAACAATATCGCGAATGGCGGGTATGTCGTCGCGTACGAGTTTTCGCCCGCCCAACTGGTGGCCCGCATCGGTGATGCGTTTCGCCAGGATATCTCCAGACGTGTCGTTTGCTTCATCTCGGGTGTCCGACACGGTCAACACCGCTACGCCCAGCGGCTTGAATTCAGCGTTGTCTTTTCTCTTGCCCATTCAGTTCTTTTCCCGCCAGCGCGCGGCATCCTTGTAGTCGGCGGCGCGCGGTTCAATCCAATCTTCGCTGTCGTGGCGGATTTCTTTTTTCCAGAACATGGCTTTCGTTTTCAGATAGTCCATCAAAAAATCCGCGGCCTCAAACGCTTCGCGCCGGTGATCGGCCGCAACGCAAACGAGAACAATAGGCTCGCCGGGCGCAAGACGCCCGACCCGGTGAACAATATCAATATCGGAAACCGGCCACCGCCTCCGCGCTTCATCCTCGATCGCAGCAATCGATTTTTCCGTGACGCCTGGAAAATGTTCAAGTTCAAGCGCACGAACGGCGCCGGCGTCCGCACGCACGGCGCCCAGAAACGTAACCACCGCCCCTACGGCGCCAGCGCGTTCGTTGAAGGCGGCAATTTCGGCGCCCGGGTCGAACGATGTTTCGAGAACTCTGATCATGAGGACTAACCGCCGCTCACCGGCGGAATAAAGGCGATCTCATCGTCATCGGATATGGGCCCATCGCCCTGCGAGACAACCTCATTGACAATGCAGCGTACTGACGGTTCGGCTAGCGCTGACCCAAGTTCCGGATCGACTTTCGCTATGGCGGCCTTTAACGTGAAAATCGACGTTGCATCGCCGAGGGCGAAGTCGCGCACACGACCGCCGGCAATGTCGCCGAGTTTCCCAAAGAACAAAAGCCGCGCCATATCAGCCGCCCGTAACCGACATATGGCGCGACACGGCCGGCGCTTCCCCGGGCGTCTTGATTTCAAAACTATGGCGTTCCGGTTTTTTCAGCATCGCCCGATCGAGCGCCGCCGACAGTGCAGCGTTGGGATCTTCCCCGCGCAACGCGGCGCGCAAGTCAACATAGTCGTCATGACCGAGACACATATAGATGCGCCCCGTGCAGGTGACACGCACGCGGTTGCACCCATCGCAGAAATTCTGTGTCAGGGGCGTGATGAACCCGAGGACGCCGCCGGTTTCTTCAACCCGCACGTAACGGGACGGTCCACCCGTTCGCATGTTGAGAGGCGTCAATGTCCATCGCTGTTGAAGGTCGTCGTGCACTGCCGTCAGCGGCAGGTACTGGTCAGTGCGATCTTCCTCGATTTCGCCGAGCGGCATCACCTCGATCAGCGTTACGTCCATGCCGCGGCCATGCGCCCATTCGACCAGCGACGGCAGTTCCTCATCGTTGACGCCTTTGAGCGCCACGGCGTTGATTTTAACTTTGAGCCCAGCCGCCTGCGCCGCATCTAGCCCGTGTAGAACCTTCGACAAAACGTTGCGCCGCGTCATCCGCTCGAATTTTTCATCGTCGAGCGTATCGAGCGACACGTTGATGCGTTCAACGCCAAGCGCACGCAACACGTCCGCATGGTGGACAAGCTGCGTGCCGTTGGTGGTTAGCGTCAATTCATCGAGATCGCCGCTTTCAATGCGTGCGGCGAGGCGCGCCATCAACGTCATGATATCGCGGCGCACCAGCGGTTCGCCGCCGGTGATGCGGATTTTCCTGACCCCGCGATCAATAAAGGCGCCCGATATGCGTTCAAGTTCTTCGAGGCTCAGGACGTCGCGCTTGGGCAGGAAGCGCATCTGCTCCGCCATACAGTATGTGCAGCGCAGATCACACCGATCCGTCACGGAAAGCCGAATATAGGTGATCGCGCGGCCGAAGCCGTCCTGAAGCGGTGAATTGTCCATAGCCCGCTCAGTCTATCATGGGCCTCAGGCCATTACGACTGTTTGGCGCGGGCCTCCATCGCGGCTAATTGTTCCGCCGTCGCCGGCTTCTGGTGTTTTTCTTTCCATTCATCGTAGGGCATCCCGTAGATGCGCTCGCGGGCCTCGCCGTCCGAGACATCAAGCCCCGCCTCGTCGGCGGCAGCCTTGTACCATTTCGAGAGGCAATTGCGGCAGAAGCCGGCTAGGATCATCAGATCAATGTTCTGCGCATCCTTGTTGGCGTCGAGATGATCGATCAGACGGCGCATCACCGCCGCATCGAGCTTTTCCTGATCGCGTTCGTTCAGTTCCGCCATATCGACCTCCTCAATGCGCCTTCGCTTCCAGCCGATGCTTGTGCAGCAGCGGCTCCGTATACCCACTCGGTTGGGCGACGCCCTCGAATACAAGCGCCCGCGCCGCCCGATACGCAACGCCGTCAAGCGCCGGGGCCATCGGCCGGTAAAGCGGATCGCTGGCGTTCTGGCCGTCGACTTTCGCCGCCATGCGCGCAAAGGCGTCGTTAATCTGGTCTTCGGTGCAGACGCCGTGAAGTAGCCAGTTCGCCATATGCTGCGACGAGATACGCAAAGTCGCGCGGTCTTCCATCAGGCCGATATCGTTGATGTCCGGCACTTTCGAACAGCCGACGCCCTGATCGATCCAGCGCACTACATAGCCAAGAATGCCTTGGGTGTTGTTGTCGAGTTCGTCGCGGATTTCCTGTTCGGACCAGTTTGTCCCTTTCGCAAGCGGCACGGCGAGCAGTTTGTCGAGACCAGGAACCGGTTCTTTCGTGGCGTCTTTCTGACGCGCAAACACGTCGACCTGGTGATAGTGTAGCGCATGCAGCACCGCAGCGGTCGGGCTCGGCACCCAGGCGGTGTTGGCGCCCGATTTCGGGTGGCCGATCTTTTGTTCGAGCATATCCGCCATGCGGTCGGGCGCGGCCCACATGCCCTTGCCGATCTGGGCCTTGCCGGAAAAGCCACATTGAAGGCCGATGGCGACATTGCGCGCTTCATAGGCTGCGATCCAGTCGGTTGATTTCATCTCGTTCTTACGGATCATCGGCCCGGCGCGCATCGAGGTGTGAATTTCATCACCCGTCCGGTCAAGGAAGCCGGTGTTGATGAAGACGATGCGGTCCTTCACCGCCTCAATGCATGCGGCGAGATTGGCGGATGTTCGCCGCTCTTCATCCATGACGCCAACTTTGAGCGTATGGCGGTCGAGACCGAGTAAGCCTTCGACGGCGTCGAAGAGTCTATTCGTAAACGCACATTCTTCTGGTCCGTGCATTTTCGGTTTGACGATATAGACCGAGCCTGTTTTCGAGTTGGAAGAAGCGCCGTAGCGTTTGAGGTCATGCATCGCGCAGAGGCTCGTAAAGATCGCGTCGAGCAATCCTTCCGGCGCTTCTTCACCGCCCGACGTCAGCACGGCCGAATTGGACATCAGATGGCCGACATTGCGCACGAGCAGGAGCGATCGTCCTTTGAGCGTCACCGTCTTGCCGGCCGGGGACGCAAATATCCTGTCTTCACTGAGACCGCGATCGACTGTCGCACCGCCTTTTTCAAAGCGCGCAGTCAAATCGCCTTTCATCAGGCCGAGCCAGTTGCGGTAGGCGGCGGTTTTGTCTTCCGCATCGACCGCCGCAACAGAGTCCTCAAGGTCGACAATCGTCGAGAGCGCCGCTTCGAGTTCAATGTCGGCCACACCGGCTGCATCATCGCGGCCCACCGGATGGGTGCGGTCAATCTTGATGACAATGTGCAAGCCGTTTTGCTTCAAGAGAATACCGGTCGGCGCATCGGCCGGGCCGTCGAAACCCGCAAACGCGACCGGATCTTTCAGCGCCGGGACAAGAGCGCCGTCTTTTACAACGTAAGCCGATACATCTGCATGAGACCCTTGCGCTAATGGAACCGTTTCGTCGAGAAATTGTTTTGCCCTGGCGATGACTTTCGCACCGCGGGCCGGATCGTATCCGGGCTTTTCGTCGCCCGTACGCGCAATCGCATCGGTCCCGTAAAGAGCGTCATAAAGGCTGCCCCACCTGGCGTTCGCGGCGTTCAGCGCGTAACGGGCGTTGAGCACGGGCACGACAAGCTGCGGCCCGGCGAGGCGCGCCAACTCGTCATCGACGTTTTCCGTACTGATTTTGAACGGGGCCGGCTCGTCTACCAGATAGCCGATCTCACTCAAGAAAGACTGGTATTCATCTTGAGAAAACGCCATTCCCTTGCGCGCTTCGCACCAGTCGTCGATCTGCTGTTGCAACCGGTCGCGTTTTGTGAGCAGCGCTTTATTTTCCGGCGCAAGGGTTTCTATTATTTCGGCGGCGCCGGTCCAGAACGCATCTCCCCTGATGTCGAGGCCCGGGAACGCCTCCTTCTCAACAAAATTCGCCAGCTCTTCTGCTACCCGCAGCGATGCTCGCTCAACATATTTGGTCATAGGTCATTCACATCCGCAGTTCGAAAGGAAAGCGGCCGCCCGAACGGACGGCCGCTTATACAAATATTACCGGCGGAGACCAGCCTTACGAGAACTGGTTCATCGTATTGTCTTTACCGCTCGCTTTGAGCGCCGCCTCCCCGGCGAAGTATTCTTTATGGTCGTCGCCGATGTCCGACCCCGCCATGTTCTGGTGCTTGACGCACGCAATACCCTGGCGGATCTCCTCCCGCTGCACAGTCTTCACATAACCAAGCATGGCTTCGTCGCCGAAATAGAGCTTGGCGAGATTGTCCGTTGAAAGCGCCGCCGTGTGATAGGTCGGTAGCGTAATCAGGTGATGGAAAATGCCGGCGCGTTTCGAAGCGTCGTGCTGGAATGAGCGAATCCTTGCATCGGCCTCAGCCGCCAACGGCGTAACGTCATAATCGACGCTCATCAGCTTGGCGCGATCGTAGGCGGAAACGTCTTTGCCTTCCTCCTCCCAGGCGTCAAAGACCTGCTGGCGGAAATTCAGCGTCCAGTTGAACGACGGGGAGTTGTTGTAGACGAGCTTCGCGTTCGGAACGACCTCGCGAATGCGATCGACCATACCGGTGATCTGTTCCACATGAGGCTTTTCCGTTTCGATCCACAAAAGGTCGGCGCCGTTTTGCAGCGAGGTGATGCAGTCGAGAACGCATCGGTCCTCGCCGGTGCCCGAACGGAACTGGTAGAGATTTGACGGCAAACGCTTAGGACGCAACAATTTGCCGCCGCGATTGATCAGAACATCGCCATTGGCGGTGTCCTCTATCGACACCTCATCGCAATCGAGAAACGAATTATATTGATCGCCGATGTCGCCCGGCTCGCGGCTGTAGGCGATCTGTTTCGTCAGCCCCGCGCCAAGCGAATCGGTGCGAGCCACAATAATCCCGTCTTCTACGCCAAGCTCCAGAAAGGCGTAACGGCAGGCGCGAATCTTCGCGAGGAAGTCTTCATGGGGCACCGTAACCTTGCCGTCCTGGTGACCGCACTGTTTTTCATCGGAAACCTGATTTTCAATCTGTAAAGCGCAGGCGCCCGCTTCGATCATTTGCTTTGCGAGCAGGTATGTCGCTTCGGCATTGCCGAAACCGGCGTCGATGTCGGCGATGATCGGCACGACGTGGGTTTCATGGTTTTCGATAGCGCCCATCAGTTCTTTTTCTCGCGCTCCGTCGCCAGCGGCGCGCGCGGCGTCAAGATCGCGGAATAAAAGACCGAGCTCGCGCGCATCGGCTTGTTTGAGGAAAGTGTATAATTCTTCAATCAACGCCGACACGGACGTCTTCTCGTGCATTGATTGATCCGGGAGCGGACCGAATTCCGATCGCAGAGCAGCGACCATCCATCCGGAGAGATAAAGGTAGCGCCCCTTGGTGGAACCGAAATGCTTCTTGATGGAAATCATCTTCTGCTGCGCGACGAAGCCGTGCCAGCAGCCGAGGGATTGAGTGTAATTGGCAGGATCGGCGTCGTAGGCCGCGATATCGTTGCGCATGATCTTGGCGCAGTATTTCGCGATATCGAGACCGGTTTTGAAACGGTTCTGCGCCCGCATGCGCGCGACCGCCTCTTCGCTGATGCCGTCCCATGCGCCCATATTCTCTTTGATGAGCCCCTGGATAGAGTCGATATTCTGATTGTACGCCATCATCGTCAGCCTTTTCTTTTCCGTTTTGCGTTTAGGGAACGCCGAACCAATGCGGGATTGCCGTTCCCATCCGTTGGTCCTCGGATAACAGCCGCCGCCGCATATTGCATGTGCGAAATAGTTTAATTGTAATACTTTACAAAATTATGTTGTAATGTTGTAATGATATAGATATCAGCCAGTTAGCAATGAGCCGCCATGCCCCGTGAGCGCAGTGTCTTCCTCGGTCCAAGATTACGCCGGCTTCGACGTGAGTTGGGCGTCACGCAGGCCGCCATGGCCAGCGATCTCGACGTGTCGCCGTCCTACATCGCGCTGATGGAACGCAATCAGCGGCCGGTCACGGCAGATATGCTGTTGCGGCTGGCGCAGACCTATCGCCTCGATATCGCCAATCTGGCGGCGACGCGGGAGGATGATTTCGCAACACGCCTTCGCGCGGCGTTGCGCGATCCGCTATTTGGCGATCTCGAAATTGCGCCGATGGAAATTGAGGATTTCGGCAATTCCTTCCCGGGCGCCGCCGATGCTCTGCTGCGCCTTTACACCGCCTATCAGGAGAGCCAGCTCGCCCTCGCCGATCAAGGCGACGGCGGATCGGCGGCGCCTGATCCGGTCGCAGAAGCGCGCCGGTTTCTGTCGGCGCGCAAAAATTCATTTCCATCGCTCGACGACGCCGCGGAAACGCTTGCACGCAAAATTGACGCCGCAGGCGGGCGCGAAGCGTATTTAGTGCAGAGTGGTTTCAAAGTGCGACGCCTGCCTTCCGATGTCATGGCCGATTCGCTGCGGCGTCTTGATCAGCATAGAAATGAAATCGTTATTGACGAAAGCCTCGACAAGGCGAGCGCCGCGTTTCAGCTATCCTTGCAAATCGCTTACCTCGAAATGGGTGACGACATCGACAGCGAGCTTCAGCAGACGAAATTTCAGACAGAAAATGGTCGTCGCCTAACGCGGCGCGCGCTCGCCAACTACGCGGCCGGCGCATTGTTAATGCCCTATCGGGCTTTCATTCGCGCGGCGGAAACGCGCCGGTATGATGTCGAAGCGTTGGCGCGGCAATTCAATGTCAGTTTCGAACAGGTCGCGCATCGTTTGACCACGTTGCAGCGTCCAGGCGAGGAAGGCGTCGCCTTTTTCTTCATTCGCGTCGACGCTGCCGGTAATGTTTCGAAACGCCTCGATGGCGCGGGGTTTCCGTTCGCCCGACATGGCGGCTCCTGCCCGCTCTGGTCGCTCCACCAGGCGTTTCGCCGATCGCGAGAGATCATCCCTGAATGGGTCAGCCTGCCCGATGGCGAACGGTTTTTCACCATTGTCCGGACTGTCACGGCGGGCGGCGGCGGCCACGGCGCGGCGCGCATAGAACGGGCGATCGCGCTCGGCTGTTCGGAAGAAAATGCTCGCCATCTTGTTTATGCGCAAGACACGACGCTGTCGCCGGAGCAGGCAACGCCCATCGGCGTCAACTGCAAGCTGTGCCATCGCATGGATTGCATCGCGCGCTCAGAACCGCCCATCGGCCGCCAGATTCTTGCAGACGAATACCGCCGGTCATCGGCGCCGTTTGGGCTTGCGGATGCGTGACGAGCGCCGCGGAAATGGTTTTCACTGAAATCGAACCGGACAGATTGCCGGAAAGCGCAGAGCGTAAGGCGTTTGAACGAAGTTTCTCACAACAAAATAGGCGGCAGAGCGTACGACAATGAAGGCTTAACAACGCCCAAATGGGCCTCAACTGCATAGTGATTGCATCGTGGGGGGTTCGGGCATACTTTGTAAAAAAGCAATCCGGAATTGCGTGATATGAGCGATACACTGAGCATCTATTTCGCGGGCGATCTGTTTGACCACAAACATCTGATCGGCAACGCCATACTGGCTTCTTATATCGAACGGCAGTCCGCCGACAAATACGAATGCGTTGTGCCGCAGGATCTGGAACAGGGCAGTAATCGCAAGCAACATATCCGTAATCAAGATTTGAAGATGGTTATGGAAGCTGATCTCGGCTTGTTCAATTTTGACGGACCAGATCTAGATTCCGGCACCGTTGTCGAGTTCATGATCGCCAAGCAACTAGACATACCGAGCGTAATCATTCGCACGGACTTTCGTAACGCTGGCGATCAAGACGCTGGCGAAGATAACTGGAACCTTATGTGTTCATTTTATCCCCGCACGGAAGTCATTTCCCTCAACAGCATGGAATGGTATCAGGACGCGCGAAAAAAGGATGGTTCAATTGAAGGCGCTATTGAGGCGTTGTACGCTAAGATGGCCGCCCGCATTATTGAGGCGCTTGATAAAGTACGCTCTATGGATCCGCTGACTACAGAGCCGGAATTCATCGAACAACTTTATCGCTGGGCTGTGAAATTCCCCGGCGCGGGTCTCAATGAATTTATTAATGACGAGAGCTGGGTTGCGACGGTGATCGAAAAGAAAAAGCGCAAAGGGTTGATTGGCTAACCTGACAATTTCCACAATTTCTCTGGGAGGGATATCTATGGTCGATGTCGTCGTGGTCGGCAGTTATGTTCAGGATCTCGCGTTTAACACGGGCGTTTTCCCGGCCCCTGGCGAGACGCGCATTGGTGAGTTCCGCACCGGGCCCGGCGGCAAAGGGTTCAATCAGGCCGTCGCCTGTAACCGGCTCGGCGTTAAGACGCTTTTTATCGGCGCCGTGGGCGATGATATTTTTGCGCAGGGCGTTCGCGAATTTATCGCCTCGGAAGGGCTGACAGCGGCGTTGCAGGTTTGCGCCGAATATCCCACCGGCGCCGCTTCCATTGTTGTCAATTCAGAAGCGCAAAATCTTATTGTTGTGGCTCTTGGCGCTAACGATCATTTGTCGGCTGACCATATTGACGCATACAAAACGCAAATCTCGGGCGCAAAGTACCTTGTTTGCCAAGTGGAGAACTATCTTCCGGCGACGGAAGCCGCCTTGACCATCGCCCGCAACCAGGGCGTGACAACAATCCTTAATCCGGCTCCGATCAATGACGGCCTAACACACGAACTCGTAAAACTCGCCGATATTCTTACGCCCAATGAAACAGAGTTCGTGTTTTTGATGAATAATGTCCTTGGTCACAATATTCCTCAGGAATTCTGGTTGCAGGATGATGCAGCGATCCATGATTTTTGCCGACAGTCGGGCGTATCTACTGTTGTCTTGACCCTTGGCGACAAAGGCTGCTTCGTCTCGTTTGATGAGAATTCAGACAACGCTAAAAACTCTTCTGACGGTTTTTATTATCGCGTCCCGGCTACGAGCGTTGATGTAAGAGATACAACCGGCGCTGGCGATGCATTCAATGGCGGGCTCGCCGCGGGCCTTGTAAAATTTCCGGATGATTTTCGAAAAGCCATTGCATACGCCAACAAGGTGGCGGGTCTCTCGACGACAAAACACGGCACCGCTCCCGCTATGCCCTTATTGGGAGAAGTCGAAGAAGCGTCCTAACCGCCGATCGGATGCCAGGTTGTTTTTGTTTCCTGCACATCGATGATCTGATAAGGATCATGCGCCGCAAATTTTTTACGAATAATCACACGCTTAATGTTGTTGGCTGCTTGCTCTTGAACCAGCTTTATCTGATCAGCGTCATCGCCGTTATAAACAACAGCATTAACATCCATGTGCGATGCGAATTGTTCGGTTAGCTCGCTTCTGAAGCCAGAGAGAATATTGATCACACCGGGCGGCACATCAGATGAATGCAAAACCTCTGCGAAGCTGACTGCGCAAAGGGGATTTTTCTCAGAAGCTAAAACGACCACGGTATTGCCGCCGGCGACGACAGGCGCGATGCCTGACACGAAGCCGAGAAGCGCTTTTTCTTGTGAAGCAAGAATACTTACGACTCCGACCGGCTCCAGCATTGAAAAATTGAAATGCGACGAGGCGACCGGATTTACCGAACTGAAGATCTGTTGATATTTATCAGCCCATCCGGCGTAATAAACGAGGCAATCGATTGCAGCGGTTACTTCCTCCGCCGCCGCACGCTTCGCGGCGCCCATAAGAACCAATTCAGTGACGAATTGCTCGGCCCGGCCCTCAAGCATCTCCGCGATCCGATAAAGTATCTGGCTGCGCAAATAGGCGCTGGCCCCCGCCCATCCGCCGAGCGCGCCCCGCGCGACGACAACCGCCTCGCGAAAGTCCTTGCGGCTGCCGCGACACATATTGGCGGCGACATTTCCTTTTGCGTCTTTGACGGCGAAAAACCGGCCTGATTCTGTGCGCGGAAATTTTCCGCCAATATAAAGCTTATAGGTTTTCTCAACGCCCAAACGGGTGGGCTGCGCCTTTTTAGGTTTTGCCGCTGGTTTGGATTTTGCCGGTTCCGACGCTCTTCTCAATGAAGCGCTTCCCGCGCTTCGCGCTTCGGCTTTTATGGTCTTGTCCATCGCTTTATCGCCCTAAGTCTAATGTACGTTCAAATACGCCGAGAGACCGTGCATGCCGCCTTCTCGACCAACGCCGCTTTCTTTGTAACCGCCGAACGGCGAGGTCGGATCAAATTTGTTAAACGTGTTGGCCCAAATAACTCCGGCGCGGATCTTGCCGCTAACGTTGAATATTTTAGCGCCCTTGTCGGTCCAGATTCCGCCAGACAAACCGTATTGAGTGTTATTCGCTTTAGTGATCGCCTCATCCATTGTGCGGAACGTCTGTATGGCCAGAACGGGCCCGAAAATTTCCTCGCGTACGACCCGGTGCGACTGCGCCACGCCAGTAAACAAGGTCGGGCGGCACCAGAAACCTTTCGCCGGTGTCTTTCCGTCCGCCTGATACATTTCAGCGCCTTCTTTTTTTCCGAGTTTTAGGTAGGCGTTGATACGTTCTAGTTGGGCCGCGGAATTGATCGCGCCAATATCGGTATTTTTGTCGAGCGGGTCGCCGACAATCAGCGTTTGCATACGCTCTTTCAATTTTATCACTACCTCATCCGCCACTGATTCCTGCACCAGCAACCGCGATCCGGCGCAGCAAACATGACCTTGATTGAAAAAGATGGCGTTGATGATGCCTTCCACAGCCTGATCGATTGCCGCATCGGCGAATATGATATTCGCCGCCTTGCCGCCGAGTTCGAGCGTATATTTCTTGTCTGTCCCCGCCAGCGCGCGCTGGATCATTCTGCCGACGCCAGTTGAACCGGTAAAGGCGATCTTATTGACGTCTTCATGCTCAACGATCGCCGCGCCCGTGGCGCCGTCGCCGGTGACGATATTGACAACGCCCGGAGGCACGTCAGCATCTTGAATAACTTCCGCCAGTTTCAGAGCTGTCAATGGCGTCGTTTCCGCGGGCTTTAGAACGACGGTGTTGCCGCAGGCCAGCGCCGGCGCAATTTTCCAGGCGGCCATTAAAAGCGGGAAGTTCCACGGAATGATTTGACCTGCGACGCCGAGCGATTCCGGCGTACGGCAAGGAAACGCGTAATCCAGCTTATCGGCCCACCCGGCGTAGTAGAAGAAATGCGCCGCCGCGAGCGGAATATCCACATCACGCGCCTCGCGAATGGGCTTGCCGCCATCCATGGATTCAATGATCGCGAACTCGCGAGCCCGTTCCTGAATAATCCTGGCGATACGATAAATGTACTTGCCGCGTTCGGCCGGCTTTATTTTCGACCAGATCGAATCATAAGCCTCGCGGGCGGCTTTCACCGCCCGATCAACGTCTGCCGCGCCCGCATGCGCGACTTTGGTCAAAACCTTTTCGTTCGCCGGGTTGATCGTCGTAAAATATTTGCCCGATTTCGGCGCAACAAACTTGCCGCCAATAAACAATTTATACTGATCAGCGATTTGAATATGATCGGTGCTCTCAGGCGCGTCGGCATATTCCCAACCAGTGACGAAATTCAGCTTATGCGGCGTGCTCGCCTCACCCATCGACCTAATCCTTTGAGAAATAATCTTCCGACTGATAGACGCCGGTTCGCTGTTTTTGTATCTGCATCAATACATCGTTGGCGAGACTGCTGGCGCCGAAGCGGAACCATTCAGGCGACATCCAAGCCTCACCGAGCGTTTCACGCAACATCACCAGATATTGAATCGCCAATTTCGCTTTCGAAATACCGCCCGCTGGTTTCAGCCCAACCATTCTACCGGTCTCATAATAGTAATCGCGGATCGCCTGCATCATCACCAACGTCACCGGCAAAGTCGCAGCGGGCTGAATTTTGCCTGTCGACGTTTTTATAAAATCGGCGCCGGCCTGCATAGCCAAATCACTTGCATGGCGCACCCGGTCAAGTGTTCCAAGCTCTCCGGTTTCCAAAATCACTTTCAGGTGCGCGTCGCCGCAGGCCTCCTTACAGGCAGCGATTTCATCGAACACGAATTGGTATTCGCCCTCGAGAAACTTGCCCCGGGAAATCACCATGTCGATTTCGTCAGCGCCCAGACCGACTGCAAGCTTGATTTCTCCAAGTTTGATTGCAGTCGGCGCCATGCCGCTCGGAAACGCCGTGGCGACAGAGGCAATGTGAATGCCCGAGCCTTCCACCGCTCTACGTGCGACCTCCACCATCATCGGATAAACGCATACCGCTGCTACATGAGGGATATCCGGCAAGGTGTCATGAAGTTGCAACGCCTTTTGGCACAGCTGGCGCACCTTGCCCGGCGTGTCTTGTCCCTCAAGCGTCGTCAGATCGATCTGGCTGAGGATCAACCTCAGCGCCTCAAGCTTGGAGGCTTTTTTGATGCTGCGCGAACAAAGACGCGCCACGCGTTCGGTCACGCCGATCTCATCGACGCGCTTCATGCTAGTGAATTTAGGAGCCGTCAACGGCGCTGCCTTTGCAGATTGCGTCATAGAGATATCGGTATCATTTTTTATGCAATGTCGACAAGGGACACATTCTCTCCCCAGACATTATTGCGCCTCTTATCCGCCCATAGCGCGCGTGTTTAAGGACTGCGTCTGCGCCCGAAGTCAATCAACAGGTCCAACTCGACGAAGCCAAGCTGAAATTATTAACCGGCGGCGACAATCTATTCGGCCGTTTCATGCGCCCTTTCCAAGTCAGTGCGTCAAGCCTATTGGTAACGACGCAGGCGTTCCACCAGCATACAAAAAAAACGATCTCTGTCTGCATGATGCGCCCATTGTACGTTTTTCGGCAAGTCCGTCGCCTCCCAGAAATCAACCGCCGTATGTCCCATGGTCAGATCAGATTCAGTTTCGATCCTGACATTGCATAGTTTCAGTTTGAAAATCTCCGGATCAAGAAGGTAAGCGATAGTGCAAGGATCGTGCAGCGGCGCGCCGCCAGCTCCATATTTACCTGCGTCATAATATTCATAGTTTTTGAGTAATGCATATGAGGCTTGCGCTGCTTTCGATGGAAGCTTCTTCAGTTCGTCCAGCACGTCAGGAGACGTGATCACCTGATGCGTGACATCAAGACCCATGGCGACAATCGGACGCCCGCACGTAAAAACGACATGCGCCGCGTGGGGGTCGACAAATATGTTATATTCCGCTGATGGCGTAACATTTCCACCTTCGCGCAACGCGCCGCCCATGACGACAATTTCTTTTATTTTTGGCAAAGTTTCCGGCGCACGTAAGATCGCATGGGCGATATTGGTGAGTGGTCCGGTGGGCACGAGTGTGATTTCGTTATCTTGTGCCTTCCGCAGCGTATCAATGATGAAATCGACGCCATGTTGCTTTTGCAGCGGTACCGCGGGCTCAAAAATCTCAACGCCATTCAGGCCTTCGCGGCCATGCACGTGATCGGCCTGCTCCAGCGACCGAACCATCGGCGACGCATAGCCCGCAAATACGGGTATATCGGCGCGTCCCGCCATTTCGCAAACCATTCTGGCGTTACGTTGTGTTTTTTCGAGCGTCACATTTCCGGCCACCGCGACAACGCCAAGAACGTCCAGCAGGTCCGGCGCCGCAAGGGCCAGAAACAGCATCAGAGCGTCATCCTGCCCCGGATCACAGTCAATGACGATTTTCTTTTTCATAAACGCCAATTAGTCGAGGGTTAATTGAGGGCCTATTTTTAAAACTCGCTGCAGCTTTCAGAGCGGAGACAAAAGTGCACCGGCGCCCTCAGGAAACCGGACCTCTTCGAGATTTTCGCCCGGACCTGAGCGGTCGGCGACCAAAAAATTCTGCCCCGCTCGGACGACCAGCAAAGGATGATGCCAGACACCCTTTGCGTACTGAACGCCCTGATCGCCGCGCGCCCGAAATGCTTTCAGTGAATCCGCGGTTGGACGTACGGCGTCCGAAACGACAATCAACCAAGCATAATCTGCAAGAGGAAAGAACGCCTGGCTTCCGAGAGGGTGTCGTTCCATCATTTCTATTTCAATCGGAACGGGGCGAGCGTCCGGTTGAAAGATCGATAGCGTCGCCGCGCCGTCCATATCGGCGACATCAAGATGCGCCAGATTATGAAAACGTATGCAAGTGCCTTCATTAATGACGCGTTGTTCGGCGCCGGCTTTCTCGATTACAGTTCCGAACGGAGAAAACGCCGCCTGCGTCAGAGGCTCAGGCTTTAAAAGGACGGGCGGCCGCGTCACAATCGACGCCCAAAAACACGAAAGCGACTGACCCCGCCATCAGGAAAGATGTTCAATCGCACATGGGTTATCGGCTCGGACGATAATATATCGGCGCCGTCAAATTCATGGACCTTATCCGCCGATAGCGGATGGCGCGCCGTAATCTCGTTCCAAACCATCGACGGCGCGACGACATTCGTTTCGTCGGCGCCGGTGATGCGCAAACCTTGTACCGATGCGCTTTCCGGGAAATTTCCCTTAAAATGCGCCGTATCGATTTCAATTCGCTCGACCGCGCCGCAAGCGCCTAACGCAATGATCATCCAATCATTGCCTGGCTCGCGCCGTCGTCGGGTTTCCCACCCGTCGCCCATGGTCTTGCCGCGACCTTCCGATAACAACGCCCAGACGTCGCCATAATGCGCGTCATTATATGCGATAATGCGGCCGCCATTTCTAAGCGCGGAAAGTTCGATTGCGGCCTCTGTCGCGGCATCGCCCCAGGCTGGCGCCGCTTCCCCGTAAACACGCAGGCGGGCGACGCCGCCATCGGGGAATATGTTCAACCGTAGGGCGCCCCAGGGACCTGGATCATTGATCGGAAAGAAGTGATGCTGATCGGGACCTAGTATTTGTTGCGGTAAAATTTCCCGCCAGCTCCTTTCATCTTCCTGATCGGCGCCGGGGGCGCATCCCTCAAGCGAAGCGCCGGGCGGGTAATTACCGGTGAAATGACGCGTGTCGATATCGACGCCGCGAATGAGGCCGCTCACGCCTAAATCGATGATGCACCAATCATGCCCGCCGCCCCGTCGTCGCCGGCTTTCCCAGCCATCCATCCATTTTCCGTGATCGTCGTATTTATTGGGTAAGAAAATCGGCTCAGCGTCGTCGATCAACCGTTCTTTGGCCGCAAAAAACTCATCGGAGGCAAGACGCACGGTACTTCCGAACCGAGGGGACGAGAGATTTGGCAAGGCGCGCGCGAACTCAGGGCGTTTGTCACTCATATATTTCACGGCTTACGCCGCACCACTTTCCATTTTTTTGAGGCGCAAACGGGCGATTTTATGTACTTCCGCGAGCGCTGTCGAAAACTCATCCGCCTTTGTATTGCCCACGCGGCTGCGAAAAATTTCCAAGATCTCCTGGCGGTTGCGGCCGGCGACAGCGAGGATAAACGGAAAGTCGAATTTCTCGGTATAATGATCGTTCAGGCTTTGAAACTCGGATAATTCCTCGGGCGTACATTGATCAAGGCCAGCGCCGGACTGTTCAGCGTCGGAAGCCGCGGTCAACGCACCCGCCGCCGCCAGCTTCCCGGCAAGGTCCGGATGCGCCTTAAGCAAGGAAAGTTGTTTGTCCTCGCCGGCCCGGTTGACAATTTCCGCCATAGCGCAAGAAAACTCAGACGCATCAAAACGCCGGTCAGCGCCGCCCAGTTCGAAAAACGTCTCCGCAATCCATGGCGAATGTTCATAGACGGCGCCGTATCGTGAAACAAACGCCGCCTTGTCGGTCGGTGATAATACGGACGACGTCATGACGACATCCCACTCTTGCTCGCGGCCTCGAACGGATGATGTTTGCGCCAGTGTTTCGCAATATCCACGCGGCGGCAGACCCAGACCTTATCGAAGGATAATATGTAATCGACAAAACGCTTAAGAGCCGCAAAGCGTCCCGGCCGGCCAACAAGGCGACAATGAAGGCCGATCGACATCATCTTGGGCGCGCCTGCGCCTTCTTCATATAAAATGTCGAAGCAGTCTCTGAGATAGGTTTCAAAATCTATCCCGGTATTAAACCCTTGCGATGTCGCAAATCTCATGTCGTTAGCGTCCAGCGTATATGGAACGATCAGGTGCGGCGATGGCGTTTGCGTGCTCCAGAACGGTAAATCATCGGAATAATCATCAGCGTCATACAAGAACCCGCCATGCGCGGCGAGCAGCCGGCGCGTATTCGCGCTGGTCCGGCCGGTATACCAGCCTTGGGGCGGCGCTCCGCACAAGCCTTCTAATATAGAGATGGCGCTTTCCATGTGGTCGCGCTCAACCGCCTCGGGGACGTCCTTATAATCGATCCAGCGAAGCCCGTGACTTGCGATTTCATGACCATCCTTCATCATGCGCTCTATCACGGCGGGGTTTTTCTGCGCCGCTAGCGCGACGGCGAAAACCGTCAACGGAATTTGTCGTTCCCGGAAAAGATCCAAAATACGCCACACGCCGGCGCGGGCCCCATATTCATAGATCGACTCCATCGACATATGCCGAGCGCCTGAAAACGGTTGCGCGCCAATAATCTCTGACAGGAACGCTTCTGATTCAGCATCGCCGTCGAGGACGCAGCGTTCGCCGCCTTCTTCGTAATTGAGCACAAACTGCACGGCGACGCGCGCGCCGTCCGGCCATTGAACCGCCGGCGGCGACCCGCCATAGCCAACTAAGTCACGCGGTTCCGTCATCCGCCGCTTCTAACCCATCGCCATCTGAATACTTAGTATAACCGGGCCGTTCGCATGATTATCATCTTTTTTTTGAGTATTTCTCTCCAAAACCGGGATACCGCCCGCTGCGCCGGGCATTATGATCAGGCGCAACCGCCCTAAAGGAACTGCACATTGGATTTGAATCTCGAAGACTGGGCGAGCTTGATCTTCCGATGGGCCCATATTGTCGCCGGTATCGGGTGGATTGGCACATCCTTTTATTTCATGGCGCTCGATTTCAGCTTGCGGCGACGCGAGGGACAACCCGATGGCGTTAAGGGCGAGAACTGGTCGGTTCACGGCGGCGGTTTTTACCATATTCAAAAATACATGGTCGCGCCCGAGGAGATGCCGAACGATCTTAAGTGGTTTCAGTGGGAGTCCTACGCTACCTGGCTTACCGGCTTCGCCTTGCTTGTCGTCCTTTATTATTGGCAAGCCGACATCTATCTCATCGACCGTTCCGTCCTGGCGCTAACGCAACTGCAAGCGATCGGCATCTCGCTGGCGACCCTGACGGCGAGCTGGCTCATTTACGACGCCTTGTGCAAATCCGCGCTGAAAAACAACCAGCCGGTGATGTTCGCTCTATTGTTTGCGTTCATTGTCGGCGCCGCTTGGGGGCTTGGCGAAGTGTTTTCTGCGCGCGCCGTCTTTCTTCATGTCGGCGCGATGATCGGCACGATCATGACGGGAAACGTCTTTTTTGTGATTATCCCGAACCAAAAAATCGTCGTTGCGGACCTTAAAGCCGGCAGAACGCCGGACCCGAAATTTGGCGTCATCGCGAAGCTGCGCTCAACCCACAATAATTACCTCACCCTTCCCGTTCTTTTCATGATGGTTTCCAACCACTATCCGATGACATTCGGGCATCCGATGAATTGGGTCGTGGTTGCGTTGATCCTGCCGATTGGCGCCATCGTCCGTCACTATTTTAACGCCCATGACCGCGGCGACCATGGAGCCGCGATGCGTTGGCAGTGGCCGAGCGCAGCAGTGTTGCTTTTTTTGATGATGGTGTTTGTCGCCTGGCGTCCTTCGACGCCCGGTGACAGCACATCAACTGCAGCGCCCGCCGTCACCGCGCAGCAGGCGTTTGCCATCATTCAAAAACGCTGCACCGTATGTCACTCGGCCAACCCGACGGATTTTGTCGCCGACTCGCCAGGCGGCGTTTACTACGACACGATCGAACAAGTCATACAGCGAGCGCCACAAATTCATACGCAATCAATCGCGAGCACGGCAATGCCGCCCGGCAACCTTACTGACATGACCGATGATGAACGCCAAATTTTATCGCGTTGGTTGGAGACGCTATCGTCGGAATGACGACTTCGTTTGATCGAACAGAGAACACGCAATGAAAATACCAGTGACCGGCGCCTCCGGACATTTGGGATAGGCCATCGTCTCGGAATCTTCTGGGCTTTGATTGAGCTGAGCTGGCAGCCCTGATCGAACGCTGGCGACCGCATTGCGCCGCCGCGCCAAAATAACGAATCAATTGACACATTCTCAAGATATTTTTTAAGCTGCGCTCGATTGTTTCGTTTTTCTGAACAATTGAGCTTATGCATCCCGTAGATGATCACGTTGTATTTGTACGTATAGCTGACCGCGGCGGCTTTACCGCGGCCGGACGTGAACTGCGCATGTCAACGGCGGTCGTTTCAAGCCGAATCGCCAAACTGGAAGAACAGCTCGGTCAAAAACTATTCGTACGTAACACCCGTCAGATCGGCCTCACCGAAGAAGGCAGGATTTATTATGATTACTGCCAGCGGCTGATTTCCGAAACGGCGGAACTGAAAAAACGATTCGAAGAAATAAAACGCCACCCCGCCGGCGCGTTGCGCATTTCCGCGCCTGTCACTTTTGGGCGACGCTGCGTTGCGCCGCTTGTTCCACATTTCGTGGCGACGCATGCCGACGTACAGGTCCGACTGCAGATAACCGATCGGCTCGCCGATATTTTAAGCGAGGATATCGATGTGGCAATCCGCAAGGGCATCCCGGACTCCTCCAGTTTCATGATGAAAAAGATCGCCCCGGATTTGCGAATTGTCTGTGGCTCGCCTGATTATTTCTCAATGCGCGAGCTCCCGACTTCGCCGGAAGATCTCAAGGCGCACAATTGTCTTCTCTTGCGATTTCCGGGCTCGCGGCGATATTTCTGGCAATTCGAACATGACAACGGCGAAATAAAAAACCTGATGGTCTCAGGCAATATGGATAGCAACTCATCCGATATCCTGACCGAATGGGCGCTCGCAGGTCATGGTCTTATCATGAAATCCGTATGGGATATTTACCCGCACCTTGAATGCGGCGCCTTAGTCCCAGCGCTTTTGCCCTACTGCATCAGTGAAATGAACATTCAGGCGATCATGCCGCCGCGCAAGCCGCAGCCCGCAAAAACAGCGGCGTTTGTGGAATTTCTTCAGCAATCGCTGAAAGACGACCCCGCCATCGATTATACAGATCGCCAGCGCCTTCAGTCTTTGTGCTGATTTTTACCATTGTTCCGGACGTAAGCGACTTCACCGGCGACATAGGTCGCCATAACCGCGCGTTCGTCCGCCATAATGATTTGCGCCATCAAGATATCTTCAAGCGAATCGGCCTGCGCGACGCGGCGCGCAATCAACGGCGTTGAAACAACATCGATCACAACGATGTCAGCATCGGCGCCTGCGGTCAAATTGCCGATCTTCCCGTCCTGTTGCATGGCGGCCGCGCCGCCCGTCGTCGCCAGCCAGAACAATTGCCCAGCGCTCAGCGTCATTCCGCAACCGCGCGCGGCCTCATAGGCGCCTTTCATGGTCGTAAACATCGAAAAGGAAACGCCCGCCCCCACATCTGACCCAAGACAAAGTTTGACGCCAGATTCGGCCCGCCGCGCGGCGGCAATGTCAAAAGCGCCCGCGCCTAGAAATGCGTTCGACGTCGGACAGTGCGCGATCGACGCGCCGTCTTCCCGGAGCGCGCGAAGCTCGTGGTCGGTTAGATGAATGCAATGACCGAAAATGGCCCCTTTGCCGGACAGACCATACGATCTGTAGACATCATAATAACTATGATGATTCGGAAACAGCGCCCGCACTTGCGCGATTTCATCATGGGTCTCAGCAAGATGGGTTTGCATTAACACGGATGGGTGGTCATTCCAGAGGGCGCCAAGCGCCTCGAGCTGTTCGGGCGTCGACGTGATCGCAAATCGCGGCGTAATGGCATAGAGGGCGCGTCCGCGGCCATGCCACGTGGCGATCAGGGCCTGCGAATCATCATGGGCGGACTGCGCCGTATCGCAAAGCGAAGTCGGCGCGCCGCGATCCATGCAGACTTTGCCAGCCGCCATGCAAATATTGCGCGCCGCCGCGGCTTTAAAGAACTCGTCAACCGATGCGCGATGAACCGTTCCATAAACGCAAGCCGACGTAACGCCATTGCGCAAACATTCATCGATAAACGCCGATGCGACCTCCTTTGCAACGGCGGCGTCCTCAAAACGGCCCTCCTGCGGAAACGTATGTCGGCTCAACCAGTCCAGCAGCCCGTTATTCTGCGCGCCGATCATATCCATCTGTGGATAGTGGATATGCGCATCAACGAAGCCGGCCATAATCAGCGCGCCGGAATAATCTACAACGGGCGCATCCTTCGCAGCAGCTATAACTTCTTGCGCGGGACCGACAGTTTCAATGCGCCGGTCATTTATTAAAACTGCGCCATCTTCACAATAGCGAACAGCATCGGCAGAGAACGGATCGCCCCGGAAAGACAAGGTTCGACCTCGCAATATTTTACGTGATTTTGTTTCCGCCTGCACCATCTCGCCTTTTATTGGTCGCGTAACATCTGGATCTGCGCGGCGACCGACAAAGCAATCACCGATGGGTCTTTTCCTGTAAGCCCCTCAACGCCGATGGGACAGCACAATCGCTCCAGTGAAACGCGCTCTATCCCGAGTTCGATAAGACGTTTTTCAAAACGCGCGCGCTTGGTCGCCGACCCGATAAGCCCGAGAAACCTGAATGCACCGCGCGCCAGGACGGCGTGACAGATTTCAAGGTCCATGGCATGGGAATAAGTCATCACCACATGATAGGCGCATTCGGACGCATACGCGCTCGCTTTACAAGGCGACGCCGCGATCAGGCGGGTCGCATTTGCCGGCAAGTCAGCTGGAAACCGCGTTTCATCGGTATCCACCCAGACGATCTCCACATCCATCCCGGCGCAAATTCGAACGATTTCGCGCCCCACATGGCCCGCACCATAAAGATAGATTTGCGCCGGCGAGCATTGTAAATCCTCGACAAACCATAGGCGCCCGTCAGCCTCATCATGATACAGAAAATGCCGGGCCTCGCCGCCAGTCGCCTTGCTCAAGGTCCGCCGCAGATCGGGCGGCAATTTTGCACGTTCATCGCTTAAAAAAACTGGCGCTTCGCCGGACTCAACAGGCCGCAAAAGAAACCTCTTTTCATGACTGGGCTTACAAAGGAAAAAATCCCGCCAGCGCGGCATAGTGCGTTCAAACAGCACTTTTACAAAGCCGCCGCAACATTGGCCAAGACGCGGGCCAAGAGGATAATCTTTCACATCGCGTCGCCATTGGTCGTTGCTGTCGTCCTGAAGAAGTGTTCTCGCATGTGCGATGGCGTCATATTCCAAGGCGCCGCCGCCGATCGTTCCCATGCTACCGCCTGCGTCGACGACCATAACTGCACCGGCCTCGCGCGGCGCCGATCCTTGCACGTCGATGATCGTCACCCTGACAAGTTCGGCCTGTCTGTCGACCTGTTCTAGATACTGTCTAAATTCTGTTGGCACATCTCTAGCTCGTGCAATCATTGATCGCCGCCAACACGCGTTCGGGCGTCGCAGGCGCATTCAATTTTGGGTACTCTGATCTTCCGGTAGCGTTCGCAATCGCATCCGACAGGGCCATCAATACCGAAATAGCAAGCATAAGCGGCGGCTCGCCGACGGCCTTTGAGCGATAAACCGTTTCCTCGCGATTGTGCCCGCTGCGCCAAATATTGATACGCATGTCAGCCGCGCGATCCGACGCTGTTGGAATTTTGTATGTAGATGGCGCGTGAGTTTTTAACAAACCCGTCTGGTCCCACCATAATTCTTCAGTGGTCAGCCAGCCGGCGCCTTGCACAAAACCGCCTTCGATCTGTCCGAGATCGATCGCCGGATTAATCGACTGCCCGACATCATGAAGGATATCGACGCGCAACAACTTGTACTCGCCCGTCAACCGGTCGATCACAACCTCCGATACCGCGGCGCCATAAGCAAAATAGAAAAACGGGCGGCCGCGCCCCGTAGCACGGTCCCATTTTATTTTTGGCGTCGCATAAAAGCCGTTCGCCGACAATGAAATTCGCGCCATATAGGCCTCAGCGACGAGCATATCGAAGGAAATCTCTTCGTCTCCCGCCCGAACGCCCGTGGCGGAAAAAGACACCGCTTCCTCGGAGACGCCAGCGCGGCTGGCTGCAAACGCCGCCAATCGCCGCTTGATTTTCCGGCAGGCGTCAAGCGCCGCCATACCGTTTAAATCCGTGCCGGAGGAGGCCGCCGTCGCAGACGTATTGGGAACTTTGCCGGTGTTCGTAGCGGTGATCTTGACGCGATCGACGCCGACGCAGAACGCGTCGGCGACAAGCTGCGCGACTTTCATATTCAAGCCCTGCCCCATCTCAGTGCCACCGTGATTGAGGTAGATCGATCCATCCGTATAGATATGAATAAGCGCGCCAGCCTGGTTCAAATGAGTTGCTGTAAAGGAAATGCCAAATTTGACCGGCGTCAACGCAATGCCGCGCGCCATGACAGGCTGTTTTGCATTCCAGGACTTAATTTCCTCTCGACGCGCCGCATAATCTGCACTCGCCGCAAGTTCGTCGACAATAGGGTCAATGACGCAGTCTTCTACCGTCATGTGATAGGGCGTTATATTGCGATCCCCAGTCGACCCTTCAGTCTCGTAAAAATTGGCGCGCCGGACCGCCAGTGGATCTTTATCGAGCGTATAAGCAATTTCATCGATCACACGCTCAATGCCGACCATTCCTTGCGGGCCGCCAAAACCGCGAAACGCCGTATTCGACACCGTGTTGGTTCTGCATCGATAGGACGTGATTTCGACATTCGGCAAATAGTAGCAATTATCCGCATGAAACATGGCGCGGTCGCAAATTGACCGCGACAAATCCGTCGACCAGCCGCACCGGGCCGCCTGTTTCATGACGATCGCGCAAATGCGACCCTTATCATCGAAACCCACGTCATAGTCGATAACGAAGTCATGGCGCTTGCCGGTCATGATCATATCATCGTCGCGATCATAACAAACCTTGGCGGGGCGGCCGGTTTTCTTCGCTGTCAGCGCAGCGATCGCCGCCGGTAAGTTGCCGTTGGTTTCCTTGCCGCCAAAGCCGCCGCCCATCCGGCGCACTTCGACGGTTACGGTGTTTTGTTCGACGCCCAGAACGGCCGCGACTTTGTGTTGAATTTCAGTCGGGTGCTGCGATGAACAGAAGACCGTTACATCATCGTCTTCGCCCGGGACGGCGAGCGCAGCCTGACCTTCGAGGTAAAAATGCTCCTGCCCGCCGATTTCAATGCGTCCACGTTTGCGATGTTGGCTTTCGCCGAGGGCCACAGCAGCGTTTCCTCGCGACATCTTTTGCGGCGGCTCAATATAACTTTCAGCCGCCATCGCCGCGTCTATGGTCAGGAGCGCATCGAGATCCTCGTAGTCGATCACCGCCTCGGCGGCGGCGGCGCGCGCCGCGTCGATTGACAACGCGGCGACCGAAAACAACGCCTGTCCGGCGCAATGGACAATCGCGGGCTCGGCGTCGATCGCCAATAGCGGTTCATCGTGCACAACCGGGCCCGCATCATTTTCTCCCGGAATATCGGCCGCCGTTATCACCGCGAAAACACCGGGCGCGGCGCGCACTTTCGATAAATCCGCCGAGCGGATACGCGCATGAGCCTTTGTGCTGGATGCAATAAAAACGTGCAGGCAGTTCGCTGGCGCCGGTATGTCGTCAACATAAACGGCTTGCCCTGCGACATGTTTATAAGCGCTGTCATGGGCGATCGCTGTTGAGACCGCATCGCCGCCGGCCGGGCTTTTCGGTTGAAGAAGCGTTTCGCTCTTATCTTTCGCTACGATTTTTTCTGTTGCCGGACGCGCAGTCGGGTTGGAGCTCATCAGAACGCGCTCCCATGGCCGACGAGACGCGTCTGCGCCAGCGGCGCATTTGTTTCCGTGAAATATTTCAACAGTAAGTTTTCCGCGACGCTCAGCCGGTAGGCGGCGCTTGCGCGCATATCAGTCAGAGGGGCATAATCTTGGGAGAATTTTCCAGCCGCCAGCTTTATGGTTGTTTCAGCCCATGCCGCGCCGACCAACGCATCTTCAACATGGACCGCGCGTTTGGGGACGCCCGCCATGCCGCCAAAGGCGATCCGCGCGAACTGTACGACGCCATCCTCCACTGCGATGTTAAAGCACCCGCACAGTGCTGAAATATCCTGATCGAACCGCTTAGAAATTTTGTAACAGCGCAAGCGATCTCGGGGCGTATCAAGCGGTATGCGCACCGCTTCGACAAATTCGCCCGGTGAGCGGTCCTGTTTTCCATACTCGATAAAGAAATCTTCGAGGGCTATTTCGCGAGAACGCGCGCCCTTTCGCAAGACAAGTTTGGCGCCCAGTACGATCAACGCGGGCGGCATATCGCCGATCGGCGAACCGTTGGCGATATTACCGCCGATCGTCCCGGCATTGCGCACCTGTACCGCGCCGATGCGCCGGATCAGCTCCCCAAAATCAGGATACAGATCATCGAGAAGCTCGATAATATCGCTATAGGACAGGCCTGCGCCGATTGTCAGCCAATCCTTATCGCGGCGGATTGCCTTTAATTCATCGATGCGCTGGATAAAGATGGTTTTTGGCAGGGTGCGATGGTTCTTTGTCACCCAGAGCCCGACATCGGTCGCGCCAGCGACAATCACTGCATCATCATGCCTGGCGTATAATGCTGCAAGCTGATCGCTGGTCGCGGGAATAAAACTCTCTGCGTCGCTATGGTTGATATTGATTGGCTCAGTGCTGGCAAGCGCGCGCAACTGCGTGCGTTCTTCTTCATCTTCGGCCGACTGGTTATCAGAAGCGGCGTCTTCGCCGACTTTCTCCGCGGCGGCCAAAATCGGTCCATATCCCGTGCAGCGACATAGGTTACCGGCAAGCATGTCATTTGCATTCGAGAGCGACAGGTCGGCGCGATTACGGTAAGCCGTATATAGGGACATCACAAAGCCTGGCGTGCAAAACCCGCATTGCGATGCGTGACTATCGATCATCGCGCGCTGCACCGCGTGCGGGTAAGACGCGTCCTTGCTCAGCGCGTCAACGGTCGTGATCGATGTTCCCTCAAGGCTCGGCAAGAACCGGATACAGGCGTTGATCGCCTCGCGCCTGACCTCGCCGTTTTCATCAAGTCTCGCGATCATCACGGTGCAGGCGCCGCAATCGCCTTCCGCACATCCTTCTTTGGTTCCGCATAGTCCTTCTTCTTCCCGCAAATAACGCAACAATGTCTGCGTCGGCGAAAAGTGTTTCAGCGTTTTTCGCCGTCCGTTAAGGTAGAAGGATATACTGTCGCGCATGACGTCAACTGCCGCGATAGGTTGAGTATCCGAACGGCGAAACCAGAAGCGGTACATGATAGTGCGCGTCCTGATCGGCGACGCCGACGCGAACGATCACGATATCCAGAAAACGCGGCCCCGCCGGCGACGTCCCCTGCCCGGCGAAATAATCGCCAATCTCGAAAGCCAGCTCATAAACGCCGGTCGTAAAATCATCGTCGCTGAGCAACGCCTCGTCACACCGACCATCAGCGTTAGTCACGGTGCAATTCAACGCTGCACCGCGTTCCTCGCCATTGAGGCGATAGACAGAGACCCGAACGCCGGCGCCAGGTCGCCCGGCGCTTGTATCAAGAATATGCGTTGTCAACTTTCCCATGCTGGGCCCTTCCGTCATGGTTTTCACCCCATGGTAGATGCTCCCCTTCACCTTTGGCGTCGCAAATAACTTGATACAGCGTTAAATGAATCGCGAGCGAAAGTCTCGTTCGCGCGAACACAGCGCCCGCAACCGCGCCGTGGGCTTGAGTTCCTTGACGGCTCCACGCACGAGGCGCACGCCAAACGGAAACCATTGAGGCATTCAGCAGCAGGACTCTCTAAATAAACGCGGGAGCCGGGCGGGGGCGGGTCAATACCTCATCGCCTATGACAAATCTCGGCTAATTGCGGCCGACAACCATACGATAGTAAGCCGCCATAAAAACGGACCACGGCTGTAAAAACCCTATAAAAAGTTCGGTTTTTTGTGCAAAAGACTTTAATTGGTAGCGGGGGGCAGATTTGAACTGCCGACCTCAGGGTTATGAATCCTGCGCTCTCACCAACTGAGCTACCCCGCCGGGACGCCATTTTGAGCGGGCGTCTATAACGGGCGGCGCTGGGCCGCGCAAGCCGGCTCAACCCGCCAATTCCACAACATAGTCAGCGATCGCGAGGCAGCTCGTCAGGCCGGGCGATTCGATTCCGTAAAGGCCGATATAGGACGCCAATCCGTGGGCTTCGCGGCCATGAATCAAGAAATCGCCCTCTTCGCCCGGGCCGGCGCTTTTCGGTCGGATGCCGGCGTAGCCGGGTTGCATTTTCTCCGGATCGAGGGACGGCCAGAACCGTCGGACGCTTTGCGCAAAACTGTCGCGGCGGGCCGGGTCGACCACGTAATCCGTGTTCGACGCGACATATGAAATGTCGGGGCCGAGGCGTGCCTGGCCGCCAAGGTCGCGGGTATAATGCGTCCCAAGGCTGTCATGGTTGGGAACCGGATAGATCAGCCGTTCAAACGGCGCCGCGCCTATGTATGCGAAGTACTGGCCTTTGCCATATTGCAGCGTCGGAATTGTGTCCGCCGACACGCCGTCAATCGAAAGGGCGACACGGTCCGCCCACAAGCCGGCGCAATTGACGACGAGCGAGGCGTCGAGACTCATGGCGCCCTCACCGCCAACTTCTAACACGATGCGACTGTCGCTGAGGCGTCCGCGCTCAACCGGCGCCTTAAGCGCCAAGGCACCGCCCGCGTCTTCAAGACCGCCGAGCAACGCCAACATTAGCCCATGGGAATCGATAATGCCCGTCGACGGCGACAGAAGCGCGGCGTCGCACTCGAGCGCCGGCTCTAGCGCAATGGCGTCTGCGCGGGCGAGCAATTCGAGGTCGGTGACGCCGTTATCAACAGCGCGGGTTTTGATGGCGCGGAGCTGCGCGACTTCGTCGTCGCCATGGGCGACAATCAGTTTCTCACAGTTTGCAAAGTCTACACCGTAGGCGCGGCAAAACTCATAGAGCTTTAATTTGCCCGGATGACAGAGCCGCGCGCGCATGCCGCCGGGCCGGTAAAAGAGTCCCGCATGAATGACTTCCGAGTTGCGTGATGACGTCTCCTCGCCAAACGCAGCGTTCTTTTCCAGAACAATGACGTCGCGGCCCGCGCGGGCGAGCGCACGGCCAACCGCCAGCCCGACAACACCGGCGCCGATAACAACCGTGTCGACTTTTTCCGTCATAGGCGTTCGCTTAGCCGTCAGCGCTTACCGGCGCCACTGCATTCGGATTAGCGGTTCGCTCGTTCTTTCGTGAACAGGTTTCTTAATCTCACGAAAGCCATATCTTTGGTAAAACGCCCGACCGATCGGATTTCTTTCGAAGACTTCGACTTCAACGAAGTCATGGCCATCGGCCGCCGCATCCATCAATGCGCGACCGACGCCCTTTCCGTGATGATCCGGCTCAAGAAATATGGCGCCGAGCTCGTCACCGATCATCGATGCAAATCCAACTACCGCGCCGTCCTGTTCAGCGACATAGGTCTTTGTATTTGGCAAGTAGGTTTCGCGAATGGCCTTGCGCTCGCCGGCGATAAAGTCATCCGATAGGAATGGGTGGGCGAGTCGCGACGCCGCTTCCCACGCGGCGATGATGGCGTCGTCGTCCTCGTGTCTGTATTCCCGAATAACCGCCATCTTTTCCGTACTGCGCCTTTAATCCGTTGTCGCTACCCAATCCGGGTCGTCCTGCACTTCTCGCTCCCAGATCAGAAACTCATAATAGCCGCAACGCTTTTGCGTCGGAAACTCGCGGCAAATCTGCGGGCGCCCTTCATAAATTGTGCAGTTTCGCGTTTCCTTGTCGAGAAACATGCATGACGTCACGAAGTGCTCATCATCCGTATGCCGAAGAACGCGCGGATTGTCCTCATCGCCCTTCTTGGTAAATTTCTTCTCCGCCTTATCAAAGGAGATATCATGAAATTTGGCGAGGCGCTTGATGTCGCTCTTCGTTGCCGGAATATGGGTATAAGAACAGCAATACGCCGAACACTTTATGCAATCGTACAATTTCTTCGCCATCACTCGTCTCTTACTGACCTTCGCGGCGGTACTGAACGAAGTCGCTCACTGACGCAAGCCTGTCATACAATTGTCGGGCTGTTCGATTGCTGTCTTCGGTATGCCAGTAGACCCGGGTTAAGCCGCGCCTGTCCGCCTCGGCATAGACCGCTTCGATCAGGGCGCGGCCGGCGCCGACGCCGCGCGCTGCTTTGTCAACGAAGAGATCTTCAAGATAGCAATAGCCGCCAAGCGACCACGTCGATGCATGCGGCAACGCGTGAACAAAGCCGACAATATCTCCGTCCTTGTCGGCTACGAAGGCAAAATGCGGCGCGCCGGCAAGCAAACGCGCAAACAGTGCATCGGTCGCATCGTCCGGCAACATGGTCTTGTAATAGCCGAGATAGCCCGACCAGAGGCGGCGCCAGGCCGCCTCGTCCCGGGCCTCGAGCGGCCGCACGACAAGCGTCACGCCGCCTCCCGCATGGCCGCGGTCTCCGCGATCCAGCCGCCGCCAAGAACGCGATCATGGCCCTCATCGGGCGAATAGAAGACACAAGCCTGTCCCGGCGCGACGCCTTCTTCCGGCTCGTCGAGATCAACGGCCCAGCCGCCATCGGTCCAGGCAAGCCGCGCCGGCTCGGGCGGCCGCGTCGAGCGCACTTTGACTGCGACCGCTGCGCCGGCGCGGGCCGCGTCCTCACCCGCGCCGTCGCCGAGCCAGGTAACGTCTTTCAGACGGATGCGCGAAATCAGCAGCGCGTCGCGCGGACCGACGACGACCTCCTTCCGGTCAGCGTCGAGACGCACCACATAGAGCGGGTCGCCAATGGCGACGCCGAGGCCGCGCCGCTGTCCGACCGTGTAGTGAATGACGCCGGGATGGCGGCCCATCACCGTCCCGTCCACATGAACGATCTCACCGGGCTCCGCAGAACCCGGCCGCAGGCGCTCAACGACCGAAGCGTATTTCCCTTCCGGCACGAAACAGATGTCCTGGCTGTCCGGTTTGTCAGCCACGACGAGCCCGAGCTGACCGGCGAGCCGGCGGACTTCCTCTTTCGGCAGGCCGCCGAGGGGGAAGCGCAGAAAGTCGAGCTGCTCTTTCGTCGTCGAGAACAGGAAGTAGCTTTGGTCTTTCGACGCATCGAAGGCGCGGCGAAGCTCCGGGCCGTTAGGCCCGACAACGCGGCGGATGTAATGACCGGTCGCCATAGCCGCGCCGCCAAGATCGCGGGCCGTTTCCATCAAGTCGCGAAACTTCACCCGTTCATTACAGCGCACGCACGGGATCGGCGTCGCGCCCGCTAGATAGGTATCTGCAAAATCTTCCATCACCGCAGCGTTGAACCGGTCTTCATAGTCGAGGACATAATGAGGGAAGCCCATCGCCTCGGCGACGCGGCGCGCATCGGCGATGTCCTGGCCGGCGCAGCAAGCGCCTTTTTTCTGAATAGCGACGCCGTGATCGTAGAGCTGCAGTGTCACGCCGACGACATCGTAACCGGCGAGTTTCGCCAGCGCCGCCGTGACGGAACTATCAACGCCGCCGGACATCGCTACGATGACGCGCGCGCCGGCCGGCACGCCGAAGTCAATCGGCGGCGCGTCGATAGCAGATATGTCCAAGCGCTTGCTCATGAGGCCCGGAACATAGGCGCCCGGCGCGGCCGCCGCCACCCCTGCAGGGAGGACCGTTCGAAGCCGGTTTGGCAGACGTTTGGGCGCCATGTGAGAGCGCGCTGCTGCGACGCCGGCCGCGATAGCAGCGAGGCCGCTTATGGCTTACATAGGGCCTATGAAAAAAATCATCATCGGCATCAGCGGCGCCTCCGGCGTAATTTACGGCGTCCGGCTTTTAGAGAAGCTGCGCGAGGCCGAGGGCGTCGAGACCCATCTGATCATGAGCCAGACCGCAGTCATGAATCTGGGGCTCGAGACGGAATGGAAACCGGCGGACGTCGCCACCCTCGCCGATCATGCCTATCGTCACACCGATATCGCCGCCGGGATCGCCTCGGGGTCCTTCAAAACCGACGGCATGATTGTCGCTGCCTGCTCCATGAAAACGCTGTCAGCGATTGTTCATTCTTATGCGGATAACCTTCTGACGCGAGCCGCTGATGTTTGCCTGAAAGAACGTCGGCCGCTCATCCTGATGCCGCGAGAGACGCCGCTCCACGCCGGCCATTGCAAACTACTTCTTGAGGCGGCCCAGCTTGGCGCGATCATCGCGCCGCCCATGCCCGCGATGTATGCAAAGCCGGAAACGGTGAACGATCTCATCGATCACTCCGTCGGCCGGGTGATGGACCTGCTCGATATTGAAAGCGACTTCGTCAATCGCTGGCGCGGCGCATAGCTGGGTGTTTGCGGGCGTCGCCTCAGGCCGATTGCGCGGCGATATCTTTCATCGACACCGATAGGTCGGCGAGCTGCGACGTATCGGGCCGTGCTTTTGCGATAATCATTTTCTTCGCCATCATAAACTCAGGCGGCGCATTAACAGCGTCGACGGCAATCAGAAGGCCATCCATTAGATAGAGCGCCGCAAATTTCCGCGACGCCGGATCGCCGCGCAGGACAATATCGGTATATCCTTGCGACAGGCCGGCAATCTGCAGCTTCAAATCATATTGATCGGACCAGAACCATGGGCAGTCTTCCTTGGGGCGCGGCTGGCCCAGAATAGCGGCGGCGGCGAGCTTGCCCTGTTCGATGGCGTTATGAACGCTTTCAAGGCGCGCTTCCCGGCCGTAATGAACGAGCGGGCGGCGGGTGCAATCGCCGGCGGCGAAGATGTCGGGGGTCGGACGTCCGCGCATCTTCGTCGACGACAACGCCGTCATGGCATTCGACGCCGGCCTCGCTCGCCAATTCAATATTGGGCAGGATGCCGATGCCGATCAGCGCAAGATCGGCGGCGATTTCCTCGCCGTTATCGAGAAGGGCCGCGGCGACAGCGTTATTATCGCTTTTGAACGACGCCAGTCGCGCACCCGTGCGAATATCGACGCCCTCGGCTTTGTGCACGGTTTCGTAAAACTCACTAATGACCGGGCTGGTGACGCGCGCAAGGACGCGTTCGGCCATTTCAAGGACGGTGACCTCAAGTCCCATCTGTCGCGCAACAGCCGCCGCTTCAAGGCCAATATAACCGGCGCCGACAATTACGATCTTCCGGCCCCTGACCATTTGCGGCCGGATGCGCTCTACGTCAGCCAGCGTGCGCAGATCATGAACCCCCTTCAGGTCACCGCCGGCGACCGGACATTTTCGGGCGCGCGCGCCGGTCGCAATGATGAGCTTGTCGTATTCGGCGGCGCCGCCGTCTTCGAGGCGCACGCGCCGCGCCTGCCGATCGATTAATGTCGCGCGCTGACCAAGCATCAAGTTGACGTTCTGGTCTTCGTACCACGCAGCGGGCCGGAAATAGAGGCGCGATTCTTCGAACTCGCCTTTCATATACGCTTTCGATAAGGGGGGGCGTTGATAGGGCAACGCCGGCTCGTCGCCGATCAGCGTAATCGGTCCAGCAAAACCGCCCTGGCGCAGCGATGCGATAGCCTGCGCCGCGGCCTGCCCCGCGCCGATGATGACGATCGGTCCTTCGATCACGTGATCCCTTTCAATTGCGAGAGGTGGATTAGGCCAAGACGCCCCTGATGGGCAAGGTCGCCTGCGCCGCAGTAAGGACGTATGCAGCGGGAAAGGCAGCAAACGGAGAAGCGACGTTCCGTTTCGGTGAATCGCCGGATTTGACGAATACGCTGACGCCACTAAATGAACGCGGCGAAACGAGTTAAGGACAATCGATGGCCGCGCCCACACGCATAATCTGTCTGACCGAGGAAACGGTCGAGACTCTCTATCTGATGGGCGAGCAGGACCGGATTGTCGGCGTTTCCGGCTTCGTCGTCCGCCCGCCGGAAGCGCGGCGCAAACCCAAAGTATCGACGTTCACCGACGCCAAAACCGAAGAGATTACCGCATTGAAACCGGATCTCGTTTTCACGTTCTCCGACATTCAGGCCGACATCACGGCGAATCTAATTCGCGAGGGGCTGGAAGTGCACGCCTTCAACCACCGCACGGTCGAAGGCATTTTCGATATGATCCGCACGGTCGGCGCGCTTATCGGCGAACCGGCCAAAGCACAGACGCTATCGAACAGGCTACGCGAGCGCGTTAACAGCGCGAAAGCGAAAGGCGAAACCCCTGCCCGCCGGCCGCGCATTTACTTTGAAGAATGGGACGATCCGATGATCTCGGCGATTGGTTGGGTTTCGGACCTCATTGAGATTGCTGGCGGTGAGAATGTGTTCGCCGGTCTCGCGGAGAAACACGGCGCCAAAGATCGCATCGTTTCCGCAGAGGAAGTCATCGCTGCAAAACCGGATATCGTGATCGGCTCCTGGTGCGGCAAGGGGTTCAAAAAAGACGCGTTCGCCGCGCGGGGCGGCTTCGCCGACATACCGGCGGTCCGGCACAACCGGCTCTACGAAATTAAGTCGGCGGTTATTTTGCAACCGGGCCCGGCCGCGCTGACTGACGGGCTCGACGCGCTGGAATCGATTGTTGCAGAATTCGACGTTGATTGAACGACGGCCTTTGGCTCAAAACAGCATTTAACTAATAGCTGAATCTCTGTCTCGCGGCCTCGACAAATCCACTAAATTTTCGGACCTTCTAATTCATGGCGACGGATCCTGAAAAAGAACACGACACAATTGCTTGGTTCAGAATTGGGATCATAGTGACGGCCGCCTTAGTGGGATTAGCGCTTTCTGTTTCTGGCGCTCGTTTAGCCTCATACTTCTTTCTCGGATACGCCGTGTTCGGCATTTCCATAATGCTTATTTTCAAGACATGGCGTTCGAGTAGCGAAGTAGATAAAGCTAGAAATCGTCACTGGAGCCGAATGCTTCGAGGAATTCCGCGCGGCATTTTTCAGTTTTTTTTAGGCTTTGTTGCTTTTGTTATTGTGATCGCAGTTGGCATAACGCCAGCATTTCTCATCTCCAATGATTTCTATCAAGAGCATGAGCGTACGCTAAACATATACATTTATTTCGTCGTTGCCGTCTCATTTATTGTTTTTCTTTGGGTCGGAGGCTTTTTTAGGAATATTCGGCGTTCGCTTTCAGAAATAAGAGAAATCCGCGAAGCCGCAAAAAAAGCCAAGGACCGTCGGGCAGAGGAAAAGCGCAATAAGAACTAACCGGGTTGACGATGCAAATTGCCCATGAACGCACATGGTTTCGTGACCGACTCAAATGTCCGCTTCCGGTGATAGGGCGGACATGCCGTCTCACCCGCCGCGAAACGCCCGCATGTGAAACGCCGTCTGCTGATCTGAATACTGATAATCACGTCCGACGGGACAGGCGCGGCGGGCGCGGCAACCCAAAGACATGCAGTCTGCGCCTTCTGGGCGGCGAATATGTCCGCCGCATGACGCGACATCGAAGGCGCCCGTTCCATCAAAAGCGTCAACCGGACAGGCGGACAGGCAGGGTTTGTCTTCGCACGCATCGCAGGGACGCGGCCGCGCGTCGCGCGGCGGCAGATCCATCGCCTCATCGAAAGCCAGCGCCCCGCGCCAAGCGTGCCACAAGCCGAAATCCGGATGGATAAGCATGCCGATCGCCGACGGCCTTACCGGTTCGGCCTTTTGCGCCCAGCGAATGAAGGGCATGAAGGGCGCAGTGAACGGAAAATACGGTCGGGCGTTCAACTCGCGCGCAAGCGCGGAAATCACGCGGTGGGACCAGCGGTCAAGCGGATTGGGTTTGCCGTCCTGATATTCCGGAGACGCGACAAAGCCCGCCCATTGCTCGCCGCCGACAAATCCAAGGAGGACCAGCGTTCCGGCCCTGTTTCCCAGCGGCAGGTCGTCAGGTTCCGGATGAAAGGCACCGCGAAACGCAAGCCCCGCCGCGTTCGCCGCAGCCCTTACGCCTTCCAGTGTCACATATTCCGCCGATACTTGCCGCCGACCTCGAACAGCGTGTCAGAGATCTGACCCAGCGAGCAATAACGCACCGCGTCCATCAAGACAGCGAATACGTTTTCGTCTCTCACCACGGCGTCGCGCAGACGCTGGCGAACCTTTTCGGACTGCTCCGGGTCGCGCCCCTGAAACTCGCGCAGACGCCGGATCTGGTTGTCTTTCTCCTCGGTCGTCGAGCGTTGCAGCTCAGGCTCCAGCGCCTCCTCCGCCTCCGGATTGAGGAACGTGTTGACGCCGACGATCGGCAGAGAACCGTCATGTTTCTTATGCTCGTAATAAAGGCTTTCTTCCTGGATCTTGCCGCGCTGATAACCGGTTTCCATCGCGCCAAGCACGCCGCCGCGATCGGCGATCCGTTCGAACTCCTTAAGCACGGCCTCTTCGACGAGATCCGTTAGTTCATCGATGATGAAGGCGCCCTGATTTGGGTTCTCGTTCTGCGCAAGACCCCATTCCTTGTTGATGATCATTTGGATCGCCATAGCGCGCCGTACCGAATGCTCCGTCGGCGTTGTATACGCCTCGTCGAACGCGTTGGTGTGCAGGCTGTTGCAATTGTCATAGACCGCGATCAACGCCTGTAGGGTTGTGCGAATATCATTGAAGTCCATCTCCTGCGCGTGGAGCGAGCGTCCAGAAGTCTGCACGTGGTATTTCAGTTTCTGCGACCGCTCGTTGGCGCCGTACTTGTCGCGCATCGCAATCGCCCAGATGCGCCGTGCTACGCGGCCAATGACGGAGTATTCCGGGTCCATCCCGTTGGAGAAGAAATAGGAAAGGTTCGGCGCGAAATCGTCGATCTTCATGCCGCGGGCAAGATAGGATTCAACAAAGGTGAAGCCGTTCGACAGGGTAAAGGCGAGCTGTGAGATCGGGTTCGCGCCGGCTTCGGCAATGTGATAGCCGGAAATCGAAACGGAATAAAAATTCCGCACCCTGTTCTCGACAAAATATTCCTGAATATCGCCCATCATTTTGAGCGCGAATTCTGTCGAAAAAATGCAAGTATTCTGGCCCTGATCCTCCTTGAGGATATCGGCCTGCACTGTGCCGCGGACGGTTTCGAGCGCCCAGGCGCGCACCTTGTTTGCTTCGTCTTCCGTCGGTTTGCGGTTGTTCTCTTTTTCGAACTTAGCGAGCTGCTGGTCAATCGCCGTGTTCAGGAACATCGCCAAAATCATAGGCGCGGGGCCATTGATCGTCATCGAGACCGATGTAGACGGCGCGCAGAGGTCGAACCCGTCGAAGAGAACATTCATGTCGTCGAGGGTCGCAACCGACACGCCGGAATTGCCGACCTTGCCGTAAATGTCCGGGCGCTCATCGGGGTCCCAGCCATAGAGCGTCACAGAATCAAACGCCGTTGACAGGCGCTTGGCGTCTGAATCTTTCGACAGGTACTTAAATCGCTTATTGGTGAGAAACGGATCGCCCTCGCCGGCGAACATCCGCGTCGGATCTTCGCCTTCGCGTTTGAAGGCGAAAACGCCGGCCGTATAGGGGAACGAGCCTGGCAGGTTCTCGCGCAGCATCCAGTTCAACAACTCGCCGTGATCTTCATACCGCGGTAAAACAACTTTGCGGATTTCCGTGCCGGACAGGGTTTTCCGCGTCAGTTTGGTGCGGACTTCCCTGTCGCGAATTTTCACGACATATTCGTCACCAGCATAACTGTCCTTCACTTTCGGCCAGTTTTCGAGAAGGTTGCGCGCGCGTGTATCGAGGCGCTCTTCGCGCTCGGTAATCAGTCCGTCCAGTGACGACGCCTTCCCGCCTGACTGCTCGAGCATCTCGTGTGACCGTTTCAGCTGCTGCAGTTCACGGGCGATCGCCGATTGCTGGCGCGCTTTTTCATGGTAGCCGCGCACATCGGCGGCGATCTCAGCAAGATAGCGTTGCTTCGCTGGCGGCACGATCGCGTCGCGCGCCGACGGCATGCGTTTTTCATTCGCCGGAAATCGGGTTTCCGGCAGCGCAAAACCATTGCCCGAAAACTTCTCACACAAGCCCACATAAAGACCCGTGACGCCGTCGTCCTGATACCGCGCGGCGATGGCGCCATAAACCGGCATCGCCTCAGGCGGCTTTGAAAACTCTTCGCGATTGCGCTGCACCTGTTTGCGAACGTCGCGCAGGGCGTCTTCGGCGCCCTTTCGGTCAAATTTGTTGATCGCCACGACATCCGCAAAGTCGAGCATGTCGATCTTTTCAAGCTGCGACGCCGCGCCAAATTCCGGCGTCATCACATAAAGCGATACGTCCGACAGATCGGCGATCGCCGCATTGCCCTGACCGATACCGGGCGTTTCAACGATGATCAGATCAAAGCCAGCGGCGCGGGCCGCATCCACCGCCTGGTAAAGAAAGCCCGGCACTTCGCTTTCTGAATCGCGCGTCGCGATCGACCGGAAAAAGATCTGCGGCGCGTTGATAGAGTTCATTCGAATGCGGTCGCCAAGCAGCGCGCCGCCGCTTTTGCGCCGCGATGGATCGATCGCCAGTACAGCAATCTTGAACGCGCTTGAGTCCATGCGGAAACGCATAATCAATTCATCGCACAGGGAAGACTTGCCAGACCCGCCCGTGCCGGTAACGCCAAGGATCGGCGCGCGGGTTTGGCTCGCCGCGGCTTTTTCCAACGCGGCGAGTTTTTTGTCGTCCGCCCGCCCCTGTTCAAGTTCGGTCAGGAACCGCGCAAGTTCGCTCCAGCCCCCTTCGCCAAGCTTCGAGACGTCGGCGCCGGCAACCTCGACGGGGTCGAAATCGGCGCGCGCGATCATGTCTTCGATCATTCCCTGAAGGCCCAATTTCTGGCCGTCATTGGGCGAATAGATACGCTCGACGCCGTATGCCTGAAGCTCCTTTATTTCCGTTTCAACGATCACGCCGCCGCCGCCGCCAAAGACCTTGATGTGGCCGGCACCGCGCTCGCGCAGGAGATCGACCATGTATTTGAAGTATTCGATGTGCCCGCCCTGATAGGAACTGACCGCGATCCCTTGCACGTCCTCCTGAATGGCGGCGGTGACAATTTCGTCGACGGAACGATTGTGACCGAGATGAATGACCTCAACGCCCGACGACTGCAGGATGCGCCGCATAATGTTGATTGCTGCATCATGACCGTCGAAGAGACTTGTTGCTGTGACGAACCGCACTTTGTTCTTGCGCGCATGATTGTCGCCGCTTTTCATTTGCGCCGCCTGTTTTTCAGTAATCTTTACGTCGTCGGGCATGTCGGTCTCCTGAATTCAGGGGGAGTGTGGATTAAAACGCCTCGTCGGCAAGCGCCATGACGGTTTCTGCGCCGGCCGTCGTTTCCGCCGCTAGCGCCGCCCCGCGCGGCAGTATGCGTTCGGCATAATATTTCGCCGTGGTGATTTTCGCTTTCAGGAAATCTGAATCCCCCGAACCCGCGGCAAGATCAGCTTTCGCGGCAAGCGCCGCCTTCGCCATCAGCCATCCGCCGGCGACCGTTCCCCACAAGCGCAAATACGGCATCGCGCCAGCGGCGGCGTCGCTTGCGCCGCCCTTATGACTTTCAAGAAGCCAGTTGGTCGCGCTTGCAAGCGATTGAACGCCACCCTTAAGCGCATTGCGCAGGCTGGACAGGTCTTCCTCCGCATCGGCGAGCGCCCCATCGAGGTCGCGCATTTCGCCGATGAATTTCTTCGCCTCTTCGCCACCGTCACGCGCCAGCTTTCGACCAATAAGGTCCATAGCCTGAATGCCGTTAGCGCCTTCGTAGATTTCCGCGATCTTGGCGTCGCGCATGAACTGCGCGGCGCCCGTTTCTTCGATGAAGCCCATGCCGCCGTGAACCTGAACGCTGTTCCACGCCGCTTCGGAGCCCACTTCCGAACCCCACCCCTTCACGACGGGGATCAACATATCGACGCGCGCCTGCGCCTCATGGCGCGCGGTGTCGTCGGTGTGGCGCAATGCAATGTCGAGCTTGCCTGCCGTGTAATAGGCAAGCGCGCGCGAGGCTTCCGTCAACGCCCGCATGGTCATCAGCATACGGCGTACGTCCGGGTGGCGAATGATGGCCACCGAATCTGGGCTTTCGCCGGCGATATCGCGCCCTTGAACGCGCTCACGGGCGAACGCCGCGGCCTTCTGATAAGCGCGCTCGGCAATCGCGACGCCTTCCAGCCCGACTGACAGACGCGCATTGTTCATCATCGTGAACATGTAAGCGAGGCCCTTGTTTTCCTCGCCGACGAGATAACCGACAGCGCCTTCGCTCTCGCCATAAGACATGACAGCAGTCGGACTTGCGTGAATGCCCATCTTTTCTTCAAGCGACACGCATCGCACATCGTTGCGTGGGCCCAGCGAACCGTCGTCATTCACCAGAAATTTCGGCACGATAAAGAGGGAAATGCCTTTCACGCCCGCCGGCGCATCGGGGGTCCGGGCCAGCACCATGTGAATGATATTATCAGTCATCTCATGGTCGCCATAGGTGATGAAGATCTTCTGGCCGGAAAGACGATAGTGGTCGCCGCCCCGCACCGCCTTTGAGCGGATCTGCGCAAGATCGGATCCAGCTTGTGGCTCCGTCAGCTGCATCGTGCCAGTCCATTCGCCGGATATCATCTTTCCAAGATATTTGGCTTTCTGCTCCGCCGATCCGTAACGGGTGACGGCTTCAACGGCGGCCTGTGTCAGCATCGGACAGAGCGTGAAGGCCATGTTCGAAGAATGCCATAGATCGAAGAGACCCGTTGCGATCAGCCAAGGCAAACCCTGCCCGCCAAAGTCGGGATCAAACGGCACGGCGTTCCATCCGCCTTCGACAAATTGTGCGTATGCGGCCTTCCATCCATCCGGCGTCCTGACTGTACCGTTTTCCAGATGTGATCCTTGCGTATCGCCAACTCGGTAAAGCGGCGCCAACACTCCCGCAGCAAATTTGCCGCCCTCTTCAAATATTGACGCCAGCAGTTCCTCGCTCAGGTCTTCTCCGCCCGGCAATTTCGCGACGTCGCTAAACCCGGCGAGCTTTGTCGCCACGAACTGCATATCGGCGATTGGCGCTGCATATTCGGTCATCGGTTGTAAGTCCCTTTTGATGCGCCGCGTCGGCGCAGATCAGTGTGCCAGATTTTTAAATCAATATCGGCGCCGGCGCCGAGGCGCGTCGAGCGCGCTCACAAACACGGCAAGCCGGGCACGGTGACCCCGCGCCCGGCGAATACAAAGCCGTGACGGTTGTGGTCTCCAACCTTGCATTTGTCAAATGCATACTATGGATATATTATGCAAAAAACGCATGGCTTATGAACGCTACCAAACTCAAACATATTGTCGCCGTCGACCGGCACGCATCGATCAGCGCCGCCGCCCGTTCGCTGGCCCTCACCCAGTCGACGGTGAGCCGGAGCGTCGCCGATATCGAGGCGGAAATCGGTTACGCCCTGTTCGATCGCCGCGCCCGGGACGTTGTGGCCACGGAGCGCGGCCGGCCGTTCATCAATCGGGCCGCCCGCATTATTTCCGACCTTGATCAACTCTCGGAGGACGCACAGGCGTCGCGCGAAACAGAGGACACCCTGATCCGGGTCGGCGTCAGCCCGGCCTCCATGCAGGGTTTGATCAATAACGCCATCCGGGAGTTGTCGCTGACCCATGCCGCGTTGCGCGTCCATCTTGAGGCTGTTTCGGCGACAAGCGGCGTTCGCGCGCTGCGGCGCGGCGATATCGATATTCTGGTCGGCCCGGAACATGAAATGACGGGCGATGCGGCGTTTTCCGTTGAGCGGCTTGGCGATCTGAAAACCCGCCTGTTTACCCGAAAACGTCACCCACTCGCCAAGAAGGCGGGCGTGCGGCGCGGTGAGATTACGGATTATCCCGTTATCGCGCCCGATCGTATGAGCTGGCATACGGACCGATTGCGCACGCTTTACTCGTCTATGGGCGGCGATAGCGCCCGACGCATGCACATCATTGAGTATTTTCCGCTCGTCGCGGATATGGTCGCCGGCAGTGACGCGATTGGCGTTATCGGTGCGGAATATTCTGCGTCGAGCACATTCATGCGTCGTTTCGCATTATTGGATATAGCGTTCTTTGAACCGCTTGCCGTTGGTTTCGCGGTGCGAAAGCGTTGGCTGCCGACCCCGGCCGTGCGCGCCTTTCAGACCGTGTTGCGAGAATTCCCGCCGGGCGTTTGAATACGCAGCGAAGCGAATTGATCTAGAGGAGAAAAGAAGACGATGGCGGATCCAAAAGTCTACACGCGCGGCGGCGACGCTGGCGAAACGGCGATGCTTTCCGGCGAACGGGTCAGCAAGGCCGATCCGCATATCGCTGCCGTCGGCGATCTTGACGAATTGTCCGTAGCAATCGGTTTCGCGCGCCTCGCCCACCCCAAACGCGACGACATCCTCAAGTCCGTACAGAAAAACCTATATCAGCTCAGCGCCCTCATCAGCTATGCGGGCGACAAAGAGATCAAGCAATTTCAACTTGACGCAGGAGCGGTCGACGCGCTCGAGTCGTTGATCGACGAAATTCAGGAGGCGCTCCCGCCACTGAAGGAGTTCATTTATCCGGGTCAGTCGGAAGCTGGCTGTCGCATGCATCAGGCGCGTGTCGTTGCGCGGCGCGTTGAACGCGGATTGACGGCGCTGGCGCCTGAAAAACGCGACGCCGCGATCCCATACGTCAACCGGTTAAGCGATTTTCTCTTTGTCGTCGGTCGTGAAGCAGATCAGGAATCTGGCGCGCGGGAGGAAGGCTATCGCGGCAAGCGCTAACGCCATGGCGCGAGTGACGGGACTCGAACCCGCGACCTCCGGCGTGACAGGCCGGCGCTCTAACCAACTGAGCTACACCCGCTTTGGGCCGGAGATGCGTGCGCTCCGGGCCGCCAAGGCTGCGCGGTTTACGCCGGGCGGCTAAGTCCGTCAAGGCGGCCAGCGGCGCTAAACAACGGGAAATCTGCGCCGTTTACCTTAGTCTTTTCGCCAGCGGGATTGACCGCCGGGGCCTTAAGGGGGTTTGATAGCGCCATTGCCATATTATTCGCCCCGCAAGGGGCTCAAAAGACGAGGCGATTCGGCGCCGCCTCGCACCCGCGACAGCGTAAACGTAAAGCCGCGGGATTGCATTCAGGCGGCGAAATCTTCCGAACCCTGGCGGGTCAAGCGCCTCGCCAACGGAAGGAGATTTGCAAAAATGGGAACCCCATCTGGCACTGTACGCTGCGCCGCAATTGTCGGCCCTCAAGGCGCAGGCAAAACAACTCTCTTAAAGGCACTTGTAGAAAGGGCCGGCGCAAAAACGCCGGCCCTTGATGCATCCGCCGAGGCGAAATCATTTCACATGACGACGGAGCCGAATTTCGCCGCATGTGAATTCCTTGGCGATCAATGGTCGTTCATCGATTGCCCGGGCTCGTCCGAGCTTTTTTCATCAAGCCTGCCCGTTATGGCGTCCGCCGACATCGTCGTCCTGGTCGCCGAACCAAACGCCGAGCGCGCCGCGAGCCTCGGCGGATATTTCCGCTATCTCGACGATCATAAGATTCCGCACGTCTTATTCGTTAACCGGGTCGACGAAGCGCAGGCCCGCGTGCGCGACTTGTTGGAATCCCTTCAGGGCTTCTCCGATCGTCCCCTTGTTTTGCGGCAAACGCCGATCCGCGACGGCGATCAGATCGTCGGCGCCATTGATCTCGTTTCAGAGCGCGCGTGGAAATATCGCGAGGGCAAACAGTCCGAACTCATCGAAATCCCCGATGCCGCGAAGGAACGCAAGGCCGAGGCGCGCGAAGTGATGCTCGACGCTGTCGCCGACTTCGACGACAATCTGATGGAACAAATCCTCGAAGACAAAACGCCGCCGAGCGAGGAAATCTACGAACTGATGGCCGAGGAACTGCGCGACGACGTGGTCGTGCCGGTGATGCTTGGATCGGCGCTGCGTGGCAACGGCGTCACGCGGCTTTTGAAACTGTTGCGCCACGAAGCGCCAGACGTCAGTACGACCGCAGCCCGCCGGGGCCTTAACGGCGCCGCGACCGCCGCATCCGTCATTCGCACCGCCCATGTGCCTCATACGGGCAAAGTGTCGGTCCTGCGCGTCTGGAGCGGCGATGTTAAAAACGGCGATTCTGTCGATGGCGGCCGCATCACCGGCCTCCTCGCGCTGAACGGCGATAAGCGCGACAAGGTGGACGCCGCATCCGCGGGCTCGGTTGTCGGTCTCGCGCGCATGGACGACCTCAACTCCGGCGATCTCATCGTCGATGGAAAGATCAACCCCGGCGACGCCGGCGCCGAAAGCCCGCAACCCGTTTATTCCCTCTCCATCCGGCCGAAAAACGAAAAGGACGATGTTAAACTATCAACGGCGCTGCAGAAGCTATCGGAAGAAGACCCGTCTTTGACTGCGGAGCGACGCCAGGAAACCGCCGAGCTCTTACTACGCGGACAAGGCGATATTCATCTGCGACTCGCGGCGGCGAAACTCAAAAATCAGTACAATGTGGAGATCAACACATCGCCGCCAAAACCGTCCTATCGCGAAACCATCCGCGCGACGTCCGACCATCACGCCCGCCACAAAAAACAGAGCGGCGGGCACGGCCAGTTCGCAGATATCAAAGTGAAGGTCGCGCCGGCCGCCCGCGGCGCCGGTTTTTCCTTCGATGAAGTTATTCACGGCGGATCGGTGCCGAAACAGTTCATCCCCGCCGTCGAAACCGGGGTTAAAGAGGGCCTTAACGAAGGCCCGCTCGGCTTTCCCGTCGTCGATCTGGCGGTGACGCTTCATGACGGCCAACACCACCCGGTCGATTCAAACGAAATGTCGTTTAAACTGGCCGGCAGGCAGGCCATGCGCGAGGCGTTGCCGGAGTGCGATCCGGTTCTGCTTGAACCGATCTTCAAGACGGAAATCCATACGCCGTCGGAACATACGAGCAAGGTGCATGGGGTGATCAGCGGTCGCCGCGGTCAAATTCTCGGCTTCGACGCCCGTGAAGGCTGGCCCGGTTGGGACACAGTCACGGCGATGATGCCGGAGCCGGGCCTTGCCGACCTGATCATCGAGCTCCGGTCGCTCAGTCAGGGCGCCGCGACCTTTACCGCCGCCTTCGATCATTACCAGGAGCTTTTCGGTAAAGACGCGGAAAAGATCGTCCTTGATCGCAAGGCTGAAAAGGAAGCCGGTTAAACAACGGTCTACTTTCCGGGCCGATAGTCCCGCGTCGCTTCGGCAAGAAGCGCATCAAGGTCCATGGGCGGCGTTTTCCATTCGCCCGCGAGGAATATTGGCGCCTGATCGGCATAGTGAGGCGAGGTCTCGTCAAGTGTCGCGGCGCCATATTGGTGGATGGTCTGGATCTCCGGCGCGCCGCCGCCCTCCGGCCAGTCCGCATATAGTATATAAGTGTCGCCGCCGGCGGCCCGCACCGGTCCGTCGGCGATATCTCCCGTCGGCCAGACGGCGCGCAGCGCGTCCGGACCACCGTCAATCTCGACGTCAATGTCGCCGCGTTTAAAGCGCATAACCTCGCGCCATTCCGGATCAATCCGACCGAAGTTTTTTACCAGCGCCTCAGCGGTTTCACGCAATGCCGCTTTGTAGTCGGTCTCGCGCTCGCCCTGGTCGTTCAAAAGGTACCCCCGCGCACGTTGCGCCGTCAGAAGCGCCAGCGCAGCGCCGCGGCTCTCCGGCGCCGCCGTCCGATCCCAGCTCTGTAGTACGGCAATAGCCTCGTCCATCACCGCATCGCCCTGCATATGACCGTCGATCAAGACCTCAACGGTCTCCATGACGCGCGAGCCCTGTGCATAGGAAATGTCCATCTTGTAGGCGAGGAACTCATCTTCCGTAATGGCGGGATCGCCGCCGTAGAGATGCTGTATCCTGAGGCCGCGATTAGTGCGCCGTTCAATGATCCCGTAATGTGGCGGAAATTTATCCGTGTCAGGATTGTCAGTCGCGCCAGACGATTCGAATGGCGAATGGTTGGCGTTGACCACGTAACCGCTTTCTGGATTAACGACCTGCGGAACCTCGGAAAACGGCCGCAAACCATCCCAAAGCGTTTCCGATGTGTCGCCTGGCAAGATGCCTGACCAATCATATCCTTCCGCACGGCCCGGGATCGCGACATTGTAATAGTAGCCGATATTGCCGGCGCCATCAGCATAGACCGCGTTGAGGCTCGGAATCGCGCTCATCTCCATCGCCGCGCTCCACTCACTGAAACTTGTCGCCCTGTTCATACGATACCACTGTTCCGCGGCGCGAATGTCGTCCATGCCGCCAAATGCTACGGCATAGACGCCATGATCAGTAAGAAAGACCGGGCCGTGTACGGAACGATAAATATCTCGCGTCACCGGCAGTGAGAACGGACCAAATAATTTGACGCGGAATTTTACTTGATTGATTTCAAGATTGCGCCATTCGCCATCGAACATGTATTTCGTCGGTTCTTTTGCGTCGTCGACAGCAAGCGCGTAGGCGTCAAACAGGTCTGGCTTGTTGACTGTATGCGCCCAGCCGAGGCGCGGCCCGGCGCCGACCAGAATTACCGGAGCGCCGGGGAAGAGCCCCCCGATCATATCCCAGCCTTCTTCAGATTTAACGCGCGCTTCGTACCAAGCGACGGGCCCCTCATAGGGTTGATGGGAATTCACCATCAACCGCGTGTGCCCGTCCGCTGCGCGCGGCGGCCCAACCGCCATGGCGTTGGAACCGGTTTCTATACCCGGGGGAACGCGAAGCAATGCATGACGCGCAGCGCGTGCGGCCGCTTGTGTTTTCGGGTCGCCTTCGAACAGCGCCGTCAGATTGTCGTCAAGGCCATAGAAAAAGGGCGTGCGCGCAACGAAACCGGCGATAACATCGCGTCCGGTTACCGGAGCTGCGCCAGGCGCGCAGCGCCCGCGTTCTTCAGCGCAAAAGAAATTGATGCCGTCGGCGTAGGCTTCGATCAGCGCCCGGGTCGTCGGCGCGAGATCGCGCTCGTACTTTTCCTCGATAGCAGGCCAGACGCCCAGCGCCGCAACCAGGTAATCCGGGATCGCGGCTTCCTTGCCCTTTCGTTGCGCCAGCGTCCCGCGGGAAAAAAAGATCACCTCTTCGATGGTCGGCCAGTCGTCTTCAGCGTGTGCATAAGCAAGCCCGAAAGCGACATCGGCGTCACGGGAGCCATAAATATGCGGCACGCCGAACCGGTCGCGGATGATGCGCGCGTCATAGGCGCCCGCCGCGCGCTTCGCCGCTTCCCGATCGAATTCAGCCGGCGCGGGCGTCCACAGCCAAGCTGCAACGCCAAGTAGCGCTACGACCGCCAGACCCAGACCGGCCCACAAAATCTTCCCCATGACAGCCCCTTTTGTCATACAACTTCGATAATCTGACCCCGTTTGCGCCCCGGACGCCAGCCTTTTAAAACAGCGTCCGCCAGTGAAAGGAATGCAATCCCCCGTGTTGAAAAAATTCGCGCTCGCCGCCCTGCCTCTCGTCGCCGCCTGCTCAACCATCGATTCCATCCGCGCTCCTGAACCGCAAGCAGCCCAATCCGCGCCGCCGACGGCGACCGGCGACGCGTGGTTCGACGCCGGACAGCAGGCGGTCTACGAGCGCAAAACCCGCAAGGCGCCCGCGCATCGCGCAAAAAACGTCATTCTTTTCATCGGCGACGGCATGGACATCAACACCGTGACAGCCGCGCGCATCTATGACGGGCAGGCCCGCGGAGAAACCGGCGAGGAAAACAATCTATCCTTCGACAGCTTTCCGTATACAGCTTTTTCTAAAACATACACGACCGATCATCAGGTCTCTGATTCCGCCGGCACGGCGTCCGCTATGACCACCGGGGTTAAAACGCGCTCTGGCGTGATCGCAGTGAACAAAGACGTGAAACGCGGCGACTGCGCCGGCGCTCTTGGCGGCGCCGTGACAACGATCGCCGAACGCGCCGAAGATGCGGGCCTTTCAACCGGCGTAGTGTCGACAGCAAAGATTACCCATGCCACGCCCGCAAGCGTTTACGCGCATAGCGCCGATCGCGGATGGGAGGTCGATGCCGCTATGCCGGACGCAACAAAGGCTGCCGGCTGCCGCGACATTGCACGCCAGCTTGTCGAGTTCGATCATGGCGACGGCATTGACATCGCCCTTGGCGGCGGACGCACGCATTTCATTCCAGCCGCAGCGGCGGATCCTGAATATCCGGAACGCAAAGGCGCGCGCGCTGACGGCCGCAACCTCACGGCTGAATGGACAGCCAAGTCGACGGCTCATGCTTACATCTGGAACCGCGCTGATTTTGACGCCGCCGGCGCCGACAAAAAACTACTGGGGCTGTTCGAGCCGGATCATATGCAGTTTGAAGCCGATCGGCCGGATGACGGCGCCGGCGAACCGTCGCTCGCCGCCATGACCGCAAAAGCCATCACCACGCTGTCTGCAAATAAAAAGGGATACTTCCTGCTGGTCGAGGCCGGCCGCATTGACCACGCCCATCACGGCGGCAACGCTTTCCGCGCCCTCAAAGACACGCAGGCCTATTCCGAAGCCGTGCGCGTCGCCCGCGAACTGACAAGCGAAGACGACACGCTGATCATCGTCACCGCCGATCACGGCCACACCATGGCCATAGCGGGCTATTCGCGCCGCGGCGCCGATATTCTTGGGCTCAGCGTCTATACCGACGACGACGGCGCCGACGCGCCAATTCTCGCCGGCGACGAGAAACCGTACACCACCCTCGCCTACATAAACGGACCGGGGTCAATCATAGCGTCGGATGCTGACTTGTCGGACGGCCGCCCGGCGCCAACGCAAGAAGCGGCGACGGACAGGAATTATCGCCAGCAGGCGCTCGTGCCGAATTATTCCGAAACCCATGGCGGGCAGGACGTGCCTGTCTACGCGTCGGGCCCGAACGCGCACCTCGTTAGCGGTGTTATGGAACAGAACGTCATCTATCACATCATGGCGGACGCGCTGGGACTTTAGGAAACGGCGCGAATTATTTTTTAGTTCAAATTGTCAGATACCATGACGACTGTGTAATTGCGCGGTAATCGCCGTACGGAACGATTCGTAAATTTACCTTCTGCGTTCTCATTCTCTTATTCATAGATAGGTAATCATTCCTGATCAGAGCGCCAAAAAATGGCGCCGTGATGCAAGGAACCCGCGTCGGCGTTCGAATAACGCCGGTCGTCACAGTGTTGGAGTCTGATAATGAAGATGCGCCATCCCGCCATCGCCTGTTCCCTTTTTGCCTTGACTGCATGCAGCGAAACCGCCGTGCCGAGCGCGCCGCTCGCCGGTGGCACACCACCGCCGCCGCCCCTATCGGTGAAGTCTTCCGGCGCTATTACCGGTTTCGGTAGTATTATTGTTAACGGTGAGCACTACGAAATTGACGCAGATACGGTTGTCGCCTTTGAGGACGAGACAGAAACGCGCGGCGACGACGGCCGGCTGCGGCTCGGCATGCGTGTTGATATCGATGCGGACGACACGGACGGCGTCAGGGTGGCCCGCCGAGTCGAATACGACGAGGAGCTCCGCGGACCGGCAGACAACGTTACGCCAAATGCCGACAATCCGGAACTTGGAACCTTCTCGATCGCCGGCCAGACAGTGATCGTCGACGCCAATACGGTGCTGGATGATGACATCGGCGATAATGACGCCGTTGACGGCGTCGATATTCGCGACCTCGATCCGGCGAACTTGCCCGGCGGCGACCCGATGGTCGTGGAGGTAAGCGGATACCCGACGGAAGACGGCGTCATCGCGACCCGTGTTGAACGGGTCGATGCAGATGTGGACGATATCGGCCGCGTCGGCGTCGACGGCGATGAGATCGAAGTCAAAGGCTATGTCGACGACGTCGCCGATAACGGAAGTTCGATCACTCTCAACGGGGCGGTCTTTCTTATCGTCGCCAATACCGTTCTCGACGAGGGTATAGTGATTAATGACGAATTGATCGGCGCCTTCGTTGAGATCAAAGCAGACATTGACGCCGCCGGCGACTATATCGCCGTCCGTGTCGAGGCCGAAGACGACCTTGACGGCGCAGAAGAAGACGACGAGGTCGAATTCGAGGGCGTCCTGCAGGAAGTCGATACGATCGCCGATCCCGATGTAATTGTTGTCAATGGCGTCACCATCCGCGTCGACGACGCCAGCGCCTTTGTTGGTCGCGTCGGTGCTCGCGTTGCCCTTGTCGGCAGCTTCGACGATGACGAAATTCTGATTATTCGCGAATCTCATATCGAGGTCGAAAATACGGTAGGCTCGATTGACAGGATTGCGTCAATCGATGTCGCCGCGGGCTCCTTTACAACCCGCCTCGGCCTTGTGGTGACGCCAACGACTATGTCCCGGGTCGAAGACGAAATCGGCGAGGACGGCGATCAGTTAACCCCAGCGGCGTTTCTCGCGCGCCTCAGAAACAATGATTTCATCGAAGCGCGCGGCTATCCAAATGACGCCGGCGATATCATCTGGACACGGATTGAGCGCGGCGAACGTGAACGTCAGGACTGCGTTCTGCGCGGGCCCATCGACGCCGGAACAATTGATGATCCGACCTTCGGCGGCGTCGGCGTGCGCGTTGATACGACTGGGCTTGGCGACGATCGATTCAAGGGTCCTGACGAAACATCGATCGGCCGGGCGGAATTTTTCGCCGCCGCGATGGCCGGCGATATTGTCGGCGTGCGCAGTGATGAAGCCGGGACCGGCTGCCGCAACGGCGAGCTCTCAACGATGACCGACGGCAAGGTTTCGTTCGAGCCGGAGGACGACGTTGAAGGCACGCGCCCGCCCGAAGACGACAATGGCGAGGACCCCGTCGGCGGCGCGGACGGCGAAGATGAGATCGCAGGCACGATCCGAGAGCTCAACGCCGAGGCGAACACATTTGAGATCGGCGATTTCCTCATCACTGTTACGCCTGACACGCTGTTCGATTCCGTGCTTGTCGGGCGCGCGCGCGGTGAAGAAGTCGAAGAAGGGGAATATCCCCTGGCGCAGATCCCCGAAACGCTCGATCAGCTCCTGGGCAATGGCGACGTGGTTGTCGTTGTCGTCGACGCAGAAGGCCATGCCCTTTTAATCCTCGACGCATAGGGACAATTCGGGACGAAAAAGAAAGGGGCCGCAGAATGCGGCCCCTTTATCATTTCAGCGTCGCGGCGACGTCAGGCGACCGGATCGAGCCAGCCCCATTCGTCTTCGGTTTCGCCGGAGAAAAGGCCAAAAAACGCGTTCTGGATCTGCTTCGTGATTGGAAAATCCGGCTGGTTCACCGGCAGATTGTCGACGGAGCGCACGGGCGTCACTTCGGCGGCTGTGCCGGTCATGAAGATCTCGTCGGCCGCGTAGAGCGCCTCGCGCGGGACCGACTGTTCAACAACGTCAAAGCCAAGTTTCTTTGCAAGCGTCATCACCGTATCACGAGTGATGCCTTTGAGAATTGATGAGGCCGCCGGCGGCGTCACGATGCGTCCGTCGGTGATAATGAACAGGTTCTCTCCCGCTCCTTCTGACACGGTCCCGTCATGGGAAAGCCCGATGCCCTCCACAAATCCGCGATCCTTGGCTTCCATGGAAACGAGGCGCGATGAGAGATAGTTGCCGCCGGCCTTGACGCCTGCAGGCACGGTGCCCGGCGCCATGCGTCGCCAACTCGATACCATGGCGTCGACGCCATTGTTCAACCCTTCCTCGCCGAGATAGGCGCCCCAGGGGAAAGCGGCGATGGCGATGTCGGATTTCACGTCAGTCGAAGACGGCCCCATCTCGCCATAACCGAGAAAGGCGACGGGACGGATATAGGCCGAAGACAGACCGTTCTCACGCACGACATCGCGACAGGCCTGCATGATCTCGTCAACAGAGTGCGGCATACCGATACGATAGACGCGGGCCGAGAAGAAGAACCGCTCTATATGCTCGCGGTTTCGGAATATGCAGACGCCTTTGTGTTTCGTGTTGTAGGCGCGCATGCCCTCGAACACGGACGTCCCGTAGTGGATGGCATGGGTCAGGACATGGGTTGTCGCATCCGCCCACGGGATCATTTCGCCATTGCGCCAAATGTGGTTGACTTCCTGAATCGGCATTGTTCTTCCCTGAATTCTTGCGTGCCCGCGATGGGTATTGCGCCTATATGACGGCGGCGGGCAAAAATAGCAAAACCCGTGAAGGTTCCAAGACAAAGGACTGGCATGAAAGGCGAAAATGAGAATGCGGCGCGCGCGATTATCGCGCTGATCGATGTCATGGCGCGGTTGCGGTCGCCGCACGGCGGCTGCCCGTGGGATCTCGAACAGGATTTCCGCACTATCGCGCCCTATACGATTGAGGAAGCATATGAAGTCGCCGACGCCATTGAGCGCCGCGACATGGCGGCGCTCAAAGACGAGCTTGGCGACCTCCTGTTTCAGGCGGTGTTCCACGCGCGCATGGCCGAGGAAGAGAATTTGTTCGACTTCGCCGATGTGGCGCAAGGCATCGCCGACAAGATGATCCGCCGCCACCCCCACGTTTTCGGCGATGCGGATATGCGGAACGCCAAGGAACAGACCGCCGCGTGGGAGGATCAGAAAGCAGAAGAACGGGCCGCCAAGGGCCATGGCTCCCTGCTTGACGACGTGCCGGCGGGCCTGCCCGGCCTGACGCGGGCGGTAAAATTACAAAAACGAGCGGCCCGGGTCGGGTTTGACTGGACCGAGGCGAAAGACGTGCTGTCAAAGATTAGTGAAGAAACGGCGGAACTGGCTGAAGCAATGCAGACAAAAGACGCCGACAGGATCGAAGACGAATTCGGCGATCTCCTGTTCGTTCTCGCAAATCTTTCACGGCATTTGAAAGTCGATCCGGAGGCTGCGTTGCGCCGGACTAATGAGAAGTTCATCCAGCGCTTTCGCTATATCGAAGAAAAGCTCGGGCCCCGGATCGCCGACGCGAACCTCGACGAGATGGAAGCGCTGTGGACTGAGGCGAAACAAGAGAACGGGTGAACGAACCGACTAGTTATGGAGGTCGTCGACCCTTAGAACCCGGCCAGTTTTCGATATCTCTGCTTCATATCGCCCACTCGCGTCGTCCCAATCGGGATCCCAGTCTCGTCCCCAGGGTTTACCCGCGATAGTTATGTTTTTAATGCTGGGAGCAACCGAGAAGCTTACGCAAACCTTGTCGCAAGAATCGGCTGGGTCCGCCGGCGTTTCCGAAACTCGGATATTCGAAATCCGTTGCAACTGCCGGCTTCCTGAGACGAGTCGGGAATTATAGGGCTCGGCAGAGATTTCGATGGTCCCTACTTGGCCCGAGCCTCCCTCGTAAAAGAGCGTATGAATTTGAACGGAGCGTCCCTTGTCGTCAGCCGTATTCACGAACGTGACGTACTCCTGACCGGTGCGGAACGGTTTCTTGATGATCTGATGTTTGTCGCTGTCGTCGACCTCGCAAAAAACCTCCGGCAAATCCATTTGCTGCGTGGTGACTGTATCTTTAACCACCGCGCCCTGCTTAAACTCAAACTTGTAGTGATCGGATTTGCACGGACCCGAAGACGTTTTGGTGATGTCGATTTTTGGCGCGGCGGCGACAGGAAGAACAACTGGAATGACACCCGGGGCGGTAAGATCGCCCGACGCCACAAGCGCGTATCCTTGCAACGGTCCTTGGTTTACTTGCGCTCCCCGTACGTGGATCTTCCAGGGGCCCGGCTGTGGCGAGGATCTCTCAAACTGTTCAACATTGTTCATTGTGTCAGTCGATCCCCCGGGCGTCGATTGCGCACCGGGGCCGTAGTTGTTTCCAAAATATTGTGTCCCGTCAGGCGCCTCGACAATCATGTCGAGATTATTCAGGACCGGCATCGTTGCGTTGCCCCACTTGCCAGCCGTTGTCGGTGGATCCATCCAGGTCAATGTGATCTTCAATCTTGGCGCGTTGGACTGGACCCAGATATAATACGTTCGAACGCCGCCAGTTCCGACACCGGCGTTATTTGCGATGTCCCAAACATTCAGCCTGCTGGCGTCGCCGCCGAAATAGACTGTGTCATCCAACGCTGCGAGCCCCCAACCTTCGAGATTAGTTGGATAGCCATTAAGTGGCGCCGGCGATCCATTTTGTTCGTCGACGCCCGTCATATCCCGCGTCGAGTTGAGCAAAACTGCTTTTAGCAGTGCGCCGCTTGGTTCAAACGCATCGGACGCTTTCGCGGCCCCATCCGGATAAAATCCACGCATAAAGTACTGCCGAACAAGAGCTGCGCCCGCCGCAATCGCCGGCGTCGCCATGCTGCTTCCGGACACGGCCCCAACTGGGTCTGGTGCGGCGGATCCGGCAAACGCGGAGCGAACATTGTCGCCATCTGTATAAATCTCAGGCTTGCGACGCCCCTTCGCCGGACCTACGCCGCCCGTTGCTTGATCCATTTGATTTGGCGGCGAGCCTGCCGCTGCGACAACCAACCCGTTTTTTGCAGTCCAAGGCGGATTTGCGGTATCCGGCACATTGCCCGCCCCATGATTATTTCCAGAGGACGAAACAAATAAATCAAAACGATTCATCCAGCTAAATGTATCGACATCATCACTTATGTGCTCATATTCATCGATACGGGATTTCTTGCTGTAACTATTAGTGTGAACCCGCGCGCCGTCGCCGTGCGCTGTTGTAAGCGCATTAATTAGCGATCCGACATCATTATTCCAATCAATCTCGCAGTCATCGTGATGACTAATTCTAGCTTTTCTAGCAACACCCGGATGTTGGAATGCTGCTCCAACGCCTTCGCCCGCCACTGTCCCCGCAGTATGCGTTCCGTGGAAAATCGCTCCCGGTGTTGCACAAAGTGGATCTGGCACGGCCGGCGTATGTCGAACAATTTTTCGATGGCCTGGTCCGACCGGATTCGCATCGGCAAAATATGCATTGTTCGGGTCTATCGGGCCGTCAATATGGCCGATAATCTCGCCCGCACCATCTATACCATGGTTATAGAACGGCGTACCGAGCGGGCCGGCAACGTCAACACCAGTTTGCAATACGCGTGTCGTCTGGGTGTTATCCGGCGTTATCTCCCCAAATTCTTCAACCCATTCAACATCTTCAAGTTTGGCGATTGTCGTTACATCCTTCATTGAATTCAGAATGATGCTCATTCGCGGTTGACGATAATCGTAGTCAGCATAACCCGTCACGCCATTTTTGTTGGCGGGATTATTATTGTATCTGTTATCAATAATATTAGGCCGTCGATCATCACGCGCCCATTTGGTTTTGCCGTCTAGAGATTGAACGACATTCAATACATTTGAGATTTCTCCATTCGGCCAAAGTTTTGCGTAAATTCTCAACCCTTCAGCGGCCTTACGCTCTTCGGTCTGGAATTCGACTTTGCCGATCGCTTTTGAAATCTTAACGGCGGTGTGTACTGCGCCGCGAGCGCGGAATAGCTGATGGCGCTCAATACGTTTGCCTGCGGCAGGAGTCAGATATTCAATATACGCATTGTTTCGGACGTATTTTTTAAGGGTCAGGCCATATTCCGCGATGAGATATTCCTGTTCGGCTAGCAGCAGCGGCCGAGAAAACTGGATGATTTGCCATGATGTTTTGTTGGGGTCGAATTCAACCAGCAAATCATTTGGCGCATCAGGCTGACCGTTGCTCAGGTCGTATCGGTAGCCGTTCAAATAGACGAAATCCCAATCCGGATCTCTATCCGGTCTTCCGTCGCCATCCGCATCCAAGTTAATCGTTGTCTGCGTCGTGTTGACCGTTGTGGTCTGTGTAGTGTCGCCGCCCTCTTGGCTGACAACTACGATCGCTGTCGCGCACGCCGATACCGCCAGCGCACCCAGTACGGCTGCAAGGAATTTCCAAGTTTTTGACATTGCCTACCCCTGACCCCTCGATCGCGCGGGCGCCCCCCTGGGGCGGCGATCATGACAAAATTAACCATGTTGAGGCGTGGGGCTCAAGGCTCGGCAGGCGGCGAAACGCCGTCATGCGCCGATCGACATCACATAGAAAAGCAAGGCGGCAACCCGCAAAAATCTGAGCCGCTTGTGCAGCGCGCAATTTCTAAAATGCGGCGGAAAAAGAACGCGCTGGCCGCATACTTTCACGCAAGGCGGAAATCGAAAAGATGCCTGTTGTTATGGCGCCCAGCTTTCCAGCGCGGCGAATTCCTGCGGTTCGTCAACAAGGACGTAAGTCAGTTCCTCTCCGTCAACCGTGAAATTGGATCCGACCCACCGTTCGCCGTCATACCAAAGATTGAGCGCGAGCGTGCCGACAAGCCGATACTGGTCCGCAGGCCGATCATGAGGGGCAACCGTTTTCCCGACCGGCGTGGTCACTATGTCGAGGATTTCGCCGGTCTGGGTGTTGATCATGGCGTCGGCTTGGACGAGATCTTTGTCCCAGTAGCTCGACGGCATGGCGCCGGCCGGCGCCGGCCCCTGATAGCCAGAAGCGTCGATGACCAACTGCTCGCCGTAGCGTTTGGCGTCGACGAACTCTTTATCGCCATTGTTGTTGGTTGTGCTGACGAGCGACACCAGCTTTTCGCCGCGCCAAATCTCAGTCGCATCATGCTCATAGCGAAAAAGCGTGATTGGCCCGATCCCGACCCTCATCTCGATGCGCGTATCGACCCGGGCGCCCGCCCCGGTCGGCGTAACATCGACCGCATGGTAACCGATTACCTTGCCTTTACGTTCGATTAGAAATTTTGCATCGAGATCGCGCGCAGCCGCTGGCATGGTGAGACCGAACAGAAAAACACCCGCAATTAGCCAACTTCTCATGCTTGTGACCTGAATTTGCATCCCGAATTGCTTACGTTGCGGCTTGCCTGCCGGATCACCGCCAAGGCCCAAAGACGCAACGTTGCGCGGATACTGCCGCCAAGAGGAAGAAACCGGTGAAATTTTCGCATAACCCTATCGACCTGATCGGCAATACGCCGCTGATCCGCCTTAAACGGGCCTCGGAGGAGACGGGCTGTACGATTCTCGGCAAGGCGGAGTTCTTAAACCCCGGTCAGTCCGTCAAGGACCGCGCGGCGCTCGGCATCATCCGCGACGCCGAAAAGCACGAGGCGCTGCGACCCGGCGGCGTCATTGTAGAGGGCACCGCCGGCAATACCGGCATCGGCCTCGCCATGGTCGGCGCGATTCTCGGGTACCGCGTCAAAATCGTTGTGCCGCGCACCCAGAGCGAAGAGAAAAAGATCGCGATCCGCATGCTTGGTGCGGAACTCATTGAGGTTGACGCCGTTCCTTACGCCAACCCGAACAATTACGTTCACTACTCCCGCCGTCTCGCCGAAGAACTGGCGGAGAGCGAACCCCATGGCGCGATCTGGGCGAACCAATTCGACAATGTCGCCAATCGCGATATTCACACTGAAACGACCGGCCCGGAAATCTGGGAGCAAACGGCCGGCGAGGTCGACGGCTTCACCTGCGCGGTCGGAACCGGCGGCACCATCGCCGGCGTCGCCGCCGCCCTCAAAAAACGCAAAAAAGATGTCGTCTGCGCCATCTCGGACCCGGGCGGGTCAAAAATCTACCAATGGGTGAAGACCGGGGAGTTGGAAACGGAAGGCGGCTCAATCACCGAAGGGATCGGCCAGGGCCGCGTCACAACCAACCTCGAAGGCGCCGAAATTGACGACGCCTTCCGCATACCTGATGAGGAAATGCTCGATATCGTCTTTAGACTAACGATCGAGGAAGGGCTGTGCCTCGGAGGATCGTCCGGTATCAATGTCGCCGGCGCCATGCGGCTCGCGAAGCAATTGGGGCCGGGGCATACGATCGTGACGGTCCTGTGCGATTACGGCAATCGCTACGCATCAAAGCTCTTCAACCCCGAGTTCCTGCGCTCGAAGAATTTGCCAACGCCGCCCTGGATGTCGTGACGCGGCGGCGTCAGCCCCAAGGCTGCGTGAATTGCGAATAGGCCACGCCGCCATCGACAGCCAGCGTATCGCCGATCACATAATCACCGGCGCGCGATGCGAGAAAAACCGCCGTCCCCGCCATGTCCGTATCGCGCCCGATGCGCTTCGCCGGGATCATCGTCGCGACCTGATCCGGCGCGTCGCGCGTCGCCTTGTTCATATCCGAGGCAAAGGCCCCCGGCGCGATGCCGGAAACGCAGACATTGTCCTCGATCAGGCGCGCCGCCATGCGCCGCGTCAAATGAATCACCGCCGCTTTCGACGCCTGATAGGCGTAGGTTTCCCAGGGATTGATCTTGATGCCGTCAATCGACGCGATGTTGATGACCTTGGACGGCTTGTCTGCGGACGCCGCGCCCTTCAGCGCCCCGTGCATCGCCTGCGTCAAGTAAAACAGCGACTTGACATTGAGATCCATGGTCTTGTCCCAACCCGTCTCCGGAAAGGATTCAAACGGCTCGCCCCACGCGGCGCCGGCATTGTTGACAAGAATGTCGATCGACGCGTCCTGTTTCGTCACCTCCGCAGCAAATTCACGGCAACCGTCGACGGTGGAAATGTCATGAGGCAGCGAAGCACATTCGCCGATTTTCGAAAGTTCCGCAGCCGTTTCGTTACAGGCTTCAGCTTTACGCGCTGTGATATAGACCTTGGCGCCCTGCTCCACGAAGCCCTGCGCGATCATTTTTCCGATGCCGCGCGATCCGCCGGTAACGACCGCGACGCGACCCTTAAGCGAGAACAAGTCTTTCATCATGGCGGCGTCTCTCCTTATTGCGGCGGGTAATACCAGAACCGCTTTACCTTGCCGTCGTAAAATTCATAGACGACGATCGAGGCTTGCGATTTTTTCTCACCGTCTTCGACCCAGACCGGGCGTTCAATTGCCGTCAGATAGTCGCCGTTGACGCTGATCGATTCAAGGCTCGATGACACCTCGGGGTAATTCTCGAAATAAACGACCAATTCGTCATGCAATTGCTCCGCGCTATCGGTGACCACGCTCGACTGCGTGCCGTTGATCTCAAGCCAGGTAACATCATCATGCCAATAGGTCCGCATCTTACCGGCGTCATGCTTATTGAACGCCGCCATCAGTGCCTTGACGGCCTCGACCTGCGGCCCGCTCGGCGCGTCCAGTCGGTTGCGCTCAGCGTCCGGCGCGCAGGCGGCGATTGTGATAAACGCCGCCAATATTAATATGCGCATTGTTGCTCCCCTCAACTCATTCGGCGCCGAACTGCGTTCGCCACGCTTCGACCTGTTCATCCTCAATTTTTGTGAAGAGAACATCAGGAACCGTGAACGCTTCTCCGCCCTTCAATGTTCCGAGCGCAACGCCGGCTCTTTCCGGCCAGCGCGCGCCTGCGTCCGGATCAACCCCGAATACGGCAAACATTTTATCGGTTGTAAACGGAATAACCGGCCGCGACAGCGCCGCGAAGAGCAGGATAAGGTTTAGCCCGCAACGCACGGCCGCGGCCGCCTTTTCCGGGTTCTCCTTGATGACCGTCCACGGCGCTGCGATTTGCAGATATTCATTACCGGCGACCCAGATGGCGCGCAGTTCGGTAAACGCTTTCCGAAACTCCATTTCCTCGAGATGACGCGTATAGGCGCCGATGCGCTTGTCTAATTCCTCCATCAGCGCGTTTTCAGCCGCGCCGTATTCGCCCTCTTCGGGAACGGCTTCGCCGAAACGCGCCTTGCAAAAGCGCGTCACGCGATTGACGAAATTGCCGAGGACATCAGCGAGATCCTTGTTCACGAGGCCGGCGAAGTGTTCCAGCGTGAAGGACGCATCGTCGGACTCCGGCGCGTTAGCCATCAGGGCCCACCGCCAGTAGTCGGGCGGCAGCAACTCCAACGCCTGATCCATGAAAATGCCGCGGTTCTCGCTGGTCGAGAACTTGCCGCCATACCAGGTCAGCCAGTTCAGCGATTTCAGCGCGTCGACGGTCTTCCACGGCTCCTCAGATCCCAGAATGGTCGCCGGGAAACTCACGGTGTGAAAGGCGACATTGTCCTTGCCCATGACCTGAACATATTTGACATCCTCAGCGCCCTTGTCCGTACGCCACCAGCGCTCCCAATTGTCATCATTGGCTATCGCCCATTCTTCCGTCACGCCGATATATTCGATCGGCGCATCGAACCAGACATAGAAGACTTTGTTCTCGAAGCCCGGGCGCGGTTCGCCCTGGTAGGCGACCGGGACACCCCATTTGAGATCGCGCGTGATCGAACGGTCGCGCAACCCTTCCTTCAGCCATTTCTTGGCAATCGACACGGTGAGCGCCGGAAACTCAGTCTTCGTTTCAAGCCAGTCGGCCATGCGGTCCTGCATGGTCGATTGCAGGAGGTAGAGGTGTTTGGTTTCTCTCAGTTCTACATTGTGCGAGCCTGAAATAGACGAGTACGGATCTTTGAGATCCGTCGGGTCGAGAAGCCGCCCGCAATTATCGCACTGATCGCCGCGCGCTTTTTCGTAGTCGCAATGAGGACAGGTTCCCTCGACATAGCGATCCGGCAGAAAGCGCTGATCGTCGACGGAGTAGACCTGCTTGTCCGTGCGCTCTTCGATAAGGCCGTTCTGTTCAAGGACGTGAGCGAAGTGTTGCGTCAGGCGGTGGTTCGGCGCGTTCGAAGAGCGCCCGAAATGATCGAATGAGAGACCGAACGCCTGGCCGGCCCGGTTTTGGATTTCGTACTGATCACGGCAATAATCGCGGACATTCTGCCCCGCCGCGCGGGCGGCGAGTTCAGCGGGCGTACCGTGCTCGTCCGTGGCGCAGAGGAACAGGACCTCATTGCCCCGCTGGCGCTGGAACCGCGCATAAACGTCGGACGGCAACATGGACCCGACGAGATTCCCCAAATGCTTGATTCCATTGATGTAAGGCAGCGCCGACGTGATCAGGATACGGGCCATGGGGGAGCTTTCGATGCGAAGGCCCGTCTATAGCGGGAAGCGTGTGGAAACAACAAGCGCCGTCGCGATTTGTCGTGCGGCGCGTCTGCGTCGCGACTTGTCGCAGCATTTCAGCGCCTCGCCGCATCCGAGCCGCGGCGGCGGCGCGTGCCATGCTAAACACAGTCTTTCGGTCATAAAGGGGTGCAAAGACGATGGTCAAAACATCAACACATCTGTCAGCAATTATTGCGGCGGCGATCGCCCTCGCCCTGATCCCGTCCGCCCGCGCAGAGACCACCGCAATTGAACGTCACTACTGCACGCAATTCGGGCCGTTCTTCATGCGTTTCGATCCCGACAAAGCCGCCGGCGTTTTTACAATTCATCAAAACAATGATCTCGGCTCGGTCGTAGGGTCTCTGGACGAGCGCGTGTTCGACGGCGTGTGGACGGAAATAGATAGCCGCGGTGAAATTCGCATGACGTTCTCTGAAGACTGGGCGCAGTTCAATGCTGAGTACAGCGTGCATGACACGCCGGGCGAATGGCGTGGCGGATGGGTTGGTCGTCTCGCGCCAGATAGCCGTCCGCAAGCCTTCAAAGCCGGCGATCAGACCTTTTACTGTCATTGAGGCTTACCATGCGTCTGATTGCTCTTGCCGCCGCCGTAACGCTTGCCACCGCTTGCAGTGCTTTCGCCCGCGCAGAACCGGCGTGCGACAACAGCCCTTTACTCATCGAAAACGTGCGTTTCCATGACGACGCGGCGCCTCAGAGCATTTTGATAAAAGATGGCCGCATCCGATGGGTCGGCGGCACCGATGCCGGGCGGCCTGCGCTTGTGGACAATACCCGCATTCTTGATGGGCGAGGCGCGACGGCGTTGCCGGGGCTGATCGATTCCCATACGCATTTTGACGCGCTGCCGGCCGCGAAGCACCTGCAGGCGGAATTAGACATCCGCACCGAAATCTACCCAATCACCATGCGCCAGACACTCGCTTCCGGCGTGACGACCGCGCGCATCCATCTGGCGGCCCTGGCTGACATGGCGGTTTTACAAAAAATCGCGGACGATGACTGTTTTCCCGCGCCGCGTCTTGTCCTCTCCGGACCCGGACTTCTTGGCGGCGCGCCCGCTCTCGACGGCCGGCTGATGCGGGGCGTTGAGAATGAGAAAGACCTGTCTGAGAAAATCGATCAACTCGTGGCGCGCGGCGCTGAGTGGATCGCCCTGCACGCACCGGCAAAATTCACCGCGGGCGAACGGGCGGCTATTCGTGCCGCGAAGGAAACACACAATATTCGCTTCATGGCGGACGCGGACAGCTTTGAAAATTTTAGCGCAGCGCTGAATCTGCCAATTTCATCCGCGGAATATTTAAACCGTTCCGAAGCGACTCAGTATCCCGACGCAATCCTTTCATCGATAAGCGCGCGGCAAGCCCCGTTATATTTATCGGCGCCGGTCGGCTACTACCGGCGCTCCGTACGCTTTTCCCGAGACGCCGAAAGGGAGATCGATCCAGCCGTTTTTATGTTTGTTCCCGATGCAATCGCCAACGAAATGCGCGCTGGTTTCTCAAACGATTTTGACGACGACTCATACATCGCCAGAGCCGTTTCCTCATTTCCGACCATGAAAGCGAAGTTCGACCAATTGCGCGCAGCCGGCGCGGTGTTCGTCATTACGTCGGACAGCGGTTCGCTTGGCCAGTTTCATCATGACGCTGTCTGGGCGGAGTTCGCGGCGTGGGACGAGTTCGGTGCAAGCGCGAAGGAAATTCTCGAAGCGGCGACAAGCGCCCCGGCGGCAATGTTGGAACGCAACGATATCGGCGCCATTGCCGTGGGCGCGCGCGGCGACATCGTGCTGATCGACGGCGCCTTCGGCGCTGGCGGATACGACCGTGAGCAGGTGCGCACCGTCGTAAAGGGCGGCGTCATCTTTGTCGAAAACGGCGTATGGCGCGGGCCGGACGCTGCCGAAATGGCGGCGCAATCAGAAAAGTAGATTGGACCTTCTCTACAGCGCCTTATACATAATATGCGCATCGACGACGCGGCCGTCCGGAAGGCGGAAAGCATTCGGCGTCGTACCTATGATCTTCATGCCGGCCTTTTCCCATGCACGGATAGCCGCCGTGTTTTCCGCAACGACAAGATTGAATTTCATGGCTCGAAATCCCATTGCGCGAGCGTGTTCCAGCGAATGTAGGCAAAGCGGCGTCGCCAACCCCTTCCCACGCGCCTTGAGCGCAATTGCATAACCACCGTTGCAGACATGATCACCGGGCCCGTCTTGATCGGGTTTTATGTAGTAAACGCCGACAACTTCATTGTCATCGTCTCGCGCGATCGCATTAAAGCCGTCGGCTTTTTGCCAGAAAGACCGAACAAACGCTTCGCTCGCGTCCAGCGGCACAGGATACGTTTCCCCGCCGCGCACAACCGGTTCAAGTACGGACCATACGTCCGGCCAGTCAGCGTCCTCTTGTTCGCGCACAGTAAATGCCATGGCGACGACAAAGCCACGAAATTAATCCGTCGTCTAGCGTTTTACGTCGATCCGACGCCGGCCGGCTCCAAGGCGCCGGCGGCCTGCACAAGCACATTGGCCAGAAAACTCAGCATGTCAGATGCGGAATAGCCGTTCGCATAGGCGGTGATGAAGGCGATGAACAACAACAGCCCGAGAAGGCGCGCGATGGTCCGGCGCGCAGCGAAAAATAGAGCGACGCCGCCAAGAAGCTCCACCGGACCGGCAAGACCGCCGGCTGAAATTGAGCTCCAGATCGTATCAAGCCACGGAATATTACTGTGCAACTCCGCAAAGCCTGCTGGCGCGCCGGTCATATGCGTAGCGCCGAGAAGCCCGAGCAGCCCTGCGCAGGCGCCCTGAACGCCGTCCTTGCAGAAGCCAAACAGTCCGCCGACGCCCGGATGTTCCCCCGCGGGCCTCACGTCATAGTGTGCTCCCCTGCCTTGAACAGTGCTCGCCATGATACGCTCTCCAAAAAAGATACGGAGAAAATGATCAGCGCTTCCCAGGGATATTTCCCGGCGGAATTGCGGCGAGACGGCGCCGCACGGGATTGTGAAGGCGAGCGCTCTTATCGCGCTCTTTTCGCCCAGTAGTTTTTCGTATTGTTGTATGACTTCGTAATCATCTTTTCGAGCACGCCAAGGTCGACATCGTCGAGCTTGTTCACGTAAAGGCAAGACCTGCCGCGTTTGTGCTTTCCAAGTTTGCCGATGAGCGGGTCGTCATCCTTCAGCGAACCAAGCACATAGAGCACCATATTCGTTTTGCGAGGACTGAACCCGACAAGCATAAAATCGCCTTCGCGGCCGCTGTCATATTTATAGTGATACTCGCCGAACCCGATGATGGACGGTCCCCACATGACCGGTTTGTCGCCGGTCAGTTTCTTCATCATCGAAAGGAGGGTTTTAGCGTCCTTGCGCCGCGTTTCGTTTTCGACGGCGTTGATGAATTGGGTGACGCTCGCCCGCGTCGGCACGGTCACCATATCCGACGACTTTTTCGCCGCTTTCTTTGCTGGCTTCTTCGCCGCCTTCTTTTTTGTTGTCATGAAGCGTGTTCTCCGGTGGCTTTCGCCCAGTCGGCGGGGAGCTTCCTTGCAAGATAAACAAAACCGCCGATCGAGATGAGGCCGGCGAGAATAACGCTTGAAAGCGCAATACGCAGCGACCGCTCGGAGTCCATTCCAGAGCTTGCCAGGATATCGCTCAAAAAGCCGACATAGGTTGGTCCAAAACCAAGAGCGATCATATTCAGAATGAAAAAGAAGATGGCCGTCGAGAGAGCGCGGATCGAAACCGGCGCCAGCGTTTGCGCCAGTGCAAAACATGGGCCCAGATAAAATCCAGTGAGAAGGTGCGACGGCCACCAGAAGACAAGCGACCAGATAGGATCGTTGATCCACATGGCGCCAAGGAAAAACGGAACATTCAGCGCAAGCGCCGTTACGGGAACCCATCCGTATGCGGATTTATTTTTGATAGCCAGGCGATCAACTAGGTTACCGCCGACAAACACGCCTAGCACATAAGCGGTTCCATTGATGATGCCGAGCCAGAAGAAGACATTGAGGGTCGCAAAATCCGGATGCGACCGCCCAAAAAACGCAACGATCCACCCTGCGGTCGCGTAAGAGGCGAAAGACCCCGCGGTCAACCCAATTACAATCGCACGATAGCTGGGAATGCTGAGGAGGTGCTTAGCCGCGCGCCAGAGCGTTGCAAGTTCTGTGAACGTTGAAACAGCAGCCTTTTTTGGCAGAACCAGCGTCATTTGACGCAGGACCTTTTCGACGAGCCCCACCGGTTCGGCGATTTTCAGGCCCTTGAATGTGTCGTGCGCGCCGACTTCTTCCGTGCCGCCGCGCATCGGCTCGCGCACGGTCAGCTTGAAAAGCAGGGCAAACAATACGCCCGGAATGCCGAGGGCGAGAAAGGTCGTTCGCCAGTCAAAATTCTGGACGATCCATCCGCCGCCGAGATAAGCAAGCGTAACACCGATCGGGATGCCAAGTGCATAGACCGCAAGAGCGCCGGCGCGTTTTTCCTTCGGGTAGAGATCGGAGATAAGCGAATGCGACGGCGGAGAACCGCCAGCTTCGCCAATGCCGACGCCGACGCGCGCCAGCGCAAGCTGCGTGAAATTCTGCGCAAGTCCGCAAAGCGCCGTGAAACCCGACCACGCGGCGAGCGATATCGCAACAATGTTGACGCGATTGGTGCGGTCAGCGAGCCGCGCAATAGGAATGCCCACCGTTGTGTAAAGGACAGCAAAGGCGAAACCAATCAGGATACCCAGTTGCGAATCCGAAAGGCCGAGATCTTCTTGTATCGCCGGCGCCAGAATGCCCATGATCTGACGATCGACAAAATTGAATGTGTATACCGCCGTGAGGACGATCAGCACATATATGCGATAAGCGCGGCTGAATTCAGTTTTCCGCGCGGCAGCCGTATCGCTTGCCGTTGCCTCACTCATAGCCGGAACCCGGTCACGCAGGAGACGCCCGATTTGCCTACCGCCGTTACGGCGCGAGGATTGTCAATTGTCATCAGGGAACGGATTGCAGCAGGCGTTGAACTGGCGCGCGATATCTCGAATGTATAGCGAGCCAGGTCCTGAAGATCCTGCTGTGAAAGGCGTTGTTCCAGCTCATCGACCATGCAATCGGCGGTTTCGGCGCCAATCCCGATCGCGCGAAATCGGTCCTGCAGCGTGTAACGAACGGCGGTCGCGCAGCCGAGGACCATCAAAAACGCCGCGCTCACGCCGGCGACCTGGATCAATTTCATATATGGAAAGCCTCCCTGACACCGCTGCTGCGGTTCATTTATTCTTGCTGGCACAATGCGTAAGATAGGCGGCAACTGCAAGAACGAGGCGCCGAAAATCCAATGAAAGCAATGATGAGCCATGACCCGGGCGGACCGGAAACGCTGAAACTGACCGAGGTTCCGACGCCCGAGCCGGGGCCGGGCATGGTGCGCATCGCGGTTGCGGCCGCCGGGGTCAATTTTCCCGACACGCTCATTATCCGTGACCTGTATCAATTCAAACCGCCGCGCCCCTTCGCGCCGGGCGGCGAAGTCGCGGGCGTAATCGACGCCGTAGGCGACGGCGTCAAAGGCTTCGAAACGGGCGATCGCGTCATGGCCGGCGGAATCAATGGCGGTTTCGCAACCCATTTCATCGCCGAAGCATCGAAGGTCAATAAACTGCCCGACGCCATGCCTTTCGATGAGGCCGCCGGGTTCATGTTGACCTATGGCACGTCGCATTATGCGCTGCGCGATCGCGCCAATATTCAGCCGGGCGAGTCATTGTTCATTCTGGGCGCGGCCGGCGGCGTCGGCGCCGCGGCGATCGAGCTTGGCAAAGCCATGGGCGCGCGCGTTGTCGCGGGCGTATCGTCGGACGACAAGGCGGCGTTCTGCAAGGAACTCGGCGCCGACGAGACGATTGTCTATCCGACGGGCGACCTCGATCGCGATGCGCAAAAAGCGCTTTCGAACGAGATCAAAACAAAGTGCGGCGGTGAAGGCGCCGATGTCGTTTATGACGCCGTCGGCGGCGCCTATGCGGAGCCCGCGGTGCGCGCACTGGCATGGGAAGGACGGTTTCTAGTCGTCGGTTTTCCCGCCGGCATTCCGAAAATCCCGCTCAATCTGACGCTGCTCAAGAGCTGCCAGATTGTCGGCGTCTTCTGGGGCGCCTTTACGATGCGCGATCCGGAAAAAAACGCGGGTTACGTCAGGGAACTTTTCGAGTTTTACGCAGACGGCAAAATCCGGCCCAGGATTACAGCGTCATTTCCGCTCGAAGAAGCCGGCGACGCGTTGAAACTGATGATGGACCGCAAAGTACTGGGCAAGGTTGTGCTGACGGTTGCATGAAACGCCTCTCCCTCCTCCGTCATGCAAAGTCGAGTTGGGGTGATCCCCGCCAGCGCGATTTTGATCGGCCGCTCAATGCGCGCGGGCGCGAGGCTGCGCCGATCATGGGCGCCTATATGGGGAAGAGCGATCTTGTTCCTGACGTCATCATGTGTTCGACCGCAGCGCGAACACGCGAAACGCTGACGCTTCTATTATCCCGACTACGCGCCGAGCCCATCGTCGAGTTTCGCGATGACTTCTACCTTGCTGAGCCCAGCGTCATGATGACCGCCGTGCGGCAGGCTGACCCACGGGCGTCGCATGTCCTGATTATCGCTCACAATCCGGGACTTGAAATGCTGGCGATGCGCCTTACCGATCCGGAACAGTCGGACATTGCGGCGCTGGCGCGCATCGCCGAAAAATATCCGACGGCCGCCCTCGCCTCATTCGCCGGGCCCGACACATGGGCGGATTTCGGGAAATGCGCGGCCGCGCTCGATCTGTTCGTCACGCCGAAATCGCTGCTCGCTGACTGATCGCTAAACCGTCGCCAGCACGATGTCGAAGCGGAACAGTGTTTCCGTATCTGGGTCTCCTTCAATAGGCTCCGACTTCGCCACCAGATCGGCGCGTCGGTCTTCCGGCAATTCATTCAGAAGCCGGTCAACATCGTTTAACGGGTCGCCCTCAAAGTACATTTGCGTCGTCAATTCGCGAAAGCCGCGTTTACCGACTTTGAAATGAATATGCGGCGGTCGCGTCCAGTCTGACTGGACGGGATAGGCGCCGGGCTTGACCGTCCTGAAACCATAACGTCCGGCGGCGTCTGTCGACATAATCGCCCAGGACTGGAAATTTGCGTCGAGCGGCGCCGGATTGGGATCTTTTTCATGGGCGTACCGGCCGGCGGCGTTTGCCTGCCATATATCAACAATTGCGTCCTCGATCGGCGCGCCCGACGCATCGACAACGCGGCCCTCAACAAGAACGACGTCTCCAATCGCCCGTTCTCCCGCACCGCCAAAGCGCGTCAGGTCTGCGTCTTTGTCGGCTTGCTCGACGATCGGATAAAACGGCCCTTCGGTTTGCGGCAATGTCGGCATTCGCTCGCCGGCGGCAGCGCCCGACGCGGCCCCCGCGCCCGCGACAGCGCCCGCGCGAAGCAGATTGCGACGGCTTATGTGAGATGGTTTCATGGTTCACCCTCCCAAGAAAGCGCCGATGGTACGCCGGCCAGCACGCCCGTGACAGCGAAAAACATATTGCGCCCGCGAAGAGCTGTGACCTTTTCGTGCGCGTCGAATTGCGCTTTGCTTAAGACGACAGAACAATGATCGGAAAAACCGCATGGCCAAAAAAATGGTGGAAACGGTCGCACCGGGCGGGCGCCACGAAACCGATGTCATTATCATTGGCGCCGGGCCCGTCGGTCTTTTCGCCGTCTTTGAGTTAGGCCTGTTGGGCATCAAGGCCCGGGTGATCGACATACTCGATCACCCGGGCGGCCAATGTATTGAACTTTATCCTGAAAAACCGATTCTCGACATTCCCGCCATCAAGTCGATTTCCGGCGAACAACTGACGCGGCAGCTCCTCGAACAGATCGAGCCGTTTGGCGCCGAATTTCACCTTAATGAAATGGCGATTAGCGTTGAGAAAACCGACTCGGGCAATTGGCGCATCAAGACCGACATGGGAACATCCATCGACGCGCCGGTTATCTGTATTGCCGCCGGCGGCGGGTCGTTTCAACCGAAAAAGCCGCCGATCCCGGGCGTTGACGACTATGAAGGACAATCAGTTTTCTTCGCGGTGCGTGAACGCGAAAAGTTCCGTGATAAGACGATCGTTATCGCCGGCGGCGGCGACTCCGCGCTGGACTGGACGATCAACCTCGAAACCATCGCAAAAAAAATCACGCTCATCCACCGCCGCCCGGACTTTCGCGCGGCGCCTGACAGCGTGGAAAAAATGCAGGCGCTTGTCGAGGCCGGAAAAATTGACCTGCACATCACGCAAATCAAGGGACTGAAAGGCGCCGACGGCGAGATCGAGGCCGTGGAAACGGAAACAAAAGACGGAGAAAAGCAGGATATTCCGTGCGATACGATGCTCGCCTTTTACGGCCTTACGATGAAACTCGGGCCGATTGCAGAATTCGGTTTGAACCTTCAAGAAAACCGCATCGCCGTCGACACTGAAAAATTCGAAAGCTCAACGCCCGGCATATTCTGCATCGGCGATATGGCTTACTATCCCGGCAAGCTGAAACTAATCCTTTCGGGATTTCACGAGGCCGCGCTGATGTCGCACGGCGCGTTTCATTATGTCTTCCCCGACAAAAAACTGAAATTCCAGCACACGACCTCCGCCAAGGACTTGCAGGCGAAGGTTTCATAAGCGCCGCGATGCGCCCCGCTATTCTCAATCCGTTGTTTTCCGACATTACGGCGCTCGCCGGCATCGGCCCGAAGATCGCTGCCTTGATTAACCGCGCCGCCGGACCGCGCGTCGTGGACCTCATCCTGACAGCGCCGACCGGCATCATCGATCGATCGTTTCAATCATCTATCGCCGAAGCGCCGGTCGGAAAAATTCTGACGCTTAAGGTGCGCGTCGATCGCCACGACGCGCCGCCAAAAGGAAAACGCCTTCCGTATAAGGTAATCTGTTCCGACGACAGCGGTTTCGTGACGCTAGTCTTTTTTCATGCGCGCGCAGATTATCTGAAGAAAGTTCTACCCGAAGGATCGACACGCCTGATCAGCGGCAAGATCGAGGATTATAAGGGCGCCCGCCAGATGGCGCATCCGGATTACATCGTCGATCCAGAAGCGACGGACGGATTGCCGCTTTACGAGCCAGTCTATCCGTTGACCGCCGGTCTCACCGCCAATGTTATGCGCAAGGCCGTCGGCGAGGCAATCAAACGCGCGCCGAAATTGCCCGAATGGCAGGATGCGGCGTATCTCAAACAGCAAACTTGGCAAAGCTGGAACGGTGCGCTCGGCGCGCTCCATGCGCCGAAAGCGGAAGACGATATCACGCTTACGACGCCGGCGCGCCAGCGCCTCGCCTTTGATGAACTGTTAGCGAACCAACTGGCGCTGGTTCTGATCCGGCGCGCGCGCGTGCGTGCGCTCGGGCGCCCCATCAAAAGTGACGGCGCTAAACGCGCCGCCGTCGCAAAGAGGCTGCCCTTCGCCATGACCGGCGCCCAGCGCCGCGCGCTGGCGGAAATTCTTGACGACATGGCGTCCAGAGAACGCATGGTGCGTCTGCTTCAGGGCGACGTCGGTTCAGGAAAAACGATCGTCGCCTTTTTTGCGGCGCTCGCCGCCATCGAAGCGGGCGCACAGGCCGCAATCATGGCGCCAACGGAGATTCTCGCCCGCCAGCACTATGAATCCCTCACGCCGTTTCTGGACGCCGCCGAGATCAAGATGGCGGTCCTGACCGGACGCGACAAAGGCGCTGCGCGTCAGGCGAAACTCGGCGCGATCGCGGCGGGCGATATCGATATGGTTATCGGCACCCATGCGGTCTTTCAGGAGGATGTCGCCTTCAAAGATCTCGCGCTCGTGGTCATTGACGAACAACATCGCTTCGGCGTGCATCAACGCATCGCGCTGACGCAAAAGGGACCGCGCCCCGATCTCCTCGTCATGACGGCGACGCCCATTCCGCGCACGCTGGCGCTGACCGCCTATGGCGACATGGATGTCAGCCAGATTACGGAGAAACCGCCCGGACGCAAACCGGTCGACACGCGCGCCGCGCCCCTGTCGCGGCTCGACGAAGTCATTGCGGCCGTTAGGCGCGCTACAGATAATGGCGACCAGGCCTATTGGGTGTGCCCGCTGGTCGAAGAGTCGGAGATGCTCGACCTCACGGCCGCAGAAGACCGGTTTGAAACCCTCAAAGCCATTTTCGGCGACGGGGTCGGCCTCGTTCACGGCCGTATGAGCGCCGGCGATAAAGATCGCGTCATGGAACGCTTTCACGAAGGGGCCATCGCCGTCCTGATCGCCACCACGGTAATTGAGGTTGGCGTCAATGCGCCGAACGCTACAATCATGATCGTCGAACATGCTGAACGGTTCGGCCTCGCGCAATTGCACCAACTGCGTGGACGCGTCGGCCGCGGTGAAAAACCGTCAAGCTGCATTCTTCTTTATAAGGCGCCCTTGGGTGAAACAGCGGCGGCGCGTCTTAAAATCCTGCGAGAAACAGAGGACGGGTTTCTGATTGCCGAAGAGGATCTGCGCCTGCGGGGCGCGGGTGATTTGCTGGGCGCAGCGCAATCCGGATTTCCGCGCTTCCGCCTCGCTGACATCGCCGCCCACGGCGAACTGCTCGCCGCAGCGCGGGATGATGCAAAAATGATTGTCGAGAAAGATCCGGAGCTGAAAACAGAGCGTGGCGAGGCGCTGCGCACCCTGCTTTATCTTTTCAGCCGCGACGACGCGGTGAAGCTGTTAAGCGCGGGGTGATTATTTCCCGCCAATTGAAAAGAGGCGGCGTTTCGGTTTTTCGCTCTTCATGGTTTCGACGACGTCGTTCAGTGCTTCGACCGCTTTGTTTGGATCGGAAAACTCCGGCACGACGAGGCCGAGAGAAAAGACGACTTTCGCGGCGTCTTCGACGCTCATCGACAGAACGCGAATATCTTCACGCGGCAAGAAGATTAAAAACCCTGAAGTCGGGTTCGGCACGGTAGGCACGAACAAGGCCGTCAGCCCCTCGCCCTGATCGGCGAGTTTCGCCGCCACTTCGCCCTTGCCGTCGCCCACAACGAACGCCATGACCCACGCGCCTTTGCGCGGATATTCGATGAGCGCGACCTGTTTGAACGATCGGTCGGATTGCTGCAGCGCCGTTTCGAAAACATTCTTAAAAAAACGATAGAGATTGCGCACCACCGGCACGGAGTCGACAAGGCGCTCGCCAGCGCGAATGAAGGATCGACCGATGAAATTTTTAGCCAGGGCGCCCAGAATGATCAGACCGATAACGGCGATCAGAACCCCGACGCCGGGTAAAACTTGCACGAACGTCTCGGCGTTGCCGCCGAGATCTGGAATTGTCCTTTTGACGAAGGCGTCGAGCTTCGCCATGGGGCCAGTGACGAACCAGTAGATAAGCGCGATCGTAATGCCGATCGGCGCCGCAACGACGATGCCTGCGAGGAAACTCGACCGCAAATCCGCGAGCACGCCCTGCCGTCTGGGCTGGATCAGCGGCGCGTCGCTGCGGCGTTCATCATCGCGATCCCGTTTATCGTCCACCGTATCTCCCGCTCTTCATTCGTCGTATCGGCATCGCATAATCTAGGCGACAGGGTTAATGAAAACCTCAACGAACACATAAAGTTCTCGTGACAGTCGTATTATATGACCGCTGCATCGGCCTATTAAAAGGCGTCGATATGGCATTTTTTGGCGGGTTTCGGCGGTTTGACCGATTATTAAGGCGAAATTAACAAGCGCGGGACGCGGGCGGTTGATCTTGACTTCAGGCCCGCCGATAAGGCGGCGAATTTGGCCAGTCCGGGAGCTCGTTCGCCTCATGAAACCGATCCGCAAAGTTGTCATTCCCGTCGCCGGGCTCGGCACCCGGGTTCTGCCGGCGACCAAGTCGATCCCCAAGGAACTCCTGACCGTCGTCGACCGCCCGCTTATTGATTACGTAGTCGACGAGGCGCGCGATGCAGGGATCGATCAGGTCATTCTCGTTACTGGCCGCGGCAAAGGCGCCATCGAGGATTATTTCGATCATGCTTTTGAACTCGAAGCGACCCTGAAACAGAAATCAAAGACAGCGATCCTCGAGGAGGTCGAGAAGACAATCCCGAAAGCGGGCTCCGTTTCCTATACCCGCCAGCAGGCGCCGCTTGGCCTTGGTCACGCCGTCTGGTGCGCGCGGGAGCTTGTGGGCGAAGAACCGTTCGCGGTCTCCCTCCCCGACGAAATCGTTGCTCACCGCCCCGGCTTCCTGCGCCAGATGGTCGATGCCTACGCCAGTGTGGGCGGCAACCTTGTCGCGGTAGAAGAAGTGCCGAAGAAGGACACCGCGAAATACGGCGTCATCGCGCCGAAAGCGCGCAAGGACAATCTCATCGAGATGGCCGGCATGGTCGAAAAACCGGCGCCGGCCGACGCGCCCTCCAACTTTCGGATTATCGGGCGTTATGTGCTGCAGCCCGACATATTTGCGCTGCTTGAAAATCAGGGCGCAGGCGCAGGCGGCGAAATTCAGCTTACAGATTCAATGAACAGCCTCAACGAAACGCAGCCCTTTCACGCTGTCGTCTGCGACGGCGGCATTTATGACTGCGGATCTAAGCTCGGCTTTTTAAGAGCTAACGCCGCACTCGGCGCAACGCATCCCGAATTCGGCGACGAATTCAGGGCCTATTTGAAAGAGATCTCTTGAACGCTAGCGGCGGCGCAGCATGCCGGAGAGCAAAGAGCGCGGCTCGGTGGCGGCGCGTGTCGCGTCGGCAAGGCGCGCATTAGCGTCCTCTTTGATAGCCTCGTCCTCCGCTTCATAGGCCGCTTCGGCGTCATGATCATTGGCGCCTTCTTCAACCGTGAGGCTAGCCTCATCAGTATCATTGCGGGCGCCGACGCGAACGCCGTGTATACGTTCAGCAAGGCCCTCCTGCGGGGCCTGCGCGGCGAGGTCAATTTTTTCAGCGCGGGCGGCAAGTTGGCGGACTTCTACAGCATAATCCTGCACAGTTCGCATCATTAGCCGCGCATCCTCCTGCGCGTCGCGCGCGCCGCTCGACGCCTTGACGGCCATCGCGCAAATCGCTGTCGAAAACCCGAAAAATGCGACGGACAACGCGAAAAGCGCGAGCTCCGGCGTCAAAGTCCCGACGACCGGCAATTCAATGGATTGCATCGCCACGACAAAATCACCCAAATTCATCAATTCCACCCCGCAGACACCACGTCGACCTTTTATCCGTTATCGTTAATCCGGTCCACCCGGCCGCTACGTAGTTGATTTATGTCCAAAATCACTGATCGCGCGCCGGCGCTTGTCTGGCTCCGAAACGACCTCAGGATCGCCGACAACCCGGCGCTTTTTCATGCCTGTGAAAGCGGCGCGCCGGTTCTGCCCGTATATATTCTCGACGACAGCGCGCGCCATGCGCCGGGCGCCGCATCTCGGTGGTGGCTACATCATTCACTGACGTCGCTCGGCGAGGCGCTTGAGGCGGCGGGCGCAAAATTAATGCTCCGGCGCGGCGCATCAGCCGATACGGTAAAAACGCTGATCAAGGAAACAGGCGCTGACGCGGTATACTGGAACCGTCGTTACTACCCCGCCCATGTCGAAACAGACAAGAAACTTAAAGCGGCCCTCGCCGCTGATGGCGTCAACGTTAAATCCTACAATGGCAATTTGCTGCGCGAGCCGTGGGAACTCCAGACCAAAACCGGCAGTCACTACAGAGTTTACTCACCGTTCTGGCGGGCGTTGCAAAAAGCCGGTCCGGCGCGCGACGCGCCTGCGCCCGCGATACAAAGGATAAAGGGGCCGGCCCGCTATCCGGCGACCGATGCGGTCGCTGACTGGGGTCTTTTGCCAACTGAACCGGACTGGGCCCAGGAAATCGGCTCGGTCTGGTCCCCCGGCGAAAAGGGCGCGCGTGAGCGTTTGAACAGTTTTCTCAACGACGCTGTTAATCACTATGCGGACGGCCGCGACCGTCCAGATCAGGAGTTTACGTCCCGGCTATCCCCGCACCTTGCTCTGGGTGAAATCAGCCCCCTGACAATATGGCGTGAAACACAAGCGCGCATAAATGCTGGTGATGTTTCGCCCAGGGCAGCAGAAAAGTTCTTGTCGGAGATCGCCTGGCGGGAGTTCTCCTACAACCTCCTTTTTCATCACAGCGATCTGCCTGAGGCGCCATTGCGAAAGGAATTCGCGGCCTCCTCCTGGCGCGACGACGCAGACGGGTTCAAAGCGTGGCGACAGGGGCGCACCGGCTACCCGATTATCGACGCCGGCATGCGACAGCTCTGGCGCACCGGGTGGATGCATAACCGCGTGCGGATGCTTGTCGCGAGCTTTCTGATCAAGGACATGCTCATCCCGTGGCAAAGGGGCGAAGGCTGGTTCTGGGACACGCTTGTTGACGCGGATCTCGCCAACAACGCCGCGTCCTGGCAATGGGTCGCCGGCTGCGGGGCCGACGCCGCCCCTTATTTCCGGATTTTCAATCCGGTAACACAGGGGAAAAAATTCGATCCGGACGGGAACTACGTCCGCGAATTTGTCACGGAACTTGCAGAAATACCCTCAAATTACATTCACGCGCCTTGGGAAGCGCCGGAGGATGTGTTGCGAAGAGCAGGCGTAAGCCTTGGAAAAACCTACCCAATGCCTATTTTAGATCATGGGGAGGCTCGCCGCCGCGCGCTCGAATGGTATGATCGGGCAAAAGCCGGGTGACGCTTATGAATGTGAGAACAAATTTGTCGCCATCGCCGGCCGATCTTGACGGCTTGCCGTTCTTTTTCCGTCAGGCCTGCCATCTTGCTGCGCGCATCCGGTACGGCGAACTGACCTTTCAACTGCCGGACGGACAACGCCTTACTTTTTCGGGCAAAGAAGAAACGACCGCGAAAGCACTGATTATCGTAAAGGACTTCGCCTTTGCGTGGCGCTCGATACTGGGCGGCGATATCGGGTTTTACGAAAGCTACGCCGACGGACAGTGGGAAACGCCAGATCTCGCAAACGTGCTGTATATATTCGCGCGCAACGCGGATCTCGTGCAAGAAGCATTCAAGGCGTCCTTCCTGATCGACTGGCTCAATAATGTCCGGCACGCGCTCAACAAAAACACCCGGACCGGCGCGCGCCGCAACATCATGGCGCATTACGATCTCGGCAATGCGTTTTACGAAAAGTGGCTCGATCCGACCATGACCTATTCCTCGGCGCGGTACCCGGCGCCGGACGCCGATCTTTCGACCGCACAGGAAACAAAATACCGCACGCTTGCGGAGTCTATCGATTTGAAGCCCGACGAAACCGTCCTTGAGATCGGATCGGGATGGGGCGGCTTCGCTGTGCATGCCGCCAAGGAACGCGGCGCCAAGGTGACGGGTCTGACGCTGTCGCCCTCGCAACTCGAATACGCGCAAAAGCGCGCCTTTGAAGAAGGGCTCGCGGAGCGCGTTGATTTTCGGCTGCAGGATTATCGCGACGTTGACGAGCGGTTTGACAAGGTCGCCTCGATCGAAATGTTTGAAGCGGTGGGCAAGGAATATTGGCCTGCCTATTTCGACAGGGTGCGCAATGCACTAAAGCCCGGCGGCGCCGCAGGCCTTCAGATCATCACCATTGCCGATCGGTTCTACGAAAACTACCTGCGGTCGACCGACTTTATTCAACGGTACGTTTTTCCTGGCGGCGTTCTGCCGAGCCCCGCGATCCTTAAAGAGTTGTCCGACAAGGCGGGCCTTACCGTGCAGTCCGTGGCGGAATTCGGTCAGGACTACGCGCGGACGCTAAACGAATGGCATCACCGCTTTGTCGCCGCCTGGGATGACATTGAGCCGTTGGGATTTGACGATCGTTTCAAAAAGCTATGGCGGTTTTATCTCGCTTACTGCGAGGCCGGGTTCCGCGCTGCAACGACGAATGTACGTCAGGCAACGCTGGTGCGACCGGCGTGAATGCGATACGCATGCGTTAGAGAAGATTACGCACGGCGCTTTTCGAACGATAAACTCTCGAAAAGGGTCTCGACCGCAATTTCGTCAACGAGACTTGATACCTCCTCCGGACCTCCGCGTTCGTTGATACCGACGGCATTAGCCCGTTGTACATTGAAATTGTTCCGCGCTTTTCGGAATCCGAAAATTTCATAGGCGCCGCTGGCGGTGGATGCGAACCGGATCGAACGGCATTACATATTAATCTGCTCCTAGTTTTCAGCGGGTCCAGGAGAAATTCCTTTTACAACTTAAGGGAGAATTCGTTCGGTGAGACGGGCAAATGAAAACCGACGACAATGAAGCCTTGCTTGAAATCGGATTTTCGGTTTGGACACGTACGATTCATCGAATAAATGGCCAAAATGCAACGTTTTTGAACGTTGAATCGGTGGCTGACGACCGATTTATACCTATGATGTAAAACGGACGCCGTAACGTCGTGGTTCATTTTTGGCCAGAAAATTGCGTGACTGGTCGCGGTTGCGACTTTATTGGCGAAAATTCTGTGCACCGACCTAGGTGACGCCAGGCTAATCCGGCGGGAAGGATATAGACGCAAAAGGGGGGCGTAATGAATATTGAAAAAGGACATTTGCGTTTGGCCGACGCCGCCTACGCGCAAATGCGCGCAAATTATAAATTGGCGGCCATGGCGACCGCGGCGCTATTTACTGCGTCATGCGCGACTGTTGACGACGAACTCTTGCAGGCGCAGTTGCCCGCCGAACCGGCCGTCTGGGCGGCCGACGCAAGTGTTGCGGGCGCGCCGACCGGCGACTGGGTCGCTGCTTTTGAGGACGCCGCCCTGAGGGACATCATCCTCGAAGCGTTAAGGAACAACAACGATCTCCGCGCAGCGGCGGCGAATCTGACCTCGGCGCGAGCACGCGCGCGGATCTCTCGGGCTGACCTGTTGCCGACCGTCGGCGCAAATTTCAGCGCCTCGCGGAACGCCATCGTTATCGATCCGACCTCGGCGGCGCAGGCCGGCGCGGGCGGCGGAACCGGCGGCGGCGCGCCAGTCGACGCCGACAAACGGCTTTGGATCAACAACTACTCCCTCGGCGGACAGGTAAACTGGGAGATCGATGTTTGGGGACGCCTGCTCGATGAAACCCGCGCGTCCTACAAGGACGCCGCCGCGGCCTACGCCGACCTTGCAGGCGCCGAACTCTCCATCGCCGCGCGCACAGCGCAAGCCTGGTTCGCCCTGATCGAAGCGCGCGAACAGCGCGAGCTCGCCGAACGCGACGTCGCCGCCCGCGAAAGCAATTTGCGCGTTACCGACCGGCGATATGAGCGCGGCGTTGCGTCCAGTCTCGACGTGCGCCTGTCCCGTTCTGCTCTCGGCACCAGTCAGGCCAATCTCGCTTTGCGTCAGCGCCTGGAAAAAGAAGCCGCCCGAGCGTTAGAGGTGCTGCTTGGTCGTTATCCGTCTGCTGAACTTGAAGGGACTGACGCCCTGCCCATTTTACCGCCATTGCAAGGCGCTGGAGCGCCCGGCGACATTCTCGCACGTCGCCCGGATCTCGTCGCCGCAGAGGCCCGCATGGATGCAGCAGGCTTGCGCGCCCGCGTCGCGCGCAAACAATTGCTGCCGCAATTCACGCTTACAACATCTGCGCAGACCTCCGGCCCGCAATTCGCCGACCTGATCGACGCCAAGCGGCTCGCGGGAAATTTGATTGGCGGCGTCTTTCAACCGCTCTTTCAGGGCGGCCGCCTTCTTTACAACTCCAAGCGCGCCCGCGCGGACGCCGAAGCCGTGGTTTACGGCTATGTGCAGACCGTCCTCTCCGCTTATGAAGAGGCCGAAAACGCGATTGCTGCGGAAACCTTGCTCGCCGCGCGTGAAGATGCATTGCGCCTCGCTTTTGAAGAAGCCGCCGCAGCCGAAGAGTTGACCGAGCGCCGTTATTCCTCAGGCGCAGCTACGATTTTTAATTTGTTGGACGCACAGACACGCAGGATTTCGGCAGAAAGCCAATACATACAAGCAAGACAGCAACGCGTCTCAAACCGCGTCCAGCTTTACCTCGCCATTGGCGGGGATTTTCTGGCCGCGGACCGCATCGCGCTAATTATCTCAGAACTCGGAGAGTAAGCGTCATGTTGCGCAAGCTGATTACGATTGTCGGTACGCTTGGCGTCATAGCTCTAGGTACTGGCGGAATTGCGATCATGGGCTCGCTCAAACCAGAGATCGAACGCAGCACGCCAGAAACGGCGGCGCCGGCGGTATTTTTTACAGTTGCAACCGCCGGCGCGAAAACGCTTGACGTCTTTGCGCAGGGCGAGGTTCGCCCACGCACGGATATCAATCTGACTGCGCAGGTCGCCGGACAGATCGTCTCTATGTCAGACGCATTCGTCAATGGGGGCGCCTTTGAGAAAGGCGATGTGTTGATCAGGATCGAGGACGCGCCCTATCGCGCTACGGCGGCGGCTGCACGGGCCCGTCTCACTCGCGAAGAAGCCGAAGCGTCGCTCGCACGCAAAGATTACGAAGAACTCGGTCGCGACGAGGGTCCGACAGACTTGGCGTTGCGGATGCCTCAGCTTGAGCAGGCGCGCGCTGAATACAGAGCCGCCAGGCTTGACCTTGACCGCACGAGCATCCGCGCGCCGTTCAAGGGGCGCGTGCGCGAGCGGGTCGTCGGCGAAGGCCAGTACGTGGCCCCCGGCGCGCAGCTCGGACGCATCTTCTCGACCGACGTTGCGGAAATTCGCCTGCCGCTCACCGACAACGACCTTGCAAAGCTAGGGCTGCCGGTCGCTTTTATCGAAACGAGGGGAAATCCGGGACCGGCGGCGAGCCTGTCCGCCTTCATCGCCGGCCATCCGCATGAATGGTCCGCGCGGATCGCCCGCACCAACGGCGCCATCGATCCGGCGACGCGGCAGATTTCAGCAATCGCCGTTGTGGATGATCCTTATGGCAACGGCGTATCCGCCAACGGTGCGCCGCTCGCCATGGGACTCTTCGTTGACGCACATATCGAAGGCAGCCGTTTTGAAAACGCGATCACATTGCCGCGGACCGCGCTGCACGGACGCGATATCGTTTATATCATAAATGACGACGACGTTCTTGAACTTCGCAAAGTGCAGGTCGTGTCGAGCGACAAGGATACGTTCGCAGTAGCCGCCGGTATTGCGCCTGGCGAGCGCGTTGTCACCTCACCCTTACGCGGCGCCGACGATGGCGATATTGTAGCGCCGACCGATCTGGAAAAGACAGAAACGCCGGCGCAAGACGTCACTGAAAACTCTGGACCAGAACCAGGCGTCGGAGATAATCTGTGACCGGCATCATCTCATGGTGGACGCGAAACACAGTCGCCGCCAACCTGTTGATGATCGCGTGCCTGATTTCAGGTTTTCTTGCGTTTAACAGCCTTGAGCGCGAACTCGATCCGTCTGCGGACTTTACTGGCGCGACGATCTCGGTTGTCTGGCAGGGGGCCAACCCGCGTGAGATTGAGGAGCAGATCGTCCTTCGTATTGAGGAAGCCGTCGCCAGCGTTGACGGGATTGAGCATATCGATTCGACTTCGCGCGAAGGCCTCGCCACGATCAATGTCGAGGGCGACCAGGATATGGACGCCACCAAGTTCCTCAACGAGATCAAGAACCGCGTCGACGGCATATCAACGCTGCCGAATGACGCCTTTTCGCCTGTCGTAGCGCAGTGGAGGAATTATTCGACCGGCGCGTTCATGGCGCTCTCGGGCGATATAGACAAACGCGAACTCAATCGGCTCGCGCGCGACATTCGCGATGAGCTTTCGCAACTTCCCGGCGGCTCGCCGCTGGTGAACCTATGGGGCGAAGAGCGCGAGGAAGTCTCGATTGAGGTCTCCGAAACATCTTTGCGCCGCTACGGCCTCACATTTGATGACGTCGCTCGAGCTATTCGCGGGTCGTCACTAAACCTCGCCGGCGGTCAGGTCCGCACCGAAACCGGCAATCTGCAAATCGCCGCGCGCGCGCTCGCAGACACCGCTGACGAATTTGAACAGATTGTGGTTCGCCAGGACCCAGATGGTTCAGTTATCCGTGTCAGCGACGTCGCCAACGTGATCGATGGCTTTGAAGACCAGAAACGAATTCGGATCGTCGACGGCAAGCCCGCTATCGCTATTGCGATTCAGTCCCCGGATATCGGCAATATCAGCGAGCTTTCAAAAACTTTGAATGAATGGGTCGAAAAGAAAAACAAGGAACTGGACGGCAAGGCGGAGATCTTTATCTGGTTTGACGCCGCCGATCCCTTTAACGCGCAACTCAATCTCGTTGCGTCCAACGCCATTATCGGCCTTGTTCTCGTCCTCATCATCTTAATGCTCTTCCTGCGGCCCGCTGTTGCGTTCTGGGTCGCGGTCGGCATCGCCGTCGCCTTCGCCGGCGCCTTTATTTTTATGCCGATGGCGGGCGTATCTCTAAACTTTCTGTCGATTTTTGGGTTTTTGCTCGTGATCGGCGTCGTCGTCGATGACGCCATTATTGTCGGCGAAAGCATTCACAACCGAGTTGAAAAAGACGGCAAAGGCGGACCGGACTCCGCCATTCTAGGCACCCAGCTGGTCCTCAAGCCCGTTTTCTTCGCCGTTCTGACAACAATCATCGTATTCGCCCCATGGATATTTGTCGGCGGCGGCGCAGCACAGTACACCCGACAAATCAGCTTTACAGTCACGTTCGCGCTTATCTTTTCGCTGATTGAAGTCTTCCTTATTCTGCCGGCGCACCTGTCGCATCTGAAGCCGCAAAACAAAAACGGCGCCTATTATCGGATACAGCGCGTATTTTCCGAAGGCATTGTCGACTTCGCCCGCAATGTATATCAGCCGGTCGTCCGACTCGCCTTGCAGTTTCGCTATCTCACAGTCGTGTCGTTTCTCGTCGCCTTCGCGTTTTCCGTGGCGTTGCTGGTACAAGGATGGGTCGGTTTCAAGTTTATACCAGAAATCCAAGGCACGTTCATTTCACTGAACGTACGCCTGCCGGAAGGCTCGTCCTTCAATCGCACCGAGCAAATTTATCAGGAGGTCGAGCGTGCGGCGAACCGGCTAAAAATGGAACTCGGCGATGCAAAAGACGGCGAACCTTACATCAAGTCGATCTATATCGCCGGCGATGAAGGTGAAATAGTTTCCTATGTCACCGTTACAGACGCATCAAATCGTACGGAATCAATGAACCAAGTCGCTGATATGTTCCGTGCCGCGCTCGGCCCGATTCCCGATGCGGAGGAAATCAGCGTCGGCTTCACGCAAAATAACAGCGGTCCTGACCTATCCTTCGGTATAAGAGGCCGCGATTTGGAATATCTGCGGCTCTCGACCGTCGACCTGCAGAACTACTTACGCACGCTTCCGGGGGTCTATGATGTCCGCAACAATTTGCAATCGGCGACGCCTGAGTTGCAAATTGAACTGAAGCCCGGCGCAGAGCGTTTCGGCCTGACGCTGGCGGAAGTTTCGCGCCAGGTGCGCCAGGCGTTTTACGGCGAAGAGGTCCAGCGCCTGCCCCGTGACGGACAGGATGTGCGCGTCATGGTCCGATATCCGAAAGCCGCGCGGGAATCATTGGCGACCATCGAAACCATGCGCATCCGTACAATTGATGGACGCGAAGTGCCGTTGACGGCTGTCGCCGATGCTGTTTTTTCGCCGAGTTATAAACAGATCGAGCGGCGCGATCGGCAACGCTCCGCGCACGTGACGGCTGAGATCAGAGGCAACGTCGATCGCAATCTGTTGATGGAAAACTACCGAGAGGAATTTGCTCCCGAATGGCAGGCCCGGCATCCGGAAGCGACAATGGCGCCGCGCGGCGACGCAGAACAGCAGGCCGAGTTCATGCGGGACATCGCGCCGCTGTTCCTGACTGCGTTGTTTTTGATGTATGCGCTGCTGGCAATTGCCTTCAGCTCATACTGGCAGCCGGCGCTCATTATGACCTCCATTCCATTCGGCTTCATGGGCGCAGCCTTTGGGCATGCGCTGTTCGGCCTCGACTTTGCGCTGTTTTCGTTTTTCGGCGTCGCCGCGGCGGCGGGCGTCGTCGTCAACGACAACCTCGTGCTGATCGATTACGTCAATCGCCTGCGCGCGAAAGGCATGGGCGCCTTCGGCGCCCTCGTCACCGCCGGCGTCGGCCGTTTCCGCCCAATTATGTTGACCTCCTTCACGACCTTTATCGGCCTGTTGCCAATCATGTTCGAACGCTCAACCGACGCACAGTTCCTTAAACCCACGATCGTGTCGCTCGCCTTCGGGGTCGCCTTCGCGACCGCCGTTACGCTGATCTTCGTGCCGGCCATGTATGCGGTCGGGGCGGATATCGCGCGCTTTTATCGCTGGGCCTGGACCGGCATGAAGCAGCCGCGGGTCGGCAGCGGAATTCCGCTGGATACAGAAGTAACTGGGGACGCGTTGACACGTTCCGAGACCGCTATGGCGCCGCGCAACAAACCAATTCATCGCCCGGCCGAATAAGCGGCGTGCTAGAAAATATCCGTCGGCTGACGCGCAGGCAGATATACGCACTGCAAACGTTAACCGCAAAGTAAAAGACGCCGGAAGCTGATGGATAACCGACTACACTATATGGATCACTTGCGGGCGGGCGCGATGGTGCTCGGGATCGTTTTTCACGGGGCGCTCGCTTACGCCTCGCCGATCCAGGATTTCTGGTTTATCCGCGATCAAGGTTCATCGGCGATACTCAATTGTATGGCCGTTTTTCTTCACTCATTCCGTATGCCGCTCTTTTTTTTCGTCTCAGGGTATTTTTCGAAAATGATTATTGAAAAACGCGGCATTGAACAATTCCTAAGGAACAGATTTGCCCGGATATTTCTGCCCTTCATCATTTTCTGGCCGATCTTGGCCATTCTCTCTCTCGGCGTGTTGCTATTTGCTCTTAACTATCTCGATGAGACGCCTCCGCTTCTCCGATATTTAATGGAACAAGCAGACAGTCAGTCCGGCGGCGTGGGGGATATCGGCACCCTGCACCTCTGGTTTCTTTATTATCTCCTGTTCTTCGGCGGCGTGGCGGCGTTTTTCCATTACCGGCGTGCGCCTGCCATTGAGCGGCGTCTTAATATGTTGGTCGCAAGCGGGTTGTTGTTCCTCGTAACGCCTATCTTGATTGCACCCGCACTTTTTCAGGCCGGGCATCCTGTCCCTTCCCCTGACCGTCTTACGCCAATGTTATGGCCCTTCGGATATTTTGGCGTATTTTTCGCAATAGGATGGCTTTCTTTCGGCAATGAAAAGGCGCTCGATAAGATCGACGCGCACCGCAACAAAATCATACTCTTGGCGACGGGACTATTCGCCTTCTATTATTTTTCCCTGCCCGAGCTGAACTTTCCGCCGGTAGAGCTGGCGACGCAGGATCGCCTGCAGCTAAGCGTCGCCGGCGCATGCGCAACATCACTGTTTGTCTATCTGGCGCTATCCTTAGGCCGGCAATATTTAAACATAGAAAACGCTAAGGTTCGGTACGTCGCCGATGCGTCGTTCTGGCTTTATCTTATTCACCTGCCCATTGTGGTTTTTATCCAGACGCTGATCGCCGAGATTACGGTTGTAGTTTGGGCGAAGTTCGCTTTCACCATCATTGCGACAACCGCGTTGGGGCTATTGACTTATCGGCTGTTCGTAAGAAATTCGATTATCGGCGCGCTTTTGAACGGACCGAAACCAAGCCGCGTTACACCACCCGCCAAAAATACTTAGATTTACGCCCAGAATTTCTGCTGTTTCAACCGTTTATACGGATGCGCCTTACCCCTTTTATCAAAACAATTGATCAAGCAAGTCACATTGCGCGTCGCGAAGCCTCGACGACGACGCAATTGGCGAATTGAGCTCAAGGTAATCTTCATTGGCGACATCATAGTTCGGCCACGCCGGCGCACCGCTCGCGGCAGGCGCGTCCATACGCGCATAGGCGGCGAGATATGATGTCACATCGTCCGCCAGCATGCGATCGTCATTATTGTAGCCAATGATGGGAATATTCCCGAACGTATACGGAATATCGGAACCGTGCAGTGCGCCCGTCGGGACAAGCAGAGGCGCTACGCGGGCGAATTCATACTGAAACACCATCACTCCGCTATTCGACAGAGCGCGCGCTGATCGTCTGACTTCACACGTGAATATTAAGTCCGTCAAAAAACGCTCATACATGCCGAGCGCCTCGCTATCCTGAGCGACCGGATATGCGGCAAGCAGCATTGCCGATGGACCGTCGAGCACCGAATTCGCATCATTATCGAACACCTCAAGCGCTGCTTGATACTCCGCAACTGTCTCGACATCGGACGCATAGGCCGAACGCCAAAACGCAATCTCATTCCGCGTCGACCCTATGATAATGCTCGAAACGGAGGCGTCACCGCTCTCGACGAGTTGACTTGGCTGGGACGGCAGGATGTCGCCATCGACGACGGGCTGGTAGTTCTCGCCCGTTGAGAAGACGACTGTCGCCGACGGAGCCAGCCCGTTTAGGATATCCTGGGCCGACAAATTGCGAAGACAGGCAAGAACGTCAGCGGCAGTATCGCAACCGAGCGTCCGGGCGGCCCGATTTCCCTGATCAATCGCTGAGTCGGGAAAAGTTGAGCCGGACGCATTGAGTTCACGAAGATCACCTGGACAATTGCCGCTTTGCATGACGGCCCGATCGATGAGGCCGTCTGCGCCCGGAGATACGATCAGCATACATACGGCTTGCGCCCCAGCTGACTCGCCGAAGACCGTGACAGAATTCGGGTCGCCGCCAAACACAGCGATATTGTCCTGAACCCATCTCAGTGAATGGATCAGATCCATCAGTCCGTAATTGCCTGAGGCGTTTGCCGATGATTCCACATTCAGCGCCGGCAATGACAAAAACCCCAGCGGACCAAGGCGGTAGTTCACGGATACAACAACGACGTTCTCTTCACTTGCCAGGTTTTCGCCGTCATATAGAATGATCGAACTCGCGCCTGTATTAAATCCGCCCCCGTGTATCCAAACCAATACAGGAAGGCTGGCGTTCGCCGTCGTCGCCGGCGTCCAGACATTCAATGTCAGACAGTCCTCTCGCGTCAGCGCCGCTGCAAGCGCGCCGCCAACGGCAAAATTGCTCTGTATCTGAGGACACGCGAAACCAAAGGCGGTGGCATCCTGAACATCTGTCCATGGCGTTGGAGAAAGCGGCGCCTTCCAGCGATTCTCAACAGTCGGCGGGGCCGCGTAAGGCACGCCAAGATAAGCAGCGCCCCCGTTGGCGAGTTCTGTCCCCTGGATAAATCCGGAATTAGTTCCTACACGCGCGCCGACGGGATTGACCGTAACGGTTACCTGATCGGTGTCCCGAGCGCCGGCGCCGTCGGTGACGACAAGTTCAAATGAGAACGTTGTCACGGTCTCCACATCGGGCGCCTGAAATTGCGCCGTCGCACTCGTAGCGTTCTGTAACGTAACTGCTGCGCCGCTTGTTTGTCGCCACAGGTAGGTCAACGTCGCGCCATCCGGATCGGCGCTCATGGATCCATCCAGAGATACCGTGTCGCCTTCGGCGCCAGATTTATCCGCCCCGGCATTCGCGGTCGGCGGCGTATTAGGCGCGCCCGCGCCGGGATTGCTATCGCCTGAGCCCGAACACGCCGCCGTCAGAAACATGACGCCGGCGATGATTGTCAGCTTATCGAAGAGCGCGGGTTTCTCATCGGCATCCATAAGGAGGCGCGATTGCATCATCCTAGACAACTCCAGCTATTTTTCGCGCCAATCGCTGACCAATTTCACGCAGAGGATCGACGGACATAATGCCATAGTGATGCTCATCAAATTCATATTCCTCGACGGCGCCAGTTGTGAATTTCTTCCAGACGCCGGGCTTGTGATCGACCATCAAATTCACAACACCGTCCTTGTCGCTGGCGGCGCGATATATTGTAATATCCGACACAAGCGTTTTGGGGTTGTGCTCTTCAATTAGCGAAAGGTTATTGCCAACAACCTTCAAGACGGAACGCTGCAAATCCTTATCGTCCAGTTTTGCCTTACGCATGATCGGCGTGGAGGTCATGTCAAATTCGCTGAAAATTTTCTCAGCGATTTCCTCTTGACTAGTTTTTTCTGGATCAATTTCAATATTGCTATCGACGCCAACGTAAGCTTGTGCCGCGCTGACCCAGAGTTTATTAACGGCGCTCGAGGTCATCGTTCCACGACGCAGGGGATACGCGTCAATCAGGGTCAATGTCGCGACAGTCTCACCAGCGCCTTCCAATTGGGCCGCGATTTCGTGAGCAACAAGTCCGCCAAACGACCATCCAAGCAGATTATACGGTCCGGTCGGCTGGATCGCTCTTATTCGTTCAACATAAGTCGTCGCCATAGCTTCGATTGATGTCGGCAGATCGACATCGGTGTTGAGACCGTCTGATTGCAGTCCGTAAACCGGCGTTTCTGTCCCGATGAAACGTAGGAGATTTGCGTACACCCAGCTGACGCCGATCAGTGGATGGATGCAGAAGAGCGGCAGGCCGTTAGCATTCGCCCGAAACGAAAAGACGGGAGAGAATGGATCGGTATCGATTTGATTGTCTATCTGTGACGCTAGATTACTGATCGTTGGTTTTTCGAGCAGTGAAAACAGCGAAAGTTGCGTCGAGAATTGTGTCTCAATCTCGACGAGCAGATGAACCGCGGTTAACGAGTCACATCCCAGATCAAACAGGCTGTCTTCAACGCCAATGCGGTCCAGTTCGAGAACGTCGCAAATGATGGTAACCAGTTTTTTCTCCGTTTCCGAGGATGGTGCAACAAACGGCCCCATTGCATTCGATGACGGAGAAGGAAGCGCGTTTCGGTCGATTTTTCCGTTTCGCGTCATTGGAAACTCGTCAACGACTATAACCCGTGACGGCTTCATATATGACGGCAACCGGGCGCTTAATTCTTTCTGCAGCCGAGACTCTTCAAGCGTCGCGTGGGATTCAGGCGTAACGTAAGCGATTATTTTTTTTTCAGTCTGCCGAAATTCGTCTTCCCAGGTGATCGCCAAGGCATCACAGACGCCGTCGATTTGCTCGAGCGCGTTTTCAACTTCGCCCAATTCAATCCGGAATCCGTGGATTTTGACCTGCGCGTCGGTACGGCCTAGAAATTCGAGGGTGCCGTCATGGCGCCACCGCACAAGGTCGCCGGTCTTGAATAGGCGCCCTCCCCGGCGGCCTATACAATCCGGCACAAAGCGTTCGGCGTTAAGTTCAGGCCGATTAAGATAACCGGACGAGACGCCTGCGCCGCCGATATACAACTCACCTGCGATGCCAATTGGTACGGGCGCCATTGTCTGATCGAGCACATAAACTTGCGTATTGGGAAGCGGTCGACCGATCGGCGGCGCTTCTCTTATGCTTTCGCCAACGCGATGGGCGGTCGCCATCACAGTTGTTTCAGTCGGACCGTACAAATTAAGTACGTCAGAACCGAGATCAACAAGCGTTCTCGCTAAACGTGATGAAAGTTTGTCGCCGCCGATGCCTGTGGTCAGGCCGTTTACATATGCTTCGCGCCGTTCGAGTAACGTCGTCCAGAGCGCTGTAGAACCGGCGGTCGTTGTGATGCCTTCAGTGCGCAGCAATCTCGAAACCACCGCAGGATCTCTGATTTCTTCCATTGTCGGAACGACAACGCGAGCGCCCGCACTAAGCGACGAAAAGATCTCCATCATGAACGGGTCAAAGGTAGCCGGCGCGACGGCAAGGAAACGCGAATCCACGCCAAGGCCAAAAACCTCTTTCGCGCTCACAACGAGATTGAGAAGATTGCCGTTATTTACCACGACACCATTTGGTTGGCCGGTCGAGCCGGATGTGTAGATAACATAAACCGGGTCGTCGCTTGACACTTCCGGGGGCGGCTCTTGCGCATTGGCCGCCGCCGTTTCAGAACCAAAAACGTCTCTGTCGATAAGCAGCTTTGAGATGTTGAGCGCTTTCGCGTCCAACATTGTCGCCATACCGCTGTTGGTGAGGACGAGTCTTGGCGCGGCGTCATCGACGATGACGGCGAGACGATTTTCTGGCGACTCAATATCAAGCGGCAAGATTGCCGCGCCCGCCAATAGAATCCCAAGAAAACCGACGACGATCGTCTCATCTCTTGGCAGCGCCACGGCGACGATGTCACCGCGCCTGACGCCCCTCGTCGTCAATGCGTTCGCTAAGGCGCGTCCGCGATTGACGAGCTCGGCGTATGTAATCGCCGATGCGCGCCCGACAACAGCAATCTGGTCCGGATTGGTCTTGGCGTTTTCGACAATCAGGTCGGTGACGAAACAATCTGGCAAAGACTTGTCGTCGCCCTGCCAATCTTCCAGCACAAGCTTTTTCTCCTGCGCAGTCAGGAGATCGATCTTACGAAGCTCTATTGACGGATCTTGCAGGACACATTTGATCAGAGACTGCAGCCGATCCGCATGTCGCTGCATTTCCTCTTCTGTATAAAGAGTGGGGTTTGCATCAAGGTCTATTCGAAGTCCGTTTCCATCATCCCTGTCATAAATGAATAAAATGAGATCGCCCGGCGACGAATTGGATAAATTATGGATAAGCGTTTTGCTGCCGCCGAAGCGAAGATCGTAGTCGAAAGGTTCGATATTGATCGCCATGCGCGCGACATGTTGGTACCGTCCTGTAAGCCCAAGGTCTTTGCGAAGATCTTCGTAACGATACTGCTGGTGCCGGATACAGTTTCGCACTTCCCGCGAGACAAGCCGCACAAGATCGGACAACGTCTCGCATTCGCTCATTTCGAAGCGCATGATTGCGGCGTTTGCGACCATGCCGGGAATATTCCGCACTTTCTTTGGTCGCGCCGCCACCGGCAAACCTAAAATGAGGTCGTCGTGACCGGTTGTTCGATATATGAAGCTGACGGCGAGTGCGATCAATATCTGTGGGGCGGTGCACCTTAGCGTGCTCGCCAGCGATTTGACTTCCTGAGTTTGTTCCTCGCTCAGTTGAACGGTTTTGCGCAATAGGCCGCTGTCGGTCGGCCAACGTCCTTGCGCAAATGAAACGGGTTCAGGCAGGCCGTCCGTCCGGTCTATCCAGTACGCTCGGTCCTTTTCGAACTGTTTTGAAGAACGGTAGCCCTGCTCATGCTCAAGCAGAACGGATACGCTTTTAAACGGCGTTGGGTCAGGATCTCGCCCCTCAATTTTCGCCGCATAAAGTTCCGCAAGCCGCCGAGCTACAAGTCCGCCGGAAAATCCATCATAAATGATGTGATGCGCACGGTGATACCAAATGTAGTTCTCAGCCGATAACTTGATCAGCGCGCAGAACCAAAGCGGATCACGATCAATTGCGGAACGCTTTTTTATTTCAGCGTTCATCCAGTCGAATGCAACCGATCTTGGATCATCGTCTTCGGAGAAATCCAGAAATGGCGTTTCGCCGCGATAGACTGGATGGACCAATTGGTGGGGTCCTTCAGCGTCCTCAACGATGTTTATTCGCGTTGCCTCCGCCTCTTCGGAGATCCGCTGGAGGGATTCGGCAAATATCGAAGGGTCCAATGCGCCTTTTATTTCGATCGCTTCAGCGATGTTGAAAACCGCGCTGGCGTCACTGACTTTCGAGGCGATCCATATTCCTCGTTGGGCAACTGTGAGCGGAAGCAGTTTCTGTCTGTGGGTCGACGGACTATCCGGCGCTATGTCTGGCTGTCGTTCGCATTGTTGGCCGCAATCGCATTGTGCAATCGCGTCGCGTTCTGTCGCGCTTTTGTCGGCGCCATTGCGAGACGCCTCGCTCTGCGCCTCACAGCGGCGTTCCGCCGCCGCCATTCCGTCCCGTTCAAAATTAGCCGGCGTGGTTAGCGACTCACCACTAGCCGAGGCGGCAGAGTCCTTTTTCAGGATCGCGCTGTTGTTTTGTGCGGCCGTAGCCGCCGGCCTATTAGGTTTTTCTTGCTGGCGCTTAAACATCGTGCGCGTGATGCGCTGCACGATTGAGGCATCGCCCGCTCGGTTTTCAACCTCCCCCATGACTTCTCCCCCAGTCAGATCATTTCAATTGGCTTCCAATCCTGTTGGCGCCCCCCGCTCGCTATGATGACTTTTATATATTTCGTTTACGTACGGATAATCATTCAACGAAAACACATTCAGGTCAAATTTTATCGTAGTTAACGGGCTAAAAACCTTTGATAATTTCTGATATTCAACCTATGGGCGAACTGCCATCTGCAAATTGCTACCGCAAAGAATTATGTTCGCATGATGTCGGCGATTGTAGCGCCTTTCTAAAAGCGTCATTTAAAAACAGCTCGGGATGCGCTGGAACATATTGTAGTTCGTTTTTCCAAGCGAGTTGGCGGCGGCGCCGCGGCGATGTGAATCCAGCGCACAAATCAAACCACTCGCCGGTAGCGATTTAAGGCCGAGAAAACACCACAACAAGTCGCCAAATGAAATTCGAGACGCGTTCTTTTCCCGTAAGGCAAGACTAATCGTCCCGGGTGTGAGCCATGATACAGATACGGCGCGCGGAAAACGCTATCAACGGATGTTCATTCCGTATTCCGACCATCAAAACCGTTAACGGCATTGAATCTCGCGCCAGAATCAACGGGCAATGTGCGTGCAACGGCATACGGCATGCATATTTTCAGCCCAAATCGCTAAATATTGGGGTCGCCGTCGCACAAATGGCGTTCCAGGATAGCGCGGTATAAGAATATGAAGGCGTTCGTGACTGACACCAACCTCTCATCGGCTTTAGAGGCGCGGCATGTAAGACGGCGCTACGGTGCAAAACACGCGCTCGACGGCGTAAATCTTTCGATTCCGGCCGCCGGCGGCGTCACCGCATTGTTGGGGCCTAACGGTGCGGGCAAGTCCACGCTTGTTAATTGCGCGCTTGGGCTATCACGAATTTCAGGCGGCGAATTGCGAACATTTGATCGTCTTCCCGGTTCGATCTTCGCGAGAAAACGCATTGGCGTCATGCTTCAGGATGCAGAATTGCCGGAGAACCTCACTGGCCGTGAGCACATTCGTTTGTTCGCGTCCTATTACGCCGACCCGATCCCGACCGATGACGTTATCGCTCAGTGCATGATCGGCGAATTCGCGGATATAGCGTATCAGAAGCTGTCCGGCGGACAGAAGCGTCGCGTCCAATTCGCATTGGCGATTGTGGGAAGGCCAGATCTTGTTTTTCTTGATGAGCCGACTGCTGGCCTTGATATCGACGCCAGGCGAAACCTTTGGAGCGTCATTCGCACTATTGCTGAAAATGGCGCAGCCGTCGTTCTGGCGACCCATTATCTCGACGAGGCGGACCTCCTCGCAGACAGAATTATCGTTATTGGAAAAGGCCGCATAATTTCCGATGCGCCGACGCCGCAATTTCGCGAAAAACTCGGCTGCGGCGTAATACGGTGTGGAACACGCCTGTCTGGGGAAGCTCTTTGCGGGCTTCCCGCCGTGCGTTCGGCGCACCGCACCGGACGCTTTGCGGAGGTTTCGACATATGACGCCGCCCTCACGTTGCGAGCGTTATTCGAGGCCGATGAAACGATTCACAATCTAACCGTTCGGGAGCCGACGCTCGAAGACGTATTCCTCGATATCACCAATCCGCGCTCGCCCGGGAGTGAGGGTTAAATGTCGATATATGCGTTCTTGCGCGAAACGGAAGCTGAGCTCCTTAAAGCTTTTCGTGCTCCCGAATTCATTTTACCGACGATCTTTTTGCCGGTTGCGTTCTATGCGTTATTCGCACTCGCAATTTCAGCGACTCGCCCCTATGCGACTTACATGTTCGCAACATTCGGCGTGTTCGCCGTCATGGGACCATCGATTTTCGGCTTCGGGGTCGGCGTCGCCAGCGAACGCGATCGTGGTTGGCTCCGAATAAAACGCGCCTCACCAGCGCCGGCTTTGTCGTTTATCGGCGCAAAGCTGATGACGACGCTCGCTGTTTGCATACTGGCGTTGGCGCCGGTTTATCTTATTGCGGCGATCTTTGGCGGCGTCACGCTGACGCCATTGCAATGGGCGATGACGTTCGCCGTGCATTTGCTGGCTGTCCCGGCTTTTGTTCTGGTTGGCCTGACATTGGGATTTTCACTATCTGCAAACAGCGCGGTCGCTGTTTCGAATATTGTATTCCTCACATTCTCGACCCTCGGTGGGTTGTGGATGCCGATTTTTGTTTTTCCGGAATTTTTAAAAACTATCGCTTTCGCATTACCGTCTTATCACTTTGCTGAGCTAGCCCTGGCCGCCGCCGGCGCCGCTCGCGAGGGGACACCCGCCGTCAACCTGTCAGCGGCGGCAGGAATGACGGCGCTCTTCGCCCTGGCTGCAATGGCGGCGTGGTTCCGGCAAAGGTAAATTAAGACAGGCGGCGAGTGAGATCTGAATATCGCTGCATAGCACGAAGCGACGCCATACGGGTTGGAAGCGGGGCGCCTTTCAAGTGTCGCGACTTTCCAATTTCCATTCCCTTCGAATAGATATCAAAAAAGCGCCGATAGAACGCCCGGGTCGTCATTCCTGGCGCGTATGCGCTCAAGGGTTCCGCAAGAGCGCCGTTGATCTCCAGCACATAGTAATTCCCGTTGCTGACAATCACGTCGACGCGGAAAAAATCCAGTGTATCGATTGCTTTTAGATGTTCGGTCATCTGGGAAAGTGGGTGTTCAAACACCGCTTCGGTCTTCATGAATTCGCAGCCGTGCGAATGCAGGCCTAGTTGTCCGATGCGAACGCGCTCACCGTCCGCCAAAACGCGGTTTTGCCCTTCTCCCAAATCCGGGAGTATTTTTTCCGGCAATCCTCGGCCGGCGCGCTCGACGAGTTGCGCAATTGTCGAGGCGCCGTCGCCCGCCACATCAAGACGTTCGCGATGCACCGCGTCAATAATATCCAGCGCGCCAGTATCGGGATCGCGCGCGTAGAACACCGCATATTCTTCGCCCGTGATATATTCCTGCACCACACATCCCTGACCAACTTCTGCGTATTTTTTACAAATCGCTTCCGCGTCCAAGCGGGATTTGAAGACTTGAATGCCGAGGGACCGGCCGGCGACGTCCGGTTTGACAATGCCTGGAACGCCGACGCCGATAAGGTCGTCGGCTGTCAGCTGCGCGGCGGCGTCCGCCGCGAAGGCTCTCGTATGCGGCGTTGAAATGTGATTAGCCTTTAGGAGCGTTGCAAGATCGACCTTCGATACGCCGAACATGCCGCCAAACGGAAACGCAGGATTAGTCAAACAAAAATAGCGAATGCGCTGCCCGCGCATTCTATTAAGGATTAACCATAAGAGAACCGGCGTATAATAAACGCCTATGGGCATATGGCGCCGGTCCAGCCATCGCGGCGCGCTCACCACCATCGTCTCGTTACGTTGCAGTCTGCTCGCATTTCAAAGGCATCCATCAATGTGCCCGACCGATGCAAAAATCGCGCAAGCATTGCACTTTACGCCTGCGGAAAGTCCGACCGGCCTACGCGTGCTTGATAGCTAATTTCACATCAAGGCCGCTTGTATGAGCGCCCACTGAGAATGCCTTCAGATTCGCCCAGAACTTCACGCGTCCGAGACAAGTACTTGCGGCATAGAACGAAGCCTTGCGTCAGCAACTTATTTATCCATTTCGGACCTGCTTCCTGACAAGCGGTCAATGTGCAGGCGGCGCGGCGGAAAGCGTTTATGATGTTGAAATCTAAAATAATTCTGGTGCCGCAAGAGAGGCTCGAACTCCCGACCCCCTGATTACAAATCAGGTGCTCTACCAACTGAGCTATTGCGGCCCAAAGCGTCCCACAATGTGCGGGCGCGGGAGCGCTAGATAAGCGAACTCGGACGTAAAGGCCAGTGGGTGAAAAACAGGTGCGCGAACTCGACGAGCGCTATATATCGAAACCCGGGTTTTCCCTATTGAGTTTCCGGATAAGCCCGGGCCAGGCAAGATTGTCGCCGATGCCACGGACGAAGGCCGGCGCGCCCTGCTGCAGCACTTTCGCACCCATGGCGGGCGGTTCTTCCAGCGGCGGTTTGGTGTCGGATTGCGCCAGAATTTGCGCCCTGCACGCCTGCTCAAGGAAATACATGCGCATGAACGCAGTCGCGCAATTGGCGCCGACCGTGAGCGTGCCGTGGTTGCGCAGGATTAAAAACCCATGATTGCCGAAATCCTTGACGATGCGCGCACGCTCGTCGTGATCGGTCGCGATGCCCTCATAGTCGTGATAGGCGATATCGTCATGGCATATCATGGCGAACTGCGAATAGCGCTTGAGCCCGCCCTCCTGCGCCGAAACCGCGACACCGTAGGGCGTATGCAGATGGAGAACGGAATGGGCATCGTCGCGCGCCATGTGTACGGCAGAATGAATCGTAAAACCGGCGGGGTTCGAGAAGTACGGCGTCTCGCCGACAACGTTGCCGTCAACATCGACTTTCAAAAGGCATGACGCCGTCATTTCGTCGAAGAATATGCCGTATGGATTGATGAGAAAGCGCGCCGCGCCGCCTTCGTCCGGACAGCGCACGGAGATATGCGTGAAGATCATATCATCCCAACCATAAAGCGCAGTCAGCCGGTAGGTCGCCGCGAGATCACATCGCAGACGCCATTCCTCGTCGGAGACTTTGCCTTTCAGTGACGGCAGGCTTGCCGGATCGGGAACAGAAAACCCTGCATCGACACCGAGCGCTTCCGGCGTTTGCTCCTGAGCGGACATGGCATCCTCCATGGTTGGATCTTGTTTGTCCGCAATTTACCGCGTCGAAGACGCAGACGCACGGCCTAATCGCAGTCCTGCGCGAGGCGAACGCCGGAAAACTGCCAACGCGCATTCGCCGGAAAGAAATTCCGATATGAGGCCCGGATATGCCCAGCCGCCGTGGCGCAGGAACCGCCGCGAAGCACCATCTGACCTGACATGAATTTGCCGTTGTACTCGCCAACGGCGCCGGCCGGCGGCGCATATTTCGGATAGGCCACATAAGCGCTCGCCGTCCATTCCCAGCAATCCCCATAGAGCTGGGCTATCCGTGTATTTTGGTCGGCGCGCTGCGGTTCCTGCGGACGGCCGTTTTCGCTGAACCGTCCCTCGGCGTCGAACAACGAGGCCGCCGCTTCCCACTCAAATTCCGTCGGCAGGCGCGCGCCAGCCCAATAGGCGTACGCGGCCGCCTCATACTGGCTGATATGGCTTATTGGCGCGTGGGGATCGATCTCTTCCTCGCCAAAGAGCGAGAAGCGTCGCCAGACCGCATCGTCGCGCCGCCAGTAAAGCGGCGCGCGCCACTCCTCGTTCTGAATGAGCGCCCATGCGTCCGAAAGCCAGAGCGTCGGATTCTCGTAAGCGCCGTCATCGATGAATTCGATAAACTCAGCGTTGGTGACGAGGCGATTGGCCAACCTGAACGGCTGCAGAAAAACCTTATGACGCGGGCCTTCATTGTCGAAGGCGAAACCATCGCCGTCCCAGCCTATGTCGCAAAGGCCGCCCTCCATCTCTTCAAACCGCAAAACAATTGGCGTCGCCATGTCATCCGTATCGCGACGTTCATAGGCGGCGGGAAGCAGCGAGTTCTGGAAGAGCGCGTGTTTGACATCGGTGAGCAGCAACTCCTGATGCTGTTCCTCATGGGCAAGTCCGAGAGCGATGAGCGGCGCGATCTGCGAGGCAAGATCATCGGTCCCGCCTTCGATTAAGCGCACCATGGCGCTATCTACGTAATCGCGATAGGCGCGAATGTCGCTTGCGGTCGGGCGCGATAAAAGGCCTCGCTCCGGGCGCGGGTGCATCTTGCCAATCTGATTGTAGTAAGAGTTGAAGAGGTATCCGAATTTCGGGTGGAACTCGGCATAGTCCGGCGCGAACTTCTTCAGAATGAACGTTTCGAAAAACCAGCTTGTATGCGCGAGGTTCCATTTGACCGGGCTCGCATCGGGCATCGACTGAAGCATCCAGTCCTCAGCGGACAGCGGGTCTGCAAGCGCCAAACTTTGCGCGCGCACGTGGCTGTAGCGGTCGTGTATCGCCGCGCGGTCGGCGAAAATAGGTGAGTCAAAGGCCATACGGCCGCTCATTCCTTTAGCGGGCGGATGCGCCTAACATATCCGAGCGCATTGGTCCAAATCACGGTTTCGGGCACGTACAAATTATGACGAAAAAGAAACTCAGCTTTCTGGCGAGCGACAAATCGGAAGCGGCGTCCGCGCGCCAGGCGCTCGTTGAGCGATATGGCGACGTTTCGGCGGCCGATGCGGACGTCATCGTCGCCATAGGCGGCGACGGCTTCATGCTCGAGATGCTGCGCGCCCATATGAATAGCGGCAAGCCGATTTACGGCGTAAACTGCGGCACCGTCGGTTTTCTGATGAACCCGAAAGATGTCAACGGCCTCGCCGACAAAATCGAAGCCGCCGAGGAAGCCGTTATTCATCCGCTGACCATGGAAGCAACGACCGACGACGGACACACGGAGACAGCGAGGGCCATCAACGAGATATCACTGTTCCGCCAGACCCGACAGAGCGCGCAGATTCGCATTACCGTCAACGGCAAAGTCCGCATGGATTCTCTGACTTGCGATGGCGTTCTGCTGGCGACGCCGGCTGGCTCGACGGCTTATAATCTCTCGGCCCATGGCCCAATCCTGCCAATAAACGCGCAGATGCTGGCGTTGACGCCCATTAGCGCCTTTAGGCCGCGGCGCTGGCGCGGAGCGCTTTTATCCCATGATGCTATCGTCCAGTTTGAGACGATCAATCCGGGCTTTCGGCCGGTTTCGGCTGTCGCGGACAATTACGAAGTCAGGAATGTCACCCGTGTGACCGCGAGAGAGGATCGATCCATTTCAATGACCGTTCTATTCGATCGCGGACACTCGCTCGACGAGCGCATCCTTCAGGAACAATTCGATTATTAATCCATTGTTCGATTAACCAGCGGTTTACCAAGCCGCGTGAATCGCGGCACTGATACCGTCTGGCGAGGGCAGGCGCCCCCGTTCAGTAGGCGTTAACCCGCCGTCACCGACAATAAGAACGTTGGGAGCGGGCCAGCCATTAGGCTGACGGAGGTACGACAGATGGGCGCGCAAGCAGTTCGGCTCTCGAATGTCGACATCAATAACGCGCTTGAAAACAAGGACTTCGAGGTCCTCTTTCAGCCAATTTTTGACCTCAGCAACGGCGCGCTGGCGCGCATGGAGACCTTCGTGCGCTGGCGCCATCCATCGCTGGGCGTTTTGCCGCCAGGCGCCTTTATCTCGTTTTTCGAGAGCCAAGGTCGGATGGGCGAGTTGACGCGCTATATTCTTGACGAAGCGCTTAACAGCTACGCGGAATGGCGCGGACCCTATGCGCCCGGTTTCTCCATTAACCTGTCGCTTGCCGATCTCGCGGACGAAACCTTCACGTCGCACCTGACTACCGCGATGCAAGCCCGTGACTTTCCGGCCGATCTCATTACCCTCGAATGCCCCATGCCGCCGGTGGATTCCGACCTTGAAGGCATGGTCGACCGGTTTTCAGGTCTGCGCAAAACCGGCGCCCGGCTCGCCATTGAAGTGCGCGGGCGCGCCAGCGAATTCCTGCGGACAGTCGATCCGTTCCCTTTCGACGAGATCAAGACGGGGGGGTCATCGATCCTCCGCTTTGCGCGCACCGTGCGCGGGCCGGGCTTGAGCGCGATCTCGGACCTTCTCGATATCGCGAAAAAAGCCAATGCGGTCACCACGGCGGTCGGCGTCGAGGATCAGGCCTCTCTTTCAGCCCTGCGCGGCCTCGGTTTCACTGCCGCACAGGGCAATCACCTTGCAAAGGTCGGCGTCCTCAACGACTTCCGTCCCGCGCGCGTCAATCATGTTCGTGAGCTGCTGGAGTTGCCGACACTCAACGGCGACGAGCTGGCGGCGTTATTCCGTACGACCGCGCCGGCGCCGCAAGCCGCAGGATCGGAGGACGCCACGGAAAAAGCTGATGTCGATCCCGGCGCGGCGAACCCTGATAAGCAAGATGCCGTCGAAAACACTGAGGCCGCCGAAACGTCGCCGACCGAGGAGGACAAACAGGCGCTTGTCGCGCGGGCGCGGAAGAAAGCGAAGGCAATCGCTCTCGCGAAACGCGCAAAAGCCCGCGACGCGCGCAAGGCGGCGGCAATTAAGCGGGCGAAAGCGAAAGTCGCACTCGCAAAACAGCAATCAGAACAGGACGCTGACCTTGCGTCGGACGCGAGCAAGGCCCCGCGCGATCTTCAGGACCGCATCGCGCAGGAATTTGCCGATGCGCCGGGTGAAAACGATGCCCCCGCCGAGACAGTTGTGGATGTTGTCGCTGCGTTCGTGGAAGACGCCAGCGAGGCGCCATCGGAAGGGAGTGATTCCCATATGACGGATAAGGAACCGGACGACGCACCAAGCACAACCGAAGCTGCGACCATCTCGGGGTCGGGTGAGCCGGCTCCTGAACCGCCCGAAAATGACTCATTTCAAGTGCAGATTCCCATTAGCAATGCTCGAGTATATTTCCGTCCCGGTATTTCCGTCCGCAGCGCGCCGACAACGATTAGCGGCGGATTGTTCGCGCCGGCGCCATCGCATGACGCGCAATCTAGAGACGCCGCCGTCGATGTCGCCTTCGCGGACGACGGCGACGATGTAGCCGACCCGCGCCCGGCTGAGGCCGCACCCGTGGCGGCCGAGCAAAACGATTTTGCGATGTCAGAGACAGCATCGGATCCGGCGCCCGTTCCCAGTAACGAAGATGCAGTCACGGAAACATATGACGACCTGAACGCGCAACCGCCGCAACGACCGAAGCGGAAGCATTTCCTCGCCAGACGGTATAAGGTTGTACCGAAGCATTTCTGGCCAAAACCATGGAAGCGCGCAATACAACAACGTCGCAGCGCCAACGAGAACGCAGCGGAAGCCTAACCGCCAAAAAAAGCGTCGTACCGTTCCCCGAAATCACTCGGCGCGTGAGGCAATTCATCCGAGACGATTGCGCCGAAAAGATCCTTGGCCGCCCCTGACGCCACGCGTTCTTTGAGGTTATTTGACAAGGCGCGCAGGGCTTTTTTATCGCCGGTCTGTACGTACGCTGACGCCGCCAGGATCGCGGCGTTCATTTGTTCCGATGAAAGTTGGCCCTCTCCGACCGACGCCGCGGCCGCAAAGGCGGCGCCTGCTCCCGCGCGGTCGCCGCGCGTTGATAATATGCGCCCCCGCAATGTCAGCGCCGCGAAATCTTGTCGCTCGTTGATGATCGACAATGCGCGATCAGCATCGCCGCGCCGGAAATTGGCGTCCGCTTCCAGATAGGCCCGACGCGCGACAACTGAGGCGAGCAATTGCGTGCGCCGCGTATTCTCAATGACGTCGATCGCAGCCGCGGGTTTGTTGTCGGCGAGGTACAGCTCAGCTAAATCGGCCGCCACTTCAGATCGTTGGGTGCCACGCAAGCGCTCAAAAACCTGATGACGCAGGAGCTCGGACGCCTCCGTCAAAAGATCCAGGCCGGTCAGGATCTCCGCAGCATCGCGGATCATCGCATCTCCCTCCGCCCCCGGCGGCGCCAGATCGATGTTTTCGTAGAAAGCGTTCGCCGCTTCACGGGGCGGCAGTTTTGTGTCGCTCAAAATTGACGACAACGCGGTTCGAATATCGCGCTCCGCGGCGCGCGCCGCATCTGACTCCGGAAAACGGTTCAGCAGCTTTCGCCTCGCCGTCACGGCGTTAATGACATCGCCTGACATCTCACGCAGCGACGCCTCCATTTCGAGCAATTCTCGTTCGACTGCGCCGCCACGCCAGCGTAGCGATATTTCTCTCAACTGCTTGAGCGTATTCAGTTTCGAAGCTGCGCCCGTTCTTTGTTTATGGCGGAGCAAATCAAGTTGCGCATGGAACGAAATTGGAGCTTCGCCGGTGCGACTAAGGGCGTTTAGTAAACCGACCGCGGCGCCCGTTTCGCCGCGCGCAAGCAGCACGCGCGCCTCAAGCAGTCGGCGCTGATCACGCTGATACTGCGTCTGGATGCGATTACGAACGTTTTCGAGCGCCGCACGCGCCGGATCCAGATGGCCAATTGCTAGCGCCGCTTGCGCCTGCGCCAGGTAGTATTGTGTAGCATGCTCCTCGAATGGAACGGTCGATTGCCCGTCGCGAAGCAGCTCACCAGCGGCGGCATCAAAGGCGCCCAACTCCACATAGGCGATGCCCCGCCACGGAGCTGCATCGGCATGGTTTTTCAACGGCGGCCGCGAAAGCAGCTCAACCGCCTCGCGCCACCGGCCCATTTTTATCGCCGCGGCGCCCTCTAACAGCAATAAGGCAGGGGGGCGCGCGCTTTCGTCAATCGATCGAATGACAGCGCTCGCCTCCGGGAAGAAACCCGTCGCAAAATAAAAATACGCAATATCCGCTGTCGCTTCAGTCTCGCCGCTCAACGCCGCTTGCGACAGCAACGCCTCTTCAACGGCGGAAAACCCTTCCGCGCGGGCGCGCGCGCGCCAGCTTTCAAAAACACCGACATAGTGTGCGTTGAGCTCGACTCCGACAGCATCGACCCCGTGCGATATCGCGACGGCTTCGATGGTCTCCACGTCAGCCGCAACAGGCGCCGCCGACAACGCAAGCGCAATTGTTGACGCCGCGAGTGTGCATGTCGCCCCGCGCGCGCGCATCATTCAGCCGTTGGTTCAAGCGTTGACGCAATGTCACTGCCTCGATCGGCGAGCATTACCGTCAGCGATCGCGCTTTCGCCGGCGCCATTTCAGAGAGCACGCCGGCAAGCGCCTGCGTTCGCATCCGCGACGCAACAGTCAACATGATGTCATCGTCAAGGTCGTTGAATATCGCTGCGGCATCGCGCGCTTTCATCTTCTCATAGGCGCTGACAAGGGCTTCGATTTCTTCGGTGGACGCGGCCTCCCGCTCTTCGCGCAGCGCCGCGATTTCGGCGCGCTCCCGCTCAAACGCCGCGAACCGATCTTCGAGTTTCGCCTCGGCTGCTGCGATCACGCTTGCCCGCAGTGCGATTTCCTGCTCCCGCTCTTCCAGCGCCGCGCGCCGCGCCGCAAGCCGTTCAAGGATGCGTCGTTCGACTTCGCCAGGCGCGATTGCCGGCGAGGACTGCGAAGCCGCGCGCTGATTGTCGTCCGCTATGAGCGGCGCCGGGATCGGCGACGCCGGCAATTGAGCCTCCGCGCCCGAAAAGAAAAAGTAGACGCCAAGCAGTTTCAGAACGCCGAAGACACCCAAGCAAACAACTAACAGAGACGTGAACTTTGGCGCTGATTTCATCGTCATGACGCTAGCCTGTTCGAGCGGGCGCCAATCGTGCGCACATCGCGAACCGCACCCTCAATTCGCGCGGCAATGTCATCGCCAGCATTCACCATGACGGAAAGCTCGTCTATCAGCGCATTGGCGCGCGCAGCGGCGGCTCCCAAGTCACGGTTAAGCGTCGCCCCCGCGCCCTGCATTGCATTGAGGTTTTGTTCCGCACGGCGCGACGCCTCGTCGAAGCGGTCAATGGTCGCAAGCAGTTCCGCCTGCCCATCGCGCAACTTCTGCAATTTGCGACTTAATGCGACGCAATAAACGCAAGTTGCGACAAGCAACAGGCCGATAGAAATCTCAAGTGCGAAACTCATTCGGGCAATACCCCCTCATCGATTGGTGAGGGCGCCGTCAGCGAATTAGCGGCGAGCTGTAATGCGATCGCGTCCGCCTGTCTGCCGACGCGACCGCGCGCAAGGGGCAAGGACCCGGCGCGGATTTCAGCCGTTTCTCCCGTTGCGGCGCCAAATTCGATAGTATCGCCCTGTTTCAGGTTTGCGAGCGCCGCGACGGAAATTTCTTTCTCGGCGATCACCGCTTTTAAATCGACGCGCGACGCCGAAACGCCAGCGACAAGCGCATCCCGCCAGGCGTCTTCCCCGGCGCAGGCTTCGGAAATGAATTCACGGCGCAGCACTTTCTGAATTGGCTCAAGCGTCGCATGAGGGAACAGGACAGCCGCCCGGCCGCCGCGGTCCTCTACCTCAATCCGGAATTTTGCCAGAGCGCAGACACTGGCGTCCTGCGCGATGGCGGCGAAGCGCGGCGTCGTTTCGATGCGTTCAAGCACGAACGACAAGTCTGTGACCGGCGAAAAGGCCTCCGCGAAGTCCTCGGCAAGCAGGATCAGCACCTTTTCAATGAGGCCGATTTCAATCTGCGTGAAACCGCGGTTTTCGACATTCAACACCGAACCGCCGCGACGGCCTCCAAGCAGGAGATCGACGATGGAAAAAACAAGCGGGCCATCGACGGCGATCAGGCAGTAATTGCTGAGCGCGTCAATTCGCAAAACACCAATGATAGACGGCGCTGGCACGGATTGAATGAACTCGCCAAAACGAAGCGCGCTGACGTCGTCGAGCGCGACCTCGGCGTTGTCATTCGTCAGGTGGCGCAGGCTTGTCGTCATTTGTCGCGCGGCACGGTCAAAGATTACGTCGAGCATGGGCATCCGGCGATGGGAAACAAACGCGGAATTGATCAGCGCACGAAGGCCGGAGCGATCTTCGCCGTCTTCGGCCGACAAATCGAACCCGAGGATGTCGTTGATTTCATCCTGATTGAGATCATTGTCCCATTCGACGTCGCGCCCGGCGGCGTCATCGGTAGTGTTCGTATGTGCTTCTTCTTCCATCGTCATGCCTATTGAATAATGAGGTCTTCGATCACGACATCGCGCGCATCGTGGGGCGCAAGCGCAAGATTTACGCGCCGAAGCATTTCTGATTTGATGCGGATCATGTTCTGCGAGCCGTCGAAGTCTTCCGGGCGCAGTTCTCTCAAGAACAGTGTCAGGCGTTCAACGACGACGGGCTTTGCCGTATCGATCTGCTCAACCGCGTCGTTAAGAGCGGCGCTATTCAGCCGAATGGACACTTTCAGGCGCAGATACGCCGTTCGGCCGTCGTCGTCCGTCTGTAAATCGACAAGGAATTCAGGCATTGGGTAGTATGCCTCGCGTGCGCCGTCGATGGATTTTCGGTACTCAACGGCGGCGAACGCAGCCCGTCGTTCCGCGTAGCTGAGCCAGAGCCCCGAGCCGAAGGCAACAAGCATGACCGGCGCAAACAGGAACAATATGATGTACTTTCCCGGCGTGTGTACACGCGTCCGAGATCCGCTGTTTCCATCGTGAAGCGCGTATGACTGCGCCATTTTCCAAGTCCGTTTCAGAACACCGAATACGCTTTCCGCATTGAGCGCTGAACAGGGTTAAAGGACCGTTTCGGCGGCGAGTTTTGCCCGGCAAATATTTCCGCCCGCGGCGCTCCTGATTTCTTAAAGCGCTGTTTTACCTGATATTTTTCATGGCATGCCGCTTGCGCCAGGAAAGGAGAAATCGTGCGCGAAGAATGCGCGAGCGGAGCGACGAGTTAACAAATGGAAAACGCCATTACTGCGGCCCTGTCGAAACAGATTGTCTTGTCGCGCGCGCTCGACATCGCCGCTAACAATATCGCGAACCAGACGACAACCGGTTTTAAGGCCGAGCAGGCGCGATTCAGTGAGTATGTTTCGAACATCGCCGGAACCGGCGATGAGGACACGACCGTTTCGCTCGTTTACGATCTCGACAGCTACACCGACTTCTCCGCCGGCGGCATGCAGGCGACGCACGCGCCACTTGACTTCGCGATTGACGGCGAAGGTTTCTTCGCGGTCCAGACCGAAGCTGGCTTGCGCTACACGCGCGACGGCCACTTCGAGATCAATTCTTTCGGCGAACTTGTCGATCGCAACGGCGCGGCTGTCCTCGACGATTCCGGCGCGCGCGTTCTAATCGATCCGGAAGCAGGTCCTGTACTTTTGTCGCCCGAAGGCGAGCTACAACAAAACAGCGCGCCGATCGCGCGCCTTGGCGTTTTCGCTTTTGACGACGCCGGATCGCTGCGCCGGACGGGGTTCAATCACTTCGCGAGTGACGCGGCGCCGGTCGCTGCAACGGGCGCGCAAATTCGCCAGGGCTTTGTCGAGATTTCAAATGTGTCGCCGGTCAAGGCCATGACCGAGATGATCGATATCTTACGAGCCTATGAAAGCGCGGCGCAGATTATCGAAACATCGTCAGAGCTTTCCCGCAACGCCGTGCGCACGCTGACGGATGCGGCCTGATTGGAGATAGATGAATGAGTGCTCTTAACACCGCCGCCACCGGCATGCTGGCGCAGCAACGCAATGTGGAAGTGATTTCCAACAATATCGCCAACCTCAACACGGTCGGCTTCAAACGCCAGCGCGCTGAGTTCCAGGATTTGCTCTATCAAACGCTGGAGCGCCCCGGCGCGATTTCCTCGGAGACCGGCACGGTCGTACCGAACGGCATCCAGATCGGCACCGGCGTCAAAACCGGCTCGGTCTATCGGATCGTCGAACAGGGTAATGTCACGGCCACCGGCAACGATTTTGACATCGCGGTTTCCGGACGCGGCCTCTTCCGCGTTCTCTTGCCGAATGGCGATGAGGCGTATACGCGCGCGGGTAATTTTGCGATTTCGGCGGACGGGCAAATCGTCACCGAAGACGGCCACGAAGTGGCGCCCGGCATTTCGATCCCCGACGACGCTATCGACATTTCGATTTCGGAGGACGGTACGGTTGAGGCGCGTATTTCGGGACAGCAGAACCTGCGCGAACTCGGCCAGCTCGAACTTGTTACATTTTTCAACGAGTCGGGCCTTGAGGCCGTTGGCGACAATCTTTTGCTCGAAACAGCCGCGTCCGGCGAACCGGTTATCGGCAATCCGGGCGACGACGGTTTTGGCACGATCCTGCAAGGCTTCATTGAGACATCAAATGTCGATCCCGTGCAGGAGATCACCGCCCTGATCGCGGCGCAGCGGGCTTATGAAATGAATGCGCGCGTTATCGAAACCGCCGACCAGATGCTGTCGGTCAATGCAAACCTCCAAAGCTAGGGCGTGCTAAATGAACTACGGAAACAACACCGATGATCTCTTTGGCGGCGGACAAATGAGGGGGTTTGTCGCCTTTGTCGCCGTCATCCTGTGGTTCCTGCTCGCCATACTCGGCGCCGGACGCGCCGCCGCGCAGGATGTTGCGCTGACCGCCGGCGATATTTTGCCATCGCTTGAAACAGTGCTTGCTGCCCATAGCGCGCCCGAGGACGGCGTCGTTCATCTCGACAATCCCGCGCAGCCCGTCGCGGATGCAGCCGTCGCGCACGCCAGTTACAATCCCCTGTCCGGCCGCTTTGTTCTGCGTATGGCCCAGGGCAACGGCGTCGCCGTCACGGGCGTCGTCGCGCGCACGCAGCGTTACGCCGTTGTCAATCGCGCAATAGACCGCGGCGAGCTGATCGGCGAAGCCGACATCGCCTACATGGAGGCGCCCGCCGTTTCCGCGCGCGGCTTCGTCACAGACGCCGACGCGCTTGTCGATAAGAGCGCGCGCCGCGCGCTCGCCGCAAACAAGCCGATCCGCGCCGCCGATGTCGAAACGCCGACGCTCGTAAAGAAAGGCGCGATCGTCACGCTGACCTATCAAGTTGACGGGCTCCGTATGACCCACCAGGGCGTCGCCATGCACAATGGCGGCGCAGGCGACGTTGTGTCGGTCCGAAACATCAAAAGCGACCGCACGCTGAAAGGCGTCGTCGCTGACCGCAATCTTGTTTCAATTATTCCGCATCATGCGGCGTTCGAAGGATGAACCGATGCGTGTCTTTTTTTTCTCTATAGCTCTATTATTCGTATCTGGATGTTCAACGTTTGATCGCGTAAGCAGCATCGGGGAAGCGCCCGACCTTGCACCGACAGAAAATCCTGCGGGACTCTTCAACGGCCGCGAAGTCGCACTGCCGATGCCGGCGAGCTACAACGAGGCGCCCCTCAATAACTCGCTCTGGCGGCAAGGCTCTCGTTCGTTTTTCAAAGATCAGCGCGCACGCCGCGCCGGTGATATCGTCACTATCGTCATTGACATCGATGACCGCGCGCGCCTCGATAACACGACTGAGCGTCGTCGCGACAATGGCGAAACGGCGGAATTGCCGGCATTCGGCGGACTCGAGCAAACCCTGGTCGACGTCCTGCCAAACGGCGCCAATGCCGCTCAACTTGTGGACCTGTCGTCTGGATCGAACTCGCGCGGCGAAGGCAGCGTCGATCGCCGCGAAGACGTTCAGCTCACCGTCGCCGCCATTGTGACAGAGGTTCTGCCGAACGGAAATCTCGTGGTTGCCGGCAAGCAAGAAGTGCGCGTCAATTACGAATTGCGCGAACTGACGGTCACCGGCATTATCCGCCCGGAAGACATTTCCAACGCCAATCGCATTCGCCACGAACAGATAGCCGAAGCGCGCATTTCCTATGGCGGGCGCGGACAATTGACGGACGTCCAGCAGCCTCGCTACGGCCAGCAGCTCTACGATATTCTGTTTCCATTTTGATCAAAGAAAACGCGGCCCGATTGTGCGTCGGACCGCGTTTCCTTCACGGAACCCGTTCTGGCCAATGCGGTCTTCTATAATAAGCATGTTCGCTTGCGCAGGTCGGGACCGTGATCTTGCTGGTGGTTTCGAAACGGTGTCCTTTCAAGTTTCGTTGTACCAGTTACGCGTAGGTTGAGGGAGGGGGAAATCACCTACGCGCGAATGGAAACCCGAAGACGCTCCGCGGTCAACGGAAAAGCGCGTTAACCATATTCACTTTTTACTCTTTGTTAATATTCGTAAACGGAACGTTAATGATCCGGACCCGAACCGAACCATGAATTGCAAAGCATCGGAAGGATCATCCGCTGTGATCAGGTCGTGACCGTGTTCGCCATGGCTCTGATATGTCCGAAAGATAAGCGTTGATGGATTCAACTTCGAGCCGCACGGCGCCGCCGCCGGCGAGGTCGAGTAATACCACGCCCCCGCCATCGCCGCCGGGTTCAAACCGTAAGGCCAACAACTCAACCACGGCGTCCCTGGCGTCGGTTTTCAAATGTTGAAACTGAACGGACATTACGTCGTCAAAATGAACGCCGGCGCGCACGCGCAGGAACGGCCCGGTCTTTCGGTCGCCGGCGCATTCCCAGGAAAATCGATTTGCGACGAAAGCAAAACGGCGTTCTGCGGATACGTATGCGAAATCGCCGAGTTTCGCGATGCCGTCCTGAAGAACGGCGGACAAGACATCGAGATCATCCTTGTCGCCGGCCATCAGACGCAATGGCTGATAATCTTTTAACGCCGCCATCGGCCTCTCCCTATTCGCTGACCCGTTCAATCAACGCGCCGCACTCTGCGAGCTTTTCTTCGAGCCGTTCAAAGCCACGGTCAAGATGATATACTCGGTTGACCATGGTCTGGCCCTCGGCGCCCAGGGCGGCGATGACCAGTGACATTGACGCGCGCAAATCCGTCGCCATGACCGGCGCGCCCTTAAGGCGCTCTACGCCCGTTACCGTCGCGGTCTGTCCGTCAACGGATATTTTTGCGCCCATGCGCGAGAGCTCAGGCGCATGCATAAATCTATTTTCGAATATGGTTTCCTTGACCCGAGAAACGCCGTCCGCCGTTGCCATCATGGCCATGAACATCGCCTGAAGATCTGTTGCGATACCGGGATAAGGTTCTGTCTCGATATCAACAGCGAGACATCTGTCGCGCTCTTTTTTGACTTTGACGCCTTCGCTCGTCGTCGAAAACGACAGTCCGGCCTGTTCTAGAACCGGAAGCGCCGCACCAAGCAGATCAATGTCGGTATCGGCAAGCGTCAACTCACCGCCGGTCGTCCCCACTGCCATCGCATAGGCGCCGGTCTCTATACGATCCGGCAACACGCGGTGGGTTACGCCGGAAAGCTCTTCCACGCCGACGATATTTATTGTTGCTGTTCCCGCCCCGCTCACGTGTGCGCCCATGGCGTTCAGGCATTCGGCGAGATCGGCAATTTCGGGCTCCTGCGCAGCATTCGAGATATTCGTTTCTCCCTTAGCACGCGCGGCCGCCAGCATCGCATGTTCGGTCGCGCCAACAGACACGAACGGGAAAGAGATGTCGGCCCCATAAAGCCCATCCGGCGCCTCGGCGATGACATAGCCCTCATCGAGATCGATTTTTGCGCCCATGGCGGCGAGCGCCTTCAGGTGCAGATCGACAGGGCGCGCACCAATAGCGCAGCCGCCGGGCAGCGAGACTTTCGCCTTGCCTTCGCGCGCCAGAAGCGGCCCAAGCACGTTAAAGCTCGCGCGCATTTTGCGCACGAGGTCATACGGCGCTTCCGTCGATGTGATGTCCTTCGCATGGAGGCGCAGGGTCGCGCCATCAAACGACGATTGCGCCCCATGCTGATTGAGCAGACGCAACAACATGTCGACATCGGCAAGGCGCGGCACATTGTCGAGAACGATTTCCTCGTCAGTGAGTAGCGACGCCGCCATCAGCTTCAGCGCTGAATTTTTCGCACCGCTGATGGGAACGATCCCGTAAAGCGGGCGCCCGCCAATAATCGCCAATTTGTCCATTTAGGCGTCCTTGTTCTCTTTCTTTCCGCCCGCTTTGCGCCGACGAAGATTATCGCGCAGCGCTTCGGCAAGACGATCCTCCCGCGCCGGCTTTTTATTAGAGCCGGTAGGCGGCGTATCTTGGGCCGTTGTCGGGCGATTGGCGGGCGGCGTGGCGCCGTCTTTGTTGCTATCCACAGGCGTCGGCATGGCGGCGGACCATACGCACGGGAGGCGCCCGGTCAAGCGTCGCTTTTGCCTCGTTCCTCAACTCATGTCATTGAGCGTTTTATGCGCATTTGTGTCTTTTGCGGATCGAGTTTCGGCGCCCGGCCGTCCTATGAGGCCGCCGCGCAGGTCCTCGGCGAAACCTTGGCCCAACGCGGCATTGGCCTCGTCTATGGCGGCTCCTCTGTTGGCCTGATGGGCGCTGTCGCGGACGCCTGTCTGGACGCCGGCGGAGACGTCATCGGCGTCCTGCCCGAAGCGCTGGCCGACCTCGAAATCGCCCATGACGGCCTCACCGAACTGCGGATTGTGGTCTCGATGCACGAACGCAAGAAACAGATGGCCGATCTATCGGACGTCTTCATCGCCCTGCCCGGCGGGATCGGTACGCTGGAGGAAGCGTTCGAAGTCTGGACATGGTCGCAGCTTGGCATTCATCAAAAAGCGATCGGCCTTTTGAACGTCGACGGATATTTCGACCGGCTGTCAGCGTTTCTCGATCACATGGCCGCCGAAGGGTTCGTTAAGCCGGTGCACCGCGCCATCATGATCTCGGGTGACGATCCCAATGCGCTGATCGATGCGCTCGCTGGCGCGGAAGTACCGACCGACCGCAAATGGGTCGATGAGTTGCGACGCTGAATGAGCACCGAAATCAACCTTGCTGGGCGCCTCAAAGGCGCTGATTCATTTGAGCACGCGGCGGTAATGGCGCGCACGGCACGCGCCGAAGACATCGACGAACTCGGCCACGTCAACAACGCCGTGTACCTCGCCTGGGCGCAGGATATCGCGACGGCGCATTGGCGCGCTGTCGCCGACGACGCACTTTGCGAGGCGTTCGTCTGGGTCGCCCTGCGCCATGAGATCGATTACCGCGATCAGGTGCTGGAGGGCGAAACGGTCGAGATCCGCACCTGGCTCGGCGCCGCATCTGGCCCGCGTTTCGCCCGGCACACCGACATCCGGAAGCCCGGCGCGCGCCGCGCCTCAGCGGAGGTGGTCACGCAGTGGTGCCTGATCGACGCGACGACCCGCAAACCCCGCCGCGTCGGCCCGGAAATTCTTGCGCCCTTTGGCGTAACCGGCGCCTGACGGAAATCACCGTCGCCCGCTTCCCATGACCCGCGCCCCGCGCTATACCGCGGCCTCTTTCGGCAGGGCCGGAATATGCCGCGGTAGCTCAGTGGTAGAGCGCACCCTTGGTAAGGGTGAGGCCGAGAGTTCAATTCTCTCTCGCGGCACCATTAGCTTGAACCGTTCGCCAAGCGAAGGAAGTCAGGCGAAATTACCAATCTCCAGAGTAGCAAGCCATGGCCCATCATCACGACAAAAACCGCTACGCCCTCGCCGTTGGTCATATCGCCATCGAGTGGAACTATCTTGAGCGGGATCTGCAGCGCCTCGCGCATCACTACCTTAATATGGATGAGGAAACGACGACGCACATCTTCGCCTATATGGGCAATGCATCGCGTGCAGAATTCACGGAGTGGCTCGCTGATCGGTTCGAACAGGATGAAACGCTAAAAGCGCACGTCCAGCATTTCGTCGCCCTCTTCTGCCGCCTGCGCGCAAATCGGAACATCGTCGAGCACGGCGTTCCGGCGCTTACCCGAGACGGCGCCTTTCTCGGCGAGATCATCAAACTCAGTAGGCGATCCGGCGACATGCCCTTTGCGGCGTCGCAGGCAACCCTCGACGCATTTTTAAAGCACCTGCGAGCGGCGCGCGGTTACGCCGTCTCTATCCAAGGCGTACAAGCCGGCGAGCAGGCGGCAGCCGATCTCGTCAAGCCAGCGATGCCGAAGCGAATGAAACCGACTGCGCAACGGATAGAAGAAAACTAATCTTTATTTTCTGTATAAAGATAAATGGTGGTCGACTAGCCGGCCGCGATAGATAAATGCAAGCGCAAGGCCGCCCGCCAACATAACGCCGAGCCAGCATGCAAGTTCCAAAAGCACCAGCGGCAACGGCTCAAGCATTACATTCCATGGCAAATAATATTCGAACCAGAAATAGGCAATAAGCCAGGCCGCAAACCCATATGTCAGTCCGGCGCCAATCCAGTTGCGCGGCAACCCCCGATAGAGAATCTGGAACGCCAGGGCGTGGACAAAGCCGAGACCGATAAACCCAAGCGGATAGATGAGCGGCGACGCGGCCGCGCGCGGCTGTGGATCCCCGTTGAAGGCGTCCAAAAACTTAGCGCTTTGTAATGCGGGATCGGCGAGGATCGTCTGCGCCGGGCCAAACGTAACAAGTGACGCCGCGAGCATCGTGAAGCCGCCCGCAAGGCCGGCCAGAATGTACCGCAGAACGGGGTTCATGAGCCGCCCTTCCCTTTGCTAAGCCATCATCTTCTCGATCGGTAAAACAAGTATAGCGCTGGCGCCAAGTTTTTTAAGTTCTTCGAGCTGGTCCCAGAAGACGCTTTCTCGACAGACCGCGTGGATCGCAACTTTATCAGGCTGTCCAGCAAGGTCGAGAATTGTCGGCGCATCGGCGCCCGGCAAATACTCCGTGATGGCGCCCACCGCCGCGCGCGGCGCGTTCATCATCACATACTTCGCGTCGCGCGAGGTGATGACGCCGTTGATGCGTTTCAGCAGCGCATCGAAAATGGCTTGCTTCCCGGCGGAAAACGTATTCCGATTTCGGATCAGCACAGCCTCCGATTCATAAACCGTCGCGAGCGGCTTTAATCCATTGGCATCGAGAGTCGCGCCCGTTGAAACGATATCGCAAACCGCGTCGGCGACTTTTAAGCGCGGCGCCACTTCAACCGAGCCCTTCATCATCACCGGTCGGGCCTCGACGCCTTGGCGTTTCAGCCATGCGCCTGTGAGTCCGGGGTAAGAGGTCGCGATGCGCCTGCCGGCGAGGCCGTCTGCGTCGGCATAATCCCACTCCTTCGGGCCGGCGATCATTAGCCTGCACCGGGCAAAACCAAGGGGCATGACACGAACCGCCGGCGCTTCGTGATTGTCGACGAGCATTGATTCTTCAAAAACATTTTCGCCGATAATGCCGATATCGCAGGCGTCGTCCGCGACAAATTCCGGGATGTCATCGTCGCGCAAAAGCATCACGTCGATAGGCATTTCCTGAACCCGACCATAGAGCCGGTCCTTGCCGCGGGAGATTTTCAGCCCGCAGTTCTTTAGCAGCTCGAACGAGCCGTCAGACAACCGGCCGGATTTCTGGATCGCGATGCGTAATCGTGTGGTCATGATTTCATCCGTTTAGAGAACATAAGACGATAGCCCCCATGGGGCTCGTCATTCAGGAACCGGGCCACGCGCCCGATGGTGGTCGTAGAGGCGCCGGTTTCCGCGGCGATCTCACGATAGGAATGCCTGCCCTCATTCAACATGCGGGCGATACGCCAGCGCTCGGCGAAGGCTTCAATCTCCGCTGGCGTCGCGATGTCTTTCAGGAACCGCGCCGCCTCCGTGGTGGAGGAAAGCGCGGCGAAGGCGGCGTAAAGCGCCTTCTCGCCCCGCATCTGCGCCGCGTCTTTCGCCTTTTTCCCGGGTCCGCGCATTTTGCGCCTCCTGCACCAGTCGCGAGACTGTATTAATACGCTAATACACCATGTCAAGCATGAATGATGGTTAACCGTCGGTGACTTGCACTGACCGGGAATGCGGTACTCGCAAGACTCCTCAGTCCGAGCGTTTCAGAACCGCCATAAAGAACCCGTCGCCGCGGAGTTTATCCGGCGTGATGCGGAGCGCGTCGTCAGGTGTAACAAGCGGCTCAAGAGCAGCGCGTCCTTGGGCGGTCAGGACGCCGGGACCGGCGATCGCATCAAGCACAGGTTGGATTTGATAGTCTTTGTGCTCATCGAGAAACGCCGCAAGCCGATCTTCGTTTTCTTCCTTCAGGAAAGAACAGGTGACCCAAACCATCCGCCCGCCTGGTTTGACGTAGTTCGCTGCTTCGCGAAGTACAGCGTCCTGCTCAGAAATTCGGGTGGCAAGCTGCTTTTCCGTGAGACGCCATTTCGTGTCCGGGTGACGCCGCCACGCGCCTGAACCGGAGCACGGCGCATCGACAAAGACGACGTCCATTTTGCCCGCGAGATCGTCGAGCGTTTCGCCACCGGCAGGAGAGCGTACCTGAAGATTGCGCACCCCTGCGCGTTTGGCGCGCGCATAGATTGGCTTCAACCGCCGCGGGTCGCGGTCATAGGCGTAGAGCTGACCGGTGTTCTCCATCATGGCGGCGAGCGCCAGGGTCTTGCCGCCGCCGCCGGCGCAATAGTCGAGAACCTGAAGGCCTTTGATCGCACCCGCCGCCGCTGCCGCAATCTGGCTTGAGAGGTCCTGAACCTCCACCCAGCCCTTGTTGAAGGCGGGAATAATCGTAACCGCCGGCGCTTTCTGCGACGGGTCCGGCGCGGCGATGCGCGCCGCAGTCGTCAGTATCGGAACGGATTCACCCTTGACAGATTTAAGCGCCGCCAGCGCCTTTTCCGGCGCTGCCTTCAGTGTGTTGATGCGGAGATCGACATCGGCGCGTTTTGCAAAAGCGGGCATGACCACGCCGGCGCCATCGCCGAAGACGCGGGTAATGTGCGGCGTCAGCCATTCGGGGAAATCGCCGGTGATGTATGGCGGAACATCCTTCTGCTCATTCCCGCGAAGAGGAGAACTCAGGGCTTCGGCCTCTTCCTGCGAAATCGCGCCGGGCCCGTGAGGTTCTTCCGCCGCCGCTTCCGATAAGTCATTGACGGACACGTCCCATAAGAACCGCAACGCCCCGAAAGCCAGCGCACGCGCGCCGTCGTTGCCCATGAAGGCGGCGAGCGATTGCTTCTTGCGCAACGCATCGAGACACAATCCCGAAATCCAGGCGCGATCCTTAGCGCCGGCGTAACGATTATTGCGCGACCAGTCGGCAATCGCTGTTTTCAGCGGCACCCGGCGCGCATTGAAATCCTCAAGAATTTCAATCGTCGCCGAAAGGCGCCCTGACAGCCTCATGGGCTTCGCTCAAAAATAAAGACCTCGTTCTTGAACGATTGCGCCAGCGTGAAGCCGGCGTTTTCGATCTGTTGTTGCACCGTTTCCATCTCACCAGCGCTCGCGCGTTTTTCGTGCAACTCGATCACGATGAGGCGCAGGCTTGCGAGATCGAGTTTCGGCAGCAGCGCGAACTCGCCGCCCTCGATATCGCAGATGAAAACCGTCGCGCCGGTTTTGCGGAACAAATCATTGAGGCCGATCTGATCGACCTTGTCGATGCGCTGCGTTTGCCCATGATCAAGCACTGACGAGGCCCAGAAGAGATTGGCCACGTGAAAGTCCACCGGCGGCCCGTCCTGCGCCGCAGCAAGCCCGTAATAGATTTTCGGCGCCGGGGCGCCATTGTCGCGCCAGTTGCGTTCGATCTCCGGGACAAGGTCCCTGTTGGCCTCAATCATGTGAACGTTTTCAGCGCCCACCGATTTCTGAGCGATCAGGCCGACGAAGCCGATCGCGGCGCCAGCTTCGACAACGACATCTTCGGACTGTAAAAGCCGCGGCAGCTCGCGCACTTCGAGCCCTTCATATTTCTCCGCATAGATCGAGGCGAGGACGCGGCCCTTCGCGCTTTCCGGCACGTTTAGTTTAACGCCGGCAATCGTGACCTGTTTTGGCCGCGTCGCCATGCGCCAGCCATAACGGAGGAGCCGCATTACGTCGTCAATCATAGGAACAGCTAATTCTGCGTCGGGTAGTTCGGCGCCTCACGGGTGATGGCCACGTCATGAACGTGACTTTCTTTCAGCCCGGCATTCGTAATGCGTACGAATTTCGCCCGTTTTTGCATCTCCGGAATCGTCGGCGCGCCCACATAACCCATGGAAGCGCGAAGTCCGCCGACCAGCTGGTGCAGGATCGGTCCGATGGCGCCTTTGTAGGGAATGCGGCCTTCGATGCCCTCCGGCACCAATTTCATCTGCTCGGTAACGTCGGCCTGGAAGTAGCGGTCAGCCGAACCGCGCGCCATCGCGGTGATCGATCCCATGCCGCGATATGATTTGTAGGAGCGACCCTGATAGAGAAAAACTTCACCCGGCGCGTCGTCCGTACCCGCTAAAAGCGATCCGATCATGACGCAATCGGCGCCGGCGGCAATGGCTTTGGCAACATCGCCGGAGAACTTCAGGCCGCCATCGGCGATGACCGGCACGCCCGCCTCTTTCGCTGCGCGGGCGGCGTCGATGACCGCCGTCAGTTGCGGCACGCCGACGCCGGCGACAATGCGCGTCGTGCAGATGGAACCGGGACCGATTCCAACTTTGACCGCGTCGGCGCCGGCGTCAATCAGCGCGCGGGCCGCATCATAGGTCGCCACATTGCCGGCAACCACCTGCGTGGCGTTCGACGCCTTCTTGATGCGGTCGACCTGGGCCGATACAGCGGCGGAGTGCCCGTGGGCCGTGTCGATCACGACAACGTCGACGCCCGCTTCGATAAGCGCCTCGCAGCGTTCATAGCCCTTATCGCCGACCGACGAGGCTGCCGCGACGCGCAGGCGACCCTCGGCGTCCTTCGCGGCCAGCGGATAGCGCTGTGCCTTCTCCATGTCCTTGACTGTAATGAGGCCGACACACTGATAGTTGTCATCGACAACGATCAAGCGCTCGATCCGGTGCAGATGGACAAGGCGCGTCACCTCCTCCCGACTCGCGCCCGGGCGCACCGTAATCAGGTTGTCCTTGGTCATCAGCTCGCGGACTTTCTGGTCCGGATCGTCGGCGAAACGCATGTCCCGATTGGTCAACACGCCGACCAGCTTGCCAACGCTATTGGCGCCGGCTTTTTCGACCACCGGAAAGCCGGATATTTTTCTGGCGTCCATGATCGCCCGGGCCTCGGCAAGCGTAGCATCGGGCGTCAGCGTCAACGGGTTGACCACCATGCCGCTTTCAAAGCGTTTGACGCGGCGCACATGCTCGGCCTGTTCCTCAACAGAAAGGTTTCGATGCAGTACGCCAATGCCCCCATGCTGCGCCATGGCGATCGCCATTTCCGCTTCCGTTACTGTGTCCATGGCCGATGACATCACCGGAATATTGAGCGTAATCTCCCGCGTCAGCCGCGCTTTCACGTCAACCTCGCTCGGCATCACATCCGACGGGCCGGGCTCAAGGAGCACGTCATCAAATGTCAGCGCGTCTCGAATTTCCATGGTCAGTCTTCCTTAGCGTCGGGCCTAGTATCGGGATGGGATGTAAAACGGCGGCGCCTCGGCCACGCGATAGATTTCGGCAATACGCGATTCATCGTTGCGGATTTTTTCGGCTGCTTTCGCCATGCGACCGTTGCGACCGAGCATTTCATCAGCGATGGCGACGATGCGCGTATTCGGATACGCAGTCGGCGAGGCGGCCGCCAGCGCCGCGCCAATCTCCGCTTCGTCGGCGTCCGGATTATGTAGACAGGCGGCGATCATCGCCGTCGCCGTCGACCGGCTCATCCCCGCCCAGCAGTGAACAAGCAGCGCGTCGTCCGGCTGCCAGTCTTTTAAAAACGCGATCACCGTTTCCACATGATGCTCGCCGGGCGCCGGCCGGTTTTCCATGTCTTCCAGGATGTCGTTGATTTCAACGCGCATGTGGCGATCGTGGCCATACCCGTCGAAGGCGGGAAAATCCGATCCTGGCGACAACAGGCTGACCACATGCGCCGGTTTCGCCTGCGCGTGCGCATCGTGAACGTCGCGCAATGATGAAATCCAGATTCTCATGGCGCAACGTCCAACGCTGACAGGACGCCATTGCGGTCAAACGACTGCACAATGAGTTCGCCGGGACAGTCGACGTCTTTTTCAATGGTGATCTGAACGGCGCGTTTGATCCGTTCACGAGGAGACGACACAAATTCCGAGAGCGCCGCCGCAGCGCCAAGCGCGATCTCCATGCCGGAGCCCTGCGCCCAGAAAGCGCCGTTTTCAACTTCCGTCAGACAAAACGAGTTATCGAAATCCCAGATGCGGCCTGACTTGTTTACAAGGAGGCCGCTGCCGCAATAGCGTTTCAACCCCTCATCCGTGTCGCCAATATCAAAAGCGTCATAGGCGCTCTTCATAAACTTCAGGACTTCGAACGGATACTCCGCAGTGTCTGGAAACTCGTTCGCATGAGCGCCAAGCGCCTCGAGTTTTGGTCCCGAGCCCGTGACGCCAATTAGCCAGCCGTTCATCGCTTTCCATTTGCGGTCGACCGACGGCGCTTTCAGACTGCCAAGCGTCGCGCGTCCATTGGAGCCAACCCAGACGAGGTCTGCCTCAACATCGTTTATTGCAGCGATAATACTCATTGATGTCCCTTAAACCCGGTCGCAACAACATACTTCTCCGCCGAGTCTGAACGCGACGCTTTCGGCTTGGCGTGTTTTACCGTTTCAAATCCTCGCTTCAGCCGCGCGAGGAGATCGCCCTCAGCGCCGCCTGCGAAAACCTTGCAGACAAAGACGCCGCCGGGCGCCAATACGTCTTCGGCAAAGTCGAGCGCCGCTTCGGCCAGCGCCACAATGCGCAAATGATCCGTTGCCTTGTGACCCGTTGTTGGCGCGGCCATGTCGGAGAGCACAATGTCCGCCGCACCGCCCAGCATTTTTTTCAAGGCTTCCGGCGCAGCCTCATCGAGAAAATCCATTTCAAGGATGTCGGCGCCGGCAACCGCAGGCAAGTTGAGATAGTCGATCCCGACGACCTCGCCGCGGCCGCCCGTTTTTTTGACCGCAACCTGCAGCCAGCCGCCCGGCGCGCAACCGAGATCGACGACGCGGGCGCCGGGTTTTAAAAATGCAAATTTTTCGTCCAGCTCAAGGAGCTTGTAAGCGGCGCGTGAGCGATACCCTTCCGCCTTCGCCTTGCGCACATAAGGATCGTTCAGCTGTCGTTTCAGCCAGAGCGTCGAACCATATTCACGACGCTTCGCGGTTTTGACATGCACGTTGAAATCGCGACTGGCCGCCTCGCCTTTTTTGGGCGCTGCGCTTTTGCGACCGCGCTTTGCGGGTTCTTCTCCAAGCGCCGTTTTCGCAATTTTTGTGGGCGTGGAGGCGCTCGACTTTCCCGCGGTTTTCCGGCCTTTGCCCCGGTCCGAAGAAGATTTGCGTCGCTCCATGGGCTTTCATACCGGAGTCGGCCCGGCGCGCAAGGCGCCGGTAATCAAAAAATTGCGGCCGCGCGCGTCGCGGACTAGGGTGCGCCGCTGGGCGGGCGAAAAACAGCAAAAAAGGCGGGACATTCATGTCATTGATGGATCAGTTAAGCGACGTTGTCGTTGGGCAAATGTCGCAGCAGGCGGCGCAGAAAACCGGGCTGAACGAAGGGATTGCAGCGCAACTCATGCCCGTGGCGATGGCTGCGCTCATGGGTGGGTTGAAAAAGAACGCGTCGCAGCCGAGCGGCGCGGACGCTCTATCCAGCGCGCTTGACGGCCACGACGGCAGCCTGCTCAACGACTTAAGCCGGCTGGGTCAGGACAACACGCTGGCGGACGGACAAAAAATCCTCGGCCATATTCTCGGCGGCAAGCAGGCGCAGACTGAACGCGCACTCGCCAAAACTGCCGGCGTCGATCAGGGCCAGATCGGCCAGTTGCTGGCCATGGCCGCGCCCATGGTCCTCGCCTCCCTCGGCCGCGCCAAGCGCGAACAAGGGCTCGATGCATCGGCGCTGGCCGGTCTCGTCACCGAAGAAAGCGTGCGCGTGCAGAAGGCGGCGCCGTCGGAGCTTGGCGGGCTGATGCAGTTCCTCGATCAGGACGGCGATGGCGACTTCAAGGACGATATGCTGGAAGCAGCTGGCCAGAAAATTCTCGGCGGGCTTTTCGGCCGTAAATAATTTTAATCATCAGGAGACAGACAAATGATTTTCAAATTTGCCAGAGAAGCGGGCGAAAAATTCCGTGAAGGCGTCGGCAACATTGCCGACGGGATCAAGGACCGGATCACCGGCCACAAAACCGACGTCAAAGATCTGGACGTCAAGCACGAGGGCGAACGCGTCGTACTCAAGGGCAAGGCCAAGACCCGCGCCGAAGCGGAAAAGGCGATTGTCGCCGCGGGCAACACGCCAGGCGTCGGCGAGGTTGAATCCCACATCGATATCGAAGACGAACCGGCGCAGGCGAATTTTTACACCGTCAAATCCGGCGACACGCTATCGAAGATCGCCAAGGACTTTTATGGCGACGCCATGAAGTACCCGGTGATCTTCGAAGCCAACAAGCCGATGCTGTCCGATCCGGACAAAATCTATCCCGGCCAGACCTTGCGGATTCCCACGGCGAGCTGACGCGCCGGAAACGCCGATTTCTCGTCGCCGGCCGGCAGTCTACGGTCGGCGGCGGGTCTTTTTGTCCCGTTGGGCGCTCTTTTTGCCGCGTCCGCCGGTTTTTTTGCGATCCTTTGCATCCAAACAGGCGCCTCGCCGCATCTAACCGTTAAGCGGCGTATCCCAATGAACCGTCGTACGGGAAAAGAAAAGGAGAAATCATGACCGAAGATGTTCTGATACCACTGGTAGTTTTCGGCTCTATCGCCCTCATCGCCTACTTCGCATTTCATTTCAGCTACAAGAAACGCATGGTTGTCTATGAAGCGATCCGCGTCGCCATCGAGAAAACCGGCAACGCCGACCCACAGCTTATCGACGCCATCGTACGCGAAAATGTCGGACGCAACGCTGATCTGCGGCGCGGCATTATCCTGGTCGCCGTCGCCCTCGCCTTCATAACGCTCGGCTACGTTATCCCCGAAGAAGAGGCTTTTGGGCCGATGTTGGGCGTTGCGGCCTTTCCGGGCCTTGTCGGTCTCGCCTTTATCGGCTTCCACTTCTTTGCCCCGCGCGAACCGACTGTGTAAGCTGGCCCTGCGGCCATGGGCAAAAGCGACATAGACCTCGTCTATCTGGCGAAGGCGACCCGCGACGACGACGCCTTCGCTGAACTCGTGCGTCGTCATCAGGCGAAACTGCGCGCGTTTTTGTTGCGCCTCTCCGGCGATCACGCAAGCGTCGACGACGTGGCGCAAATGAGTTTGATCAAGGCCCATCGCGCCATCGGCGACTTTCGCGGCGGTTCATCGTTCCGATCCTGGCTTTTCGCCATCGCCTATCGCGAGTTCCTGCAGCAAAAACGCCGCGACGACGCGGTCAGCCGCATCAGCGACGCGGCGGCCGAGAACGAGATTGAGCCTGCGACCACGTCGTTCGACGACATATCCCTGGATTTAAAGGATGCGCTGTCGCGATTGCCGGAAAACGAACGCGCATCATTGTTATTGTGCGACGCGGTCGGATTCACCCACGCTGAAGCCGCGGCGGCGCTCGGTGCGCCGCTTGGTTCGGTCAAAAGCTGGATTTTGCGCGGGCGCGAAAAAATGCGCGCCATGCTTTCCGCGCCGACAGAAGAAGACGCTGGCAGCGCCGGCATGCAAAAAAATGGAGTGGTATATGCGCGATGACGATCTTTCCGCCCTTCTGAGCGAAGACTTGAACGCACTCGCCGCCAAGTTTGAAGATGACGGTTTTGCGCGCAATCTTAGGTTTCGGATTGAATCCCGTAAGCGCGTCCGCGCAGGCGTTCTCGGCATTGTCGGTGTTTTCGGCGCCGGCGTCGCCGCCGCGCAGTTCAACCGATTGTTTGAGTCCGCATCGCAATCCACGCTGTTTGAAAGCCTAGCATTGCACGGTTCCGGCTATTCGTCGGCGATCATGGCGTCGCTGATTATCGCAACGGCCGTGGTCGCAACGGCCATAGTGTTGCAGCGGGAGGGTTGATTTGTGTTGTCAGTCGTCGCGGTGAACGCGCTCGGAGCGCTCATGTCGCTCTTGGGCTTCAAGGGACATCGTCGCGATAGGGCGCGCATCGAGGCGACGTAGCGAAATCGGCTCGCCCGTTTCTTCGCAATAGCCGTATTCGCCAGTTTCGATCCGGCGCAGCGCTGCATCGATTTTTGAAATTACCTTGCGCTGGCGATCGCGCGTTCGAAGCTCCAGCGCTTTTTCCGTTTCGCTTGAAGCGCGATCGGCAATGTCAGGTAGATTTTTGTCGTCTTCCTGCAGGTTGTCGAGCGTACCTTTGCTCTCCTTCAGGATATCGTCTTTCCAGTTGAGCAGTTTCTTGCGGAAATATTCTTTCTGACGATCATTCATGAACGGTTCGTCTTCAGACGGACGATACTCGTCTAACTCGCTTACAGACATTCCTTGCTCCCTATGCGCAGTACGCCAACTCGAACCATCCCCCGACTCGAATGCGGGCTCTCTATAGCGACGGCGCCCGGGCCGCTCAAGCCTTTGTTTGGCCGGCGCCTTCGTCACTAATACTCAATAGAAATCAAATATTGACGATTGGTTTTTGGCGGCGCTTTAACGGCCAAGTTTTGCGAGTTCGACGCGCGCCCGTAGGGCGATTTCGTCGTACAGGCTGATGAGTTTCGCATCAGCGCCTGCATGGGCGCGCAGCGCCGCCGCCTTTTCGAGCGATTCAATAGCGTGCGCGCCATGTGCGCCGTCGAGCAATGCGTGCTGCAAACGCTCAAGCTCCCCGAGCACTTGTTGCGCCGCAACAATTGTTTTCCGGTTGCTGCTGCTAGCGCCTGTATAGTCCTCGGTCTGCAGCGCAATCAAGGCGCCAAGTGTCGATACGGCAGGCGCGGCGTCAGCGCGGCCCGACGCCTCCGTCGGCGCCGGTTGTGCGGCGCGAAAGGCCCCGGCCGCCGATTTTGCTTTCGACGCGGCTCCTGGCGCAGCGGTGTTTCCAATACGCGTAATTCTCGTCATGTGGCTTGCCGTTCCATGCGGGCGAAACACTGAAGGGTCCGCATAAAGTTTTTGTTAATCACGGCAAAAGTCGCTGGGCAAAAGCTGCCGGCGCCAGCGGCAAAACAGCGGCCGCCATCAACACGACACCGGCGCAACCCCCTGTAATCACTGGCGTACAACCTGTTTCCGAGGTTGGCACGGGCTTCGCAAATTCATCTCCGAGTACTTTCGCGCAGCGTGCGCAAGACCGGAATGACCATGAATTTGAAGCCGCTTCTTATCGCCCTGATCGCCGCCGTCGCCGCCACGAATGCGGCGCAGGCGGAATCGCGCATCAAGGACCTCGCCAATGTAGAAGGCGTGCGCGAGAACATGCTGATCGGCTACGGCCTCGTTGTTGGCCTCGACGGTACGGGCGACCGGATTCGGAATACGCCTTTCACGCGGGAAAGCCTCGTCTCCATGCTGGAGCGCATGGGCGTCAATATTCGATCTGAAGCTCTCGATACGGATAATATCGCCGCTGTGATGGTGACGGCGAAGCTACCGGCCTTCGCGACGCAAGGCACGCATCTCGATGTTTCAGTCAGCGCCATGGGCGACGCGGAGTCCCTGCGCGGCGGCGTGCTGCTGGTGACGCCGCTGCACGGCGCCGACGGCGAAGTCTACGCCGTGGCGCAAGGCTCCGTCGCGGTCAGCGGATTCGCGGCCCGCGGCGACGCCGCGACGGTGACCCGCGGCGTGCCAACCAACGGCCGCATCGCCAACGGCGCCGTCGTCGAACGGGAAATCGGTTTCGATCTCGCAACCAAGCAAACGGTAAAGCTCGCCCTGCGCAATCCGGATTTCACGACAGCGCAACGCATCGCGGCCGCCATCAATGCGCGCCTTGGAGGCGGTGCGGCGGCGGTCGCCGATCCCGGCACCGTGCGCCTTACCCGTCCGCAGTCCTTTAATGGCGACATGGTCGCCGTTCTCAGCGCTGTCGAAGGGTTGCGCGTTGAACCTGACAAAACTGCGAAAGTCGTCATCGACGAAGCGTCCGGCGTTATCGTCATGGGCAGCGACGTACGCGTCTCGACGGTTGCGATTGCCCAGGGCTCGCTCACGGTTTCGATTTCCGAAACGGCCCAGGTCAGCCAGCCGAGCCCGTTTTCTGACCGCGGCCGCACCGTTGTCGTGCCGCGCACCAGCGCAGGCGTCGATGAATCGCCGGCGCAACTCACCATAGTGGACGGCGGCGTCAGACTTTCGCAACTCGTTGACGGACTTAACGCGCTCGGCGTGCCGCCCCGCGACATGATCGCGATATTGCAAGCGATCAAGGCCGCCGGCGCCCTGCAAGCCGATATCGAGGTGCTCTGATGGAACAGCTTGCCGTCATTTCCACTGCCGCATCGACGCTCGGACAACGGGAAACCGCCGCGATTGAGCGCAAGGCGCAGGAGTTTGAAGCGCTCATGCTCGCAGAACTTTTGAAGCCGATGTTCGAGACCGCGAAAACACCAAGTCTTTTTGGCGGAGACGACGCAGAGCAATCGATTTTCGGCGCCATGCTCCAGGAAAAATACGCCGAGGCCATGGCCGAACGTGGCGGCATTGGCATCGCCGACCAAGTGAAAGCCGCCCTCATCGATCTGCAAAGCCAAACGCAATACGGGGAAGGACAAATCTCGTGAGCGAACAACCTACCGATCCGACCGCGCGCGTTCGCGCGCTGATGGAAATCACTCAGTCGCTGAGCGCCATCTTTGCGCAAGAAAACGAATTGCTGGAGACGCAGCGGCCACGTGAAATTGCGCCGCTGCAAGCAGAAAAAGCGCGCCTCGCTGCGGTTTATGCGCAATCGATCCGCGACGTCGCGCAAAATCGCGCGGCGGTGCAATCTGCCGACAACGGCCTTCTTGCCGAATTGCGTGACATCACGGCCGCGTTCGAGGCGCGCGCGGCGCGCCAACGATCACTGCTTGAAGGCGCGGCAAAAGCCGGCGAAGGCGTTGTCAAAGCGATTGCCGAAGAGGCCGCCGCGCAAGAACGCTCGCAGAGCTATGGATCGAACGCAGCGCCGAAACCGGCGCCGATCTCGATTAACGAAAACGCCTAGGGTCGAGGCGTCGCGCCAAACGTCACATTTCCGGTGTTGTTGATTGCCGAGGCGATGGCGCCGCTTAGCGAATAACGCCCGAACGCCGCCGGCGCCGGCCGGTCGCTGTCTGACAGGAGATTGCCGGTTTTGGACTTCTGCGTCTCGCGACTGTTCGCCGGTAAGGATATCGATGTCTGGGCATTTTCCTGAGCCGCCATAAACCTGTCCAGATCGGTCAGGAAGAGAACCATTACAAATTGCATATTGTCGGCCGACACGCCGCCGCTCAAATATTGCTGAACGCCAAAGATCACCGCATTTTGATCAGCGACGTTGATCGCCTTCGAGACATTCGATTGCGTGTTGAAACGATTGAGATCGTCGTAAGCAAGGCCGGCATTTGAGAAGCCGGCATAGCTGGAAACGGCCTCGCAGCCCTCGCCCGCGACGGGATCCGCGCAACCGAACAGCGTCACCAGAAATTGGCCGCCAGTCTCGGCCGTCGCCATAATCGTGTACGCTTCGTCGTCGCCATCCTCGAAGGGCGTGACAGCGATGTTCAATGGTTCCAGAAACCCCGTAATATCGGCGGCGCTCGCCTTTTCTATCATTGCCGAGGAAAGCAATTGTGAATTCGAGGTTGGCTGCGCCTGAGCGCTGGCCGCAACAATCGCCGCGGTGGCCCAAAAAGCCGCCTTCGTTTTCAACAGATTACCCATATACCCCTCAACGCGGATGACAGACTGGTAACGGACGCTATCAGGTATTCGCCGGTCGGGCAAAACACCTATGAAGGCGCCGCCCATTGGGCGCCGCGTCCTACACATCGCCACATTTCTTGGCTATTATCGCCGCCGTAAAAGGTGGGGTACTGCAGGTGAAGATTTCGGCGCGTGGCATAGAACTTATCAAGCAGTTCGAAGGCCTTGAGCTTGAGGCCTATCAGGATATCGCCGGCGTGTGGACGATCGGATACGGCCACACCGGCGACGTCGAGCCGGGCATGCGCATATCAGAGCGCGAAGCCGAGGCGCTTTTGCGAAAAGATCTGAAACCTCGCGAAAACTCCGTCGATAATCTGAGTTCCGTCAATCTCAACCAAAACGAATTCGATGCGCTGGTGAGTTTCGTCTATAATGTTGGCGCCGACGCCTATCGCCGATCGACGGCCCGGCGACGCCTCAACCGCAACGACCGACTGGGCGCTGCGGACGCGCTGACCTGGTGGAACAAGGCGACCGTCGGCGGCGTTCTTCGCGAGGTCGCCGGGCTAACGCGACGGCGCGCCGCCGAACGCGCGCTCTTCCTGACGCCCACCAATCCGCCGATCGTTCGTGAACCGAACAACATAAACGAAAACTCGCGCGTGACGCCCGTCGAAGATACGCCGCGCCGTGACAATATTGCCGAAAGCCGGACCGTTCAGGGCGCGACCATCGCTGGCGGCGCCGGCGTCGCGGCCTCATCCATGGGCCGCGACAGCGCCGAAGAGCTCGATCAGATTGAAACGAACATCGAAACCGGTCGCGGCGCGACTGAAGATCCCTCCGCGCGTGAGGGCTCAACGCCGCCGCGCAGCCAGGTCGGCGACGAACCTGAAATATGCGGGCGCGATACGTTGCTCGACGGTGAAATCGACTTCGCCAATGATCCGGTCGCTCAAAATGGCGATATGGCCGATTGCGAGTCAGATAGCGCCGGCGACGGCACCCCCGACGCACCGGCGCCAAGCAACGACCCCGCCGAGCCGGTCGAAGAGCCAACCGAGGCGACGCCTGACGATGCGGCGGATAGCGACATAGGAGACGACGAAGCGATCGCGGGCGGTGACATCGTCGCGGAGACCGACGATGGCGAAATTATCATCGATGATTATGAAGCGGAACGCGGCGAGATTATCTTAGACGATACGATGCCGCAGCGCCCGTCCAAGCATGAAGTGCACGCCGTCGAAGCGCAGGTTCAGTTCGCGCTGCTCGTTCTCATTGTCCTGTCCGTGCTTTTTGTCATCATCGCGCGCATCGACGATTGGCGTAATTATCGACGCTAATCATAACCTGACGACCGCGCATCGTGTATTGTCCTCAGAGTTACAAGAAATGGCTGTATGCTTGTTGGTGTGGAGCCGCCGTTTACGTCAGTCTTGAGCGTCCTCCTTGGCATACATACTGATTTTCAGCCGCGTGATATTGATGACGTCAACAGCAATATGAAGCAGGATCCCGGGAATCAGCGATCCGCTTAATATGAACAGACCCGTCAACAGCGTCGTGATCATCGCCACCTGCTTCATACCACGCCAACCCTGGTATCGATGCAAGAAGACGAAGTGTGCGATCGCGACGAGCACAGCGACCCAGATATTTGATAGTTGCGTCAGCGCCCAGATAAGATAGCCGCGGAAGACGACTTCTTCCGTGAAGCCCGCCGTCAAAGCAGTCGCCATGCAGCGCCGGTATTCTTTTGCATTTCGCGGGATAAGATATTTGGCGTCCCCCGCTTTTTCTATCTCCGTTCGCAGCTTCGCACGCATGCGTTCGCTGAAGGTCGACCGAATAAGTTGGACCAGGAGAAACAGTGCGACACCAGCTGCGACTAAAAGCGCCGCTTTCATCGCCAGATCATTTTCGACCTGAAATCCCAGATCCGCCCATGGACGGTTCGCAACGGCCCACCAAATCAGGGTCGGTATTGCGGTCGCCCAAAGCATGATCATGGAGCTGTTGTAGACGTCGAGCGGCTCAAACGGCGGCGCCCCGTCATCGCTCTTTTTTGAACGCCCGAGTTCGCCGGCAAGCGGCCAGGCGATGAATATCGCCGCCAGCAAAACTACGTCGAAGACCCCAAGGCCCCGCTCTTGAAAGAACTCCACCCACTACTCCATTCGAAAAATGACGCCTCAGCGGTCCCGCGCCGCCAAGCTATGGCGTATATATTAGAATATGAATTCATATTCAAGTCTAAAGCAAAACGGGGAGCTGAAGTGGCACAATATATGGGCTCTAGGGAAAAGCTGGGGCCGTTTTACCGTCGACGGCTATCGCCGGGCGCAGCGCATAAACAAGATCCGAAGCTGCCCGGATTTCAGCGCTTCGTATCGCTCCGCCCACAAGCGCGCCTGATCGGCCATGGCGCGTAACATGTCGGCGCGCAGCTTTGCGTCCTCGATATTCCCAATGGCGTCATAGGCGCGTCGCCAACCCGACCATGCCTCTGCAATCAGCGGCAAAAAAGCGGGCGTGTCATCTCCGGCCTCCTCAATAACGAAGCCGGCGGCGCGCAACGCATCTCGGTATTCGCTTTCCGTCTTTGGCGCAGCGCCCTCTCCCGCCGGAAAGCATTTCGGCAAGCGCGCGCCCTTTCGCACCACCGCGAAATCGGCAAACACGGCTTTTGCGCCGCTTTCCAAAAACTCGGCTGCGAACTCGGCGAACGCCGCCGGGTTGGCGTCGCTACTGAGTTGAAAAAAAGCGATAACGGCGTCGGCGTCGGACTTGTTCATGCGCCCCATTGCCTGGCCGTAGGATTTCAGGGCGCCGCCGGCGGCGGATTTCGAGTGGGTGAAGCCTTTCACCTTCCAGCGGGTTCCGTGATCGAGATCATTGAGCGGTCCGCCTGCGCCGGCGCCAAAGACAACGACATTGGCCTTAACGGGCAGGCCGAGCATTCGCGCATACCGCATCGTGTAGGCCGGGGCGCCCGGTTCAAGACGCCCGGCGCCCCAGATCGCCTCCGCCACGATCTCATGGGGCGGTCGGCCTGACGCGCCGCCGCCGATCGGCAGCTTCGCCTGAAGCGCCGCGCGCTCGGCCGCTTCGTCGAAGGCATAACCCTCCCACCATGCATGGAACCGCCGGCTCGCCAGCGCGAGCCGCGCGCCCATGCTCGGCAATTTCGCAAATGTTGCGGTCATTCAGGCCGTCCGGATTGCAGCAATCGCAATTTTTCCGGAAAATCTAGGCGCTTGATGGCTGACAAATAGTTAAATACGCCGCTTACGGATAATTCTTACTAAGGCGTTAACGGCCTTACTTCATTAGACGAGTGATACGCCGGCGCAATACTGGCAGGACATCCTCTTCAAACCAGGGGTTTTTCTTCAGCCACGCATTGTTGCGCCACGACGGATGCGGCGTTGGAAAAAACTCTGGCGCGAAGTCGCGCCACGCTCGGACAGTGTCCGTCAGGCTTTTCGACGCACGGGTCTTGAGGTGCCACTTCTGGGCGTAACCGCCGACAAGGATGGCCGTCTCGATGTTCGGCAGCGTTTCCATTAATTGAGAGCGCCAGGCGCGCGGGCACTCCTTGCGCGGCGGCAGATCGCCGCCCTTCGCGTCGTAGCCGGGGAAACAAAATCCCATTGGAATGATTGCAAGCTTTTTCGGATCGTAGAACGCCTCGCGCGTCACGCCCATCCATTCGCGCAAGCGGTCGCCCGACGGGTCATTAAACGGAACGCCGGTTTGGTGAACGAGATTTCCGGGCGCCTGACCAAAGATGGCGATGCGAGCCCGTCGCGAGGCCTGGAGGACCGGACGCGGATCGTGTGGCAGCGCGGCCCGGTCTGGCGCGTCGATGCAGATCCGACAGGCGCGGATTTCTTTCAGCAACGGTCCGAGCGAGCGCGCCATAAACGGGCCCCGACCCTATTTCGCCCGTTGGCCGAACAGAACTTTTTTCGCCTCTTCGCTGTCCTGCAGATTCATGCGTTTTTCTTCGCCGACCTTAAGACCGCGTTCGACAGCCGGGCGCGACAATACCTGTTCGCGCCAACGGTGAAAATGAGGAAACTCGTCGAGCGAAATCAGATGGCGCTCCCACAGTTTTGTCCAGGAGACAATCGCCATATCTGCGATCGAATACTCCTGCCCGGCGACAAATTCGTGTGCAGACAGCCTTTTGTCTAACACGCCATATAAACGATGCGCCTCATTGGCGTAACGATCACGCGCATAGTCGATTTCTTCGGGCGCATAATGATGGAAATGATGAAACTGGCCGAGCATTGGACCGACACCGCCCATCTGCCACATCAGCCATTCGTCGACCCTAACGCGGGCTCGTTCATCTGACGGATAGTATTTGCCAGTCTTGCGGCCGAGATATTGAAGGATCGCGCCGGACTCAAAAACCGAAACGGGCGAACCGCCGGGCCCGTCCGGATCGACGATCGCCGGCATTCGGTTGTTGGGCGAAATCTTCAGGAAATCTGGTTCGAATTGTTCTCCAGCCCCGATATTCACATAGTTTACGTTATAGGGAATCCCCGCCTCTTCTAGATAAATCGTGATTTTCCAGCCATTCGGCGTTGGCCAGTAATAAAGCTCCAGGGGCTTCGGCATGTCCTATTCCTTTTGCGCGTGCGATTGGGGCGATCCATATAGGGCCGCGTTCTCGCATGCAAAGCGCGCCTGAACCTAACTCGGGGCTGTAAACGCGATTGTGAAAATCGATTAGCCGCCTTGCGGTTTGATGCAGCCTGGCTTAATCGGCGCGCGACGCTCCCGCAGATCAGGACCATTGTAATGCTGCCGCTTCCCCGCGCCGACCTTGTCGCCAACACACTCGAATATGAGGTCACGCCGCTCGTCAAACCGACAGGTTTTCGCGAATATGACGCGCGCTGGATATTCGAAAAAGAAATAAATCTTCTCGGCGTTCAGGCGCTTGGCGCGGGCCTCGGCACGCTGATACGCGAAATGGGCAAAGCCCCGCGCATCGTCGTTGGCCACGACTTCCGCAGCTATTCTGCATCGATCAAACAGGCGCTGACTGTTGGCCTGATGGGCGCTGGCATTGAAGTGAACGACATCGGGCTGGCGCTGTCGCCGGTTGCATATTTCGCGCAGTTCGATCTCGACATTCCATGCGTCGCCATGGTGACGGCGAGTCACAATGAAAACGGCTGGACTGGCGTCAAAATGGGCGCCGCGCGACCGCTGACATTCGGCCCGGACGAAATGGGCCGTCTGAAAGAAATCGTCCTCAACGGCGAATACAAATCGCATGCCGGCGGCGGCTATAACTACATTTCCGGCATGCGCGAGCGTTACATTGCCGATATCGTTGACGGCGTATCGTTCACGCGAAAAATGAAAGTGATCGCAGCCTGCGGCAACGGTACGGCCGGAGCCTATGCGCCGGAAACGCTTTCGCGCCTCGGGCTCGACGTCATTCCGATGGACGCCGACCTCGACCACACCTTTCCGCGATATAATCCGAACCCGGAAGACATGGAAATGCTGCACGCCATGCAGGAGGCGGTAAGGGAACATGGCGCCGACGTCGCGCTTGGCTTTGACGGCGACGGCGATCGCTGCGGCGTTGTTGACAACGAAGGCGAGGAAATCTTCGCCGACAAGATCGGCGTCATGATCGCCCGCGATCTCTCTGCACTGCATAAGAACGCGCGGTTTGTCGTCGACGTCAAATCAACCGGCCTTTTCATGACGGATCCAGTGCTCGTCGAGAACGGCGCCGAGACAGTGTACTGGAAAACCGGCCATTCCTACATCAAACGCAAGAGCCACGAACTTGGGGCGTTGGCCGGCTTTGAGAAATCCGGGCATTTCTTTTTTAATAAGCCAATCGGGCGCGGCTACGACGACGGCCTTGTCGCCGCGATCGCGCTGTTACAAATGCTCGACCGCAATCCGGACAAAAAACTCTCCGATCTCCGAAAGGCGCTGCCAAAAACCTACCAGTCGCCGACCATGTCGCCCCATTGCGCCGATGAAGAAAAATACGGCGTCGTGGAGAAAGTGGTCGCTGCGCTTTCTGACCGCAAGGAGATCATCGGGCAGCCGGTCCGAGACATCGTTACGGTCAACGGCGTGCGCATAACGGCTGAGGACGGGACGTGGGGCCTCGTTCGCGCCTCATCGAACAAACCTGAACTCGTGGTCGTAGTCGAGAGCCCGGTTTCGGAGGCGAATATGAAGTCGATGTTCGCCGAACTCGACGCTGAGCTGAAAAAACACAGCGAAGTCGGGGACTATAACCAGAAAATTTGATGCGGCCGGACTGCAATTTCCCGTCGCGCGGGCGCGACGGCTCAATTAGACTGCCGGCGAAATCTCTTTGGAGTCATCGCCCATGTTTTATGCAGCGCTCGCCGTTGGCGCTCCAGCCGTAGCCGTCGCCGGCGTCGCCGCCGCTGCGGTCACGCGATTCCATCTGTCCGGCGAGAATCTCTCCAAATATGACGACGCCGACTTTCCTGTTGCATTTAAGCCGGACCCCGGTTCCGAAGGGTTGAAAAACGTCCACGATTATCTTGTCGAGAATTTCATCAAGCCTGCGGCGGCTGCGGGAACAGCCAAGGAAAAACTCGCCGCCAAGCGCAAACGGTTCGATCAAATCGGACTCACGCGCGAATTTGATTGTGAATTCCGCGACGACATCGCCGGCACCGGTCGGACAAAAGTCACCGGCGAATGGACCCTGCCGAAAGACTGCGATCCGTCGCGGCGCATTCTTTATCTGCATGGCGGGGCGCACACCGTTGGCAGCGCGCTCAGCCATCGGCCGATTATCACCAATATGGCCAATCGAACCGGCTGCGCCGTCTTCGCGCCGAACTACCGCCTCTTGCCGGAAAACCCACGCATGGCCGGCGTCACCGATTGCCGCGCCGCCTATGAATGGATTTGCCAAAACGGACCCGACGGGCGCGCCAAAGCAGCGAGCATTGCCGTTGGCGGCGATTCTGCCGGCGGCAATTTGGTCTTGTCGGTGATCAACTGGGCGCGCGATGAAAAGAAGCGCGCGGCGGACGCCGTATTTGTTATTTCGCCGGCGACGGACTCCACATGCTCGAGCCCCAGCCTGCGACATAATTATGAAACGGATATCATGCTGCAGCCGTTGGCGGAGCCGATCTTAAAAATTCCGCATGCGGTGCTTTTATGGGCGCTGTGGCGCGGCAATCGGATTTCGCCGGCAAATCCGGCGGTCTCCCCGGTATTCGCAGACCTGTCGAACCTGCCGCCAACGCTCGTTCACGTAAGCGCTGTCGAAATGCTATTTGATGACGCCCGGCGCTACGCTGCAAAACGCGCTGCAAATGGAAGTCCGGTTGAGATTCAGATATGGGATCACATGCCCCATGTCTGGCATGCGTTCGATCGGATGCTGCCGGAAGCCCACGAGGCGATGGACGAAATCGCTGAATTTCTTCGCAAGAACAACGCCGCGGCGCGTTAGGGCTCACGCGCCGCAACCCAGGTCGCGAGCGCGCGCCGGTCAGGAATTCCTATTTCGCCGTAGCCGAGGTTGATGAGTCGCAGTTGTTGCAACGCACCGAGGGCCTTGCCAACAGACACACGCGAGACGCCGAGGGTAAAAGCGAGGTCGCTTTGGCGGCATTCTATACGGTCGGTACGCTTCGCCGACGCCGTCATTCCGAGGATTAGTTTTGCAGCGCGCGCCTCCAGCGGCAGGCTACGCAGATCGTCGAGGAAACCGAGCGCCGCGTAGAGCCGTCGTGTTGTCGCGACGAGCAGCGCCCGTCCAAGCGCCGGCTCTGCTCCAAGCAATCGTTCGAAAGCAACTTTAGAAATCTGATCGACCGCCGTCTCACCGACGGCGACTGCATCGTATGCGCGCGCCATGCCGCCAAAGAGCGTCGCCTCGCCAAAACTGTGCCCCGGTCCCAACACCGAAATAGTCAGTTCGCCGCCATCGGCGAGCCGTTTGACAAAACGCACAGCGCCATTTGCGACAATGGAGAATCCCGGCTTGTCGTCGCCGCGGGCGTGGATGAGACGGCCGTCAGGGTAGCCGACGCGCGTAGCGACGCCGCGCAGGCGCGCTGCGGTTTCAGCCGGCAACAGAGCGTCTATCGGCTGGTCGCCGAGGGTCAAAAGATCAGGCATCTGAAATGCTAAGTTTTTAGCATTTTTTCCTGGTACGGCCTGCTACGTCAAGCCTCGCTAGCAGTGATTTCGCAAGCCGGCGGGAAAGGAAGCAGCCGTATGAAACCGGAAATTATAGCCATCGCGTCGATATTCTTTGCCTTCGCGCTCCTCGAATTGATGTTCACCGGTTTCTTCCGGAAAGCCGGTCAGCGGCGAGACGACATGACCGTTGAACTCATCAGCTCACTGATGTTGGTGCTTGTGACACAACCTTTCGCGCTCGCCGCCGGCGCATTTGCGGCGCACCTCGTCGCACCGGACACAGCGGGCGCGCTCAGTGGTCTGCCGCTTGCCGCCGGCGTCGCCCTGTTCCTCGTTTTCGACGATATGACGCAATATTGGTGGCATCGCGCCTCTCACACATTTCCCTGGCTCTATAATCTGCACCGGCCCCATCACAATGCGGCATACCTCTCGATCCGCGTCGTGTACCGCAATAATCTTTTCTATTACGCCCTGATGCCCGGCCTGTGGTTTTCTGGCGCGCTCATCTATCTGGGACTGGGCTGGGTTTATGCGGGATACATCATCGTGAAGATGGCGGTAATCTATGCCGCGCATTCCGACATTCGATGGGATTTGCCCTTGTACAAAATCAAATGGCTGTCGCCGATCATGTGGGTAGTCGAGCGCATCATTTCGACGCCGGCAACCCATAGCGCGCACCACGGCAAACACGCAGCCGATGGCGTCACCAACTACAAAGGCAATTTCGGCAATCTCCTGTTCTTCTGGGATGTTCTCTTCGGCACCGCCAAGATAACGCGGCGCATTCCGGCAGAATTCGGCGTGGAGAATTTGCCCGACACGAGCGCCGCCGAGCAGCTATTGTGGCCAATTGTGCGAAAACCGTCGCCGGCGGCAAAACCGGCCTGACTAAAACCGAACCAGCGCCGACCCCCAGGCGAGACCGCCGCCGAGCGCCGCGAAGACGAGAAGTTCGCCCCGCTTGATGCGCCCGTCTTTGATGCCTGCATCGAGCGCCAGCGGTATTGAGGCGGACGACGTATTAGCGTGCTTCTCGATCGTCACAATGATTTTCGACGAACAGAGTTCGAGCTTTTCCGCGCAAGATTGAATGATGCGGATATTCGCCTGATGCGGCACGAACCAGTCGATTTCATGGCGGGAGACCTTCGCCCGCTCCGTCACTTCAAAAACTGCGCCGGAGATTTCCTTTACGGCGTTACGAAAGACTTCCTTGCCGTTCATCTTCACAAGACCGACCGTACCCGTGGTCGACGGGCCGCCGTCGGCGTAGAGATGCGGCGCAAGCCGTCCGTCTGCGGAGAGATATGTTGAAAGGACGCCGCGCGGACGCCGCGCCACGGCTGGCTTCTCGCCGCTCAACACGACCGCCCCGGCGCCGTCGCCAAACAGCACGCAGGTCGAGCGGTCCGTCCAGTCAAGGAAGCAAGACAGTTTTTCCGCGCCAATCACCAGCGCATGCTGGATCTGGCCGGTGGAGATAAAATTGGTCGCGATATTCATCGCATAAATAAAGCCGGCGCAGGCGGCGGAAACATCAAATGCAATACCTGTGGGGCATCCGAGCTTTTCCTGAACGTAAACAGCCGTCGAAGGAAAGGTTTTATCCGGCGTCACAGTCGCGACAATGATGAGCCCGATATCAGCGGGCTTGAGGCCGGCGTCGTCGAGCGCCGCCCAGGCCGCCTCGCGGGCCAAATCAGAGGTCGCCTGATCGTCCGCCGCGAGATGGCGCTGGCCAATGCCGCTGCGCGAGCGGATCCATTCATCAGACGTCTCGACGGTTTTGGCCAGTTCGGCGTTCGTCAGAATGCGTTCAGGCAGATAGCTCCCCACGCCCGTTACAATAGTTTCGATTTCACTCATATTCGCCCGCACTGCAACTGCGAAGACGGTAACAGCAATGACGCGGGAATGATACCGGTCGATGACCGAAATCACTAAGGTCGGCTGCTATTACAGGGAATTCAGCTAAGCGAAGATATCGACGCCAAGGGACGCGGCGGCAATCAGGACGTAAAGCGCAAAGACGCGTGACAAAAGCTCGGCGTTTAACCGGTGCGCCAGCCGCGCGCCGACCGGCGCCATGACGCCCGCGGTCAACGCGACCGCCGCAAAGGCCGGGAGATTCACAAAACCAAGAGAGGCGGGCGGAAGACCAGACACGCCCCAGCCGGACAAGATGAATCCCGCAACGCCGGGCATCGCGACAGCGAGGCCGAACCCGGCCGAGGTCGCGATCGCCTGATGCATGGGGCGACCGGCAAGCGTCATCACCATGACCCCGACAGCGCCGCCGCCAAGCCCCATCAGCGCGGAAAAAACACCGGCGCCGGCGCCAACCGGGATTTTTAGATAGGCCGCGTGCAGATCGATATCGCGCTTCGCCTCGTTGTCTTTTGCGACGAGACGACGGATCGCGATGTAGAATGCGCCAGCGACGAAAACGGCGGCCAGCGCCTCCACAGGTACCCAGCGCGCAACAATCCCGCCGACAGCGGCGCCGACTGCGATCCATGGTCCCCAACTAACCAGGACCTCGCGGTCAACATGGCCGGCGCGGTGATGCGCAGCAAGCGAACGAATTGACGTGACCAAGATTACCGCAAGCGACGTGCCGATGGCGGCTTTAAGGCTTGGGTCTTCAGCAAAATCGAGGGCATGGAACACCCCATAGAGAACGGGGACCGTGATAATCCCGCCGCCGATACCGAAAAGACCGGCAGCGAAGCCAGTAGCGCAACCGGCCGCCAGCATCCCCGCCAACAGCCATCCGTATTCTGATAATAGCACGGCCATCACAACGGCTTACGCTGGCGCGCGTACGGCATGCATCTCGTCAAGCGCGCGATCAAGAATATCGCCGCGGGCTGATGCTGCATTTTCGGAAAGAAATCGCCGCCACGCCCTCGCACCGGGCGCGCCGTGATAAAGGCCTAACATGTGGCGGGTGATCGAATGGGGGCGAACGCCACGCCGGAATTCATCCTTGATGTAGTCGGACATGACCTCAATCACCATTTCTCGCGTAACGCCGCCTGGCTCGTCGCCGAAAATCATCTCGTCGACATCAGACAGCAGGAACGGCGCGCCATAGGCCGCGCGCCCGAGCATCACGCCGTCAACATCGTGAAGATGCTTTGCCGCGTCCGCCAGCGTTTCGACGCCGCCGTTGAGAACGACCGTCAGATCCGGGCGGGCGACTTTCAGTCGCCGGACAAGGTCATAATCGAGCGGCGGTATGGTCCGATTTTCCTTCGGGCTCAACCCATCAAGCCAAGCCTTTCGGGCATGAATAATGAAAATCCGGCAGCCCACTGCAACGCAGGCGTCAACCAGCATCGGCAAGGCCGCTTCCGGGTCCTGATCGTCGACGCCGATACGACATTTGACCGTAACCGGAATATCAACGGTATTATTCATTACAGCGATACAGTCGGCGACCAACGCCGGCTCTTTCATGAGACAGGCGCCGAACGCGCCGGACTGCACGCGGTCGGACGGGCATCCGACATTCAGATTGATTTCGTCATATCCGAAATCGGCGCCGATGCGGGCCGCTTCGGCGAGCGCCGCCGGATCGCTTCCGCCGACCTGAAGCGCGACTGGGTGTTCGCTGTCGTCGAAGGCGAGCAGGCGGTCGCGATCCCCGCGAACAATCGCCTCAGCCGTAATCATTTCGGTGTAAAGCCGCGCGTGTTTCGTCATCAGCCGGTGAAAATACCGGCAGTGACGATCAGTGCCATCCATCATTGGCGCGACGCAGAATCTATATAATTGATTTTCTTGCATTTTTCGAGAAATTCAAAGAATTGGGGGTAAACTGTGCGCTCGTATGTGCACTTAATTTCACGATTTGTCTCGCGTTTTCCCGCCATTACCGCACGCCGAGCGCGCACGAAATCGCCTCGTTTAGAAAACTGGTTGCACGTTAGATCACGCCAACCTGACGTAGCCACAGACCGCTACACTTTAACGCTCGCGCTAGACCGCTCGACGAACCCCCGTCATAAGAACGATGACCGCAACGGGCAATTGAACCGGTCGCCGCGCGATGACACATCGAGCCTCAAAAGATGGAGACGCCATGGGCGCCAAAACCGCAGCAAAGTGTACGCTCAGTATTCGCGTCGATCTGCCCGATAAGCGAATTGGCCCCGGCAAGATCGCCCTCCTTAAGGCGCTGGACAAACAACACTCCATTCAATTGGCCGCCGCCGCCCTCCAAATGTCCTACCCACGGGCGCTCAAACTGCTCGAAGAAATGAATGAGGACCTGATCGCGCCCGTCACAACTTCCCGGAGAGGCGGATCGTCCAGAGGCGGAACATCGCTAACCAAAGAGGGGCGCGCGCTTATTGACGCCTATGAAGGTCTTTGCAAAAGCGCGACCGACGCAACGCGGTCGGAACGTCGGACCATTACATCCCTGTTTAAGCCGCGCAGCGACTAGCGCCGTTGTAAATAGCCATTTATATATGCGGGATGCTCAATCCCTCGGTCAGCTACACCGAGCATGCGGAAGACGTGCTTTCGACGTGGCTCGAATGGCGAACAGCGGGACCTGTCGCGCTAATCGTCCTGACATCGACGACGGGCGGCGGCGTTCGCGCGCCCGGCGCGTTGATGGCGGTTTCAGACAGCGGCGTTGCCGGATATGTTTCCGGCGGCTGCGTGGATGAGGATGTCGCACTGCAAGCGCGTCAGGCGTTGCAATCGGGCGAGCAACGCGAACTGCGCTACGGTGCGGGGTCACCGTATCTGGACCTTCCCTTGCCATGCGGCGGCGCCATCGAACTCACCATATTGCCCGACGCGGACCCGGCCGTCCTTTCGCAATTGAAAACCGTTTTGACAGCGCGCCGCCGCGCGGTTTTGACGGTCGGCAAGTGTGGAGGCCTCACCGCGGGCGAGGTCTCCGACGCGCAAACGCCGACATCTGACTCTTTATCGTTCGTCCACACGCCCAAACTCAGGCTGAGAATCGCGGGACGCGGCGCCGATTGCCTGGCGCTTGCAAGATTGGCGACTGCTGGCGGCATCGCTGTAGACCTTCTTCTCCGTGACGGCGAATTCTCAATGCCCAAGCAGATGAATGAAAGCCTCACCGTCCGGCGCCTGACCGCGCCGACCCAACTGCCCGAGATCGCGGACGACGACTGGACCGCTTTCGTCATGATGTTTCACGACGCGGACTGGGAAACGCCATTGCTCGCCCAAGCCCTGGCGGGACCGGCGTTTTATGTCGGCGCCGTCGGCAGCCGCAACACTCACGACAAGCGCCGTCGAGCCCTTGCCGATGCGGGGCTGAAGCCTGTCGACGTCAACCGGGCGCGCGGCCCGATCGGATTGATTCCCGCCATGCGTGATGCGTCCATGCTTGCGGCATCGGTGCTGGCGGAAATTGTAGACGCATATCATATTGAGAAAGCGTCGACGTTTCGCAAAACCGCGCTTTTGTTGCTCGCGGCGGGGGACTCATCGCGCTTTGAAGGCGGAGACAAACTGCTGGCGGACTTTGGCGGGCGACCTCTTCTCACCGGCGCTGCGTCCTTGCTTTCCTTTAACGCCGTCGGCGCGCGCATTGCAGTCGCCGAGTCTGAAAATACAGAAAAGACCGACTGCCTGACCTCTTTAGGATGGGATATCGCCGTCAACAAAAATCCCGAACAAGGAATGGGCTCGTCTATCGCCGCGGGCGTTGCACAAATAAAAATGCTGGAGCGTATCGACTCTGTCTTGATACTGCTTGGCGACATGCCGCTGGTTCAGGACAGTCATCTCGCCGCGCTCAAGAGACAGCTGACAGCAGATATTTCTGCAGTCATGACCGAAGCGAACGGCGTTCTTTCGCCCCCCGCCCTGTTCAAACGCGACGCATTCGGAGCGCTCGGCGCGTTGAGCGGCGATTTTGGCGCGCGGCAACTTTTCAGAAGCATGACGAATACGCAGACCGTCGCTTTGAGCAAAGCCCACGCCTTGGACATCGACAACGCCGATGCTCTCGAGACTGCGAAGGCCCAACTTGTCAACTAAAGTGCGCCGGCGCGCGCCCGAATTAAGCGACAAAATGATCGCCCAATGAATGTGTCGGGCGGCTCCCTCCCGCATAAGAGATCGGCGGCGTCGAGGGCTCCCGGCGCTTTAACCAATTGATAACGCCTCTAATATTGTCAGCTTTTACATAAGATGTAACCATATCGATGCAGCATCGCCGAATTGGGGGCGGGCTGAAAGGCCGAACGATGCGCTATGGGATAGACGATCTCCTGGACGATATCCGGACCGACGAAAAAGGTCCGCGCGTCGCTGCGTTTTTCGATTATGACAAGACGCTGATCGCCGGCTACTCGGTCCAAGCATTTCTGACCGAGCAGATCCGCAGCGGAAAAATGTCGCCCGCCGATTTTCGCACCCAGGCGGCCGCCGCCATCAAATATTCGAGGAAGGAAATCGGATTCTCTGACTTCGTCGCATCGACGGCGAAGTCCCTGCGCGGCCAGGCCGAGTACGCCATGGAGGAATTCGGTCAGCGCGTTTATGAGAAAAAAGTTGCGGGCTCGATCTACCCAGAGGCGCGCGAGCTGGTCGAGGCCCACAAGGATCGGGGCCACGAAGTAGTCATCGTCTCATCAGCAACGCGGTACCAGATCGAACCGGCGGCCCGTGAGCTTGGCGTCGATCACGTTCTTTGTACGGAGCTTGAAATCGAAGACGGTGTTTTCACCGGCAACGTTATACGACCAACTTGCTTCGGAGAGGGAAAACGCACGGCGGCGGAAGCCTACTGCGCCGGCAACGAAGCGTCGATGTCGGAGAGCTATTTCTACTCCGACAGCGACGACGATCTGCCGCTGTTTGAGGCCGTTGGCAAACCCTGCGCGGTAAACCCGAATGACAAACTCCGATCGATCGCGCGCAGTCACTATTGGCCCGTCTGCGACTTCGAAAACCGGGGGCGCCCGACGCTGCAACAAATTGCGCGCACGGGTTCTGTCTTCGCGTTGCTACCGACAACGCTTGCGGCAACAGCCCCGCTATGGGCGCTGAGCGGCAGCAAGCGAACGGCGCTCAACGCGGCGGCGACAATCTGGAGCGAGGTGTCCGCGGCGATTGCGGGCATCAAATTTGATGTTACAGGCGAGGAGCATTTGTGGTCGCACCGCCCGGCGGTGTTTATTTTCAACCACCAGAGTTCCATCGACCCACTGATCCTCGCGCGATTAATCCGACGCGATTTCACCGGTATCGGCAAAAAAGAAATTCTGAATTTCCCTATTATCGGGCCGGCGATGCAATATGCCGATGTCGTCTTTATTGACCGCGGCTCCACCGAAAAAGCGATCCGGGCGATCAAACCGGTGATCGCCGCCATCAACGACGAACAACTATCGGTTTGTCTTGCACCGGAGGGCACCCGCAGCGCCGGCGCCAAACTTGGCCGTTTCAAAAAAGGCGCGTTTCATATCGCCATGCAGGCGGGCGTTCCGGTCGTGCCCATTGTTATTCACAACGCCCGGGATTCGCTGCCAAAGGGCCGCCACATTGCGCGGCCGGCAACGATCAAGGTCACCGTCCTGCCGCCGGTAAAGACATCGAAATGGACTGCCAAAAAACTCGGCCATCATATCGATAAGATCCGCCGGATGTACCTCGAAACGCTCGGACAGACCGAAGACGAAGACTAATCGCGAGCACACGCCGGTCTTCAATCACTCGCAGCACCTTTGCCATGCGCGCGACGCCGCGCTAGAGTGCTCCTTCGCTTGTTCTGGAGGCTGAATGAATTTACGGGCAGCGGTTCTTGGCGCCGGGTCGTGGGGAACGACCGTCGCTTCCATCATGAGCGCCAATACGCCAACTGTCCTCTGGGCGCGCGACCCGGCGACAGCCGATAGTATCAATAAGGCCAACGCCAATGAGCGTTACCTGCCCGACTTGAAACTGAACTCAAAACTTACTGCGACCAGCAATCTCGAGGAGGCGATCAGTTCGGCCGACCTTCTTGTGATGGGCGTGCCGTCAAAAGCGATGCGCGAAACGCTCGGCGCGGCCCAACAGCATTGCCGCGCATGGATTCCGGTCATCAGCCTCGCCAAGGGGTTTGAGCCAAGAACCCGCTTTCGGATGACAGAAGTTATCGAGGAAGTGATGCCAGGCCATCCGCCCGGCGTTCTTACCGGTCCAAACCTCGCCCGTGAGATTGTTCAGGGCTTCGCGGCGGCCAGCGTGCTGGCCATGGAGGACGACGTCATCCTCCGTAAACTGAAGCCGCTGTTCCAGTCTAGCCTCTTCCGCGTTTACACCAACACGGACATGGCCGGCGCAGAACTCGGCGGCGCATTGAAAAACGTCATTGCCATCGCCGCGGGCATGGGCGACGGCGCCGGCGCGGGCGAGAACACCCGCTCAGCGGTGATTACGCGGGGCCTCGCGGAGATATCCCGGCTCGGCGTCGCCATGGGCGGCGATCCATCGACATTCGCCGGCCTCGCCGGTCTCGGCGACCTGATGGCGACGTGCACCTCAAGCCTCAGCCGCAACCACCACGTCGGCGAAGAACTCGGCAAGGGTCGCACGATCGATGAAATCATCGCGGACATGAACCAGGTCGCCGAAGGGATCAATTCAAGCAAGATCGTTATGGAACTTGCCGACCAGTACGGCGTCGAGATGCCCATAGCCCATGAGGTCTACAAAGTCTGCCACGAAGGCTCGACGGCGACACGCGCCTTTCGCGGGTTGCTGCGCAGTGAATCCGGTTCCGAAGCGGACCCCGGATAAACGATGACGGGTGGTGAACAAAGCGGCCGCAACACAATTTCATTGCGCGATATCGACATTGCAGGCGCCGTGCCGGAATCGCCGAATCAGGCTCGCAGGCTGTATGTGCTTTATGCGGACACCGAGACCGAGCGCGATGTCCTAAAGGCGTTCGCCGACGATACATTACTGAAAAATGGCGCCGATGGCCTCGCATGGGTGCGCGAAACAAGCGAGCGTGAAAGCCTCGTGCATGATGGCTTGTCGGGCGCTCTTGGCGCGACAGAAAACGCGTTGGTGATCCCGGTCGGCGTCGCGTGGAAACCGAAATCGCAACGCCAGCAGTCCTGGCGGGAGATTATGGGCTGGACCCATCTGACCGGCAGCGACTTTCGCCAGCGGCGCATCGTGAAACACAACCCTACGAGATGTGTAATCGTCGTTGGCGAGGCGGCCACGCTTGGCGAGCTGCGTTTGCGGCACGCGAAAAATACCGCCCATGATGACGCAACAACCGACACCGACGCGTTTGCCGACTATGTGGCGCTGCAGGCGGCATTGACCATTGAACGCGATGCGCGCAGCGTCACCGGCGAAACGATCAAATATCCTCGCTATGTGACGCGCGCGCTCTGGGGCCGGAAAAGCTTTCAGACGCAACTTGAAAAAATTGCAGCTGAAGACGGCCGGCCCATTGCCGATGTTCGCAAAGAAGCGCGCGCGTGCCTGAAGGAACTCGTTCCTAACGCACGCGCCCCGCATATCAGCGCTGCGTGGGCATTTTCGCGCGCCGTGTGTCGGCTCGGCTACGAAGACAAGCTCGTTTACGACAAACAAAAAGTCGCGGAAATCCGGCGGATGGCGCTAACGCGACCGCTAGCGCTTGTTTTCACCCACAAGACTCATATTGACGGCGTCGCCATTATTCTCGCAACGCGCGATGAGTCATTTCCGCTCGTCCATATGATCGGCGGCGACAATATGGCGTTTGCCGGCGTCGGCTATCTGATGCGCCGCGCGGGCGCCGTTTTCATTCGGCGGTCAATCGACAGCGCCGTCTATAAAATCGTCATGCGGCAGTATCTTTCCTACTTGATGGAAAAACGCTTTCCCGTCTCCTGGGCGCTTGAGGGCACCCGATCCCGAAACGGAAAACTGATGCCGCCGCGGTTCGGTATTTTGAAGTATGTTGTCGAGGCGGCCGCCAAGGAGAACATGCGTGATCTGACGATTATTCCCGTATCGATCTACTACGACCTGATCGCTGAGTTGAGCGACTATGCGAGAGAACAGACAGGCGCCGCCAAACGAAAAGAAAGCTTTGCCTGGATGACGGATTACTTGCGCAGCCTGCGCAAGCCGCTAGGCAGGATTTCTTTCGGCTTCGGCGATCCGGTTACCGTCGATACGACAGCGCCGGAAATCGCAAGCGCCATTGCTGCGGGCGACGAGCGGTTTTCTGTTCACTTGCAGAAGATCGCCTTTGAGGCGTCAGTAAACGCAAACGCCGTTACGCCAATGACGCCCACGGCCCTGTTTATGTTGATCCTAACCGGAGCGGCGCCGCGCGCCCTTACGGAGACGGAGATAAACAAACGCATGCTCGCCTTGCGTGACTGGGCAAAATCGCGCGGCTTGCCCCTAACGAAAGACATCGCGAGGCTCGACGTTTCGCGGATACGTTCGGTCGCAGACGCCATTATCGAAATGGGCGTTGTCTCCTGTTATGATGACGGACCGGAACCGGTTTACTCGATAGCGCCTGGCAAGCATTTCGATGCGAGCTATTATCGCAACACCGCGATCCATTTCTTTGTCACAAAGGCCATCGCGGAACTGGCGTTGGCGAAGGCAGCCGACGCCACAACAAATCGTATCGATGTGTTCTGGCGGGATGCTGTCGAGATTCGCGACCTTTTCAAGTTCGAGTTTTTCTACCCGCCGCTCGATCAATTTAAGGCCGATATTGAAGAAGAAATGCGGCGCCATGATCCCGACTGGGTCGCCAGGGTCAACGCCGGCGAAGCGTCCGATCTTCTGTCCGAGATGGCGCCGCTCGTCTCCCATGCGACGTTACGGCCCTTCGCCGAAGCCTATTCGATTGTCGCCGACGTCCTGCTCGATACGAGGATCGCGAGCGATGCAAGCGACAAAAAGGCGATTGTCGGCGCCGCGCTCAACTACGCCCGCCAGGCGCTTTTGCAACGCCGGATCGCCAGCGAGGAATCCATCGGCAAGTTGATGTTTGAAAACGGTTTCGATCTCGCCGAGAACCGTAACCTGATCGCAGGCGATGCGGGGGCGCTTGCAGCAGCGCGTCGCGAATTTCGCGACCAACTCGATGACGTCACGAAACGCGTAGAGCTCATCGCGAGCCTTGCCGAATCTCAGCCGTCGGACAAACTGAAACAACGCGTCCCGCAATACAGCAACGGATCGGCGCGCGGCGCCGACGCCAACCCGCAGCACGAAATCTAGGCAGTAAGCCCCGGCTTTCGCGACACCCAAGGCATTGCTTGCTCCAATTCGTAGGCCAGCTCAATCAACATGCCATCGCCGCCCTGCACGGCCGACGCCATGACGCCTATCGGCAAGCCGTCGTCAGACCGCCCCAAGGGCAACGATATAGACGGCGCGCCGGCTAGATTTGCGTATAGTGTATACGCGGCGTAATCCGTGAGGCGCTCAAACAATACCGGAAATGCGGCGGACGGAGATAAATATCCGATTTTGACGGGCGGCGTGAGCAGAACTGGCGTCAACAAGACGTCATAGTTGTCAAAAGACGCGCGCCAGTCACCGGCAAAATTTTTCAGACGGGCGAAAGCGTCTGGAGCAGAACCTTCATACGCATTGTAGTAATCGACAAGCCCGAACGTCCATGCTTCGAAATCGTGATACGTCGCTTTCCGGCCCGCGGCGGCTTCCCAGTCGCCGATAATTTTAGCCGCGCCGGCCGCCCAATAGAGCGTGAAGTCCTGCGCCACGGCGCTTGCGAAAGGCGGCGCGATTTCGACGACGTCGTGGCCAGCATCGGACAACGCATCAGCCGCCCGCCGCACGGCGTCCGCGACGTCCGGGTCGACTTCCGTTCCTGCCGCTGGATCAACTGCTACCGCAATCTTTCGCCTATCCGTTGACGGCGCTTCTATAAGACCGACTCTCGGATGATCGCTTTCGACTTCCATCATCGCAAAAAACGCCGCCGTATCGCGCACGGTGCGGGACACGACGCCATGCTCCGAGATGCGCACCGGCCGACCGGCCGTCCGTTCGGGTTCCGGAAAGCGAAAACTCGAGGGTTTCAGTCCAACGAGCCCGCAGCATGACGCGGGGATTCGGATCGATCCGCCGCCATCCGACGCGTGGGCCACTGGCACAACGCGGGACGCAACCAACGCCGCGGCGCCACCCGATGATCCGCCAGCGGAGTGATCAAGGCTCCAGGGATTGCGCGTGGCGCCGGCGAGGGACGTTTCGGTTGTAGCGGTAAGACCAAACTCAGGGGTCGCGCTTTTGCCGAGGCTGATCATGCCGGTGTTTAGATACGCGGTGACGAAATCCGACTGTGTCGCAGCGATGTTGTTGGCGAACGCCCGGGATCCATAGGCCGTACGCTGACCGATGACGTTATTAAGGTCCTTGACGAACGAAGGCACGCCGAACCAGGCGCCGGCGGCATTCTGCGACGCCTGCTCCCGCGCCGACTCGAAATAGGGCGAAACGATCGCATTGATTTGCGGATTAACCGTTTCAGCGCGATCGATCGCCGCGCTAACGACATCACTCGCAGAGACGTCCCCGCTCTTGATCGCCTGCGCCGTAGCGATGGCGTCCAGCTCAGCGAGATCGGCCACAGACGACGGTGCGTTGTTACCGCGACCGCAGCCGGCGGCTGTCAGCGCGCCGATTGCAGCGCCCGCTTTTAGCGCGTGGCGGCGCGTCAATTCGTGTATTGGCATTTGTCCCTCGCCCTTATTGCTGTCGGGCGTGGTTTTAGGACGGTTTCGTTTTCACGATCCAGTGCAGCGCGCAGCTATCACGAAAGGGCGCTCATGATACGGTCTACAAACGCCCGGCAGCCGTCCGTTCCCCCGATATCGGCTGTGCCGTGGCCGGCGGTGAGCGTTGCTCCGACCGCGCCCTCGATCGCATCGGCCGCTGCCGCCACATCGAGGCTCATGCGGAACATCATCGCCGCCGACAGGATCGCGCCGACAGGATTGGCCTTGTCCTCGCCGGCAATATCGGGCGCGCTCCCATGGATCGGCTCAAACAGTCCCGCCTTGCCGGCGCCAAGAGAGCCCGAGGGGGCCAAACCGATGGATGCGGCGATGACCGACGCCTCATCGCTCAAAATGTCGCCAAACATGTTTTCCGTAACAACCACGTCAAACCGCGCCGGCGCCTGAATGAGTTTCATCGCCATGGCGTCGACAAGTTCATGCTCAAGGGCGACGTCTGCAAACTCCGACTGATGCAGCGCCGTCACCGTTTTGCGCCAGAGCCGACTCGTCGCTAGGACATTCGCCTTGTCAACCGACGTGACCCGGCCCGACCGGACCCGCGCCGCTTTAAAGGCGATCCGTGCGACGCGCTCGACCTCCTCGCGCGTATAGGTGCATTCGTCTGTCGCTTTGTCATCGCCCTCGGCCCGGTCGCCGAAATAAACCCCGCCGGTCAGTTCGCGAACGATCAAAATGTCGACACCTTCGACGCGATCGCTTTTCAGCGGCGACTTTTCCTCATGGCCTTTAAAAATCTTCACCGGGCGCAAATTGGCGAACAGTTCCAGCTCTTTTCGCAGCGCCAGCAGCCCCTGCTCAGGGCGCTTCGCGCCGCCGTCCCATTTGGGGCCGCCGACGGCGCCGAGGAGGATTGCATCGGCTTCCGCACAGGCGCGTTTTGTTTCCGCCGGGAACGGATCCCCGTGATTATCGATGGCGACGCCGCCAAAATCATATTCATCGAAGGCAATAGAAACGTTGAATTTCGCCGCCACCGCTTCGCTGACAAGACGAGCAGCGCCGGCGACTTCCGGTCCGACGCCGTCTCCGGGAAGGTATGCAATACGAAACGTCATGCGCGGGCCTGCTCGTAGTCTTTAATGAGGTCCATATGATTCAATAAATGGCCAAGCGGATCGACGCCGTCGAGAAGACAGCGCCGGGCGAAGGACTCCACATCGAAAACAGCCTGCCAGTTCTCGCCAAACCGAACGGTCTGGGATTCGAGGTCGATTACGACCTCGGCGCCGGGCGCGCCCAGCAGTTCACGATGGGTTTTGTCGTCGACTTCCACCGGCAGCAACCCATTCTTGAGGGCGTTGCTCGTAAATATATCGGCAATGTCGCAACTGATGACGGCGCGAAAGCCGAAATCATAGAGCGCCCACGGTGCATGTTCCCGCGAGGACCCGCAACCGAAATTGGCGCCGGCGACAAGAATCTTATGGGTCGCCGGATCGACGCCGTTCAAGATGGACGAATTCCTCCGCGCGCCGTTCTCATCATAACGCCAGTCATAAAACGCCGATTTGCCGAGGCCTTTCCGAGACGTGGTCGTCAGAAATCGGGCCGGAATGATTTGATCGGTGTCGATATTTTCCTCGCTGAGGACGACGGTGCGCGAGGCCAGTTTATGAAACGGATCAAACGTCATCGAACGTCTCCAGATAGGGTCGCGGATCGGCGATGCAGCCTTCTATGGCGCTCGCCGCCGCCGTCGCCGGACTGGCGAGCACGGTGCGAACGCCCTTCCCTTGCCGGCCCATGAAGTTGCGGTTTGAGGTCGAAACGACAAGGTCTCCCGGCGCGCCGACGTCGCCATTCATAGCAATGCACATGGAGCAGCCGGGCTCGCGCCACTCGGCGCCCGCATCGCGGAAGACCTGGTCGAGGCCTTCTTCTTCGGCGGCGCGACGCACAGCTTCCGATCCCGGCACGACGAGCGCTAAGACACCGTCCTTCACTCTTCGCCCGCGCATCACTCTGGCCGCAAGGCGAAGGTCCGAAAGCCGCGAATTCGTGCAACTGCCGATAAAAACGCGGTCGATTCTGTTCTCCGTAAACGGACGGCCGCCGTCGATTTGCATGTAGTCGGCGGCGCGGCGCGCGTCCGCAGTTTGCGGGAGAGGCGCAAGCGTATCAACTGGTGCAGCAGCGTCGGGCGAGACGCCATAGGTGATCATCGGCTTTAAGAATGCGGCATTGACGACCACTTCCTTGTCAAAATGAGCGCCTTCCTCGGTCGGCAGGCCCCGCCAATCGTCGAGCGCCGCCCCCCAAGCCGCGCCCGAAGGGCCCCGGTCGCGTCCCTTCAGCCATGCAAAGGTCGTTTCATCGGGCGCGACCATGCCAAAGCGCGCGCCCGCTTCGATCGACATGTTGCATAGCGTCATGCGCCCTTCCATGGAAAGCGCCTCAACCGCCGGCCCGGCAAACTCAATCGCATAGCCCTGTCCGCCGTCAGCGCCGATGTCAGCGATAACAGCAAGCGCCATATCTTTCGCCGTGACGCCTTTTGGCGTCGCGCCCTCAAACATAACGCGCATGGATTTCGGCTTACGCTGCAAAACGCACTGGGTCGCCAATACATGGCCAACTTCTGTCGTGCCGATGCCAAAGGCGAGCGCGCCAAAGGCGCCGTGCGTCGATGTATGGCTGTCGCCGCAGACAATGGTCTTGCCGGGCTGCGTTACACCAAGCTCTGGTCCGATGACATGCACAATACCGCGGCGCGGATCGCCCATGCCTAGGAGTTCAACATCGTGCTCTTCGCAATTGGCGATCAGCATTTCGACCTGGGCCTTTGCTTCTGGCGTCGCGTATGGGTGTTCTCCCTTTTCGTTCGCCGGCAAGGTTGGAGTCGAATGATCAAGGGTGCCCAGCGTCAAGTCGGGGCGCCGCACTTTCAAGCTGCGCTCCTTCAGGGCGGCAAAGGCCTGCGGCGACGTCACCTCATGAATGAGATGGAGGTCGATAAAAAGAACCGCTGGACTTTCGCTCGTTTCCTCAACGACGACATGACGCTGCCATAATTTGTCAAATAGAGATTTGGCCGTCATCGTTTCGCTCAACCCACTTTTTCTTCTTGCCGTGCTGCGTCACGCCCAACACGCAGCGCCGCGGCCTGATTCACCGCGGCGACAAAGGCGGCGACCGCGGCGTCGGCGACATCGACTTCCTCGGCTTTGCCGGAAAACTGCTCATCGCCCACATCGATAATCGCTTCGGCGCGGACAACGCCTTCCGACGCCACGTGATGAAGATCGAGAATATTGATCCGCGCCGGTACGTCGGCGATGGCGCAAACCGCGGCAAAAGCCGCATCAATCGGCCCCTCGCCTTTGTGCTTCACCGTGCGCCGATCGCCATTGTCGTGCTCCATGGTAATGCGGGCATGGGGGCGTTCATTGCCTTCCATATCCACATGCAACTCGGTCTTGCGCATGCGCCACGGACCGATGCGCCCATCGCTTTCTGCATTGCCGGTGAGCAGCTTGACGAGATCGGCGTCTGTCACTTCGCGGCACGTATCGGCAAGCCGCTTGAAGGCGGGGAAAATGTCCTCGACCTTCTGTTTCGAGACATTGAAGCCAAGCGCGGTCGCACGCGCCATCACCGCATGCTTGCCGGAGTGTTTGCCAAGTACAATCGAGTTCGACGGCATGCCGACCGCTTCGGCATCCATGATTTCATAGGTGCGCTTGTTGGCGAGCACGCCATGCTGGTGAATGCCGGCCTCGTGCGCAAAGGCGTTTTTACCGACAATCGCCTTATTGCGCGGGATCGGATTGTGGGTCACCCGCGACAGGGCCCGCGCCGCCGGATAAAGCTGGGTCGTATCGATCTGCGTCGCACAACCGAAGAAATCGCGCCGCGTCGCCAGCGCCATCACCGCTTCTTCCATGGAACAATTGCCGGCGCGTTCGCCAATGCCGTTGACGGCGCATTCAATCTGGCGCGCGCCGCCGCGCACAGCCGCGAGGCTGTTCGCAACCGCCATACCAAGATCGTCATGGCAATGCACCGAGAATGTGACGTCCTTCGCGCCGGGAACCGTGTCGATCAGAAAGCGGAATAAACCAGTGATCTCTTCCGGCGTCGTGTAACCGACCGTATCGGGGATGTTGATTGTCTGCGCGCCGGCTTCAATCGCCGCCTGCACCGCGTCCGAGAGATAATCGCGCTCCGTGCGGATGGCGTCTTCCGGCGAGAACTCCACATCATCGCAAACCGAGCGCGCATAGGCGACGACGGTCGAAATAGCCTTTAGGATTTCCTCCTTCGACATCTTGAGCTTGGCCTCGCGATGCAAGGGGCTCGTGCCGATAAAGGTGTGGATGCGTTTTTTCGCCGCCGGCTCGATAGCGTGGGCCGACGCATCGATGTCGCCGGCGTTGAGCCGGGACAGCGAACATATGGTCGGGCCTTCGACTTCTTCGGCGACGGCGCGGATCGAGGCCGCATCCCCCGGCGAAGCGGCCGCAAAGCCCGCCTCGATAATATCGACATTGGCCGCCGCGAGCACGCGAGCGACCACCAGCTTAGCGTCAGTCGACATGGAAAAACCCGGCGCCTGTTCGCCGTCGCGCAGGGTTGTATCGAAAATTCTTACATGGGGTTCGTCGGTCATCTTGCTTATTCCCTTTGTTGGCCGGTTGGCGGATCAACATGCGTGAGGGTCTGTCCTCACGCGGGGATAAGTCGACGGGAATACCGCATCGCCATCAGTCGCTCTCCACGCCGCGACGGATCGACAGAACGCCGGTCCGCGAAACTTCCTTCAGACCCAATGGCTTCATCAAATCGATAAAGGCGGTGATTTTTTCCCGCGCGCCTGTCACCTCGAAAACGAGTGACGTCTGCGTCGTGTCGATAACACTGGCGCGGAAAATATCGGAAACGCGCAAGGCCTCAACGCGTGCGTCGCCCTCGCTGCACACTTTTACAAGCGCCAGTTCACGTTCCAACGCGTCGGTTTCGGCGGTTACGTCGATGACCCGGCGCACCGGCACCAGCCGGCCAAGCTGGGCCTTGATCTGATCGATCTTTGCGGCCGTGCCGTGGGTGACGACCGTGATGCGCGACGTATGTTTTTCAACATTCGTTTCAGCGACAGTCAGGCTCTCAATGTTGTAACCGCGCGCGGAGAACAGGCCGACAACACGAGACAAAACACCCGGTTCATTATCGACAATGACAGCGATAATCGATTCACTCGCCGCACCCTGATCGGGACTGACGGGGTAGACCGATTGCGATGGCGTCGCCTGCTGTGACGGGACCGCGCTCATACCAACACCTTCCCTTCATCGCTAATTTCATCGCCCGTGACCTTGCCGCCAAGCAGCATCTCGTTGTGGGCTGCGCCGGATGGGATCATCGGGAAGACGTTCTCTTCGTGCGTGACAACGCAATCGAACAACACCGGCTTATCGACAGCGATCATTTCCCTGATTTTGTCGTCGAGCTCTTCCGGTGTCTCGGCGCGCAGGCCGACGCCGCCATAGGCTTCAGCGAGCTTAACAAAATCCGGCAGGCTCGCCGAGTAGGAATGCGAGTAACGCCCGCCATGAAGAAGCTCCTGCCACTGGCGCACCATGCCCAGATAGGCATTGTTCAGGATAAAGATTTTGATCGGCAGGTCGTACTGCACCGCGGCAGACATTTCCTGCATGGTCATCTGCACGGACGCATCACCAGCGATGTCGATCACCAGCGCTTGCGGGTGCGCAACCTGCACGCCCAGCGCCGCGGGCAGGCCGTACCCCATGGTGCCGAGCCCGCCAGAGGTCATCCAACGATTGGGCTTCTCGAATGGAAAATGCTGGGCGGCCCACATCTGGTGCTGGCCAACCTCTGTCGTCACATAGACGTCCTTGCCGCGGGTAAGCTCGTAAAGGCGCTGCACCGCGTGCTGCGGCTTTATGCGTTTATTGCAGTTTTCAAAACTATACGATTTGCGCGCGCGCCAGTTGTCGATCTGTACCAGCCAGTCTGCGATGCGCGCCTTGTCGTGCTTTTCTTTTTTCTCACGTTTCGTCCATTCATCATTGAGCGCATTCAAGACCGCGCCCGCGTCGCCGATGATCGGAATATCGACGGGTACATTTTTGTTCACCGATGACGGGTCAATATCGATATGGATCTTGCGCGAGTTGGGCGAGAATGCGTCGAGGCGTCCCGTGACGCGATCGTCAAAACGCGCGCCGACACAGATCATCAGATCGCAATCATGCATGGCGTTGTTAGCTTCGAGGCTGCCATGCATGCCCAGCATGCCGAGCCACTGAGGATCGGCGGCCGGAAAGGCGCCGAGGCCCATTAGCGTGGATGTGACTGGAAAGCCGGTCGCGCGGGCGAGCGCACGCAGCGCGGCGGAGGCGTTCGGGCCGGCGTTGATGACGCCTCCGCCCGTATAGAAAACCGGCCGGCGCGCATAACGCATCAGATCGATCGCCTGATCGACATCGCTCGAACTCACATCCGGCACGACAATGCAGTTACGGTTCTTGGCGTTCTCGCGGCTCGTGTAAGCGGCTTCCTCGAACTGCGCGTCCTTTGGAATGTCGATGAGGACCGGCCCCGGCCGGCCGCGCCGCGCAATATGAAACGCTTCGTGCACAACGCCGGACAACTCGGCGGCGGACTGCACCAGATAGTTATGCTTCGTGCACGAACGGGTAATGCCGGTAGTGTCGCATTCCTGAAACGCATCCGTGCCAATGAACGGACGCGCGACTTGTCCGGTGATGCAAACAACGGGAATAGAATCGAGCAACGCATCGGCAAGGCCGGTGACTGCATTGGTAGCGCCCGGCCCCGACGTCACCAGCGCGACCCCGACTTTACCGGTCGAGCGCGCATAGCCTTCCGCCGCATGAAGCGCGCCCTGTTCGTGACGCATCAGGATATGGCGGATGGTGTCGCGCTGATGGAGCGCGTCATAAATCGGAAGGACCGCGCCGCCCGGATAACCGAAGACAACGTCGACGCCCTGCTCTTCGAGCGCCTCCAGCAACAATTCGGCGCCGCATTTTGCAACGCGCGCCGGCGCCTTCGCTTTTCTCTTCGTTCTAGGTTTCGCAGCGGCGTCGACCATTTTTCTACTCGTCTTTTGTATTGGCGCCCGGCTGCAGCCAGGACATCATCGCGCGCAGATCCTTGCCCGTCTTTTCGATTGGGTGAGCTAGATCGGCATCGAGCATCTGCTGATATCGCGGCTTGCCAGCCTGGTTTTCGAGGATCCAGTCGCGGGCGAAATTGCCGGACTGGATGTCCTTCAACACTTCGCGCATGCGTTCTTTGGTTTCGTCGTTGATGACCCGCGGTCCCGACGTCAGGTCACCGTAAATCGCCGTTTCGGAAATGAACTCATGCATTTTCGCGAGCCCGCCTTCATAGAGCAGGTCGACAATTAACTTTAATTCGTGAAGGCATTCGTAATAGGCGACTTCCGGCTTGTAGCCGGCCTCAACGAGGGTTTCGTAGCCTTTCAGCACCAGCTCCGTTGCGCCGCCGCAGAGCACCGCCTGTTCGCCGAAGAGGTCAGTCTCGGTTTCCTCTTTGAACGTCGTTTCGATGGCGCCGGCGGCCGTGCCGCCAATAAGGCTGGCGTATGCGAGTGCGCGTTCTTTCGCCTTGCCTGTCGCATCCTGATGGACCGCAAATAGGCACGGCACGCCGCGGCCGCGCTTATATTCGCGGCGCACCAGATCGCCCGGGCCTTTTGGCGCAACGAGAATGACGTCGACGTTTTTCGGCGGACGAACACGCCCATAGAGAACCGTAAACCCATGAGCGACGAGCACTGCGTCGCCGTCACTCAAATTGGGTTCGATCTCCGCCTTGAAGATTTCTTCATGGGTCATGTCCGGCGTCAGGATGGCGATAAGCTTCGCCTGCTTCGTCGCGCTCGCTACGCTGGCCGTTTCGAGGCCGTCTTCATGCGCTTTCTTTTCGCCGGCGCCGCCCGGGCGCACACCGACAATAACCTGGCACCCGGATGCGGCGAGGTTCATGGCGTGGGCGCGCCCCTGACTGCCATACCCGATGACGGCGACCGGCGTGTCCTTCACCGCCGCCGGGTTGGCGTCATTTTCCGTATAGAGCTTAATCATGGTCTTCCCTTCTCTTTAATCCTCAGGCAATTCGATGGTGACGGCGCCTCTCGACGCCGAGGAAACAAGCCGGGCGAATTTATCGAACGCGCCGCCCATCTTTTTCGGCGGCCTTGGCTGAATCTCCTGGCGCCGCGCCGCCCAGTCCACATTGGCGTCAATGCGGCGCCCTTCCGCGTCGATGGTGATGCGGTCGCCCTCTTTCAGCAGGCTAATCGGCCCGCCAACCGCCGCCTCCGGTGAGACATGGCCGATGACGAAGCCATGACTGGCGCCTGAAAACCTTCCATCCGTGATCAGGGCGACTTTGCCCGCGAGGCCTTGGCCGGCGACCGCCGCGGTCACAGCCAGCATCTCGCGCATACCCGGACCGCCCTTCGGTCCTTCATAACGGATGACAACAACATCGCCCTCGACGATCCTGCCGTGAGTGACAGCATCAAAGGCGTCTTCTTCGCATTCAAAAACACGCACGCGCCCCTCAAAGGCGCCGTCGCTATAGCCGGCGGTTTTGAGCACCGCGCCCTCAGGCGCGACGTCGCCATAGAGAATGCGCAGACCGCCCGTTTCCTTGAATGGACTATCGACGGTGCCAACGACCTTCTGGCCCGGCGCCTCTTCGGCGTTCGCTAGCTCCTCGAACAGCGTTTTGCCGGTGACCGTCGACGTATCGACGATCTTGCCGGCCTCCATCAGACGCCTGCCGAAGAGCGGGTTTCCCCCTGCTGCGTAGAGATCTTTTGCGAGATACTGACCGCCAGGCTTTAAATCAGTAATCACCGGCGTCGTGCGCGACAGCGTGTCGAATTCATCGATGGAAAAGGCGACGCCGGCTTCCGCCGCGATGGCCGGCAGGTGCAGTACGGCGTTGGTTGATCCGCCGCTGGCGACGACCGCGGTCGCCGCGTTGCGAAGGGATGTCTCCGTTATGAAGGTACGCGCGGACGTTCCCTGTTCCGCCAACAACGCGGCGATGCGACCGCACCGTTCAGCTTCCTTCGCTTTGGCGCTCGCAGTCGCCGGCGGATCGGCCGCGCCCATCGGGCTGATCCCGAGAAAGGTCAGCGCCATCGCCATGGTATTGGCCGTGAACTGTCCGCCGCAGGCGCCCGCGCCGGGACACGCCGCCCGCTCGATAGCGTCAAGCTCATCATCGGAGATATCGCCTTTGGCGTGAGCCCCCACCGCCTCAAACACATCCTGAATGGAAAGGTCTCTATCGCCGAGATGGCCGGGCATGATCGTACCGCCATAGAGAACGACGCCCGGAATATCCATGCGCGCCAGCGCCATGGCGGCGGCGGGTATGGTCTTGTCGCAACCGACAAGAATGACGGCGCCGTCAAGAGAATGTCCGCGTACGGCAAGCTCGATTGAATCCGCGATGATCTCGCGACTAATCAACGAAGCGCGCATTCCCTCTCCGCCCATCGTAATGCCGTCGGAAACAACAATCGTATTAAAATCTATAGGCGTGGCGCCGCCGGCGCGCACGCCAGCGCGCACGGGCTCGGCAAGGGCGCCGAGATGCAGATTGCATGGCGTCACGGTCGACCAAGTGTTGACGACGGCGATCATCGGTTGCGCAAAGTCGCGGTCGCCATAACCCGCTGCGCGCAACATCGCCCGCGCCGGCGCCTTTGCGGGGCCTTTTGTAATTGCGTCGGAGCGTTTGATTTTCAGTTCAGTCATCTTGGCTTTTGCTGTTGCTGGTCAAAAAAAATCCCGCTTCCTTTCGGGAGCGGGCTCTGTGGAGGTCGTTTTTGCGCTCGTTAACGCGCTCGCTCCATGGCCGCTCCCCGGGCGGGGCTAATAAGGACTACGAGGAGAAGGACGAGGACCAGCGCGAGCGGCAACGAAGTCGCGGTTAATCCCGCGACATCGCCGATGCCTCCCTGATGCAGTATGCTCTGCACTGACTTGACCTCTTTGCTGCGCCGCAAACGCTGCAACGCAGAAACGCCTTTACAACAGCTTTACGTCAAAACACAACCATAAACTGGCTAGTTTTCTCAATTAATTTGCGACGATCACTGATTTAGATGTGAATTTAGCATGATCTGCCATCACCCGCAGTCAGGGCCTGATCTGGCCCTCGCCGCGCACGACATTTTTGTAGGTGGTTAACTCCTCCACGCCAACCGGTCCGCGCGCATGCAGCCGCCCGGTTGCGATGCCGATTTCCGCCCCAAGGCCGAACTCACCCCCGTCGGCAAACTGGGTCGAGGCGTTGTGCAGAACGATGGCGCTGTCGACGCCAGCGACGAATTGTTCGGCGGCGTCGGCGCTTTCCGTGACAATCGTCTCTGTGTGCCCCGACCCATAGCGCGCAATATGAGCAACCGCGCCGGCGACCCCATCGACAGAGGCGACGCTGATGACGGCGTCGAGATACTCCGTATAAAAATCTTCTTCTGTTGCTTTTCCGGTTTCAGCGTCGAGGGCGCGGATTGCGTCATCGACGCGCAATTCGCAGCCCGCGTCCCGAAGCGCCTGCGCAATTGGCGGCCACAAGCGGGCGAGCGCCGCTTTGTCGATCAACAAGGTTTCGGCCGCGCCACAGACGCCAGTGCGCCGCATCTTTGAGTTGACGGCGATGGCGACGGCCTTGTCGGGGTCGGCGTCGCCATCAACATACACGTGACAGATACCGTCGAGATGGCTCAGGACCGGCGCACGCGCGTCCGATTGCACGCGTGCGACCAGCGATTTGCCCCCGCGGGGAATGACGAGATCGACGGCGCCGTCAAGGCCGGACAGTAATGCGCCGACCGCGGCGCGATCCGGCGTCGTGACAAACTGCGCCGCGGTTTCCGGCAGACCAGCGTCAACACAGGCGTCGCGAAAACACTTATAAAGAGCGCCATTCGTTTCGATGCATTCCGACCCGCCGCGCAGGATGACGGCGTTGCCGGCTTTCAAGGCTATCGCCGCAGCATCGACGGTGACGTTTGGCCGGCTCTCATAAATAACCGCAACGACGCCGATGGGAACCGCGACGCGCGTGATGGAAAGCCCATTCGGCCGCGTCCATTCGCGAAGCGTCCTTCCAACAGGATCGTCCAGCGCCGCAATATCGCGCAGCGCGCTGCAAATGCCGTCGATGCGTCCGTCATCGAGCATCATGCGATCAACGAACGCGCTTGTTTTGCCGGCGTCGCTCGCAGCAGCGACCTCCGCCGCGTTTACGCGAAGTAGCTCTGACCGCCGCGCATCGATGTTTATCGCAGCATTGGTCAACGCACTGTTCTTTGCGTCGGTGGACGCCGTGCGCATCGTCTGCGCCGCTTCCCTTGCGGCGACCGCGATGGCTTCCACCGTTTCAACGATTGCGATCATCGTTCCGACTTCTCATGCAGCGCAAGATCATTTTTCTCGATTACGGCAGGTCGGCGTTTATATCCCAGCAGTTTTTCGATGTCGTCAGAGCGGCGCCCAGCGATGCGGTGTATTTCGTCGCTGTGATACGCGGACAGCCCTTTGCCGATTGCATGGCGGTCGGGCCCGACAATCGCAACGGCGTCGCCACGCGAAAAGGCGCCGTCAACACCTGTCACTCCGGCGGGCAACAGGCTGGCGCCACCTCGCAAGGCTTTCGCCGCGCCGGCGTCGATATGGATCTCGCCAGCGGGCTTTAACCGGCCTGCGATCCAGCGCCGGCGTGCATTGGTCGCAGAATTGTCCGCTTGAATAAGGGTCGCCGCGCCGCCGGAGAGAATTTTCTGGAACGGCGCATCAACATGGCCGGATGCAATGATCGTGGCGCAGCCGTTTTTTGCGGCGATCTTCGCGGCGGCGAGTTTCGACGCCATGCCGCCCGCGCCGACGCCACGCTCGGTGTTTGGGCCTGCGGCGGCTTCTTCAATATCCGGCGTAATTTTTTCTATGGCGTCAAATCGCTTCGCGTCAGTGTTTGTCCGCGGATCGGCGTCATATACGCCGTCCACGTCAGAGAGAATGAGCAGCGTATCGGCTTCGACAAGCTGCGCGGCGTGCGCGGCCAGCCGGTCATTGTCGCCATAGCGGATTTCACTTGTCGCCACCGTATCGTTTTCATTGACGACCGGTATCGCTCCCAAATCAAGCAGCGTGCGGAACGTAGCGCGCGCATTCAGATAGCGCCGCCGGTCCTCCGTATCATCTAGAGTCAAAAGAACTTGCGCAACAGACACATTGTGGGGAGCAAAAGCGGTTTGCCAGGCATGAGCCAGGGCTGTCTGGCCAGCGGCGGAGGCCGCCTGTTTCTCATCAAGCCGCAGGCCCTGCCCCAATTTCAGTCGCGTTCGCCCGAGCGCAATCGCGCCAGATGAAACAACGATGACCTCAACGCCTGCCTTGCGCCGCGCGGCCAACTCCGCCGCCAGCGAAGCAAGCCACGGACCGCGCACGCCATCAGCGTCGCATAAAATTGCGGACCCGACTTTCAGGACAAGCCGGCTGGCGCTGCGGAGGCGTGCCCCCGCAGTCGATGTCATTTCATTGGACATAATCTGCGGCGGTCAGTTGGTTTGTCGCGGCGGCAAGTCCGCGCGTACAGTTTCTAGATCAGCAAAAAGGCTATCAACGGTCGGCGCGCGGCCGGCGCCTTTATCGGCGCAGGTAAACTCGCAACCATCGGACGTGACGACACGCAGCGCGTTCCCCTCATCCGTGACACCTGCAAAGAAGTCGTCGTCTGTTACTCTGGCGATCGTCACGGACGCCGAGATGTTGGTTGCTACAGTTTTTTTGACAGACGCCAATTGCCTGAAAACGCCGCCATCCTCCGAAATTTTGCGCGCTAGTCCGCTATCGAGCGCAACGGGCGAAATCGTATTCCCGTCCACTTCGGCGCCAAACGCCTCATAACTCAGGATCGAAAGTTTCGCCCGCGCATCATCGCCGGAAAGATCCGCTGTCGGGTCGGGCTCGGCGAAACCAGCGGCCTGCGCGCGGCGCACCGCGTCCTCAAACGCAGCGCCGTCGGCGAGGGCCGTAAGGATGTAATTGACCGTGCCGTTTAGTATCGCCGTCATTTCAACGATTTCACCATGAGCACGTGCGCGTCGCACTGTTTCGATCATGGGCGCGCCGCCGCCAACCGAAGCGTTATAGTGAAACCGCGCGCCAGCCCGCCGCGCGATCGCCGTCAACTCGTTGAGCGCGCCCGCCACCGCCTGTTTGTTCGCGGATATGATGCCGACGCCGCGGGCCAGCGCTTTTTCAATAAGCGAGCGCCCAGCGCCACCATCCGGCAGCGCGTCAATGATGATATCGGCGCGCGCATCGAGAAATTCTTCCACGTCGTCGGTGATCACGGCGCCTGCGGGCATCGTCTTGCGCGGCTTCGATACATCGCGCACTAACGCGGCGCAAAACACGTAGTTATCGTCCGCGATCAATCGCAACGCCGCGCCTTCCCCGATAAGGCCGAGACCGGCGACGGCGACGCGCAACTTGTCCGCCCGCTCGTTCACGACCGGTTTTGACGATTCTTTATCAACGACGTCTACGCACATGCTCCGACTGCCTGTTCGTTCAGATATGTCACATTGCCGTCTGTTGCGGCGCCGTCAAGAGCGTCGAGGAGATCGCGAACCAGATCACCGCCATGTTCAAGACCGATTGAGAACCGGACAAGCCGATCCGAAATGCCGGCGGTCCGCCGCGCCTCCGGCGTCATGCCCGCATGGGTCATCGCCGCGGGCACGCAGACGAGGCTTTCAAAACCACCAAGGGATTCTGCGATGGTGAAAATCTCCAGCCGCCGCAACAGTTCAAGCACATCGATATTGTCAGTGAACTCGACTGAGAACATAGACCCGAATCCGGACTGCTGGCGCGCAGCAACTTCGTGCCCGGGATGCGTTGCAAGGCCCGGATAGTATACCTTGGCGACGCGCGGGTCGTTGTTTAGGACGTCAACGACGTCGTTCGCCGTCGATTGCTGGCGCTCGATGCGCGTGAACAACGTTCGAAGCCCTCTCAGCGTCAAAAAGGAGTCAAACGGCGCGCCGGTGACGCCTGTGCAGTTCGCCCACCACGCAAGCTCTTCGCCCAACTCTGCTTCCTTCGCGATGACGGCGCCGCCGACAACGTCGGAGTGCCCGTTAATGAATTTCGTCGTTGAGTGAATGACAACATCACATCCGAGTTCCAGCGGGCGCTGCAGCGCCGGCGACAGAAATGTGTTGTCAGCGACGACGATGGCGCCGACCTCGCGGGCGAACGCGGCAACCTTGGAAATATCGGTCACGCGCAAAAGCGGATTGCTCGGCGTTTCAATAAGGACAAGTTTCGGTTTTTTGGCGAAGCCGGCTGCGAGCGCCGCCAGATCGGTCTGGTCCACATAAACGATCCTGAAGTGACCGCGCTTGGCGCGCGCCGTTAAGAGCCGGTGCGTGCCGCCGTAACAATCATGGGGCGCCAGGACGACGTCGCCGGGATCAACAAGATTGAGCACGAGGTCGACCGCCGCCATGCCGGACGACGTTACGACGCCGCGAGCGCCGCCTTCCAGCGAGGCCAGCGCATCGGCAAGCTGCGTACGATTGGGGTTGCCGGATCGTGAATAGTCATATTCCGGTTTCTCGCACGGATCGTTCCAGTAGAAGTTCGCGGACAAATGAAGCGGCGGCGAAACCGAGTTATGCGCGCGGTCCGTCGAGACGCCGGCGCTGGCGATCAGCGTTTCGCGATGAGGTTGGGTGGTCATTTGCCGGACTCCTTCAAGAAACGATCAATGAACGGGCCGATGGACGCGGCTTCCTTGAGGAAGGCGTCATGGCCGTATTGGGAAACAACTTCGACATAGCGGGCGCGGGGAACGGCCGCCGCGCAGCGACGGACATCCGCAGGCGGCGAAAGCTGATCGCCCTGCGCAGCGACAAATAGCGTGCGGGCGCAGATTCCCGACAAATCCACGGCGTGTCGATCGATAGAGTCGGACAACGTCACGAAACGCTGAGCATCCATACCGAACGCGCTCCCACGCGCGATCAAATAATCGCAAACGGCATGAGGATCGCCGGCCGCCGCGCCCGGCGTATGATCAAAGCGCGCGGCAAATTCCCCCGGCGTGCGATAGCTAACCATGGCGAGTTGCCGCGCCAGCGCGACGCCTTCAGCAGCGTCGTTATTTTCCCGCGCGAAATCGACGATACGCCGTTGCACGCCGCGAAGCGCCGTGCCGAAGGGATGGGGCTTTTCCGCGGCGGAGATGACAATGAGATTATCAATCCGATCGGGACAGGCGGATGCGAAGGCGAGCGCAACCATGCCGCCATAGGACGAGCCGACAAACGCGTTGAGGCGCTCGATGTTCAAAGCGTCAAGTGCAAGGGCGAGCGCGCGCGCCTGGTCATGCGTTGAGATGGTCGTCGCCTGCTCGCCGGCATTTGGAAGAAAATCAAACCCAAGAACGCAGTAGTTGTTGAGATCAACCGATCGACCCGCCGCGACATAGTCGGCCCACCAACCCCTTTCCTCCTCGGCGTCAGCGACGATGCGACCGGCGGAAATGCCGCCGGCGACGGCGACAACGGGCTTCGTCGGGTCGCCATGCAATCTTATCCGAATGCGCGGTTCGCTCAGACGTTCGCGGCTATCGAGCGCGAGGTCTATCGGCAAGTCGACAACGACGTCGCGCCAGCGACAGTCGTTTTCCTCAACTTTCAAAAGGGCTGACATCAAAATGCCTCTTCGTCCGCGTCGTTTCCGTCGCTCATCAGAGGCAATTCACTAGAGACCGATCGAACGAAGACGATGCTCTCGTTCGACTCATCTCTCGGGAATCTCTTCCCGAAGGAATTGGCACCTTTCCAAAAAAGTCGGTCTGACTTTCCGGCGGTTGCCCCAGCGTCAACGGGCCTGTCCCTCGGCTGGTCTTGATGAGTTGCCGTGGCATTTACTTCGCAGGCGCGAGAAGGTCAACCGATTATTTTATGAGATTTGCAGATTTAGTGGAAACCGCTAGCAAATTAGCCGGATGCGCTTTCAGCGGAAAAAACCTTTTTGAGATTGCGCGCGGCTTGCCGAATGCGTTGCTGGTTCTCAACAAGGCCAATGCGGACGTGACGATCACCCATCTCGCCGAAGCCAAGGCCGGGCGCGACGGCGACCTCCGCCTTTTCCATGAGCATTTTCGCAAACTCGATTGACCCGTTGGCGCGAAACGGCTCCGGGATTGGCGCCCAAGCAAACATGGAGGCTTCCGGCGCCGGGATCTCCCAACCGGCCATACCAAAATGTTCAATTAGTACGTCGCGCCGCGCCCGGTAAATATTCCGTATGCCGTCAATCACGCCAGGCGGACTGTCGAGCGCCGCGACCGCAGCCACCTGGATCGGCGTAAAAGCGCCATAATCGAGATATGATTTCACGCGCGCCAAGGCCGCGATAAGACGCGCATTACCCACGGCCATGCCGACGCGCCAGCCAGCCATGGCGAAGGATTTCGACAGTGAGTTGACCTCAACGGCGTTGGCGATCGCGCCCGGAACCTCAAAAATAGACGGCGGCGGCGCGCCAAAATAAATTTCTGAATAGGCGAGATCAGATAGCACGATGATGTCGTGCTTGCGCGCCAAAGCTAGCGCGTCTTTGTAAAAATCAAGACCGACCATCTGCGCCGTAGGGTTTGACGGATAATTCAAAACCATTGCCCTGGGGGCGGTCGGCAAACGCGCCACTGCGTCGTGAAGTCCTTTGAGGTATTGCTCCGGTGTCAGCGCCGGCACGGCTTCGATGACGCCGCCGGCGATGATGAACCCGTAGGCGTGGATCGGATACGCAGGATTAGGCGACAGGATAATATCGCCGGGCGCAGTAATCGCTTGAGCAAGGTTCGCAAACCCTTCCTTTGACCCAAGCGTCGCGACAACCTCCGTTTCCGGATCAAGACGCACGTTAAAGCGCCGCTCATAATATCGCGCCATCGCCCGCCGAAGGCCGATTATGCCACGCGACACCGAATAACGATGGGCTTTCGGGTCGTGCGCCGTTTCGCAGAGTTTTTCGACAATATGCGGCGGCGTCGGCATGTCCGGATTGCCCATGCCAAGATCAATGATATCGCGCCGCTGCGCGCGGAGCTGCGCCTTCAGGCGATTGACCTCCTCGAAAACGTAAGGGGGCAATTGCTTAATGCGATAAAATTCTTCGGAAACGGACATGGTTGATCGCTAGAGCTGCGGGCGCGCCGACGCAAATGAACAGCAGGAAAGATCAGGCTGATTTGGCGGCCGCAGCAATCCCCTTGCGCGCCAGGATTTCGAGCGGCTCGACAACCCAGAATTTCAGCGACGCCGTCGCCCAGTCGTCAAGCAACTGCCGAGCGCGCGGCGATCTGGTCTCGCGCCAGTGCCGTTCGATGAGGGTCCGACATTCGACCATATCGTCGGCGTCGACGAACCGGCGCCAGGCGACATTGTCGGGGTTAACGACATTTTCAAAACCTGCACCATCATCATAGACATAAGCAATCCCGCCGGTCATGCCGGCGGCGAAATTGGCGCCGACAGACCCAAGAATGACCGCGGCGCCGCCGGTCATATACTCACAACCATTGGCGGCGCAGCCTTCAACAACGGTCGTCACGCCGGAATTGCGGACCGCAAAGCGCCCGCCGGCGCGGCCCGCCGCAAACAGATAACCGGATGTAGCCCCGTAAAGGCACGTATTGCCGATAATGGCGTCGCCGACGCCGTTCGCGGAACCAGCCGGACGCACGACAATGGTCGCGCCGGAAAGGCCTTTGCCCACATAATCGTTGGCGTCGCCATCGACGACGATGCGCAATCCGTGTGCGGAAAAGGCGCCGAGCGATTGTCCGGCGGAGCCTTTTAGGCGCAGCGTCAAATGATCCGCTGACAAATCTTTGGCGCTATACTTACGCACAATATGCGACGAAATCCGCGCGCCGATGGCGCGGTCGGTATTCTTCACTGGATAGGAAAGCTGCAGTTTTTCGCGCCGCTCCAGAAACGGCTTCAGTTCGCCGAAGATCCTCTGATCAAGCGTATCAGCGACTTCATTTCGCCCGGTCCGCGTCGACCGTTGCGGCGCGCCGCCAGCGTCAACGCGAATAAGAATCGGATTGAGGTCGAGATCGTCAAGATGCGCCGCGCCGCGGCTCACCTGATCGAGCAGATCGGCGCGACCGATGATCTCCTCAAGCGACGTCGCGCCGAGCGAGGCCAGGATTTCCCTCGTTTCCTCCGCGATAAATGTCATGAGATTGACGACATTGTCCGGCGTACCGACGAATTTCTGGCGCAGCGCATCGTCCTGGGTGCAGACGCCGACCGGGCAGGTATTGGAATGGCACTGCCGCACCATCAGGCATCCCATGGCGACGAGGGATATGGTGCCGATGCCGAATTCTTCCGCACCGAGCATCGCGGCAACGACAACGTCGCGGCCAGTGCGAATGCCGCCATCCGTCCGCAACGTCACTTGCGACCGCAGATTGTTCACCGTCAGAACCTGATGCGCTTCGGCGAGCCCAAGCTCCCATGGCGCGCCAGCGAATTTGATCGAGGTTTGCGCGCTGGCGCCCGTGCCGCCTACATTGCCCGAGATGAGGATTGTATCGGCTTTCGCCTTCGCGACGCCCGCAGCGATAGCGCCGATGCCGGACATAGAAACCAGCTTCACGCAGACCCGCGCCTCGGGGTTTATCTGTTTCAAATCGTAAATGAGCTGGGCCAAATCTTCGATCGAATAGATGTCGTGATGAGGAGGCGGTGAGATTAGCGTGACGCCCGGCGTTGAATGACGCATGCGCGCAATAAACTCTGTCACTTTGAAACCGGGAAGCTGCCCGCCCTCGCCCGGCTTTGCGCCCTGCGCCACTTTGATTTCGATTTCGCGGCATTGATTGAGGTACTCGGCCGTGACGCCGAAGCGGCCGGAGGCAACCTGTTTTACCGCCGAGTTTTCATTGTCGCCGTTCGGATGCGGCGTATAGCGTTCCGGCACCTCTCCGCCCTCGCCCGAAACGGACTTTGCGCCAATCCTATTCATCGCAATATTGAGGGCACCGTGCGCTTCCGGCGACAGCGCGCCGAGGGACATACCGGGCGTGACAAAGCGCCGGCGAATGTCATGCGCCGTCTCCACCCGATCGACTGGAACCGCGCCGCCGACAGGGCGCGCTCTCAGCAGATCGCGAATCTGCGCCGGCTTTTGCTGTTCCAGCAGTTCGGAATAGCGCCCATAGGCCGAGGCATCTTCCTCACGAACCGCCTGCTGCAAAGCGCTGACGAGATCGGCTTCAAGGATATGGTTTTCACCGCGACGACGCTGCCGGTAAAATCCGCCGACCGGAAGCCGCGGGGCATTAGCATCCCACGCCTTGGCGTGAAGCGCCGCGGTGTTTCTTTCAAGCCCGGCGAGCCCGATACCGGATATCCGGCTGGTCATCCCCGGAAAAAAGTCCTCGACGAGCATCCGCGATAACCCAAGCGCTTCGAAATTCCCGCCACCGCGATAGGCGGAGATGATCGAAATGCCCATCTTGGAGATGATTTTCATTAGCCCGGCTTCGAGCGCCTTCTTATAATTAATCGTACACTGACCAAGCGTCAGGTCGCCATATCGCGCTCGCGCATGGTTATCGGTTATGGTATCAAACGCCAGGTAGGGATTGACCGCCGTCGCGCCGACGCCGACCAGCACCGCGCAATAATGGGCGTCCAGGCACTCCGCGGAACGCACGATAATCGAACAGTAGGTGCGTTGCCCTACGTCCGTCAGGTGTGCATGGACGCCGCCGGCAGCGAGGATCATCGGCACGGCTATCTTGCCCGCATTCTGGTGCTCGTCGGTGAGAATAACGTGCCCGGCGCCGGACTTCACGGCCGCCTCGGCTTCCGCCTTGATCCTGTCGAGCGCGCGGCCGAGGGCCGTCCCGTCGCGGCGCACGTCGGAGGCCGCATAGGTGCAGTCGATCTCGACTGTTTTCTGATCGAGGCGTTCCTTCAGGCGCACATACATGCCGTTAGACAGGACGGGACTTTCGAGAACGAACACATCCGTCTGCGTCTTTTCCGTAACGAGGATATTGCCGAGGTTCTTGAACCGGGTTTTTAGGCTCATGACGCCGTCTTCCCGCAAGGGATCGATCGGCGGATTGGTTATCTGGCTGAAATTCTGTCTGAAAAAATGCGAAAGCGGCCGGTAATTGTCTGACAGAACCGCGATCGGCGTGTCATCGCCCATGGACCCGACCGCTTCCTTGCCGGTTTCCGCCATTGGACGCAGGATAAGGTCCAAAGCCTCAAGATCGTACGCGGCGCCGGCCTGCCGGCGCGCTAGCTCCTCGCCCTGAAAGAGGCGCGGCTCGGGCCCCGGTCCGATTTCGGGCTCAAGTTCAACGATATTGCCGATCCACTCCGTATAGGGATGTTTATTGGCGAGAAAATCGAGGATTTCCTTATCGGTATAAAATTTCGCCTCATCGAAATCGACGGCGATCATGCGGCCCGGCTCAACGGCGCCGCGCACATTCACTTTCTTTTCACCCAGCGGGCACATGCCGGCTTCCGATCCAACCGCCAAAATGCCGTCGTCAGTGATAGCGTAGCGGAGCGGCCGCAAGCCATTGCGGTCGAGCCCGGCGACGGCCCAGCGCCCGTCAAACGCCGCAATTGCCGCCGGCCCATCCCAAGGCTCCATCACGGCGTTGCAATATTCGTAAAGCGCACGCCATTCATCGGGGATTTGCGTCGCCCGCTTCGACCATGCTTCCGGGATCAGCAGCGTCTTCGCCGCCGGCGCTGACCGGCCGGCGCGCACGAGCAATTCAAATGTCTGATCAAGCGCAGCGGAGTCAGAAGAGCCTGGCTGGATCACCGGTTTGACGTCGCGCGCCTCGTCTTCGCCAAAGACTTCAGCCGCCATGCGGATTTCATGGCTCTTCATCCAGTTACGGTTGCCCTTCAGCGTGTTGATTTCGCCATTATGGGCGAGCATGCGAAATGGTTGCGCTAAGCGCCATTCGGGAAACGTGTTCGTCGAATAGCGCTGATGGAAGATCGCGAACCTTGACGTAAAACGTTCATCTTTCAGGTCCGTGTAAAAGTTGTCGATGTCTTCGGCGAGGAACATGCCTTTATAGACAACGTCCTGTGACGACAGCGAGCAGACGTAAAGTTCGTGCATGCCCTGCTCTCGCGCGCGTTTTTCGATCCGGCGGCGCACGATGTACAAAATCCGATCAAGCTCTTCCTGTGGCCGGCCGGCGGGATCGCAGAAAAGGACCTGTTCAATATCCGGCCGGGTCGCATTCGCCTTCTCGCCAAGACAACTCGCGTCAACCGGCACCTGACGCCAACCGTAACTATAAAAGCCGCAGCGCAAAATCTCGGATTCGACGATGGTGCGAGCCGCATCCTGCATGGCGAAGTTCGTCCGTGGCAGAAATATCATGCCAACGCAGATGTCGTTGTCGCCCGCCTCGTGTCCGGTACGCTCTACATAGGCGTGGAACAGATCCTGCGGCACGCCGAGACGAATGCCCGCGCCGTCTCCGGTTTTGCCGTCGGCGTCGACGGCGCCGCGATGCCAGACGGCCTTCAAGGCGGCAATCGCCATCTCGACGATTTCGCGGCGCGGGCGCGCATCTAGTGCTGCGACGAGACCTACGCCACAGGCGTCATGCTCCGACGTCGGATCATAAGAGCCGGCCGATATAAGCGCATCCCTGCGCGCCCTATAGGTGGTGACGCTATCTTTCATGGCGTGGTCTTTTTATTCGGCCGCAATCGGGCGGATGTTTTCAGTATTAAGCTTGTTGACAATTGCTTCCGCAGCAACACGCCCGTCGCGAATCGCCCAGACGACGAGCGACGCGCCGCGGACGATATCACCAGCGGCGTAAACACCGGGAACTTTTGTCTCCAGTGTCAGCGGGTTGACCTTGATTGTGCCGCGCGCCGTGACTGCGAGATCCTTTTCGCCGAACAGCGTCGGCAGATCTTCCGGTTCGAAACCGAGCGCCTTGATCACAAGGTCCGCATTGAGATCAAAGTCCGCGCCGGCGACTTCGGCAGGCGCGCGCCGGCCGCTCTCATCTGGCTCGCCAAGCTCCATGCGTGCGGCGCGCACGCCTTTTGCCTTCGCCGCGTCGCCGGAAACCGCCCTGGGCGCGGCAAGCCATTCGAAGACAACCCCTTCTTCTTCGGCATTCGCAACCTCGCGGGCCGATCCCGGCATGTTCTTGCGGTCGCGCCGATAAAGGCACGTCACGGATTTCGCGCCCTGACGAACAGCTGTGCGCACGCAATCCATGGCCGTATCGCCGCCGCCGATGACGACAACGCGCTTGCCGTCAGCGTTGAGCGCGCCAGAGTCGAACGGCGCAACGTCATCACCCAGACCTTTTCGGTTGGACGCGGTAAGATAATCAAGCGCCGCGACAACGCCTTCACTGCCGACGCCCGGACAGATCAAATCACGCGCGTTATAGACGCCGGTGGCGATCAGCACCGCGTCATGGTTGGCGCGCAGTTCCGCCAGCGATGCATCACGTCCCACTTCGAAACTTTCAACAAATTTTACGCCGCTCTTCTTAAGGTGCTCGGCGCGGCGCGCGACCACGTATTTTTCAAGTTTGAAATTCGGAATGCCGTAGATGAGCAATCCGCCGATGCGGTCGTAGCGATCAAAGACCGTGACCTGCACGCCCTCCCGGCGCAACTCTTCCGCGGCGGCGAGCCCCGCCGGCCCAGCGCCGATGATCCCCACCGATTGCGGGCGTTCGTGTGATGGAACAATCGGTTTGATCCAGCCCTCATCCCACGCAGTCTCAGTTATGTATTGCTCAACGGCGCCGATCGTCACCGTTCCGTGCCCGGACTGTTCAATCACGCAGGCGCCTTCGCACAATCGATCCTGCGGGCAGATGCGCCCGCACACTTCCGGCATGTTGTTGGTGGCGGACGAGACCGCATAGGCTTCTTCCAGCCGGTCTTCCGCAACCAGTTTCAGCCAATCGGGAATGTCATTGCCGAGTGGGCAATGATTGGAGCAGAACGGCACGCCGCACTGCGAACAGCGCGCCGATTGCGCCGCCGCATGCTCCTCAGCAAACGCCTTATATATTTCGTCGAAATCCCGGCGCCGGGCGCCGGGATCTCGCTTCGGAGGCGTCTCGCGGTCTAGCGAGGTAAATTTCAACATGCGTTCCGTAATTTGGAACTCTCCCTAATGCCTATCCAGGCGAGAACTCCGGATAAGCTTCCAGTCCCAATTCAGATTTGTCCAGTCCGATGCGTTCCTGATCCGCTGACGCACGCACGCCAAGCGTGAATTTGAGCGCGTACCAGACCGCGAGGCTGATGACAAAAACAAATACACCGATGGATACCGCGCCAATGAACTGGTTAATGTAACTGATGCCTTCACTTTTGTTGGTCAACGGCACAATTAGGGTGCCCCATATACCGCAGAAAAGGTGCGCCGGAATGGCGCCCACGACGTCATCGATCTTCAGCTTGTCAAGAAGCGGCACAGCCAGCGTCACAATGACGCCGCCAACAGAACCGATCATCACGGCTTGCCAGATGGCCGGCGCCAGCGGTCCCGCGGTGATAGAGACCAGCCCGCCAATAGCGCCGTTAAGAACGATGGTCAGGTCGACCTTCTTGTAGAGCGCCTGCGTCAGGATAAGCGCCGTGACGACGCCGCCGCAGGCGGCCATATTGGTGTTGACGAAGATCTTTGCGACGGAGACGGCGTCGTCGATCGTGCCCAGCGCCAACTGCGAGCCGCCGTTAAAACCGAACCAGCCTAGCCACAGAATGAAGGTGCCGAGCGTCGCCAACGGCAGCGACGATCCTGGCATCGGATGAACGCGGCCGCTCTCATATTTGCCGTTTCGCGATCCCAGCACGATAGCGCCGGCGAGCGCCGCCCATCCGCCCGTCGAATGGACAAGGGTCGATCCGGCAAAATCGTCGAAATTTGCATCAAGCCAGCCGCCGCCCCAGACCCAACCCGCCTGAATGGGATAAATAAAGCCGGTCAGGAGCGCGACGAAGATCAGAAACGGAAACAGCTTGATGCGTTCCGCCAGCGTGCCCGAAACGATCGACGCGGCCGTCGCCACAAACACCATCTGGAAATACCAGTCGGAACTTGATGCGTAACCAGCACTCATCGGATCGGAATCATCAGCGCCCCAGATAGAAAGACTGCCGATGAACCCGGTTTGATTGGTGTAAATCAAATCATAGCCGACAAGATAAACCATCAAACCCGCAATGGAATAAAGCGAGATGTTCTTTAAACAGATCGTTGCGGCGTTCTTTGACCGTACGAGGCCAACCTCCAGCATGCAAAAACCCGCCGCCATGAACATGACGACCATGCCGGAAATCAAAAACAACATTGTATTGAAGACGAATACGGACGTATCGGTCGCCGGCGCAGGCGTCGCGACGGCGTCCTGCGCAAACGCGGCAGTTGTAAGCACGGCCGCAAGCGCAGCCGCCGCCAGGACGGTTTTCTTGATCATGTTATTCCCCATTTCAGTTAAAGCGCGGCCGCGCCGGTTTCACCCGTGCGCACGCGCACGGCTTCTTCGAGGTTCAGGACAAAAATCTTTCCGTCGCCAATCCGATCCGTTTTCGCGGCGGTTCGAATCGCGTCGACCACCGCAGCGGCGCGCGAGGCTTCAACCGCGATTTCGAGTTTTACTTTGGGCATGAAATCGACCTGATACTCAGCACCCCGATAAACCTCTGAGTGGCCTTTTTGACGCCCAAACCCTTTGACGTCTGTAACAGTCATCCCCTCAACGCCCAGTCCCGTCAGCGCATTTCGCGCGTCATCGAGTTTCTGCGGTTTGATGACGGCAATAATGTATTTCATCTCGTTTTTGCCTCTCTCGGTTCGCGGCTCGCCCTTGCGATTCGCAGCAAGCGTATTACAGGAATTATTGCGATGCAATATTCTTTGCTGCGACAGCAAATTTAATGCACGCCAAAATAGCATAATATATTATTTTGTTAGATTAATCAGTCTTTTTATCTGATTTTACGAATTTTCTGGCGATTTTCTACGTTAATTCGTTCATTCAATCTTGTGCATTGCAGCAATTTTCGCCAACGTCCGCCCGGTGACAGGTAAATTTGCTCCGTATGCGGTCATTCGCGAGGGGTCAAGAAAATGGAGAAGCAGATGAGAAAAGCAGCACTACTGGCATTAACGTTCGCCGGTTTTTCGTCGGGTGCAAGCGCCGAAGGCGTCGGCGTTTCAACAACGCTTGGATTTGAATCGCGGTATATTTTCCGAGGCGTTCAGTTCGCGGAAACAAGCGTTCAACCCGCAGTCGAGATCTCTTACGGCGGATTTTACGGCGGCGCGTGGTTTAACTTGCCCGTCGGCGACGATGACCTCGTTGCGACGCCGGGAGGGGAAGAGCTTGATCTCTATGCCGGTTACAGCGGCAACCTCGTGGACGGCTGGAGCTTCGATGTCGGCGTCACCTATTACACGTTTCCCGACCTCGCGAGCGGCTTTTTCGACGTTTTCGAAGAAGACGGCGACGGCCTCGGCGCCAATACGGTCGAGGTTTTCGCAGGACTTGCGTTTGACGCTCCATTAGCGCCATCCATTTACGTTTACCGCGACTTTATGTTCGACACATTTACGATTGAGGGCGGCGTCTCGCATTCTGTTCCGTTGTCGGGAAAAATCGGCTTCGACCTTGGCGGATCGTTTGGGTATGTCGTCGATGACGACGCCGGCGGCGACTATCTTTATGGCGCCGCGACGGCCGATATCAGCTACGCGCTGACGGATGAAGCGTCGGTGGCTGCCGGCGCACGCTATGGCGGTTCTGACATTGCCGGCGGGTCTTTCATTGACGATTCGATTGCCGGTACGACAAAAAGCAGCGGTTTCTGGTGGGGGCTCAGCGTCTCGGCCAGCTTCTAGTCAGACACGCCATGCACCGTTCGCCAGCGACATAAGGCGGACGGTGTTTAGAGCATCGCAAACGCTATGGTCCGCCTGAAATTGCCGACACCGCGTAACGCAAGCCGATGACAATCAGCGCGATCAGCACGGCGTACTCGATAAGGGTAACGCCGCCGCGATAAGCCAGAAAGCGACGAACCGCCGTCCACGATTTCAACCAACGTTTCGCCACCGGCAGCCCCGCCCGACTATGACGCCTCAAGCCAAGAGGCGTCCTTCGCCGCGACGCTACCACAGTATCGCATTCATTACAATCTAGTAATAAAAAAATAGCGCGATTTCAATGAATAACGCCCTGCCATGACGAAAGAAGTTACCTAATTCAATCAATAAGGGAACGCAATCGCGCAATATCCCTATAGCGCGAGTTGATGTCCGTCCGGTCCGCGGCAAGGCGCAGATCGCGGAGGATTTCGAGCGCGTTCAAAAGCACCGGCAATGGCGGGCCGCTCGCCGTCACCTGCGCTAGTCTGTCCGACTCGAGATCCGTCGATGGCGCTTCGATGAATTTAGCGACGAGATTATCGTGATGGCTGGCCGCAATTTGACCGAAAAGACCGCATACGGATAAAAATGCTGCGGCGTTTTCCTGAAACCACGGCCGCGTCGAATGGGTCGCCGCACAGTCGATAAATTCATCGAGCAAGCTGCGCCGACGCATGGCGTTGCGTAAGTTCGCTTGATCGTCCGGCGTCATGAACAGCATCTTATCGACAAGAAGTTGTGAATAATATGGGTCGTTCGCGCGACAAAGCCCCAGCAACAAATCAAGCTCGTTGATTTCTGAAAAATCCCCTGCGTTGGCGCCGCGATATTCCTGCCGTCCGACGCGGTAGGGTTTGTAATAAGGCCGCACGCTGTAGAAAAAGCGTTCGACATCTAGATCGTTGAATAGTTTTTCATTGACCTCGATGACCGAGCGCAATGCGTCGGCCGCGGCGGTGAACAGTTCTTTTGCGAGAGGATGCGACACGCCAAGGGGTGAAACTCGGCGCACTGCTTCAGCGGCGCGCTTGAACCCGAAAATGCCAAGCGTATTGAACACGATAAAAAGTTCTTCATCGCTCAGAGTCGTGAACGTCTTTGGCTTGCCGTCGATCGCCCGGTTGAGCATAGCGAGATGACCGGTCGAAAAACGCGGCGCGACGCCAAGGGATGCTGCGATGTGCATGCCGAGCGCGGACGCTTCCCGGTGGGGCGATTTCTCCTCTCGCGCAGGATTGGTCAGCTCATGCCGGCGCAGGCTCGCCATATAGAGACCGAGATTACCGAGGAGGTCGAATGCGCGGTCAAATCCCTCATCTGTATTCCCCTCCTCAACCAGCGGAGCGATCAGCGCGCGGCCGTCATCCCGCAGCGTCGCCTTAATGTCGTCGCCGACGCCCTCGACAGCGGATTTATCGGCCTGCGCGAAGTATTTGGCTTCAAGTTCCGAGTTCATTGCGACGAAATCGGAGCGGATCCAGGCGTCGAATTTTTCGGCGTTTTTGCTCATTGCGCACTCTCCGCTGGGCGCCGCGCCGCGCCGCCCGATTGACAGCCCGCACCCGGCGGCGCCACAGGATGCCGTGTCGTAAACGCTGGAGCGAAAGAGGCCAAGATGCGCGAGCAATTTTACCGCCGGATCGATGATGCAATTGCCGAACTGCGCGATCAGGGCCTCGAGAAAGTCGAGCGGGAGATCGCGTCGCCGCAAGGGCCGGAAATTGAGGTCGACCACAAGGGCAAGCAGGTCAAGGTTCTCAATTTCTGCGCCAACAACTATCTCGGCCTCGCCGACCATCCCGAGATCGTCGCCGCCGCCAAGGCCACCATGGATGAGTATGGCTTCGGCATGGCTTCGGTCCGCTTCATCTGCGGCACCACGGATTTGCATCGCCGGGTAGAGCGCGAAATCGCCGATTTCCTAGGGTATGAAGATTCGATCCTGTTCGCGGCGTGTTTTGACGCCAATGGCGGCGTCTTTGAACCGCTCCTGGGGCCGGAGGACGCGATTATTTCCGACGCCCTGAACCACGCATCAATCATCGACGGCGTGCGCTTGTGCAAAGCCAAGCGATATCGCTTCGCCAATTCCGACATGGACGATCTGCGCACGCAACTCGAACAGGCGGACGCCGGCGGCGCGCGAACCAAACTCATCGTCACGGACGGCGTCTTCTCCATGGACGGCTATATCGCCAAACTTGATGAGATTTGTTCCCTTGCGGATGAATTCGGCACCCTTGTCATGGTCGATGACTGCCACGCCACGGGCTTTATGGGACCGGACGGCAAGGGCGCGCCGGCCCACTGCGGCGTCGCTGAACGGGTCGATATTCTGACCGGTACGCTGGGCAAGGCGCTCGGCGGCGGCATGGGCGGTTACATTTGCGCCTCAAAACAGGTCGTTCACCTGTTGCGAAATCGCGCCCGCCCTTATCTCTTTTCCAATGCGCTGACGCCGGCGCTTCTCGGCGCGACGCTGAAAACCCTTGAACTGGTCCGCAACGGCGACGGTTTGCGCGCGCAGCTTTTCCGCAACGCCGAACGGTTCCGGGCGCAGATGACGGAGGCCGGGTTCGATCTTCTCCCCGGCGAGCATCCAATTATACCGGTGATGATCCCCGACGCACGCAAAGCCGGGGATATGGCGGCGGCCATGATGGACGAAGGCGTTTACGTAGCGGCGTTCTCGTTCCCGGTCGTGCCCAAGGAACAGGCCCGCATCCGCACGCAGATGTGCGCCGCCCATACAGATGAGCAGGTCGACCGGGCGGTGACGGCCTTTGTCGCGGCTGGTAAGAATGTCGGGGTTATCTAGGAAAGTCTCATGAAAGCCCTGATGAAAGCAAAGGCGGAAGAAGGAATATGGCTCGCCGATACGGCGCGGCCGACCATCGGTCCCAACGACGTCTTGATCAAAGTGAAACGGTCCGCCATCTGCGGCACCGACGTGCACATCTATAACTGGGACGAGTGGGCGCAGAAAACGATCCCCGTGCCCATGACCGTGGGCCACGAGTTTTCCGGCGAAGTCATCGAGATCGGATCGGAAGTGCATCCCGAACACGCGACCTTCAAGATTGGCGACCGGGTATCGGCGGAGGGGCACGTCACTTGCGGGCACTGCCGCAATTGTCGCGGCGGCAAGCGCCACCTCTGCCGCAACACTATGGGCGTCGGCGTCAACCGGCCGGGTTCGTTCGCGGAGTATGTCGCCGTGCCAGCGTTCAATGTCTATCGCCTGCCTGACGATGTGTCCGACGATATGGGCGCGATCTTTGACCCTTATGGCAATGCGACCCACACCGCCCTCGCCTTCGATCTCGTCGGCGAAGACGTCTTGATCACCGGCGCCGGGCCCATCGGCATCATGGCGGCGGCCATCGCCAGGTTTGTCGGCGCGCGCCATGTGGTCGTCACCGACGTCAACGACTATCGCCTTGATCTCGCGAAACAGATGGGCGCGTCGCGCGCCGTCAATGTCTCAAATGAGTCGCTGCAGGACGTCATGTCGGAGCTGAAAATGACTGAAGGCTTTGATGTCGGTCTTGAAATGTCCGGCGTCGTTTCGGCTTTTCAGTCCATGCTTGAGACCATGAACCATGGCGGCAAGATCGCCATGCTCGGCATCATGCCCAACGGCGCCGGGGTCGACTGGGACAAGGTCATCTTCAAGGGGTTGGAGATTAAGGGCATCTACGGCCGGCGCATGTTCGAGACCTGGTACAAGATGGGCGCGATGCTGCAAGGCGGCCTCGATCTGTCGCCGATCCTGACCCACCGCTTTTCCATTGACGACTTCCAGGACGGCTTTGACGTGATGCGCTCGGGCCAGTCCGGCAAAGTTATTCTCGAGTGGTAGGAATCAGCGCACAGCCGGCGCGCAAATTGAAAGTACTCCAACGATGATTCCACGCTATGCGCGCGCCGAGATGTCCGACATCTGGTCGCCGGACACGAAGTACCGGATCTGGTTTGAGATCGAGGCACATGCCGCAATCGCCATGGCCGAGCTTGGCGTCATCCCGAAGGACGCCGCCGAAACCGTCTGGGAAAAAGGCAAAGATCTGAAATTCGACGCGGACCGCATCGATGAAATCGAGCGCGAAGTAAAACATGACGTCATTGCGTTCCTAACGCATCTCGCCGAACTCATCGGCCCCAAAGCGCGTTTCGTTCATCAGGGTATGACGTCGTCGGACGTACTCGACACCTGTTTGTCCGTACAGCTCGCCCGGGCGAGTGACATTCTTCTCAGCGGCCTCGACCGCCTGCTGGCCGCACTTAAGAAACGCGCCCATGAGCATAAAGACACAATCTGCGTCGGGCGCAGCCACGGCATCCACGCCGAACCGACGACGTTCGGCGTCAAGCTGGCTACGTTCTACGCCGAGTTTGCGCGCGCGCAAAAACGGCTGGAAACGGCGCGCGCAGAGATCGCAGTTTGCGCAATTTCTGGATCGGTGGGCACCTTCGCCAATGTCGACCCGTCGGTCGAAGCCTATGTGGCGGAAAAGATGGGCCTCGCCATCGAGCCTGTCTCGACGCAGGTTATTCCGCGCGACCGTCATGCCGCGTATTTCGCAACACTAGGCGTCATAGCGTCATCCATCGAACGGCTGGCGGTTGAAATCCGTCACCTGCAACGCAGCGAAGTTCTGGAGGCTGAGGAATTTTTCTCCAAGGGCCAGAAGGGCTCGTCCTCCATGCCCCACAAACGCAACCCGATCCTGACGGAAAACCTGACCGGCCTTGCCCGGCTGGTGCGCATGTGCGCCACGCCGGCCATGGAAAATGTCGCTCTCTGGCATGAGCGCGATATTTCTCATTCCTCGGTTGAAAGGGGCATCGGACCCGACGCAACGGTGCATCTCGACTTCGCGTTGCAGCGCCTCGCCGGGGTCGTCGAAAACCTCGTCGTTTACCCCGAGCGGATGCAGTCAAATCTCGACAAACTCGGTGGGCTTATTTTTTCGCAGCGGGTCCTGCTGGCGCTAACCCAGGCAGGCGTCAGCCGCGAAGACTCTTACTCTTGGGTTCAGCGCAATGCCATGCCTGCATGGCGCGGCGAGGCGCCGTTTCTTGATCTGTTAAAAGCGGACAAGGACGTCGCCACGCACCTGCCTGAAAAAGAACTCGAGGCGCTATTCGACCTGGGCTGGCACACCAAGCATGTGGATACGATCTTCGCCCGGGTGTTTGACGGTTAGTCGGCGTTGCGCTGCACGAGCAAGTTGATGACAGCCGCCGCGAGCCCGGCGAGCGCTATGATGAACAACGCCATCGACTCGCCGTCGGAAAAGTCCGACCGCGCAAACGGCCCGCCCGCGGCGAGGATATCGACGGGCTTGGGGTCGGCGTAGCCGTCAGGCGTCGTCACGCCGAGAAAGGGCGACAGGTGAAACGCCACGGCGCCCAGGAATGGCAGTACCGCAAGCTTCGATCCAATTCCGCGCGTCATCGGGATAATGAGGAGTAGACCCGCAATCAATTCGAGCCCCCCTGTCGCATAATTACCGAGCGGATAGGCCAGCTCAGCGAACGGCGCGCCGGCCGCCGCGGCCTTGTATTCAATATAGGGGAAAATGTGCGCGCCGCCGGTGAATTTCATAACGCCGAAGAAGACCAGAAACCCGCCGACCGCCAGCGCCAGCACCCATCGCAAAATTGCCATTTGCCCGCATTCCTTTATCGCCGCCGGCCCGACGCCAAGCGGATTGTGTCGGCAAAAATGGCCCGACACGGCGACCGGCGCCAGTGACGGTTCTACACATCACTGTGACTGGGCCCCAGGCCGCGGGGCTCATGGGGCCCCGCGACGCCGTTCGCAGCCGTTTCCCGCGGGGCTCGCGCAGCCCGGCGGCCGCTGAGGGCCCTTATCGGCGGCCGGCAGGCCCGCCTCGTTGGGATATTCCCTGGGTTCAGGGGCCGTGCGCCCCTTCCAGATAAGGGGCCCCTGCGCCTTGACATCAGGGCGCGCCTGAGTAATTTCCGCCGCTCGCCGCGACCGGCGCCGGCATAGAGACCAGGCGCCAACTGGAGTAAGAGATGGCCAAGCCGACGACCGTTAAGATTCGCCTCAATTCGACGGCGGACACGGGGTTTTTCTACGTCACCAAGAAAAACACGAGAACGATGACCGAAAAAATGGTCATGCGTAAATACGATCCCGTTGCGCGCAAGCATGTCGAGTTCAAGGAAGGCAAAATCAAGTAAGCGGCGCGTTGTTTAGAGACGATCCGATGGGCCGCCGCTTTGGCGGCCTTTTTTGTTTTCCACCAACGCAAAGCGAGAAGCACCCATGACGGGAAAACTGATAGGCATCGCCGTAAGGCCCGATCGATACGCCCCGATGGTCGACCGCGGCGAAGTCCGTATCGAAGCGGACGGCCTTGAGGGCGATCACGCCGGCAAGAGACCCGATCGGATTGTATCCGTTATCGCCGCTGAAGACTGGGCGGCCGCCTGCGCCGATCTCAATCCGCCGGCTGATCCGTTGAAGGAACTGCCGTGGCAAACGAGGCGCGCCAATCTGCTGATTGAGGGCGTTCGTCTGCCGCGCGCCGAAGGCGCAATCCTCAAAATCGGCGCCGTCGAACTCGAGGTCCGAAAACAAACCTACCCGTGCAAGCGCATGGAAGATGCGCAGTCCGGGCTCCTCAAAGCGCTGGCGAAAGACTGGCGCGGCGGCGTTTTATGTCGGGTCACAACGCCCGGCGTTGTGCGCATCGGCGACGAGGCCGACATCGTTTCGTCGCCGCCGGAAACAGACCGCCGATTGCCGTAACGCTATGCGGCCCGGTTGATAACCCGATTTCGACCACCGCTTTTCGCTTCATAAAGCGCGTCATCAGCACGCTTGATAAGCTTTTGCGCGGTGTCGTCTTCCGGCCCGTTTTCCGTCGATGCGATGCCGATCGACGCCGTTACGTCGAGCTCGTCGCGGGCGCCGTTGACGACGAACTTTACCGTCGCAATCTCATGGCGCAACCGTTCCGCCACCACCGCGGCGAAACTTGCATCCGTATCCGGCATGGCGATCAGAAACTCCTCGCCGCCGTAACGGCAAGCGAGATCGATGCCGCGCACCGAACGTGAAATCCGTTCAGCGAATTCCTGGATGACCTTGTCGCCGACATCGTGGCCGTGCGTGTCGTTGATTTTCTTGAAATGGTCGATATCGAGGATCATGACCGCCAACGGCCGTCCGGTCCAATAGGCGCGGTCGAACATCGCCGTGAGGTGGCTTGCAAGATAACGACGATTGTAAAGGCCCGTAAGCTGATCCGTCACCGCCATTTCGAGGCTGGCTTGGAACGAAGACCGCAGCTGATCGACATAGTGCTTCCGGCGCAATTGCGTCGTTACGCGCGCAATCAATTCATTCTTATCAACCGGCCGCGTCAAATAGTCGTTGACGCCAATATCAAGGGCGCGCACGAGTTTGCGCGTATCGCCCTGGCGGACAACAGCGACGATCGGCGTCAGTCTTGTTTCGTCAAATGAACGAATGGACGAGCAAAGACGCAGCGGATCCATCGCTTCAAGCGACATGTTCACGACAATCAAATCGAAATCGCCAGATCGCGCGCGACTAAGCGCCACTTCCGGATCGGTCTCATGAGCGACGGCGTAGTCGTCGCCTAGCGCCCGTTGCAGGCGTTCGATCTGCTCTTCATTGTCGTCGATCAGAAAGATGCGGCTTTCCATCGCCTGGGTATCGACATCGATGCTCTCAACAACGCCGAGGCCTTTGCCGGTGGCGTAACGGGCCCGCAGTTCGTCCGTCATCATTTTGAGACGCGTTAAACTGCGCACCCGCGCAAACAGCGCAAGGTCTTCGACGGGTTTTGTAAGAAAATCATCAGCGCCCGCTTCGAGCCCGGCCACTCTATCAGCCTGCTGATCAAGAGCTGTAACCATGACGATCGGAATATGGGTAGTTTCAGGATCGGTCTTGATGCGTCGGCACGCCTCAAATCCGTCCATGCCCGGCATCATGACATCGAGCAGAATAATGTCAGGCTGTTCGGACGTCGCTTTCTCAACCGCTTCCTGACCCGAATACGCGCCAAGCACGTCAAAATACTCGGCGCGCAATTTCGCCTCGAGTAGTTTGACGTTCGGTTCAAGATCGTCGACGACTAAAACACGCGCCGTCATGCAGCCCCCTGACAAGTGGGATTACCCGGTTTTGGTAAGGAGCCTAGTCCAAATATCTTTTCACTTTCTCAAGAAAAGTGCTGACGGAAATTGGTTTGGCAATATAGTCTTCACAACCGCCCTGGCGAATGCGCTCTTCGTCGCCCTTCATGGCGAACGCGGTGACGGCGATAATCGGAATATCAACCAATTCTTCATCATTCTTAATTTTTTGCGTCACTTCGAGGCCGGAAACCTCCGGAAGCTGAATATCCATAAGAATGAGATCCGGCCGCTGTTCCGTCGCCAGCCTGAGGGCTTCAGGACCCGTACGCGCTTCTATGGTGTTATAGCCGTGCGCCTCCAGCAGATCATGAAACAGCTTCATGTTCAGCTCGTTATCCTCGACAATCAGGACCGTTTTGGACGCCGCCGGCGTTTCAGTTTTCACCATCGCGGACATTAACATGCTTTAATACCTTTACGGCGCGCGCCGATTCGGGCGTTGCGTTGGTTACGTTTTGCATCAAAGGTCTTAATTGAATGTTTATCTTGTAGGCGCGCCGCACCGCCATTTTGGCGGGGCCGCGCGGTAACCTTTTGTTAAGCCATGGAGTTTGCGACTGCTTTTTGCACAACCTGCGAATCACCCGCTGATTCGGGTGCGCGGCGCTGCGCGTCGTGCGGCCGCGGCGACATCGTCTCACACCCCGAACTCCTGTCCCTGTCGATTGCGCATATCGACTGCGACGCTTTCTATGCGGCGATCGAAAAACGCGACGATCCAAGTCTTGCCGACAAACCGGTCCTGATCGGCGGCGGCGTTCGCGGCGTCGTTTCAACGGCTTGTTATGTTGCGCGCACCTATGGTGTGAAATCTGCGATGCCGATGTTCAAGGCGAAAGCCGCCTGCCCCGACGCTGTCGTCATCAAGCCAAATATGTCGAAATACGCAGACGCCGGCCGCCAGATCCGCGAAATGATGCGGGCGCTGACGCCGATGGTGGAGCCGCTCTCAATTGATGAGGCCTTTCTCGACCTCTCAGGTACGGAGCGCCTGCACGGCGCCCCGCCGGCCGTGATGCTCGCCCGTTTGCAGCGGCAGATCGCGCGAGACGTCGGCGTCACGGCGTCGGTCGGGCTATCGCACAATAAATTCCTGGCGAAAGTCGCCTCCGATCTCGACAAGCCGAAGGGATTTTCCGTCGTCGGGCGCGCCCAAACCATGGACTTTCTCGCCGCCCTGCCAGTTACGGCAATATGGGGCGTCGGCAAGGCGATGGCGTTAAAGCTCGAAAGCGATGGGCTTAAAACGGTCGGTCAGCTTCAGAAAATTGATACGGGCGAGCTGGCGCGCCGCTACGGGGAGCTCGGGCTTCGCCTTGCTCGCCTGTCGCAAGGCAAAGATGCGCGGCGCGTGAAACCGGAGCGGGACACAAAATCGGTGTCATCCGAAACAACGTTCAACAACGACGTCGCTGATCCGCAACTCCTGGAAGACATATTATGGGAGCTATGCGAAAAAGTCTCTGCACGCATGAAAGCCAGCAGCTTCGAAGGGCGCGTCATTACGCTGAAGCTCAAATCTCATGACTTTAAGACGATCACCCGCCGCGTGACTCTCGACGCACCAAGTAATTTGGCTCGAATCGCATTCGCCGCCGCAAAGCGCATGTTGCACGAAGCGGCGCCAGGGCGCGCCTGGCGACTGATCGGCGTCGGCTTCTCAGGACTATCCGCGGAAGGCGCAAACCCCACCCGCGATCTCTTCGATACTGAAACAGAGCGCATCGCCGCCCAGGAACACGCCATCGACGCTATTCGACAGCGTTTCGGCAAGGACGCCATTGGCGCGGGTCGCGGGCTCAGAAAACGAAAACTCTAAAACGTTCCGCTAAGATCGAGACGGAAAGCGCCGCCGTTGTTGCTCGTCCTGACCTCGCGAAACAAGGGCGCGCCGATAGCCCGGGAACCGTTAAATACGGTTCGGTCTCTTGTATTCGTCACGTCCGCAATATCCCTGACCGAAAACCGCGCCTTTACGCCGTCGATTACTGTCGTTTCAATGAAAGCGTTGATTTCAAGTTCGGCGGTAAACAGTGAAACTTCGTCGAGCCCAAAACCGCGCTCCTCCGCCTCTTTCGCCACTTCCCAGCCCCAGCTGATCTTGTGCGCGGGAAAGTCCTGTCGGTATTCGACCTCGAAATTGCGGCTGGGCGTGAACGAAATCTCGCGATTGAGACCCGTTACCGGATCTGTGACCTCAGAAGCGCGTTGCGTTACGCTCGCCTCCATTCGTGCATTTTTGAGCCCCATCCAGTCCATTGGCGCCGTTAGGTTGATCGTACCGCCGTAGATTTTACCGTCGCCGATATTGCCCGGAACCTCGGCGCCCGCGCCGACTGGCAACAAATCTTCGACGTCCTGAATATAGTCAAAAAAGCCGATGATCTCTAAAACGCCGATCGCGCCGAACCGACGCTCGAATGCGGCTTCAAAAGCCCAGCTGCGCTGTGGCTGTAATTCCGGATTACCGAAATCGACATCTTCATCGTCAAAATTCACCGAACTGACGAATTCGCCGAATGAAAGCTGGTTGACCTCGCGTGCGACTGAGAATCGCCACTGCATTTCCTGGCTTGGCGTGTAGGTCATCGTTGCGGACGGCTTCGGATAGACAAAAAAGCGGGAATTAGCGCCGTCCCCGGTCTGGGCGATACGCGATGTCTCAAGCGCAAATCCGAAATCGAGCGTTATTGTCTCCGCCAGCGATACGCTATCGTTAATGAAAGCCTCGCCACGCAGTTCAGAGACACGCGTGTTTGCGCCATTAATTGCAACTGGCGACAGACCGCCCATGGCGTTGTCGACCAATAATTGCGCCTCGCTGTCGATGAAATTGCGGGCGATTTCGCCGCCAAATTGCACCGTGTGTCCACGCCAGCCTCTCCAATCGAACTCGATGCGGCCGATTATCTCGCCGGCGGTCTGATCAGAAAGAAAAACGGACTGATCAGGCGCGCCGGCGGCCGGCTGGAATTCAAAACCGCTTTCAAATGTCTCGTTTTCGCGTGCAAAAAGCGCGATCAGCTTGGCGCCGAATGCATCAGTAAAATGGCGCTCGTAGTCCGCGCCAAGCTCGTACTCAAACTCCTCGAATGGAAATGTGAAAAGCGCGAGGTCAGGACCGCCAGCCGCGAGGAATCTCGTTTCCGAAAAATCTTCGCGAGACTTAACGAACTCACTCTCAAAGCTGAACCGCGCGGTATCACCATTTGCGAAGGGGCGCTCTAGCTTGAAATTAACGCCGCCGGACTGCTCGCGATAAAAGCCGTCGCGTCTTCGGGTTTCATTATCGCCCATGAAGCGCGTAATTTCTTCGTCACCGCCAAATCGAAGTGAAATTGCAAATACTTCTGCGCCGATTGTGTATTTCGTCGCGCCGATATTGTCGCTGTAAGAAATGCTGCCAAAGGGCCGAACCCCGCCATTCGGACGGCGTTTGTTGAAGGACAGTTCCCAAGGCGCAGGTTCGCGCGCGCCGTCAGACTTACGAACAACGTTTACGACAACGGTCTGACCGCTGACGTCCAGCCCGCCAGTGCCGCCTCGAATAAGTTCAACGCGCTCGACGTTGCCCGCGCCAATCCTGCCAAGTGTATCGCGAATGTCCGCCGATTTTGTGCTGGGTCGCTGACCATCGATCAATACATTGCCCGCAGCGCCGCCAAAGCCGCGCACATTTTCTCCGCGGTCGATGCTGAAACCCGGCACGCGTTCAACCATGTCGAGGGCGGTCACCGGATTGTACTGCGTAAAAAACTGCGGCAAGTAGATGACGCGGTCGCCTTGCGTACAAGACGCAGCAGCGACAGCGCAACCCACGCTGCCGCCCTCCTGAGCGGCAGGCGCTTCAAAAACGCCAACGGCCAAAACGGCCGCGCCAACCACTGACGTCTTTCGCACGGCCGTCTTAAACCGCAATAGAGACCACATGTCGGAAACGCCCCGTCGCCTGCCCGGATTCAATCTGTGGCGCCAGTCGCGTCATAGCGCCACAACGCCGCCGTGCGTCGCGCCGGTTTCAGGACGAAACGTTAGAATTTTGCGCTCAGTCGAACGCGAAACTCCGAAAGGACGATGTCGCGGAGGTCATTCCCCGTGCTTCACCGGCTCTGCGTCCGCCTTGCCCACTGCTTTAAGCGCAAATGCATAAAGATGCGCGCGTTCATCGAGCCGTTCGAAACGCGCCGCCGAGCCGCCATGACCGGCGCCCATATTGATGCGTAAGACAAATGGACCGCCTCGCGCATCGTCGCGCAGCCGTGCAATCCACTTCGCCGGCTCCCAATAGGTCACACGATAATCGGTCAGCCCCGCCGTCGCCATAATCGGGGGATAGTCCGCATCACGAATATTATCATAAGGCGAGTATTCAGCAATCCACCCATATTGTTCAGCGCTGGTAATGGGATTTCCCCATTCCTCCCATTCCGGAGGCGTCAGCGGCAGATTTGCATCCGATATAGTCGTAATGACGTCAACGAACGGAACCGCGGCGATGACGCCGGCAAAGAGTTCCGGACGCAGATTGACCGTCGCGCCGACCAGCAATCCGCCGGCGCTGCCGCCATAAATCACAATGTTTTTCTGCGACGTGTATTTTTTCTCGATCAACGCCTCGGCGGCTGCGGCAAAATCGGTGAACGTATTCATTTTCTTATCGAGCTTGCCGTCAAGATACCATTGCCGGCCCTTGGCCGCGCCGCCGCGAACATGTGCAAGCGCGTAGATCATGCCGCGATCGACAAGCGACAGGATGTTGGTCGAAAAGCTGTCGGGGATGGTTGCGCCGTAGGATCCATAGCCGTAGAGCAGCGCCGGCGCGGAACCGTCAACAGGCGTCGATTTAAGGCGTAATGCGATAACAGGAATGCTGGCGCCGTCCGCCGCCTCCGCGTCGACACGCTCAACCACATACAATGACGAATCGTGACCGCTCGGAACTTCCTGCGTTTTCAGAAGCGTCCGCTCGCGCGTTTCCATGTTGTAGTCGTAGGTTTGCTCCGGCGTTGACGGCGATTCGTAGGTGTAACGCACAGTCGCCGTATCATACTCGTAACCGGCGCTTAGGCCCAGACTGTATGCCGCCTCGTCAAACGCAATTTCATGCGCGTTCCCATCATAGGTCGATATGACAATGCGCGGGCGCGCATTGGCGCGCTCGTAGCGCACAAAATAGTCCTTAAACGGAACAAATCCAGCAATGTAACGGCCTGATTCATGCGGAATCCAGTCAACCCAGTTTTGTCGTCCCGGCGCAGAAATCGGGGCCTTGACAACCTTGTAGTCGACGGCGTCGTCAGCGTTTGTCCGGATGATGAACTCGTCGCCATGATGCTCAACATCATATTCGACGCCATTGTCGCGCTCAGCAATTAATACGGGATCTGCGAGCGGGTCGTCAGCGGGTATCACGCGGTATTCGCTCGTGATCTGACTTTGCGATCCGATAAATACATAGTCGCCGCTCTGGCTCTTGCCGACGCCGAGAAAAAAGCCGGAATCCGGCTCTTCATAGATCAGGACGTCATTCTCGGCCGCATCGCCAAGACGGTGGTATTTTACGCGCACGGGACGCTGATTGTCGTCGCGCTCTACGTAGAAGAACCCGGCGGAATCGGCGCTCCATACGGCGCCGGATTCACTTGCGCTTTCGACGACGTCCGACGTCTCTTCGCCAGTCGCAATCTCGCGCACCCTTATCGTGAAATACTCAGAGCCGAGACGGTCGACAGCGTATGCGACATAGCGATGGTCCGGACTGTGTTCGACAGAACCGATTTCGAAAAACTCGCTGCCCTCGCTCTCCTTGTCGCCGTCGATGATGATTTGCTCGTCGCCGCCGCCGCGTGGGGCCCTCACAAAGATCGGATATTCGCCGCCGTCCCGGTATCGCCGCCAATATTGCCAGTCGCCGTCGGGGACTGGCACGCTTGCATCGTCTTCCTTGATGCGCGCGCGCATTTCCGAATACAGCGCCTCGCGCAGCTCTTCGAGATCGCCGGTCAGTTCCTGGTAATATCCGTTTTCAGCTTCCAGCGCCGTCCGGATATCAGCGTCGAGGGTGGATGGATCCCGAAGCACCTGCTGCCATTCGTCATCGCGCAACCATGCATAATTGTCCGCGCGCGTAATCCCATGCTGCGTGAACTCAACTGGTCGTTTTTCGACAGACGGCGGCTCTATCCCGGCTGCCGCGGCGAAGGGAGACGCTGACATCGCTTCCTCTTTCTGGTTATCAGGGCTGGCGGATTCCTGGCCGCCGCACGCGGCGAGAAACAGGGCGAATACGGCGCTGACGGCGCCGAGCCGAGTGATCATGATGGCATCCCCGAACGAACGCCGCGCGGGTTTGGCGGCGATGGCGAACTAACCGATTTTCTCTGAGTTTGGCAACGGCGAAACGCGCTGCAGATCAGACTGCGGACGGTGCGAGGACGCCGACGACGGGCCGGCGGCGTAGTTGCTTGAGCCGACCGGCGATAAGCACAAATGCGATGATCATCAACGCCCACTGGCCCGGTTCCGGGTTCGCATTGACGCCGCTGACGCCGTCGAGAGCGATGCCGGTGCTGAAAAAGGAAAAGACATTGCGGATCCGAATGAGACTGCAGCCGCCCGTCGAAATTGCGGCGCATTGCGCCGACAGGTCGAATGTCAGCACGCCGCCGGCAAACGTATTAAAGCCCGTTTCCGCCGAAAAGACGGCGACGCCGCCAATGACCTCGCCAATGGAAATCGCGCCGAAAGAGAGGAAACCGTTCGCCAGCAGGGACAGCGTAATATCTTCGCCCGACGTCGATTGACCAAAGTCGATTGTGAGTACGCCACCCGTCCCGATTATGGCGGTCGCGCCATCAGGCAATCCGAGCGCATTTCCGGCGTTGATCACTGGCCCTGTCTGATCGAATATGCTGGCTCCGAATTCGGTCGTCATCGCTTTCGCCGGTGACGCGAACGCCAACAGGATCAACGCCGAGACCGTAAATAAGAGACGGGTCACGAAAAACTCCACACCATTGGCGCGGTTTTCGGAAATATTCATCAAGGCGGGTTTAAGAGGGTATTTCAATTTTTAACAATCCCTGCTTACTTCTCATAAAAATGGCGTGAATGACGCAATGCAAAGGTGGCGCCCTGAGGCCGCCGCATGCATCTGTCAACAAACCGTCGATCGGGACCATGAATATGAAATCCAGTATCGGTATCGCCGCCGCGGCGTTCATCACGTTTGCCGCAAACGCCTGCGCGGAAGACCCCACATCGGCGGACACCGATGCGCGGCCTTCGTCTCAATATGAAACAGCTGTCTTTGCGGGAGGATGTTTCTGGTGCGTCGAAGCCGATCTTGAAAAACTCGACGGGGTCGGTGACGTCGTATCAGGCTATGCCGGCGGCGACTTGCAGAACCCGAGCTACCGTAATCACGAGGGCCATCTGGAGGTCGTGCGCGCGCCCTACGATCCGTCAATCATTTCGTTCCGGGAGCTGACGGACTATTTCCTTCGCCACATTGATCCGTTGGACGATAGCGGCCAGTTCTGCGATCGCGGCCATTCCTACACCACAGCAATTTTCTATCAGAACGCACAGCAAAGAACCGCCGCCGAAGCCGCCGTCGCCGCGGCCGAAGAGGAACTCGGGCGCGAGATCGTTACGCCCGTCCGTTCGCTCAATCGCTTCTGGCGCGCCGAGGAATATCACCAGGACTATTACAAGAAGAATCCGGTGCGGTATAAATTTTACCGCACCGGCTGCGGCCGCGACCGGCGTGTCGACGCGGTTTGGGGGAAGTAGCTACTCCCCGCCACTGGTCTCGCCGCCGCCTGCGCTTGCAACCGGGAAACCGCGATCGCGCATCAGCGCATCGATCGTTGCGTCGCGGCCGCGGAAGACACGATACGCGACAGCCGGATCGACGGAGTTGCGTGGTGCAAAGAGATGATTGACCAGCCGGTTCGCCATCTCCTCGTCGTAAAAACCGCCCGGCGCCTCAGAGAAGGCTTCGGCCGCGTCCGCCGTCAGCACATCGGCCCACATATATCCGTAATACCCGGCCGAATATCCCTCGCCTGAAAAGATATGCCCGAAATGCGGGCTGCGGTGTCGCATGACGATTTCATCGGGCATGCCGAGTTCTGCAAGCGCCTCGCGTTCGAAGGCGTCAGGGTCAATCCCTTCGGGATCGCTCATATGGTATTTCATGTCGACAAGCGCGGAACCGAGATATTCAACCGTATCGAAGCCCTGCATAAATGTTGACGCCGCTTTGATCTTTGCAACAAGTTCATCCGGCATCGGTTCGCCGGTTTCGTGATGAACAAGATAATTGTCAATCACCTTGTCCGTTGAAAGCCACCGCTCCAGCAACTGCGACTGAAATTCGGTGTAGTCGCGGACGCCGCCATTCGTCGTCGGATAACGAGCCTTCGACGAAAGCGTATGAAGCCCGTGACCAAACTCGTGGAAGAACGTTTCCGCGTCATCCCATGAAATCAACACCGGCTCGCCTTCCGGCGCTTTCACGAAATTGGAGTTATTCGCCGAAAGCGGCTTTTGTTTGCGGCCGTCATAATCTTCGTACCCGCGATAACTTGTCGCCCAGGCGCCGGACCGTTTGCCCGTGCGGGCGAAAGGATCGAGATACCAGAGGCCCACATGTCCACCAGACGTTTTATCCGTCACTTCCCAGACATTCACGTCTTCATGATAGACAGGAACAGAACCCTCGGGGACAGGCGTGAACTCAAAATTGAAAAGCTCTCCCGCAACGAAGAACATAGCCTCACGCAGTTTATCAAGTTGCAGGTATTGCTTCACTTCGTCTGAGTTCAGATCATATTTCGCCTGGCGGACTTTCTCCATGTAATAGCGGTAATCCCACGGCTCGATGGTAATCCCCGCTCCTTCCGCGTCGGCGATCTCCTGCATCTCGGCGACTTCCTCGCCAGCGCGCGCAACAGCGGCGGGCCACACTTGCTCCATTAATTCCAATGCGCGGTCCGGTGTTTTCGCCATGCGATTCTGGAGCCGCCACGAGGCGTAGTTTTCGTAACCAAGAAGCCCGACGCGCTCATGACGCAGTTGCAGGATTTCGGCGATAATGGCGTTGTTGTCGAACTCATCACCATTGTCGCCGCGGTTGTAGTATGCACGCCAGACCGTCTCGCGCAGATCGCGTTCATCGGAATAGGTCAAAAAGGGCGACATCGACGAACGGGTGTTGGTGATGGCGTATTCACCGTCCCGACCGCGCTCGGCGGCGGCTGCGGCCGCCGCTGTTGCAAACGACTCCGGCAGGCCGGACAATTGGTCCTCGGTGACGTACGTGACGTAGTTTTCTTCGTCGGCGAGAACGTTGTTGGCGAACTTCGTGTGCAGCTCCGCCAGTCGTTTGTTGATTTTGCCGTACCGCTCCTTTGCTTCGCCTTCGAGCGTGGCGCCGTTAGAGGCGAAACCGTCATAGGTCAGCCAGACGAGGCGCTGCTCGTCCGGCGCGAGTGTTTTGAGCTCGTCGCCTTCATAGACGGCTTTCACCCGCGCAAACAGTTTCTCGTTTTGCGTGATCTTGGTAAAAAACTCTGACAGGACCGGCGCCATTTCCCCTTGAATTTCACGAAACGCCGGTGATGACAGGTTCGAAGACCAGATGCCCCAATAGGTGAAGACGCGGCCGAGATCGGCGCCCGACCGTTCCATGGGAATAATCGTGTTGGCGAAGGTTGCCGGCTCCGGATTGTCCGTAATCGCATCAATTTCAGCGAGGTTGCGCGCCATCCCCGCTTCAAGGGCCGGTTTTAACCCCTCAAGCGTCATTTCATCGAAATGGGGTACGCCGCTATAGGGTCCGTCATAGGACGAAAGCAGCAGATCGCCGGCGTCGTTGGAAGCATCCGCCGGCGCGACTCCTGCGAAATAGCCGTCAGCGGCTGTTGCTTCCTCCGCGTCGTCATTACCGGCGGCCGCGCCCGTCGAGGCGTCGTCGGACTGTCCGCAGGCGGTCAAAACCGCAGCGATGGCGAAGGTTGAAACAGCGAGCGATTTCCGCATGAGACGGCTCCTTTGTTGTTCATGGCTAATTTTCATGTGTGGCTAGGCCGGTTGCTGCCCCGCACCGGCAAATTCGGCCGGCATGGTGGGGATATGGAGCGTCGAACGCAAGACGGCGATCGCGGCGTCCGCAACGGTTCGCCGCGAGAACAGCTCGGTTCGGGGCGCCGTTTGCGAGGCGCCCTGCACCCTTGCCGGCCTGAATATTGAAGCCTATATTCACGAATGCGCGGAGCGATCCGCGCTTGAATCTTCGGGGCGGGGTGAAAGTCCCCACCGGCGGTAATGCGGAGGAAACTCCGACGAGCCCGCGAGCGGCGGCTGATCCATGATGGAGACGCCAACGCAGGATTCCGGTGAGAGCCCGGAGCCGACGGTCACAGTCCGGATGGTAGAAGGTTCGAGACAGACGACGCCGGGAAACCGCTTCGCGTGAAATGCGCTATGCGGTCCGTCCCAGGCGCCTGATCTGTTTTGATGCGCCCCTTGGATCAAACGTGAGTGCTTTGGCCGAGGGGCTTTTTTATGGGCGACGCCCAAACCGCGACGATCGACCCCGCGAAAGCGCGCTATGCAATGCAGCGCGCCTGCGATCTCGCACGCCACGCTGCGGGACGCGTCGCACCGAATCCCATGGTCGGCTGCGTGATCATGCGCCCGCCCGGCCATATAGTGGGTCATGGCTGGCATGAAGGCCCCGGTTCCGACCACGCCGAAATCATGGCCCTTAGGGAAGCGGGAGACGAGGCCGCGGGCGCTACGGTTTTCGTAACGCTCGAGCCCTGCAATCATACGGGCCGGACGGGCCCCTGCGCGGAAGCGCTGATTGAGGCCGGCGTCGGCGAAGTCGTTTATGCGCTCGCAGATCCAAACCCCATCGCCGCAGGCGGCGCTGAACGCCTGCGCGCCGCCGGGATTTCGGTTCGGTCGGGTCTTTGCGAGGAAGAAGCCCGAGATCTCAATCGCGCCTGGCTGCACGCGCTAAAACGCAAGCGTCCCTATGTCGTCGGCAAAACGGCCATGAGCCTTGACGGGCGCATTGCAACGACAACCGGCGAGAGCCGGTGGATTACGGCGCCGGAAAGCCGGAACGCCGGACACGCGCTGCGGCGAGAGGCGGACGCCATTATCGTCGGCGCGAACACCGTCATCGCGGATGATCCGGCGCTGACCACGCGCCTTGACGGCGACACCCGCTATCCGTTGCGGGTCGTGCTCGACTCGACGGCGCGCACATCGCCTGGCGCGAAGGTCTATGAACGCCACGGTTTAAGAAGCAACGCCCTCCTTGTGGCGACGGATCGAGCGACCCAGAGCCGCCTGGCCGCGTTTCGGGAAATGGGCGTAGAGCTTCTTACGCAGCCTCCGGACCATACGGGACGCCCCGATCTCGACGGCTTGCTGACGGCGCTTTTCGAACGCGACATTCACTCCGCGATGATCGAGGGCGGCGGCGAATTGCTGGGCACCTTCTTCGACGCCGACCTCATCGACGAGTTGCACCTCTTCATTGCACCGAAAATCATTGGCGGCGGCAAGCCGGCCTTTGGCGGCCACGGCGTCGCAACCCTCGATGACGCCTCGCGCTTCGACTTCCGGCGCGTCGACATGGGCGGCCCGGACCAGCACTGGGTCGGTCGGCGAAAGGAGGCGACGTAATGTTCACTGGCCTTGTGGAAGAGATCGGAACCGTCAAAGCCATCGGCGCCCGCGGCGATCACTTCGATTTGTCGGTTGCCGCGAATACGGTTCTCAACGGCGCGGCGCTCGGCGATTCCATCGCGGTTAACGGCGTTTGCCTGACCGTAACGTCACTCGACGACGACGCGTTCACTGTTGGCCTCGCGCCGGAGACTTTGAAGCGCACCAATCTTGGCGATTTCAGCGAAGGCGACCTGGTCAATTTAGAGCGATCGGTAACGCCAACAACGCGCATGGGCGGGCATTTCGTGCAAGGCCATGTGGACGGGACCGGCTCCATCACCGCCTTTCGCGCGGATCGCGACGCCCTGTGGGTCACTGTCGCAACCGACCCTGCGCTGATGCGCTATATCGTCACCAAGGGCTATATCGCAATCGACGGAACCTCACTGACCGTCGTTGATACAGGCGTCGACTGGTTCAACGTCACGCTGATCGATTACACGCAAAGCAAGATTGCGCTGCCGCGCAAATCGCTAGGCGACAAAGTCAATCTCGAAGTCGATATTCTCGCAAAATATGTCGAACGCCTCGTCGCGGATCGCGGCGCGCAAAAGATCTCAACCGAGTTTCTGCAATCCACCGGATTTTTAGAAGAAGGAGCGAACTGATGCCCATTGCATCTGTCCGTGAAGCGATCGCGGCTTTCAAGACCGGCGAAATCGTCATCATCGTCGATGATGAAGACCGCGAAAACGAGGGCGATTTAACGATCGCCGCTGACTTCGTGACGCCGGAAAAAGTGAATTTCTTCGCCAAAGAAGGCCGGGGGCTTATCTGCTGCGCGCTGGCGCCGAACCTGATCGACAGGTTTGGTCTGCCATTGATGGTGCCGGACGCGGAAAACCGCTCCGGCTTCGGCACGCGGTTTACCGTTTCGGTTGAGGCGGCGAGCGGCGTCACTACCGGCATCTCCGCTGCGGACCGGGCCCATACGATCCGGACCCTGATCGATCCAAAATCGGTGCCGAATGACATCGTGACGCCCGGCCACATGTTCCCTTTGCGCACTAGGGAGGGCGGCGTTTTAGAACGCGACGGGCAGACTGAGGCCTGCGTTGATCTCGCCATACTCGCCGGGCTTACGCCGGCGGCCATGCTGTGTGAGGTGATGAATGATGACGGGACCATGGCGCGCCTGCCAGACCTCGAAGACTTCGCCGGCCGTCACGCGCTGAAAATCATTTCAGTAAAAGCGCTGCAGGATTATCGCCGCGCCCATGACGGCGGCGAATTCATCGGCGCCGAGCCGGCGCGCGCCGCCGTCTAGGAGCAAATTAATGGCCCAGACCTTTGAAGGACACTTAAACGCTGCCGGACTGCGCATCGCTGTTGTCGCGACGCGCTGGAACGACTTTATCGTTGACCGCCTCATCGACGGCGCCAAAGGCGCCCTGAAGCAACATGGCGCCGACGAAACGCGGATCGACCTCGCCATGGCGCCCGGCGCCTATGAGGTTCCGTTCGTTGCAAAGAAACTCGCGGCAACGGGCCGCTATGACGGCGTCATCGCCCTAGGCTGTGTCATTCGCGGAGCGACGCCGCATTTTGACTACGTGGCCGGCGAAGCGGCGACCGGGATCTCCGCAGCCGCACGGGAAACCGACGTTCCGATTTCTTTCGGCGTCCTTACCGTCGATACGATCGAGCAGGCGATCGAACGCGCCGGAACGAAGGCGGGCAACAAAGGCGCGGAAGCGGCGCTCGCCTGCCTCGAAACGATCAATCTTTGCAAATCTATTGAGGAGGCGTGACGTGAGCGCTGAGACCATTCAACTGAAACAGCCCGAAACGGCGACCCGCGACGACGCCGAAGAGGCCGTACGCACCCTGCTCTCTTATTTCGGTGAGAACCCGAGCCGCGAGGGCCTTGTCGATACGCCGCGCCGTTTCGTCGACGCCTTTGAGGAATTCCTCGCCGGCTATGACGAAGACCCGGTGGCGATCCTCTCGCGCACCTTTGAGGAGGTCGAGGGCTATCAGGATATCGTGCTGATGCGGAACATTCGCTTTGAGAGCCACTGCGAACACCACATCCAGCCGATGATCGGCACGGCCCATGTGGCCTACCTGCCTGATGCGCGCGTCGTCGGCATCTCAAAGCTCGCCCGCGTTGTCGACGCTTTTGCACGTCGATTGCAGAGCCAGGAAACGCTAACCAACCAGATTGCGGGCGCTATTGATACCGCGCTCAAACCCCGTGGCGTCGCCGTGCTCCTCGAAGCCGAGCACCAGTGCATCTCGACACGCGGCATTCGCAAGACCGATGTCGCCTGTGTAACGCGCGCCATGACCGGGGAATTCTTGTCTGATCCGAAAGCGGAAGAGCGCTTCCTTCGGCTCATTGGTAAGTAAACGCCGCGTCGTTTTCGAAAAAAAGGGCGGCTCAGTTGAGCCGCCCTTTTCAGTTTCCGAGGGAACTTGTTTTAGAATTCGTACCGAACGCCGAAACGAATTTCCCAAACGGACGCATTCACGACTGGTGAGAAGATTGCTTCCGTGGTGGAGCCGCCGGTCAGGAAGCTATCGAAGACGTACTGGCCAGAATCGTTGATCCCGACCAAGCCTTGCGCGTTAACAACGCTTTCATCGAGCGCGACGAGTTCGGCTTCCCCCGGGAAGCCGGCCTGGTTGATCACGCCCCACTCGTCGTTGAGGAGGTTGCCGATATTGTCGATCACGACAAACATCTGCGTGCGGTGGCCGTCGCGGAGACCCGGCAATTCCTGCTCAAAGCGTAGATCCCACTGGGAGAACCATTCGGACTGGAACGCATTTCGCGGCGCAATTCCACCCGCATACTGGCTCAGGCCCAACTGATCGACAGCTGCAAAGAAACCGGCCGTATCGAAGCCCGGATTGAAGACGACGTTCGGATCGCTCGCATCAGTCGGCACGTAAAGCAGGTGCCGGCCGTCAAGCTCGTCGCCGAAGACATCGCCTGCGTCTTCAAAAATGAAGCTGAAAGGCCGCGACTGCGAAATCTGGCCGAACAGGCGCAAGCTCGTCTCATATTCACCGAAGAACGGATAGGAGAGGCCGGCGCGAACCGTGAAGCGATGCGGCACTTCGTAGTTCGACGTCGCGAGCGGCGGATTTTGCGGATCGGATGTCGAGAACAGAACATAGTTCGAGAAGGCAACCGCCGAGGTCATCGGGTTGCGATCTTTCGCATCCGTATACGCGTAGCCAAGACCCCAGTTGGCCCGCACGCCGCTATCGAAGTCATAGTCCTTGTAAAGCGCGGCTGAAATGACTTTCTGACTGCCGCCGTCGGTATTGGTCAGGATGAAGTCCTGCGCAAACGGACGGTCGGTGGCGAAACACGCCGCCGACGTTACGTCGGTGACACAAGCCGGGTCGGCGCGGTCGATCCTGTTGTAGATCGGACGTCCATCCGGCGCAGTGGCGAACTGCTCGAGCGTCGCGTCGATGATGCCCGCCGCCGCCCGATCCTTCGTGTAAAGGAAGTCAACAATCAGCGTCGTATCGTTCCAGAAATTATAGGTGGCGCCGATTGCCGCTTTCCATTGCGAGGGGATTTCGAAATTCGGGTCAACCGCATTGACGCCGCCATTCGCCGCCGCTGCGTTCGCAACCTCGTCGAACTGCTCCTGCAGCACGCCCCAGAAAGGCGTGTTTTCGTTGCCCGGATCGCCGTTCACCCATGACAGCGTGTCAAAATTGACTAGGTTCGTTCGTCGGCTCTGGAATGTCCGCTGGCTATCGTTCTGGTAGGAGTTTGAGAGCCAGACATTCGGGTTGCCGCCGGAGAAGATGCCGGCGCCGCCGCGAATGGTCAGATTGTCGGCCGCGTCATAGTTGAACCCGAAACGCGGTTGAATGAGCGACTCACCGTCGAAGGTCGTCTGGTTGGTGAAACCGTTCCGCGCCTCGAAATTCGGATTGAGGGTCGGCTGGTCGCCGGACGTATACCAATCAAAACGAACGCCGGCGTTGAACTGCCAGTCGCCGAGATCAATATCGTCCTGCACATAGGCTGAGTGCGTCGTGTAGGCGAATTCGGCCGCGCCATCGGCCGGATTGTTGGTGCCGACGGCGTTGCCGTAGAACACGTCGTCAATGAAAGCGCCGGATTCGAAATTGTCAATTTCGACATCCGGATTGATCAGGAAGTCTGACGTTCTAGCGCTATCAAAACGATACTCGCCTTCTGTATGCTGAATGAACAAGTTGAAGACGTCGATTCTCTCCATTTCGTACCCAAAGGTCAGGAAATGGTTGTTGAGGCGGTAATCCGCTTTGAACTTGAGGTTTAATGTTTCCGTAGCGAGCTGGTTCGCCTGGCGGGAATCGTCGCCGCCGATATAGACGTCTGCTGATTGACCGGTGGCAGGGTTGAAGGTTTCGATGCGAACTTCACCGAAGCTGGTTTGATCATTCGAATCCTGACCGGTGTCGTTATCCGTGAACGAAATACGAAGTTCCGTTGAGAAATTATCCGTCCAGTCGGAAAAGAGCTGACCGGAATAGGACCGGAGCTTCGTACTGCGCCGATAATAGTGATCGAAGGTTTCAAACTCGTCCGGATCGTCGTCAGACGCCGTCTGGTTGAAACCGTTGATGTAGTTGTAGGTCAACGCAAGACGGTGGTTATCATTGATATTGTAGTCGAGTTTGGCGAGAATTTTCTCGTCATCCTCGCCCGCAGACGGCGGCAAGGGCGTCGGCGTATAGCCGTAGACCGTTTCTGCAATCTGGAAGATGCGGTCGAGCTGCGCTTGCGTAACCCCTTGCACGCCCGTCGCGCCAAGCTCCGCCGGGCCGCGGCCGAAAATCTCGGTCTCGTTGATTTTTTCATAAGCCGCAAAGAAGAACAGCTTGTCCTTGATAATCGGGCCCGACAGCGTCGCGCCAAAACGGAAATCGCTGAAGTCGCCCTTGTCAAACGTCGAGCCTTCGATCGAACCGCCACGCAGCGAATCCGACGTCCAGTCAAACCATGCGCTGCCGTGGAATTCGTTTTCGCCAGAGCGCGTTACCGCGTTGATGTTACAGCCGGTAAAGCCGCCATATTCGACATCGAACGGCGCCAGCTCGACGGCGACCTGGTTGATCGCGTCAAACGGGAACGGCAGGCGCTCCGTTGGGTAGCCATTATCGTTGAGGCCGAAATTGTCGTTGAGGCGGATGCCGTCGACCGTCAGCGAGTTGAAGCGCGGGGATGCACCGGCGCACTGCAAACCATCATCATTTGACTCATTGATGTAGAGGCGCGGGTCTTGGCGAATGATTTCCTTGATATCGCGGTTAACCGCCGGGGCTCCTTGAATATCTTCAAAATCAAACGTCGCATTTGGACCGATCGCGACTTCCGTCAGTGCAGAGCGCGTCGCCACAACGACGATTTCGTCTGACGCGCCGCTCGTAAGGGCAAATTCCAGCGATGTTGTATCGCCAAGCGACAAGCGAACGTCCTGAACTGACTGCCCCTGATAGCCCGTCGCCTCTACCGTCACGGTGTAGTCGCCGGTAACCGACAGGTTTTGCACGCTGAAGCGACCTTGGCCGTCTGAGCTAACACGCCGTGTCGAACCGGTGTTGGCGTCGACCATGGTTACGGATGCGCCCGAAATCGGCGCTCCCGACCCGTCAGTGACGACACCGCGGACGTCAGCGGTCGTTTGCTGTGCGTTGGCCGGCGTCGGCATGACAACCGTTGTGAAAGCGGTAGAAAGCGCGATCGCCGCCGCACCAGCGGAGAGCCTATGCATCAATTTCATTTTCAAGAACCCCAAGGTTTTTAACAGGAAATGCCGCGCCACATACGCGACTCGAATGCGCGACGGGGTACGGACTGTAGATGACGGCTTCGTGATGACAAACATGCTTTTTCACCACGCGCAGTCTCTGCGCGCATGGCGATTTTCGCATGTCGATGCCCGGTGTGGAAAAGTTTCATCCAAACACGAGTAAGTTAGCCATATTTTACTGCACATTACGCACCGAAAATGCGGCGCTTGTTATATTATATCAGCACTTGCGAATTCGAATTCGCATGAGTGTTGCGGCCCCGCCACAGCCGCATAGCTACAGGTATATTGCGTTTACATGCGTTCCGGCGCGGCAATGCCCAACAAATCAAAGGCAATATCAAGCTGTCCCGCCACCGCCTCGGCAAGCCCTAGGCGCGACGCGCGGATCTTATCATCCGCTTCATCTACAATTCGGCAGGCGGCGTAAAACTTAGAAAACGCCTGCGCGAGGCTGAATGCATGCTCGCACAGAATGTGCGGTAGTCGTTTCTGGTAGGCGTCGCGGCGCGCATCCAGAAATCCGGCGAGCGCAAGCGCCAGATCGCGCTCCTCCCGCACGCCGATAGCGATCGGGCCAGCCCCCCCGGCGCCGGCGTCGGCCGCCTTCGCTAACACCGAGCGAATGCGCGCCCGAGCATACAGTAGATATGGCCCGGTCTTTCCCTCGAAGGACGTGAAACGGTCGATGTCAAAGATGTAATCGCTGGTCCGGGGATTGGAGAGATCGGCGAATTTTAGTGCGGCGACGCCAACCTTCTGTGCGATGACGGCCGTCTCCGCTTCGCCATAGCCCTCCGCCAACCCATTTTCGATAAGGCGCTCGCGCGCCTTGTCAGTCACCATGTCGATAAAGTCGCGCAGCTTCAGCGTCCCGCCGTCGCGGGTCTTGAACGGCTTGCCATCCTTGCCGTTCATCGTGCCGAACCAAAGATGTTCGAGCTTGCCCTCATCGAAATAGCCGGCCTGATCGACGGCGCGAAAAACCTGCTCGAAATGAAGGCGCTGACGAGCGTCGACAACGTAGAGCATGCGGTCGGGTTCAATCTTCCGCACCCGGTCTACGATCGTCGCTACGTCGGTCGCGTGATAGCCGACTGCCCCGCGGCGGTTGCGGAAGATAATTGGCGGCATTTCTTTTTTGTCGCTATCACGGGCGACACGAATGATCTCTGCGCCATCGGAATCTTCAAGTATTTTGCGTGCGCGCAAATCCTCAGTGATTTCCGGGATTAACGGATCGGCGTCGGCCTCGCCGTTCCAAAGATCAAAATCAACGCCGAGATCGGCGTAGTCTTTCTTCATCGCAGCGACTGAGAGATCGACGAAGTGCCGCCAAAGCGCGCGATAGCCCGCCCGACCATCCTGCAGCGCTTTCGTCGCCTGGCGGGCGAGCTCTGCGCGGGCCTCGTCCTCCTTACAAGCGGCGGACGCCGCCGGATACATGGCTTCCAGATCCGCAAGCGTGATTGGCGGTTCTGTCGGGAATGGACCTTCTGCGGCCGGGTCAAAATAGGGCAAGTCCGGCGATCGCAGCTCCAGTTCTGAAATAAGCTGACCCATCTGCAGGCCCCAATCGCCGAGATGAGCGTCGCCAATAACGTCATCGCCAACTGCACGGGCGATGCGCTTCAAGCTCTCGCCGATAATCGCCGCGCGCAGATGGCCCACATGTAGGGGTTTGGCGACGTTGGGGCCGCCATAGTCGATAACGATTCTTTCCGGCGAGCGCCGCCGCCAGGAGCCGCTTTCGCTGACCCAGCCGGCGAGCCAGTCGTCTTTCAACGCTAAATTGATGAAACCGGGTCCCGCGATTGCGACCTCGGAGAAAACATCCTGCGCGTTCAACTTTTCAATGACCCTCTGCGCCAGGTCGCGCGGGTTCTGCTTCGCGGCCTTCGCCGCGGCAAGCGCACCATTGCACTGGAATTGCGCAAGGTCCGGACGATCTGCGCGCGCGACGCGGCCATGTGCGGCGTCGAGCCCGGCGGCGACAAACGCCTTCCCCAGGGTCGCGCTCAGATCGTCAAGCAGCGTCATTGTAATCTAGGAAACTTCAGACTCTTGCCTGAGCGATTGAAGATTGCCTGGTCCGGCGTCAGCGAGAAACCGACAATGATTTCGAAGTTGACGCCTGAGGTGTTTTCGCCGGCGCGCGGGATCGTAATTCTGTCGATCTCGTCCTCGAACACAACCACGCGACGACTATCTGTAAACTCGACCGGCGCGGGAAACTCTTGCTTCGCGATCACTTCCAGATCGCGGCGCGCGACAGCGACGAAATAGTTGAATACTTTCTCGCCGTTTTCGCCCTTCGGCCCCTTGCCGAACGCCATCGTCAGATCGACTTCGACCTCGATCGGGTCTGCGCCGACATAGCGGCAGGCGATGACTGCATTCGTGATCTCGCCGGAGTATGTGATGTCTTCAATGGTCTCCTCGCCGTCAAACTGAACGAACCGGGCGGCGTCCGCCAGAACGACAATATTGGGACACGGCGCCGGGTTACTCTGCTTCGCTTCCCTAGTGCTGCCGCACGCCGAGACCGTAACAAGTGCGGCGAAAAGCGCGCCGACTAACGCTTTGTTCATGAAATGAAACCCTTATATTTCGACACGAAAAGGCCGCGGGAAAGCCCGGCTCAGGCCTTGGCGACGCCTTCTTGAATGCGCAAGACCGTCTAGCGATTTGCGCGGTCCGGCGCAACGCCGCGGGCCAGGACAGCCCGGAAGGAACTGGATGACGACCACCCTCAAAACGCCGCTTCGGGTCCGCATGGCCTCGCCGCGTGGTTTTTGCGCCGGGGTCGAGCGAGCAATCCGGACGGTTGAGGATGCGCTTGCGCGCTTTGGCGCGCCGGTCTTCGTCCGCCATGAAATTGTTCACAATCGCCATGTGGTCGATCGCCTCGCGGCCATGGGCGCGGTCTTTGTCGAAGACATCGCGGACGTGGAAACCGGTCGCCCGGTGATCATATCGGCCCATGGCGCGCCAACCGCCGTCCTTGACGCCGCGAGTGACCGCGGCCTGGAAACGATCGACGCCACCTGCCCGCTGGTTCACAAAGTCCACGCCCAGGCGCGCCGCCACGCCGCGCGCGGCGTCCATGTCTACCTGGTCGGCCATCGCGGCCATCCGGAAGTGGTCGGCACCATGGGTCAGGCGCCCGCAGGCGCCGTAACGCTCGTTGAGACGCTGGACCATATCGCGTTGTTGCCGGACCGCGACGGGGCCAAAGCCTATGTCACGCAGACAACGCTCTCGGTTGAAGACGCCGCCGATATGATCGCGGCGCTGAAGCAACGGTTTCCCGACATCATCGCGCCGAACAAGCAGGACATTTGCTACGCCACCACGAACCGGCAGGACGCTGTAAAGGCCGCCGCGCCAGGCGCCGATTTTTTTCTCGTAATTGGCTCCGACACATCGTCGAATTCTCAGCGCCTCGTAGAGACCGCGTTGCGCGCTGGCGCAGCGCGAGCGGAATTGATCGAGGATGCGCACGCCTTCGACTTCAACCGGCTGGAGAGCGTTTCAGTGATCGGCCTGTCCGCGGGCGCCTCCGCGCCCGAAGAACTGGTCGAGGCGTTTCTGAAAGAGCTAGCCGCGCGGCGAACCATCGTCGTGGAAACCATCGAAACGGCGACGGAAGAAGTCGTTTTCAACAGCCCCTTAAAGCTGGCCGGTTAGCCTTTTCGCCCTTAAACTCTGTCGGCGCCCGGGCTATCAACAAAAGTCAGAGAGTGCATCGCTGCTGGATCGCCGGCGTGAATCCGGCAATGACAACACTTCACTTGTCGATAAGCGATGGCCGATATTTCCAGTGAATTACAAAAGGGACGCATTTTCATGATCGAGATTTATACTGACGGCGCCTGCTCGGGAAACCCCGGCCCTGGCGGGTGGGGCGTTCTTATCATAGACAATGGCGACGAACGCGAACTCTTCGGCGGCGATGCAGAAACAACCAACAACCGCATGGAGATGCAGGCCGTCATCGAAGCGTTAAGAGCGACGGCGGGCGCTATTATTCTTTATACGGATAGCCAGTACGTGAAGAACGGCGTCACATCGTGGATACATGGCTGGAAGCGCAACGGCTGGAAAACTGCGTCCAGGAAACCCGTCAAGAACAAGGATCTCTGGGTCGAAATCGACGCACTCGCGGCGGAGCGCGAAATCGATTGGCGCTGGGTCAAGGGTCACGCCGGCCACGACGGCAACGAGCGGGCGGATGAACTCGCCCGCCGCGGCGCTGGAAGCGCTTAGAGCTGACCGAGCATATACTCCGCAGATGAAACGTCGAAGGCTCCGGGCGCCTCGACATTGAGCTCTTTTACCACGCCGTTCTCAAGAATCGCCGAAAATCGTTGCGACCGCTCGCCAAGACCGAAACCGGAGCCGTCCATTGTGAGACCAAGAGCGCGAGTAAACTCGCCATTGCCGTCAGCCAGCATCTCGACTTTGCCGCCGGCGTTTTGATCCTTGCCCCAGGCATCCATGACAAAGGCGTCGTTCACCGACATGCAGACGACCTTGTCGACGCCTTTGGCGCCGAATTCACCGGCCTTCTCAACAAATCCCGGCAAGTGCTTGGCGGAGCAGGTCGGCGTAAAGGCGCCTGGCACCGCGAACAGCGCGACTTTGCCGGACCCAAGAACATCTTGCGTTTCCGCCTTTTGCGGGCCGTCGTTAGTCGCCATCATGACGGTGGCGTTGGGAATCTTATCGCCCTTGGCAATGGTCATTTGCGTTTTCTCCTATAGGTTTCACCGGCGGTCATAACGCGCCGTCTGACGCAGGTCCAGAATGCGAGACTGGCTTGTGTCAGCCGGCGTTTGCGTCGATCAAGCGAGCAGCTTAAGATCGCCGAATGACGACGGTCGCGGACTCAAAACAGGATTTTCTCACAGGGCAATTGCTGATCGCGATGCCGAATATGGGCGACCCCAGATTTGAGCGATCAGTCGTCTTGATCTGTGCGCATGACACCGACCACGCCATGGGCGTCATCGTTAACAAGCGTCTCGACGATGTCGAGTTCACCGACCTGTTGATGCAACTGGACATCGAGCCGGCAGCGAATGCTCAATATACGGATGTATTTTTTGGCGGCCCCGTCCAGACGGAGCGCGGCCTTGTGCTGCACACGTCTGACTATGAAATTGACAAGACGCTGGCGCTGTCCGGCAGTCTTGCACTGACCGCGACGCGCGACATCCTGATCGATATCGGCGGGCTAGATCCGAAACAACCGGCGCCGGAGCGGTATCTTCTTGCGGTCGGACACGCCGGCTGGGGCGCCGGTCAGCTTGAACAGGAAATCGCCATGAACGCATGGCTTCATTGCGCGCCGGACGAGGACCTGATTTTCAACGGCGCGCATGACGACGCGTGGAACGGTGCGTTGGCGAAGTTGGGCGTGACAAGCGCCATGTTATCGCGAGAGTGGGCATCGGTCCGGGATTCGGGCCAACCGCTTAACTAAACCTCTCCGGTAATGCGCCCCTATCGCGCGCCGACGCGCGCCCAGGGACGCCAACGCATCTGTTTACCGTCATTCGCGGCCTGTGCGGCAAGGTCCGGCGTCAGTTCAATTGCATCGTCGGGAGCACCCGCAGTTGATTTCGCGTCGGCTGGCCGTGCAATCGCTGTTTTCTTGCCGTTCGACGAGTCGCGGGTGTTCTTTCCGCCGCCCGGCGCCGACGCCGCGGCGGGTCGGCCAAGCGCGTAGCCTTGACCGTAAGCGCAACCGAGGGCGGCTGCTGTCTTTGCAGCGGCGGCGCTTTCAACACCCTCGATAATAACTTTAAGGCCAAGATCGCGCCCCATTGCGGCCAGTGCGCCTACGATTTTTGCGCCGTCCCCTTCTTCCTCGAGATCTTCGGCAAAAGATTTGTCGATCTTGATGAAATCGAAATCGTACTTCCGGACATTTGAAAGGCACGAGAAGCCCGCGCCGAAATCGTCAAAGGCGAGCGCCGCGCCCAATTCCTTCAGCTTACGGAACACGGGCGTTGCGGCGTCTGCATTGCCGATCGCTTCACCTTCGGTTAGCTCGAGGACGAGCGCGCCTTTCGGCAAACCGTATTTCTTTGTCACCGATGCGACGGCGGCCGCGAACGCCGGGTCACGCATCTGCGTCCACGAAACATTCATGGCGACGAAAGCCGAAGCGCCTGCGCGCTTACTCTTTCGTTCCTGCGCCAGAAACTCGGCCGCCTGATGCAACATCGACTGCGCAAACTCGCCAGATTTTCCGGCGTGCGCCGCGGCGCGTATCAGCTGCGCAGTATCGCCGTCTTTGCCGTCGAGGCGCGCCAGCGCCTCAAAGCCGACTGTCTTCTTGTCGCTGAGCGAAACGACCGGTTGAAAGACGGCGACGATCTTGTCGATATCGATCTCTGTAGGCGCGGCCGCTGCGCCTGCGGCGGCGCCCGTTTTTGGTCGCGCCGTAGCGCCTACGCCCTCCGCAAATTTCGCGTCTGCGTACTCGATAAACGCAACGATGCGTTCGAGGACGCCTTCCTCTTCCGCCGCCGCGCGCGCGCCCCGGATGCGCACGGTGCGATCGTTGAAGAGCCTCAGCATAACGTCGAACGGCCCGTCTTCAGCCGCGAGCACTTCTGTCTCGAGCGTCCTCAAATCGTCTTTGTGGATGAACTGACGCAACGCGTCTGGCGTAAACGGCGCATTTGAGTCAGCGCCGAGCAGCGCAGGAAGCGATTCCGTCTGATCGACGAGTTCTGGACTCCAATCCCAAATGCCCACGCCCGCGTAGTCGAGGACCCGACCGAGCTGGCTGTCGATGACGACTTCTGCGCGTTCGCGCGACGCGTTCGCCGCCGCCGCGGCCATGCGCGCATCCTGATCCGGCGTTACAAACGATTGACGCGTCGACGACGACGCCAGCGACTGAGCGGGCGCAAACCCTTCTGTTAGCGCAACGAGGCTTGCGGCGAGGATGCCGAGCGTGAAAACGCCGTGCGCCGCCAACGACGCGGCGCCCTCAATGGCACCAAGCGGACCAATCAGCGGCGCGGTGATCGCCAGCGCAACCCCGGGCAAAATTAAGCGTGCGCCGACGTCGCCGCGCACAGCCTGCGTCAACGCAAGGACAACCGCGAAACCGCCGACCCCGATTGCGCTCCAGCGCATCAGCCCGGAGACGTCGATGCGGTCAATAAAGTTGATAAAGCCGAGACCGCCGAGGACAAGCGCGCCTGTAAACATCACGCCGCCGAGCAGCGGATTGTATTTCGCCGCATTGACCGACGCGGAAAGGAAGATCACGCCGGACGCGGCGAATAATCCAAGAATGAGAACCGTGCCTTCGGCGGGCAGCGAGGGCAGAAGGCCAAGCCAGGAAAATTCGAGCGCCGCCGCCATAGCAACCATGAGAAGCGCGCACGCCGCGAGCCCGCTGCGCCGGATCGCCGCGTAACCGGCGAGAAACGCCGCGCCGACGATGAGCGCCCCGGCGATCGCGCCTCGCCCAAGATCGAGCGCCGCCTCGCCGGTCGTTATGCCGCTTTCAGAAATCCCCGCCGCCAATAATCCTAACATCGTACCCCACCGCCATTTGGCGACACATCCGCAGGCGCGCGTCTAAAAATCCGCATGCCCGTGCGCGATTAGCACGGCCAGCCGCCGGCGATGTTAAACGTGTCGCACCTGCCCCACAGGTCGTCTCTTGTCATATCTTCACGCGGAGAAGTGCGATCTGCAAGGGCTTGACCGCTGTACTTTGCAATTTTTCAGCCGAAACGCCCGTTCTGGCCGATCAGCCGCGCTGCGCCGCCGTCCGGTCCGCAGCGGTCACAGCATAGATATCGTGGTCGCGCCAAACGCCGTTAATCCTCAGATATCCCCTGGCGCGCCCTTCTCGTTCGAAGCCAAGGCTGGCCAGAAGGCGCGCGGACGCTTGGTTTTCAGGCTGGCAAGCGGCCTCGACGCGATTGAGGCCGATGACGTCGAAAGCGTGCCGAACCGTCTCATCGACGATGATCCGGCCATAGCCGCGGCGCAAAAAGCCCTCACCGACCCAATATCCGATAACGCCTGATCGTGACGCCCCAAAACGGATGTTTGAGACCGTCACGCCGCCGATCAGCGCATCTGCGTCCAACTGAAACGCAAACAACGACAGGCTTGCCGCCGTACGGCGCTGCCTTTCCCACAAGCGCAGCCTTCGCCGATAGGCCGATGAGGTGATGTCTTTCGCCGTCCAGTCGTCTTCCCATTTCGTGAGATGCGGCCGGCTGCCGGTTCGAAGCGCCGCCCAGTCTTCAAAATCGCTCAATTGCGGCGGCCGCAGCAAAATCGGCTCTCGCACAAGCACCGGATCAAACGCCGCCGATCCCGCTGGTCGTAGCTGGAACATATCTGGGCGCCCTCACTTTTGACACGTCACTGAACGGGCGCTTGATGCAGCGCAACGGCGACACTGTCAAAACGCAAAGTCGGTATGCGGCGCAATTAGATGCGAATGATTATTAATTACAATACCTGCGTCGGATAGCGGCGCGGCGCCGCGTGGACAAAATGTCTTCCAGACGCCAAAAACCCTTTCGAATCGCCTCGCGGGCCTTAACTTTATAAAAGCGGAACGCCATGTGCATCGGCGGTTGCAGAACAACCGCCCCGGAGAGAATGTTGGACTACGAACAATTCTTCAAAGACCGTCTCGACGCCTTGCGCGATGAGGGCAATTACCGCGTCTTCGCCCATATCGGACGGCGCGCCGGCGCCTTTCCGAGGGCGAAGAACTATGCCGGCGAAGGGCCGGCGGACATCACCGTTTGGTGTTCCAACGACTATCTCGGCATGGGACAACACCCCGTCGTCACCGAAGCGATGAAAAGCGCCATCGACGAGTGCGGCGCCGGCGCTGGCGGTACGCGGAACATTTCCGGCACCAATCATTATCATGTGAAACTGGAGCGCGAACTCGCCGACCTCCACCAGAAAGAAGCGGCGCTGCTTTTTACCTCCGGATACGTATCAAACTGGGCGGCGCTCGGGACGCTCGCCGCTAAAATTCCGGGCTGCATCGTTTATTCCGACGCGCTGAACCATGCCTCCATGATCGAGGGCATCCGCCAATCAAAAGCGGAGCGCCGGATTTTCAAACACAATGATCCGGCCGATCTTGAACGCCTCATCGCGGCAGACGACCCGGCGGCGCCAAAGCTCATCGCGTTTGAGTCCGTCTATTCAATGGATGGTGACATCGCGCCCATCGCCGCCTTTTGCGACATCGCCGACAAATACGGCGCCATGACCTATCTCGACGAAGTCCATGCGGTGGGCCTTTACGGGCCCTGCGGCGGCGGCATCGCGGAACGCGAAGGTCTAACCGATCGCCTTACCGTCATCGAAGGCACGCTTGGTAAAGCCTTCGGCGTAATGGGCGGCTACATCGCGGCATCGGCGTCACTCGTTGATTTCATTCGCAGCTTTGCGAGCGGCTTTATTTTTACGACAGCATTGCCGCCTTCGGTGGCCGCTGGCGCCCTCGCCTCAATCCGCCATCTTAAGACAAGCGACGCCGAACGGCTCGCCCAGCGCGACCGCGTCGCCGCGGTGCGTGCCAAACTCGCAGCCATCGGCATCCCGACGCTCGACAATCCGAGCCATATTGTGCCGGTGATGGTCAAGGATCCGGTGAAGTGCAAATGGATTTCCGACTGGCTGATCGCCAATCACGGCATTTATGTCCAGCCGATCAACTACCCGACCGTGCCAAAAGGAACGGAACGCCTGCGCATCACGCCCTCGCCGGTTCATTCCGATGCGGACATCGAACACCTCGTCTCGGCGCTGTCGGAAATCTGGTCGCAATGCGCGCTGGCAAGAGCGGTCGCTTAATGCGGCTGGCAGGGGTGGCAGGGCTCGAACCCGCGACCCTCGGTTTTGGAGACCGATGCTCTACCAACTGAGCTACACCCCTAGGCCGTGATCGAGGATTAGGGCCGGGCGTCAGTTCCCGCAAGGGGCGCAGGCGTTAAAAGATCAATCGTTAATCCAGGACAGAATCGCATCCGCCGCGGTTTCCGCCGCCGGCGCGCCGCCTGTCCCGAGTTTTTCGAGCGCAGCGGGGAAGGCGTTGAGCTGTCCGGCGCGAACATCCGCGTCGGTCAGAAGCTGCTGGAGCGCCGTCGCCAATGCAGACGGCTCGCATTTTTCTTGGATGAATTCCGGGATGATATCCGCCTGCGCCGCGATATTGATCAGGGAGGCCCATTTCGACGTCACGACGCTCCGCCCCCACGCCGCGGTGATCGGGCCAAATCGATAGGCGACAACCATGGGAGTCCCGCAGATCGCAAGCTCGGTGGACAAAGTGCCGGACGCGACGAGACCGGCGTCGGCTGCGTCGAAAGCGGCGGGCTTCTCATCTGCCGCAACCAGAAGCGGCGCGACATCCCAGCCCTCAAAGGCATCGCGAATATCGTCGCCCCGCCCCGGCGCAACGGGGATCGCAATTTTCAGCGCAGGGGAGTCCGCGCGCGCGATGTCGATCGCCGCGCGAAACCGTTCTGCGAGCTGTCGGATTTCACCGCGCCGGCTGCCGGGCGCAAGGATAACAAGCGGCGCGTCGCCAATTTGATGTTTTTCTCGGAAGGCCGCGCCGCCGCCGCGCGTGCGCGTCAATTCCTGAAACCCGGAATGCCCTGCGCAAACGGTCCGTACGCTATGGTTTTCGAACCACGGCGTTTCGAATTCGAACAGCGTGATGAGGCTGTCGAATATCTGCGCCAGCGTTTCGGCACGTTTCGGACGCGACGCCCATACCTGCGGCGCAACGTATTTGATCAACGCCGTTCGCGGCGAGGCTTTACGAATGCGTTCAGCTGCGAGTTTTGAAAACGCCCAACTATCAATCAGCACTGCGGCGTCGACATCTTCTTGCACTGCGTGGTTAGCAAGATCGCGGGCGCCATTTTGCGCTGCGGGGAGCGCTTTCAACGCAGCGACCGGCCCCATCACCGAAAAAGCGCCAATGTCGAACAGGCTGTCCAATCCGCGCGCCTTCATGGCCGGTCCGCCGCAACCGGAAAAACTAATACCGGGAGCCCTTGCCGAAAGCGCAGCCATCAGCGCGCCACCCAGCGCGTCGCCCGACGGCTCGACTGCGCAGACCATAACCTTCAATGGCCGATTCATGTTCGATTGAGGTCCGCCTCAGTAAATCCGTACAGAAATAACCCGGCGTCATCAGCGAGCGCCACCGCCTCATCGCGATTCATGACAAGCGCTAGCCCGGCCTCGACAGCGACGCCACGGAGTCCAGCGGCGTGCGCGCGCCGGACGGTTTCCGGCCCGATTACAGGCAAATCGATTCGAAGTTCCTGACCGGGTTTCGGTCGTTTCACAAGGACGCCATTTCGTTTGCGCTGCGGCGCACCGGGTAATGCGGCGCAGCGCGACAGCATCAAGTCCGTTCCCTCTGCAGCCTCGATCGCGAGCACATAACCCATCGCAACGACGGCCGCCTGCCCCACGTCGTAGGGCCCAATGGCGTTGATCAGCGCTGCAGCTTTGGCGATATCGACAAAATCATCCGTGGACGGCGCATGCGTCCCGAAGGACCCCTGCGGCGCGCTTAAACCGCGCACGGCCTCGTTAGCGCCGACGACCAGAAAATTCTCTGCTTCCAGGGTTTCGACAAGGACATCAAGAATGGCGCCGTCGCCGCGGGCCGCAGCTGCAATAATTTTCGGCATTAACGCGGCGCCGCGCCAATCGACTTTCAACGAAGCAAAATCCGGCCGACGCACGATACCCGCAAAACAGACGGCGTCGCATTCAGCCTCGCGTAGCCGGCGAAGAATCTTGCCCGCTTCGCCAAGACCATATTCATCCCCGGACTTTGCGTTCAGGGAAGCATCAACCGACCCTGTTATGCGGATTAAATGATAAGGCTCGCCCAGCGCCTCGCGCTCAGCGATAATGCGCAGCGGCAGCGCGCCGCCACCCGCAATCAAACCGAGCTTACGCCAACGCGTCATCGGCGCCCTAACGCGCCGGTGTCATCAGGGAGCGCGTCGCTCCGTTGTCAATGAAGGCGATAATCGCACCAACCTCAGGACAGTCGGCAAATCGCGTGCGCGCCGTCTCCAGCCTGTCGCGGAAGGTTCCGTCTTTGCAATCAAACAGCAAGCGATAGGCGTCGCGCAACGCACGGATGGAATCGCGCGGCATGTTCCGGCGCTTCAGGCCAATAACGTTAAGACCGCCGAGCCGCGCATGATTGCCAAACGCCGATGCATAAGGAATGATATCGCACGCAACCGCCGCACAGCCGCCAACGAATGCATAGGCGCCAACCCGGCAATGCTGGTGTATAGCGCTGAGCCCGCCGAGAAACGCATTGTCGCCGATTTTTACGTGACCGCCGAGCGTCGCATTGTTCGCAAAAATAACATCGTCACCGACCTGACAATCGTGCCCGATATGGGCGGCGGTCATGAAAAACCCGCGATCGCCAATCCGCGTGACCCCGCCGCCGGCGGGCGTCCCGGGATTCATCGTGACATGTTCGCGGATAATGACGTCGGCGCCGATTTCGAGCCGCGTCTCTTCGCCGTCATATTGCATATGCTGCGGCGGTCCGCCAAGGACAGCAAAGGCGTGCGCAATCGTCCGCTCGCCAATAGTGGTGTCTCCCTCGATCACCACATGGCTTTTCAAAACAACGCCCGGGTGCAGACGCGCGCGCGCGCCAACGACGCAATAGGGACCGATAACGGCGCTCTCGCCGATCTCTGCGCCGTCTTCGACAATCGCTGTTGGATGAATTTTCATTGCGCCCCGAAGCCGTTAAGCGCCTTGCGCCAGCATCGCTGAAAACTGCGCATCGGCGACCCGCTTTCCGTCGACTTCTGCCACGGACGCAAAGCGCCACACCGGCGGTCGTCGATGCTCCGTGCGCACGTGAATTCGCAATTGGTCGCCCGGAACAACCGGCTTGCGAAAGCGCGCGCGGTCAACACCCATGAACAGAACAATCTTGCCTTCTACGTCAAGGCCTTCCGTATAGGATGTAAAGGCGGCGGCCGCCTGCGCCATCGCTTCAATAATGAGAACGCCGGGCATTACCGGCTTCTGCGGAAAATGCCCCTGAAAGATCTGATCCGAATAGGATATGTTCTTGATGCCAATCGCGCTGTCGCCCGGTTTGATATCGACCAGGCGATCGATCATCAAAATCGGATAACGATGCGGCAACAGCTGCATTAGCTCGTCGACTTCCAGGACTGACTTGCCCTGTTCGAGCGGCGGCTTCCGTTCTTCCGTCATTTCTCGTCCGCTTTCCTTTTCGATTGGCGCGCCGCCCACAGTGTGGCGCGGAGCCATTCCCGGCGGGGCATTGCCGGCGTGCCGCCCCAGCTTTCGCCCGCGGGCATATCGCTAATGACGCCGGCCTGCGCCGCAATCATAGCGCCCGCGCCCACCGACAAATGATCGGCAACGCCGGCCTGGCCGCCGATCATCACGCCATCGCCCAATTCGCAACTGCCGGCAAAACCAGCCTGCCCAGCAATAAAACAATTTCGGCCGATCTGCACGTTGTGTGCGATATGGACGAGATTGTCGATTTTTGTGCCATCGCCGATCACTGTGTCGCCAAGAGCGCCGCGATCGATGGTCGCATTGGCGCCAATTTCAACATCGTCGCCTACGATCAGACGACCGAGCTGCGGCGCCCGTACGGTTCCAGCCGGTCCGTCGACAAATCCGAATCCGTCTTCGCCGAGACGGGCACCGGCGAGAAGCCGCACCCGGTCTCCCAAAATCGCGAATTGAACGGAAGCCGCGGTCCCCACAATGCAGCCCCGCCCAAGTTTCACGCCCGGTCCGATCACGACGTATGGGCTGAGAACGCAATCCGCGCCAATCTCCGCCCCGGCGCCGATGATCGCGGTGGGGTGCCTCATGACGCCTGCCGCAATTTTTGGCTCGGCGCCCCCATCGAGGCGGGGATGGTGCAGGACCCCGGCGATCTCCGCAAAGATGCGCTTCGCCGCTGAACTTTCAATCACCGGACCATTGTCGGCGATCTCATCCGCAAATTTCGGCTCTGCAACTGCGAGACCGAATGTGCGATCTGCAATGTGTGCGACAATGTCTTTACGAGCGCAAAGAACGAATGCGTCTGAAATGTCGGACTCGTCCGGCCGCGCGACGCGGGCCGCGCACCCTCTCTTTGGCCCGATCAGCCGCGCATCGGCGTCATGCTCACGGGCAAGCGCAAGCGCATCCTCGACGCTCAGCGCAGGTCCGGCATGATAAAAACGCCCGTCGGGCATCCGTTCGCCTTCTCGCTTGTGCGGGCCCGCACAAATGAAAATAGCCGGCGCGAACGCCGCGCCGGCTAACGTGATTGTCGCGTCGTCAAGACCTGACGTCCGGCTACTGGTTCTTCGCCGCCTCAGCTTGCGCTTTGGCCGCCTCTCGCAGTTGTTTTTCAATTTCAGCGAGCGAAATTTTCTGCACCTCAACTTCGTCGATCTTCTTGTCGAGCGCCGTTATCACTTCCTGCGTGACATCGGTTTCAACTGCGGCATACATAACCGCCGCGCGATCGAGCAGAACCGTGGCGCCGCGTTTCTCAACGATTTCTTTAAGGATCGGCTGGCTCTCCTGAAGGATTTTCGCCTGCGCGTTTTGAAGCGCAATGCGAAAGGCTTGTTCGGCAATCTGCTGACGCTGCGGAAGCCCGTATTGAGCGCGCGCTTGTAACTCCTGTGCGGTCTTTTGCTTGACTTCTTCGGACATCAGCTGAGAGTTTTTCTGAAAGTCGTCAATGTCCTTCTGGAGCTTCGCTGTTTCCGCCTCAAGCTCCTTTACAACGCCGGCGCGGACGGCTTCGGCCTGATCCGGGATCGTCTTGCCGGCTTTCGACTGAGCAACGAGCATCTCCATATTGACGACAAGAATGACGGGCGCTTTGGCATTGTTCTGCGCCTCAACGCCGGTGAACGCCGCTTGCCCGACAAGCGCGGACAGGCCCAGAAGTCCAGCGCCTGCGATCGCAATAATACTCTTTTTCATGGGTACACCTCTTACCTTGCTTAACCCCCGGCCTAGCCCTCGGCCTGCGGGACAATCTCTAAAAACTCGTTCCCGCGCTGAAGCGGAAGCCCTCGGTCCGATCGTATTCTTCCTTGCGAATAATCTCGGCGAAATCAAATCGCACCGGCCCAAAAGGCGAATCCCAACTGACCGACACGCCCGCGGTGACGCGGAAGGCAAATTCGTCCTGCACCGGCGCGAGATCGCCAATGCCGTCGCCGTCCGTGTCGATAAACAGCGTCAGATCGGAATTCAGGATTTTAGTCGAATCATCGACTAGGCCGACCGAACCGAAATCACTGAACAACGCGGCGCGTATGCCATATTCCTCCGGCAGCGGCAACGGGATCAGGATTTCCGCCGTACCAATGGCGTAGGCCTTGGCGCCAATGGCCTGGCCCAGCAACTGACCGTCACGCTCCTGAGGCAACTGCCCGGTGACATTGCCCATGTCGTCAAAAATCGGCCCGCCGGACGGCAGGAATCTGGGCCCGACACCGGCGACTTCAAAGCCGCGGAAAGACGATGCGCCTTCAAAGAAGCGGTCGGACAGACGCACATCGTCGCCGCCATAGCCCTCAATATAACCGGCCCGGCCTTTCAGCGCGCCAACAAGACCGAACAGGAGCGGCCGGTAGACCGCGCCGGTCACTTCGCCCTGATAGTAATTAACGTCGCCGCCAAGCCCGGCTACACGGGCCGACACCCCAGCGCGCCAGCCTCGGCTCGGCGTGATGGGATCGTTGCGCGTGTCAAAGCTAAGAGAGGCGCCGACGAGCGACGTCAGGAAATTGCCGCGAGACTGGCAGGTCGGGGACAGCGATTGAACCAGAAAATCGCATAGATTCGCAGTGACAATTTGCGCCTGTTCGCCATTGGCGCCCAGAACCGGCACAGTGACATTCATCATTGTGTCTGGATCAAATTCAACGCGTGTAGCGGGTGCGATCGACGTTGCCATCGCACCGGGGATTAAGACGGCGGACGCGTCCTGATCGCTTTCAATCTGCGCAATACTAAACTGATCGATCTCAACATCATCCTTGCTGAGCAGGTATGAAAGCCCGCCGCGGCCGTATTCGGAGATGAAAAACCCGGTGTTGACGCCGAACCCGATCCGGTTGCGGACAAAACCCGCTTCGCGGAAATTGGTGCGTTGGTTAAACGCCGAAACACCCGCGTTCAGGTTGCGGCCCAGAAAATACGGTTGATTGAATTGCAGATCGACAAGGCGCGTGCGCGAGCTCGCCTGGACGCGGAACGTCAGCGACTGACCGCGCCCCATCAGGTTTCTTTCCTGGATGGAAAAGTCGACGATAAAATTTTCCGTCGAGGACACGCCGACGCCGACGGAGAACGAGCCTGTTGATTGTTCTTCGACGTTAACGTCAAGCTCAGTTCGGTCCGGCGCCGATCCCGGCTTTTCCTCGATCTCCACTTCCGAGAAGAACCCGAGCGATCGGACCCGCGCGCGGGAGCGATCGACCAGAACACGGTTGAAGGGATCCCCCTCGGCAATGCGAATCTCCCGCCGAATTACCTTATCGAGGGTCCGTGTGTTGCCCTTGATGTTGATGCGCTCGACATAAACACGCGGCCCTTCATTGACCTGAAAGGTCACGTCTATCGTTTTGGTGTCTTCGAACCGTTGCAGCTGAGGATTAACGTCAACGAATGCATATCCGGTGGCGCCGGTAGCGAATGTAATCGCTTCGGTCGCTTTTTCGAGCTTTTCCGAGTTGAAAGTTTCGCCCTCACGGATCGGTACAAAGCGTGTAAGCGTTTCACCGTCGAGTTTTGCCAGCGTTGTTTTAACGCGGACTTCACCGACCGTGTATTGCGGGCCTTCGTCGACGGTGAAGGTAATGAAGAAATTCTTCCGGTCCGGCGTCAGCTCAGCGACAGCGGAAACGACCTGAAAGTCAGCGTAACCTTCCTTACCGTAATGCTGGCGCAGAAGTTCTCGCTCATATTCGAGCCTGTCCGGATCGTAATTGTCATTTGAACTAAAGAAACGCCACCAACGGCTTTCCTTAGTGAGAATGACGCCGCGCAGCTGGCTGTCGGTAAAGATTTCATTGCCGACAAAATTGACCTTGGCGATGCCTGTTTTCGGTCCCTCGTCGATTTCGAAGATGACGTCGATGCGGTTTTGATCGAGCGGCGTCACCTTCGGCGTCACCTGCGCGGCGAACCGACCCTTTGCACGATAAAGCTCAATGATCCGCTGCGTGTCGGCTTGCACTTTCGCCCGCGTATAAATTGCGCGCGGCGTCAGCTGCACCTCCTCAGTGATTTTGTCTTCCTTGACCCGCTTGTTGCCCTCGTAAATGACACGGTTGACGATCGGGTTTTCCTGCACGGTGATCAGCAGCACGCCATTTGGCTGCATTTCCAGCGATACGTCGGAGAAGAGGCCGGTGTTGAAAAGCGTTTTCAGCGACAGGTCGAGCAATTCAGGATCGGCCGGCATGCCAGCTTGCAACGGCAAATACGACCCGACGGTTTCCGGCTCAATCCGCTGATTGCCCGTTATTGAAATTCCCTGGATGATCGGCGCTTCTTGAGAATGAAGCACCGTGCCGGCGCCGAATGGCTGCCCCGCCGGCGGCGTTGGCGATGTTGGCTCGGTCTGCGCCGCCGCTATGCCAAAAGTGGCTGCGCATGCAGCAGCGGCGGCAACCATAACGCGGCGGAAAGTCCCCCCGGACAATAAGAAACTCATTCGGACGCCCTAGCTGATTGATGAGATCAGATTATTGATGTCGTTCCACGTGACGAAAATCATGAGCGACGCCAATAGGACGATGCCCACTCTGAAACCGACCGCTTGCGCCCGTGGCCCCAACGGCTTCCCGGCGACCGCTTCGTAGGCGTAATACACAAGATGCCCGCCGTCGAGAACCGGGACGGGCAAAAGATTGAGGAAACCGATCGAAATCGACACGACGGCGGCAAGCGAAATGAAATCGAAGAGGCTCATTTTGAGCTTCGTCCAAAAACTTGGGGGCTCGCTGTAGGATGACTCGTCGAAGCCCGACATGACGGATTGCCCGGCATATTGGGCCATTTTGATAGGTCCGCCGAGCTGGCGCGGGTCTTCCTGGCCGGCAATAATCTTACCGAGAAACCGCACGGTCACTGACAAAACCCGCCATAATTCGTGAACGCCTTGCTGCAGCGCAGCGCCGAATCCGTATTTGCGAAACGTGTAGGCGTTGCCGTCGGGACTGATGCCGAGTTGCCAGACTTCGATGTCGTTGCCGTAGCGATCCTGCGACTCGACCCGGCGCGGCGCGGCGGTGACGCGTGTCGTTTCGCCATCGCGCAGGACTTCGAATTCGAGTTCACCGCCGCCGCTCAAAAGAACGATGTCGTAGATCGGATTGAAGGTGTCCAGCACGCGTCCGTTGATCGACACGATGCGATCGCCCGGTTGCAGCCCCGCCTCCGCCGCAGCGGAGTTCTCCGCAACGTCTCCGATGATCGCATCAAGGTCGTACCGACCGACCATCATAAAGACGCCCACGAAAATCGCGACGGCGAGAATGAAATTGAAAACCGGGCCGGCGGCGACGATCAGAGCGCGCGCCCAAACCGGTTTGAAATGAAAACAGACCGCGCGTTCTTCCGGCGTCATATGCGCGGCCACCTCATCTTCATGGCCAGGCTTGGGAAACTGCGTTGTTACAGGATGGCCGTCATCATGCTGCGCTGCCGCTTCCGGCGGCGCCTGCGACGCCGCGTTAACGTCGCCGAAAAACTTCACATAACCGCCAAGCGGCAGCATTGCGATGCGCCACTCGGTGCCTTTTCGATCAACCCATTTGACGAGCGTTTTGCCGAAACCGATGGAAAAGACATCGACCTTTACGCCAAGCAGGCGTGCGACGGAAAAATGCCCGTATTCGTGAATGAAGACGATGATCGACAAAAGGATAAGAAACGCGACCACGGAAAGCGGCAGAATCAAAATCGCTTCAAGCGACAAGCCGGCAATATTCATTACACTCGTTCCGCCCTGCTACGCCGCCGCGCGCGCTGCTGCGCATGCTTCTGCGCGCCGCCTTGCTTCCGCATCGGCGGCGACGGCGTCGTCGAGCGCCGTCAGCTTTGCGGGCGCGTTCACCCTTGAGACCTCATCGAGTACCTGCTCGGAAATTGCGGCGATATCAAGAAATTTGACCTGACCGTTAAGAAAAGCGGCAACGGCGATTTCGTTGGCGGCGTTGAGCGTCGCTGGCATGACGCCGCCGGCGGCGATCGCTTCGCGGGCTAGCCTAAGCGCAGGAAATCGTTTCAAATCAGGGGCTTCGAAGGTCAGCTTGGCAACTTCTGCAAAGTCAAGTTTTGCCGACGGGCTCGGCGTTCGATCAGGCCATGCAAGGGTTGTGGCGATCGGCGTGCGCATATCCGGCGTGCCAAGCTGGGCGAGCACGGACCCATCTGCATATTCAACCATTGAGTGAATCACCGACTGCGGATGCACGAGAATGTCGATCTGCTCATGTGGCGTCGGAAAGATATGCGCGGCTTCGATCAATTCGAGACCCTTGTTCATGAGCGTCGCTGAATCGACGGAAATTTTTGCACCCATGGACCAGTTGGGATGGGCGACGGCTTGCGCCGGCGTCGCAACCGCCATTTCCTCGCGCGTCCAGGTGCGAAAGGGACCGCCCGACGCCGTCAGGATCAAACGGGATATCCGATGCGGTCGCTCAAAGTCATAAACCTGAAAAATTGCGTTATGCTCGGAGTCGACCGGCAATAACCGGCCGCCCGCCTTCTCAATCGCAGCCGTGACGACATCGCCGGCGCAGACGAGGCATTCTTTATTGGCAAGCGCGATATCGGCGCCGCGTTGCGCCGCTTTCAAGGTTGGCTGCAAGCCCGCAGCGCCGACAATCGCCGCCATGACCCAGTTGGCGTCGCGCATAGCGGCGGCTTCGATCGCTTCCGGCCCGGCGCCAGTTTCAATACCGGTTCCTACAAGCGCCGAGCGCAGTTCTTCGCCCAGCGACGCATCGCCGATAGCGACAAATTGCGGGCGAAATTTTCTTGCCTGCTCGACCAGCGTTTCAAGATTGCGATTGGCGGTGAGCGCGACAATTTCGACGTCGGCCTCGCCTTTGCCGCGCGCAAACTCAATGAGATCGAGCGTGTTGACGCCGATCGACCCGGTCGAACCGAGGATCGTTACGGTGCGTTTTCCTGGCGGCCCGCTGGCGTCCACTGTCGTCTGTCCCATGCCCACCCCTTACAGTTTTTCGAACACATTATAGAGCAAATATACGCTCGTCATGGCGACCGTGGCGAAAATCATCCCGTCCAGACGGTCGAGAACGCCGCCATGGCCGGGAATAAACCCTGAAATATCTTTGACCCGGAAGCGCCTTTTAAAGGCGGATTCCGCCAGATCGCCGGCGACGGACGCCGCCCCGATGACGCCGCCGGCGAGCAGGAACGCCGCCGCCGCCGCCGCCCCGAACAGAAAATACGCAGCCAGCGCGCCGGCGAGCGCGCCCCCGACGACCCCGCCGCCGATCCCCGCCCAGGTTTTCGACGGCGACAGCGCATAGGAGATTTTCGGGCCCCCGATCAGCTTGCCAAAAATGAAGGCGCCGGTGTCCGCCGCCCAAACCGTCGCGAATATGAGGACCGTCAGCGCCTGCCCGTAGGCCGGGTCGAAACGCAGCCAGATAAGCGCCACCGATGGCGCAATGATGTAGGGCGCGGCGATGGCGGGCCAGAACGTAAAGCCGCCGATAGGCGCCAGGCTGGCGAGGCCGGCGGCGGCGGCGGCGGCAAGAGCCAATCCGTAAGACCCGGCGCCGGCGAGAATGAGCGCCGCCGCGGCGCCTATGCTCAACAGATAAAAGCGCCAGGAATAGGCGCGTCCCTCCACCATGCGCGTCCATTCAAAAACCATGAGCATCGCAGCGAATGCGACCATTGCGGTAAAAACGCGCCCGCCCATAATAACGCCGGCGATGGCGGGTGGAATCATGCAAACCGCAGAGATAATCCGTAAACGGAGCGCGCGCCGAACTTCGACGCTTCCCTTGGCCGTGGATTTGTCAATAGCAGGCGCCGGCATCAGGCGTCGCCGACGCCGCCATAGCGCCGTTCGCGCGCATTATATTCTGCGATTGCGTCGGCGAACGTATTTGCGTCGAAATCCGGCCACAGCACGCCCGTGAAAACATATTCGGCGTAGGCCGCCTGCCAGTTCAGGAAATTCGACGTCCGCCGTTCGCCGCTGGTGCGAATCACAAGGTCCGGGTCGGGCACGCCCGCCGTATCGAGAAATCGACCAAATGTCGCTTCATCGATCTCGCCCGCCGCGATATCGCCGCGACGCACCGCTTCGGCGGCCGCACGCGCGGCGCGCACAAGTTCATCGCGACCGCCGTAGTTAAACGCGATCTGAAGCGTATATTTTGTATTGTCTTCCGTTTCCCGTTCGGCGCGCCGCACCAGCGCTTTCACGTCCGCGGCGAGATTGTCCTTGTCGCCAATGACGCGCACTTTGACGCCTTCTTCCTTCAGCCGCGGCAGATCATCAACAATGAATTGCTTTAAAAGACCCATCAGGTCACGGATTTCACCGGCCGGACGACGCCAATTTTCCGTCGAGAAGGAATAAAGCGTCAGGTACTCAATACCGAGATCGCGCGCCGCTTCAACGGCGCGCCGGGCCGCAGCAACTCCTTCGCGGTGACCGTCCGTCCGTTCAAGCCCGCGCGCTTTGGCCCAGCGGCCGTTGCCGTCCATGATGATCGCCACATGTCGCGGGGTCGCGCCGCCGCCTGTCGCCGGCGACGGGCGCACAGATTTTTCAGCGGCGTTCATTGTCGCCCCACACGGCCCTTGGCCCCACGCCACATATCGATCATCGCGGGCGTCAAACCTGCATGATCTCCTCTTCCTTCGCGGCAAGCGCTTCATCGACTTTCTTCACATATTCGTCGGTGAGCTTTTGCACTTCGTCATGCAGGCGTTTTTGCTCGTCTTCGCCGCCCTCTGCAGTCTTGGCCTGGGTCATGCCGTCATGTCGCACATTGCGCACAGCAACGCGCGCCTGTTCCGCATACTTCGCTGCAACCTTGGCAAGCTCGGCGCGCCGCTCTTCGGTCAGCGGCGGAATCGGTATCCGGATGTTCTGGCCGTCGACCACCGGGTTAATGCCGAGGCCGGATTCGCGGATCGCTTTTTCGGTCGCCGCAATAAGGCCCTTGTCCCAGATCTGAATTGAAATCATGCGCGGCTCCGGCACCGAAATCGTACCCACCTGATTCATCGGCATTTTCGAGCCATAAGCATCGACGTCGATCGGCTCCACGAGGCTGGTCGACGCGCGTCCGGTGCGCAGGCCGCCAAATTCCAATTTCAGCGCCGCAATGGCGCCGTCCATGCGCTTTTTGAGGTCTTTTAAGTCCACCCCGCTGCTCATCGGTTTATTCTCCTGATTTGGTTCGCCTTTCCCCGAATAATACGCCCCAATTCGGACGAAAAGGGGTCAGCGATCGGAAATGATCGTCGAAGGGCCGGAACCGGTCAATGCGCCGACAACGCCGCCGGCCGCGCCAATGGGAAACACCACAATCGGAATGCCGCTTTCACGGGTCAGCGAGATTGCCGCCTGGTCCATGACCTTAAGATCGCGCATCAGCACCTCATGGTAGGTCAGTTTTTCAAGGCGCTCTGCTTTCGGATCCTTTTTCGGATCGGCCGAATAAACGCCGTCGACTTGCGTCCCCTTCAGAAGCGCGTCGCATCCCATTTCGGCGGACCGGAGCGCAGCGGCCGTATCGGTCGTGAAGAACGGATTGCCGGTGCCGGCGGCGAAAATCACCACCCGACCTTTTTCCATGTGACGCAGGGCGCGCCGGCGAATATACGGCTCGCAAATCGCCGTCATTTCGATGGCTGAAAGAACGCGGGTGTAAAGCCCGATTTTCTCCAGCGCATTCTGCATGGCGAGCGCGTTCATCACGGTCGCTAGCATGCCCATATAGTCAGCGCTCGCCCGCTCCATGCCTTCCGCGCCCGGCGATACGCCCCGGAAGATATTGCCGCCGCCAATGACGAGAGACATTTGGACGCCGAGGTCCTTGGCGTCTTTGACCTCGCCCGCAATGCGCCCGACCGTCTCATTGTCTATGCCGTAAGAGCCGGGACCCATCAGCGCTTCGCCGGAAATTTTCAGGAGAACGCGTTTGAAGCGGGACGCAGAATCGGCGGAGGCGGGATTGGCGTCGGTCATGGGTCACACTCTGTTCGCGAACGCGCCGATTTCAGGCGGCGCAAAAACGCCGCAGAAAGGGCCGTTTGCTCCTATCCGCGGCGTTGTTCTAACTGTTTGATCCGCGCCGTCAAATGGCGGCGCGGCGGGGAATGCCGGCTAGCTAGTCGTCATCGTCCGAAGTTTCGACGCCCTCGCCCAACTCCAGCCGGGCAAAGCCCGCGAACTCGATTGGCGCGCCGACGTCTTTCGTCGCGTTTTCGATGACTTTCGCGACTTTCGTCTCGCCGTCGATAACGAACACCTGCTCAAGCAGGACCGATTCCTCGTAAAATTTGCGCAACCGTCCTTCAACCATCTTTTCGATGATGTTTTCCGGCTTGCCAGAGCTTCTTGCCTGGTCGGCGAGGATCGTTTTCTCGCGCTCGACCACAGCCGGATCAAGGTCGTCTACGCGGCCCGCAAGCGGGCGCGCCGCAGCCACATGCATGGCGATCTGTTTGCCGAGCGCCGCGAGCTTGGCTTTGTCGCCAGCGGACTTCAGCCCGACGATGACGCCGATCTTGCCGGCGCCGTCCGTGACCATGCCGTGAATATAGGATGCAACAACGCCCTCATCGACAACAACGCCGTCGGCGCGGCGCAGCGCCATGTTCTCGCCGATCTGCCCGACCATTTCCGCGACATGCTCATCAACGGTTTTATCCGTACCCGGATATTTTGCCGCTTGCAGGGCGGCAAGATCGCCATTGACCGCGATCGCAGTCGCAGCGATGTCGCCTACCATTTTCTGGAACAAGTCATTGCGCGCAACGAAGTCCGTTTCGGAATTCACCTCCACGAGAACGCCGATCGAGCCGGCCCCTTCAGGTTCGACGGAAGCGGCGACGAGACCCTGCGCCGCCGTACGGCCGGCCTTCTTTGCCGCCTTCGCGAGGCCTTTTTTGCGCAGCCAGTCGACCGCCTGCTCCATGTCGCCGCCCGTTTCATTGAGCGCCGATTTGCAGTCCATCATGCCTGCGCCGGTTTTCTCGCGCAGTTCTTTGACCATCGCTGCCGTGATTTGAGCCATTGTTTACTTGCTCCTGTCTTCCATCAAGCGGCGCGACGAGCGATCCCGAAGCGCCAGTTTACATTGTTTTCAAGCCGCCCTCGTCGCCGCGCCGGGGCTCCGTAACAGGCGCCGACGACAGTTTTGCGAAAGCGGAGTTCCGTGGCCGCAACGATCAGGCGCTGGCCTGTTCGCTCGCGGCTTCGGCGGGCGCTTCCGCAACGGCGTCAGCGGCAGGTTCCGCGGCGGCTTCGGATGCCGGCGGCGCCGGTGTTTCCTCGAGCGCAGGCTCAACCGGCGCCTCTTCGGCCGCGCCAAGATCAACGCCAAGGGCCGCCTGACCCTCGCCGATCCCGTCGATCACCGCATCCGCAACGAGGTTGCAGTAAAGAGCGATCGCGCGCGACGCGTCGTCATTGCCGGCAATGATATAGTCAACATCATCCGGCGAACAATTGGTGTCGACCACAGCAACCACGGGTATGCCGAGCTTTTTCGCTTCCTTGATAGCGATCGCTTCCTTGTTGACGTCAATGACGAACATGAGATCGGGCAGGCCGCCCATATCGCGAATACCGCCGAGCGAAGCCTCGAGCTTTTCGCGCTGCCGCGTCAAATCCAGAAGTTCTTTTTTGGTGAAACCGGCGCCGCCGCTTTCGAGTTTTTCCTCAAGATCTTTGAGGCGGCGGATCGAGTCCGAAATCGTTTCCCAATTGGTGAGCGTACCGCCCAGCCAGCGCACGTTCATATAATACTGTGCACAACGCTGCGCGGCTTCTGCGACCGGACCTTGCGCCTGGCGTTTGGTGCCGACAAAAAGCACGCGGCCGCCGCCAGCGACAACGTCGCGCACCTTGACGAGCGCCTGATGCAGCATCGGCACGGTCTGGGAGAGGTCGATAATATGAATGCCGTTGCGATCGCCGAAAATGTAATGCTTCATTTTCGGGTCCCAGCGGTGGGTCTGGTGACCGAAATGTACGCCAGCTTCGAGTAGCTGACGCATGGAAAATTCTGGCAGCGCCATCTTTGTTGCTCCTGTTCGTTTTTACCGCCGCGACGCCGATTTAACCGGATGGAGCAATAACCCCGACCGGCCACGAAAGGATGGCCTCGCGTGAGAGATGGCGCGCCCTATACGCGGGCTTTGGCCGGTTTGCAACTGCGTAATGGGCGCGAAATCGGCGTCAGACCAATTCCACGTCGGCAACGCCTTCGACGCCCTTCAAGGCCCCGCGCATGGCCGGGGTGCAGGCCGCCGGCTCAGGCAGCGTAATCTCAACGTCTCTCCCCTTTTCGCCGACACGCATGGCGATAATGACGTCGCCGCGTTCGCGCGCCGACGCCGGTTTGACGGCGGCGAGGCGGCGGCGAACCCCCTCAAGCGCCCGCTCGGAAGTAATCGAAATCCGCAGCTGCGATACCGCCGAAGCCGCCGCTAGATCGAGGCTCTTGATCCCGTTGCAGGTAAACCGGATGTCGCCGTCCCCGTCACGATCCTCCGCCGCAACATCGGCGAGGATCAGCGTCCCCGGCTCAAGAAGCTCGTCGGCCGCTTTGAGCACTTCCTGAAAAACTGTGACCTCAAATTCTCCGGTAGCGTCTGAAAGCTCGACCCAGGCGAACGGCTTGCCAGTTTTAGACCGGCGCCGGCGCACCGTGCGAATGACGCCGGCCATCTTAAAGGCGTAGCCGCCCGCTTTCGCCCGATCGACGGTTTCCGCGTAATTCGTAACGCGCATGCGAGCGAGCTCACGTTCATAATCGTCGAGGGGGTGGCCAGAAAAATAAAAGCCGATCGCCGCACGTTCATCATCAAGGCGGGCGAGCGCCGTCTCATCTTCAACGACCGGCAATCGCGGTTTGTCGAGGGCCGGCGCTGCATCGAGAGCGAACAACGCACCCTGATCGCTCGTTCGTTCCTCGGCGGCCTGAGCCGAATAGCGGATCATCAGGTCGGCCGCCGCAAAGGCCTGTCCACGCGATGCGCAAAGCCCATCAAACGCGCCGGCCTTGCTTAAGTTTTCTAACGCCCGTTTGCCAACGGATTTGAGATCGACCCGTTCGGCAAAATCGAAGAGATCCGTAAACGGTCCATTGGCGGCGCGCTCATCAGCGATCAGCGCCATCGCCGCCTCGCCGACATTCTTGATGGCGGAAAGTGCGTAAACGACGGCGCCGCTCTCAACAGTGAAATCACTCGCCGAATGATTGACATGGGGCGCCTTTACGTCAACGCCCGCCCGTCGCGCTTCCTTCAGGAAGATCGCCAGCTTGTCGGTACTGGCGCGATCAAGCGACATGGACGCCGCCAGGAACTCGGCCGGGTAGTTGGCTTTGAGCCAGGCCGTCTGATAGGCGATGAAGGCGTACGCAGCGGCGTGGGATTTGTTGAACCCGTAACCGGCAAATTTCTGGACAAGGTCAAAGATCGACGACGCTTTCTTTTTATCGACGTCCTTTTCCGCCGCGCCCTCGACAAAGCGGGCGCGCTGCTTGTCCATCTCCTCTTTTTTCTTCTTGCCCATGGCGCGGCGTAAGAGGTCGGCCTCGCCCAGCGAATAACCGGAAAGGATCTGCGCAATCTGCATCACCTGTTCCTGATAGATGATGACGCCGTAGGTTTCCTTGAGAACATCCTCCAGCAGCGGATGCAGATAGTCCGGATCCTGATCACCCTGTTTGCGTTCGATATAGGTCGGGATGTTTTCCATCGGCCCCGGCCGATAAAGCGAAACAAGGGCGATGATGTCTTCCAGCGTGTCCGGTTTCATGGAGCGTAGGACTGCGCGCATGCCTGCGCTTTCAAGCTGGAAGACGCCGGTCGCCGCACCCTCGCCGAGCATGTCGTAGGTCGTCCGATCATCAAGCGGGAGCGCGGCCATATCGACGTCGATGTCGCGCTGTTTGATGAGCGCCACGGCCCGGTCAATGACGGTGAGCGTTTTAAGGCCGAGAAAATCGAATTTGACGAGCCCTGCGGGCTCAACCCATTTCATGTTGAATTGGGTCGCCGGCATATCGGACCGCGGATCGCGATATAACGGCACCAGTTCGTCGAGGGGACGGTCGCCAATCACGACACCCGCCGCATGGGTCGAAGCGTGGCGATAAAGCCCTTCAAGGCGCAGCGCTTTTTCGATGAGCGCAGCAACGGCGCTGTCGCTGTCGCGTTGTTCCTTGAGGCGCGGTTCACTCTCAAGGGCTTCGGCCAGTGTTACAGGATTGGCCGGATTGTTGGGCACCAGCTTGCAGATGCGATCGACCTGCATGAAGGGCATGTTGAGGACGCGTCCGACATCGCGCAATACGGCGCGGGCCTGCAGTTTGCCGAAGGTAATGATCTGCGCGACGCGATCGCGACCGTAGCGCTCCTGTACATAGCGGATGACCTCGTCCCGTCGGTCCTGGCAGAAATCGATGTCGAAGTCGGGCATCGACACCCGTTCGGGATTGAGAAACCGTTCAAACAGCAATCCGAAGCGCAACGGATCGAGATCGGTAATCGTAAGCGCCCAAGCGACCACGGAACCGGCGCCGGACCCCCGCCCAGGCCCTACGGGGATCCCTTGCGCCTTTGTCCATTTGATGAAGTCCGAAACGATCAGGAAGTAGCCCGGGAACCCCATGCCGTTGATGATGTCGAGTTCGACCTTCAGGCGTTTCCAATAGTCTTCTTCGGGCGCCGCGAGCTCAATATCGGCGAGCCGGACCTTGAGACCCTCCCGGGCCTGGCGCTCCAACTCCGCCCGCTCCGCTTCGACCGCATCGGCGCCGGTGGCGTCCGTAAAACTCGGCAGGATCGGATCGTGAAACCGCGGACGATAGGCGCAGCGCCGCGCGATCTCCACCGTGTTTTCGACCGCCTCGGGCAGATCGGCAAACAGGGCCGCCATTTCCGCGGCGCTTTTGAAATAATGATCGGGCGTCGCCCTGCGGCGATCGTCCTGGTGAACATAGGCGCCCTCGGCGATACAGAGCAGCGCGTCATGGGCTTCATAATCTTCCGGGGACGGAAAGAACGGCTCATTCGTCGCGACGATCGGCAATTCCAGATCATAGGCGAGATCGAGAAGCTCGCCTTCGACGCTTTCCTTGGCGCGCGCCGGATGACGCTGCAGCTCCACATAGAGGCGGTCCGGAAACAGCACATGTAACTTCTCGAGCGTTTTGCGCGCTTCCGCTTCGCGCCGTTGGCGTAAGAGACAGTCAACCGGCCCGTCATAACCGCCGGTCAGGCAGATCAGCCCGTCGGAAGACCCTTCAAGGGCCGCCAGCGATGCGCACACGGCGTCCTCGGCGGCGGACGCAAGGAACGCCGCGCTCGTCAGTTTCAAAAGATTCCGGTAGCCGGCCTCATTTTGGGCGAGGAGGACGAGCGAGGGATGACGCTCTCCCCGGCTGAGCGGAAGGTCGAAGTCGCCGCCAGCGAACGCCTGGTGAATGCCGATGATCGGTTGAACGCCGGCGCCCGCAAGACTCGTTGACACCTCCAGCGCGCCATAAAGGTTGTTGGTGTCGGTGACGGCGACTGCCGGCATTCCAGCCCGCCGACACAACGCGTCGAGCTTTTCAACCCGGATCGCGCCCTCGGAAAGGGAATACGCCGAATGCAAATGGAGGTGGATAAATTGCGCGGCCATCGACGCTTGCCTTCCCGTGGATAAACAGTCCTACGCGCCCAGCAACGCCCCCCAGAATTGCGCCGCGCCGATTACTGTCAGAAGTACGCCGAGTCCGACGACGTCACGCAAGGTTTCGTTTTCCATAAGATTTTTCCCGTTTTCGACTGCGTTCTGTTCGTCTTTTGTTCTATATTCCCTTTTTGTTCTTTTGTCCAGTGAAAATCGCCCAATAGATTGGAACGGGTTCGGCAACCGTCGCGTAACTAAGCGGCGACGGCTGGAGGATGCAGCCGATGCGGAAGTCAGGTCAGCAGCAGATAAAGCGCCCGACCTGAAAGCGGGAATAGGAGCGCGGACGCGGCCAGAAAAATATAAAACCGGATCATTACGATGTTTTTCGTCGCCTGCCAGACCGAGTGCGCGACGCGAAGGGCGACATAGGCCCAGGCGAGTCCGACATCGATCGCCGCGGCCTCGCCACTGATCGCGATGACCAGCGCGACAGCATAAAAAATCGTCGGCTGCTCCATCAGATGATTGTAATTGTCCGCAACCTGACGGACCTCGCTCGGCAGGGTCTGCATCGCATCGCTATCGGTATGCACGGCCTTTTGCGGATGCATTCGGGCCTTACGCATGGCCGGTATGCGGGTTGCGAGCATCCAGACGGCCATGATGAGCGTCCAGGCGACAAGCGCAGCGACGGGGAGCAGCATGGGTTGGGTCATAAGAGGCCTCCAACAACGCGAAGCGCTTTTTTACTGTGCTTCGCAGGCACGGCCCATGGTTTTTAGCAGCGGGGTTTTCCGCAGCAGGTTTAGCCGATGGCGGCGCGCGGGCGCGCCAGGAACGTCAGGATCAGGGCAAGCAGCGCCGGCGCGCCTTGCGTAAAGAGGATGGACGGTTTGGCTGTCGCCGCGCCAAAGACGCCGGCGACAACGACGCACAAGAGAAAAAAGATAATGACGTCGCGTTTGCCGGCGATCAGCCCCCAGAGCAGTCCCGCGGCGAGGAAGCCGTTATAAAGGCCCTGATTGGCGGCGAGGGTTTTTGTGATCGCCGACTCCTCAGCCGTCATGGAGAATATCTCCCGGCCCACGTCGTGATCCCAGAAAAACATCTCCAGCACGAGAATGCCGAAGTGCTCGGCGGCGACAATAGCGACGGCGATAGCGGCGAGGGTTTTCACTGGATCTGTTCTCCCACAGCTGGGTCTCGCGCGGGTCCGCGCGATTTATCGAGCGCCAAGGTTACAACCAAATGCTCGTCTTTGACCACGACGTCCTTAAGGAGCAATTTTGCAGTCCGATGTCGGGCGTCCAACTCGTCGAGCTTATAGATCGGCCGTTCCTGATAAAACGCCGCCAGCGCTTTCGATATCGCTTCGTTGGCCGTGTTGGCGTAGCGGTCCGGTATGCCGGCTATGCGCACATTTTCGACCTGTGGGTCGACCAGATAAAAGGCGCCCTCCTCACTGGCATAGGAAACCGCGCCCGACATATCGACGGCGCCGGAAAGCGGCTGCGGATTGTTGTTGATGAAAATGTTGAGCGTCGCATCAAGCCCGCCAGCGACGCGGTCCGAGCCCTCGATCAAATCGACGCGCGGATTGTCGAGCGTGACTTCGAAGATAAAGAGATACCGTTCCGACCAGGGCAGTTGGTTGTCGAGCCGCTCGCGCAGCTGCGGTTCGGAAAAGCGCAAGGTGAATTCCTTGTCGCGGAGCAGGTAGAATGCGCTCGCGGCAGCAATAACCACGACGGCGAGAATGGCGATCCATACACGCATGTCTCTGATCACCCTCCAAGCATCGCGCGCAATCGCCGCAACTCTAAAACCGTGAGTAGTCGATTTCCCTGTTCCGATCCAACGTCTTTTCAACCGGCGGCATCGGGTATTTCAATCCCGTCGCACAATTGAAGAGAACCACGCGCGCGTCTTTTCCAATGCGTCCGTCTTTCAAAGATTGTTCGTAGGCGGCGTATGTGGCGGCGCCTTCGGGGCATAACAACAGTCCCTCGTCCCGCGCAATGCGGTCGCGCGCTTCGAAGATTTTGTCTTCATCGACCGCCAGGGCGAAACCGCCAGACGCGCGCACCGCGCGCAGGATCAGGAAGTCGCCCACCGCAACCGGCACGCGAATGCCGGCGGCGGCCGTCCATGCATTCTCCCAGAGCGGCGCATGTTCCTCTCCATCCTCAAAGGCTTTGACGATGGGCGCGCAGCCCGCCGCCTGCACCGCAATCATCTTCGGGCGTTTTGAACCGATCCAACCGATGGCTTCGAGTTCATCGAACGCCTTCCACATGCCGATCAAGCCGGTGCCGCCGCCGGTCGGATAAAAAATCGCGTCGGGCAGTTCCCAGCCGAGCTGTTCGGCAAGTTCGAGGCCCATCGTCTTCTTGCCTTCGATGCGATAGGGCTCCTTCAACGTTGAAACGTCAAACCAGCCGGCCTTTTCTTTCCCGTCGCCGACGATCTTGCCGCAATCGTTGATGAGCCCATTGACGCGATAGACGTCGCCGCCCTGCAGCGCGATCTCTTCCACATTCACCGCCGGCGTATCGTCGGGACAAAAAATCGTGGTTTTGATGCCGGCTGCACTCGCATAGGCCGCCATCGCCGCGCCGGCATTGCCGTTAGTCGGCATAGCAAGATGATCGATCCCGAATTCTTTCGCCATCGACACCGCCAAAGCGAGGCCCCGGGTCTTGAACGATCCTGTCGGCAAACGCCCCTCGTCCTTGACGATGACATTGGGCCGGTCGCGCAAAGGGATCAACGGCGTCACCACTTCGCCTAAAGAGATGCGGTTTTCCGTGTGCTGAACAGGCAGGAATTCCCGATACCGCCAGAACCCTTCCGCGCGGTCCGCCAGCGCTTCTTTTGATACGGCGTCTTTGAGCGCATCGAGATCATAACGCACAAGCAGCGGCTTGCCCGCGCGCGAGAGCCCGTGCGGAACGCCCGCGGGATAGCGTTCGCCCGTATAGGAACATTCAAGATGGGTGACGAAGGTCAATCCTGCACCTTCTGCAGCGCGAGACCGAAATTCGGATTGAGCTCAAGCGATTTGCGGTAGGCCGCCTGCGCCGCCTGCGGCTCCTCCCGCGCGTCATGGACGAGACCGATATTGTACCAAGCGGCCCAGGGCTTGGCGACGTCGAGCGCCAGCGCTTTTTCGTAATCCGCCATCGCGTCGTCGAGGCGGCCGGCATAGAACCATGTGTTGCCTCGATTGACATAGGCTTCGGCAAGATCGTCGTCGATTTCGATGGCGGCGTTGAAATCGGCGAGCGCGTCATTGTAGTCGCCGCGGCGGTTATAGATGACACCGCGGTTGACAAGCGTCTTCTTGCGGTCCGTGCGCGACGTCGCGCGATCGTCAAGGGCGACGTCGCACGGGCCGGTGTTTTCGGAAAGCTCGTCGGCAGCGTTTTGATAGCAGGCGGACGCATCGGTGGCGCCTATTGTCGTCACCGACATTTGCGCGCCGGCCTCGCTCACGGCGATAAGTGCGCACGAAAATGCGGCGGTAAGAAAAGCGTTTCGAGCCATGACGGCGACAACCTAGCGCAAAATATGTGACCCCGGCAGTCGTGATTTGCGTTTTGCGCTGCGGCAAATATGGTCGCGCCGAATCCGTATCCCACAAAACAAGGAGCTCCCATGCCTGCGCCCCTCAACGCCGTCATCACCGGCTCAACCTCCGGCATCGGTCTCGGTATTGCGACTGCTTTTGCTGAAAACGGCATGAATGTCATGCTCAACGGTTTTGGCGACGCCGACGAGATTGAGACCGTTCGTGCGGGGCTTGAAGAAAAACACGGCGTCAATGTCCTCTATAACGGCGCGGACATGACCAAGCCGGCGGAAATCGCCGCGCTCATCAAAGAGGCGGAAGCGGCCTTCGGTCAGGTCGATGTGCTCGTCAATAATGCCGGCATCCAGCATGTAGCCAAGATCGAGGAGTTTCCTGAAGAAAAACTCGACGCCATCATCGCCATCAATCTCGTCTCCGCTTTTCACACCACGAAGGCGGTCATGGCGGGCATGAAGACCCGCGGCTTCGGCCGTATCATCAATGTCGCGTCGGCTCACGGGCTTGTCGCCTCGCCGTTTAAATCGGCTTACGTCGCTGCAAAACACGGGATCGTCGGCCTGACGAAAACCGTCGCCCTTGAAGGCGCCGAATATGGCGTCACCTGTAACGCCATCTGCCCCGGCTACGTCAAAACCCCGCTGGTCGAAAAACAGATCCCCGACACCGCAAGGGAGCGGGGCATCTCCGAAGAAGAAGTCGTCCGCGACGTTATGCTCGGGCCGCAACCCACCAAGAAATTTGTCGCCGTCGAGGAAATTGGCGCGCTTGCGTGCTTTCTGTGTACGGACGGCGCGACCTCGATTACCGGCGCGGCGCTACCAATCGACGGCGGCTGGGTCGCGCATTAGGTGGTAAAGAAAGTCAACCTCGCGCTCCAGGGCGGCGGCGCTCATGGCGCGGTCTCCTGGGGCGTTGCTGATAAAATCCTTGAAGACCCGCGCATTGAGGTCGCCGCCATTTCCGGATCAAGCGCCGGCGCTGTGAACGCCGTCGCCCTCGCCTACGGCCTGCATAAGGGCGGCGAGGAAGGCGCGCGCGAGGCGCTTGAAACGCTGTGGCGCCAAATCTCCGACGCCGGAAAGATTTACAGCCCCGTCCGCGGCAGCCCGTTCGCGCATTTCTTTGGCGGGTCCGACCTTGTGAACGCGTGGTCGTACCAGATGTTCGACGCGGTGACGCGGGCGTTTTCGCCTTACCAGCTTAACCCTTTCGACATTAACCCGCTAAAAGACATCCTGAAACGCTGCATCGACTTCGACAGCCTGCGCGGCTGCACGAAAACCAAACTCTTCATTTCCGCGACAAACGTTCGCAACGGAAAGGTCCATGTCTTTGAATGCAGAGATATGACGGCTGATGTCATTGCCGCCTCGACCTGCCTGCCGTTTCTGTTCAAGGCCGTCGAGATTGACGGCGAGCACTATTGGGACGGCGGCTATATGGGCAATCCGGTGCTGTTTCCGTTTTTCTACGACGCGCCGTCGTCGGACATCATCATCGTTCACGTCAATCCGATCGAACGCGACGACGTGCCGACAACGGCGCCGGACATCATGAACCGGGTCAACGAAATCAGCTTCAATTCTTCCCTGTTGCGCGAATTGCGCGCAATCTCCTTCGTCCATAAGCTGCTCGATGACGGCTGGCTCAAGGATGAATACCGCGACCGCCTGCGCGACGTACGCATTCATTCGGTTCGGTCCGACGAGGCGCTGGTCGATTACGACATCTCGTCAAAATTCAGGACTGACTGGCCGTTTCTGGAAAGCCTTAAGGAAAAGGGGCGCGCCATTGCGGACCGCTGGATCGATGAGAATTACGAAAAGATCGGCGCGGAGTCCTCAGTTGATCTCCGCGCCATGTTCGACGGCGGCGAGCAATAAGCGGCGGCGGCATTGGCCTGCCAGCGAGAACGGCCTAGAAACGCTGCTATGAGATTTATTAAATTGGCGCTGAGCGCCCCCGCCCTCTTTCTTGCCGCCGCCTGCGCCAATGACGCTCCCGACGACAGAGCGCCGGCGGATGCGTTTATGGCTGCGCTCGGCAATCACTGCGGCAAGGCCTTTGAGGGAAGCGTCGTTTCCACCGACGAAGTCGACGCTGATTTCGCCGCAGAAACGCTCGTCATGCATGTCCGCACTTGCGAACCTGACACAATACGCATTCCATTTCACGTAGGCGAGGATCGCTCCCGCACCTGGGTGATTACTCGGCTGTCTGACGGTCTCCGCTTGAAGCACGATCATCGCCACGAAGATGGAACAGAAGACTCCGTCACGCAGTATGGCGGCGACGCGCCCGCGGCAAACGCCGTTCGTTCGGGCAACTACACTCGCGTCGAATTTCCGGTAGACGATGAATCTATCGCTATGTTCGAACGTGAAGGCCTAAGCGCATCCGTTACGAATGTCTGGGCGATTGAAATCGAAGAAAACGCCCTATTCGCTTATGAGCTGAAACGCGAAAACCGTTTCTTCCGCGCCGAGTTCGATTTGTCCGCGCCCGTTGACCCCCCGCCGCCGCCATGGGGCGCTGAGGACTGAAACTCGCAAAACCAATTTCAGTCTAAATCCACCGACATGATGCGCAACGGTTGCAGCGGTTTGTCCTCGCGCTCGGCCCAACCGTTTTCCGCATCGTAGGACGGCCAATTGCTTGTGGCGATGTAGTAAAATTTGTCGCCCATTACTGCACCATGTGTTGGCTCGTTCCACTCTGGCAGAGCCTGCGCAAGCACCTTTAACTCGGTCGCAGACTTGGCGTCATCAGAGAGTTCGATACGCACGATCCGCTGTGGGGTTGTTCCATTCTGGATACCGATCAGGTCTTCATCATACAGATACAGCCCGTCGATACCGCCAAGATGAGCATTCGCGTCGTTGCGGAGCAGTGTTGCCTCGCCGGATTCAAGGTCCATTGAATATAGGCCGGTCAGATAATCCGCGACAAAGAGGCGTCCGTTTCCTTCATCGAGTGCAATCCCCTGAAGGTTCACAAAACGCGGATTGGCGAAACTCGCCACGCGACGGTCGCCGGCCGGATCGATTTTGAAAATACGCGGCGTCACGGAATCGCTGGCGTAAATTGTCCCGTCGCCCGCTATTTCAATGTCACCAATCAACGCGTCATCACCGCCGAGCAGAATTTTCGAAATTTCTTCGCCTGAATGGCGGTCGAACGTCATGACCGCAGCGAAGGGCGGGGCGTCCTCCGCGTTTATAAACGCAAGCTGATTATTCACCGCAACCCACAACATATCGCTTCGAATTTCTATATCGAATACACCACCATCTGCGAAGAACAGTGCGGGACCAGCGCCCAAAGGCAAGACTTCCCCGTTTCTCACCCCACCGATTAAAAGGCTTTCGCCATTGTGCTGTGCAATTGCTTCCGGCAGCAAATCGACTTTTCCCGTAACTTCAATAAGGAACGGACTGCCATAGGGCTCCGCATTCTCGTCCATCTGCGCGCCAATCTCCGCAAATGCGAGATCGGCTGTCAGTTGATCAAACGCTTCGTGTCCGGATAATTCTATGGAAAGACCGCGCGCCACAACTTCGCGCACGATCATCAACGCTCGACCCCTGTCGCCCGCCATCTCATGGGCGAGGACACGATTTTTCATTACGTAAAGCGAATACGGCCGAAGAAGCTGCGCCGCGTCGAGATGCGCCGCCATATCGGTCCAGTCTTCATCGGCGAAGGCTTCGCGCGCCGCAACCATGTTGTCCTGATAGGTTGGCGGCTTTGCGGCATTCGCAGCTCCAAATGCTGCGAGCGCAAGAACGAACAGCCTAATGTTCGGAATCACTCCTCCCACCAATAGGCGCCGCGCGTTGACGTTCCCGTCTCGACCTCGTTGAGGGTCGCCGCGTCGTAGAGCCGGCCGTTCAGCATTACCATATCGATATCGTCCGAGTTCTGAATATCGGCAAGGGGATCGGCATTGAGGACAACAAGATCCGCGAGCTTGCCTTCCTCGAGCGAGCCGATATCGGCGGAGAAGCCGAGATGTTCGGCGGGCCACACAGTCGCCGTCTTTAGCGCCTCAAGCGGGCTCATACCGCCGCGGGCAAACGACCAGAGCTCCCAATGTGCGGCGAGCCCCTGCTGCTGGCCATGGGCGCCGATGGATACAAGCACGCCGCGGTCAGCGAGCTTTTTTGCTTCTCGCGCGGCAATGTCATCATAGTAATCCTCTTCCGGCGCTCTTTCTCCGCGTACGGACGAGGCCTGCAACAACCGAGGTGGCGCATGAGCCGTGAGGATCGGATGCTCCCAGACATTGGTTTCCTGGCGCCAGAATGTGTCGCCGCGCATGCCGCCGAACGCGACAGCCAGCGTCGGCGTATAAGCCGCGTCCGATCCTGAATAGAGCGCGAGCACGTCTTCGTAGAAATGCTCCTGCGGCATGTTGTGCTCGATCGAAGTAATGCCGTCCTGCACAAGTCCCATATCCATGTGAAAGAGCGATCCGCCTTCGGCGACGACGGCGATGTCTTCTTCAAGACCCGCAGCGATTACCTGCTGGCGCTGATCCCGTCGCGGCTGGTTGTAGTTCTTGATCGAATGGGCGCCTTCAGCTTTTAGTCGGCGCACATGGTCAAGAGCGTCGTCATAAGAGTTGACGATAGCGTAAAAGCCCGGCGCCTTGGCGCCGTAAACAATCTCGCCCGTTGAATAGATACGGGGACCGAGAATTTCGCCGGCGCGCTGGTATTCGCCAGCGGCGAAAACGTGGCTGGCTATATGCGACGGGTCGTGCACGGTCGTAACCCCAAGCGCCAGGTGGGCCATGATAGACCAATTGCGCTGAGGGATGATGTCGGCCGTCCCATAGGGACCATGCGCGTGCGCGTCGATCAAGCCCGGCATGATGACCTTGCCCGCGACGTCGATCACTTTCGCGCCGGCGGGCGCAGCTATGTCAGCGCCCATCGCTTCAATGCGATTATCGCGAACAATAATGGTTCCATTTTCGATGACGCCGCCAGAATCGTCGGCCATCGTGATGATCTTCGCGCCGGTGAGCGCGACAATTCCTGCAGGCTTCGCGGCGGCGACTTCCATGGAGAGATCAACGCCCGTTTCTGGCGCTTCGTAGCCATCATCGCCCTCGCCCTTTGGCGCCGACGATAAGAGGTCGCTGAGCGACGCCGAATAGAGCGTCGGCCCCATGGACCAATGGAGGGCGGCGTTCGCCCAGTTCATATAGTCTCCCGCGTGCTTGCTGGCGCGCACGACCGGCACGGCGGATGCTTTGTGGCCGGCGGCGATTTTTTGCGGACCGTCGGTTATGGGCATCGCGTAAACATTGTAGTTTTCGCGAAAGGCAAGTGCGTCGCCGGTCGGTGCGACCTGATACTCCAGCACAAAGTCGCCCGACGCATGCAGACGCTCATCCTCGCCATCGAGGTTAACGCTGACGAGCTTGCCCGTGTCGCCTTCCGTCCGTGTCAGGAATATACGTCTTTCGTCCGAACCGAAATGCGGCAGGGACCCCGATTTCGAAATGCGGGTCATCGCGCCGCCGCTCGCCGGCAAGCGGTAAACGCCCGGCGCCTCGGCGTAGTCATCATCAACCAGACCGCCGCCCGCCGCTTTTTCAAAAACGATCGTCCGACCGTCGGGGGAGAAACGCGGCCAGCGATAATGGCCCGGTTCGCGCGTAACCGCACGTCCGGCGCCCCCGCCCACAGAAACGGTGCGAATGGCGCCTAGCGTGTCGTCGTTCCAGGAAACGTAGACAATACGCCTTCCGTCCCTCGACCATGATGGAAAGAACTCGAAATCCTCCGATTGCCGGGTCAGGCGCGTCGGGCGGCCGCCATCGACGGGCTTTAAATAGAGCTTGCCAAGCGATTCAAATACGACAGAGCGCCCGTTCGGCGAGACGCTTGCAAACTTTACCATCTTTGTACGGAACGTATCCGGCGCAACGGCGACGTCGGGTCGCGGCGCGGTTGCGACGGCGCGGGCGTTGCTTACGCGGAACGGAATAACGGACGTCGCGCCCGTCGCCGTATTAATGCGCCGTATCTTGCCGCCAGCCCAGAAAACGAGATCGCGGTTGTTGGGAAGCCAGTCCATGTTCGGATAGACCCCATGCACCGCCCAGATTTCTTGCAAATCGCGGTCGAGGTCGTCGTAAATCGCGCGCTCCTCGCCGGTTTCGAGATCTTTCAGGTAGAGCTTTGACTGCATCCGTTCGCGGCGCACAAACGCGAGTGTTTTGCCGTCCGGCGACGGCGCCGGGCGCACCGAGCCGCCCGGGCCAGACGCTGCTGTCTCGATTTCGCCCGTCGCCAGTTCATAACGCTTGATGTTGAAGAGATCGGTGTTGGAATCCTGCGCGTAAATAAACGTCGAGCCGGGCGTCACATTTTGCGAGTAGTAGATGTATTTTCCGTCAGCGGAAAATATTGGTTCGCCAAGCTCTTTCTGATGCGCCTCGCTCGGCCGTTCGACGAGCTGGACGCCGCCGCCGCCGGAAATATGATAGAGCCAGATTTCACCAACGCCGAGCGAGCGCTGTGTTGTGAAGTGCTTACGCGCGGCGATAAAACGGCCGTCCGCCGACCAGGTCGGATTGTTAAGAAGGCGGAAATCCTCTTTCGTCACCTGACGCTTGTCGGAACCGTCGGCGTTCATAATCCAGATATTGTCGCCGCCGCCACGATCTGACGTAAAAGCGATCTTCGAGCCTTCCGGCGACCAGCGCGGCTGCATGTCCCAGCCTACGCCTTCGGCGATCGGCGTGGCGTCGCCGCCGCTAATGGGCATCGTATAGATGTCGCCGAGCAGATCGAACGCGATGGTTCGACCGTCCGGGCTGACATCAAGGCTCATCCAGGTGCCTTCATCGACGTCAATGGCGACTTCGCGCATGTCGCCCAATGGCGCCGCCGATACGTCCCATTCTTTGTCAGCATCTTCGGCAAAAACATTGGTCGCACACGCGACCGCTGCGGCCGCGAAAAATCCGGCGTATTTCATTGATTGTTCCCTAAAGACCCACTCTTGGCGCAGGAGCGTAGTGGGAATTGGGCGCGACGACAAATGGCGCACGCATCAACTTATCGCAAACCGCCAACGGAACCGCTCAGGAAGTGAGCACTTCCTCAACCCACTCCGGCACGACTTTTGTCGCAGGGCCGTAACGACTGTCTTCAAAGATCCATGCATTTTCCGACGGCTCAAGATTGAGCTCCATGGCCGGAACGCCTGCGCTGCGCGCCTCGCCAGCGAAGCCCGCCGCCGGATAGACAGAGCCCGACGTGCCGATAGATACAAAGAGATCAGCAGCAAGGATCGCGCTCATCGCCTCATCCATGAAACGCGGCATTTCCCCGAACCAGACTACGTAAGGGCGCATCCCGCCAGTTTGTTTGCATGCGGAGCAAATATCGTCGACTGATAAATCTACTGTGCAGACACAAACTTCTCCGCAATGCGCGCAGGTCGATTTTTTCAGCTCGCCATGCATGTGCAGGATATTTTCCGACCCCGCTCGTTCGTGGAGGTCGTCGACATTCTGCGTCACCAGGGTCAATTGCCCGCCGCGCGCTTTTAGTCCGGTTTCAAGTTCTGCAAGCGCAACATGGGCGGCGTTTGGTTCTACCGTCGGCAGCTTTCGCCGGCGATCATTGTAGAATGAATGGACGAGACCCGGATTGGCGGCGAAGCCTTCCGGCGTCGCCACCTCACGATAGTCGTATTTCGCCCAGATCCCGCCCTTGTCGCGAAAGGTCGCGACGCCCGACTCCGCCGATACCCCGGAGCCGGTGAGAATGACAATGTTGTCGGGCCGGCTCACTCGTCCGGCGCAGCAAGATAATCCATCTTGCCGACGTCAACGCCCATATTGCGCAGATTTAAGTAGGTCGCCATCACGTGAAAATAGACATTCGGGACAATGAAGTTTTGCAGCAACACACGCCGTTTGAACGTTCGCTCGCCGCGCGGGCTCGGCAAGATAATGTCCCCGTCGGGGTCGGCTTCGATCGCTTCATCTGAGAGGCCGCCGACGATCTCGCGCGCCTTTTCGACAAAGCCGTATAGATCGCCAAAACTGACGGCGTCGCCGCCAAACTCAGGGATCGGGGCGCCGGCAAGCCGCGACAGGGAACGCGCGGGAAGTTCCGTTGCGATCTGCACCTGTTTCTTCATCGGAAACATGTCCGGCGCGAGGCGCCAGTCAAGGGCGACGCTTTCCGCCAGGTCTTTTTCTTTCAGAAAAATGGCGCCTTTACGGAGCGACCGTTCAAGACCAGCGTACATCTGGTCTATTGCGGTTTTGGCGAATTTAGCGGGCGTGTCAGTCATCGGGTTTCTCCATTCTTGCAGAAATTTCTGCATCGCCATCCTAGACGATTGACGAGAATAGAATAAGACAGACCGGCAAACGTTTTTGTGACCGCCTGTGACGCGCATTCTTTTCGTCTGCCTTGGCAATATCTGCCGCTCGCCCGCCGCAGAAGGCGTTTTGCGCGCCAAGGCGCGCGCGCGCGGCATGCGTCTTTACATAGAATCAGCGGGAACCGGCGCCTGGCACGCCGGCGATCCGCCCGACGCCCGCATGATGCGCGCCGCGGCAAAACGGGGCTATGACCTTTCCCATCAGCGCGCGCGCAAAGTCACTGACGCGGACTTCTTTGAATTCAACTATCTGTTGGCCATGGACTTCGCCAACCAGACCGATTTGCTTGAAATAGCGCCGCCTAACCGAGAATGCGACATTCGCCTGTTCCTCGACTTTGCGGACGGCGAGACTCGCGAAACGCCTGATCCTTACTATGGCGGCGATCAAGGGTTTGAACGCGTGCTGGATCTGATCGAAGAAGGCGCAGAAGCCTTCCTCGATTATCTTGAGGACGAAAGCGCGTAGCTCGCCTCAATTTCGTAATGGCTGGCGTCGCTGCCGAGCCGCGACGAATACAAATGAAAGGCATCGGCCGGAAAAGGGCCGCAGGAAAATAATCCGTGCTCAGCGCAATATTGCGCCGCCGCCTCGCGGGGCGAGTTTTTCAAATAGGCAAGCGTCACATGCGGCGTGAATTTCCGACGCTCCAATGAAAGCCCGGAACGACGCAGAGCAGTTTCTACTTTTCCCTGCAAATGATTGAGAGCATCGTTCTGCTCTACACCGGCCCATAACGACGTCGGGCGCTTGTCCCCGAAAAACCCCGCCCCTTGAAGGCGCATGTCGAATGCGGGCGCTTCGATTGACGACAGCGCATCGACGGCGTCATTAAACCCATGCCGGTCCGTATCGCCAATAAACGCAAGCGTAAGGTGAAAATTTTCGACCGGGCGCCATCGTGCCCCGTCTACGCCCGACTGCAATTGCGTCAGGGCGTCAGCGACGACTTCCGGCAAGGCGAGAGCGACGAACAGGCGGGGCATGGGAACAGCGCTTTGGCAAAATTCAAATCGACCTTCCCGGCTTTCGCCACGAAGAACGGATCACTATATCCGTTCAAATGATGTGAATTGCAAAACGAAATGACCAATCGTCTCTTCATCGTCGGGTACGGATACACAGCGGCCGCTCTGGCGCGGCTCCTGCGCCATGACGGCGACTGGTCCATTGCGGCAACGACGCGGTCGCCGGAAAAAGCTGAGACGATGCGCGTCGCCGGTGTCGAACCGGTCATCTGGGGCGACACACTCGCCGTCGATGCGCTCGCTGGCGCAACCCATATTCTGATCTCAACGCCGCCGGGAGAAGACGGCTGCCCGGCCTTGAACGCCGCAAGCGATGCAATTGCAAAACGCGGCGGCGACATTTCCTGGATCGGCTATCTATCGACCAACGGGGTTTACGGGGATCATGACGGCGCCTGGGTTGACGAGATGAGCGAATTGCGCGGCTCAAGTCCGCGCGCCCGGCGGCGCATCGCGGCGGAAGAGAGCTGGCGCCAATTCTCGGCGGGTCACGCAGCGCCGCTCGTAATCTTTCGTTTGCCGGGCATTTACGGTCCCGGACGTTCCGCCGTTGATAGCGTGTGCAGCGGAACTGCAAGGCGCATCTACAAAGAGGGCCAGGTGTTTTCGCGCATGCATGTGGATGACATTGCGGTCGCCCTCGCCGCCAGCATGGCGCACCCCGAGGCGGGCGATCTCTTCAACCTCGCCGACGACGAACCGGCGCCGCTGCAGGATGTCATAAAATATGCTTGTGAGCTTCTTGGCGTCGAACCGCCGCCGCTTGTCCCTATAGAAGACGCTGCACTGTCCGACATGGCGAAAAGTTTTTATGCGGACAACAAGCGGGTCTCAAACGCGCGCATGAAGGAAGCGCTCGGCGTCACGCTTGCCTATCCAACATATCGCGAAGGATTGAAGTCCATCGCCGCGACAATCACCGAATAGGCGGCGTCCGAAGCCGTTCACCGCACTCCCTGAAGTCAAAAAATTCACATCGTGTAGGCGAGATATTTTATGCCTCTGGCACGCCCGCCACAAAGAACTGAATGACGCTGATTGTATCGATCAGCCCATGAACAAGGATGAGCGCCCATAGGTTTCGGCCCTGCAACACGAAGAATATCCCAAAAACGAAACCCACAATGCCGGTTGTAATGACGCCCAGAGGCCCTTGATATAGATGCAGCAGCCCGAACAACACCGCGTGGATAAAACTCAACAACACGGCCGCGCCAAAACCAGCGCCGGCAATATCGAGCAACCTGCCAAGCAGAAACCCGCGATAAACGACTTCTTCAAAGAACGCCGCCGTGATCCAGATGCTGATCAGGGAGACAATCAGCATCGGAACGTTTTGGTGAAGAACGGAAAACTTGCTGACATCGACTGGCGCGTCAATGAATGCCGCCGCCGCCGTTTGCCCGGCAAGCGCGACTACCATCGTGGTTATAAAGATGCCGACCACCCAAAGCGGCAAGACCCACAGACGTCTTGGCCGTCCCAGGCCGAAGTCGCGCCATGCCTGCCCGCGCATTTGCTTAATGACCAACACCACCGCAAACGCGCCGATAATCGACAAGAACCCCTGATACGGCCCGGCCGGAACATAAGCGTAATCGACGTAAGCAAGCCCGCCGGCGATCGCCAGGAAAACCAAAATATCCAGAAATGCTGCGCTTTTTCCCATGACCCGTCCCCTCACCAGAAAGTAATCATTGATTATATTTTGTAATCAGTGATTACTTACGCGGCGCAAAATGTCAATACGGACCCGTAATCAATGGCGAGCCAAACCAGACAAAAGCTGCTCGAGGCCGGCGCAGACCGGTTTTCAGCCGCCGGGTATGACAAGACGACGGTCGGTGAGATCGAAAAGGCGGCGGGCCTGACGCCGCGCGCCGGGGGTTTTTACCGGCACTTCAAAAGCAAGGATGACCTGCTGCTGGCGATCGCGCACTCTCGTTTCGAGACGCCAACGCGCCTCGGCCTGACGGAAGTGCTGCCGCTGGGCGATACGCGGGCCGAGCTGATCTACATCGCCCGAGCTTACGATCGGTTGAATCAAGACCGCGACGGTCTTGCCTATCTCATTAGGGTTGAGGCCGCGCGCAAGCCGGCCCTTAAGAAGATGATCGTGGAGGCAAATGAAGCGCTGCTTAAGTCTTTATACGAATGGATTTCTGCAAAACCCTTGCTGCAAGATGCGCCTCCGGAGACGATCAGCGCACATGTCATAATGGTTTTCGGCGGGTGGTTGTTCTTTCTGTCGCGCCGCGACGAGTTAAGTTCATTTCAAGAGGCGCAGTCGGAAACGATGCTGCAGCAATGGGCGCAGCACTGGGCCGGTGCGCTTGATCGACGCCCGGTTCAGTAACCAAACAACATGGGAGTCGGTTAGGCGTCGGCGTCCGCTTCTTCCATCGCGCCGTCTTCGCCGGCGTCCTCATTCCACTCATTGATTTGCGTGATGAGGCATCGGTTTACGAAATCGCCGGGCCCCTCAACCAATAGCCTGTCACCACGCGTCAGGCACCCGCCTGCCGGCCGATTTACAATGCCGATCGTTTGGGCAAAGCGAAAATCGGATGATGTACAGGGCCCGGTATATTCGACTCGATAGAGATCGTTGACGCTTCGGCGCAAAATGATGGCGTCGTCGTCGCCATCAATCGTGCGCCAACTATTAATGCTGCGCGAAAAACAAATGCGATCGACCTGCGCGCCAATCCGTGGGTCGGCTTTGGCGAGGGCCGCGGGACCCGCATCGGCCTGCGCTTGATCGGACGCCGGGGTGGCGCAGGCGGCGGCCGTAAATGCAGCGGCGGCGGCAAACAGAAAAGCTCTCGTGGTCATTATTCGTCTCCGTCTCGCGCCCGCCAGCTTCCTTCGCGGGCGCACCGCCCGCAACGGCGATGTTCCCACGAGAGCAGGCGCTTGTGAACATCGGGACTGGCGCGAAGGTTCACGAAAATGATATAAAGAAATCCTTATATGTGCCTTGGCAGGCCCGCCCGGCGCTGGTATAGGCGGGCTCAAATCCACATAAACGCCCCAGAAATAAGGACTGCCGCCATGACCGCGCCCGCCCATCACGACTATCACGTCAAAGACATCAGTCTCGCCGATTACGGTCGCCGCGAGATCGAAATCGCCGAGACCGAAATGCCCGGCCTGATGGCGACGCGTGAGGAATATGGAGCCGCGCAACCGCTCAAAGGCGCGCGTATCGCCGGATCGCTGCATATGACGATCCAAACCGCGGTGCTGATCGAAACGCTTCAGGCCCTTGGCGCCGACGTTCGCTGGGCCTCCTGCAACATCTATTCGACGCAGGATCACGCCGCCGCCGCGATCGCCGCCGCCGGCACGCCGGTCTTCGCGTTCAAGGGCGAAACGCTGGAAGAGTATTGGGACCTTGCGGATAGGATCTTCGAATGGCCGGACGGCGAAACGGCGAACATGATCCTCGACGACGGCGGCGACGCGACGCTTCTCATCCTGCTCGGGGCCGACGCGGAGAAAGATCCGTCGATCCTCGACAATCCGTCTAATGAAGAAGAAACGGCCCTGTTCGAAACCATCAAGCGGCGTCTTGCCAAACAGCCGAACTGGTATTCGACCGTCAAAGCCAACATTCAAGGCGTCACCGAAGAAACAACAACCGGCGTGCTGCGTCTTTATCAACGTCAGAAGAAGGGCACGCTTCCCTTCCCGGCGATTAACGTCAACGACTCGGTGACCAAGTCGAAATTCGACAACAAATATGGTTGCAAGGAATCCCTTGTTGACGGCATTCGCCGCGGCACTGACGTTATGATGGCGGGCAAGGTTGCGTTGGTCGCCGGATACGGCGATGTGGGCAAAGGGTCAGCCGCTTCGCTGCAAGGCGCCGGCGCCCGCGTCATGGTCACCGAGATTGATCCGATTTGTGCGCTGCAGGCGGCTATGGACGGCTATGAAGTCGTCACCATGGAAGAAGGCGCGCCCCGCGCCGATATCGTCATCACCGCCACCGGCAACAAGGATGTGTTGACCGTCGATCATATGCGTGCGCTGAAAGACATGGCGATCGTCGGCAATATCGGCCATTTCGACAATGAAATTCAGGTCGACGGCCTCAAAAACTACAAGTGGGCCAACGTCAAAGACCAGGTCGATATGATCACCTTCCCCGACGGCAAGCGCATGCTGCTTTTGTCTCAGGGACGGCTTTTGAATCTCGGCAACGCCACGGGCCACCCGAGTTTTGTCATGTCAGCCTCGTTCACCAATCAGACGCTGGCGCAGATTGAGCTTTGGACCAAAGGCGATCAGTACAAGAACGAAGTCTATATCCTGCCAAAGCATCTCGACGAAAAAGTCGCTAAACTTCACCTGGACAAGATTGGCGCGCAGCTTTCCAAACTTTCCGAGGAACAGGCCGATTATATCGGCGTTGATGTCGACGGTCCGTACAAGACGGATCACTATCGCTACTAGCCCGTTTCAATAAATACCGGACGCGGCGCAATTCTCCCTTGCGCCGCGTTCTTTTTTTAAGGCATTATGCTACATATGTCGCAGCTCACCTAATGCCGCTGCGAATTTGCTCCGTCTGCAGATGACCGCTGCAAACGGCGCGCATGAGTGCGCGCCCGTGGAGACACGCGCGCTCAAAAACTGGAGGCGTAAAATGGTTGCATTACGTTGGATCGCCGGATCGCCCGTCGCCGCGTTGATTACCGCTCCATTATTTCTTTTTATGGCCTCTGCGGTCAGTCAGCCGATCGGCGATTTGCCGCCGTCAAAACCTGCTCTTCAAATCAAGATTACGCCGGAGATTATAGAAACCTCCATTCACAAATTGACGCCGCCAAGACCCGTACCAGAGGATCAACCGCCCATCGAAATCAAAAAAACGATCCCTGGTGAAAAACCGGTCGTAAAATCAGAACAGCCCGATTTCACGCCGGATGATGTCGGTCCAAGCGGCGGCGACAATGTCGTGGTCGCCCCGCTTATTCGCGTCACGCCCGCCTATCCAGAACGCTGCCGGTCGCGCGGCGCGGAGGGCGACGTGCTTGTCCAGTTCGACGTCGCCGCCGACGGATCCGTGATCAACCCGCGCATCATCGAGTCTTCGGATTCCTGCTTTGACCGAACGGTGCTCAGAACGGTCGCGGGGTGGAAATATCCGCCCGCCCGCCGGAGCGGCGAACCGGCGCCGCGATACGGCCTCATGGAGCGTTTCAGCTTCCAGATTACAGAAGAATAAGCGCCCGCTTCCTGTTGAAAACTTCACGGGCGTTGTCGGCGATTCCGCGCTATTGCCTCTAGCTAGTCATTGCCGAACAAGTACATATTGCGCTTTCGTGCTTGCGGCGCACTAAATCTGGGCGAATCTGCCTAGATTTGGGGTTTATGCGCCTTTTGGGGGAATGGCGAGAGTGAAACGCAGTATGCGGCTATTGGTCAACTTCCTGGCGAGCATTTCAGCGGCGTTCCCGGTTGCCGGCGGCGCCCTTGCGCAGGACGCCGCGGCCAGCGAGCCGGCCGCCTTCTCCATTGATCCGCTCATTGGTGCAGCGGCCGGCGCCGTGGCCCTCGCCTGCGCAGCCATGCTCTGGGCCTACCGCGTCTCCGCCTCGACGCGCCACCAGTCCCTTCACTGGTCGAAGCGCCTCGCCGAAATGGAAGCGAGACTCGAAAAATCCGACGCCGTCTTGTCGGCCCATCCCGGGCTGGTGCTGGTCTGGGAGGACGACAATGACGCAATCGAGGCGGGCTGGGGCGATCCGAAAATCCTCGGCGGGCCGGCGGCGCTTGCCTCTCTCCTGTCCTTTTCTCGCGAAGATGACGAGGCGCCAAAAACGCCGGTGGATACCCTTCTGAGCACCCTTGGAAATTTGCCCGTGGACGAAGACGATGCGGCGCCGACGGGAACCTTGCGCGAAAAAGTGCTCGATCTGCGCGGGCACGGCGTTGCTTTTTCCGGCGTCGTCGTCACCCAGGACGGACGCTCGATCGAGGTCGATGGACGCGTCGCCGGCGGGCAGGTGGCGCTCTGGATGACGGACCCAGCCGTGCGCATGGCCGAAGACGGCGCCATTGTCGGCACCATACGCGAACGCGCGACAGACCTGCACGGCGCGCACGCCCTGCTCGAACGGGCGCCGACGCCGGCCTGGCGGCGAAACGCAGACCTCGCGCTCGTCTGGGTTAATCGCGCCTATGTGGAAGCGGTAGAGGCGGCAAGCGCCGCAGATGTGGTACGGCAGCAAATCGAACTCGATCCGGCATTGCGCACGCTTGCCGGCGAAGCGTCAACATCGCGAAAAACGGCCGAAGGCGGCGTCATTATCAATACGAAGGGCGAACGCCGCGTATTCCGCGTCATCGAAACACCGCTGCACGGATCCGGCGACGCCGCGCTTGGCGGCCTCGCCATCGACGCTTCGGAACTCGACAAGGCAAAGTCCGATCTCAAACAGCATATAGAGGCCAACCAGCGCACGCTCGATCAAATCCCGACGGCGGTCGCGATCTTCGGCGCCAATCAGAACCTTGTTTATCACAACAGCGCGTTTCAGGAGCTCTGGGATCTTGAGGACGCCGCCCTATCCGGGCGCACCTATCACGGCGAAATCCTTGACGATCTACGGTTCGCCGGCAAATTGCCGGAGCCGGCGGATTACGACGCCTGGAAAACAGAACAGCTTTCTCTCTATACGGAAAATGTCGGCCCGTCCGGCACGGCGAGAGAAGGCGGTTCGCCCGACGAGATATGGCATCTGCCCGACGGACGCGCCATTCGCCTCTCGAAAGAACGCCATCCCTTAGGCGGCGTCGTCGTCGCGTTTGACGACATCACCGAAAAGATTGAGCTCGAAGCCCGCTTCAACACTCAACTGAATGTGCAGAAAGCGACGCTCAACAATCTTGCCGAGGCGGTTGCGGTTTTCAGCGCCGACGGCACCCTACGGCTCCACAACAAAGCGTTTGAAGATCTGTGGCGCATTGCGCCCGCGCGTCTCGCATCGGCGCCTCACATCGACGATATTGCAGCACATCTTCTTGCCAAGACCGGCGGCGGCGACGCCGGCGTCGCCATGATCAAACGCGCCGTCACGTCGAAATCGCCCGAAGACCGCAAATCCGCCGCGGGGGTTGAAATCTCCATGCGCGATGGGCGCGCTGTTGCTTTCGGTGTCGAGCCGCTCCCCGATGGCGCTACACTTGTACATTTTCTCGATATTACGGATTCCAAGGAACGCGAAAAAGAACTGAAAGAACGAAACGCCATTCTCGAACAGGCGGATCGGTTGAAGTCGAAATTCGTCGATCACGTCTCCTACCAGCTGCGCACGCCGCTCTCTGCGATCATCGGCTTCTCCGAAATGCTGGACGGGCAAATGTTCGGCCTGCTGAACGATCGGCAAAAGGATTACGTCGCGAGCGTCTTGTCGGCGTCCTATCACTTGCGCGATCTCATCAACGACATCATCGACCTCGCGGCTATTGACGCCGGAAAACTCGAACTTGACCGAGGCGCGACGAACATCCGCGCGTTGCTCGAAAGTGCGGCGACCTTCTCCGCCCTAAAGGCCGAAGACACCCAGGTCGCCCTAAAGGTCGATTGTGCAAAAGACATCGGCGAAGCGGCGCTCGACGAACGCCGCGTAAAACAGATGTTGTTCAACCTCCTTTCGAATGCCTTCTCCTACACCGGCGCTGGCGGTTCCGTGACAATCGGCGCGCGCCGGGAAAACGGCGTGATCAAGATTTGGGTCGAAGACACCGGCCGCGGCGTTTCACCGGAAGATCAGGCGAAAATCTTCGATGCTTTCGAAAGCCGCGGGCCCAGCGCCGGCGCGGGGCTTGGCCTGTCGCTGGTTGACCGGTTCGCCCGCCTCCATGGCGGCTGGACGCGGCTGGACTCCAATGAGGGGCAAGGCGCACGGGTTACCTGCTATCTGCCCGAGACAATCGCTGTGCCGGAGACGACGAAGCAAGCCGAGCCGGCCGCCGAGGACAGCGAAAAGCCGCGCAAGGGCAAACGGGTGAAACGCAAGGCGCGAACGCGCCGGCGCGCCACGGCACAGGCCCACGCGGCGGAGTAACGGTACCGACGATTTTCGCAACAATTTCAGCCGCGCCACTTTTGCGCCGACATTTCCGGCGATAAGGGGTGCGTCATGCAATTTCTGACCGCCATTTTGTCCGCATTCACGCTCGCCCCCGCTGAAGCGTCCGACCGGTATCTTGACTGTCTGCTGCTGATTGAAAAAGACATCGAGGTCGGCAGGCGCGCGGCGCAGATCTGGGCGGCCGAAGGCGGCGGCGTCAACGCGCAGCATTGTCTCGCCATGGCCGACATCGCCGCCGGCTTCGGTAAGCTCGGCGCCGCGCGTCTTGAGGACATTGCAAAAAGGCATGACGCGGGTGACGAGCTGGTGCGGGCGCGACTTTACGCACAAGCCGCCGAAGCCTGGCTTGAAACGGAAGAGGTGGCGTTCGCAGAGGCGGCGATTGCTGCAGCCTTCGAGCATGCCCCTGAGGCCGGCGAATTGCATCTCACCGTCGCCAAAATCAAAGCCGCAAATGATGACTGGCACCATGTTATCGCAGCGATCTCGGCGGCGGAAAAAGCCGGTTTCGCATCAGCCGACGGTTTTGTTCAACGCGGCCGGGCGCGACTGGCGATCGGCGATACGGAAGGCGCCGCAGTCGATGTCGTCAATGCGCTCAGCATTGAGCCCACAAATATCGACGCGCTGACATTGCGCGGCGACGTGCAGCGGGCCGGCGTTCAAATTGACGTTTCCTTGAGCGATCGAAAATAGCGCTCAAAGCGCCGAGGCAGGCGGTTTCACGGCAGTGTGAAGGCTGAGGCAGGCGACAACCGGCGAATACGAATCTAGGTTCCGGCCCCTGGAAGACCGTCGCCTCGGTTTGCGGTTTTCCAAACCCGATATTATCGAACCAGGCAGAGTGTATTGGTCCCCCTTTTCGCTTTGTCTGGCGCGCTCCCTAGCGAAGCGCGCGGGACCGCCGGAAAAGCCCGCAACTTTCGGCGGTCCCTATTTATATTCAATGTGAAAGCTTCCGCCGCGGGGCCGTTAACCATTGATTAAGGAATGGCCCCTCTCATCATTTGCGAACAGCTCGGCGGAATTCGCGACCATGGCTGACGCAGCAGCGAACGGCAAAACGATCAAGGAACTGCAGCAACTGGCGCAGGAAGCGCCGGCGCGTGCGCGGCCGCGCAGAAAACGAGCGTCTCGCGCCGCATTGTTGGAAGCCATCGATCTTCTGTCGCGCTGGAGCGCCGCCGGCCTTGCGGTCATCGCCGGCATCGGCGTTTATCTGTCGATCACGGTGGGGCGCGTCTATCCCGGACGCGCCGCCGCTTGGGCCCTGATGTTACTGGCGGCTCTGTATGTATGTCGGCGCTTGCAGTTACAATTTCGCGCCGGGGCTGAGATCTCAGCCCATCCGTTTCGCTGGCGCGCGTCTTTTGCATCGTGCCTTTGCGTCCTTGGCGTCGTCTTTGCCAGTGCGCCGATCCTGCTGACGCCGATTGACGCCGCCCCAATACTGGCCGCGCAGGCGGCGGCGCTAACGCTGGGCGGCGCGTTTTGCGCGGCAATCTTCTTCAGTGCTCATCTCAACAGCGCAGCCGCCGTCTGTTTGCCCGGGGCGGCCTTTCCCCTCCTCGCCGCTTGGCGCGACGGCGACGCCGGCGCCGCGGTCTACGCAGCTCTCGCTGCGGCAACAGGCGTCGCCCTGATCCTGGTCGTGAGATACGCCGTCGCCAATCGGTTGTCCGCTCGTCACCCCCGAACGACCCTGTTGCGCAGCGACACGCCGCGCCCTGAACGCCGTCATCCTGCGCATGTCGGCAACCGTCAAACGGCATAAATGAACGCCGGCCGAATGGCCCCGATTTCCTTGTTTATTCGTTAGACATCGGCTCCGCGTTCACGCTATGAGGGCGGCCACTTCCATATCTGTTCCTGACGAGGCGGGGCTATGCCAGAGGGCTTCCTGACCGAAATCGACGACGAGATTCTCGTCAATGTCATTCAGACGGCGAAAAGCAAGAAGATTGGCGACTTCGACAAAAACGGCGAGCCGGTCAAACCTTACGGCCGCTATCTTGAACAACTCGTGCGCTACGCGACCGGCGAGGATTCGATCTGGGAGGATCCCGCTTCGCTTTTGATGCGCGCTGGCTGCGTCTGGGCGCAGGCGGCGAAACGCAAGCCAAACGAAAATAAAATCGCCCTGCGCGTCGAAGACGGTAAGGGATGGAATGACCGCCGGCTTGTCCTCGATATCGTCACCGACGACAAACCGTTTCTCGTCGATTCAATTTCCGCCGCGCTGGCCGATGCGGGCAAACCGGTTTCGTTTTTCTCAAACGCCGTCATCGACGTTCGCCGGGATGCAAAAGGCCAGCGTCAATTCGACGGCCAGGGCAAGACCGTTCGCGAGTCTCTTATTCATGCGGAGATGGATCCGCCGGTTTCCGAGGCGGATATCGATCGGCTGACAGCGGAAATTAAGCGCGTTCTCGACGATGTCGCCGCAGCGGTCGGCGACTGGGAGCCTATGCGCGCGCGTCTTGCGGCGTGCATTTCGCAACTGGAAAAGACGCGGCTCGCCGGCATAGCGCGGGAAGACCAGCGTGAGGCCATCGATTTCCTCAAATGGCTTTGGGACAACCGCTTTGCCTTCCTTGGCGTTCGTGCATTCGCCTACAGCGAAGATGGCGAGGTTCGTTTCGAAGCAGAGGAAGGAAAAGATCTCGGCATTTTCAAACACGCGGAACGACCGGTGCTTCGTTCGACGTTTACGCCAAGCGGCGATTTGGCGCCTGCTGTTCGCGAGTTTCTGACTTCGAATGAGCCTATTGTCATCACCAAGTCGAGCACGCTCTCGCTGGTGCATCGCCGCGTTTATATGGATTATGTGGGCGTAAAGGTCTATTCGCCGGACGGCAATGTCATCGGCGAAGAACTATTCGTCGGCCTGTTCACGGCTGATGCTTATAATCGTCCGGCTACTGACATTCCGTTGATCCGTGCAAAGCTCCACGCCGTTCTCGATTCGACGGCGTTCGACCGAGGCGGGCACAACGAAAAAGCGCTCAGCAACATTCTGGAAACATACCCGCGCGACGAACTCTTTCAGACCGACGCCGATGTGCTGCGCGATACCTGCCTCGGTATTTTACGGCTTTACAAGCGTCCGCGCGCGAAGGTTTTCATCAGGCGCGACCGGTTTGACCGGTTCGTTTCGGCGCTCGTTTTTATTCCGCGAGATCGGTTCAACTCAGACATTCGCAGTGAGATCGGCGATCTGCTCGCAAAAACGTATGAAGGCCGCGTCATCAGTTTCGCCCCGTTTTTCGGGGACGCCGCCCTAGTGCGTGTGCATTTCATCATCGGTATTGAAACCGGCGCGCCGGACGGACCAGGCGCGCAAACCCTTACCGCCGAGGTTCGGAAGATTTGTCGGCACTGGAGCGACGACCTGCTGGAAGCGATGCGCCGCGCCTATGACGGCGCGTTGCCGGTAACGCTTTACGAGAAATACGAGCGCGCCTTCGGCGCCGGCTATATTGAGCGCGCAGAGATTGCCGACACGTTGCGGGACATTGGCGCGCTGGAGCAGCTTGCCGAGCGTCCGGCTCTTGTCCGCGCTTATCGCAAGGCGGGCGACGCCGCTCACACGGTTCGCCTAAAGATTTATCGACGCGGCGGCCCCTTCCCTCTTTCGCGCCTTATTCCGACGATCGAGAATATGGGTCTCAGCGTCATGCAGGAAGCCGGATACGACGTGGAACCGGCCGGCGCCGAAAACGAAATCATGTGGATCCATGATTTCCACACAGAGCAGCAAAACAAACTTTCCGTCGAGCTTGATGACGTGCGGCAGGGTTTCGAGACGGCGATGCTCGCCGTGCTTGACGGATTGACGGAAGACGACCGGTTTAACGCGCTGGTCCTGACCGCCGGCGTTACGTGGCGTGAGGCGTGGATTCTGCGGGCCGCCGCCAAATATCACGTTCAGGCGGGATTCTCTTATTCGCAAAGCTACATGGAAGACGCGCTTCTTAATCACCCGGCGATCGCGCGTGGTCTGATTGCGGCGTTTCACGCGCGGTTCAACCCAGCCGGCGCCAAGGATGCGGCGAAACGGGAGAAAGACGCCAACGCCGCGGCGGCGGATGTGCTCGACGCTCTCAACAATGTCCAGAGCCTCGCGGAAGACCGGATATTCAGACGGTTCCTCAACCTGTTTTCATCGATCCTGCGCACGAATTTTTATCAGTCTGAGGATGATGGCGGCGCGAAACCTCATATCTCGTTTAAAATCGACAGCTCACTGATCGACGACCTGCCTGAACCGCGGCCTTATCGGGAAATTTTCGTCAGCGGCCCGCGCGTTGACGGCGTGCATTTGCGATTTGGGCCTGTGGCGCGCGGGGGCCTTAGATGGTCAGACCGGCGCGAAGACTTTCGGACGGAGATCCTCGGGCTCGTCAAAGCCCAGCGCGTCAAAAACGCCGTCATCGTCCCGACCGGGTCGAAGGGCGGTTTCTACCCCAAACAACTGCCGCAGACAGATGACCGGGCCGCGATCTACGAAGAGGGGCGCGAGGCCTACAAGCTCTTTATTCGAGGGCTTCTCGACCTCACCGACAACATTGTTAAAGGTGAAGTCGTCCGTCCCGGGAATATGGTCCTCTGGGACGATCCGGACCCCTACCTCGTTGTCGCCGCCGACAAAGGCACCGCCGCTTTCTCGGATACGGCCAATGCGATCTCGGAGGATTACGGCTTCTGGCTCGGCGATGCGTTCGCGTCCGGCGGTTCGGCCGGTTACGACCACAAGGTCATGGGCATCACCGCCCGCGGCGCCTGGGAAGCCGTCAAACGTCATTTCCGAGAAATGGGCAAGGACATTCAGTCCAAACCCTTCACGGCGGCGGGCGTCGGCGACATGTCCGGCGACGTTTTCGGCAACGGCATGCTGTTGTCCGAGCAGACCAAGCTGATTGCCGCCTTCGATCATCGCGACATTTTCATTGACCCTGATCCGGATCCGGCAAAATCCTACAAGGAACGCAAACGCATGTTCGACATGCCGCGCAGCTCCTGGGCCGACTACGACAAAAAGCTGATCTCAAAGGGCGGCGGCGTCTTCTCACGCGCGGCAAAGTCGATTTCGACGACGCCGGAGATGCGCGAGCTTCTAAACATCACGGATGAAAAACTCGCGCCGAACGATCTTATCCGAGCGATCCTGAAGGCGCCGGTTGAATTGTTTTGGCTGGGCGGCATCGGCACTTATTTCAAGGCGGAAACGGAGGAGAACTGGCGCGTCGGCGACCGGACCAACGATCCGTTGCGCATTGATGCAAAGAACGCCGGCGCGAAAGTCATCGGCGAAGGCGCCAATCTCGGCCTCACGCAACTTGCTCGCATCGAATTCGCCCGCGCCGGCGGGCGCATCAATACCGACGCGATCGACAATTCGGCCGGGGTCGATTCCTCAGACCACGAAGTGAATATCAAAATTCTTCTCTCTTCAGCAATCGAACAGGCGGAGTTGAAGCCTGAAGACCGCAATGATCTTCTCGCCTCGATGACCGAAGACGTCGCCGACCATGTTTTGCGTCATAATTACGACCAGACCCGCGCAATCACTTTTATGGAAAGCACCGCGGCGCGCGACGTCGACATCCATACGCGTCTCATGTCGACGATGGAGCGCGCCGGTCGCCTTGATAGGGCTGTCGAAAACCTCCCAGCCAACGACGAGATGTTCGCCCTGCGCCAACAAGGCCTTGGCCTTACGCGACCGGAGCTCTCGGTTCTCCTCGCTTATGCGAAACTGTGGGTATTCGACGCGCTCGTTGACTCGAATGCGCCCGACGATCCGACCTATGAGCGGGAGTTGTACGCCTATTTCCCGAAAGCGCTGAAAACGTTCACGAAGCCGATCGTTTCGCATCAGCTGCGCCGCGAAATTATTGCGACACGCGTTTCGAACGAAATCATGGATACCTGCGGCGTAGCGTTCCTACAGCGCACGATTGAAATGACCGGCGGCGATTTCCCGGCCATGGCCCTCGCCTATGAAACAGCGCGGGGCGTTTATGAGTTGGCGGCATTCGCCGACGCCATAGATCGCCTCGACAACAAGGCGTCGGCTGAATTACAGACCGAGCTTTATCTTGAGGCGTCTTATCTCTTGCGCGAGCAGGTATTCCATCTGCTTAATGATGCGGAGTTCGAGGCGACCGTCGAAAAACACGGCGTAAAGTCGATTGTTCAAAAATATCGCGCGCCAGTGACGGAGCTGAAGAAAGCCCTGCCTAACGTATTGGGTGCGGAAGACAGCGAGGCCCTTGCCGCGCGCATAAAGAAATGGCGCGCAGAAGGCGCAACGGCGGCGCTCGCCAAGGAGGCCGCATCACTGCCATTGCTAGAACACGCCTTCGATATTGTTGATCTCGGCAGCGAGGCCGGCTGGTCGAACCCGGGGGTCGGCGCGCTCTATTTCGCCGTCGGCCGCGAATACTATTTCGACGCGCTGCGGGCGAAGGCCCGACACGAACCGCCAGCGGACCACTTCGACCGGATCTCCGTTCGTCAGTTCGCCGAAGACCTCGGCGGTCTGCAACGTTCGCTGACGAAAAAGATCATCGAATTTGCCGGCAATGAACCAAAGGGGGCGCCGGGCGGCTGGGCCGGCGCTGTAATTGCCCGATGGGATGAATGTTCTGACGGCGTGGTCGCAGCGTTTCACAGCGCCGTCGGCGAGCTTGATCTTGCAGGCCCTGCAAGCGTCGGTAAGTTTGCGCTCTTTGCCAAACGTGTCGCCGGGCTAATCGAGGACCGGCGCGTCTGAAGCCGACTAGTGGCGAAAATGCCGGGCGCCGGTAAACGCCATCGCGAGGCCCGCCTCGTTCGCGGCGGCAATGACTTCCTCATCGCGTATCGAACCGCCCGGTTGAATGACTGCGCGAGCGCCGGCTTCGGCGGCGGCGAGCAACCCGTCCGCAAACGGAAAGAAAGCATCGGACGCCACGACCGAGCCTTCCGTCAAGGACATGGGCGCGCCGCACGCCTCAGCGGCGTCAACAGCTTTCCGAGCCGCGATACGGCTTGAATCAAGCCGGCTCATCTGCCCCGCGCCGACGCCAACCGTGGCGCCGTCCTTGACGTAAACGATGGCGTTCGATTTGACGTGTTTTGCCACGCGAAAGGCGAACAGCATGTCTGCAATTTCACTGTCGTCGGGTTTTCGTTTCGTGACGATATTGAGATCGTCGGCGGTGATGCATTTGTTGTCGCGGGATTGAACTAGAAAACCGCCGGCAATCGGACGAATAAGCGCGCCCTCTTCGTCCGACGATGGCAGTCCATCCGTCAGCAACAGGCGCAAATTTTTCTTTTTAGCAAACACCGCGCGAGCGCCGTCGTCAGCGCCGGGTGCAATGACGACCTCCGTAAAGACCTCTGTGATTTTAGTTGCGAGCGCCGCATCAAGCGGCCCGTTCAGGGCGACAATGCCGCCAAAGGCCGAAACCGGATCACAACGTAACGCTTTTTCATATGCATCGAGAAGATTGTCGCCCAGCGCGACGCCGCAGGGGTTTGCGTGCTTGATGATAGCGACAGCGGGCTGCGCCGCCCCCAGCTCGCCGATGAGCTCGTAGGCGGCATCGGTGTCATTGAGATTGTTATATGAAAGCGCTTTCCCCTGCGCCAGTTCCGCCGTCGCCGCGCCGGGGCGCCGAGCGCCGGACAAATACAACGCCGCCCGCTGATGCGGGTTTTCGCCGTAACGAAGTTCCTGCTCCAGCCGGCCGCCAACAGAAAAGTGCCGCGGAAACCCATCGCCAGTCTCAACGCGAAGCCACTCGGCAATTGCGGAATCATACGCCGCCGTCATAGCGAACGCTTTCGCCGCCAACCGCCGCCGCGTTTCGGCCGAAACGCCGCCGGCCTCTATTTCGGCGGCAACGCCAGCGTAATCTTCGGGATCCGTCACCACACAGACGAAGTCATGGTTCTTCGCCGCAGCGCGGATCATCGCCGGGCCGCCAATGTCGATATTCTCGATGCAGTCAGCGAAGCCCCCGCCGCTACGCACGGTCTCCTCAAACGGATAGAGATTGACGACAAGGAGATCGATCGCGCCAATATCGTGTTCATTCATGGCTCGGACATGGTCGTCCTTATTTCGCAAGGCCAGGAGCCCGCCATGGACGCGCGGGTGCAGCGTCTTGATGCGCCCGTCCATCATCTCCGGAAAACCGGTGAAATCGGCGACGTCGCGCACCGCTAGACCCGCCTTACGCAGGACTGTCGCCGTGCCGCCGGTCGAGACAAGCTCAGCGCCTGCGCCTGAAAGGCGCCGGGCAAAGTTCTCGACGCCGGACTTGTCCGATACGGACAATAAGGCGCGGCGAATGGCGGTCGTCGTCATGGATGGAGTCCTTCGATTAGTCCTTTGCTTGATTTCACAAGTCTTGAACGTTGATTCGCGTCACCGGTCCGTGCGGTGCCCGGCTCGGCTCTCTGCAGACGGCGTCGCACGGAATTCGGGCACGAGATGGTGCACCGCCTCATCAAGCGCCGCCTGATCTGCGGCGAGCGCGGAGCGAATAACGTCCTCAAGGCGTGGGTTCAAGAGCGGCAGGTCGATCATCGCAGGCGATGCGAGGAGCACGCCGTCAGCGCCCGTCTTGACGAGTTTATCCGTATCGAGAAAGACCTCTTCAAAGAGCTTTTCGCCCGGACGCAAGCCGCTGAATTTGACTTCAATATCCTCGCCCGGCTTGAGGCCATACGCCTCGATCATGCGCTTGGCGAGATCGAGGATCTTCACTGGTTCGCCCATATCGAGCACGAAGACGCGTCCATCGTGAGTGAGAATCGGGTTGTCCACGTTGTCGAGACTGGCCGCCTGCAGGACAAGTTGTACAGCTTCGCGCGTAGTCATGAAGTAACGCATGATCTCGGGGTGCGTGACCGTGACTGGGCCGCCATTTTCAATCTGGCGCTTGAACAGCGGCGCCACCGACCCGCTTGACGCCAGCACATTGCCGAACCGCACGGTGACAAAGCGCGTGTCGGTCTGTGCAACATCCTGGGCCTGTGCGTAAAGTTCGGCGATGCGTTTGGTGGCGCCCATGAAACTCGTCGGGTTGACCGCTTTATCCGACGAAATAAAGACAACCGACTCAACGCCGAAGTCCATCGCCGTATCGATAACGAGCTTGGCGCCATAACAATTCGTCAGCGCGCCGGCGCAGCGGTTGCCCTCGACAATCGGCACGTGCTTGAAGGCCGCGGCATGAACGACGATTTCCGGCCTGTCGCGTTCGAAGATGCGGCGTAAGTGCGGTTCCCGGCAAATGTCCGTCAATGACGACTCGACAATAGAGCCGTAGCCGGCTTCGCCGAGCTCCAAAAGAATCTTGTATAGCGCGTATTCGGAATTATCGAGCAGGGTCAGCCGCGCCGGCGCAAACCCCGCAATCTGCCGCGAGAGTTCGGCGCCGATGGTGCCGCCGGCGCCGGTGACGAGGACGCGGCGCCCCTGAAACAGCCGCCGCGCCGCACGTTGGTCAATCTTTTGCGGCTCGCGCGGCAACAGAAAAGACAGATCGTCGCCAACGCCCCCCGATCGAGGCCGACGGCGGAAAACTTTGCGAAATATGCTGGTTGGAAACGGCATTGATAAACAGCTCGGGAAAAATGCAAGCTACTCGATATTCTGAAAACGGCAAGCCGCTCAAGCGTATGAATATGCGGAAGCGAAGGTCAGGCGGCGTCGAGCCTTTTGAGGGCCCATTTTGCGTTGACCGCGCCATCGGCCGCGGGCGGCAAGGCGGATACGCGCATGACAATTTGTTCAGCCGCCGTGGGGCTGTCGCCACTGCCGCAATAAACTGATTTTTCGAGCTCCAGCGTTGCCGCGTTTGATTTAAAGCGCCAGCCTTCCTTGTTCGGCAGGAGCAACAGCGCCGAGCGTTTGTCCCGGGCGAGCGACGCCTTAACGCCAGGATGCAGATGGAATCGCCAGACGCCGCGCGCCGATAGCGCTGGCGGTAAATCGTCGAGCCGCTCCTCACCGCGCAGGTCAGCGCCGCCGGGCGCCAGGAACAAACGCCGGGTCCATGCTGCCGGGACGGTATCGGCGAGGAGCGCACGCTCGATTTCAACGAGAAGCCCGCGCGCATCTTCCGCACGCCTATGAGAAATATCGCCAAAGGCTGGCGCCCGCCCGGGGCCCGTATCAAACGAAAACGACGAATGCGCCTCCCGCTGCATCAGCGCATTGTGCCAGCCCGACGCGCGATGTCCGCCGTTTCCGCAATTGCCAATGATGCGGCTTCTGCCGGACGACAAATGAAAGGAGCCGGCACTCCGAAACAAGTGTGGGCCGAGATCGGGACCCGTATCGGCAATCAGAAGCGCTCGACCCGCCGTTAGCTTGTGATAGCCGGAATGGCGCGCAAAACCGGTCAGCGCGCTGTCCGGGTCGATCGATTTTTCGATCGCCAACACCGCCTTCGGATCGTCTTCATAACCGCCATTGAAGACCGCGAGCTTACCGTCGGCACAGCGGAAGAACGCAGCCATTGCCCCCGCGCGAACCATGGCGTGCTTCAAAAACCCGGGCGGCTGGTTGCCTCGCGCCTCCACAGCCTGCAACGCCGTTTGGATACGGACGGCCAGCTTCAATTGCCGCGATGGATTGCGGCTCACATGACCGCCGTCGGCGCGCAGCTGCAGTCGCAATTCTCGGCGCACCATTTCAAGCCCGCGCGTAGCGGCCGCCTCACAACCGGGAAGGCAATGGCCGGAGATACAAAGCCCAAGCGCCATCATAAGCCGATCGACGCCGGTATCGGCGCGATGGGCCGCGTTGGCGAGATGTCGCGTCTGACGCGCCATCGAATTCAACACGCGACTGCGCCACAACGCATCGCAGCCGTTCAAAATCAACGGGTGTCGGGCGCAAAGCTGCACCAATCGTTCAGAAACGAAATAAGGATCCCACGCCTCCGGCGACCACTTTTCAAAACGGTCGAGCCAGCCCTCCATTAGGGCGCGCGCAGCGGGCGCAGCGTCGGCTCCGAGAGCTTCGAGATGACGCAGCCAGGCGAACTCCTGAAGAAATGCGTTCGCCGCGCCCCCCGGGACGGCATGATCCCAGATTCCCTGAAGGTCGCTTTCGCAGTCGATGGTTTCATCGCCGACGACAAGCCGGCCCGACAAAATCGCCTGAGCGACGCCTTTTTCCGGCGTGAACGGATCATCTGGCTTGAAAAACAGCCGGTCAGGCGCCGGTCCGCTCAGTTTAGCCTGATAGAACGGACTGTCGCCCCAAAACCGCTGCATGCGCGTCAGCATGTCATGGCGCTCAACCGCCTTTACGAAGCGCGGCGATATTCTGCGCGTAGGCGCCCTCGCCGCCACGGAACACCGCCGACCCTGCAACGAGAACATTGGCACCGGCCGCGATGGCTTTCGGCGCCGTCTCTGGATCAACGCCGCCATCAACTTCGAGCATGATATCGCGACTGATCGCATCGATCATGGCGCGGACAGTTTCAATCTTACGGAGCTGGGACCCGATAAAAGACTGGCCGCCAAATCCCGGATTAACGGACATGACGAGGATTAAATCGACGTCGTCTAGAACGGGTTTGATTGCGTCAGCCGGCGTCGCCGGGTTGAGCGCTACGCCGGATTTCATGCCGGCCGCGCGAATGCGCTGCAGCGTCCGGTGAAGATGCGGGCCGGCCTCCGGATGTACAGTCAGAATGTTCGCACCGGCATCGGCGAAAGCGTCAATAAAGGGATCGACCGGCGCAATCATCAGATGCACGTCGAAGGGCAAGTCGGTCGCCTTGCGCAGAGATTTCACCACGGGCGGCCCGATGGTGAGATTCGGCACGAAATGACCGTCCATAACATCGATGTGGATGAAATCTGCGCCGGCGGCGGCGACGGCCTGGATTTCCTCACCCAGCCGGGCGAAATCCGAGGCCAGAATGGACGGAGCAATGCGTACGCAAACCATGACTGCCGGCGTATCGTGATGCGGCGCCCATGCGCAACAAATTTACCATTCTATTTCCGGGAAAACCGCACCGCAAAAAAAACCCCGCCTTACTGGCGGGGCTTTTAGTCGATGCAAGGGATTGCCGCAGGACAATTTCGGAAGTCTGTAATTCGAAATCGGCGCCAACCGGGGTGATTGTGTTGATAGCCGGCAAATGGGGCGTAATTTAGACGCCGCAGCAGGATAAGATGGTAAATTGTCGTTTTTGTTGGTTAATTTCGTTCACCACGTTGCGCCGGTCTTACCTGCGCCCGCCGCAATGAAAGCACCGACCGCAGGCGCATCGAACCAAACGCCGCCATCCCCGCGAGGGCCGCGCCAGCGATCAACCCGCCGATCCATTCGATGTCATAAAGCCCGACGCCGGTGAGCGCGAACAATATCAGACCGGCAGTCCAGGCAAGAAAGCGCAAGGGCGAGCGGACGGCGCGGGCGGCTGTTTTTGCCGCCGCTGCGGACACTTTAACAGTCGCCTCCGCCGTTTTTTCGACGGCCCGCAATACTTTTTTCGGACCCAGCAACTTCACCAGCCAGCCGAGGGCGCCCAGCGCCACGGCAATTAGCGCCGCACGCTGCGCTGGCTTGGTCCCGTGATCCGTCTGCGCCACCACATCTGCGGCGCGCGTAATCGCCGGCGCTTCGACGGTCGTCGGAAAAGCGGCCGGATCGAGGTCGCCGGCCGTGGCCGGCGCCAACGCCGCTGCCGCTGTCATCAGCGATGTTGCGGCGAGCATGGCGATCTTCGTCTTGCGGGCGGTGTCCATTGGCCGATCCTCAAGCATAACCTGTTGCATAAATGGGGCGCGGCCCGTCTGCTTTCAACAAAACCGCGCCGAAACGTTGACTTCCCGGGCAAAGCCGCCTACTTCGCCCGCAGCAATGTTGCAGTGCAGCGCGCGCCACCGGCGGATCCGATTCGACTTCGCCCCACGATAAGACGCCAGCGCCGTCGGGATTTCCGGACGAAAAACACAACGCGCCATTGCCGAAGATGACGCATCGCTTGCGATCCCTCGGATGTGAGGGCGGCTGATAGGCGGGGCGTTGAGAGAAACAACCACGCCGCTTGCGCATCGCCGGAGACCGATCCGGCCATAATCTTACGGAGACGTTGCATTGTCATTTGACGATCTCGGCCTTGAGCCGAAGCTATTGGACGCCATCAAGGCGTCCGGATACGAAACCCCGACGCCGATCCAGACTGAAGCCATCCCGCCAGCCCTTGCCGGCAAGGACGTGCTCGGCATCGCCCAGACCGGGACAGGGAAAACGGCGTCTTTCACTTTGCCGATGATACAGCGCCTGGCGAAGGGCCGCGCGCGCGCGCGCATGCCGCGCTCTCTGGTGCTCGCGCCGACGCGCGAGCTCGCAGCGCAGGTTTCGGAAAACTTCGAGAAATACGGCGCCAACCACAAGCTCTCCATGGCGCTTCTTATTGGCGGCGTTTCCTTCGGCGACCAGGACGCGAAGCTGACCCGCGGCGTTGATGTGTTGATCGCGACGCCGGGCCGCCTCCTCGATCACTTCGAGCGCGGGCGTCTGTTGCTGACCGGCATCGAAGTGATGGTGGTCGACGAGGCCGACCGCATGCTCGACATGGGCTTTATTCCCGACATTGAGCGGATCTTTAAACTGACGCCGATGACGCGGCAGACGCTGTTTTTCTCAGCGACCATGCCGCCGGAAATTCAGCGCATCACCGACCAATTCCTGCATGCGCCGGTGCGCGTTGAAGTCGCCAAACCGGCGACGACCGCCGACACCATCGCTCAGCGCATTGTCCGGGTGCCGGCAAAAGACGACAAGACAAAACGCGCGACCCTGCGCGAGATCATGTCTCATAAAGACGTCAAAAACGGCATCGTCTTCTGCAACCGCAAATCGACCGTCGACATCGTGGCGAAGTCGCTGCAAAAACACGGGTTCAATGCACGCCCGATCCACGGCGATCTGGCTCAGGCGTTTCGCATGGAAACGCTCGACAAGTTTCGCAATGACGAGATCCAGTTCCTAATCGCTTCCGACGTTGCGGCGCGCGGACTTGATATTCCCGATGTCAGCCACGTTTTTAATTATGACACGCCGATCCACGCCGACGATTATGTCCATCGTATCGGCCGCACCGGCCGCGCAGGCAAGAAGGGCGCGGCGCTGATGCTGGTGACGCCGGCAGACGGCAAGGCCTATGACGCCATCCTGAAAACAATCGGCAGAGACGAAATAGAAGCACTGGATTTCTCGGAATTCTTCAAAAATTACGAACCGCGTAAAGGTCGCGGTAAGGAAACCGGCGAAAAGACGGGCCGCAAGGACACGAAGGAAAAAAGCCGCCGCGGGAAACGCAAGGCGGAAGAAGAGGGCCGCGCGGAGGCTGCGCGCGAGCCAGCCGATCGCCGCCGGACCGGAAAATCAAAGCGTCGCGAAGCGAGCGGCGAACCTATTGTCGGGCTTGGCGATCATGTTCCGGAGTTTCTGACGCGGGCCGTCGCCGGTTAACGCCAACCTAACAGGCGATCGAAAAACACGTTGATTTTCATCGTACTGCTTACGCATTTGGGCGTCCGTTTAGGCATTCCTTTACGCGGCATGGAATATCTTGGCGCGAAGAGAGAACTCGCGCTGTCCTTTGCGGCGCGCCAATCGAGGGCGCCTTAGAACTTATGTTTGGCGGTGGTGAATCCACGCATAAGCTGGCTATTATTGTGCTGGAGGGTCTGAAGCGCGCAGGCTTGCCCGCCAGTCCGCGCAACTACGAATTGTGGTACGCGCATCTCGACGGCCGCCATCCATCCCTTACCCGCGATGTTGAAATCGCTACCGACGCCTTCGGCAAGGTGACGCAGGACAACGCCGACGCTCTTTACCGCGCGCATTTGCAAAGGGCGGATCTCACAAACAGCGTCGTCGACGTCATCACACGCATGAACGCCGAAGTCGCCGACCTGTCCGAACTCGTCGAAAAGACCGGCGAGAGCGCGACCGGCAATAGTAAGACGCTTGGCGGCCTGTCGGAACAACTGCGCCAGTCGACGGAAGACTACCCCGCCGTCGGCGCGCTGCTTGAGGGCGTGGTCAAAGTCGCGAAAGACATGCACGTTCAAAACGAACAGTTAGAGAGCCGCCTCGCAGAATCGGCCGACGAGATCACGACGCTACAGCGAAGCGTTGAGAACATTGAAGCCGAAGCGATGAAGGACCCGCTGACCGGCGTCGCGAACCGAGCACGGTTCGATCGGGCGATTTATCAATTTATTGCGGAAGCAAGAGCAGCCGGCCACCCGCTGTCGCTGCTGCTCGCTGATATTGATCACTTCAAGAGCTTCAACGACGAATGGGGGCATCAGACAGGCGATCAGGTGCTGCGCCTCGTCGCTGAGGTAATGACCGCGAATGTTCGCGGCGGCGACACGCTGGCGCGCTATGGCGGCGAGGAGTTCGCTATTCTCCTTCCGGGCGCAGAGCTCGACAACGCGATTCAGCTGGCAGAGCGCATTCGCGGCGCCGTTGAATGTCGCCGCCTTAAAAAACGCAAGACCGACCAGGACCTCGGGACGATCACCATGTCGATCGGCGTCGCTGAAATGCGCAACGCGGACAATGCCGACAGTTTGATCGAGCGTGCTGACGAATGCCTCTACGCGGCGAAAGGCGCCGGTCGAAATCAGGTTGTTGACGAACAAAGCCTCGGCGCGCCGACGACGACGTCGGGCGCGGCGTAACGTTTTACAAGGCCTCTTCTAGCAACAAATCAAAACGGTCGTGCCCCCAGTATTTCGCGCCGTTCATGACGGCGAAAGGCACGCCGAAGATCTGATCTTCCTCGATCAGCGCACGATGCTTCTTCAGCGCCTTGCCAACGGACAGGGCGCCTTGCGCTTTTTCTACAGCGTCCGCGTTCCAGCCGATTTGCTCCGCACATTGTTTAAGAACGTCCACGTCCGCAACGTTCTTCCCCTCGCCCCAGCGCGCGTCGGACACGGCAAGCGCATAGGCCATCCCGACGCCGTCAGCGTCAGCGGCAATCGCCGCCTTATATGACGGAACGAGATCGACGTCGAAGGGGTTCGGCGGATTAATCGGAAGTCCCATGCGCATGGTCATGCGCGCGACATCCTCGCGATAATAGGCGAGCTTCGGTTTGTTTGCGACGGGATCGTTGAACGGTGCTCCTTCGGGCGGGCCGGTAAACGGAATGAGATCAACGTCGAGGCCGGCGCGGGCGACCTTATGAAGGCCAAGGCGCGAATAGGGACTGCGAAAAGAATGATAGACGCGGATGGACGCCATGGTTGTGTCCTTTTGCTACTGTAACTTTTGTTTTGCAAGTTACTAATCACCGACGCGACATGCAACTAAAAATTGGAAAGGCATTGGCCACTCAGTTGGCAACCGAGTGTCGCTAACAGAACTGATCAGCGCTTTTTCTTTACAGGTTTTTTCTCCGCCGCTTTCTTCTTCGCAGGCTTCTTGGAACGGGCGGCGGCGGCGAGCGCCAGACTTGTCCAGCGACGCAAGGCGTCCTCGTCGTCATAAATATCGTCTGGCGGCTTGTAGTAGGACATCGTGCCCTTTTTACCCTGCATTTCGATTTCGAAGGGTTTGAGGCCCGCAGCTTCAAATTCTTCGCGCGAAACGTCGTCGACCTTCAGCCAAACATCATCATCGTCAGCGATGGCGAAGAATCGCCCGTCGCAATAGATCCCCGCTCCGCCGAACATCTTGCGGATTGTGATAACACCGAAGGGCGAGAACAGGTCTTTAAGGTGATCGAGATGGGCCGCCGTCGGCGCCACGTTTAGGCGTCCATCTGCTGCGGCACGATAGTCACGCTTTCGCCGCAGCCGCAGGCGTCGGTCTGGTTCGGATTGTTGAAGACGAACCGTTGCGAGAGTTTTTCCGTCACGAAGTCGATCTCTGTCCCAAGAAGAAACAGGATCGCTTTCGGATCGATAATGACCTTAATGCCGTTTTCCTCTGCAACCTCGTCTAGCGGGCCGACCTCCGTCGCATAGTCCATAGTGTATTCCATGCCGGCGCAGCCGCCGTTTTTGACGCCGATCCTGACGCCAATGAAATTCTCATCGGCGCCCGTCATGATCTCATCCATGCGCGCCGCAGCGGCGTCGGTGAGGGTCACAACTTTGGGTCTCGGTCTCGCCATTAGAGCCACCCCAGTTCCAGCTTCGCCTCATCGGACATTTTCTCCGGCGTCCAGGGCGGTTCGAAAGTCATGTTCACTTTGACGTCATCGACCCCCTCAATCCCGCGTACGGCGCCCTCGACCCAACCGGGCATTTCCTCCGCAACGGGACAGCCCGGCGCCGTCAGCGTCATATCGACGGTGAGCAGACGCTCGTCGGAAAGGTCGACTTTGTAAATGAGGCCGAGTTCGTAAATATCGACCGGGATTTCCGGGTCGTACACGGTCTTCAGGGAACGGATGACGTCCTGGGTAATCCGCGTCAACTCTTCCTCCGGAATCTCGGACGAGCCGCTGGTTTCGGCTTGTGGCGTCGGCTCTTCCTCAACCGGTTTGACGTCAATGATGTCGCGTTGCTGATCCATTATGGCTCTCTAGCTAAGCATTTCATGGGTTTTGTGAAGGCCCCGGATGAGCGCTTCCACGTCTTCGTGAGTGTTGTAGGCGGCGAAACTCGCCCGCGCCGTGGCCGTGACGCCGAGGCGCTTCATCAGAGGCTGCGCGCAATGGTGTCCGGCGCGCACAGCGACGCCCGTACGGTCGAGAATGGCGGAAACATCATGCGGATGCGCACCCTCGACAGAAAACGCGATAATCGGCGCCTTGCCGGGCGCACGACCGTATACGCGCACGAAATTGAGTTTCGACAACTCTTCAAGCGCATGGGTCGTTAACGTCGCTTCGTGGGCGGCGATGGCGTCGATGCCTTTGCCTTTCATCCATTGAAGCGCTGCACCGAGACCAATCGCTTCGAGGATTGGCGGCGTGCCGGCCTCGAACCGGTGCGGCGGATCGTTATAGGTCACGGCCTCGGTCGTCACCGTATCGATCATTTCGCCGCCGCCCTTGAACGGCGGTAGATCGTAAAGTGCATCGCGTCGGCCATAGAGAACGCCGATCCCCGTTGGTCCGTATAGCTTGTGACCAGTCATGACGTAGAAATTGCAGTCAATGTCGGTGACATCGACAGCGCCATGGACGCCAGCCTGGCAGCCGTCAAAGAGGATTTTCGCGCCATGGTCATGAGCGATCTTCGCCATCTCTTTTGCCGGCGCGGCGGCCCCGAGCACGTTCGACATATGCGAAACAGCGGCGAGTTTCGTCCGCGATGAGAACAGCGCCCGGAAGGCGTCGAGATCGATTTCGCCGTCGTCGGAAATGTCGAGCCATTTCAAGACGGCGCCCTTGCGCTCGCGCAGAAGATGCCAGGGCACGATATTAGAATGGTGCTCGGCGAGCGACAGGATGATTTCATCCCCCTCGCCAATCTCTGAAGCGCCCATCGCGTAAGCGACGAGATTGATGGCGTCGGTGCCGCCGGAGGTAAAGACGATATCATCGACGCTCGGCGCGTTTAAGAATTCCGCCGCGGTTTTGCGCGCATCTTCGAACGCCGTCGTCGTCTCGTTTGAAAGAAGATGCAGACCCCGATGAACATTCGCGTAGGAGCGCTCCATGGCGTTTTTCATCGCGTCGATGACGGCGCGCGGTTTCTGCGCCGACGCCGCATTGTCGAGATAAACGAGCGGCTTGCCATAGGCGTCGCGTGAGAGTATCGGAAACTCCGCGCGCATGGACGCAACGTCGAGCGTTGGGATTCGGGCGCCGTCCGCGCTCATCGCTGTTCCTCCAGCCATGCCGCGACGCGGCTCGCGAATATGCCGCGCACGCGATCATCATCGATGCGGTCAATGACCTCGCCCGCGAAGGCGTCAATCAGGAGCGCGCGCGCCGCGTGTTCCGACAGGCCGCGCTGGCGCAAATAAAAGAGCGCGTCATCGTCGAGCGCGCCGACGGTGCTGCCATGGGCGCATTCAACGTCGTCCGCATAGATTTCGAGTTCCGGCTTATGGTTGGCCTCGGCGCCGTCGGACAGAAGAAGGGCGTTCGCCGTCATCTTCGCGTCGGTCTTCTGCGCCGCGCGCTCCACATGGAACTTTCCCTGAAAAATATTGCGGCCTTTGCCATTTGCGACGCCTTTGTGAAGTTGGCGCGCCTCACCGCCCGGCGCGCGAAAACGAACCTGCGTCGTAAAATCGCTATGGCGTTCGCCGCCCACAAGCGCGGCGCTTGCGACATCGCTGAAACCAGTGGCGGCGGGGCAAAGCAGATGGGTTTCATGGCGACATAAGCGCCCGCCGGTCGACAGACTCGCCTGACGAAACCGAGCGCCCTCGCCGACCATGGCCCCGAAAAATCCGTGCGTAACCGTACGCGCGTCGGCGTCATGAAGAACATAGCGGCTCAGCTCGGCGTCCTTGTAAACGCTGAGGTGATGCATCGCGGAGTGAAATGTCGCCTGCCCTTCAAACGTCTCGATGATGGTTGCTCGGCTGCCTTCTTCCGCGCGTCCCAGGACCTGCGAGAAAGCATGGGCGCCTCTTTTGTTTATATGACGTATAAGAATAGGCCGCTCTATGTTCGCGCCGCTCGCAACACGGAAACCAAACGCCCTGCGCGTCAGGGCGATGTTGAGCGCAACAATGCTGTGACTATCAAAGTCAGGGTCGGACGCGCCGGGATCAATAACGCCGAATTCAAACCCTTCAAGACGCGCGGCGTCCGGCGCCAGTACACGGCCGTCAACGATCTGGATTTCCAGTGGTTCAAGGGTGGCGAAAGGCGACGGCGGGATAGTCTCCACTGGCGCAGCGTCATTCGCGGGCGCGGGCCCGCGCAACGCCGCGTTGAAATCAGACCATTTCCAGCCCTCGACCCTGCGGTTCGGCAGGCCGAGGCGGCGATATCGGTCATAGGCGGCGGACTGCATTGCGCTCGTCGCCGACCGGTTTCGGTAGCCCGTCTCAATTGCCTTGGCAAAAGGGGTTGTATCAGCGACCGCGTTCGTCATGCCGCCTCAATGAATTGTTCGTAGCCGGATTTTTCCAGTTCCGCCGCAAGATTGGCGCCGCCAGATTTGACGATACGTCCGCCGGCGAGCACATGTACGCGGTCCGGTTTGATGTATTCCAACAGCCGCTGATAGTGCGTAATAACGAGAAAGCCGCGATCCGGTCCGCGTAGGGAATTCACCACGTCGCCGACCATTTTTAATGCGTCAATATCGAGCCCGGAATCGGTCTCGTCCATGATTGCAAAGCGGGGCTCAAACATTGCGAGCTGCAGCATCTCCATGCGTTTCTTTTCGCCGCCAGAAAAACCCACATTAAACGGGCGTTTCAACTTTGCATCGTCAAGGCCAACGAGCTTTGCTTTTTCGCGGATGAGTTTGATGAAATTCGCCGCGGAAATTTCTTCTTTCCCCTGCGCCTTTTTCTGTGCGTTCATCGCCGTGCGGATGAAATTCATTGTCTGTACGCCGGGAATCTCCATCGGGTGCTGGAACGATAAGAACAGACCCTTCGCCGCGCGCTCGTCGGGATCGAGGCCGAGAATGTCCTCGCCTTCAAGCGTTACGGCGCCCGCCGTCGCCTCGTATCCGTCGCGACCCGCGACCGCATAGGAGAGCGTCGACTTGCCCGACCCATTAGGGCCCATAATGGCATGCACTTCGCCCGCCGGGACTTCGAGGGTCAGCCCATTAATGATTCCTGTCTGCGCGCCATCCGGGCCGACAGCAACATGCAGATCGTCAATTTTCAGCATCGTCTTTCCTGACTGCAATACATTCAAATTCAAGCGCCGCGCCGAGGGCCAGCCCGTCAACGCCAAAGGTGGAACGCGCCGGTTTCGGATCGGGGAGCGACACAGCGTAGGCCGCATTCATTTCCGCGTAGTCTTCCATGTCGTCGAGGAAGACGGTGCACTTCACGATATCCGACAAGTCCGCACCGAGCGCACTCAATGTCGCTTGGTAGTTTTTGAAGGTCTGACGGGTTTCCGGTCCGACGCCGCCTTCCACAAGAGAGAAGGTTTCGTAGTCGATACCCAATTCGCCTGAGAGATAAATCGTGTCCCTCACAACAACGGCGGATGAGAATGGAAATGTCTCTGGCAGCTTTGGATTGCGGTAATGCCGTCGGTCGTCCGCCGACGCCGCGGCGGCGGTCACAATGCCAATCATGGCTATTACAAATAACATCGTCATTGTTGCCGCTCGCTTTCAATGCGCGTGTTCTGATCATGGACGAGACGCCACGCGCCGTTTTCGAGCGCGAAGATCAGAACCAGCCAGGCCGAGCGCGGCTCGCCGTCGGGCGTGTCGCGGTATTCGTATTTCATGAACGCCGCCGCCATGTCGGCGCCTTCCATGATCCGCGCCTCTTCGCCGTTCCAGCGCCAGTTTGCGTCCTTGAACCACTCCTCATGAAAGGAAACGACGCCTTCGGTCGTCTCGATCACTGATCCGTCGGGAAAAACGATGTGCAAATCGTCGCGCGACGTGACGGTCGGCTTGTAGGCGGCTATGTCCTTCGCCTCGATGGCGTCCAGATGCGCTTTCAAGGCGGGGCGAAACGCCGGGCGCGCCGCGGCGCTTTTGGGTTCGACAATCACATAGGTCGCGGTCGTGTCGCCGATGTTCACAGCCTGGTGCCAGGCGACGCCGTCCGACCACCACGACCCGCTCGTAGGCGTCTCTCGTTCACGTGTTCCGTCGGCGTCGGTGATTTCCATGACGCCGCCTTCGATGATGTAGCCCCAATGCGGCGGGTGGTAATGTTTTTCATGCCCGACGCCCGGCGGAAAGGTGCAGCGCGCCGCACGCATCGAAGCATTCTCAAACAGCACCTCGCAAACCTTCTTGCCATTCCAGCCGGCGTTGATGGCGTGGGGTAGCTCAGTGACGGTTGCAGACTCCTCAAACTTAATCGCGCCGCCCCAATTTGGAATTGAGCGCGCATCCGGTTCTTCCGGTGGTTGGGCGAGCGCCATGGCCTGTATCGTCGTTATGATTTCCACAATCATGACGCTGCCTCACTCATCCTCGCCGTCGAAATAGTCGACCGCCGTATCATGGCGGCCGATATATCGCATGCGCGCGTTCTGAGGATCTCCGTCTTCGCTGGCGAAAGTGAGAAACTTGTCCGAGTCCGGATATTCGACGACGTCGATATTTTCCATGGTCGAGACGGCGAGATATTTGAGCGTCTCGCTTCCGGTATTGACGATTTGGTGCGCGCGCTCCGCTCCGCCGGTGGGCGCGGCGATCAGATCGCCCTGTTTGATCGGATAGGTTTCATCGCCAAAGCGGTATTCGCCGCTTCCTTCGATCACGTAGAACATCTCTTCAATGGCGTGATGGGCGTGAAACGGAAACGCGCGCTTGCCCGGCTCTACGACCGTCAGCATCGCCCCCATTTTTTCCGCGCCGACCACCGGGCCCATGCGTCCGAGCTTGGCTTCAAACTTGCCGCCCGGACTGCTGAAGTCCATGAGCTCGGCGTCCTTGATGTTGAGGATAGGTTTCGCCATCACCCGACGCTCCCTTCGAGACTGACGGAAACGAGCTTCTGCGCCTCCACGGCGAATTCCATGGGCAGCTCCTGCAACACTTCCTTGCAAAAGCCGTTGACGAGGAGCGCCACCGCTTCCTCTTCCGAAAGCCCTCGTTGCTGGCAGTAGAAAAGCTGGTCTTCGGACAGTCGCGAGGTTGTCGCTTCGTGTTCGAGGATCGCGTTAGGGTTTTTTGATTCCACATACGGCACCGTATGCGCACCGCAATTGTTGCCGATGAGCAGTGAATCGCACTGGGTGAAGTTGCGCGACCCTTCCGCCTTGCGGTGAATGCTAACGAGGCCGCGATAGGTGGAATTCGACTTGCCCGCCGAAATGCCCTTGGAGATGATGCGCGACTTCGTGTTCTTGCCAAGATGGATCATCTTGGTGCCGGTGTCGGCCTGCTGATGATTGTTGGTGATGGCGATTGAATAAAACTCGCCTTGCGAGTTGTCGCCTTTCAGAACGCAGGACGGATATTTCCACGTCACGGCGGAACCGGTTTCAACCTGCGTCCACGACACTTTCGAATTGGCACCGCGGCAGTCGGCGCGCTTGGTCACGAAGTTATAGATGCCGCCCTTGCCGTCCTTGTCGCCGGGATACCAGTTCTGGACAGTTGAATATTTAATCTCTGCGTCGTCTTCCGCGACCAGTTCAACCACCGCCGCATGCAACTGGTTTTCATCGCGCATGGGCGCGGTGCACCCTTCAAGATAGCTCACATAGGAACCGCGCGCCGCGACAATCAGCGTGCGCTCGAACTGTCCGGTGTTCGCCTCATTGATGCGGAAGTAAGTCGACAGCTCCATCGGGCAGCGAACGCCCTCGGGCACATAGACGAAGGTGCCGTCGGAAAAGACCGCGGAATTCAATGTCGCGAAGAAATTATCCGATGTCGGCACCACCGTACCGAGATATTTTTTGACGAGCTCAGGGTGCTCGCGCACGGCTTCCGAAATCGACATGAAGATGACGCCGGCTTTTTCGAGCTCCTTCTTGAACGTCGTCGCAACGGAAACGGAATCGAAGACAGCGTCGACGGCGACTTTAGGCACGTCGGGGTGCGTGCGCGCCTCGCCGGGACTGACGCCGGCGCCTTCAACGCCGAGCAGGACTTCCGCCTCACGCAAGGGAATGCCGAGTTTTTCAAAGTCCGCCAATATCTCCGGCGGGACATCGTCGATGGATTCGTATTTCGCGCCGGTCGTCGGCTCTGCATAGTAATACGCGTCCTGATAATCGATCTCCGGATAGTCGACCATGGCCCAGGTGGGCTCTTCCATGGTTAGCCAACGCCTGAACGCGGCGAGCCGCCATTCCAGCAGCCATTCTGGCTCCTCTTTTTTGGCGGAAATGAAGTGGACAGTGTCTTCGCTGAGACCCTTCGGCGCCTTGACCGACTCGATGTCGGTGGTGAAGCCGTATTTATACGTCTCCAGCGCCTTCGCCGTCGCAACGGTTTCCTTACTGATGGATTGTTTGACTTCGGACATTACGATTCTGTTTCAATTCCATTGGCGAGAATGGTGGTTACTTCGGCGCCCGCAATGCGGTGCTTTGCGATTTCAAGATATTCCGGCGACGTCGCCCACTCTTTGAAATCCGCAGCATTTGGAAATTCTACGATAACAAGCCGGTCACCGTCCCATTCCCCCATCACAGCTTTCGCGTTGAAATCGGCGGCCAGCAACTTACCCTTGAATTTCGAAAACACGTCCATGAAACGGTCCGAATACTTTTCGTATTCTTCGCGGTTTTTGATCTTGATATGGCCGACGGCATAAACGGTCATGCAGCCCTCGCTTTAATTCTTTCATACGCCGCCGGCCATTCGCGAATGAAGGCGTCAGCGTCCGCATCCGTGGAATTCCACCCGAGGGAAAGGCGAATAGCGCAGGTCGCCTCTTCGTCGCTTGCGCCCATGGCTGTCAGCACGTGACTCGGTTTTGTCTTACCTGAAGAACACGCCGACCCGGCGGAAATCGCGATCCCCGCGAGGTCCATATTCATAAGTTGCGTAGCGCCGGCGAATCCTTGCGCCGACAAACAGAGCGTGCCCGGCAGTCTCGCCTGATCCCTGCCCCAGATTTTGGCGCCCGCTGCTTCCGCTGCTGTCTCCATGCGGTCACGCAGCGACGCGATCTCGCTCGCCCGGGCGAGACTCTTTTCGGCGAGACGCGATGCGACGGCGAACCCGGCGATGCCGGGAACATTATGCGTGCCCGAGCGGCGGTTTTCTTCATGCCCGCCGCCAAGCATTTGCGGCGTCAACGGCAGGTTGGGCCCGACGATCAGCGCGCCAACGCCAAGCGGCCCGCCGAATTTGTGCGCCGTGACAGCCATCATGTCTGCGCCGGACATAACGAAGTTGACCGGAACCTTGCCCGCCGCCTGGCACGCATCACAAAAGAACAGCCCGCCCGCGGCGTGCGCAATGTCGGCAATCTCGCGAACCGGCTGAACCACGCCTGTCTCGTTATTGGCGAACATTACGCAGGCGAGAAAATTGCCGTCGCGTTGCACATCATAGCCAGCGAGGCGCTCCGTCAGCCAATCGACGTCGACGACGCCGGAGGGCAGCGACGGAATGATCTCTACCGCTGCCCCGCTCGCCTCTGCATTCGCCAACACTGCCGAATGTTCAATGGCGCTGACGAAAATGCGCTTGATATTGTGCGCGTCGACCGCGCCGAGCACGGCGTAGTGAATCGACTCGGTGCCGCCGCTTGTAAACACGACGCCGTTCACCGGCGCATTAACGAGCGCGCGCACAGCTTCGCGGGCGTCTTCAAGCGCTTTGCGCGCCCTGCGCCCTTCTTCGTGTACGGACAATGCATTGCCGTCGCCGGCCATTGCGTCCGCCACGGCCTCAATGACTTCCGGACGAACCGGCGCCGTCGCATTGTGATCGAGATAGTGGCGGGTCATTCCGCCGCCTCGATTCTGGAAGGCGGATTTACCGCAGCCATGCCGGCGACGCGTTTCGCCAATACGTCCTCAAGCGTCACGGCGTTGAGAAAAATGTCGATTTGCCGGCCGAGCTCATCCCAAAGATCATGGGTGAGACAGCGCGCGCTCGTGCCCTGGCAGCCGATTGCGGCTCCCGGCGTGCATGCTGTCGTCTGTATCTGCTCGTCGACGGCCGCGACAATGTCTGCAATGCGAGTGTCGCCGGGCGCGTTTTCGAGAACATAGCCGCCGCTAGCGCCGCGCGCGCTGGCGACGAGGCCGGCGCGCCGCAATTTTGCAAACAGCTGCTCCAAGTAGGAAATCGAAATGCCCTGCCGCAGCGCTATGTCGGATAGCGCGATCGGCCCCGCCCCGCCATGGGCTGCGAGGTCGGCCATCGCCGTCACCGCATAGCGGCCTTTTGTCGTCAGTTTCACGTCTTATATGCTCCGAAAGCGGCGCGCCTGCTGGCCATCGGCCGAAAACATGCTATAGCCGCCCGCCGGTTCGCCGGGTTCGGGTGGGAAATAGGAAATCCGACTAAATTCGTCAACATTAAAAACGTGGTATTTGCGGCGAAATCGGCGATTTTATGCGCCTTTTTGTCCTCACCGCCACGAAAAGTTGATGGGCTTTCTTGGATCGGCGCCGCGCACGACGGTAATAATAAAGGACAACGATGCCTGAGATCATTTTTACGGGACCTGAAGGCCGGCTGGAAGCGCGTTATCAAAAGGGAAAGGGCGACAATCCGCCCGTGGCGCTGGTGCTTCATCCGCATCCCCTATTCGGCGGCACTATGAACAACCGTGCGACCTACGAGCTCTATCAGATGTTCGTGCGCCGCGGCTTTTCCACCATGCGGTTCAATTTTCGCGGCGTCGGCCGCAGCCAGGGCGAATATGATCAGGGCCAAGGTGAACTCGCGGACGCAGCGACCGCCCTCGATTATATGCAACAGATCAATCCGAACTCGCCGTTCGCGTGGGTCGCCGGCTTTTCCTTCGGCTCCTGGATCGCCATGCAACTCCTGATGCGACGTCCAGAGATCGTCGGGTTCATTGCGGGCTCGACGCCCGCCAATCTCTATGACTTCTCGTTTCTGGCGCCCTGCCCGTCGTCCGGCGTCGTTATTCACGCCGAACTCGACAAGATCTGCGCGCCGGAGGAAACCAAAGGCATGGTCGAACGGACGCGAACCCAGAAGGGACGAAAGGTCGAGTTTGAAGTTGTTCCCGGCGCCGACCATTTCTTTGAGACCCATATCGACGAGTTCATCGCCGAGGCGGAAAAATATCTTGATCGGCGCCTCGCCCATGACCGGCCGGAGGGCGAATATCACGGCGAAGCGCCGTAGCGCGCTCGCCTTTTCGGTTGCATTCGGCCTAATTCAACAAGACGCGCTTAACGAATGTCCGTGACGATGCCTGCCCTGTTCAGGCATCGCCCGGAGTTTGCATGTTTAAGTTCCTTTTCGGCGGCGGGGAAACCCGTGTCGCGATCAGCCGTAAGGTATCAGACCTTGAGGCGCGGCTCGCGCCCGTCGATGGCGGGTCCGGTCGCGGCGAAATTGAGTTTTCATCCTGGCGCGACGGCTCAAAACAACTTGAGATTGAATTGCGCGGCGTTTCCGGCACGAGCGCCGACGTTTACATCAACGGCGAGCGGGTAAAAACCGTGTCCCTCGACAATGGCCGAATTGACGAATTCATCGACACGCGAAAGGGCGACGACGTGCCCGACCTTGCAGTCGGCGCTTCGGTTGAGGTGCGCCAGAACGGCAATCCGGTTCTTAGCGGCGTGCTAGCCCCGGATTGAGCAGCCGCGCTTTCGCAATTGCACTTTGTACATTTTGTTGCGACCATGCGCCGGACCAACGGGAGTCCGATATCGTGGCGTTTGAGCAGCATGATCCGTCAGACGAGGCGAGCGAATACCGCACTGGCGGCGGGTTGAAGAAGTTCGCGCCATCGGCGGCGCTCGGCGCCGCCCTGATCCTGCTGATTTTCCTCCTGTCGCTCGCCTATTAGGCGAGGCCGGTCCGCCCGATCGCCAGGAATTTACGGCGCCGCTGCAGCTTCAGCTCTTCCGGCGACATACCCTCAAACTGCTGGATCGCACTTTCAACCGCATCGCCAAGGCGTTCGATTGTGAGAGTCGCGTCGCGATGGGCGCCGCCGACAGGCTCATCGATGATGGCGTCGATGACGCCGAACTTTAAAAGATCCTGCGCTGAAATTTTCATTGCTTCGGCCGCATCGGGCGCCTTCGTTTCGCCGGCGCCGGCCGCGTCCTTCCAAAGGATAGACGCGCAGCCCTCCGGTGAAATCACCGAATAAACAGCGTGCTCAAGCATCAAAACTTTGTTCGCAGTAGCGAGCGCCACGGCGCCGCCCGATCCGCCTTCGCCGACGATTACCGAAATCAGCGGCGTTCCAAGCGACAGGCATTTATCCGTACACGTCGCAATTGCCTCCGCCTGGCCGCGCTCTTCCGCACCGCGTCCGGGGTATGCGCCGGGCGTATCGACCAGCGTCACGACCGGCAGCGAAAACCGTTCGGCAAGTTCCATCAGACGTATGGCCTTACGGTAGCCTTCAGGGCGCGCCATGCCGAAATTGTGTTTTACACGGCCGGCCGTGTCCGAGCCTTTCTCGTGGCCGATCAACACGACGGAACGACCGCGGAACCACGCCGGACCGCCGACGATGGCGTGATCTTCCCCAAAGGCGCGATCGCCCGCGAGCGGGGTAAAGTCGTCGAAAAGACGTTTGATATAGTCCGAAAGGTGCGGACGGGCGGCGTGGCGCGCAACCTGTGTTTTCTGCCAGCGGGTCAGCTTGCCATATGCATCGGCCAGCAGCGCATCAGCCTTCGCCTGTAGTCGGCCAACCTCTTCGTCGACGCTAACGCCGTTTTCCTGGTCCACCCGGCGCAGATCCTCAATGCGCCCTTCAAGTTCGGCGATCGGTTTTTCAAAATCGAGATAGGCGCGCATAAACTCTCGCTTTCTTGTAAGACGGGCGCAGGGTAGTGGGATTGTCCTGCCGATTTCCTAAGGCATGGCGATCAGTTGTTGAGTGACGGCTTTATCCTCGGCGCAAATCCTCCGCTGTCGTCGGATGGCGCCGCCGCCTCATCGGCTTCCTCGGTATCGACGCCCGCTTCCACGGCAGGAAACCGCGCCGCCCAGGCTTGTTCAAAGATGTAACGGCGTTGCAGATCAGCCATCCCCGCCGCTTTCAGCGATTGGCCGACGATGACCGCCTCGCCAGGTCCGTGCCCGGCGCCGGACGCCGCCAGCGCGGCGAGACCGGCCTGTCCGGTTTTTTGTTCAAGCGCGGCGTCGAAGGCGGCTTCCAGAATGTGGGCGGCGACAACAGGATCTTGCGCGCGACGCGACGACGCCCCGTGAAAGTCAACGCCACTTAATAATGAAACGTCGGCGGCGCGGGCGATCTGCGACGCGGTTTGCGGATCGAGCAGCGACAGGAGGTTGACGAGTTCGATGAATGTCATCGCCTCGGTTTCCGGAAGCGCGCCAACGCTTGCGCCGGGGCTTATCATCGCCGCCAGCCATGTGCCGGCGCCGACGCTGTCGCCGACGGCCATCCTCGCCTGTGCAAACCGCGATGCTTCGTCGGGCGCCAGAATGGTCCCTTCGAGCACGGCAATCTCATCCGCGTAAAGAATGGAAAGCGCATAGGATCGATAAAACGTATCGCCAAGGGACAACGCGAGGGCAATGCGCTGCGCCTTGTCGCGCAGAAACTCCGGCGCGCTCATCTCCCTTACGGACTGATACAAAAGCGCGTCCGTCATCGCATCGTCGGGCCGGACCCGGGCCGCGTCAGCGGCTGTTCCGATCGCTACGACGTCAAACTGAATACTCTCCATCAACGCCGCGAACTGCGACGGTGCCAGGACGCCCATGGCGGCGGCCCGTTCGCCGGCGGCGGCGCGCGTCGCCGGATCGACGGCATCATCGCCCGCGATCGCAACCAGAACGCCGCCGTCCGCCTCGGCAAGCAGCCCCGGCGCAACAGGCAATTCGAGAGAACGGGCGATAGCGTATTGCAGTGGTGTAACAGGCGCCGGCGGCGATTTTGGCGCTGCGCCCGTCGCCGCAGCGGTCAGGTATGTGTCGTCTTCAGGCGACAGCCCATATTGGTCGCGCAAAATGCCAAGCGATAAATCAGCGGCGTCCCGCTCGTCCGCGGCCGCGTAACAAACGACACGCAGCTTGACCCAGAACGGGTCCTCGCGTCCTGCGGTCAGTCGATCGCCGCGCCGACATGCGTTTTGTACGTTGCCGTTCAGCAAATCGCGAACCGCTTCGGCCCGGCCGGTCCATGGGTCGCCGCGCCCCGCGCTTGAGATGCTGGCGATGGTCGCCGCCTCCTCGACAAAACCCGCCCGTACAAGGGCAAGCAGTTTTTTGCCGCCAAGCGCGGCGCCGGCGCCATCGGGCGCCGAACCGGGCGATAGAAGCGTCCGTCGCATCGCTTCGCCGATCGCCGGCGTCGCCGGCCGTGCGGGCAGGTTTTCCAACAAGAACTCGAGCGTGCTGGGGGCCGCGCCGCGCCACAAGTCAGGCGGCAGCGCGCCGGTCGCCGGCGTTAGCGTCCCGGTTGAGAAAGCGTCCCTCGCCAGCGGCGCGGTCTCAACGATTTCAGGCGGCGCGACTTGCGCGACAGCGCCGCCGAACAGCGCCGCTGCGACACATATCGCCGCCTTGCCGGTCATGCGCCTAATTCGCATTTTCCGCCTCCTGGGTGATGGTCCGGGTTTCCGGCTCAAGCATCTGTCCATACACAAAAAGACCTGCAAGCGCCGCCAGCGCCACCAGTATGAGAATAATGACGAATCGCAATGTGTCCGCTCCGCTATTCCTGCCCGCACAATTCCGGATTGGTCCCCAAAATCCCCATGGTCAATCCCGGCCGGCGCGTGCAATCCATCTCTAGCGCCGCGCCTCGCACTCGCCTACATCTAGCCGTCATGAGCCGATCCGGCAAACATCCAGTTTTTCAATGCCTGAAGCCAGTAGTGCTGGTCGGCATGATGGGCGCCGGCAAGACAACGGTCGGACGGCGTCTCGCCCCGCGCTTGAGCCTGCCATTCTTCGATTCCGATACGGAGATAGAGCGCGCCGCAGGGATGTCCGTCTCGGAGCTTTTTGAGGCCCATGGCGAGCAAAGTTTCCGGGACGGGGAAGCGCGGGTCATCAAGCGCCTGCTCACTGGACCGCCGCATGTGCTGGCGACCGGCGGCGGCGCAGTCACACATCCCGACACGCGCAAGCTCATTAAAGAGACCGCAATATCCGTCTGGCTCCGCGCCGATACCGAAACACTCGCCCGGCGCGCGATGCGACGCGATACGCGTCCGTTGTTGCGCTCAAGCGATCCGGTGGCGACACTGAAACGACTTTGCGACGAACGCGAGCCGTTCTACCGCGAAGCGGACATTCACGTCGAATCGCAACCGGGACCCCACGAACATACCGTTTCGCTGATCTATGAGAAGATTGCGGGCCTTGTCGGCGCGAAGCAAAGCGTCCGGGACGCCAACGCCTCATGACAAAGGACGAAGCGACACAGTCGGTATGCGTCGATCTCGGCGCCCGCAGCTATGACATCCATATTGGAACGCAGCTCCTGGAAAACGCCGGCGCAATTCTAACCCCGATACTGGCGCGAAAAAGCATCGTCATTGTTACCGACGACAATGTCGCCAAAGCCCAACTGCCGCGGCTGGCGACGGGGCTGGAGCGGGACGACATCGCGTTTGAAACCGTCGTCCTCCCCGCGGGCGAGGCGACAAAAAACTTCGCGCAGCTTGAATTTCTGACGCGCCGGCTGATCGATCTCGGCGTCGAACGCGGCGATACGATCATTGCCCTTGGCGGCGGGGTGATCGGCGATCTCACCGGTTTCGCCGCCGCTGTCCTGCGTCGTGGATGCGGCTTTGCGCAGATCCCGACAACCCTCTTGGCGCAGGTCGACTCCTCCGTTGGCGGCAAAACGGCGATTAATGTGCCGGAAGGCAAAAACCTCATCGGCGCTTTTCATCAGCCCGCGGCCGTCATTGCCGACATCGCCGCCCTCGAGACATTGCCTGACCGGGAGATACGCGCAGGCTATGCAGAAATCGTCAAATACGGCGCCATCAATGATGAGCCTTTTTTTTCATGGCTTGAAGAAAATGTCAGCGCGATCATGCGAGGGGACGCGGCGACGCGGACGCACGCGGTCAAGAGATCCTGCGAAGCGAAAGCCGCCATTGTCGCCGCCGACGAACGCGAAGCAGGCGAACGCGCGCTTCTTAATCTTGGACATACATTCGGCCACGCGTTTGAGGCCGCCTATGGTTATTCGTCCGACCTCCTTCATGGAGAGGCCGTCGCCCTCGGCATCGCGCTCGCCTTCGACTATTCCGCCCGCAAGGGCATGTCCCCGGCTGCTGACGCCGAACGCGTCAAAACGCACTTACGCGCCGCCACGCTGCCGGCCGATATCGCAGACTTGCCGACGGGCCCGAAACTCGACGCCGATACGCTTTCCGCATTGATGATGCGGGACAAGAAAGTCGTCGGCGGCAAACTGACGCTCATACTCGCCGATGCGGTGGGCGCTGCACGTATTATAAGAGATGCAGACCTCGCCGATATTAAAACCTTCCTGAAGGAGAAAATCGCCGCGGCAGGGCGATCATAAACCCATGAACGAATTCGACACCGCGCTCCTAGCGCCGATCGGCTTTATCGCGCTGCTTCTCGTATTGTCTGCGTTTTTTTCCGGATCGGAAACAGCGCTGACCGCCGTCTCAAAAGCACGCATGCATCGCCTCGACTCGGAGGGCGACCGGCGCGCACGCCGCGTGAATTTTCTTATCCGCAACCGCGAACGCCTGATTGGCGCGATTCTGCTCGGCAACAATATGGTCAACATTCTCGCGTCTGTTCTCGCGGGCGGCGTTTTTGTATCCCTCTTTGGCGAGTCGTTGATGGCTACTGCTGTCGCGACAGGCGTAATGACGGTGCTGGTGCTGGTTTTCGCCGAAGTGACGCCGAAATCTGCGGCGATCGCGCGTCCGGACGGATTTGCGATGCTGGTCGCGCCGCTCATGCGCTGGGTGGTTTTCGTTTTCGCGCCGATCACCCGCGTCATTCAACTCATCGTACGCGGATTTCTAAAACTCTTCGGTCTTGATATCTCAAAAGACAGCGCGGTGTTTTCATCAACGGAAGAAATCCGCGGCGCGGTCGACCTCCATCATTCAGAAGGCGGCATAGACAAGGAATCGCGAGACCTCATTCGCGGCGCCCTCGAGCTCGACGAAATCCGGGTCGAAGAGATCATGATCCATCGCAAGTCGATTGAACTTCTCGACCTCGACCAGTCGAACGACGAAATTATCCGCAAGGCGCTGAAAAGCCCGCATACGCGCCTGCCAGTGTTTCGCGAGAACACCGACAACATTGTCGGGGTTTTGCACGCCAAAGATCTCCTGCGCGCGCTCTGGGACGCCGAAGCCGATGCAAACGCGGTTGACCTGACGGCAATCGCGCGCGCGCCCTATTTCGTGCCGGAGACAACGACGCTGCAAGAGCAACTTGACGCGTTCAAGGTCAAACAGGAACACTTTGCGCTAGTTGTCGATGAATATGGCGCCATCCAGGGCCTTGTGACCATGGAGGACATTCTTGAAGAGATCGTTGGCGAAATTGAAGATGAGTATGACAGCCCCGTTCAGGGCGTTCGTCCGCAAGCAGACGGCTCGCTCAACGTCGACGGCGACGTCACTATCCGAGATCTCAACCGGGCCATGGACTGGAGCCTACCAGACGACGAAGCCGTGACGATCGCCGGTCTTGTCATTCACGAGTCGCAATCGATTCCGGAAGTCGGCCAGACATTTTCCTTTCACGGGTTTCGCTTCCAGATTCTGCGCCGTCGCCGCAACCAGATCACCGCCATCAAGATCTCAGAAATCTCGCCTGCCGCCGCCGATTGAGCGTCGCACGCCTTGAACAGGATGTTTAAGTTGCCATGACTCAACGCGCCAGCGCCAGTTCGCTGATCTTCATTTTCATCACCGTGCTTCTCAATATGATCGGCTTCGGCGTGATTATGCCGGTGATGCCGCAGTTGATCATGGAGGTCACGGGCGAAGACCTTGCTCATGCGGCAAAATGGGGCGGCGTTTTGACCTTCGTCTACGCCCTGATGCAATTCATCATGATGCCGATCATCGGCGGCCTTTCCGACCGGTTCGGACGACGTCCGGTATTGCTTGTCTCCCTACTCGCCTATTCGCTGGATTTCCTCGTTATGGCGCTGGCGCCGACGATTATGATAATTGCCGTCGCACGCCTGGTCGCCGGCGCTTTTGCGGCGACCTTTTCGACGGCGAACGCCTATATCGCCGACATTTCGCCGCCTGAGAAACGCGCGGCGAATTTCGGCCTAGTGGGCGCAGCGTTCGGCCTCGGTTTCATCATCGGCCCCGGTATCGGCGGTATTCTCGGCGATTATTTCGGACCGCGTGCGCCCTTCTTTTTCGTCGCTGCGATTGGCGCGGTCAATTTCCTGTTCGGATTCTTCGCCCTGCCGGAAACGCTGAAGGTCGAGGATCGCCGTAAATTCGAATGGGCGCGCGCTAACGCGTTCGGCAGTTTCAAACAGTTCGCAAAGTATCCCGTTATGCTGCCGATCGCCGGCGTCCTCTTTCTTTCCCAACTCGCTCACTGGGCGTATCCGTCCGTCTGGTCTTATTATGCAGAAGAGAAATTCGCGTGGTCTCCGTCCCTGATTGGCGCGTCGCTGATGTTTGTCGGTTTGATGGCCGCAATCGTTCAGGGCGGTCTCACGCGCATCGCTATTCCGAGGCTCGGCGAGCGCCGGGCGGCGCTCCTCGCTATGAGCGTTACCTGTATTTCGTATCTCGGCTTCGCACTCGCCGAGAAGGGGTGGGCAGTCTACGCAATTATTGCATTTTCCTCCCTTGGCGGCCTCGCTCAGCCGGCGTTGCAAGGCATCATGTCGCGTACCATGCCGGCAAACGCACAAGGCGAATTGCAGGGCGCCGTCGCCGCGATCATGAGTATTTCCATGGTGATCAGCCCTTGGATAATGACGCAGCTGTTCGCCGCATTCTCAGACCCCGGCGAACCTGTCACGCTGTTCGGCATGACATTGGCCGCGGACGGTGCGCCGTTTTATTTTCCGGGCGCGCCATTCGTCGTGTCAGCTTTTCTTGAAGTCGTCGCTATCGGGTTTTTGTTTGTCGCGTTCGCTCGCATACTCCGTCCGCGCGACGAAGCGACGCCGTCGTAACGCAGGAGGTCAGTTTGTATCTTTTGCGCGGTCGGCGGATTTTAGAATCAACTTCAGGCGCCCGTTGGCGCGCTTGACCGCCTGATCGAGCCGGTCGAGTTCCTTGCCCATTGCAGCCTCGGCGTCATCAGCGCCATCGAGCATCGCTTTGGCCTTTTTAACCTCCGCGAGTACCGATCCGAGCGCATCGTCGGGACTGTCGCTTACGCCAGACGATACATCGCGGGCAGCATCGGCGCCGCCATTGCCGGCGCTTAAATCATTGCGCGCTGGCCCATTTCGCCAAGGCCTGCCCCACGCCATCCATCCGACAACGAGACCGAGCGCGAACGCGACGCCAGCGACCAACCAGGGGCTTTCCAGTATTTCAGCCAATGCGCCCTCGCCTGTGTTCCACTAAGAGCCCGGTTCGCGCGCGCCAAAACGGCACACATCTCAAACGAGCGCGATGACGAGCCGCGCCAGTTCATGCCATCGAAGCAATCGCCGGGCCAGCCCGCCTTGCGCCCGTCCCAAAATGAAAAGCCGCCGGCGACATCCGTCGCGGCGGCCTTCGTCTCTTGGTTGCAGCCGACGCCTAGCGGGGCGCCATCACCATCATGATCTGACGGCCTTCCATTTTCGGATATTGCTCGACCTTGGCAATCTCTTCGAAGTCGTCCTGCACGCGCCGTAATAAATCTGCACCGCGATCCTGGTGCGCCATTTCCCGGCCGCGAAACCGGAGCGTCACCTTTACCTTGTCGCCTTCTTCGAAAAAGCGCTTCATCGCTTTGACCTTCACGTCGTAGTCATGGTCATCGATGTTCGGCCGCATCTTGATCTCTTTGATCTCAACGACCTTTTGCTTTTTCTTGGCTTCGGCTTTTTTCTTCTGCTGTTGGTATTTGTATTTGCCGTAGTCCATAATTTTACAGACCGGCGGCTGGGTGTTTGGAGAAACCTCGACGACGTCAAGACCGGCGTCGGCGGCAATAGCGAGCGCATCGTCAAGTTTCACGACGCCCTTCTTGTCTCCATGATGATCGATAAGCAGAATCTGCGGAACGCTGATCTCCTCGTTGATACGCGGGCCTTCGTTTTTCGGCGCCACGTTGGCGAATGGTTTGCGTGCTATGAACTTCTCTCCTTCGGTTGCTGACAAACAAAACCCGGCGATTTTCTGACGAACTGATTAAGAAACGCCATAAAACTCGCCGGGGAACGATCTATATAGGGAATTCTTTTCACGGATCAACGGGTCATCGATCAAGCGGCCATGGTCAACTTGCCTGGGCCGCATGACGGGGTTCGTTCCCCGAATTGATCAGACCCATATTTGACAAGGTGCGCCAGACGAAGGCGGCGTCAACAGACCCCGGTCCCGCCGCCGACGTCAGCGTCACCACATGGCGCCCATGCGGCGCGGCGGCGTCCGCTGCGGCGCCCGAGGCAATCAGGACGCCTTCGCATCCAACACTCACGGCGAGATGCATTTCCTCGGCGTGATCGGAAACAAAAAACGCCGCTTCGTGCGCAAGCGCAGCCAACTGTAAATGATCGGTTTTGCCCGCAAGGTCGACGAGCTGTGGCGCCGCGTCCGCAATTTCATCACCGAATGTATGGAGCCCTTTCGGGCCGGCCAGTACGGGCATGTAGCCAGCGGTCGACATGATCGAGGCGAGGCCCGCATAACCGCTCGCCGTCCACCGGCCGTCGGCGGCGGCGCTAGGCAGTAACAAGCCGTATGCACCGGATATGCCGTACCAAGACGGTTTCATATTCGCCGAATCCTTGCGCGCATCAAGCGCCCAATGAAAATCGGGCAACCGTTCGCCGGCCTCGATGCCGGCCTCGGACATCAACCGCGCAACGTTCGGCGTCGCCGCGGCGCGATCGGCTTGCCCGCGTCTCTTCCTCGGCGCAGGCGCCGCGCCGAACCATTTTGGCCGGAAAGGCCCCAGTGCGGCGTGCAGTTTTCTCGAAACCTCGTCGGCGGCGAGGTCGTATACCCGCTCAAACTTTGCATTTTTGAGCTGCCGGACGAATTCCTTGCGCGCTTCGCTGTCGCGAAAGTTCGGCATGCCGGCGACCTGATCAAAATAGGGCGCGGCGCGCGCGACGCGCTGCAAGGACGGTATCGTCAACAAACTGATGGTTGCGTCCGGGTGCGCCCGGCGAATGGCGTCAAATGCAGGCTCCGCCGACACGAAACCAACCAGGTTGTCGGTTTTGATCACGAGAATATTTGACTTTTTACGCTTGAACATCGCCCCGATTACGCCCCGCGCCCCAATAAGCCTCTATACACGTTCAGCGTCGCATCACACATCGCCGCCGTCGAATAAACGGCGCGAACCCGGGCCGCGGCGGCGTCGCCCAGCCTTTCGCGAAGCACGCGATCCCCGGCGAGTTTGTCCACCGCCTCGGCAAGCGCCGTCGCCGAGCCCGCCTCAAAGAGAATGCCGGTCTCGTCGTCGACCACAGTTTCAAGAAACCCGCCATGGCCCGCAGCGATAACCGGCTTCGCCATAGCGCCCGCCTCCACCGCAACGCGGCCGAACGGCTCCGCACGCGTGGACGGCGCAATAACCGCGTCCGCCCAGGCGAAAGCCGCCGGCATGTCGGCGCATTCGCCGACCAATTGAACCATGTCGCGCACCCCACGCTCGTCAATTTGCGCACGCAAGTGAGCCTCATATCGTCGCTCGCCCTGCGCGCCCCCGCATAAAACTAACCGCAAAGGCGGCGTTTTTCCAGCGCTTACTTGCTCCTTCAGTATTGCCGCCGCTTCGATCGCCAAAGACTGCCCTTTCCAAGGGGTAAGGCGCGCCGGCAGCAAAAATCGCAGCGCTTCACCGGAAAATTCGCCGTCCCACTGGGTCCTGATCCGATTGATACGATCGTCGCTGACAGCCTGCGGATTAAAAACGATTAAGTCGGCGCCCCTGGGGATAATTTTTAACCGATCGGGTCCGACGCCATAGTCAGCGGCGATGCGGTCGCCCGTAAAACGGGAATTTGCGATCACGGCGTCGCCCTTCACGAGCGATGAATTGTACCAGCGCTTGATGACATTTTCCGCCGCATGGGCGCCGTGAAACGTGGTGACCAGCGGTGCGCCGGTCCGCCGCGCGGCCGCCGCCGCACTCCAGGCGGGCCCGCGCGAGCGGGCGTGGATAAGATCGACGGCATGTTTTCTGACAATGCGCGCGAGCGTTCGGCCGTTGGAGAGGATTGACGCCGGGTCCTTTCGGTGCACCGGCGCCTCGATGAATTCGCCCCCCGCCCGCGATATGTCCGCTTCCAGTCGTCCGCCATGACTTGCGACCAACGCACGCCCGCCGGCCTCCACAATCGCCGCCGCCATCTCCGCAGTTGTGCGCTCAGCACCACCGGACCCGAGCCGCGGCACGACCTGCAGGATCGTATAGGGAAAGCTGCTCACGGTACTCGTTATAGGCCCATTTGGCCGAATTATTGTTAACCATAATTATGGCGGCGCGAACCGACCATGCTACACCGGTTTGCATGGAAAGCACGCCGCCCGACTTCATCGATGGACCGCACGGACGCATCGCCTTCCGCCGGCGCCAAGGCCGCGGTCCGGGCGTTGTTTGGCTGGGCGGATTTCGGTCGGACATGATCGGCACGAAGGCGGCTTTTGTGGACGAATGGGCGAAACACAACGACAGAGCTTTTTTGCGGTTCGATTATTCGGGTCATGGGGAATCGGACGGACGGTTCGAGGACGGCGCCATCGGCGAATGGTTCGCCGACGCTAGCGCCGCGTTTGACGAACTTACAGACGGACCGCAGATCCTGGTGGGCTCTTCCATGGGCGCATGGATCGCAACGCTCCTTGCCCAAGCACGCCCCGACCGCATCGCCGCAGTCGTCTTCATCGCGCCGGCGCCGGATTTCACCGAGCGCTTGATGTGGCCGGCGTTTACCGACGAACAACGGGAAACGATTACGCGCGATGGACGCCTCGAACAGCCTTCTGACTATTCCGACGAACCGGAGATCATCACACTCAAACTCATCGAGGACGGACGCAATCATCTCGTCATGAATGCCTCCGTCGCGATCAGGACGCCGGTCCGCATCCTTCAGGGCATGCTGGATGACGCCGTGCCGTGGCGCCACGCCCTTGATTTCGCAAATACGATCGAAAGCAACGACGTTGAAATCACGCTGAAAAAATCCGGCGACCACCGCCTGTCGGAGCCCGATGATCTGGCTCGCCTTAAGGCGACGCTGGACGCGCTTTGCACTGATTAACGAGACATTAACAATTGCCGCGCTGACCCACGCCGTTGGCGATTACTAAAGATTTTTTCCCTAAGAAATTCAGGCAAAAATTTGCGGCGCTAGAAAGGCGGCGGAAGCGTTTTGTTTCGCGCGATAAAGACTGTTGCGATTGTTGTGGGGGCTGTCGTTATTTCTCTAACGACAGGCGATCGTGCGTTTGCGCAGGCGATAAGTTGTCAGGGCAGATTGATCCTGCCGCTTGATTTCCAAAGTCCGACGCTTGTTTCGGGAACGGCGTTGCAGCCCGGCGCGACCTATCGCTATTCGGGCGTTGCAACCGGCGTCGACGCCCTCGTCACGATCAACGCGATAACGAATGGGTCACTGACCACCGTCGATCGCGACACTGGTCTTGTTGCTAATTTTCAACCCGAATTAAGCGCTGCCGGCGGCACGGGCGGACCGCGCAGCGCTGACTTTACGATCGCGCTCGTACTCGCCGGAACGTCAACGCCGGTCGCCGCCGACTTCGCCGCGTCCGGCATCGACATTGACGGCGACAGCGGGGCGCTCCGGGAGTATGCGGAGTTCTCCGACACCATGGCGGAATACGCGCTCGAGACGCCAACGCGTCTTTCGGTCAATGCGTCGGGTCCCTCCGTTCCGAGCAACATCCGCTTCGAAGCAAGCACCACTTTTACGGCGCCCGGGATCGATCCGACAGCCACGCAGAATATCGTCTCGGCATTCTATACGAACGCATCGTCAATCGACTATCGCATCGGCACGCTCGGCAATGGCGGCACGACGCGGCTGACGTCACTCGATTTCAATTGCCCGAACATCAATTTTCCGACGAGCAACCCACAGGTCGATCAAGATTTCGGCGACGCGCCGGTCTCAAGCTATGGCGACCCGCGTCATGATCACATCGTCGGCATACGTATCGGCGCGACCAATACAATTGAAACGGCGCCCTATGATAGCCCGACGGCGAGCGGTGATCTGGGCGATGACGGCGCCGCCATGCCAATCTTAAATCGCGGTCAGGTATCGACTATTGACGTGGCGGTTACCGGCGCCGGCGGCCTGTTGCAGGCGTGGATCGATTTCGGCGCCAACGGCGATTTCACTTCAGCAAGCGACCAGGTCGCAACGAACGTTTCCGATGGCGGCGTCGACGATGCTGACGGCGCAATCAACGGCGTCATTCGTCTGGCGTTCACAACGCCAAGCGGCGCGTCGCCCGGAACGACCTTCGCGCGCTTTCGCTGGTCAACTCAAGCAAATATCGACGCGGCCATGACGGCTTCAGATGGCGAAGTTGAAGACTACCAGATCACTGTGAGCAACACGCCGCCGCCTGCTATTTGTCCAGCTGGGCAATCGGTCGTCAATCAAACCGGCAACGCCGTCGCCATCGAAGACGACATCAGCGTCGCAAATCAGAACCGCGCGCTTGGACCTCTTTCAGCCGCGGGAACATCGCCGCCCGACCCGGCCAGTGCGGAAATGAACAACAACAATGATCTGCTAACCCTCGATCTCGGCGTGGGCGTCCCGCAAAACGCGCTCATGACCATTTCGCTTGCGCGCGACAATGGCGGACAGGGAAATAACGGCCGCGTCGATGTGCTCTTTTCCGTCGACGACGTGACTTACGTGTCGTCTGCAACCTATGGCGCGTCGCCGGCGGATTTCGTTTCTGCAGCGCAGAACGTTCTTGAACATAACGACTTTGTCGTGCCCGTCGCCGGCGCGCGTTATGTGCGCTTCAACACGCTCAATAATGATGATATTTTTATTGATGGCGTTGAATACGCGCAGATTTGTACGATCTCCGCCGATCTCGACGCACAAAAATCCGTATCGATATACGATCCATCAAGCGCCGGACTGTTCGCTGTGCCGGGCAACGAAGTGATCTACGCCATCACCGCGACCAATTCCGGCGCCGGCGCTGTCGACGTTGATACGATCTTCCTTGTGGATGCGCTGCCGTCGGAAGTTGAGTTTTTTAATGGCGACTTTGACGACGCGGGCCCGGGAACCGGCGCTGTCGAATTCTCCCAAACCGGCGCCGGCCTCACCTTTTCGGAAGCGACGGACCTGCGCTTTTCAAACGCTGCGGCGGCACCCGCCAATTTCGCGGCCTGCACCTACAACGCCGCACCGGGCTACGACCCCAGCGTCCGTTATGTCTGCTTCAATCCAAAGGGGGCGATGGCCGCCGGGAGCCCCGACCCGGCCTTTACCGTCCGCTTCCGCGCGCGGATCAGATAGCCAGGCCGGCGACGGAGCGTCTCGGCGCGCCATTTCAACGGTTCGTCGCAAAATTCCATTCCACCCACCCCGCCCGGTTGCGACATCTGTCGCAATACGATAGCTTTGCGACAATTGTAACACCATTTGAGGGAACGGCGCGGGGGCAATCCCGTCGCCGTCGGCGATATGAGCGGCAAGCCGTTTGACAATCCGACGAAGCCGGAGCTGGCGATCTTAAAACTGTTGTGGCGGGGCGACGACCTTACGGCGCGGAACGTTCATGACGCGATCGCAGATGAATTCGGCTGGTCCTATTCGACTGTGCGTACGGTTCTCGAACGCATGAGCGAGAAAGGACTGATCTCGAAACACGCCCGCGACGGCGTCAATTACTACGACGCGGAAGTGACCAAGGTGTCAGTGCTTGGCCGCATGATTTCGGACTTTTCAACCCGCGTCCTCGAACTCGACCGAGCGCCGGCGGCGGCGTTCTTTTCCGATTCAAAACTGCTTTCTGAAGCGGAGCTCGATGAACTTGAAACCATGCTGCGCGAGGCGGAGGATCAGTCATGACCGCGATCCCGACTACCGAAATCATCGACGCATTCTATTTATGCCTTGCAGCGTCGGTCATCTGGGCGCCGCTGGTTTTTCTTGGCGCGGCATTTCTCAACCGCAGGTCCGGCGGGGGCGCTGAAGCAACCGTCTGGCCGTCTGCGCTCGTGATCGCGGTCCTGCCCGTTATCGCTGCGCCGGTCGCCGCGGCCTTTGGTCTTTCACTGCGCGCTGCGAAACCGTTGCCGCCCATGGCCGCGCCGGAAACGGCCATGACCACGATGCCGGCGACTATCATCACCGCCGCGCCGCAAGGCCCAGCCATAGAACTCGCAACCGTCCTCAACGCCATTGGAGATTTATACTTTTACGGCTTCGTTTTGTTCGCCGCACTCGGACTGTTGCGCCTCGTTGGGTTTTCTTATCGCGTGCGGTACAGCTATCCGATTGACGACGTGCGCCTGATCGATGGGTTGCGTGATTGGCGTCGAACGATCGGCGTGCGTACGCCAGTGCGGTTTGCCTATTCCGATGCGGTCACGTCTGTATGCGTACACGGATTTATCCGGCCGGTCGTTCTGATGCCGCCGAGCCTTCTAGAACGCGTATCGACAGCGGACGCCATATTGATGGGCGCTCATGAACTCGCCCATATCAAACGAGGCGACACTTGGCTGTTCGCGTTTTGCGGGCTCGCCAAGGCGCTCTTCTGGTTCAATCCGTTTATGCGCCGCATTGTCGCTCACGCACAGCTTGCAGCCGAACAGGCGGCGGACGCCCTCGTCATCCGCCGCGGCGTAAGCCGGCGCTCTTACGCGCGCTGCTTTGTCGAGAGCCTTAAAATCTCGTCGGGGCTTTCATCGCCGCAGCACGCGCTGGTTCCGTCATTCACGCCGTTCGACAAACGCTCACGCCGCGAGCGCCTTGACGCAATCCTGTCCGGCCGCGCCGCCGCGCCGGTCGTTACGCTTGGCGGAAAAGTCGTCCTGGTCGCAAGCGGGCTGTTGGCGCTTGTCCTCGCATTCGGCCAGGCGGCCCTTGCGGTGGCGCCGCCGCCAGCCAAAGACGCGCTGACCGTTGTTCCTGTCGACGGGAGGATTACCTCTGAATTTGGCGAACGGATCGATCCGATCAGCAAGGAACGCAAGTTTCACCAGGGTCTCGACATCGCAGCGCCGACCGGTACGCCGGTGCGCGCTGCTGGCGATGGCAAAGTTGTCGCTGCGACACCGCGCTATAATGGTTCGGAGGCTTGGGGCAATGTCGTCGTTGTCGATCACGGCCATGGCCTCGTGACGCGGTACGCCCAGCTCGACAGTTATATCGTGCGCAAGGGCGACAGCGTCAAAGCTGGCGATGCAATTGGCGCCGTTGGCGCGACAGGCAGAGCGACAGGACCGCATCTTCATTTTGAAGTGCTCGCTGACGGCGCACATATCGACCCGGCGCCTGTTGTTGTTCCTGACGCACCGGCCGCGCCGGCGCCACGAACGGTGCGGAAGGCGACGCTGGCGCCGGTTGCGCCCAACGTGGTCGTCGACGTTGCACCGCCCGCGACCGTCGCGCCTGATGTGCGCGTAGAACCCGCCGTTGCGCCCGATATCGATATCACGATTGACGTCGCGCCCGCGCCAATGCCGGCGCCCGACGTTTCGGTCACGCCAGATCCAGCGCCAGCGCCCGACGCGCCGCAACCGGAAGACCTTTCATTCGGGGAGCGGCTTGATCTTCGCCTCGCCGGCCGCTTCGGAGAATGGCGCGCCAATCTCGACGAAAATTTCGACGGATTGGAACGCTTCGAAAACCTCGTACCGTTCGAAGACCTAGAGGGCGTTGTGCTGCGCTTCGGCGATGTGGAATTTGATGGTGCTGAATACGCCGAGGAAATCGAACAAGCGCTCGAGAATTTTGGCATCGAGTTCGAAAACGGGGAATTTCTCGCAGAGAATTTTCCACAATTTGCCTTCGTTATTGACGGCGACGAATTGTCTGACGAGGAGCGTGAGGAAATCGAACGCGCGCGCGAACAGGCAATGCGCGCCGCCGAAAGCGCCCGTCGCGAGGCGGTGCGTCAAGCCGAGCGGGCGAAGCGCGAGATTGAACGAGCGCAAAGGGATCGCGAGCGGGTCATGCGGCAACTAGAGCGCGCCGAGCGCGAACGCGAACGCGCATTCCATAGGATGCAGCGCGACGGTCAGCACCATCACGACAGCGACGAAGACCGCGCGGAACAAATGGAAGAGATGCTCAAATTGCGCGAAGAGGCCCTGCGCGACGCCGCTGAACGCATCGCCGAAGAACGCGCGGAACTCGAACGCATGCGCGCCGAGCTCGAGGCGAAAAAACGCAAGAAAGATTAACAAGCTCTTTCCATAGCTTGTCGGCGGAGACCGCGTACCCCGGTTCGCCGCACCAGTCCTGCGGCTTGTCGATTAGCGGATGCGCTGATCCGTGAAAGGCGCATAACGGTTCCATCCAATATTAGCCATATTGCTGGGAGAGCCGCGCTATGGGCCTTACAAGGATCTGCCTTCAGAATCCGGCCGCGGCCGGCGTCGTCCTCGCGGTCGTTACGCTGCTTGGCTTTCTATCCATATCCCAGTTGCCGGTGCAGCTCTTCCCACAGATCGAACGCCCGCAAATCGGCATTCAGACCCAATGGCGCGCCGCCTCTCCGCGCGAAATCGAAAGCGAAATCGTCGAGCCGATTGAGCGGGAGCTTCGCGGCATTCCCGGGCTGACAACGATGCAGTCCTGGTCGAATACCGGCGGCGGATGGATCTCGCTGGAGTTTAATCTCGGCACCGACATGGATCAGGCTTTCACCGAAGTGAATGCGCGGCTGCAGCGCGTTCGCGGTCTGCCGGCGGAGGCCGAGCGCCCACGTATCAATTCCGGCGGCGGGGGCGATTCCGGCGAAACCCTTATCTTCCTCTTTCTGCAAAGGTTGCCCGGCAACACACAGGAAGGGGTACGCCTTCGAGAGTTCGCGGAACAACGGATCGTGCCGGCGCTTGAAGCCGTTCCTGGCGTTGGCGGCGTCGATGTCAATTCCGATGAAGGCGAGGAAATCGTTCGAGTCGAATTCGATCCGTTTCTTGCTGCTCAGCTCGGCATAACGCTCGACGAAATCTCGCAGACAGTGAACCGCTCGTCGGATGTAACCGGCGGACGCGTCGAAGTTGGCCGTCGCAATTACACCATGCGGTTCGAAGGACGGTTCAGCGCCGATCAGCTTGAGCAGACCATTCTCGCCTGGCGCGACGGCGCACCGGTAACGCTCGGAGACGTAGCCAACGTTACCGTTGCGCCAGACTGGCAAGGCGGCGTCGTCTATCAAAACGGCAATCGAGCGATCGGCATGCGCGTTATGAAAGAACCCGGCGCGAACGTTCTTGAATCCATTGACGCATTGACCGTCGTTCTTGACGAACTGAATGCCGGAACACTGGCGGAAATGGGATACGCCGTACACAAGAGTTTTGATCCGTCTGTCTTTATCAAGCGCGCGATCAGCCTCCTGACCAACAATCTGTTGCTTGGCGTCATGCTCGCAATCGGCGCCCTGTGGTTCTTCTTGCGGCGCGGCAGAGCGACGATGATTATCGCTGCAGCGATACCGATTTCGCTCATGGCGACAATTGTTGTCCTCAATCTCTTCGGCCGCTCGATCAACGTCATTTCGCTTGCAGGTCTCGCCTTCGCCACCGGCATGGTGCTCGATGCGGCAATCGTGGTTCTCGAGAACTTCGTACGCCTTCGCGAGGAGGGTCGGTCGTCGATGGATGCGGCGCAAACCGCCGTTGGTCAGGTCTTCGGCGCGCTCTTTGCGTCGACTGTGACGACCGTCGCCATCTTCATCCCGATTATGTTCTTTGAGGACGTTGAAGGACAGCTTTTTGCCGATCTTGCGCTGACGATCGCGATCGCCGTTTCGTTCAGCCTTGTCGTTGCAGTAACGCTGCTGCCGACCGGCGCGCGACTGTTCCTCGCCAATGAAACGAAAAAGAAGGCGTCAAAGCGGCGCAATTTTGCCGAACCGATTGCCGATTTCATCATGCGCGCAACAGCGACCAATCCCCGCCGCATCGGCATAGTCGCCGCGCTGACAGGCGTCCCGATCCTCGTCGGATTTCTTTTATGGCCGCAACTTAACTACCTGCCGCCGGTGAAACGCGACGCAGTTGACGCCTTTATCAGTTTTCCTTCCGGCGCCAGCGCCGACATGATCCGTGAAGAATTTGCCGAAGTCGTTGTCGAACGCCTGCAACCCTACATGGACGGCGAAAAAGAGCCTGCGCTGAGGAACTACTATCTTTATAGCGGCGAATGGGGCGGCAATACCGGGATCCGTATTCTCGACCAGTCGCGCATCGACGAGATGGTCACCATCGTTAATGAAGAAATCCTGTCCGGCTTCCCCGACACGCGCGTCTTTGCGCGCCAGGGCGACCTCTTCGGCGACTGGGGCGCGCAAGGCTCGATCCGTCTGAAAGTGCAGGCGGCGGACTATGAGGCGCTCTCAGCATCTATCCCCGCGGCGACGGAAATTATTCAGGATGCCTTGCCCGGCGCGCAGGTGTGGCCCAACCCCGACCCGCAAGTGGTGACGCCGGAATTGCGGCTCATTCCTAACGACCGGCGCATCGCGGAAGTCGGCATGACGCGTGACAGCGTCGCGCGCGCGGTCCGCGCGCTCGGCGACGGCGCCTGGCTCGGCGAGTTTTTCCATGAAGACGGCCGCATCGATATTATTTTGAAGTCGAAGGAATGGACCGAGCCTGAATACCTCGACTCCGCCCCCATTGCGACGCCGACGGGCGCCGTCGTGCCCCTCGGCGAACTCGTCACGATCGATCGCAGCGTCGGGCCGCAACAGATAAGCCGGGTCGATGCGCGCAGAACAATCACGCTCGGCATTTCTCCCCCGGAAGGCATGGCGCTCGGCCCCGCCGTTGAGGCGCTTCAGTCGAACGCCGTGCCGCGCCTCTATGAAACCCTGCCCGCAGGCGCTTCGCTGAAATGGGGCGGCGACGCCGACGCGCTTGCGCGCGCTGTCAAAAACCTCGGCGGCAATTTCTTCCTCGCCATCGCGATCCTGTTTTTGATCATGGCGGCCCTGTTCAAGTCCGTGAAGGACGCAGCGTTCGTGATCGTCACACTGCCCATGGCGACCGTGGGCGGCATTCTGGCAATCCGCGGTCTCGACCTCATCAATCCGCTGCCTCTCGACCTTCTCGGCATGATCGGTTTTATCATTTTGCTCGGGCTGGTCGTTAACAATGCAATCCTGCTCGTCGCGCAGACCCGGTCATCTGAAGCGAACGGCAAGTCGCGTCCGGAAGCGGTGCGCGACGCTCTGCGCTTACGCATTCGGCCAATCTTCATGTCGACCTCCACGTCGCTCATGGGGATGCTGCCGCTCGTCCTCTCCCCTGGCGCCGGCAGTCTGATCTATCGAGGTCTCGCCACCGTCATAGTCGGCGGCATGGCCATCTCAACCCTGTTTACGCTTTTCCTGCTGCCGGCGCTCTTGCAACTCGGCGCGCAGACGATGCCCGCGCTGGCGCGAAGCCCCAGCATTCCACAGCCTGCTGAATAAAGGACCATTTCAGCATGAACCGTAAAATTCTCTTCGCCGGATGCGCCGCCGCTATACTCACTGTCGCAGGATCCGCCGCATACTTTTTGTCAAACGCCGCCGGCGCCGACGCGGGCGCGGGCGACGCCGCACAACAGAATGGTCCGCCGCCCGCCGTCGTCGCCATTGCCGAAGCGGAAGAGCGAAAACTCGCGCCGCACGCCGAAACGCCGGGCTCGGTCGTTTCCACCCGCGACAGCCTTGTCGCCGCAGCGACCTCCGGCAAGATCGAGTGGGTCGCTGAGATTGGCGTGGAAGTCGAAGAAGGCGACGTGATCGCGCGCATCGAGCGCGAGGATGCGGAACTTGCTTTTAATGACAGCGCGGCGGAAGTCGCGCGCCTAAAGTCCCGCGCTGAGTATCTTGCGCGGCTTTACAACCGCTTCAAGGGCCTTGGCGAAGAAGCCGGCGAGTCCGAAGCGAATATGGATCAGATGCGCGCCGACCGCGACGAAGCGCGTCAGGCGTTGCGTCAGGCGGAAGTGGCGCACGAACGAGCGGCTATTAATCTTCAGCGCACGGAAGTCCCCGCACCCTTTGCCGGCCGCGTGGTCAGCCAGGAAGCGCAAGTCGGCGAATACGCCAATCCCGGCGCTGGGCTCATTCGCTTGGTTGATACGCGCCGCCTTGAAGTCACGGCGCGGGCGCCGGCGAGCCTTGCACGCAATATCAACGCCGGCGACAGGATCCGTGTCGCCAGCGGCGCCGAAACCAAAGAGGCTGTCGTGCGCGCCGTCGTGCCGGTTGGCGATTCGCTGTCGCGCATGCTGGAACTGCGCCTCGAGCTTGAGGATGCGAACTGGTATATCGGCTCGCCCGTGCGCGTTGCGCTGCCAGCAGCGGAGGCCCGCCGCGTCGTCGCCGCCCCGCGTGACGCGCTCGTCCTGCGCGCTGACCGCATCAGCGTATTTGTCATCGGCGAGGATAACACGGCCCGCCAGGTTGATGTCGAACTCGGCGCAGCAGAAGGCGACTTCATCGAAGTGATTGGCGACATCAAGGCGGGGGATCAAGTTGTCATTCGCGGCGGCGAGCGTTTGCGCGACGGCCAAAACGTGACGCTGTCAACGCTGCCGCAAGAACCATCGGTGTAAGCTTACTCCGCCTCGCCGAACCTGTCCTCGATCAGTTTGATCAATGAATCGACGGCTTCTTCCGCCTGCGGACCTTTTGCGGTGATCTCAAGTTCCGAGCCTTCGCTGGCGAGCAGCATCAAAAGATCGAGTTGCGAATCTGCGGCCGCGGACCGGTCCCGGTTCTTGACCGTCACCTCCGCCTCCCATGAGCGTGCAAGCGCCGAAAAATGTCGTGACGGGCGAATATGGAGGCCAAGTTTGTTAGCGATTTTGACCTTGCGCGTTACCTCGGCCATCGCCCCAAGCCGCCCTATTCGGACGCCTCTCCTGATAATACCCATGAGGCGACGTTGATGTATTTCCGGCCGGCCTCGTGGGCGGCTTTGACAGCCTCAGACAAATCGCCATCGGCGCGTACAGTCGCAAGTTTGATCAGCATCGGCAGGTTCACGCCCGCCACCACCTCGGCGTTCGCCTTTTCCATGACGGCGATGGCAAGATTGGACGGCGTGCCGCCGAACATATCGGTCAGGATAATGACGCCGTCGCCCGTATCGACATCCTTGGCCGCCGCGAGAATGTCTTCGCGGCGCTTTTCCATATCGTCATCGGGACCGATCGACACGGCGCGGATCTGCTCCTGCGGCCCGACGACGTGTTCCGCCGCGGAGAGAAACTCCTCCGCAAGGCGGCCATGGGTGACGACAACAAGACCGATCATCAAAAACGGCTCCAATTCAACCAGACCCCAATCCGGTCAGAACTCACCAATGTTGCGTCGCAACATCAAAAAGTCCACTAGAATCGTCGCCCTAGTCGGCCGGTAATTCAACAATAAACCGAGCGCCGCGGCGCCCTCCCGCCGGATCGGCCGGATTTTCAAGCCGGTTCTCGGCGTAGATCCGTCCGCCATGGGATTCGATGATCTGTCGGGAAATGGCGAGGCCGAGCCCGGAATTATTGCCGAAGGATGTCCCTGCCGGGCGCTTGGTGTAGAACCGCTTGAAGATCGATTCGAGATTATCCGGCGGCACGCCCGGCCCGTCATCTTCGACAATCAACCGCGCAATGGCAGCCCGCTGCGTCGGCGCTTCGAGGTAAACGCGCACCGACCCGCCTGCTGCGCTGAATGAGCGCGCATTATCAATGAGATTACGCACAACCTGCCCGAGGGCGGCGGCGTTGCCGAGAATATAGACGCCCTGCAATGGGTCGGAGAATTCGACGTTCACGTCGCCGTCTTTGGTCGTCTGCGCATACATGGACGCGATGTCCTTGATCAATTGCGCGAGATCGACAGCTTCGCGGCTTTCGCGAGCGAGTTCGGCGTCAAGGCGCGACGCATTCGAAATATCCGTTATCAGACGATCCATGCGGGCGACGTCTTTTTGAATGACGCCGAGCAGTTTTTCCTGTTGCTCCGGCGTTTTTGCGATCTGCAGGGTTTCCGCCGCGCTTCGGATCGACGTCAGCGGGTTTTTCAATTCGTGAGAAACGTCCGCAGCAAAACTCTCGATCGCGTCTATGCGTGCATAGATCGCCTGCGTCATCGATTTTAGAGACCCTGACAGCTCGCCGATCTCATCCCTGCGGTTCGTAAAGTCGGGAATGCGCGCGCGCCCCGCCGCAGCGATGCCCTCGCGCACCTTGTCGGCGGCGATGGCGAGTTGACGGATCGGCTGGGCGATCATGGCGGTCAACAACAATGACGATAAAATAGCGGCCGCCATGGCGAGCCCGAAAAATGGTAGAATGGAAAGCCGCGCCCGTTCCACAAGCACGTCAATACCGCCCGATTCCGCCGTAACGAGACCATAGATTGCCTGTACGCGCCGGATCGGCACCGTGACGGAAACGACGAGTTCGCCTTCTTCATCGAGGCGTACTGACGCCGCGCCGCGCTCTTCCGCAAACGGCGATGAATCAAGCGCTTCATTCAATTCCGCTTCCAGCGATCGGCGCGCCGCGGCGGTGTGATAGTCGGTCGAAAAGAAATCAAAAACGGCCTCCCAGACTTTTTCGACGGAGAGCGTTTCGCGTTCATCATCGGTGGCGATGGGGGGAAGCGTTTCCGCCTCGATTTTGTCTTCGCGCAGCACAATGTCCTCAATGAGGAGCACGCTGGCGTCAGAAACTGGCGGCACCTCGAAAGTCTGCGGCGCGTTAAAAATACGCACGCGACCCTCAAAACTGTCCCAGACGCGATTGAACACCTCGCGCACATCGGTCTGATTGAGGGCCAGCGAACACAGCGCCACCTCCTCGCCGAGGCGTTCGATGTCGGCCTCTTCCACTGGCTGACACGATGTTTCATCGATCGCCACCTGGGCGAGAACGTCGGCGATAATCTGCGCCTGGGCGCGCACGCCTTCCAGCTTCGCGGCGATCAGCCCGTCACGGTAATTGGTAAGCGCGAATGAGCCGAGGAGCAGGATGACGAGGCCGATAAGGTTGGCGAGAACAATTGTCACCGTCAGGCGCGACAGCGCCACCCGTGCGCGACGTCGCCGCCCCAATTCCCCGCCTTGGGGCGCCGGGCCCTCTCCCGTCATGCGCTGTTAGTCTTCCTTGTATTTGTAACCGACGCCATAAAGCGTTTCGATCGAGTCAAATTCCCCATCCACCTGCCGGAACTTCTTCCGTATGCGTTTGATATGGCTGTCGATGGTGCGGTCATCCACATAAACCTGATCGTCATAGGCCGCGTCCATCAATTGATCGCGGCTTTTAACGAATCCCGGACGCTGCGCCAGCGAATGCAGGATCAGAAATTCGGTTACAGTCAACACCACCGGCTTTTCTTTCCAAAGACAGGAATGGCGCAAGGGATCGAGCGTCAAATTTTCACGGCGCAGGATTTTCTTTTCATCTTCCGGATCGGGCGACGCGTCCGCCTGTCCGCGCCGCAGCACCGCCTTGACGCGCTCCATCAACAAACGTTGGGAAAATGGCTTCTTGACGTAATCGTCCGCCCCCATCGTCAGGCCGAGCACTTCGTCAATTTCCTCGTCCTTGGACGTCAGAAAGATCAGCGGCAGGCTCGACTTCTGGCGAATGCGCCGGAGCAACTCCATCCCGTCCATGGTCGGCATCTTGATATCGGAAACGACCATGTCCGGCGGCGTCGCGGTAATGAAGTCGAGGGCGGCGGCGCCGTCCTCGAACGACTTGACCGTATGACCCTCCGCCTCAAGGGCCATGGAAACAGACGTCAGAATATTTTCGTCGTCATCGACAAGGGCAATCGTCGCCATTCTTCCCTATCCCGTTTAATTTCAAACCTTTACTAGCCTGTGCGCCGGGCGCGGAGAAGGCCGGCGCATGGCGTTTTCGTGGCGCAGTGTTACCTGACGGCGGCCTCATCGATAAATGCAGCGAGCGCCACATCGCGCTCGGAAAGACCATTCGCGTCATGAGTCGATAGCGTGATTTCGACCTTATTATAAACGTTAAACCACTCAGGGTGGTGATCGGCCTTTTCCGCTGCCAGCGCCACCCGCGTCATAAAGCCGAAGGCCTCGTTGAAATCACCGAACTGAAAGCTACGCGTAACGGCGTCGCGACCCTCGACCGGTTTCCATAGCGGATTGTCGCCGAGGAACGCCTCGCGCTCCGCACCAGTCAGTTTCGCCGTCATTCCCGAGCCTTTCGACAAAGTCGTTCGGGCACCGATGTAGGCCGTCCCAGCCCGCCTGTCATCGCCTGACGAAACGTCGCGGCGGGCAACGAAGAAATGCAATTGACAATCATTCTTATCAGTCGTAGCCAATCGTTATTGCAACTCATTCGCAACTAGTGCTGAAACCCGCAGCGCTGGGCGCACGAAAAAGGGGGAATTCCTTTGTTACGTATTCGTCTCGCCGGAGCCGCGTCGATCGCCGCATTAATGGCGGCTGCATCCGCAGCTCACGCCGAAGCCAAAGATGAAATCATCGTCATCGGAAGGGTTCTTTATACGGACCAGGTCAACGCGCTCAAAGCGCCGACGCCGATCATCGATGTTCCGCAAAGCCTTTCGATTGTCACCGCAGACCAGATTACGCAGCAGGGCTTCACAAGCATTGGCGAAATCATCAACTACACGCCCGGCGTAAACACGTCCCAGGGCGAGGGTCACCGCGACGCGATTGTGTTCCGGGGGGTGCGCTCAACGGCTGATTTCTTCATTGATGGCGTTCGTGACGATGTCCAGTATTACCGTCCCCTCTATAACCTTGAGCAGGTAGAAATTCTTCGCGGCCCGAACGCGCTCCTATTCGGTCGCGGCGGTACGGGCGGCGTCCTCAATCGCGTCACAAAAAAAGGCGTGATCGGCGAGACTTTCACGGGCTTCCAGGCCGGCGTCGATACGTTTGGTGAATTTGGTTTTCAGATCGACGCCAATTACTCGACGAGCGATAGCGCTGCTTTTCGCATCAACGCCATGTATGAGAGCCTGAACAATCACCGGGATTTCTTTGATGGAGATCGTTTTGGAATAAACCCGACGGCGAGATTTGAGCTCAGCCCGGCGACGACGATCGATGTATCTTACGAGTATGTCGATCATGAGCGTTTCATTGATCGCGGTGTTCCAACGGGGACCGACGGACGTCCGGTTGAAGACTTCCAGGATATCGTTTTTGGTGATCCGGAGCTGAACTCTACCGAGCTTCAAGCACATTTAATTCGCGCGTCGCTGCAGCATGAGTTTTCGAGAAATCTGAAGGGTAATTTCAGCGCGTTTTATGGCGACTATGACAAGGTTTACTCGAACTTCTACGCATCAGCCTACAATCAGGCGGCCACGCCCGATGTCGTGACGCTCGATGGCTATGTTGACACAACCAAGCGCGAAAACTTGATCCTGTCAGGAAACTTGGTTGGAGAACTCTTCACAGGCAGCATCGGCCACACGATTATTGCCGGCGGTGAATACATCAACACCTCGTCGGATCAGGACCGCTTCAATGCGTTCTGGGATACGACGATGGATGACAATGAAATTTTCACCATCGCGCGGCCTCTTAGTCTGAGTGGCGGCGTCGGCGTCAACGCATCCGGCGTCACGGCAACAAACAGCTTCACAACAGATCTCAACGACGATACGCGCGTAAGCATTGACGTCTTTTCCGCTTATATCCAGGACCAGATCGAACTTGCCGATTGGTTGGACGTTGTTGTCGGGGTCCGGTTTGACAGCTTTGATATTGAGGTCTTCAACGTTCCTGCAAATGAAACGCGGACCCGGACGGACGAAGAAATTTCGCCGCGCTTCGGCGTAATCCTAAAGCCGCAGGAAAACATCTCCATTTATGGGAGCTTCAGCGAATCCTTCCTGCCGCGCAGCGGCGAGCAGTTCGCGAACATCAATGGCGACAATAACGCGCTGGATCCGAACACGTTCCAGAACATCGAAGCGGGCGTCAAATGGGACATCAATCCTGGCCTCAGCCTGACCGCCGCCATTTTCGAGATCGAGCAAAGCTCGCCGCAGGTCGCCGATAACGATCCATCAACACTGGATGTCATCGACTCCGAAATCCAAGGCATCGAGGTGCAGCTTCAGGGTCTCCTGACAGATCGTTGGTTTGTGTCCGCCGGCTATAGCTATCTTGACGGCGAGCAAGTCGATAACACTGGAGCAGGAACTGGCTTGCGGCCGCGCGAGTTGCCTGAAAACATGTTCTCTTTCTGGAATAACTACCAGGTAACGGATGCGTTTGGCGTGGGCCTGGGTCTGATCTATCAGGACGAAAGCTTCATCAATAACGGGAATACCGCTGTCCTGCCGAGCTACGTCCGTCTTGATGCGGCGGCGTTTTATGATGTCTCCGACAATCTCCGTCTTCAGGTCAATTTAGAGAACCTGACGGATGAGCTCTACTTCCCGAACTCGCACAGCACGCATCAGGCGACGGTGGGCGCGCCCATTAACGCGCGTTTCGCCGTTAGCGGGCGGTTCTAAAAAAGACCGGTTTTTTGGGGGAAACCGCCGCGCCGGCGTTTTTGGCGCGGCGGTTAATTGTCTTAGACGGCGCCGGAACGCGCGCAGTTTCGGCCGGTCAACCGCCGCTCAAAGCTGCGCCATTACTTTTCGTTGCGTTGGACTAAATCTCGCTCAGGCGGCCAACGCCAATCACCGGCCCCGTGGGCGCGCCCGTCGGCGAACCGCCCAATGGTTCAAGACTGACCGCAAGGGCCGCGCCCGCTGATAGGAGCGCGCTGAGGTTTTGTGGAATTTCGATCCGGTCGCGGCCGGTCGCATTAATGATGCCGAGCGAGCGCGGCGTTCCGTCTTCAGGGATCAGCCAAAGCTCCGCTGCTTGATCGTCGGTAAGCGCGATCGCGGCGTTTTCGATATCGAGAAAACGCAGCGTCTCATCGATTTCCGCGAACAGGACAGGCGCGGCGTCCGCAGGCAACACCGTTGCAATGAGTTGCGTTTCGAAGCGCTTGTCGGGCTGCATCGTAAAATAGAGCAGCGCTGATGACGAGAACAACGCAATCGCCGCCAACGCCGCCGCCGCCATGCGCCAGAACGACAGAGCGGCGGCCAGGGGCGATGACTGCTTTTCCGTCGCTTCCGTAAACAGCGCTTTCATGACCCGGCGCTTTAACGCGGCCGGCGGCGTCTGCGAGCCGATTTCAAGCGCAAGCGGCGCCAGGCGATGTTCCCAGTCCTGGATGAGCGCCGCGAAGTTTTCGTCTGTCAACGCGCGCGATTCGGCGCGCGCGCGATCGTCGGCGCTCAAGACGCCAAGGACATATTCCCCCGCGAAGACCGCGTCATCAAACATATCACTGGCCTGGCTCATGAGGCGGATCCTTTGCCGGCGCCATCAAGACAGTCGCGAAGCCTGGCGAGGCTTCTGCGGATCCAGCTCTTGATGGTGCCGAGAGGCGTGTCGAGTTTGTCGGCGATCTCAGCATAGGTGCGGCCTGTAAAAAAAGCCGCACGAACCGCACCGCGCTGCGGTTCCTCAAGCTCCTCAAGGCAGGCGCGCAACCTTGCATGATCATCCGCCATCACGGCGAAATCTTCCGGTGACGGGTCGTCGCTATGTTCCTCTGGCGCGTCGGCCCAGTCGACCGGCGTTTCGCGTCGTTTCCGCGCACGATCAATCGCGGCGTTGCGCGCGATCGTGATGAGCCACGTCATCACCGAGGCCCGGCCCGCCTCAAACGCAGCGGCGTTTCGCCAGATTTTGACATACGCGTCCTGCACTGCGTCCTCAGCTTCCGATCGATCACCTAAGATACGGCAGGCGACAGAGAAAAGTTTCGCTGATGTCCGGTCATAAAGCTCGCCGAATGCGCGCCTGTCCCGCAATGAGACGAGAGCAAGCAGCTCATCGATAGATTTATCGAGCATTCAGCGTCCGCCGTGAAATTCGCTGCAGGCACTCTAAAGGGAGAATCGGCCCGCGCAAGCGTTATACCGGCGCGCGGGAAAACACGCCGCCCAGCGTCGGCGCTGAAACGCGCGTTGTTTTCGGATAGGTCAGCGGCAATTTCTTGAGGCTTCTCACGCCCAGAAAGGCAAAACACTCCGCATCGAGAACATCGTCGCGCCAGCCCGCATCCTCAGCCGTCGCAACCTCTGCTTCGAGCCGGTCTCGCAATGTCGCCATCAACGCCGACCGGCGCGCGCCCTCGCCGCAAATGATGTAACCGCCCGGCGGTTCGGGCAGGTATCTTTCCGTTCGCGCAACACAATCGGCGACAAACGCCGTGAGAGTCGCGGCGCCGTCTTCCGGGGTCAGCTTCAGGAGATGATCAAGATTGAAGTCATATCGGTCGATCGACTTCGGCGGCGGCAGGCGCAGATAGGGATGCAACCCCATCATGCGCAGGGCCTCTTCATTGATCGAACCGGTCGGCGCCCGTTCATCCAATGCGCGCGCCGTCGCCCACTCGTTGAGAAAGCTAACACCCGGTCCGCTATCATATGCAAGCAGGTCGCTCGCGCTCGCGTTTTCAGGCGCATAAGTTACGCGCACCGTTTCACCCAGATTAATCACGCCAACCGCACATTCAGGCCGGTCCGCCATCGATGCGATCAGCGCGCGGATATAGACAGGATCGATCGGCGCTCCGTACCCGCCGGCGGCGATATCGGCGGCGCGAAAGTCACTGACGACGTCGATTCGCGTTTCCTCCGCGATGGTTCCGCCATCGCCAATTTGCCAGCTCCGTCCTGGCGCATCAGCGCCGGACGGCGCACGGTGCAGGATGGTATGCCCGCCGACGCCGATCACGTCGATATCCTTGCGCTTAATGTTTTCGCGCTCAAGCAGCCGTTCAACGGCGCCGACAAATGCAGCCGTCGACTCACCCGCGGCCTTGCCGATATCCGCGGCGCCGTCGCGCCCCTCCCGCGCGGCCTTGATGGCGCGGCGCAGAATTATTTTCATTTCCCGATTATGCGGCAAGTGCATTGACGGGCCGGGCGCAATGAAGGCGTCGCCGTCCGTTTCGATAATCGCAAGATCGATCCCATCGAGAGACGGCCGGCTGACAATACCGAGGGCTTTTAAGGTTTCGGACAAATTGCCACCGCCAGCGTTTTCCTGAGCGTCACAAAACTCTGCCGGTTCTAGACAGCAGTCAAATAGGGCGGCGGACATTGGATTGTCGTTCGGCTCGTGCTAACGCGCGGCACTCAGCCGACCGATTAAGACCGATGACCTACAAATCCGATTTTCTGAATGTCCTTGAACAGCGCGGCTTCATCGCGCAAGGCACGAATATTGAGGGCCTCGACGAGGCCTGCGCCAAAGGCGTCGTCACAGGCTATATCGGCTTCGATGCTACGGCGACATCACTCCACGCCGGCAGCCTCATTCAAATTATGCTGCTCTACTGGCTGCAGCAGACTGGCCACCGGCCGCTGCCGCTGATGGGCGGCGGGACGACCAAGGTCGGCGACCCGACCGGCAAGGACGAGCAACGCAAGCTCCTCACCGACGCCGACATTCAGGCAAACATCGACAGCATCAAAGGCGTTTTCGCGAAATTCTTGCGCTTCGGCGAGGGACCGACAGACGCCGTGATGGTCAACAACAATGATTGGCTCTCCGAACTCGGTTATGTTGAGTTCCTGCGCGACTATGGCGTTCATTTCACGATCAACCGCATGCTGACATTCGACAGCGTTAAGCTGCGTCTCGATCGCGAAAGTCCCATGACATTCCTCGAATTCAACTACATGCTCATGCAGGCTTACGACTTTCACGAGCTGCTAGGGCGCTATGACTGCACGCTGCAGCTCGGCGGTACGGACCAGTGGGGCAACATCGTCAACGGCGTCGAGCTGTGCCGGCGCAAAGACGGCAAAGAAGTGTTCGGGCTCACAACGCCGCTGTTGACGACTGCGTCCGGAAAGAAGATGGGCAAGACGGAAGACGGCGCTGTATGGCTCAACGCCGATATGTTTTCGCCTTACGACTACTGGCAATACTGGCGCAACGCCGAAGACGCCGACGTCGCCCTGCTGCTGTCGCGGTTTACGACTCTGCCCATGGACGAAGTGCGCCGCCTCGGCGCGCTTCAGGGCGCAGAAATCAATGAGGCGAAGAAAATCCTCGCCAATGAGGCGACAGCCCTCCTTCACGGCGCGGAGGCGGCGAAAAGCGCCGCGGCGACAGCGCAAAAAACATTCGAACAGGGCGGACTTGGCGGCGATTTGCCAACGGTCGAGCTTGGCGGCGCAGAGATCGACGCCGGGGCGCCGCTGATCGATCAGTTTATCGCCGCGGGGCTCTGCGCCTCGAAAGGCGAAGCGCGCCGTCACATCAAAGCGGGCGCGCTCAAAGTGAACGGCGAGCCCTTGCGCGAAGAACGCAATATCGCCGCGGGCGATGTGGTCGACGGGGCGATCAAGCTCTCCGTCGGCAAGAAAAAACACGCCATTATTCGGATTGGATAGTCTCCACCGGGATCGGGTCCGCGGCCGTTTCAGGCAAGGCGTTCGCGGGTTCGAACAATTGCCGGAAAATGCCAGGCGTCAACGCCGACAACGGATTGACAACCACATTCGGCGCCGCCCGCTCGCCGCTGACCGAGTAGGACAACGCCAGGATGCCTTCCCCCTTCCTGCCGACAAGAATATCGCCGATGATCGGCGCGACGCCCAGTGCTGAGTTCAACTGATAGAGCGGCGCAACAGCGCCGTTGAGCGCGATCGCCCCATCTTCGGCGAATGAAACATCGCCCTCCGCCGTCATGCCGACCGACGGGCCGGTCGCACGGAAATCACGCAGAGACAAAGATCCGCTCCCATAGTCAAATTCTCCGTAGGCGTATGAAAGGTCGATCCCCTCGCCCTGCATCAGATTGGCGAGACCGTCGAGCGAACCGGCGGAGAAAAGCCGCGCGAGCAGCGGCGCGTTGACCACATGCATGTTGCGCGCTTCGATTTCGCCGGCGAGACCTGTCGTATCGCCACCGTAATACACCGCCATCGACCCTTGTCCGCCCTCCATCGACGACAGGCCAAATACCCCTTTCAGAAATTCGCCAAGATCGCTCGAACGAACGTCAATCCGTTGCGCGGGGCCGGTTTCATTGCCGGTTTCTGCCATGGTAACGCGCAAGGGCGCGCCATCGGCGTTCAGCGCGGAAAAATTGAGCGCCTCGAGCGCATCAGGACCGCGCCGCAGGTCGAACGACGCATCCTGATAGGCAACCTTTTTTCTGAGTTCGAGCTGATCGACCCGCGCAGTGACCGCAACGCCGGCGCCCCACGGGTTGGACTCCTCTTTGTCGTTGTTTGACCGACCCTGCCCCTTGGTGAACTGCAGCACGGCGGGACCAGCGTTGAAATACGGGCCTGTCGCCGTCACATCGAGCGCGCCCCGGGCGTTGCGTCTCGCCGCTAATGAAAGGTCGGCGGAACCGCCCAAATAGAATCTTGGAAACGACGCCGCATTCAGAACGCCGTCATCAAACGTCGCAACGCCAGATATTGAGACGCCGTCGCCTTCGATCGAAACCTGCTCAAACTCAACGCCGTTTTCGCCAAATTCCATGGCGACTTCGGCTGTCGCCGGCGCGCCGACCGCCTTCTCCCAGTCGAAAAGACCGAGCCGGACCCAGGCCCGTTCAAAATCCCCTTTGAATTCCATGGTTTCGAATTCGCCGATTTCACCGACAATGCGCGCCGTGGCGTCAACCGTTCCGCCGAATAGATTGCGCAATGACAGCCCAAAGAAATCGCCGACAGCCGCGTCAACATCGCCAGCGAGCGTCAGTTCTGACGGCCCGTCTTCGGCAAAGAAGTTTTTCTTCCACACAAGATTGAGCGGCGTTTCAGCGAAAGACGCATCGCCTTTCACCGTCAGAGACCGGGGTTTCAGGGAGACGGTTCCTTTTCCGCCGACAAGCGCACTATCATCGGCGCCAAAGCCGGATATCGTCATATTCTGGAACGTCGCTTCGCCGCGGTACTCATACTGATCCGGCGCGACGTCGCGTTTGTTTGGCCGCATGATTTCGATGCGCGCCTCGGCGTCGCCGGAGAACTGCTCCGGAGATAGCTTGGTTTTGGAAAGAAGATTGAGCGGCGCTTCATCGAGAACGCCAAGGATCGTCTCGGACCGTCCGGTCGCCAGAAATCGATAATAAGTCGGTTCCCATTTCGGAATAAACACCGGAAATTCGACGGTGCCTTCCGATATATCGACATCGCCGACGCGGGCGGTATCAACCTTCATCGAAAAACTGTTGCCGCGCAAAACGCCGGACCCGGACGCATCCGTCATCGGCGTCATTTGCCTGACGTAGAACGCGCTCGCCGCCGTGACGTCAAACGTGAGTTGCAGTGCGTCATCAGGCATAAGGCCGTCTTCATTCACAGCGCCTGGCGCAAGGTCCATCACTGCCGCGATGTTGGAGATGCGCGCCGTTTCCATACGATCTTCAATCCAGTCGCGTGCGCCCATACCGACGCCCAGCGGCCAGAGCCGCAATAGCCGTTGCGGATCGAGCGTTCCGTCAACGGCAATACTCACTGTCACGCCGGGCGACTGATCGCGACCATCTTGCTCGCGAGGCGCGGTGAAACTGAAGGCGCCGCCAACGACAATGTCGAGCAGATTCAGCGAGAAATCCGACAGCCCTAGCCGTCGCGCCTCAACGTCATACTCTCCGGTAAATCGCGCATTCGATACCGGCAACGGCGCCGGCAGGCGATCCGGCAATGTGATCACGAGGTCAGTTGCGTCCAGGTCGAATAAAACGCGCTGCGGATTGCGAACATCCTCGCCAAATTCGAGCGCGACCGTTCCGGTCGCTTCCCCCTGGTTGCCGGCGACGTCGTAAGCGAAGCGATCGACCGTAAAACGATTGGCGGCGGGATCGAACCCCGTTTCCCATTCGATGAAGGCGATGGGCGCGTCGGCGCCTGCCAATTTGAAGGCGCCGGCGCCAATTTTTGCATGGAAATTCGACGCACGCACCTTGCCGTCGCGGGTCAGCTCGATCGCGCCGACGCCGGAGGCCGGTGCTTCGATAACCGCAGCGGCGTCGCCATAGAACATGGTCAAAATATCGCCGATCGGAAAATTATGGCCGGCGACATTAAGTGCGATGACCCCGTCTGCTTCCTTGTACCGGGCGTCAGCCTGCAAATGCGCGCTGGCGCCGTCGAGATCAATATCGCCAGCGAGCGCGCCGACAAGACCATCATCCGTCCGCTCGATGAAGATGCCTGCGTTGTCCGAGGTCCACGCCCGTCCCGACGCCTCATCGATGAAAGTGATAACGGCGTCCCGCATTTCAGCTTTCTGAAACGCACTGCGCAAGAATCCGTCACCGATCATTTTGTCCGATGACGGAAAAAGCGAACGACCGCCACGGCCGCGCGCCGCCGGGACCTTCAGCGTTTGTTCTGTGTTGCGCACAACGCGAAAACGCGCGCCGGCGGCCTCGACGGTTCTTGGCCCAATACTACGATCAGAAAAATCGCGCGCGGCGAAGACGAGCTCCACCCTGTCGGCCGCTGCGGCGCGATCGCCCGTCGTATCGAAAACTTCGAGCTTTTTCAGACGCAGGCGAAAGAGGTCTTCGTTTTTGACGATGTCGATTTCGCCGATAGCGACATCATAGCCCTTTGGCAGCCGCCGCTCGATCGCAAACGCCGCGCTGGGTTTGAAAGCGCCAAGCGCCACGGGTCCCTGCTGCAGGCGGACAAAGAGATACGCCGCGCCCGCAGCGAAAACCGCGACGCAAATAGCGGCGATTTCGATTAACAGCACTGCGGCTTTCACCGCTCGCTTTTTCATGCCCGATCAGACCCTTGACGGGCCGCCCTGCTATACTGAACTCGCGCCCCGCCCCGGGCGTATCCGTGAACCTCTAGGCGTATCGCCAGGCGCGCCGCGGAGCAAGGGCCGTTGCGGCGCGGGACGCAATTTGCCTATAGAAAGCGCTCTTGTTTTGCAGCGCGATACAGAAAAGGAAATCGCCGATGGCCAGCCCGAAACCCGGCGACAAGGCGCCAGCTTTTTCCATGGAGACGGAAGGCGGCGACAAAATCGCGCTGAAAGACTTCAAAGGAAAAAAGTTGGTTCTCTATTTCTATCCGAAAGACGACACGCCCGGCTGCACCAAAGAGGCGATCGCCTTTTCCGCCGACATTGCGAAGTTCAGGCGCGCCGGCGCGGCGGTCGTCGGCGTTTCCCGCGACACCGCCGCCAAGCACAAAAAGTTCAAGGACAAGCACGATCTCAAGGTCGTGCTGGGAGCTGACGAAGACGGAAAAACGACGGAGTCCTATGGCGTCTGGGTGAAAAAGAGCATGTATGGGCGCGAATATATGGGGATCGAACGCTCGACCTTCCTGATCGACGAGAAGGGCGTCATTCGTGAGGTTTGGCGCAAAGTACGGGTGAACGGCCACGCCGATGACGTGCTCGCCGCGGTCAAGGCGCTTTGACAGCGCCGTACCCTCATCCCGCGGACGCCGCAATCGCGGTGCTCACCGCCGCTGAGCCGGCGGCCAAGGTCGCCGCGGCGGAGGCCGCGCTCGCCGCGCTTGAAACGCGCCGCGACGCGCAAGCGCAGTCGGAAGCAAAACCGCCGCCCCGTCCGGCCAGGCCCCACAGCCCCACTCTGACGGCCCCCGGCAATGTCCCCCGCCGCCGCCTCGGATCGCGGGAGGGGCGCATCGCCCTCCTCCATGCGGTCGCCCATATCGAATTCAACGCCATCGACCTCGCTTTCGACATGGCGGTCCGGTTTTACAATGTCGTTTCGGAGGCGGGCCTCAATGGCGACGCCTTCCTCGCCGACTGGATCCACATCGGCGAGGAAGAGGCGCGTCATTTCGGTCTGATCGAAGCGCGCCTTGATGAATATGGGGCGACATATGGGGATCTGCCGGCCCATGACGGGCTGTGGGAGGCGGCGGAGGCGACAGCCCATGACGTCGCCGCCCGCCTCGCCATCGCCCCGATGACCCTTGAGGCCCGCGGCCTCGACGTGACGCCTGGGATGATCGACCGACTGACCGGCGTGGGCGATAAAAAGAGCGCCGCGGTGCTCGAAACCATCTACAAGGACGAAATTGGCCATGTCGCCTGCGGCGAACGCTGGTTTCATGCTCTTTGCATAGCTGAAGGGCGGGAACCAAAGGCGACGTTCCGGGCGCTGCGCGGCCGGTATTTCGCCAGCGGCCTAAAGCCGCCGTTCAATCATGCGGCGCGGGCCGCCGCCGGCATGGACCGAACATATTATGAAGAGGACGCCGTAAGTGGATCGATCTGAAACAATTCCGTCTTAGAGTCTGGCTATTTGTGTTTACATTCGTTAAGGAAATTAGAAAATCTACGTTACACCATCACATAACTGTTGCGTAATGTTCGGATTTGCGCTGCAATATCTTAAGGGGTGGCAGCGCATAATAGTACTGTTATGTGGCCAAGGGGCGTTTGTTGAATGAGCCGTCGTTCCGGCAAGATGAAACGCGTATTCAGCCGTCTCTTTAAGGAACGGCAGATCTAT
>CBDEVX010000006.1:0-206839 GCA_965243785.1 Hyphococcus sp. | reverse complement strand
TGCGTTCGCGTCGTTCATGGAAGCGTGCGGGTTTTCCGCCAAGCAAAGCTGACCCGCCAAATTGCAAAAGAGAAAAATGCCGTCGAGCTTAACGAAATAGGTCGCGCGGCATTTTTTCTGTAATGATCATGACGGGCCGCCCTTCAAAAAAAACCCGATAGACGCGAGCCAGAAACTGAAGGCTTTTTCTTTTCGGAAACCAGTGCGCATAGGCGGCGCCGTCTTCAAAGAAATATCCGACAAGGTCTCGGTATATCGACAGGCGATAGTCAACAAACAGCCGACCGATGCCGGCGGGCGACGCTTGAAGATCTTCGGCCAGCGGTTTGGGCAGGCGCGCAGCATCCACGTAGCTGTGCGCAAAAACGTAAGCCTCGGAAGTGTCGGCCCCGCGTAACAAAACCTTCCGCTCCCAGACCACATCGCCGGGCGCCGATTTCATTATCCGAGCTGCAGCGCCGGCGATCGGGCGGCGCGCGTAGTCTAGTATTTCGACCTCGATCAACTCTCGCACATATGCTTCAAGCTGGAACGTAAAGGTACCGTCGCAGGCAAGCATGATGCGTTCGAGATCAGACACGTCGGCGAGATCAAGATGTGCGCCGAGAATTGGTCTGATATCATCCGGCAGCGAACACTCCGGCAGCGCCGGTTCACTGTTCGAGACGTCTGGCATCGCGACGTTCTTCATTTCGCCGAGTGCTTTGTGCGTGTTTTCAACATGGTCGCGACCATAACGCGACGCCAGCCCATCGCAACGGCCAAGATGACACAGTCCGGCTCCCGATGGAGATTACGTCAAAAAAAGCGCCTCTACTTCGTGCCTGGCTCCGTCGCCTTCAAGATCACGCGTCCGAGGTCGCCAAACATAACGAAAGCGCCGACGGCGACGCCGCGATGAATCTGGCCCGTAAATTCGTACTGTTTCCACGCCCACAAGCCCGCGCCCGCGATGATAACGATCCGAGCAATGATCGTGGCAGTGAAATTCACAGTCTTGGCGGCGAGGCGACGTTTTCGCTCTTCCGGACTTTCATCAATCTGGCGCGGTCTGATTCTTGACGGATCAGGTTGCACCTCGGCGTAACGCCGCGGCGTCGACGGCGCCGAAGCTGCATCCTCTGTCGTAATAGTATGTGATGATGAACCCGCCACCGCCGCCAGGCGGTCGACGCCCACCGCAGCAACACCCGCATTTTTTGCACCGAACGCCATCGCTGACCCTGCGCCTCCCTTTGCCAACATTGAAAATCAGCAAAGGAGGCTTGCGATCAAATAAAACGAGCGTCTAAAATTTTTTCAATTGCGTTTACGCCTTCGCAATAAAGAACGGGCGGCCGATAAAGGCCGCCCGAACTTTGGTCCCCTCCGGCGCTCCCAGCCTTAGAAGTCCTTTCGGATTGATACGCCCCATTGACGCGGCGCTGCGATGTAGGCGTTGTAGCTGCCGGCCTGCGCAACAGACGGGAAGAACGTAATTAGCGCATCATCGTCATTGAGGTTGCGGCCCCAGACATTGACGCTGAACCCGTTCTCCATCGCATATTTCAGGTTGGCGTTAATCTGGGAAACGCGGCGCGTCGGTTCAGTTCCGTTACCGAGTTCGTAAAGCGATGTCTCGCTCTCATAAAGATATTCCACACGGCCCGTAATCGCCGACCCGTTCGCCATTTCATGCGTATATGTCGCCGCTGTTGTCAGGCTGATTGGGTGGATACCCGACGGGTCAGTCCCGGAGATATCAACCGTCGATACAGTTGGATCGGCGCATGTCGCAAGCACATCAGCCCGCGCAATCGCCACGAGGCCTGCTGACGGACATGGGAACGATATGAAAGACGGATAATCCGGATCAAGATAAGTCAGTCCGAAGGAGATGTTGAACGGATCCCACGGAGAATAGGATGCGTCGACCTCGAAACCCTGAACGGATTGTTCGCCGGCGTTCGCAAAAACAAAACCCGTTCCCGTAAAAGTATTGGATTGGAAATTGTCGATCGTCTGATCAAACAGCGCGACATTTATGAAGCCGCCGTCGAAACTGGCTTTTAAGCCAATTTCAAACAGCCGCACATCCTCAGACGCCGCAAAGCGACCCACGGCAAGCCCGTTGGTGCCGATCACCGGCGGCTGCGCGTCCTGCGACAGGTTCACGGCAGGCGCTTTGTAGCCCGTCGAATAATTGAAATAGACATTCAGGCTGTCCGTAACGTCGTATGCCAATCGGGCCGTAACGTTGACCGCGTCATCTGTCGCAAAGCCATCATCAACGAGGCTGATCGCATCGTCAGGCGTTACGCCCGGCGGGTTCGGGAATGGCGTCTGCATGGGAATGAATTGCAACGCGCCGAGCCCGGTGAATGGAAGCAACGGATTGAGCGTCGGGTCGCCCGCAAGGGCGCCCTGAGCGCCCGCAACGGCGCCGGCCCGGGCGGCTGCAAATGTCATGGGGTCCAAGGCCGCCAAGGTCTGCGCAGCGACAAAGAACGGCGTCGGATTCGCCGGATCGAAAGGCGTGCCGATCAACCCGCCAAAAATATTGGCGGCGACAAAAGACCCGCCCGAGGTCACAAACTGCGACAGGATGAGGTTCTGGAACGGTTCTGTCTGGACAACGTCGCCGGTCGCTTCCTTGCGGTCGCTGACATAAGAGACGCCGCCCGTCAGCGTCAGGCGATCGGATAGTTCCCAATCAGTCTGGAAAAACAGAGAATAGGACCGGTTTTCAAGAACGAAGTCACCGGTGAAGCCGGTGCCGCTCGAAAAGCCGGCGCCGAACGGAATGGCCTGCGCGCCCGTCGCCGGTAAAAATTCCGGGAACAACGCCGCCGGGCCTGTTGTCAGCGCTTGCGCAAGCTGCGTGGCGCCTTCGACCTCAAGAAAGCTCGTGCCGAGGGCGGCAAGCTGTATATCGCCAAACGCACGGAAGTCGTCGCCAAACGTTGTCTGCTGGAAGAAATTGACGGTTTCGTCAAAGTAGAATCCGCCGGCCAGCCAGTTGAACACGCCAAGGCCGGTTTCGAATTCGCCAGCGATACGCAATTCCTGCGTGAAGGTCTCATAGTCCACGCGTTGAGGCTGCGTCGCCAAATCAATTGACGTGAAATCGACATCGGTATCGTTTGCGTCGGATTGCTCACGATAGCTGGTAATCGACGTCAGCGTACCCCAGCCGAGGTCCAAATCGCCCTGGAGCGAGACACCCTTGCCCTCCAGCTCATTTACAGGCTCCTGATTGACGGCGATCTGGCGCGCGTCACGATCCGTGGTCGGCGGAATGATGCCGCCGAGGCCAGCGACGATAACGCCTTGCGTAATCGGGCCGACAGTGATCAACGGCGCGCCGCAGCAGACTTCGTCAATCTTGTTGTAGTCACCGATTGCGCGGAATGAGAGTGAATCCGTCGGCTCCCACAGAAGTTGGCCGCGCACCGCCCAGCGGTCGCGTTCGTTGATATTGTCTTCTCCCGTGACGACATTCGTGTAATTGCCGTCCCGATTGCTGGTGCTGCCAGATACTCTGAATGCGAGCGTGTCGGATAGCGGCCCCGACAGCGTGCCTCGGAAGCGGACTGCGCCTAAATTGCCAACGGTCGCCTCAACAGAGCCTTCCCAATCATAGCTCGGCAGCTTGGTCGTCAAGCTAATCGCGCCGGCCGACACGTTTTTGCCGAACAGGGTCGACTGCGGGCCGCGCAGGACCTCAACGCGCTCAAGCGTCGGCAGGTCAAGTATGGCCGCCGCTGATCGCGATCGATAAACGCCGTCGATGAAAACGCCGACGGAGGGCTCGATGCCCGGATTGTTCGCGCCGTTGCCGAACCCGCGGATGACAAAATTCGTTTGCGACGCATTTTGTTGCTGCGTGACCCGCAAAGAAGACACGGACGCTTGCAAATCGATAATATCGTTGATTTGCGCGTTCTCGATGACCTCAGCGTCGACAACGCTGACGGCGACTGGCACTTCCTGGAGTGTTTGAGGCCGCTTCGTCGCTGTAACAATAATCTGATCGGTTTGCGCGAGCGCGCCGCCGGCGGCGAGTGCAGCCACCGCCGCCCCTGACAGCATGGTCTTGGCGAGAACCGCATTTTTCCGTCGTAATTTCATGTTCGTAGCCCCTTGAATGCCCCTCCCTGGGGCGTTTTCGGCGTCCTTAACCAAAGCGCCAGATCGTCTAGTTTTACTATGCGGCCATACCTCGTCCAGCTTTGGATGCTGTGATGGCGGCACATGCCGGTCTGGCGTTACCGGATTACCACAATCGTGTTATTCGCAATTGCAGCATCGGCGCGACGGCATGGTGAATGCGGACGGTAAAAGTTTAATTAATCACGATGTTCGGCGATCTGGTGGGCGCGGCTGGGTTCGAACCAGCGACCCCTACGGTGTGAACGTAGTGCTCTCCCACTGAGCTACGCGCCCCGACGCAGGCAAAACGCCAGCTTACGGCCGATAAGCCAAGTCCATACCGCTCCGCAGTATGTCGCTCAAGCGAATATTTCATCGCGGATTTTCAGGCGGCGGACTTAGCGGATTTGCCGGAAACTGCTGAGACGCTTACCCGTTCCGCCGGCAAAACAATAACAGCACGCGTTCCCTCGCCGGCGACAGAATGAAGCCGAAATTGGGCGTCGTGCGCGGCGGCAATCGCTTTGGTCATTGGAAGGCCCAATCCCAAGCCTTCCCTCGACCTTTTTAGCGACATATCTGATTGCGTAAACGGCGTGCTCATTTCGTCGAGTTTCGCCTTCGGTATGCCGGGGCCGTCATCTTTGACCAGCAACGCAAGCTCCCCGGATTTGGTAAGAGCGGCGCCGATCGTAATGCCAACGCCGTCGGGTGAGAATCTTATCGCATTCTCCAGTAACTTTGACAGAGCCTTCGCCATTAGCACCCGATCGCAGCATATTTCCAAATTCGGGTCTTGCAGCTTCACTTGGATGTCGACGTCAGTTGAGCCGTTTGCTGTCCGTGTTTGGTTTTTTGCGCCCTCAACGATTTCGGCGACCGTCGTGTCGGTCTCGTTTATTGTCACAGGCCCAGATCGCGCGTCGGACGCAAGCAACATGTCTGACACAGTGTCCAACAGCCTTTTGCCGCCATCGACGATGTACTCAGCATATTCGCGATGAAGGGGGTCATTCTGCTTTTCAAATTGTTCGCCCAGCAACTGCCCAAAACCGATTATGGCGTTCAACGGCGTGCGAAGTTCATGACTCATCACCGACATCAGAGCATCTTTAAACTTCGCCCCCGCTTCGGCCTGATCGCGCGCCGCTCGCAAGTCCTTTTGCGCATAACTTGCGCGCAAAACAAACATCACAGCCTGGCTAAATAGCGTCCAGTTAATTGGCTTAGCCAAAAAGGAGGTGGCGCCTTCAGCGAATACGCGATCAACGTCTTTTGGATTGTCGCTCGCCGTGATCACGATGATAGGTACGTCTGAAACTGAACGATCTCTGCGAATGTTTCGCGTTAGCTCGAAACCGTCCATTATCGGCATTTCAATATCCGATATGACGAGGTCTATGTGGTTTGTGCGAATTTTCTCAAGCGCTTCCGCACCGTTTTCAGCGACAATTGGATCGTAGCCGGCCTCGGTCAGCTTAACGGACGCCAGCTCCCGCATAACCGGATCGTCGTCAACTAGTAATATCGTGGCGCCGACTGACATTGTCTTCTGCACGTCCTTAATGCGTAAGATTCTCTCACACGCCCAAATTTACATGGAATTTGTTTGCAATAAATTTGTTAAAAAGTGTTTTCGTCGGTGATCAGCGAAATCGATTTGCAATCATTTCCCGGCACAATACTACCATTAAGAATGTGTTAATACGGCGAGCAGGCTTTGCAGGCGTTTAGTAGAAACCACACATCATTGCGCACCCGCTTAACGACGCTGGTGATTGTCGCCATTTTCGGCGCTGTGACGATTGTCACGATTTCTTCTGTGTGGCGCGAGATCACGCAGTACAGAGAAGGAAAATACGCTGAACTCAACGCGACCGCGAATGTTTTTGCTTCTGCGATTGGCAATCACGTCGCATTGGAAAACAAACCGGAAGCGCTGAATTCACTTCGCGGAATCGCTCGATTGCCGTCAACCGAATACATACGAGTTGACGGCGCAGACGGCGCACTGTTCGCGGAACTTGGCAGCGCCGTTATTGTCGACGACGCCAGCGCGGCGCGTAACCCGCTGGATTATGTTGCTGGGGCCTTCGGCGATAGATATGAGATCGTGCAGGCGCCTGTCCTCGACGGCGGCCAGCAAGTCGGGATGCTGACGATTCACGCTGATACGGGCGCGCTTTATCACCGTATCGGGACGATGATCTATGATGCGTTCGTTGCGGCCATATTCGCCGCCGGCATCGGACTGCTCATCGCGTTGAAGATGCAGCGGTCAATTACTGATCCTATTCTAAATCTCTCCGGCGTCATGGGCCGTGTTCGCGAAACCGGAAACTTCTCTATGCGCGCGCGGGCGCCGGACACCAACGACGAAACCGGCCAACTCGTGCTTGCGTTTAACGAGATGCTGGATCAGTTGCAGGAGCGCGACGAGCGACTGCACGCCCATCAGCGCGATCTAAAGAAGATCGTTCATCGCCGAACGCGCGAACTGCAAAAAGCGAAAGAAACCGCCGAAGAGGCCAACATCGCAAAATCAGAATTTTTGGCGACAATGAGCCACGAGATCCGTACGCCAATGAACGGAATGATGGTGATGGCGGAACTGCTCAGCAAGACGCATCTCCCGCCACGCCAAAAACGATACGCGGATGTCATTGCAAAATCGGGCCGAAGTCTTCTCGCCATCATTAATGACATTCTCGATTTTTCGAAAATCGAGGCCGGACGTCTGGATCTTGAAAACATTCCCGTTCGGCCAGCGGAAATTATTGACGACATCGTGAGTTTGTTCTGGGAGCGCGCAGCATCAAAGGGACTTGATCTCGCCGCGTACGTCGCGCCGGATGTTCCAGATGAAATCGAAGGCGACCCGGTGCGCATCAGTCAGATCATCTCAAACCTCGTCAACAATGCGCTGAAATTTACTGAAGACGGGCACGTCATCGTCAACGTCACGAAAAAAGCGCTGGGCGACGGCGCGTGCATTATCGAGTTCGGGGTTGCGGATACAGGCGTCGGAATCTCCAGGGAAAAGCAGGCGACGATTTTTGAGGCGTTTTCTCAGGCCGATCAAACGACAACTCGGCGTTTCGGCGGCACCGGGCTTGGGCTCGCCATTAGTAGACGTCTGGTTGAAGCGATGAATGGCGAGATCAGCGTTTCAAGTCGTGAATCAAAGGGCTCGCGGTTCCTGTTTGCGTTTCCTACGCGAATCTTGAAACCCGCGCGCAAGCCAAAAGAGACGCAGCAGGAAAAACGCGCGATTATCGGGATAGATGGCACGGCCACGCCCAGAATGCTGGCGAAGTACCTGTCCGAAACTGGAATCTCGCCCCAGATCGTAGACAAGGGCGGCGAGATTGGGCCGCATATTATTTATGCGGATGTTATTTTCGCGACCCCTGAATTTTTAGACTCAATGCGAAGTGTTGTGAAAGGCGACCCCAATCAATGGACGCCGGCGCGAATATGCGTAAGCGAACTTGGCGATGCTGCGCCTGACCGACTGCTGGAGACGGGCGTCGCAGAAGACTTGCTTATCGCGCCGCTTTCGCGCCGTGATGTGATGGAACAAATAGGCCGCATCTTGGATGGAAATCTTCGCGGCAAGGCAGCGTTGGCCTATGCCGGCAAAGCGGTCAACGAAGGCGCGGCTTTTGCTGGGCAACGCGTGCTCGCAGCGGACGACAGCGCAGTTAACCGGGAGGTTGTGCGGGAGGCCCTTGAACGACTGAACCTGGCGCCGACGCTTGTCGCGGATGGGAAAGAAGCTGTTAAAGCCGTCTACAGCGCCGAGTATGATCTAGTATTGATGGATTGTTCGATGCCGGAGATGGACGGCTTTGAAGCGACGCGCGCCATTCGTCATATCGAGAAGAAGCTGGGGCGCAAACAAACGCCGGTCGTCGCACTGACCGCACATGTTGCAGGCGATGATAACTCGTGGCGGCAAGCCGGAATGACCGACTATCTAACAAAGCCGTTCACGATTGAGGCGTTGGTGCGTGTACTCGGTCAATATCTCAAATTTGGCGACCCACCGGAAGCGGACGATATTGCTTCTCGTGACACGACGATCTGCGGCGAAAGTGTTTCGGATAAGAAAGACCCCGACACATCGAAAACAAAGGCGTTACAGCCAGACTCCGGAAATGCGGACTTAATAGACATAAAAGTGCTGCAACAATTGGCAAAAATGCAAACCGGTCCATCGAATCTGCCGGTAAAAGCGTTGACGTTGTTTCAGCAGCACTCAAGGGCGACGGTGACGCGCCTTCTTGAATGCGCGAAGGAACAAAGTCCCGAAAACCTTGCGAAGGCGGCCCATGCGCTGAAATCGACAAGCGTGAATGTCGGCGCGGTAAGACTCGGGGAAATTTGCACCGAAATCGAGGCGCGCGCCAAAGCCGGCGCAACGATGATTGAGCTTCGCAGAACAGTCGATATGGCGGCGCAAGTTTACAATGAAACTGAAATAGCGCTGCCCGGCCTAATCAGTCACTTTGAACAAAACGTCGCGTAGTCGCACACGAGTTTGAACTCAGTGAAAGCGAATAGAAACCCGCACGCATCCAATAATCTCAACATCGTCGTCAATGTCGATTGATGCAAATTCAGCCTGCGTAGAAGACGTCTCAAGGCGAGACGGGTTGCGCCGAATACGCCGCACAATTGGCGCGCCGCGCACTGCCGCCAAACAATAATTCCCATCCGCCGGCCACCTGTCGCCGTAGTCGATAACGACAAGAGAACCTTTCGGAAACTCCAGATCGACCGCAGCGTCATCTAGAAAGAGCGCAAATAAAAGAGAGGCGCTTGCCGTCACAGGCATGTAGTCTTCAGCCATCTGATGCGGATCAGCGTTTGGATTAGCCGCAAACGTTGCGGCCGCATCAAAACTGATTACCGGCACATGGCGAAGCGGTCGCCGCAGATAGGCCGCCGCCGCCTGGGAGTCGGCCTCAGAACTCGAACGGGCGCCCGCGGTTAGCCATTCATGTGAGATAGAGAGCGCGTCGGCGAGTTTGGCCATTACGACCCGCCGTGGATCGTGAACGCCGCTTTCCCACGTTGCAATGGCGGGCTGGCTGACGCCGATACGCTCGGCAAGATCGGCCTGGCTCAGGCCAGCCGCCTTGCGGGCGCTGCGCACTCGCTCGCCGATAGAGCCACGGTTTTCGATTTTTGAAGGGTGCGCCATGACGGGCTAGAATATTAGTTATTCCTATAAATGCAACACTGCCTACACATACGCCCTATGCTATCTGTGAGGTTTTCTCAAAATTATCGCCAATTTAGTAAACTCTGGCGTGTATTTTTTTGCGATATCTCCTTGATTAAATCAGATTTTCTTATATTCTTAACTCATAAACCGACAAGTTCGATGAGATGAGGTTTGTATGGCTGACCTTTGCAATCGCGATGGCGCGGACCGCCTGGCCACAAAAATCCAGGATTTTTGGCGGAAACGGGGTTTCGACGTCATCGTTGAAATGCGCGACGAGGGATTTGTTTCGACAATGCGGTCATCGCGCACAGACGTGCGGTCCGACATGATAAACGGCATGCCCACCAAACAGTTAGCAGCCGAGGCAGGTTGACTGAAAGCCGTCTGCGCTTGTTTCAATCGCGCTGGCGCGTCATGAGTGTATTCGCTCTCTCAAGAAACGGCGATCATTATAAGCAGAATGAGGTGCTTCACGCACGTTTTTTGGGCGCCGCATTCATAATCAATGATTGCGCGACGGCGGATACGCAAATGCCAATAGCATAAGAAAATCTCGCCGCTGGCCCGGTGGCCTGACTTTCGTTGTCCCGATTTCCACAAACTGACATTGCGGCGAAACCTTGATTCGGTTTCATCGAATCGCCGCATCAGTTAGGCATCTGATTGGTCGCATTGCCTTGGGGCTGCATTCGCAATTTAAGGTTTCGCCGCATGAGCGGTTTCACGATTTCAACGGTAATTTTGGCGGCGGGCTTCGGCACGCGGATGCGTTCGTCGCAGGCAAAAGTACTGCATGAAATCGGCGGACGCGCCATGCTGGGCCATGTTATCGACGCTGCGACCGACCTCAACCCTGTTTCGTTGTCGATTGTAATTGGCGACCACGCGCCGGAAGCGGGCGAGTACGCGCGTTCAATCCGCGACAACACAAACGTCTTTGTGCAGTCGCCGCCCCGCGGAACCGGCGACGCAGTCAAACAGGCGCTGCCCGCTCTGGAAAATACCGATGGCGCCGTATTAGTGTTGTTCGCGGACACGCCGCTTCTCAGGACCGACACGCTCAAGTCGCTGGCGGATACGATCAAGAACGGCGCAATGGTCGCGGTTCTCGGTTTTACGCCGCCGGTCCCCGGACAATATGGCCGGCTGAAAACAGACGCCGACGGTAATCTTGAAGCGATCGTCGAGGCCGCGGACGCAACGGATGCCGAACGCGCAATTTCGTTGTGCAATTCCGGTGTTATGGCGTTTGACGCAAAATTCCTTCGCGAAAGAATCAACAATATTGGGAACGACAACGCGAAGGGCGAATATTACCTGACCGACATGGTCGCTATTGCTCGCCAGTCTAACCGACGCTGCGTGATAGTCAGGGGCGACTCGGACGAAGTGCTTGGCGTGAATTCAAGAATAGAACTCGCCGCCGCCGAGAAAATATTTCAGCGACGAATGCGCGACGCTGCGATGATAGACGGCGCGACATTGCTCGATCCTGACACCATCTATTTTTCATACGATACGAAGATAGGACGAGATGTTGTCGTCGGCCAAAATGTCGTGTTCGGCCTCGGCGTTGAAATCGGCGACAACGTGGTGATCAAGCCTTATACCCACATAGAAGGCGCCACGATCGCGGCGAATGTCTCGGTTGGGCCATTCGCGCGCTTGAGGCCAGGCGCAGATATTCGCGACGGCGCCCATGTCGGAAATTTCGTGGAGGTAAAAAACGCGCAAATCGGCGAAGGCGCCAAAGTCGGTCACCTTTCGTATATCGGCGACGCCGACGTCGGAAGCGCCGCTAACATTGGCGCGGGAACAATCACCTGTAACTATGACGGTTACAACAAACATCGCACCGTCATCGGCGAGCGCGCCTTTATAGGCTCGAACGCCGCGTTGGTTGCCCCGGTGCGCATTGGCGATGATGCCTATGTCGGATCGGGGTCTGTCATCACGAAGGACATCCAGCCCGGCGACCTCGCCGTAGGGCGCGGCCGTCAGGCGGTCATTAAAGGTTGGGCCGCGCGTTTCCGCGCCGCACACGCGAAGAAGAACGCAGAATGACGACACACTCCGACATCAGCAAGAAAAGCGCCGCGCGGAGAGCGGCGACGCTCGTCGAGGACGGGATGACGCTTGGGATTGGCACAGGATCAACGGCGCGGTTCTTTATTGATGCGCTCGCCGAGAAAGTCGCCGCCGGGTTTTCGCTTTGCGGCGTTCCGACGTCTAACGAAACCAGCGCGCTCGCGATCGCTGCCGGCGTTCAGATCATCGAACCCGACGATCGAACGATGATCGATCTTGCTGTCGACGGCGCCGACGAAGTCGACCCGCACCTCAACCTAATAAAGGGCGGCGGCGGCGCCCTGCTCCGTGAAAAGATTGTCGCAAATGCGGCGAAAAAATTCGTGGTGATCGCCGATAAATCCAAGCGCGTTGTCTCGCTTGGCGCATTCCCGCTTCCTATTGAGATAGAACCTTTCGCCCAAGCGCTGACGCTGCATGCAATCCGTACGTCGATAGAAGCATTGGGATATCAGTCTCGGAAAATTGAACTACGCACAAGAGATGGCGAGTTATTCGAGTCCGACGGGCGCAACCTAATCGTCGATTGTGCATTGGGTGCGATTGACGAACCGGCAAGGCTGGAATCCCGGCTTCTTCAAATCCCCGGCGTTATCGATTGCGGTCTCTTTTGCGGCATGACCGATCTTGTCATTTATGGCGACGGCGAGACGACATCGATTGAGGCTGCGTAATGCCGAGAATTTGATGCGACGGGCGTGCGCGCGCTTTGCAACAGGCCAGCGGTCACGCTACGTTGATCAGCCGCAAGACCAGGACACAGCGCATGGCGGATGACGATCCTCGCAGCCGTTTTGAGGAACTGCAGGCGGCAATCAAAACTTATGGCTCCGCCGCCTTCGAAAACCTTGTTCGCTGCAAAGGGCTTGCTGATGCAATCGTGAAGTCTTTTCCCGAATATATCGGGTGCGACGCCGAATGTATAAAAGCCGTGCCGCCGACTGGCGCGTTTGACCCGCGGCAGGATTACGGCGACCTGGCGTTTTCCTATGCGCACCGCCAAGTAATCGCGCTGGAGCCCATTCAATTCGGCATCGCATTGACTGTAAAAAATTTGGAGGATTCCGGCTCACTTTGGCTGAGAACCGCCATTGCTATTGAAATCACCGGCGACACATTCGATGTGTTTATCGCTCAACAGCCGGTCATCCATATCCCGCTAGACTATGACGACAAACTGCAGCCGGTGCTTGAAGCCATTTACCAGGAGTTTCTCCAGACATTCCGGGTTCAGGTTATGGCTTTTAACGACAAGCGATTCGAAACAGGAATCGGGTTCATCCCGTAAAGAGGTCTAAACAGTGTCCGACTTTGATTATGATCTTTTCACAATTGGCGCCGGCTCCGGCGGCGTCCGCGCATCGCGGCTTGCGGCTCAATATGGCGCGCGCGTTGGGGTTGCAGAAGAATATCGCGTCGGCGGCACATGCGTAATCCGCGGCTGCGTCCCAAAGAAGTTTCTCGTTTACGCAAGCGAGTTCGGCCACGCTTTTGACGATGCTCGCGGATATGGCTGGTCGGCCGAAGATATCTCGTTCGACTGGAAAAAGTTGATCGAAAACAAAGACGACGAAATTGATCGGCTAAACGGCATTTATATCCGGAACCTCAAAAACGCTGGCGCCGATATTTTTCAAAGCCGCGCCACGTTGAAGGACCGCCATACAATTCACCTTCACGCCGAAAACCGCGACGTCACTGCAGATAAGATCCTTGTCGCGACGGGCGGCGCACCGTGGACTGATGAAGCCGTGCCGGGTCACGAATTGGGCATCACGTCAAACGAGGCCTTTCACCTGAAGAAATTGCCGAAGCATGTCGTTGTCGCCGGCGGTGGGTACATCGCAATAGAGTTCGCCTGTATTTTCAGAGGGCTCGGATGCGATGTCTGTCTCGTTTATCGAGGCGAAGACATACTTCGTTACTTCGATCGAGACGTTTCCGTTCAGGTTCACAGCGAACTGAAAAGACAGGGCATACGCGTCATAACGCAATCGGTCTTTGAGAAAATTGAAGCGCTCGAAGGCGATCAGAAGCGCGTTTATCTGTCGAATGGCGCGGAGCTTGATACAGATCTTGTTTTCTGGGCCGTCGGCCGCAAGCCGGCGACCGCGGGCATGGGGCTTGGAGAAGCAGGCGTTGAACTTACTAAAAACGGCGCCGTCATGGTCGATGACTACTCACGGTCGTCGGTCGACAATATTTTCGCCGTCGGCGACGTGACAGATCGCGTCAACCTGACGCCGGTCGCTATTCGCGAAGGCGCTGCGTTTGCGGAGTCGGAGTTCAACCACAACCCGACAAAGATGGACTACCGTTTCATTCCGAAAGCTGTGTTTTCGCAACCGCCCGTCGGCACGGTTGGATATGCCGAGTTCGAAGCACGCAATGAATTCGAAAGTGTCGATATCTATAAGACGAGTTTCCGCCCGATGAAGAACATGCTGACGGGTTCGGAAGAGCGAATGTTGATGAAACTGGTGGTGGACGGGGAAACTGATCGCGTCCTTGGCTGCCATATTGTCGGCGCGGACGCGCCGGAAATGATTCAATGTATCGCAATCGCGGTGAAAGCCGGATGCAAGAAAGCCGATTTCGACCAAACGGTGGCCCTGCACCCAACGGCGGCGGAAGAACTGGTCACGCTGCGCGAAAAATTTAGGGCGCCAATATAGTCAGCCTTTCCGTATGCGATGGATCAACCGCACTCCCGTTTCACGCGATCGAGCGCCGCGGTCACGCCGCGCAAGCTGACAACGTAACTCGTCGCGGTTCCGCGTTTCGATACGGCGCTTACGCGCATATCTGCGCCGCGACGCATGGCGCGCAACAGACGTTGCTCTTCATCATTTGATTCGATGAAGGCCTCGTTCTCTGAGGTATACATGTCCCATTTATCCGATCCGATGCGAATATTGGGTTCAGGCTTCTGGTCGATGGCGTATCCGGTCATCAAGCTCGGTTGTTCGCTCGCTGCGCCGGATTTCCAGGTTGCGACAAGAAAGAACACGTCGCCATGGTTGACGGATTTTGGCGACTTGTCGGAGGCCTCGGCGGCCGCAAAGCAGATCTTGTCAGCATCGACATCGCGGACAAACACGCTCCAGTCTTTGTAGGTCGCGACCGCTCTCGGCTCCTGCGCCACAACGTCGCCCGTCGCAAAAATAGCCAGGAAAATAGCCGCAATCGTTAAATTCCGGATCATCGGTCGCAATCTCCATTGAATACGCCATCGAACAGAAAAACGGGCCATATCATAATTCGAATTATGTCGCGAGCATGACTGATGGAAGAATTGCGCGACGCCGGCCCTTGCGCCATAAGGGCCAGGAAAATCTGATGTTTATCTACCTGACGGGAGACGCCGAATGATACCGGGCCACGATTCGCTGAACACGAAGAAGTCGATTTCCGCGGGCGGCCGCAACTATCATTATTACAGCCTCGAGGCGGCAAGCGCCGCCGTGGGCGACGTGTCGCGGCTGCCGTTTTCCCTCAAGGTTTTGATGGAGAACCTGCTGCGCTTCGAAGATGGCCGCTCCGTAACAGTCGATGATGTCCGGGCGTTTTCCGACTGGCTAAAATCCGGAAAGTCGACGCGTGAAATCGCCTACCGCCCGGCCCGCGTGCTGATGCAGGACTTCACCGGCGTTCCTGCCGTAGTCGATCTCGCCGCCATGCGCGACGCCATGCGCGCCCTTGGCGAAGATCCGGAAAAAATCAACCCTCTCGCGCCAGTCGATCTCGTCATCGACCACTCAGTCATGGTCGACTATTTCGGCGGCCCGGATGCGTTCGAAAAGAACGTCGCGCGCGAATATGAACGCAATGGCGAGCGCTACAAGTTCCTGAAATGGGGCCAGGGCGCGTTTGACAATTTCCGCGTCGTGCCGCCGGGGACAGGGATATGCCATCAGGTCAATCTCGAATATCTGGCGCAAACCGTGTGGACCGCCGACTATAAAGGCGAAACATTTGCGTATCCCGATACGCTGGTCGGCACCGACAGCCATACGACAATGGTGAACGGATTGTCGGTGCTTGGCTGGGGCGTCGGCGGGATCGAGGCCGAAGCGGCCATGCTTGGCCAACCGATTTCGATGCTGATCCCGGAAGTCATCGGCTTCAAGATGACCGGGAAATTACCAGAGGGCGCGACAGCGACCGACCTCGTGCTGACGGTAACGCAAATGCTGCGGCAGAAAGGCGTCGTCGGTAAATTCGTCGAGTTCTTCGGCCCCGGTCTTGATCATCTGGCGCTCGAAGACCAGGCGACGATCGCCAATATGGCGCCGGAATATGGTGCGACATGCGGCTTCTTCCCCGTTGATGGCGAAACGCTGCGCTACCTCAAAGCAACAGGACGTTCGGAGGATCGTATCGCCCTGGTCGAGGCCTACGCGAAAGCACAAGGGATGTGGCGCGATAAAGACACGCCCGATCCGATATTCACGGATACGCTTGAGCTCGATCTTTCAACGGTGACCGCATCGCTTGCCGGTCCGAAACGCCCGCAGGACAGGATCGAACTCAAAAACGCGCCGCAAGGTTTCGCCGACGCGCTCGATAAGGAGTACGGCAAGGCGGACGAAGCAGACAAACGGGTTCCGGTTGCAGGCGAAGATTTCGACCTCGGCCATGGCGATGTCACGATCGCGGCCATCACATCCTGCACGAATACGTCTAATCCGGCGATCCTGATCGCCGCGGGACTTGTCGCACGCAACGCCCGCGCGCGCGGGTTGACGGTCAAACCCTGGGTGAAGACATCGCTCGCGCCCGGCAGTCAGGTTGTTACGGACTACCTCGACGCCGCCGGGCTCAGCGACGATCTTGATGCGCTTGGCTTTAACCTCGTCGGATATGGCTGCACGACCTGCATCGGTAATTCCGGGCCGCTGCCCGAACCTATTTCGAAAGCCGTACACGCGGGAGATCTCGCCGTCGCCTCGGTGCTGTCCGGCAACCGGAATTTCGAAGGGCGAATTTCGCCGGATGTCCGTGCAAACTTTCTCGCGTCGCCGCCGCTCGTCGTCGCCTACGCATTAGCGGGTTCAATGAATATCAATTTGACCGCAGATCCGCTCGGAAAAGACGACAATGGCGACGACGTTTTCCTTAAAGACATCTGGCCGTCGAACCAAGAAATTGCGGAAGTCGTGCGTGAACACGTTACGACACAAATGTTTGAGTCACGGTATGCCGATGTTTTCAAGGGCGATGACAAGTGGCGTGCGATCGACGCCGGTGACGGACAGACCTATCAATGGCCGCCCTCAACCTACGTCGCCAATCCGCCATACTTCGAAGGGATGACCAAAGAACCTGAGCCGGTCGCGCCGATCGACGGCGCCCGCGTGCTTGCGCTCTTCGGCGATTCCATCACAACGGATCATATTTCGCCTGCGGGATCGATCAAGGAAGACGGACCGGCCGGCGAATATCTAAAATCACATCAGGTGCCGGTCGAAGAATTCAACTCCTTTGGCTCCCGTCGCGGCAATCATGAGGTAATGATGCGCGGGACATTCGCCAACATTCGGATCAAAAACCAGATGGCGCCGGGTACGGAAGGCGGCGTTACGAAATATGCGGGCGGTGGCGACGTCATGCCCATTTACGACGCCGCGATGAAATATAAGGCTGAAGGCACGCCGCTTGTCGTTCTCGCCGGCGAACAATACGGAACCGGATCGTCCCGTGACTGGGCCGCGAAAGGAACCATCCTGCTCGGCGTTCGCGCCGTCATCGCCAAGAGCTATGAACGTATCCATCGCTCCAACTTGATCGGCATGGGCGTTCTGCCGCTGCAGTTCCAGGACGGTCAAGGTTGGGATTCTCTCGGACTGCAGGGCGATGAATCCATCACGATCCACAATATCGATCAAATCGGACCGCGAGACACTGTGAACGTCACTGTGACCTTCGCAAATGGCGACCAGAAGGACTTTGAGGCGCTCGTTCGGATCGATACCGCCGATGAACTCGAATATCTGCGCCATGGCGGGATTCTGCACTACGTGATCCGAAAGCTCGCAGCATAATGGCCGAATAAAAACAACTTAAGATTGCAAGACTGCCGTCTTGCAATCTTCAATGCGTGGCGCGCCCTAAAATTCACCGCTAGGCTCCCTCACTAATACTTGCGAATACTTGCGGGGGCGGTGGCGCGTGGGGATCGGCCAGGAAAAATCGTCGCAAACAAAACGCCAGCTCGCGGCGGTTTTTATCATTGCAGCGCTGCCAATCACGCAACCATCACACGCGTCACCCTGGTCGCGGGACAATGGCGAACTGATGATCATCAGCCGCGCCGACTATTTTAGATCGGATATAGACAATATCAGCGTCGGCGGCGTCGATGTCGACGGCAAATTTGAACGTATCGAATCCAACAACTATCTCGAATACGGCGTCACGAGCAGCCTGACGCTGGGCGGCAAAGTATTCTACGGCACAAGCTGGCTGACACGCGGAACCAGCATTGAAAGCGCCAGCGGATTTACGGAACTGGAAGTTTTCGCGCAGCAGCAAGTTTTTCGCGACGGACGAAACGCCGGCGCCGTAAAAGTTGCAGTCGGCATACCGTCAGGGTTTGAGTCTGGCGCACGCACCGCGCTGCAAAGCGACGGCGCGGATGTTGAAATCTCCTTGCTGTACGGTCGCAGCCTGACTTTCGAGCCCATAAGAACATTTGCCGCGGCGGAAATGGGCGTTCGCAAGCGCTTCAGCGACTCTGCAGATCAATTACGGTTTCTTACGACAATCGGCGTCGAACCCGATGAGCGCTGGACGTTTCTTTTCGATACCTACTCAGTGAAGTCCCTTCGAAACGAAACGCCTGGCGGCGCCGACTTTGACGTCGTCAAAATCCAGCCGTCTGTTGTCTGGCGTGCGAGCCGTCGTTTCTCCATTCAAGCCGGTCTCTCGGAAGAAATCGCCGGCCGTAACCTGGACCTCGGCACGACTTATTTTCTCGGCTTCAGGGCGCGCTTTTAGATGTTCGACGCCGCACCGAAATTGCCGGCAGTCGGAAACGCGCGCCAGCATTTCAGCGACAAAGAATGCGACAACGCCGTAAACTATCTGAGACAGCAAAGCCCGAAGCATTCCGCCGTCGGCGTATTGTCGCCATCACAGCGGATAATATTCGTTGTCGGCGCGATACTGATCGTCGCATCCCTTATTGCGGCGCCGACCGCGATGTTCGTAACTTTAAATCTGTTTTTTGCCACATACTTTATCCTAGCGGTCACATATAGAATTTTTTTGATGATCACCGGTCGTAGACGAAAAGTGTCTGCGCCGCTTTCGCGAAACAAAAGCAATACGCATTCACTTCCGGTTATTACGATTTTGGCGCCGCTTTATCGGGACGCGAATTCCTTGTCCGGGCTGTCGCACGCCATCGACGCCCTCGACTACCCGCCGGAAAAGAAAGACATAAAGCTCCTTTTAGAGGCGGATGATTTCGCGACAATTGCTGAAGCGGGTCGGTTAAACCTCGATCGCCAATATGATGTCATTATTGTACCGAACATTGGCCCGCGTACGAAGCCAAAGGCGTGCAATTTCGGTTTGTTGCGCGCACGCGGCGAACTCGCGGTCATATACGACGCCGAGGACCAACCGGAAAAAGACCAACTCCTAAAGGCCGCCGCCGCTTTTTCCGTCGGGGACGAAAACCTTGCGTGCCTGCAAGCCCGACTTAATTACTACAATGCTGACGAGAATTGGCTGACGCGCCTGTTTACCCTTGAATACGCGCTTTGGTTCGACTGGTTGCTGCCTGCGCTGCAAAAACTTCGAGCGCCGATCCCGCTCGGCGGCACGTCAAACTTTTTCAGAACTGAGGTTTTGCGCGCCGTCGGCGCATGGGATCCATTTAACGTAACGGAAGACGCCGATTTGGGCTTGCGCCTGGCGAAACTCGGTTACCGAGTGGAAATGCTGAATTCGACAACATTCGAAGAAGCCAATTGCCGACTCGGAAACTGGATCCGCCAGCGTTCGCGTTGGATTAAGGGCCATCTGCAAACCTGGCTCGTGCATATGCGTCAACCTGGCGGATTTATTTCGCAAAATGGCTGGCACGGCCTTTTATCTATCCAGTTGTTCCTCGCGGGCAATGTCGCCGGCGCGCTCGTTAACCCCATTCTCTGGGGCGCGTTTGCCTATTCCAATATTTTCGGCGGCTCGGCTCTCGAAACACCGATGCCGCCAGAACTTCAAATATTGAATCTAACGGCGCTCCTTGTCGGCAATTTCTGCTTTGTCTTATGCGCCATCGTCGCGCCGTTGAAACGCGGCTGGCGGCACTTATGTTTATTCGGCCTGACGGCGCCGGCTTACTGGCTGCTCACATCCATAGCAGCGTACAAGGCGCTGTGGCAGATCGTCATTCGCCCGTATTATTGGGAAAAAACCGACCACATGATCAGCAGGATGGCGGCGCAGCGGCGCCTTCCGATGACAACGCGGGCGCCGGCTCAATAAAGATTGCACAAGGCGACGGGCATCTTGTATGTCCATATTCGACGCCGCCGAAACGCCGCCACGATGAGCACAGTAGCAGGTCGGGCCTATCGCATGATGAACGGGCTCGGCAATAATTTCGTCATTCTCGACCTTCGCGGATCGCCCATAAAGCTCGGTGAAGACGACGCCGCGCGCATTGCCGATCCGTCAACAGGTCCGGGCTGCGACCAGATCATCACCATCGAAGATCGAGGCGGCCTGTTCATGGGCGTGTGGAACGCCGACGGCGGCGAGGTCGAGGCGTGCGGCAACGCCGCGCGATGCGTCGCGCGGCTTTTGATGGATGAAGACGGCCGCGACGACATTGAATTCTCAACAGCGGCAGAAACGCTGAACGCCTGGCGCGTTGGCGACGCGCGCATTGCCGTCGATATGGGCGAACCGAAATTTCACTGGCGTGATATTCCTCTCGCGGAACAAATGGACGATACGCGGTTTATCGACGTCAAGCTGGGACCGATTGACAACCCCGTTCTGTGGGGTCCGTCCGCGGTGAACGTCGGCAATCCACATTGCGTTTTCTTCGTACCAGATGCAGAGGCGCAGGCGATTGAACGCTTCGGTCCTCTCATAGAAAACCATCCGTTGTTTCCGGAGCGAGCGAATGTATCGGTCGCCGAAGTCAAAAGCCGTCACGCGATCCGTTTGCGCGTCTGGGAACGCGGTGTTGGCGTTACGAAGGCGTGCGGAACGGCGGCTTGCGCCGCTCTTGTAGGCGCCCATCGCCGACGCCTGACGGAACGCAAGGCGACAGTGACGCTTGACGGCGGCGACCTCGCTATTGAGTGGCGCGACGACAATCGCGTCATTATGACGGGGCCGGTCGGATTCGATGGCGACGGCGTGTTGCCGGACGATTTTTAGTCGATGGCGAAACTCTATTTTCAATACGCGGCGATGAACGCCGGCAAGTCGACAACGTTGTTGCAAGCGAGCTTCAATTATCGTGAACGCGGCATGGAGACTGCGCTCTTTACAGCTGGCATCGACACTCGGCGAGCGCAAGGCACAATCGCTTCGCGTATCGGCCTTAGCGCCGATGCGTTCGTGTTCGATGAAAACACCAACCTCTTTCGTGAGATAGAAAACATCCTTCAAGACAAAAAAGTCGATTGCGTACTGGTCGATGAAGCGCAGTTCCTTTCAGCCAGACAGGTTGCCGAACTTGCGCGCGTCGTCGATCAACTTGACTTGCCGGTTATGTGTTTTGGCCTGCGCACGGATTTTCGCGGCGCGCTTTTTCCAGGAAGCGCGCAGCTATTGGCCATTGCGGACGATATTCGCGAACTAAAAACGATATGCCATTGCGGCCGCAAAGCAACGATGAATCTGCGTATTGATGAAAAAGGAAACGCCATCAGCGAGGGCGACCAGATAGAGGTTGGCGGCAACGAAAGATATATCGCTCTCTGTCGAAAACACTTCTACGAAAAACTCGAGCAGTAGAGCGTATACGGACTTATCCGTAGGCGCGGTAGTGATTTGCAATCGCCGCGCCGATCTTCGACAGGATCGCGTCGATTTCCAGAAGCGGCTCTATAATCTCTTCGTGAATTTCCGGGTAGGCCCCGCCATGCGCGTCGCCACTATCGACATCTTCTTTCAGATTGGCGAGCGCAGCGCCCGAGGGGCTATCTTTCGGAAAGATCTTTTCAATGATCGAGGCGGCTTCGCTCAAACGCACTTCTAACGCGAGTTCGATAATATCGTTCCGATTAACATCGTGGCGCCGTGAAAAGGCCGGCGCACGGGCCGCAAGCGCAGCGGCGCGTCCGATCAGCGCCTGACGCATGGCGTGCAACACGCCAAGATCGGCGTCGATCCCGGCGCCGTTAACGCCGCGGTCGGTCTCTTTCATCTCGTCGCGCACGGCGTCGTAAGCGCGCAAATCCCGTGCAAGAAAGTCGGCCAGGCGTGACAACGACTGCGATATATTTTCCTGCTGCAGCACCTGCAGCACCGATTCATAATGCTCCGCCCGTTCCGAGCGGCGCGCCATGCCGGCGAGCGACGACCAGTATGACGGCGAAAGGAGACCGGCATAGGCGCGCAGTATCGAGACGCTTGTCAGATCGCGAGCCCGCGCCGTCATTTTCAGGATACTCTTCATGCGCGGCGAGCCCGCAGCGTGTTCAATAAAACGATCGACTTCGCGGCCGCTGGCGGCGCCAATGCCGCCGGCGACGTTCACTGGCAAGGCCAGCTGCTGCAGGATCGCATTGTGGGGGATCGCTCTTATCGAGCGTATCTCCGGCGGGCCGGCGCCGCGGGACGCGCGTTTCACTTTGCGTGATCCGGTTTTATAAAGCAGATTTTGCGCAAAGGAAAAAATCACGTCGCGATAATCCTCGCGCGCATAGAGCGCTTCGTGCCATGACTTCAGCGCCCGATAAACATCCCAGGAATAGTTGATGTCGTCGTAGTAGCGGTCGGAAAAATCGGGCGGCGGCGGCTCGACGGCCAGTGACCACAGCGACGCGACGGCGTCGCGGGCGATCTCCGCCGTTTGAAAATGAAGATACCCCTCCCCGCCCTGAAAACTAAACTCCGCCGCAAGGTTGATCCCCTCCCGCCGAAACCGGCTGCGCACCCAGGGCGTTGAGAGATGCGCCATGCGCTCGCGATACCCGCCCGGAAAGGCGCCGCGCCCCATGGATTCGCCGTGCGTGTTAAAAATCAGCGCTTCGACATCCGGCAAACGTGCCCTGCCTAACGCGCGGGCGAAAAGAACTTGAAGCCGCTCGGCGCCGAGCGACGCGGTCGCCTGGCCCATAAACCGTCCGGAATCGGAATATCCGATCTGGATTGACATGCGCCCGCGCTTTTTAATGTACGCTTGATACTCAGGCTCGGCGAGAAGGCGTTCGATGAAACGACCGCCGCGCTCAAGCGCCTGCGGCGTTTCAAACAACGGCGAAATATCGAGCTTCTCCTCAACGCCGTATAACCGCGCGAGGTAGACCGCTCCCATTACCGTCGCCGGCGCTTCGCACTCGGCGATCAAAAAACGGAGCGGCGTATCGGAATCAATGTGTTTCAAAATCTGGGCGCAGAGCATGAACTGGCGGCGCGCCGTCATCTGTTCCAGAAACACCGATCCGAAATTCACCGCGCGCGCCGCCGTATCGCTCGCCTTTGTCGATGCAACATCAAGCGCGGATCGGCCTTGAAAATCCTTGTCCGGATCGAGACCAAGATCTGACCGCAGCGCCGAGCGGACTTGGGCGGCGTTGACGCGCAAATGAATGCGCGCAACGCCGAGCCCGAACGCCGTCATCTCCGACCGCAGGAGCGACAATTGCATCGCCCTTTCGTCATCCGGTTCGGCCGCCAGCGCGGCGCCGACAATTTCGATCGCCGGCGCGAGACTCGTCAGGCGCCCCTCGCCGTCGTCGGTCAAGGCGTTGGCGACGGCGACAACCACATCCGGGTTGGAGAGATCCTCCCGGAACATAAATGCATGCCGCCGCGTTGCGTCGGCGGCGACGCTGAGTTCCTGCCGAAGCGCTGAAATCGGTGAACCGTCCGAAACGCCGATAGCGTCGATCAGGCTGACATATCGATCGAGCTGTATTGCTTTTTCGGCGAGCCGAATGGCGATTGTCTGTCCCCATTGAATGTCCGTTCGGCCGTCGAGATCATAACCAACCCAACTGGCGACGCTGACTGGCGCGGGCGCAATCTGGCGCCAACGGTCGGGAAAGCGTTCTCGCGCAATCTTCAGGACACGGCGATTCAAATCAGCCGCACCGTCGCGGGCGAAAGCAATCGCTTTCAGCGCTTCTTCATGCTCGTCATTGAGCGTAATCGAGGCGGGCGCGCCTGCCGGTGTTTCCGCGACGCGCGCGCGCCACGTCTTTTTGTCCGTAGAACGATATTCTGCAATCAGCGCCCGACGCGCCGACGTAAGCGCAAATGTCGGATGCGCCGTAAAGACAATGCCGATTGGCGTCTGTTCGACGCGAGCGCGGAATGTATCAAAATCCAACGCCTCAAGCGCCGCGAACGCCGCCTCGTTTGCGGGGTCCTCAACCCGGCCGTCGTGAAAAGCGTCGGCCCGTGTTTCGAAGCTGTCGCGCTCGAATTCGTCCGCCGCATCGCCCATGGCCGATATGTTCGCCGCGCCATCCTCAAGCGCGAGGAAGAGCCGCGACGCTAATGAGCGCACCGGGTTTACCAGCGGATCGGCGGACGCTTCATCGCCCGCTTTCCGGAACGCCGCCCGGAGCCCCGCGGCGGTGAGGTGAGCGCTAACAGGTTTGTTCACGGAGCCGTCGCCTTATGCTGCACCGCAGCAATAACCAATATCGGCGCAAAACGCCAGCCGATAGCGATTTCCGCGCTCGTTTAGCCGACATAAGTTCTCGTCGCTGGCAATCATACGCCAGCATACGAGAGCGTCGATACGTATCGACCAAATGCGGGTTTTATGCAGACTTTCCCGACCTGCGGGAATGATTACCGAGGTTACACGCTGTGGGCTGAGCAACTATGCGCCGTCCTTTTCTTTCACCCAGACCTCGACCGGGCCCTTGAGGAGAATCGTCAGAGGATCGCCGTGGCGGTCAACGGCTTTCCCGGCGGCAACGCGTATCCACCCTTCAGAGACGCAGTATTCCTCGACATTGGTTTTTTCCTCGCCGCGAAAACGAACGCCGATTTCATGCTCGAGAAGCTCTTCGTTGTAGAAGCGGCTCTTGGGATTGACGCTGAGGCGGTCGGGAAGCTGATCAGTCATTTCGCTATCGCCTTTGTTCAAACGCCCTGGGCCCAGACGCCGTGAAATCCTGCGGGCACGCGCTGCGGCAGCTTAATGCGCGCCAGCGGCGGGGCGGACATGTTCTGCGCGTCGATAATATGCGCTTCTGATACGCCATCGAAGTCCGCAGTAAATGTAACGAGATAGCCGTCGTCTTCGCCTTTGGCGTCGATCCTCGGCGCGAATGCAGGCTCCGACCCGAACACGCCTTCAGGAAAATTGTGGCGGGTCGAGGCGCCGGTTTCGAGATCGTATTTCATAAGGCCCGAAAAGCGTTGTTCGACACAATCGTCAAATATTACGTGATAGGAATATTTCGTTTTTTGTCCCGCAAGGGCGCTGTTGACCACCGGAAACTCCGAGAGCGCATCGTCAATCTGTTCCTCGCGCCCTTCGCCCATTGTTATGTTCATGCGCCACAGAAAGGGTTGCGCGCGCAGGGCGAGAACATCGGCCATCGCTGCGTAAGGGCCGTATTTGGGGTCTGGCTTAAGTCCGTTCGGCGCCATCTTGCAGGCCGCCATGACGACCTCATCGCCCTCTTCCCACGCATTGATGACATGATAGACGTAGCAGGTGGGGAATTCGAACCATTTTGGATTGCCCCCTGCTCTGGGAACGACGCCAAACCGCGTCGGCTGGTCGGCGACATGGATCTGCCACATGCGGTTGCGGATCGCCTGTTCGGAAAAGACCACCGGCAAGTCGTGCAGAATGACGTAGTTCTCCGTCATCCCCATATCATGGGGCAGCCGTGGCCCCGGCAAGTCGACTTCCTGAAACTGCGTCAGCTCGCCCGTCGCGGAAACCATTCCGGTCCACATTTTCGGTTCGTAAAGCGCATAGTCGAAAAAGACGAGTTCCCCGGTTTCGGGGTCGACTTTCGAGTGGGCCGAGATGTTGTTTGGCAGCTTGCCGCCAAACGTCTCGGTGCGGATGGTTTCAAGCGTCGATGCGTCGACGACGACCGGCTGACCGGAAATATACCAGAGCGCCAGTAATTGCCCGTTGTGATAGACGAGGTCGGTGTTGGCTGTATCGCGGTAATGAACCTTGCGCCCGGGCGCGTCCCTAGACGATTCAAAGATGCCGCCTAATGACGATGCGCCGTTTGCGCTGAAATCCTGCGTCGCCACATAACGATTGGCGTAACGGGCCTCGCCGTTCTCGAACCAGATCCCGTGGATCATGCCGTCGCCGTCGAACCAGTGGTGCATGCCCGTCGGCGGCGTTTGCGGGTTCGGCCCATTGCGGAAATAGGCGCCGTGCATGTCGCGCGGGATCTCGCCGGTCACCTGAAGATTGTCGGCGGCGACTTCTTTCTGCACTGGCGCATAGAGACCGTGGAGGTAGGGGTTTAGTTCGTTGATGTTCGCCTGGCTCATGGGTCGGGTCTAACATGGCGGCGTGTTGCAGGGCGAGGTTTATTGGCGCCTCGTGATGCGCATCGGCACGTCGGTCGAAGGCTGCACGGTGATGCGCATGATCGGCTGCGGTTCTTCCCGCCCCACATGCGCGAACCGCAGGCGCGTCAGAAACTCGGCGAGAATGATGACCATTTCCTGCATGGAAAAACTGGCGCCGATGCAGATACGGGGACCCGCGCCGAACGGCATATAGGCGTAGCGTGGAATATTGTCCGCCGCAGCGCCCATGAACCGCTCGGGATCGAAAACCCATGGGCGATCCCACAATTTGTTGTGCCGATGGAGCACCCAGGGCGACGTGACGATTTCGGCGCCCGCCGTGATGTCCACTTCGCCGAGGCGGTCGGGGCCAAGGGCGAGCCGGGAGAAAATTGCAGCCGCCGGGTAAAGCCGCATGCTTTCCTTGATGACCGCCGTCACGAAAGGCAGTCGCGCGCCCCAATCGGCGGGATCTGCCGCTTCCAACCCTGCGCCGTCCACTTCCGCAATCGCACGTTCGAATGCGTCGGACGACTTCGACAGCAGATAAAAGGTCCAGGTGAGCGTGCGCGCCGTCGTTTCGTGACCGGCAGCCAGAAACGTAATGAGATTGTCGACGATCTCCTTGTCGGAGAGCGGCGCGCCTTCATCCGCGCCGGCGCTCATAAGGAGACTCAGGAAATCATCCGTACCCGTTTCTTTAGGGCGGGCGCGCCGCGCCGCCAGCAGCGCGTTCACTTGACCGCGCAACTCGGCGACGATGCCGACCGCCTCCCCGCGGCCAAGGCGCGGCAGCCATTCGGGCGCCGCCATCAAGTCGAGCGGGTGCGGCATGCCGGCGATGTGAAGCAGCCGATCGAGATTGCGAGAGAAGCGCTCCGTATCGATGGCCTCGTCGCCGGAGAAAAGGCAAGCGGTCAAAATATTGAGCGCTAGGTTGAGCATCTCGCGCGACATGGGAACCGCATCGCCATGACGGCACGCAAGCGCTTCGGCTTCCCGCGCCGCGACCTCGCGCATCACCGGAGCGAAGCCGCGCACATTGCGGTGATTGAAAACCGGCGTCAGGGCCTTGCGCGTGCGCTTCCAGAGACCGCCCTCGGCGATCAGCAACCCGTCGCCGATCAAGGGCTCGAACAGCGCGCGTCGCAACCGCGTCAGACCGTAATTGTCGGCGTTGGTGACAAGAAACCGTCGCACCGCCTCCGGATCGTGTGTGATCACATAGGGCTGGCCGAAGACGCGCGGCGTCCACACGAATTCGCGATAGTGCCCCTCAGTCCAGATCTCCAGCGGATTGCGCCGCATGATCTGAAAATAACGCAAGTACCCCTGCAAGGACGGCCGGGCGCCCGGCGGCACATAACGGGGCGTCGGCGCCGGCGGCGTAAATGCAGTCTCAAGCATAAAAGAACGGGCCCCGACGTCGCTGCATCAGTGATCTATGCACGGGCGCCGACGCCCACAAGACAAAACAGAGGCAGGCCTTGCGCGAACTTGCGAAAAAAGGTCAACAAAGCCCATGCCCCGCAACACCGATACTTACGTCTGCCAGTCCTGCGGCAATGTCACAGCGAAATGGGCCGGGCGCTGCGAGGTGTGCGGGGAATGGAACACTATCGAGCAGGAGATCGCGGAAGCCGCGCCGCCCGGCGCCCTGTCCGCGACGGCAAAGGCGAAAGCCAAGCAGATTGACTTCGCGTCCCTTGACGATGTCGGCGCACCGGAAATGCGCCTCGCCACGGGTAATGCGGAGTTCGACCGCGCCTGCGGCGGCGGCCTTGTTCCTGGCTCGGCATTGCTCATTGGTGGCGACCCCGGCGTGGGCAAATCCACATTGCTTTTGCAGATTGCGGCGGGCCTCGCCAAAGGCGGTCAGTCCGTCGCCTATATCTCCGGCGAGGAAGCCGCTGCACAAATCGCCGGGCGCGCCCATCGCCTCGGCGTCAACGCCGCGCCCGTCCGTCTCGCCAGCGCCACCTCGTTGCGCGACATTCTTGCGACGCTGAAGGCCGACAAGCCAGACGCCGTGATCATCGACTCGATACAAACGCTCTGGTCCGACGCGCTGCCCGCGGCGCCCGGCACCGTGACGCAGGTGCGGGCCTGCGCCCATGAACTTGTGCGTTTCGCCAAGCAGACAAACACCATCGTCATGCTCGTCGGGCACGTCACCAAGGACGGTCAGATCGCGGGCCCGCGCGTCGTCGAACATATGGTCGACGCCGTCCTTTATTTCGAAGCGGAGACGGGCCGCGATTTCAGGATCTTGCGGGCGGTCAAAAATCGGTTCGGCGCCGCCCATGAGATCGGCGTCTTCGAAATGACCTCGGCGGGGCTCGCGGAGGTCTCAAACCCCTCTTCCCTGTTCCTCAGCGAAAACGAAACGCCGGTGTCGGGAGCGGCGGTCTTTGCAGGGATCGAGGGCACGCGGCCGGTCCTTGTCGAAATCCAAGCGCTCGTCTCGCCATCGACGCTGGCGGCGCCGCGCCGCGCGGTCGTCGGCTGGGACGGGGCGCGACTCTCCATGCTGCTCGCCGTTCTCAACGCCCGGGCGGGGCTCGATTTCGGCCGCCACGACGTCTTTCTTAATGTGGCGGGGGGTCTGCGCATTACGGAGCCCGCGGCGGACCTCGCCGCTGCAGCCGCGCTCTGCTCGTCCCTCTTCGATGCCCCCATCGTCACCGGCAAAGTCGTTTTCGGCGAGGTCGCCCTTTCCGGTGCGGTCCGACCGGTGAATCAAGCGGCGGCCCGCCTCAAAGAAGCCCGAAAGCTCGGCTTTGACGGGGCCTTAGCGCCGCGGGGAGTCACCCCGGATGGCCTTGCAGTGTCCGAAGCTGAAACACTCGCCGATCTCGCCGCCTTCGTGCGCGGGGATTCGTAATGACGTCAGTTGAGGTTGTGGACTTTCGCCGCTAATGAGGGGCGCAAGTAAGCAGCGAATCGTCGGAAGATGCGGTCGGCGATCAGAAGCGGGCTTTGAGTAACGATGTTTGACCTACTGTTCCTTTTGGTCGTCGGGCTCTCTACGGCGTTCGCCGTTTTGCGGGGCGGTCTTCAGGAACTTTCCACGCTGATCGCGTTGGCCGCAGCCGCTGGTCTCGCCTGGCTGCTGGCGCCGCCCTTGTTGGGCGCCGTTGGCCTGTCGGGGAGTTTCTTCGGCACAGTCCTTGTCGCCGTTGCAATGATCGGCGTCTTTTTTGTCGCCGCCCATATCGGCTGCCATCTCATCTTGAAGCGCGTGCCGATGACGAAACAGACGCGGCGCTATAATCAGATCGGCGGCGGCGCTTTCGGTTTCCTGCGCGGCCTCGTTCTCATTGGCCTCGGTTATCTCGGCTATTCCTATTATCTCGACGAAGCGCGCCAACCGGACAGCGTCAAGAATGCTGTGACGCGCCCAATCGCCGCCGGTCTTGCCGGCTGGTTTGAAAGTTTTGCCCCGACCTCGACCGAACTCGAAGGCATCGGCGCCGAACCCGCGCAGGTCGAAGGGGACCCAGCGCAGGACGGATACGAACGCGCCGACCGTTCAAGCCTCAACGAAATCGTGACCACCGTCACCACCAATGGCGAAGATCCGGAAGCGCCGGCCGGCGAAGACGACATCGCCGATCTTTTGTCAGGGGACGACCAGTAATGAATCCGCATAGCGACGTCGCCAATCCATTTTCGGCGGCGCGCGTGGCGGCCCGGCTGAAAACCCTTGGCGACGTCTATAAATGCAACGAAGCGCCCGGCGTCATTGATCGCAAGCTTCATGAAGAATGCGGTGTCTTCGGCATCATCGGCACCGACGACGCAGCAACGATTACGGCGCTTGGCCTTCATGCCCTTCAGCACCGCGGCCAGGAAGCGGCCGGCGTCGCCACCTATGACGGCGACCATTTTCATACGGAGCGTCAGCTCGGCCTTGTCTCCGACAATTTTTCCGACGCCGATACGTTTAAGCGGCTAAAAGGCGACGCAGCGATCGGCCATACGCGTTATTCAACGCAAGGCGACACGGTGTTGCGCAATGTGCAGCCGCTTTATGCTGATCTCGACCAGACCGGCGTCGCCATCGCCCATAACGGCAACCTCACTAACGCCAAGATGTTGCGCACCGATCTCGTGCGGCGGGGCTGCATCTTTCAGTCCACATCAGATTCGGAGATTTTTCTGCAGCTGACGGCGCGGTCGCAATATCTGTCCGCCACAGACAAGCTGATCGAGGCGTTGAAACAGGTCGAAGGCGCCTACGCCCTCACCGTCCTGACGCCGGAAGGGTTGATCGGCGCGCGCGACCCAATAGGCATCCGGCCCCTCATCCTTGGCGACTTAGACGGAGCGCCCATTCTCGCGTCGGAGACCTGCGCGCTCGACATTATCGGCGCGAAATTTATTCGCGACGTCAAGCCTGGCGAGGTTGTTATCTGCCGCGCAGATGGCTCGGTCGAAAGCCGGCAGATTTCGCCGGCGCCGATGCAAGCGCGGCCGTGCATCTTTGAACTTATCTATTTTGCAAAGCCCAACTCAATTGTTGACGGACAAAGCGTTTACGAATTACGCAAACGCCTCGGCGAAAAACTCGCCAAGGAAGCGCCCTGCGAAGCCGATCTCGTGTCGCCGATACCGGATTCCGGCGTCCCCGCCGCCATCGGCTATGCGCAGAAATCGAAACTGCCCTATGAGATGGCGCTCATTCGGTCGCACTTTATCGGGCGCACGTTCATCGAGCCGGAACAAAAAATCCGGGAGGCGGGCGTTGCGCGCAAACATTCGGCTAACCGCGGCCTTATCAAGGGCAAGCGCGTCGTGCTGGTTGACGATTCCATCGTACGCGGCACGACGAGCCGGAAGATCGCCGAACTCTTGCGCGACGCCGGCGCCAAGGAAGTGCATCTCCGCGTCGCCTGCCCGCCCATTCAGCACCCGGACTTTTACGGCATCAACACTCCGTCTCCCGAGGAATTGCTTGCCGTCGGCCGTTCGGTCGAGGAAATGCGCGAACTAATCGGCGTTGACTCCCTTTCCTTCCTTTCTCTCGACGGCCTTTACAAAGCGTTCCGCAAAGGCAAGCGCGACGAAACGGCGCCGGCGTTCACCGATCATTGCTTTACCGGCGATTACCCAACGCGCCTCACTGACCGCGATGAAACCGAACGTAACGCCATGATTACGCAGCTGTCGTTTCTTGCCGAGTCCGGATAAGCGTTCACGCCGCGGCGTTGCCTACCGTAATAAATTCCGTTGAGCCTTTGCCGTAGCATCATTGTTCATCAACAGAGGAATCCGCCGATACCCCGGCGAATTGCGGGGGGCGCAAAATTTTGCAATTATGTGAGGCAACGATACGGGAGGCCGGCTGATGGCCCGGGTTTCGTTCACGGACAATTTGCGAAAACACCTGCCCTGTCCGCCGGCGGAAGCAGCGGGCGATACCGTGCGTGCTGTAATGGAAGCGGTGTTTGCCGATAATCCACCGCTGCGCTCATATCTCGTCGACGACCAGGGGCGCCTCAGAAAACACGTCAATATTTTCGTCAATGATCGCATGATCGAGGACCCGGTCACTTTAAGCGACAGCGTCTCAAACAACGACAGGATCTTTGTCTTTCAGGCCCTTTCGGGAGGGTAATGGCGGGCGGGCGCCGCAGGGAGGAATATCATGACGGACACGTTTTACGTCGCAACCCGCAAGGGCCTTTTCACCTATCGCCGCAGCCACGCCGACTGGATGGCGGGAGCGCCCGCTTTTCTTGGCGAACCGGTGTCAGCCGTCCTGAAAGACCCGCGTGACGGCGCGCTATACGCCGCGCTTAATCTCGGACACTTCGGACCCAAGCTGCATCGCTCGGACGATGACGGCAATTCGTGGACGGAACTTGTCGCCCCGGCATTCCCGGCCGCCGACCCAGACGACAAAGACGCTCCGTCCGTGGAACAGATATGGACGATCGTTCCCGGCGGCGAAGACGAGCCGGGGGTTCTTTGGGCCGGCACGATCCCTGGCGCCTTGTGGCGCAGCGAGGACCGGGGAGCGGGCTGGCGCCTCATTGAGTCGCTTTGGAACCGCGAAGAGCGAAAAGGCTGGTTCGGCGGCGGATACGATCATCCCGGCGTGCATTCCGTCCTTGTCGATCCTCGCGACAGCGCGAAACTCACCCTCGGCATCTCCTGCGGCGGCGTCTGGAAATCCGATGACCGCGGCGAGACATGGCGTCTCACCGGCAAGGGATTGCGATCCGATTATACGCCGCCGGAACAGTCCGAGGAGCTCAACACCCAGGACCCGCATCGCCTCGCCATGTGCGCCGGCGCCCCCGATACGATCTGGTGTCAGCATCACAACGGCGTCTTTCTTTCGCGCGACGGCGGCGAGACTTTTTCCGAGATTCGCGACATCAAACCGGCGGTGTTCGGCTTCGCCGTGGCGGTTCATCCAGATAATCCTTATACGGCGTATCTTGTCCCTGGCGTCAAGGATGAGTGCCGGGTGCCCGTCGACGGGAGGCTTGTTGTCAACAGGACGGAAAACGGCGGCAAGTCATGGTCGGCGCAGAGCACCGGCCTGCCGAAAACGCCCGCCTATGATCTCGTCTTCCGCCACGCGCTTGATATCGACAAAACCGGCGAACGCCTTGTCATGGGCTCCACCACCGGCAATCTCTGGATCACCGAAAATGGTGGCGACAATTGGCGTCACTTGAGTGCTTATTTGCCGCCAATCGCGGCGGTCGCTTTCGTCTAGGCTCGTTCGTCTTTTGTCGTTTCCATGACAATATAGGATGTAATCGACTGCACTTTTGGCGCCATGCCGAGAACCTCCGTATGGAAATGTTTATAGGCGGCAAGGTCCGACGCTTCGACGCGCAGGATATATTCAATCGAGCCGGTGACATCATGCACCTCACGCACCTCCGGCGCCGCCATCATCACCTGCTCAAAATCGCGCTGCGCTTTTTTTGTGTGTTCGGTGAGGCCCACGGTTACATAGGCGGTAAAGCCCAGCCCGAGTTTTTCGCGGTCGATAACCGCGCGATATCCTTTAATTACGCCCGTTCGCTCAAGCTCCTGAACGCGGCGCAGGCAGGCCGACGCAGAGAGACCGACGGCCTTCGCCAGATCTGCATTTGAGATGCGCCCGTCGCGCTCAAGCGTGCGCAATATCTTATCGTCAATCGTGTCGAATTTTGCCATATATTGCAAAAATATCGAGTTAGCACTGCATATTGCAAGCCCATTGCGCGATAATTCGTATATTATTGTGAAATGACCCTTGAAATCCTCATTGCGCTTGCGGCGTTCGCCATCATCACCTCGATTACGCCCGGTCCAAACAATCTGATGGTGATGGCGTCCGGCGCCAATTTCGGCGTGCGTCGCACGCTGCCGCATATGGCGGGCGTGTTGCTCGGGTTTAACTTCATGATCTGGATGGTGGGCGCCGGGTTGATTGGCGTCCTTGAAGCGATCCCTGCGAGTTTTGTCGTTCTAAAGATATTGAGCGCAGGCTTCCTTCTTTTTCTCGCCTGGAAAATCGCAAACGCCGCCGCGCCGGGCGAAGATCCCAAGGCCGTCGCGGGCAAGCCGCTTACATTTTTTCAAGCCGCCGCCTTCCAGTGGGTGAACCCCAAGGCCTGGGCGCTGTCGCTGGCCGCCGTCGGCGCATATGCAAGCGACGCGCATCCCGTTCTAAGCCTCGCCGCGGTGGCGGTGATTTTTCTCGCCGCCGGCGTTCCGAGTGTCGGCACGTGGTTGTTGCTGGGCACGCAGCTTCGCCGGTTCCTCACGAACGGCGCGCGCCTGCGCATATTCAACTGGACCTGCGCCGCACTGCTCGTGGCGACGCTGTGGCCGATCCTATCGGCCGTTTAACGAAAGAAAAACGATGAAGAACGACTTGCAGACGCGCATGATGCGCGAGCTCGACGATAAGCGCGCGCTGCGCCGCGCCGCCGACCTTGCCTTTCGGCATATCGATGAAACGCCGGATCGCCGCCCCTTTCCTGACGAAACTGCGCTCGACAAAGCGCGAGACCTGGTCTCGCCGATGCCTGAAGCCGGCGTCGACAGCACGGCCGTCATTGAGCGGATGCAGAAAGAATTTTCCGAGGCTTGCGTCAACGCCGTCGGCGGGCGCTATTTCGGCTTTGTCACGGGCGGCGTCTTGCCGGTGACGCTGGCGGCGCGCTGGCTCTCGGACGCATGGGATCAGAACGCGCCGCTATTTCGCACCTCGCCGGCCGCGGCCATCGTTGAAGATATCTGTGAGGCGTGGCTCACGGATCTTTTCGGTCTCCCCAAAGAAACCGTCGCGGGTTTTGTCAGCGGGTCTTCGCTCGCGATCTATTGCGGGCTCGCCGCCGCCCGCTGGCGGCTGTTGCAGCGACAGGGCTGGGATCTCAATGCAAAAGGCCTGAACGGCGCGCCGACGCTCCGCGTGATCGCCGGACGCCACGCCCATGGCACGGTCGTTAAGGCGGTAACGCTTCTCGGACTCGGCACGGATAATATCGAATGGGTGGATGTTGACGGCGATGGCGCGATCAAAACGGATGAGGTTCCTGCACTCGACGACCACACGATCCTTCTTCTCCAGGCCGGCAATGTGAACGGCGGCGGTTTTGACGACTTCAAAACGCTCTGTGCGAAAGCAAGGGCCGCCGGCGCATGGACGCATGTAGACGGCGCGTTTGGCCTGTGGGCGGCGGCCGCGAAAGACTACGCGCATCTGACCGACGGCATGGAACACGCATCTTCCTGGTCATGCGACGCTCATAAGACGCTCAACACGCCTTACGATTGCGGCGTCGTTTTCTGTCGCGATGGCGAAGCGATCCGGTCAGCGCTGCATCAGGCCGGCTCCTATCTTGAAATCGGCGCTGGACGTGACGGCATGTATATGACGCCGGAACTCTCACGCCGGGCGCGCGCGTTCGAGGTCTGGGCGGCGCTCTCCTATCTTGGGCGCGACGGCGTTGATACGCTGGTCTCGCTTCTCTGCGAACGCGCGGCGCAATTCGCCGAGGAGATTTCCGCCGCAGGCTTTGAACTGGCGGCAAAGCCGTCCTTCAACCAGCTGATGTTCGCCTGCGACGATGACGAGGAAACAAACCAGGTTCTCAGCGCCGTTCAGGAAGGCGGCGAGGCATGGGCGGCGGGCGCGGAATGGTTCGGCCGGCGCGTCATCCGCATTTCCGTCTGCTCATGGGCGACGACGGAGGAAGACGTGACGCGGTCAGTACAGGCATTCGTGAAAGCGCGGGACGGTTAAAGGTCCTTCAACCGGGCAAGCGCAGCGTTGAGTTTTTCAAGCTCGTCTTCGTAACCTGCGCGGCGGGATTTTTGTTCCTCGACGACTTCAGCCGGCGCGCGCTCGACAAAGTTCTTGTTGGCGAGCTTTTTGTCGATGGTCGCGATTTCTTTTTCAACACGGGCAACATCGTTGTTGACCCGCTCGCGCTCGGCAGCAACGTCGATGGCTCCTTCCAGCGACATGGCGAATTGAACAGTCCCGCCAATGAAGACCACTTCGTTTTTCTGAGCGCCGCGCGATGCAGTCGCTATTCCGGAAAGCCGGGCCAGTCGCTCAATGAGGCCGCCATGTTTCGACAACCATGCGTCGTGCTGCGGCTCGCCGGAGAGTTTCGTCAGCGCAACCTTTGCACCGGGCGGCACACCAGCTTCCGCACGCATTGAGCGGGTTTCTTTGACGACATCTGTCACCCATCGCATCTCGTCGGCGGCGGATGCATTTTCAAGTTTAGCGCTGGCCTGCGGCCATGGCGTCGTAATGAGCGCACCGTCAAAACCGAGCTTGTTCCAAAGTTCTTCGGAAACGAACGGCATGAAGGGATGCAGCAGTTTCAGGATCTGCCCGAGGGCGAATGCCCCCGCGACGCGGGTTTCTTTCTTAGCGGCCTCGTCATCGCCCTGAAAGACCGGCTTGGCGAGCTCTAGAAACCAGTCGCAAAAAACATTCCACGTAAAGCGATAAATCGCGCCGGCCGCGTCGTTGAAACGATAGGCCTCAAGCTCGCGGGTCACCGCACTCGCACATTCATTCGCTTCGTGGACGATCCACTGATTGAGGGTGAGCGTCGCCGCGGCGGGATCGAACGACGCATCGGGCTTCACGTCATTCATCTGCGCGAAGCGCGCGGCATTCCACAGCTTGGTGGCGAAATTTCGGTAGCCTTCGACACGTTGCTCTGAAAGGCGAATGTTGCGCCCCTGCGCCGCCTGCGCGGCGAGCGTAAACCGCAACGCGTCGGCGCCAAACTTGTCGATCAGCACCAGCGGGTCGATGACGTTGCCCTTGGACTTCGACATCTTCTGCCCCTTTTCGTCGAGGACCAGCGCGTGGATATAAACATCATTGAATGGAACGTCGCCCATGAAGTGGATGCCCTGCATCATCATGCGCGCGACCCAGAAGAAGATAATGTCGTGGGCCGTGACGAGTACGGAATTGGGATAGTGGGTTTTTAATTCGGAAGTTTCTTCCGGCCAGCCGAGAGTCGAAAACGGCCACAAGCCCGACGAGAACCAGGTGTCGAGGACGTCGGGGTCTTGGACCAATCTAATATCGGCCTCAGCGTATCCACCGTCTTCAGGTACGTACAAAGCGGACTGAGCGCTTCCTACCGACGCATCACCGCTTGCTTCTCGCACAGATGGATCATTCGCTTCATCCAAACAAAATACGTTTATTTTTTCGTATTTTGAAATGTCCTCGCCAAGAACGTCACCAAGGACACAATCATCATTTAGTTCGGAATAATAATCGTGGGCCTGCTCCAAAGCGAGTTCGTAGTTCTCGCCAATGAAGTATTTTCCATCAGGCCCGTACCACGCTGGGATCCGGTGCCCCCACCAGAGCTGGCGGGAGATGCACCACGGCTCAATATTGTGCATCCACTGGAAATAGGTCTTGGCCCAGTTTTCGGGGACGAATCTCGTCCTGTCTTGCTCCACCGCTTCGATAGCGGGTTTGGCGAGCGTCTTCGCGTCCACATACCACTGGTCGGTGATCATGGGCTCGATAACGACGCCGGAGCGGTCGCCGAATGGCTGCATGATCTTTTTATCTTCGACCGTGATCATCAACCCTTCGGCGTCGATGTCGGCGACGACGCGCTTTCGCGCCTCGAACCGGTCGAGACCGCGATATTCATCAGGAACGAGATTAATGCCGTCCACAAAGTTCGCATCCGGCGTTCCGTCTGCTTCGAGTAGCTCTTTCGCCTTCGCCGCTTCCTCAGCATAAGGAGCGCCGTCCTTACGCATGGACGCGTCCCAGTCCATCAGGCGGTACATCGGAATATCGCCGCGTTTTGCGACTTGATAGTCGTTGAAGTCGTGGGCGCCGGTTATCTTCACCGCGCCGGAGCCAAAGTCCGGGTCCGGATAGTCATCGACAATGATCGGGATCAGGCGGCGATGCGCTTTCGGGCCCACCGGAATTTCACAGAGCTTGCCGACGATGGACGCGTAGCGTTCATCGCTCGGGTGCACCGCCACCGCGCCGTCGCCAAGCATGGTCTCAGGCCGCGTCGTCGCGATGGAGATGTAATCGCGCGTCTCGCGCGAGCGTTCGTTTCCGTCTTCGTCTTTCTCGACATATTCATAGGTCGCGCCGCCGGCTAGCGGATATTTGAAGTGCCACATATGACCGTCGACTTCCGTGTTCTCCACTTCAAGGTCGGAAATCGCCGTTTCGAATTTCGGGTCCCAGTTGACGAGGCGTTTGTCGCGATAGATGAGGCCGTCATTATAAAGATCAACGAAGACCTTCATGACGGCCTTTACCATCTGGTCGTCGGCTGCGCCGTCATCGCCCATGGTGAAGCGCTCGCGGGACCAGTCGCAGGTGGCGCCGAGGCGTTTCAGCTGATTGATGATCTGACCGCCGGATTCATGGCGCCATTTCCAGACTTTTTCGACGAAGGCGTCGCGGCCGATATCGGTGCGTTTCGGCTCCTGACGCTCCATCATCTGGCGCTCAACAACCATCTGCGTCGCGATACCCGCGTGATCAGTCCCTGGCTGCCAAAGGACGCGCCGACCGCGCATACGCTCGAACCGGCACAGCACGTCCTGCAGCGTGTTGTTGAGGGCGTGGCCCATATGGAGCGAACCGGTGACATTGGGCGGCGGAATAACGATCGTAAAGGGCTCGCCCTCTCCGGCGGGCTTAAACGCGCCGGAGGCCTCCCAGTCGTCGTAAATTCGCTTTTCGGCTTCCGCGAAGTCGAAATTCTTCTCAAGCATGGTCATTCCCGCGCGTCACGATTTGAGCGGGGTTTATCGCCGCGCGCGGGAATGCTCAAGGCGCGTTCAGGCGTCCTGATCAAGCTGCGGGTCAAGCCCTGTGTGCTTCACGAGAAACGCCCACATATCAGCGTATTCTTCGATGATCTTGTCGGTCGGCTTGCCGGAGCCGTGACCCGCTCGGGTTTCGATCCGGATAAGATGGGGTTCCTTGCCTACATCGGCCGCCTGAAGCGCGGCGGCGTATTTGAACGAGTGCCCCGGCACGACGCGGTCGTCCGTGTCTGCCGTCGTGATCAGAACGGCCGGGTAGTCTGCGCCGCTCTGAATGTTGTGGTACGGCGAATAGGCAAGCAGGGTCTCGAAATCTTCTTCATTCGCCGGGTCGCCATAGTCATCGACCCAGAACCGACCGGCAGTGAACTGATTGAAGCGCAGCATGTCCATAACGCCCACAGCCGGTATCGCCGCCGCAAAAAGGTCCGGACGCTGATTAATAACAGCGCCCACCAGCAGGCCGCCGTTTGATCCGCCAAAAACAGCGAGCTGATCCGGCGTCGTCATCCCGTTGTCGATCAGATGCTCGCCCGCGGCGATGAAATCATCGAATACATTCTGTTTGTTCTGAAGCCGGCCCGCATTGTGCCATGCCTTACCGTATTCACCGCCGCCGCGAAGATTGGCGACCGCGTAGACGCCGCCCATATCGACCCAAGAAAGCCGCGTGATGGAAAAGCCGGGCGTCAGCGACACGTTAAAACCGCCATACCCGTAAAGCAGCGTCGGGTGCGGCTGGGACATATCGAGATCTTTGCGCCGGGTGATGAACATGGGCACGCGCGTGCCGTCTTTCGACTGATAGAACACCTGCTCAACGACGTAGTCCGCCGGAGCGAATGCCGTCTGCGGCTGCTTAAAGATGGACTGTTCGCCCGTCGCCATGTCTAGGCGATAGATAGTATCGGGCTGGTTGAAGCTCTCGAAATTGTAAAACGTGGTCGTGTCTTCGGGCTCGCCGCCAAAACCCGCCACTGATCCGACGCCCGGCAGGTCGACCGTCCCGGCGTCAGCGCCGTCGAGGTCGTAGAGCCGCACCACGGATTTTACGTCTTCCATATATTCCGCAACAATCTTGCCGCCTACAATATTGACACCGGTGAGGACGCCATCTGCTTCCGGCGTGATCTCTTCCCATTGCCCGCGCGCCGCGGGAACAGCGACAATACGGCCCTTTTGCGCATTATCATCCGTACGGAAATAATGTTTACCCTCGGCCGTTGCGATATAGCTGTAGTCGGAATGAAACCCTTCAACGAGCGTGAGCGGTTCGGCGTCCGTATCCAAGAGATCAATTGTTACGACCTCATATTTTTCATCCGTTCCTTTCCACACAGTGATGACAAGCGTCTCGCCGGTCGACGAAACCTCAGCGCCGAAACCGTGTTCCGGCTCGTCAGGCCGCGCGTAAATCTGCTCGTCGGCATCCTGGTCGTTTCCGATGCGATGAAAGTAGACCGCCTGATTGACATTCAGGCTTTGAAATTCTTCACCCTCTTGCGGTTCTGGGTAGCGCGAATAGTAAAAGCCCGATCCATCCTTCGCCCAATCGAGGCCGGAAAATTTCACCCATTCGATGGAATCGCCAAGGTCAGCGCCGCTGTCGACGTCAATGACTTTTACTGTGCGCCAGTCCGATCCGCCATCCTGGATCATGTAGGCGAGAAGTCGCCCGTCCGGAGACGGATAATAGGTGGCAAGCGCCGTTGCGCCGTCGCCCGACCAGCCATTAGGGTCGAGCAGAACCCGCGGTTCCTCTTCGCCCTTTTGAACATAAAGCACATACTGGTTCTGCAAGCCGTCATTGCGGCGGAAAAACGTGTAGTCGCCTTTCTGAACCGGCAGCAGGAATTTTTCGTAGTCCCAAAACCGCGAAAGCTGCGCCTCAATAGCATCGCGATGATCAAGCCGGCCAAGATAGTCGAACGTGACTTCGTTTTGCGCGGCGACCCATTCGGCGACGGCTTCACTTTCGCGCACATCGTCCTCGAGCCAGCGATAAGGGTCCGCCACGTCCTGGCCGTGATAATTGTCGATCTGTTCCACTGTGACGGTTTCCGGATATTGAAGGGCTGTCTCGGCGCCCTCGCCCGCGGCGTCGTTTTGCACATTTTCGTCGCCGGCGCCGCAGGCCGTGAGAAAGACAAGCGCCGCGGCGCCAACAAAAATACGGGGGGTCATCATGGTTCGCTCCGGACGCTGTCGCTTTACATTTTGATTTCGGCGGAGCCTACGCGAACGCCCGACGGTTGCAACAAGAGGCGGCGCGTAGCCGACTTCGAAATGGAAAAGCCGGCCCCGAAGGACCGGCTCGTCAAACGCTTTATGAGGCAGGCTCGCTAGCGCCGGCGGCGCGCCACACGCTGAACCTCTTCTTCGACTTTTTCCTCGACGATCGCTGGCAAATTGGCGTCGAGCCAATCCTTGACCATGGGCTTCAGCATTTCGACGACGATGTCTTCGAGGGTCTTGCCGGGTCCGTCAGAAACCCGGACCGAATCGGAAAGATTTGCGAATGCGCTTGATGCAGCGCTTGCCGCGCCTTCGTCCAACATGGCGTCCTCCGCTTCATTCTGTACGGCTTCAGCGACATTTTTTTTAATCATTTCAACATCTTCCGTTTCAAGATGGGGTTCGGCGCCGTCTTTTTCAGCGACGGACGGCGAGGTTGGCGCAGCATTTCGAACCAGGGTCGGCTTGGCGGGCGCATCCGCATCAGGCGGCGCGCCCTCGTCATCCTCGGAAATAATCCGGCGGATCGACGCCAAGATTTCTTCCATACTCGGTTCTGGTTGTGCGTTTTCCATTGACGCGAAGGTCCTTTGAAGGAAGCGGTATCAGTTCGACGCGACCGGCATTTTCCGTCCCGCGTCAGTGTTTTCGGGCGCTTCGGCCGGGGATTCAAGGCCTACAGGTATCAACGCCTTTCTTTCCCCGAGGTTAACGCGCTGACGTGACGGGTCGCGCCTGTCAGAATACAAATTCCTTCCGTCGCTCAAATCCCGGCACCACCGCGCTGGAGGCCGCGTCGAACTGAGGCAAAAACGAAGAAACGGCGCCTGACTTCAGGAAAAAGCCGCCCCGGGAAACGCCATTTTCCCTAAAAATCGTCGCGAGCCGGCCACCCTCGTTCAATTGTCCGAGCAAGGCGTCCGGCTTCTTCTCTATGACCCCGCCGAGAAAAATGACGTCGAAAGGGCCCTGACCGGCCGCGCCGGCCGCTGGGTCGCCCGCGATGACGGCGGCATTTGAAAAGCCAAGAGTATTGAGGTTGTCCTCAGCGGCGGCGGCAAGGGTCTCATCGCCTTCCACGGACACGACCATCTCGGCGAGGCTGGCCAGGATGCCAGTCGTGTAGCCGCTGCCGCAAACCACATTCAAGACGACGTCGCCAGCGCGAATGTCGGCGGCGGTGACGAGTTTGGCCAAATCACGGGCTCGCAGTAAGCGTCGGCCTGGCGCATATTCGATTTCTCGCTCGACATAGACCTGATCGCGCAATTCAGGGGGCACGAATAATTCGCGAGGAATCGTCTCCATGGCGCGCTGGATGCGCAAATCGGTGACGTCATTCGGCCGAACCTGACTTTCAACCATGTGTCGACGAGCGGCTTCATAATTCATAGGTGAGACTCGATCTGCGATATTTTCCTGCTCCGCGGCATAGCCCCGGCGGGGTTCCGGCGCAACGCGGCGACATGCGCCGGTGTCGCCAAAAGACGCGCCAAATTCTTTTGACCGGCCCATTTGCGCACGCTAAGAGGGCCGCTCGCCCCCGACAAAGGCCACGTGGCGGAGTGGTGACGCAGCGGCCTGCAAAGCCGTGTACGCCGGTTCGATTCCGGCCGTGGCCTCCATTCGGCGCGATGCTCCTCCGGAAATAGTCCGCCGAGGGGCCGAGATGCATAAAATTACTGGCCACAATGGCCAAAATGCAACGGTTTTGAACCTAAATACCGTAGCTGACGACCTTTATTTAACTATGATGTCAAATCGGCGCGCTAGCGTCGCGGGGAAGAAAGCCTTGAATCGGGTCGTTTGTCGCAACTGTCGCTCTTTTGGCCGATATTCGGTTGATGCACCTACGCCTGACGGCACATAACCGACGAAAACGATGAAAAAAAGAAAAGGACTTGGGGCGTAATGAGTTTGGGCAAGGGATATTTTCGCTTGAGCGCCGTCGCGGCCAGCGCGCTTGTGGCGACGTCTTGCGCCACAGTTGATCAGGAATTGTTGGACGCGCAGTTGCCCGCCGAACCGGCGGTCTGGGCCGCTGACGCCAATGTTGCGGGCGCGCCGACCGGCGATTGGGTCGCCGCCTTCAACGACGCCTCACTGACCGATATCATCATCGAGGCCCTTACCAACAACAATGACCTTCAGGCGGCGGCGGCGAATCTCACCCAGGCGCGGTCGCGGGCGCGGATTTCGCGCGCCGATTTGTTGCCGACCGTCGGCGCAAATTTCAGCGCCTCGCGGAACGCCATCGTTATCGATCCGACCTCGGCGGCGCAGGCCGGCGCGGGCGGCGGAACCGGCGGCGGCGCGCCAGTCGACGCCGACAAACGGCTGTGGATCAACAACTATTCCCTCGGCGGACAATTAAGCTGGGAGATCGATGTCTGGGGCCGGCTGCTCGACGAAACGCGCGCGTCCTATAAGGACGCAGCCGCGGCCTACGCCGACCTCGCTGGCGCAGAACTCTCCATCGCGTCGCGCACGGCGCAAGCCTGGTTTGCGCTGATCGAAGCGCGCCAGCAACGCGAGCTCGCCGAGCGCGACGTCGCCGCGCGGGAAAGTAATTTGCGCGTGACGGATCGGCGGTATGAACGCGGCGTTGCGTCGAGCCTCGACGTCCGTCTGTCGCGATCAGCGCTCGGCACGAGCCAGGCCAATCTCGCCTTACGCCAGCGATTAGAGCTGGAGGCGTCGCGCGCGCTTGAGGTGCTGCTTGGCCGCTATCCGGCCGCCGAACTGGAAGCAACCGAAGCGCTTCCCCTGTTGCCGCCGCTTGAAGGCGCCGGCGCCCCCGGCGACATTCTCGCCCGACGCCCGGACCTTGTCGCAGCCGAAGCGCGCATGGACGCTGCGGGCCTGCGCTCGCGCGCCGCGCGCAAGCAATTGCTGCCGCAATTCACGCTGACGTCGCAAGTGGGCACATCGGGCCCGGTTTTTGCGGATCTCATTGACGCCAGGCGCCTCGCCGGCAATCTCATCGGCGGCGTCTTCCAGCCGCTATTCCAGGGCGGGCGCCTCCTGTACAATTCGAAAAGTGCGCGAGCTGCGGCCGAAGCGGCCGTTTTCAACTACGTCCAGACCGTTCTCATGGCTTATGAAGAGGCGGAAAACGCGATCGCCGCGGAAACCTTGCTCGCAGCGCGCGAGGACGCGCTGCGCCTGGCGTTCGAGGAAGCCGCCGCTGCCGAAGACTTGACGGAGCGCCGATATTCCTCTGGCGCTGCTACAATTTTTAACCTTTTGGACGCACAGACCCGTCGTATTTCGGCGGAAAGCCAATACATTCAGGCCAAACAACAGCGCGTTTCCAATCGCGTTCAACTTTACCTCGCCATCGGCGGGGATTTTATGACGGCGGATCGATTGGCCTCGTTGGCGCCTGACACCGGAGAGTAAGGGTTATGTTTCGCAGGATTTTCACAATTGTCGGGACGCTCGGCATTCTTGTGGTCGGCTTCGGCCTGATCACCGTCATGGGCTCGCTAAAACCGAAGATTGAGCGTCAGACGCCCGAGACGACGCCGCCTGCAGTGTTCTTTACCGTTGCGACATCAGGCCCTGTAACGCTTGACGTCTTTGCGCAGGGCGAAGTTCGTCCGCGCACAGATATAAACCTCACCGCGCAGGTCGCGGGGCAAATCGTTTCCACGTCCGGGACCTTCGTCAACGGCGGCGCCTTTGAGAAAGGCGATGTGTTGATCAGGATCGAGGACGCGCCGTACCGGGCGACGGCGGCGGCGGCGCGTGCCCGTCTGGCGCAGGAAGAAGCCGAAGCGTCGCTCGCACGCAAAGACTACGAAGAACTCGGCCGCGACGAGGGTCCGACAGACTTGGCGTTGCGGATGCCGCAGCTCGCGCAGGCGCGCGCGGAGTACAGAGCCGCGCAACTCGATGTTGAACGAACAACGATCAAAGCGCCGTTCAGAGGCCGCGTGCGCGAACGCATTGTCGGCGTCGGGCAATATGTGGCGCCGGGGGCGCAGCTTGGCCGTATTTTCTCAACCGATGTCGCCGAGATTCGATTGCCGCTGACGGATAACGATCTCGCAAAACTCGGGCTGCCCGTCGCCTTCGTTGAGTCCAACGGTAATCCCGGTCCCCCGGTGAAATTATCCGCCTTCGTCGCCGGCCAATCCCATGAATGGACGGCGCGGATCGCCCGCACCAACGGCGCCATCGACCCGGCGACGCGTCAGATTGCGGCCATCGCGGTCGTTGACGATCCTTACGGCGACGGCGCGTCGAACGACGGCACCCCCCTCGCTATGGGGTTGTTTGTCGACGCGGTGATCGAGGGCAGTCAGTTCGATAACGCTATCGTTTTGCCGCGGGCCGCATTGCATGGACGGGATGCGGTATATGTCATCGATGAAAATGATGCACTCCGACGTGTTCGGGTGCAGGTCGTATCGAGCGACAAAGAGACATTCACTGTAGCGTCCGGCATCGCGCCGGGCGATCGTATCGTCACATCACCGCTGCGCGGCGCCGATGACGGGGACACTGTGACGCCGACCGATCGCGACACCGCGACAACGCCGGCCCGCGATGTCACGGCCAGCGCCGAGCCAAGTCCGGGCGCAGGAGACAACCAATGACCGGCTTGATTTCATGGTGGACGCGAAACGCGGTCGCCGCGAACCTGCTGATGATTGCATGCCTGATTTCAGGTTTTCTTGCGTTTAACAGCCTTGAGCGCGAACTCGATCCGTCAGCGGACTTTACCGGCGCCACCATATCGGTCATCTGGCAGGGGGCTAGCCCGCGCGAAGTCGAAGAACAGATTGCCCTGCGCATCGAGGAAGCAATCGCCGGCATCGACGGCATCGAACACATTGACTCAACCGCGCGCGAAGGCCGCGCCACGATCAATGTCGAAGGCGACCAGGATATGGACGCCACAAAATTCCTCAACGAGATCAAAAACCGCGTTGACGGAATTTCGACTTTGCCAAACGACGCCTTTTCGCCCGTTGTTTCACAATGGTCGAATTTTTCGCCTGGCATGTTCATGGCTCTTTTCGGCGACCTCAGCAAACGCGACCTTAACCGCCTTGCACGCGACATCCGCGATGAGCTTTCGCAACTTCCCGGCGGTTCGCCGCTGGTGAACCTATGGGGCGAGGAGCGCGAAGAAGTCTCGATCGAAGTTTCCGAGGCGTCCTTGCGGCGCTACGGCCTCACCTTTGACGACGTCGCCCGCGCCATTCGCGGGTCGTCGCTAAACCTCGCCGGCGGGCAGGTTCGCACCGAAACCGGCAATCTGCAAATCGCCGCGCGCGCGCTCGCCGACTCGGAAGAAGAATTTGAGCGCATTATCATCAGTCAAAACCCGGATGGTTCGACCATCCGAGTCAGCGACGTCGCCAACGTTGTCGACGGCTTTGAAGACCGCAAACAGATCCGCACGGTGAACGGCAAGCCTGCGATCTCCATCGCCATTCAGTTGCCGGAAGTCGGCAATGTAAGCGAATTGTCCGACGCGTTGAACGAATACATCGAGCGAAAAAACAAGGAGATGGATGGCAGGGCCGAGCTTTATCCATGGTTCGACGCCGCCGACCCGTTCAACGCGCAGCTTAGCCTCGTTGCGTCCAACGCCATTATCGGCCTTGTCCTCGTGTTGATCATCCTGATGCTGTTCCTGCGCCCGGCGGTCGCCTTTTGGGTCGCCATCGGCATCGCCGTCGCTTTCGCTGGCGCGTTTATCTTTATGCCAATGGCGGGCGTATCTCTAAACTTTCTGTCGATTTTTGGGTTTTTGCTCGTGATCGGCGTCGTCGTCGATGACGCCATTATTGTCGGCGAAAGTATACACAACAGGGTGGAAGAAGACGAAACAGGCGGGCCGGAATCCGCCATCATGGGGACACAACTTGTTGTTAAACCCGTTTTCTTCGCCGTTCTGACGACGATTATCGCATTCGCCCCATGGATGTTTGTCGGCGGCGGCGCCGCGCAGTTTACGCGCCAAATCAGCCTGACGATTACGTTCGCGTTGATCTTTTCGCTGATTGAGGCGTTCTTTATCCTGCCCGCGCACCTTTCACACATGAAGCCGCAAAATAAAAACGGCGTTTATTATCGGTTGCAGCGCGTATTTTCCGAGGGAATCGTTAACGTTGCGCGCAATGTCTATCAGCCAATCATCAAAATGGCGCTGCGGTTCCGTTACTTTACCGTCGCATCGTTCGTCATCGCCTTCTCTTTTGCCTTTGCATTGCTATCGCAAGGCTGGATCGGCTTTAAATTCATGCCGGAAATCCAAGGCACGTTCATTTCGCTGAATGTACGCCTGCCGGAAGGCTCCTCTTTCAATCGCACCGAACAGATATATGAAGAAGTCTTCGCCGCCGCGAATAAATTGAAAGACAAATTGGGCGACGCAAAGGACGGCGAGCCGTTCGTTAAATCCGTATACATTGCCGGCGACGAAGGCGAAGTCATCTCCTACGTCACTATCACTGAGGCGGTGAACCGAAGGGAATCAACCGAGGAAATCGCAGAGATGTTCCGCGACCAACTCGGCCCCATTCCGGACGCTGAGGAAATCAATATCGGGTTCACGCAGAATCAGGGTGGGCCGGATCTTTCCTTTGGCATTCAGGGCGATGACCTTGAAGACCTGCGGCTGGCGACAGTCGATCTGCAAAATTACTTACGCACCCTGCCCGGCGTATTCGACGTCCGTAACAATCTGCAGTCGGCGACGCCTGAGTTGCAAATTGAACTGAAGCCCGGCGCGGAACGATTTGGCCTGACGCTGGCGGATGTATCACGTCAGGTGCGACAGGCGTTTTACGGCGAAGAGGTCCAGCGCCTGCCCCGCGACGGACAGGACGTGCGCGTGATGGTGCGGTATCCGCGCGAAGCGCGCGAATCTCTAAGCACGATCGAGTCCATGCGCATCCGCACGGCCGACGGGCGCGAGGTGCCGCTGACAGCGGTCGCCGACGCGAAGTTTGCACCGAGCTTTAAGCGTATTGACCGGCGCGACCGGCAACGTTCGGCGCGGGTCACTGCAGAAATACGCGAGGGCGTCGATCGCGGACAGATCATGGAAGATTACCGCACGGAGTTTATCCCCGAGTGGAAACGTCGGCATCCCGAAGCCTCGCTCGCGCAACGCGGCGACGCGGAGGAACAGGCCGAGTTTTTGAGCGACATTGTTCCGTTGTTCCTAACAGCGCTCTTCGTCATGTACATGTTGCTGGCGATCGCCTTCAGCTCGTACTGGCAGCCCGCGCTGATCATGACGGCGATCCCGTTCGGGTTTATGGGCGCAGCCTTCGGCCATGCATTGTTCGGCATCGACTTCGCGCTGTTCTCGTTCTTCGGGGTCGGCGCAGCGGCCGGCGTCGTCGTCAACGACAATCTGGTTCTGATCGATTATGTGAACAGGCTGCGGGCGCAAGGCATGGGCGCGTTCGGCGCTCTCGTTAAAGCCGGCGTCGGCCGCTTCCGGCCGATCACGCTGACGTCTTTCACGACATTTGTCGGCCTGTTGCCAATCATGTTCGAACGCTCGACCGACGCGCAGTTCCTTAAACCCACGATCGTGTCGCTCGCCTTCGGGGTCGCCTTCGCAACAGCCGTTACGCTGATATTCGTGCCGGCGATGTACGCCGTCGGGGCCGACATCGCGCGTTTCTATCGCTGGGCCTGGACCGGCGTAAAACAACCCCGCGTCGGCCATGGCCATCCGTTGGAAACAGATGTGGATGGATCCCCTGCATTCCACGAGGCGGCTACTGCCGCACGACCGAATCCGCTATATAGACCTGCTGAGTAAGCCGCGAATCGGCGGCGGCGCTCATCGGGCCATTAACCCTTTTTTAATAGTTTGGTGACACCTTGATAACGTCTTCTCCCGAGAAGATACCCCACCATACCCCACGACAGTGAGTACCGGCCGCGTTTTCCCCCAAGACGCGGCCGTCTCGCTATTTAGGGTGTTCAATTGGCGACTGGACCGTCCGTAAGATAACCGCGCCCCGCCGGCGGCGCTTGCCGGCCGCCGCCGAGGCGCTTGGCGCGATACCCGCCCGCAAAGATCAAGCGGCGGCCCCCGCGTGATGACCGGATTTTACATGTTACGCCCCTTGCCCGGTTTCTGGATTCTCGTCTGGAAAGAGGCTGGATTCGGCATAACCCCTTTGCTATATGCGCCGCTCCAACGGCGTTCCCCGATAGCTCAGTTGGTAGAGCAGCTGACTGTTAATCAGCGGGTCACTGGTTCGAGTCCAGTTCGGGGAGCCATTATTTCATTGAAGAAAATAGATATTCTCCGTGGGCAATCGTCCACGGTTAAGCCGTTTACAGCCATTGTTCTATTGATGATCCGACGCTCAGTGAGAAAGCAAGTCGTCGTCGTCATCTCTTTTTCTAGTCGCACATATGTCCTTAGCGTTTGCTTCTTGGGCAACAAAAGTGGATTTCGCAAAGCAATCGGAGCTTCTTTGGCGCGGATATCAGTGCTCCCTTTACGCTAAATACACCGACGACCATCGATCCAATAGCTATTTCTTAATGGCCCAATCTGCCGGCACAATAATTTTCCGAGCACTTGAAAGCGACGAATCTCTGTCGCCCACTCAAAGGTACGAAATCGAAAAAGCGCTTCAATATGAAGTCTTGATTCGCACTTCTGTCACCTTCCAGCATTGAATGCCAGCTTCGGATATCTTTCCACATACGCGCATCATCGAAAGCACGTATTGGCGCCGCCCCAAATTTATCGAGAATGGCGTCTAGATACCGGCATTCATCCGTTCTCGACTTAAAAACGAATTCGTGAAGGCGGCACACTCGCCCATGGCGGTTCAATCAGCGCATTCGATATTGCTTGGCTACCAATTCTTCGCCGTACAGAAATCATTAAACAGTACTCAGGTTTTGACTATTTGAAAGATCACCACGCGCTGCAAAACTGGCGCGCGGCCGTGATGGCGACAGGCGTTGCTGAGCGATCTGTCTCTTCAGATTTTGAGGATCAGTTTACTGCATTCTATCTTCCGAAGAAACGTATCTCGGAAAGCCCACAAAAAAGACTCAAGGCAAAGCATGCTGCGGACCGTCAGAATGCACTGCCAACGACCTTGGCTGCTGCGCCTGACTTTGAATGCCCGACTTCGGCAGACGAAAGCTCACAATATCTTATTGACCTTGCAAGGCTGAAAAGCACGCAAAAGCGGACACCAACGAAATAAGCCATATTCCCTTGTGATTGCATGCAGACGTTATCATTCAAAACTCCAATTCGCCTTTAGTCGAAAACAACCGATTGATTGACGGGCTGTAATTTACCCATGCGTGCCTGATCAGCGCAACATTGGGCAGCCGGACTACTTTGTCCGGAAACGCCGCAACAGAGCCCGAGATAGTCGCAAGATCGTCGGTCTTGTTTTGAGCGCGTAAGGTCGTGTACGACGTAATCACCGAAGCCTCATCCGGTGCTCAACGCCCATTAAGAAGGAATGATTACAATGGATGCGTCCTTGGATCTCAAACAGATACGGTATTTCCTTCATCTCGCCGACACACTGAATTTCACTCGCGCAGCGGAAATGAGCGGGGTCAAGCAACCGACACTCACCAAGGCCATTCAGAAACTGGAAAGCGGTCTTGGCGGTCCGCTCGTTTACCGCGAGGGCAAGGACACACGGCTCACGGAGCTTGGCCGGACCATCCGCGGCGAGTTTGAAAAAATCGTTATGAGCGAAATGAAAGCGCGCGAACTCGCCAATGTCATCACTGGTCAAAAGCGCTCTATTGTCAATCTCGGCGTCGCCAACACGATTGGCCCAGGACTTTTCACGAAATTTCTGTCGCGTGTCCTCGCCGACCTTGATCACGTTCAGCTCGTGATTCATCCCGTAAAGCCTGAAATGGTAGCTGAAGTCGTGCTGGCGGGCAGTCTCGATTGCGCGATCACGACCGATTATGTGGGCGGCAATGACAAATTGCAAAGCCTGCCGCTTTTCTCGGAAGAACTTGTAGTCGGGGTCGGCGAGGCGCATCGATTTGCAGCCATGGAGAATGTGCCGGTGAAAGAGCTGGAAAAAGAGGCTTATGTCGACCGCCTCAATTGCGAATTTCGCGCGCGCGTTCTTGAAGACCTTGTGGCTCGAAACATTGTCCTTCAGCCGCGCCTAAGGTCCGACCGAGAAGACTGGGTTCAGCGATATGTTGCGGATGGTTATGGCGTATGCACGCTCCCGGAACTGTCAGCGGTTGCTCCCGGCCTCCTACTGCGCCCATTGAAAGAGACGCGCCTGAAACGAATGATCTCGTTTGTATCAATTCTAGGTTCAGCCGCTTCCGGCAGTACGCGAGGCATTCTCGATCACGCCAAGCGTCATCGCTGGATCAATGGCGATGATAACAACGAAAACGCATAGCGCAAAATCAACTCATCGGACATTTGCACCACGGCATTAGGCGATGTCCCTACAAATTTTCCTCAACTAGACTGAATGCAGATTTGCGATCTTTTGCCATAGACGCCTTCAATGAAGGCGATAGACAAACGGAATGGTTTTGCAAAATGCTCCGCACCCGTGCTAAGTGGCGCTAGTCGCGTTAGTATTTTCACACTAGCTCGGTTTCTTGGGCGCTCCAGCCAACCGATGCGTAACCCGGGGTCTAATCATTCAAAAAACGCGCGCTCATGTTTCAAATGTTGAATACAGGCTGATCAGAACGACTAGCATTAAGCTTGGCGTTACTTTGAGCACTGCTTGCGTATCACGAAATTCAACGGGGCGTTGAGAGCTTCATTGAAGGCGCGCATTAAACACTAGAAGGAGACGATACGATGATCAGAAAGGAATTATTTGTTCTTTCGCTTGTGGGATTAGGCGGGCTAGCGTTGACCGCAGTGGCGACCGCACAAAACAGCGGCTATTCCCAGATCACGAATGCGCCGCAATTCAACGACAAAGATGAGCTGGTTCAGCCGGTAGATTTTCGGCGGTGGACTTATCTCGGCTCGCCATTGACACCGAACGCATTGAACGGCGGCGAGGCCGGATTCCCGGAATACCACAACGTTTATGTGCAACCGGAAGCATTTGATCATTATCGCGAACATGGCGTGTGGCCGGAAGGCACGATGATGGTAAAGGAGCTGCAGCTCGTAAAAGGCGGCGGCGAGTTTGATGATGGATCACGGCTCGAGCCTTCGGGGCGCGGTTATTTCCCGGCTGCAGTGAACGGCATGGACGTTTCGGTCAAAGATAGCAATCGCTATGCTGACACGCAGAACTGGGGATACTTCAATTTTGGACATCACGCACCCCCTTACGCGGCTTCTGCGCCGGCGCTGCCTGCAGAAGCATGTGCTCAGTGCCATATCGCAAGCGCGCATGAAGACATGACCTTCATCGAATTCTACAGGCCCATCATCACCCCGCTGCCAACGGAGTGATTAGTTTTCAGCGCTGTGCACGATCGCAGCTAACCACCACCAATTGAAGCATAGAGTTTCGACCCGCTACGAATCTCCTTCAACCGACAAATCTAAATTGAGACGCAATGATGCTGGAAAATTCTCGACTACAGGCGCTGTGTTCGACATTCGCAGCGATCGCACTATTGGCACCGTCATGCTCCGAGCAAGCAGAGCCTGATCAAGCAGAGGAAACGACGGTAAGCCAGGCAAACGCCGCAGGCGAAAATACTCTATACCCTGACGTTGAATTTGCGCCCGTATTCGATGATTCAGGAGAGCTGTTACAGCCAGAGAACTTTCGGCGTTGGACTTTTCTTGGAACGCCAATAACGCCGAACGGCCTCAATAACGGCCAGGCGGGATTTCCTGAGTATCATAACGTTTATGTGCAACCATCGGCCTTTGACTACTACCGCGCTAATGGCGTTTGGCCGGATGGCACGATGATGGTGAAAGAGCTGCAACTCGTAAAAGGCGGCGGAACGTTTGGGGACGGGTCACGTACGGAGCCATCCGGACGCGGGTTCTTTCCGGCGGCGGTGAACGGCATTGATGTTGCTGTAAAGGACAGCTCACGTTTCGGCGAAACGCAAAACTGGGGTTACTTTAATTTCGGCCATCATGCCCCGCCATACGCATCGTCAGCGCCCGCAATGCCAAAAGAAGCCTGCGCCCAGTGTCATATCGACACCGCCCATAATGACATGACGTTCGTTGAGTTTTATGCGCCGATCCTCACGCCGCTGCCGACATCGGCGGATAATGCTTCCGTGGGCGGGGGCGTTTATGACCGGTATGTCGATGGTTCGGGCAACATATCGCTTCCGGACGATTTCGATAGCTGGCGCCATATTGGATCATGGGCGGTCGCCAAAGACGGCGGTGTCGAAGGGCTTCATAATGTGTACGCCACGGATGGGGTGATCGAGCATTATCAAATGACCGGCACCTTTCCTGACGGCGCAATGCTCGTGAAAGAAGTGCGGGCGGCTGAAGGCGCCGCCCATACGACTGGGGACGCGCATTGGGCGACGGACGTGCAGGTCTGGTTCGCCATGATCAAGGACTCGCAAGGACGCTTTCCGGACAACGCCTTATGGGGCGACGGTTGGGGCTGGGCGCTGTTTGAAGGACAGGACCGCACTAAGCAGGTTGCCGGCGATTACAAAGAAGATTGCCTCGGGTGTCATGTTCCAGCAGAGGACACTGACTGGGTATATGTTTACGCCTATCCGTCTCTAGGCGACCGCGCCGCTGCAACGGCGCCGCAGAAAGAAGCGGCTGCGAGCGCGGCTGTGTCCGCTATGACCACGATGGCGGCTGCATCCGACGAATCCATTGTAAATGGTGAAGCCATTTTTGCGCGCTGCGCCGCATGCCATAGCTTGACGCCGGGTCGCCACACCATCGGCCCGTCGCTCGCCGGAATGTTCGGTCGTAAAGCGGGATCAGCGGAAGGCTACAATTATTCCGCGGCCATGAGCGAGTCCGATGTCATATGGTCCGTCGAAACCTTGGACGCCCACCTAGCTGACGTGAAGGGGTTTATTCCGGGCAATAGGATGGCGTCTCTGTATCCTGCCGGCGTCCAGGACCCGGAAGAGCGGGCAGCCGTGATCGCCTATTTGCATGAAGCAGCCGGAAATTAACCCGGTATCAGGATGCGCGTACGCTTCGGCAAGAAGGCACACGTGTCGCTATCGAGTTGTGGTGTGAATACCAACTACGAATCATTTTTCACTCAACAACTCGATGAGTTGCGCGAAGAAGGCAACTATCGCGTTTTCGCTCATATCGGCCGGTGCGCTGGAGATTTTCCGCGTGCGACGAATTACGCCGAGGAGGGCCCGGACGAAATTACGGTCTGGTGCTCTAACGACTATCTCGGCATGGGACAGCACCCTTGCGTCATCGAGGCGATGAAGGCGGCGATTGACGAGTGCGGCGCCGGCGCTGGCGGGACGCGAAATATTTCCGGCACCAATCATTACCATGTGAAGCTTGAGCGCGAGCTCGCGGACCTGCACCTAAAGAAAGCGGCGCTGCTCTTTACTTCCGGTTACGTCTCGAACTGGGCGGCGCTCAGCACGCTGACCTCGAAGATCCCGGGGTGCATCGTCTACTCCGATGCGCTCAATCATGCCTCGATGATCGAGGGGATCCGCCAGTCGAAAGTCGAGCGGCGCGTCTTCAAACACAACGACCCGCAAGATCTAGAGCGCCTCATCGCCGCCGATGATCCGGTCGCGCCGAAACTCATCGCCTTCGAGTCCGTCTATTCGATGGATGGAGACATCGCGCCGATTGCGGCATTTTGCGATATCGCCGACAAGTACAATGCGATGACCTATCTCGATGAAGTCCACGCGGTGGGTCTTTATGGGCCGCGCGGCGGCGGCATCGCCGAGCGCGATGGTCTATGCGACCGGCTGACCGTCATTGAAGGGACGCTCGGCAAGGCGTTCGGCGTGATGGGTGGCTATATAGCAGCGTCCACGGCGCTCGTTGATTTCATTCGCAGCTTCGCTTCCGGATTTATTTTTACGACCGCCCTGCCGCCGGCCGTTGCGGCGGGCGCACTCGCATCAATCCGGCACCTAAAAGAAAGCGACGCCGAACGCCTCGCTCAGCGGAAGAACGTAGCCAAGGTGCGTGCGAAACTCGCCGCCATCGGCATCCCGACCCTCGACAATCCGAGCCACATCGTTCCGGTGGTGGTGCAAGACCCTGTAAAATGCAAATGGATTTCCGACTGGCTGATCGCCAATCACGGCATTTACGTCCAGCCGATCAACTATCCGACTGTGCCGAAGGGAACGGAAAGGCTTCGCATTACGCCGTCGCCTGTTCACTCTGACGCCGATATTGACCGCCTCGTATCCGCTCTCTCCGAAATCTGGACCCAATGCGCGCTTAACCGGGCTGTCGCTTAGTGCGACTGCTGATCAAAACTTGCGCACGCTTAACTGGATCACAGATTTTCAGGTGGCGTGCGTAATTCGCAATTGCTGATAGCGCTCGACCTTATGTCCGATAAGGGGATGAAGCTGCCTATTCTGATGTAGAAATATCAGTAACTTACGATCACTCGCCAGTTCGCATTTTTATCGCTAACGGCGAGCCATCTAGATCCGTGACGTCGGGCTATGGCGCTTGACCTTACCTTGACGGCGGAACGCCATGGCATGGATAAGTTTATCCCCTTGCCGACGAATTCCTATCTGGGTTGTTTGTAATCGGGCGGATAAAGTCTCCGCTCGGTGTAATCCGGCGCAGATTAAGCCATATCTGCGCAATTTTTCCATCCCCAATGCCCCGACATCAGGAACTGAGACAAAGGCTCACTTTAGCCCGTCCAAGGTGAGCACTAGCTATTTTCCTCAAATCTAGCGCCAGGTCTGTAAGTCGTTTAACGGACAGATTGGTCATAGAAATCGAAATATCGTGATCGTGGCGGGGCGGCAGATATTCGGCCGGGCGGATCATCACACATCTGTACATCGAACGGAAATGATAACGAAAAGCGAAATGAGTGAGTATGAGCTATTGGATCAAGTGTCCGATCATAGCGAATTATTCGACCAATATTTGAAACTAGAGAAGCGTCTGCAATCCCTTGAGGCTCAAGGAACCGGGTCTGAAAGCGAGCCGGAGATCGAGGTGATCATCGACCTTCAAAAAAAGATCGTGCGTTTAGGCGCGGCGAAAAAAGCCCGGCTTATTCAGGACGCGTTTTACAAGCTCGCGATCTGGAGGCGATGGCGAGGAGATGATTTGAGCGATCGGATGAGCGAGAATTCAGCATCCGACGCGCTCGTATATTCCACATATCTTGACTTGGCGGCGTTTTTCAATGAGCCGGCCGCAAGGCAGGCGAAAGCTGGCGGGAGCGGGTAAGCGATGGTTCTGGACTGCGGCAACCCCGTGATCGCAGTTTAGACTACGCTAAAAGTCCAAGCGCGTAGGCCCTGAGCGAAGCGCGCACCCGGTCGCGCACGCCAAGTTTATCGAAGATTCTGGCAAGGTAAGTTTCGACCGTTCTCGCCGACACCCCTATACTATCAGCAATTTCAGTATTTGAGTTTCCCTCCGCGACTTTACGCATCACTTCGCATTCTCGCCGCGATAGTTGTGCATTACTTTGTCCCGGGCCAAAAACAAGCTCGCACATACGAAGATATGCGACCTGCGCAAGCACGTGAAGTAAATGATCGCTACTTCGACCGTCAACGTGTTTTGCTTCACCCACAAAACAGAAATACCCGTTCCTGATCAACGGCCCAAAAACGGGCACGACAATGGCGTCGCCAAACATGATTAGTCGCTGTTCCCAATCTTCCTGTGAAGCATTTATGGCGCCCTTGTCTCGCAACTCGCGCCAGCGAAAGGGTCGCGTCGACCTCAACGCACAAAACAACAGCGGATCATTGGAAGAATGCGTGCTGCGCAACAGCTCCGCAAGATCAAGATCAAACCCTATCGTGGATGAAAAAAAGACCTGCTTGTTAGTCTCGGCCTCGCTTGGAAAACACTTGCAACAGACGCCGGCAAATCCCCGCTCCTCCGAAAATTTCGACAACAGGCCCCAGACGTCCTCCGCGGTAGTCGCTTCATCAACTGACGCCAAATAGGCGTCAATACTTGCGGCGGCATTTCCTACTTTCTCGCTGCGCATAAGTCTCTTCGTCCTTCTGTGGAAACTGCTTTTCCGCGCCGACCCGTCGATTGAGTATTCACGCTACAGGCCACCTTACGCAACTTTTAATTGAAGCGCTCGTTCGATTTACGCCCGCACAACCTATTGGCGTGGAGTTAGAAAATAACGGCGCCGAAAACTATTCGGTGTTCATCTTCGCCGCGCTTTAAACAACTTTTTTCCAGCCGCTGGACCACGTCCTAGATTGTCTCCGGGGCGGAACGCCTCAACAACGTCGTCTTTTCAGACGCTGCTTCAGTTCAAACTCTTTAGTTTGTAAGGTCGACAGCGACGGAAAGACCAGCCGTCGTCCCGTCAACGAAATCCGAACACCTATTGATCAGGACACGGTTGCCTTGGCGCACCACTACTCAAACGTGATTCCCGCTTCGTTATCTTTCTGCCAAACCAGCGCCGCAGTTGTGGGCGCCCGATAACCATCGATGACAAGGCGGAATTCTCGGGGCAACGCAATCGCCCCCTCCAGTACGATTTTCGCACCGGTTTCACTAATATCGCGAACCACGCAGCGCCTTTCATCGCCGCCGCTCGTCAGGGCGATACCGAACTTGTAAACCGGCCTTCGCTCTTCCTCGCGATCAGCCTTCGGCGCGCTACGCCTGACTTCGTTCTGCAATTGAGAAAACCGAACAGGTTGCGCGTTCTTGATCGCCTCTAGTCGATTGGCGACTGATTCATCGATATCTTTCCTGCCAAACATTACGCTGGCCGCATAGTTTCCAAAAAGAGCTGCAAATTCGCTTTCTACGCTACCGACAGAATCCAAGCGTAAGTTAAGGGCGGACGCTAAATTTTGAATTGGATTCAACGAACGTCCGCAATCATTAATAACGATATCTCACATGCAACCGAATTTTTTGGAGGTCGGGAAGCCCTTGGGCGCGATGCGGCCCGCTTGGGCGCGTTTGCCAAGGTACGGCTTCCAGTCATCGATCGTCTGCGTGCGGCCCGACCGGTCGGTCCAGGTGAGACCATCGCCGCCGTTGAACGCCTTGGCGTCTGACAATCCGCCTTTCTGGTATTTCTGCAAGACAACGCCTTTCCCTCGGGTCATTTCGGGAAGTTCAGCGGCGGGAAAGACGAGGAATTTTTTGTTGTCGCCGACCACAGCAAGCATATCGCGCTTGCCGACGGACGCTCCGATCGGCCGGCAAACGACCGCTTCGGCGCCCGCCGCGGGATTCAAAACCTGCTTGCCTTTCCTGGTATTCGATACGCAGTCGTTTTCCGGCGCGATAAATCCGTGTCCTGAAGATGATGCGAGAAGCAGCTTGCGATCGCCTTCGTAGAGGAACGCCGCGACGACCGCGTCGTCATTGCCCATATCGACCATGAGGCGGATTGGTTCGCCATGACCGCGCCCGCCCGGCAGCGACGCAACATCAAGGGAATAAAACTTCCCGTTCGTCGCAAACAACATCAACCTGTCATTGGTCATCGCCGGAACGATGAAGCCCTCGCGGTCGCCATCCTTGTATTTAACATTCGACGCGTCCTCGATGTGACCCTTAAGGGCGCGCACCCACCCCTTTTCGGAAAGAACAACCGTGACAGGCTCTTTTTCGACCAGCACATCGAGATCGATATCGTCGACTTCCGGGGCGTCGGTGATTTCCGTGCGCCGACGGCCAAGATCCGACTTCGGATCGAAAACCTTGCGAACGTCGCGCAGTTCATCCGCGATTTTCTTCCATTGCGCGTCGCCGGACTTTAACAGCGCCTTTAAGGCTTTCTGTTCGGCCTTCAGGTTCTTGTGCTCGGTCTTGATCTCCATTTCCTCAAGCTTCCGCAGGGAACGCAACCGCATATTGAGGATCGCCTCGGCCTGATTGTCCGAGAGCTTGAATGCTTTCATCAGCTCTGCTTTGGGCTCGTCCTCATAGCGGATGATGCGGATGACTTCGTCAAGGTTGAGATAGGCGATGAGGAAACCGTCGAGAATTTCCAGGCGGCGGGCGATTTGCTCCAGTCTGAATTTCGTGCGGCGGACCAGCACCTCTTTACGGTGATCGAGATAGGCCTGAAGCACGTCGCGCAGTCCCATCACGCGCGGCGCGCCGTCGGCGCCGAGAACGTTGAGGTTCAGGGAAAACCGGGATTCGAGATCGGTCTGCTTGAATACCGATTCCATCATCACCGCTGCATCGATGTTTCCCGTCCGCGGTTCGAGAATGAGCCGAATATCTTCGGCGCTTTCGTCGCGAATATCGGCGACTGCCGCCATTTTCTTCGATTGTATAAGCTCGGCGATTTTCTCAATCAGGCGCGATTTCTGTACCTGGTAGGGAATTTCCGTAACGACGACCTGGTAGCGACCGCGCCCAAGGTCCTCCGTATGCCAACGGGCGCGCATACGAAAACCGCCACGACCCGTCGCATAGGCTTCCTCCATCGACGCGGCGTCTTCGATGCAAACGCCGCCGGTAGGGAAATCCGGGCCTTTGACATATTTAAGAAGCGTTTCGGTGCGCGCCTTCGGCGTCTTGATCAGGTGCAAAGAGGCGTCGATCAGTTCGGCGACATTGTGCGGCGGGATCGACGTCGCCATGCCTACGGCGATGCCGCTGGCCCCATTCGCGAGAAGGTTCGGGAACGCCGCCGGCAGGACGACGGGCTCTCTGCCTTCGCCGTCATAGGTCTCGCGGAAATCGACTGTGTCGTCGTCGATCCCCTCCAACAGCAACTGCGCCGCCGCAGTGAGGCGGCTTTCCGTATAGCGCATGGCCGCCGCGTTATCGCCGTCGATATTGCCGAAATTTCCCTGACCGTCGACTAATGGGACGCGTACAGAGAAATCCTGAACGAGGCGCACCATGGCGTCGTAAATCGCCGCATCACCATGGGGATGAAAGTTGCCCATCACCTCGCCAACGACCTTAGCCGATTTTTTGAAGCCGCCCGCCGGGTTCAGCTTCATCTGACGCATGGCGTAAAGGATGCGCCGGTGCACAGGCTTTAGTCCGTCGCGCACATCCGGCAGCGCTCGCGCTGTAATCGTCGACAGCGCGTAAGCGAGATATCGCTGCGATAACGCCTCCTCGAACGGCTCAAGGACGATCTCTTCAGGCTTTTCGGGCGGCGGCGTTTTCGGTTTTCTAGTGCGGGCCATGGGCGTACAGTCATCTCATTGTTGAAGCGTAAGCGATTAGCCGCTCCCGGGCAGGCCGCGCAACAGGTCACTGTCTGATCGATGGCGAGTAGGTCTTGCCGTCAAGTTTTCCCCAGATCCGACCCTTTACGCGAATGGCGGCGCCTATTGAGTTTGCCCACCGGCGACGCCATTGAAAACGGCCATGATCGCCGTGTTCTTAGACATTTTGGAATTCTTCGCCTTAATTGCCGACCTCGCCGTCAGGGCGATCGGATATTCACCATCTGTATTCGTCCGCACCGCCAACTCGGCGGAGGCGCAGTCGGCGGCGCTCATTATCGTGTTTCTCGCTGGCGTGTCGGAAATGCTGGGGCAGTGCGTGGTCCTCGTCGTCAATCGCGTGCCCCTTTACCGCTTTCTCGCAAGCCTCGCATTTACGGGCGCGACCTACGCCCTGACCGTCGTGACCTGGAGCGTCGCGGTTCTCGCCGCAGCGCCCCTGACCCGCCTCGGCGCAATCGGTCTTGATGACTTCGCGGCGGTCACTGGCGTCCTCGCGCTCGCCTTCGCGCCAAGACTGTTAGGTGTTTTTTCCATCGCGCCCTATTTCGGCGCCGCGCTCGGCAACGTCCTGGAGGTCTGGTCAATGTCGCTTGCAATATTCGGCCTCCATGTGGGACTCGACCTGCCTATCGGCGCCGCGGTTTTTTGCAGCAGCGCCGGTTTTCTTGTCTCGTATCTGTTTCGAACGTTCATGGGGCGCCTCCTCGCGAAGCCGATCGGCCGCCTACGACGCGTCATTGCGGGATCGGCGCTCGACAAGTCGCCGCGCCAGATCATTGAAGATATCATGGCGCGCCTCGATAGCGGGGCGCCGTAATGATTTCCGAAATTCTCGTCGTTTCAATCGGCCTCGCTATCGTCGCGCTGTTGACAACGGCGGCCCTGTCGCCGCTCGAAACGCTGAGCTGGTGGGCTGGTTGGACAGAGCGGGAGATTAACGAGACGTCGCCCGTCGAAAAGGCGCGCGCTAACGCAGAAAATACGCTCTACATTGTTTATCTCTCCGGCGTCGCTTCTATTTCCGGCAAGTATCTCTTACGGCGCGAGGAGATGTTTATACGCGCCCTGCGCGCGCGCTTTCCGCGCGCTGTGATCATCGACGATGTCTTTCCGTATTCGCCGGCCGGTTTACCGCTGCTCGCAAGCCCGCGGCTGTTTGATCGTCTGTGGAGATGGATTCAAAAACTCGACCTGCAGGGTCGTCGCACCTTGCTGCGGGCGCTGACCAATTTTCGAAACATCTATCAGGTAATGGTCTCCGCCGATCATCGCTACGGCCCAATTTTTAGCCAGGGCGCCGCGAGCGCTATCGAGACGGCGCTGAGAGACGTTGGTTACACCGTGGAGAGCGGCGCGCGCATCGCGATCATCGGCTACAGCGGCGGCGCGCAGGTCGCCGTCGGCGCCGCGCCCTTCCTCAAAGCGCGGCTGGGCGCGCCCATCGATGTCATCTCCGTCGGCGGCGTGCTCGCATCTGATCCCGGCATAGCCGCGGTCGACGCGCTCCATCACTTTTGCGGCGACCGAGACCGCATCGAAAAACTGGGCGCGCTCATGTTCGCAGAACGCTGGGCGTTCTTTGCAAATTCTCATTGGAACATAGCGAAACGCGACGGCCGGATTTTGATCCATCGCCTCGTCAATATATTTCACGCCGGGCCTAAGGGATATTTCGGCCTACCAAAACGGAGCGGGCGCTCCAATAACGAACGTATGCTCGATGCTATCGCGGACGTTCTTTCAAAGCTCAGCGCGCAGTAGCTCAACGACGCGCTGACGCGCTTCCGGCAACGTCCTGTCTGAAAGATGGAGAATGCGCGTTTCGATGAAATATCCGGTCGTTTTCAATCCATCGATCGCACCCCGTCGCGTCGGCGCGCGCTCGGCGTCCTTAAAAAACGCTGGCAGCGGCAGTAACTTGTCTTTGTAGGGCTCGCCAGCTGTCGCCGATACGGCACAGGCGGAGCGCGGCGAGACGTAGATCAGATCATCGCGCGCGCCGGTCGCCGCGCAGCGATCAAGCGTCAGGCCGAAACCTAGCTCAGCGAGCAACCCAAGCTCCCAACGCGCCATCAACGCGGGCCAAAAATCGATATCGCTAATATTGTCGAGCAGCACCGCCATGCCGCGATAGCTGCGCCTGTGTTCTTCGCGTTCCGGCAAAACGGCGCGCGCTGTTGCGCAGGCGGCGGCGAGGCCGGCTAAAGACAACCGGTCCTGCATGGCCTCGGCGGCGCGAGCGCAGATCATTTCCAGCGAAAAGTGACCGAGGCTGTCTTCGCGCCCTTTCCAATCCACCTTCACCTCATTGCCCGGCTGCAGGAGGGCGCGCATGCGCCGTCCCTGGCCGCCATAGATCAGACCGGCGCGCAGACCGTGATGTTCTGTGAAAATATGGGCGACAGCGTGGGTTTCCCCGTGCGGGCGCGCATCGAGCAGAATTCCCGTATCAATTAAGGACATAACGCGGTTTTAATGTGTCATAATTATTCATTGTGATCGAGTTGTGATCACGTATTGCCGTTATTTTATTAGCGGGCCGTGTTTGCGGCGGTCATGATTTGGAGTGAACGTCGGCCAGCATCGGCGGCGGGGACGGACGGAGTTACCATGGGCACGTTACGCATCCTTTTCTGCGCTTGCGCGGTTGCACTTTTTTCTGCTTGCAGCAACGGCGGCTCGCCGGCCCCCACTCCGCCGCCGCCAGCGCCGCCGCCGCCTCCTCCGCCTCCTCCGCCCACGCCGGGCTCCGTGACGATTTCCGGTGCCGTCACCTTCGATCTTGTGCCCTTCAACGCGGCAACCAATGGCCTCAACTATAATGCGATAACCCAGCAGCCGGCGCGCGGCGTCATCGTCCAGGCGCTCGACGGCGGAGGCGGCGTTCTTGATTCCGACGTCACCGATGACACTGGACGATATTCGGTGTCGGTTTCGTCCAATACAAATGTTCGCATCAGGGCCCGCGCCCGCATGACGGAGTCAACTGTCGCGAACTGGGACGTTTCCGTTCGCGACAATACCAGCGGCGACGCGGAATATGTGCTCGACGGCGCCCTTTCGAGTTCCGGCGCGGCGAATTCCACCCGTAATCTAAATGCGCCCTCCGGCTGGGACGGTACGGCTTACACAACGACGCGCGCAGCCGCGCCGTTCGCCATACTTGATGTCATTTACGACGCGCTGCTGCTCATAAATGGCACGGCGCCGGGCACGAATTTCCCGATGCTGCAGGTGCTCTGGAGTTTCAATAACCGCGCAGCCGACGGCGACATCGCCAACGGGGAGATCGGCACGTCGTCCTATACCCGCATCGGTGGGACGCCGACGATCCTGGTGCTCGGCAACCAGAATAATGATACGGACGAATATGATCGCCATGTGATGGCCCACGAATACGGCCACTATGTCGAAGACCAACTCTCCCGCTCCGACTCAATCGGCGGGCCGCACACCCTGAGCGATCGGCTCGATCCAAGGGTCGCCATGGGCGAAGGCTGGGGCAACGCCTTTTCGGCGATGGTCGAAGATAATCCAGTCTACCGTGACAGCGGCGGCGCGGCGCAGGCAAGCGGGTTTTCATTCAACGTGGAAAGCACCAGCGCCGGGACGCTCGGCTGGTTCAACGAATCGTCGACGCAGGCAATTATCTACGACCTGTTCGACAGTGCAGACGATGGCGCCGATACGATATCAGCCGGTTTTGCGCCGATTCTCGCCACCCTCACCGATCCCGCCTATATTAGCGACACCGCGCCGGTAACGATATTCTCGTTCTTGAATGCATATCGCGCAAATTCCACCGTCAGCGACGCCGCCATCGATGCATTGGTCGCCGCACAAAGCATCAACGGAACCGGTTCTTTTGGCGCCGGCGAAACCAATGACGGCGGAATACCGACTGTATTGCCGGTTTTGCAAACGCTGACCGTCGGCGCGGCGCCGATTACCGTTTGCTCGGTCGACGACGCTGGAACGTTTAACAAGCTCGGCAACTACGATTTCATGCGCCTTTCGATTGGAACAACGGGGTCATACACGTTTTCAATGACAAGGACGTCCGGCCCGACGGGCCGGGATCCTGACTTCTTCATCTATCAGGCCGGCAATCTCATCGATGTCGCCGGCAGCGCCGACGTCGACTCGGAAACCCTCACGCGGAACCTGCAGGCAGGGGACTATTGGATTTCAGTGCGCGACTTTTTCAACATCGATGACAGCGCCGGCGCGCCCGGCGATGTCTGTTATGACTTCTCCGTGACTTGAAACGGGACGGAAGGAAACACCATGGCTAACGTTCAAGTTCTCTGCGCCCTCATCGTTTTTGCAGCCGCGTCCTGCGCCGCACAAGAGCGCGCGGCGACCGCCGACCCCAAGCCAGCGGGCAAGCCGGGCGCGTCGGTATCCTTCACCCATACGCTGCGGGCGCCTGTTGAACCGGGCGGCGGCGGCGTTCTCGAACTTACCATCGATGAAGGGTACGACGCCGGCGCGATGGAGATTACTGCAACGTCCGACGGTCTTGACCTCGCGGCGACCTCCCGTTCCATGACCGCATCGATGAACGGCGCGTCTCGACATCAATGGGACGTCTATTTCGATGCGCCCGCCGGCGGCGTTTTTTACATCGACTTTGCTGCGACGGTGGAGGCCGTAGAGGGCGCCGCCGCAATGCGCAGTTATTCAGCCTCGGTACAGGTCGGCGACGGCGGCGCGCTCGCGAAACCCAACACCGCCGCCACGCTCGATGCGGAAGGCGATCCAGTTGTCATCATGGAAGCGGAAGAGACGACCGAGGACTAAACATTACTGGATTTTGTCGAGACCAATCTGGCGCAGACGCGCCGGCTCATCGGCCCAGCCCTCGCGCACTTTGACATGGATAAAAAGATGAACAGGCGCCCCAAGCAGCGCGGCCAACTCTTCGCGCGCCGCCTTGCCGATGGCTTTCAGCGTCTGCCCGTTCTTGCCCAGCACAATCCCCTTTTGTCCGTCCCGCGCAACGTAAATCGTCTGTTCGATGCGAATGCCGGTTTTCGCTTCCTTCCACGTTTCCGTTTCAACCGTTGCGTCATAGGGCAGTTCTTGATGAAGGCGTAGGAACAGTTTCTCGCGCGTCACCTCCGCCGCCATCAACCGATCGGAGATGTCCGATAGCTGGTCTTCCGGATAGAGCCACGGACCTTCCGGCGTTGTCTTTACGAGATGCGCCTTTAGGTCTGCGATCCCGTCGCCGTTCTTTGCCGACACAAGAAACACATCCGTAAAAACCCCGGTCTTGTCGAGACCATCCACCAGTTTCAGTAAGTGATCGCGAGGAAGCGCATCGATTTTGTTGACGACGAGAATCGTTTTGCGTCCTGCTTTTTGAAGGCCTTCGATAATGCGCGATGCGTCGGCGCGCGATTTGCCGGCGGCGCCCTTTTCGCTTTCGCCTTCGACCCAGCCCGGCGCGTCGATCAACAACAGCGTTGCATCGGCGCCGTCGACGCCGTCCCAAGCGGCGGCGACCATAGCGCGGTCGAGCTTTCTTTTTGGCGTAAAAATGCCCGGCGTATCGATAAAAACAAGCTGCGCATCGCCTTCTACCGTGATACCGCGAATGCGCGCGCGGGTCGTCTGGACCTTCTGCGTGACGATCGACACCTTGGCCCCGACCATCGCATTGACGAGCGTCGACTTGCCGGCATTGGGGGCGCCAATGACGGCGATGACGCTGCAGCGTTGGCGGTCAGTCATTTTCAGTCCAGATTCCTTCGCGCACCAGGAAAGCGCTCGCCGCCGCCATTTGCGCCGCACGTTTTGACTTTCCCTCACCGCGCGCCGGCTTAAACCCTTTCACTTTCACGCCCACCTTGAACGCCGGCGCATGAGCCGGGCCATCCGCTTCAAGAACGTCGTAGTCCGGCGTGCCGAGTTTTTTACGCTGCGTCCATTCCTGCAGCGCTGTTTTTGAGTCCCGATGAAACTTCGAAAGCTCCTCGAGATTGGGCGTCCAGTATTGTTCGTAAACGCCGCGCGCCGCTTCAAGACCGCCATCGATGTAAAGTGCGCCGAGCAGCGCCTCCATGACGTCGCCAAGGATCGCTTTTTTCTTGCGTCCGCCGGCGCCTTCCTCCCAGCTCGACATGCGGATATGATCGTCGAGCCCGAAGAACGTCGCCGCCTTGGCGCATGTCTCCTTACGCACCAACGCGTTGAGACGCGGCGCCAGAAGCCCCTCTTCATAATCGGGGTAGCGCCGCCACAATTCTTCCGCCGTCAAGAGACCGAGGACGCGGTCGCCAAGAAATTCAAGACGCTCGAGGTCGCGCACGCTTGCGCTGCCGCCCGAAAGTGACGAATGGGTGAGCGCTCGTTTCAGGAGCGCTTTATCCGAAAAGCGGTAATTTAAACGCTCTTCCAATGCATGGTCGTCGCCGCGCGTCATTCGACCTTGTCGAGCACGCGGCCGTACCGGATCGCGAAGGGCCAGTTCCAGACTTGCCAGAATTGCGCTTTTTGTCCGTCGACGGAGAAAAACAGCCGCTCGGCCCGGCCGACAATATCGTCCTTGTGAACGTAGCCTACGGCGGAAATAACGCGGCTGTCCTGGGACTCATCGCGATTGTCGCCGATCATCAGGAAATGGTCTTTCGGCACCTGATAGGGGCCGACATTGTCAAGCGCCCCTTCATTGCCGGCGCATTCCTGCACCACATAAGTGGCGCCGTTTTCCAACGTTTCGCGATAGACCGGCGCCGGGCCGTCGAGATAACGGCAATCAGGCGTGCCGACATTGCCGACGAACTCTTTTTTCACAGGCGCGCCATTGATATGCAGATGGCCGCCGATGAAGCGAACCTCGTCGCCAGGCATGCCAATGACGCGCTTGATATAATCCTTGTTGCCGTCCTTGCGGTTTTTGAAAACAACCACATCGCCCCGGTCTGGAATGCCGGAGAAAATCCGCCCCTCCATGGGAAGGCGCGTCAGCGGATATACAAGCGAGGCGCGCGAATAGCCGAAGGTTGGCTTCGAGACGACGAGAAAGTCACCGACCAGGAGGTTCGGTTTCATCGAACCGGAGGGAATGTTGAACGGCTGAAAAATGATGATGCGGAGGACAAGCGCGATGCCAACCGCAAAAAATACGGTCTTCGCGAGGTCCCACGCCTCTTCGGCGGGCGTCATTTTCGGCGCCTCGACCTTCACCGTTTCGCCCTCAAACCCCTTGTTCCCGAAGATATTTTTCAGGGAAAACGCCATATACTTTGCCTTTTTCGCCGCCCCGTCTGGCCGAAAGGCCGCCACCCGGCCAGCCCTCTATTTAGCCCGCGCCTCGATAATGACAATGGCCTGGGCCATCGGGTCGTCGTCGGTGATGGTCAGATGGACGTGCGCCTCATGGCCTTCCGGCGTCAGATCGGCAAGACGGGCCGCCGCCCCGCCGGTGAGCGCCATGGTCGGCTTGCCGCCGGGGAGGTTCACAACTCCCATATCGCGCCAGAAGACGCCGCGATTAAGCCCGGTGCCGAGCGCCTTGGCGCAGGCCTCTTTGGCGGCGAATCGCTTGGCGTAGGACGCCGCGCGCTTACGGCGCTTGTCCGATTTCGCCCGCTCGATATCCGTGAAGCAGCGCATCGTGAAACGTTCGCCATGGCGCTCAAGCGTCTTCTCCACACGGCGGATGTCTATCATGTCGTTGCCGATGCCGATGATCATCAATAATGCGCCCCGGTGCGCGCGTCCTGCATCAGGCGTTTCATTTCTTTCACGACTTCAGCAAGGCCCATAAAGACAGACTCGCCGACGAGGAAGTGACCGATATTGAGTTCAGCGAGTTCTGGAATGGCGGCGACGGGTTGAACATTATGGAAGGTCAGCCCGTGGCCGGCGTGAACTTCGAGGTCCAGTCCCGCCGCAATGGATGCGGCGCGCCTGATTTTTTCGAACTCTGCTTCTATGCGTTTAGGATCGGTCGCCGCCGTCGCCTCGTAATAGGCGCCGGTGTGAATTTCGACGACCGGCGCGCCGGCCGATTTCGCGGCCTCGATCTGTCGTTCTTCCGGATCGACAAACAAGGAAACGCGAATGCCGGCGTCGTTCAGCTCACGAACGAATGGCGCAATGAAATTGTGCTGACCGGCGACATCAAGGCCGCCTTCGGTCGTACGCTCATTGCGGTTTTCCGGCACAATGCAGCAGGCGTGGGGCATAACTTCGGTGCAGAGTTTCAGCATCTCCGCTGTCGCCGCCATCTCAAAATTAAGCGGTAGACCGACTTCTTCCTTCAGACGACGCATGTCGTCGTCGCGGATATGGCGGCGATCTTCTCGCAGATGCGCCGTTATGCCGTCGGCGCCCGCGGTTGCGACAAGCGCCGCGGCGCGCACCGGATCCGGGTGATCGCCCCCGCGGGCGTTCCGGATCGTCGCCACATGATCGATATTGATCCCAAGGCGGAGCGGGTTTTTCGCCGCCATAGTCACTGCTGGCTGATCCCGCGGCTGCCCGGTTTGACCGGCGGTGAATTTTTCAGGTGATCCGGTAACTGATCAGCCGGCCATGCATCGACCTTCAGTTCAGCAAGGGGGATGACCGGCGCGCCCACATCAACAGCGCCAGCCGACCGGTCAACGAGGCAGGCGAGCGCCAGAACCTCGCCGCCCGCCTTGCTCACAGCGTCAATCGCTTCACGCGCCGAAAGGCCCGTCGATACGATGTCCTCCACAACAAGCACGCGGGCGCCCTCACTCAGTCCGAATCCGCGGCGCAATTGAAACTCGCCGTCGACGCGCTCCAGAAACATAAACGGCGCGCCCAAATGCCGGGCGGTCTCGTAACCGTAAATGATTGCGCCCATGGCCGGCGAGATCACAAAATCTATCTGTCCGCCTACGGCGCTTCTCGCCTTGTCCGCGAGCGCGCGGCACAGCCGCTCGGTGCGGTCGGGGTACATGGAGACAATCGACTTATTGAGATAGGTGTCCGAATGGAGGCCCGACGACAGGATGAAATGCCCCTTCTGCAGGGCGCCCGCCTCTTCAAATTCGCGCAGGGCTTCAGAGCTCTTCATCTTCTTTCGATCCCGTGCGTTCGGCTGAAATAACAGACGGCGCCGCGCGCACGCCCGCCAGCATCTGGCTCAACTGTTTGGCGTCTTTTACCTCAACGTCCATCAGCATATCGAGGAATTCGCGCGAGCGGTTAACGAGACGCATGGACGCAATGGAAACCCCATAGCGAGCGATGATGCCCGCAACTTCCGACAAAACGCCGACACCGTTCTGAACTGTCACGATGACGCGCGCGAATGCAGAAAGCTCTTCCTCGTCCTGATCGCGCCATTTGAGATCAAGCCAGCGCGATTGCGGCGGATCCTCGGCGGCGAGCGTGTCGCAATAGATTGTGTGCACCTTGATTGCGCCATCATCGCCGCGGATACCGACAATACGCTCGCCAGGAAGCGGGGTACAGCAGCGCGCCATGGAAACAGATACCCCCGGCGTCAGACCGGCGATTGCGACCCTCGGCTTAAACGCCTGCAAGCTAGCCGGTCGAATTTCTCCTTCCGCCGCCGGCGACGCGCCCGGATAAACCGCTTCGATCAATTCCGAGACCGGCAGGTCGCCGCGGCCAACGGACACGAGAACGTCTTCGACAGACTTCTTGCCGAGCTTTCGCAGCCCCGCGCGCACGCCCTTCAGCGAGAACTGTAAATGAGCGCCCGTAAAGACACTCTCCGCGATCGACCGGCCCAGCGCCAAATGTTCGTCCCGCTGCATTTTCTTGATGCGCCGCCTGATGGCGCTGCGGGCGCGGCCTGTAACCGCGATCGATTCCCATTCCGCCGGCACCGGCGCGTTTTCCGACCGCAGCACGAGAACAACGTCGCCGGTTTCAAGCGGCGTGCGTAGCGGTCTTTGAACGCTGTTGATCTTGGCGCCGATACAGGAATCGCCGACATCGGTGTGCACGGCGTAGGCGAAATCGAGCGCCGTTGATCCTTTTGGTAATGCGATGACGCGGCTTTTTGGCGTGAAGCAAAAAATCTGATCCTGAAAGAGCTCCAGCTTGGCGTAACGAAGCGCCTCGTCCGGGTCGTCACCGGCCTGATACATCTCGACCAGCCGGCGCGGCGTTTCATAAGGGTCGAATTGTCCGGGGGCGACAATTTCGACGCCGCGTCCTTTTTCACCAGGGTCTTTATACTGCCAATGGGCGGCGACGCCGCGCTCCGCCGTTTCATGCATATCGTGGGTGCGGATTTGAATTTCGATCTTCTGCCGGCGCCCGTCAGTCCAGGGCGGGCCGATCACAGCCGTATGAATCGACCTGTAGTTATTGGGCTTTGGCGCCGAAATGTAATCATCGAATTCCGACGGGATCATGCGCCAGGCCCGATGAATAACGCCAAGCGCGCGATAACAATCCGCTTCGTTCTCCACCAGCACGCGAAACGCATAAATGTCCGCAAGCTCATCAAAGGAGACGTTTTTGTGCGTCATCTTGCGCCAGATCGAATAAGGGCGCTTCTCGCGGCTTGTCACTTGCGCGCGAATGTCCTCGGCGGCAAGACGCGCGCGCAATGTGTTGGCGACTTCGACAACGCTCGATACTGAATGCGTGTGCAGTTCGGAAAGACGCCGGCTGATCGTCTCGTGGGCATCGGGGCTCAGTTCCCGAAACGCGATATCTTCAAGCTCTTCGCGAAACCGCTGCACGCCAATGCGACTCGCCAACGGCGCATAAATCTCCATCGTTTCAAGCGCGATGCGCCGGCGTTTTTCGGTGTTATCGAGATGGTAAAGCGTTCGCATATTGTGAAGACGGTCGGCGAGTTTAACGAGCAAGACGCGGACGTCATCGGCCATGGCGACAACGAATTTTCGGAAATTTTCCGCCTGTTTGCTCGCGCCTTCCGGCAATTCGAACTGGGAGAGTTTCGTGACCCCATCCACAAGGCGGGCAATCTCCGCGCCGAACGCCCCTTCAATATCGCCCACCGTGTGTTCGGTGTCCTCAACGACATCATGCAGCAGCGCCGTGACCACCGTCGCCGGGTCGGCGCGCAGTTCGGTCAGAATGGCGGCGACGGCCAGGGGGTGCGAAAAATAAGGATCGCCTGACTTACGCATCTGGCCGCCATGGGCTTTCATGGCGAACACATAGGCGCGGTTCAGGATGTCTTCGTCGGCGTCGGGGTCATAGGCGCGGACCCGCTCGACTAATTCCGTCTGGCGAATAAAGCCGACCGGATGCGGCGCGTGCGCCGACGCACCGTCCGCAGCAGCCTTTGTCGTGTTTTGTGCCGGCGTCGATCCCACATCGCCAGCAGACGCCGCTGCATCGTCGTTTTTCGCACCAGGCGCCGACGGCGCGCTGCCTTGGTCTTGCGCATTATCGATATCGCTTTCCCGTCCGGCGCGGCGCGCGCCCGGCACAGTGAGGCCGATGGATTTTTGGTCAGCCATGTCGTATCCGGCCAGCGATCTGCATGGGTCTATTGAACCACGGGCGCGCGGGCGTGAACAGGCGCCGCGCCAGGCCGGAAGGCGGCGGCGGGCCGCTGGCGTTAACCTTTCGGCAGGGTCTGGGGCGTCGTCATGCCGGCAGCCTGAATAGCCTTCAGGTAGTCGTCCTCGGACATCTTGTCGAACTCCGGCGCATCGGCTTTTTCCGGCGCCGCTTCGGCGTCCTCGGCCTCGTCAGTCTCAACATGTTTTTGGAGCGACTGAACGAGATCTTCGTCAAGTTCATCCGGCTTCAGCACGGCGTCGGCGATCTCGCGCAGGGCGACAACAGGGTTTTTGTCATTGTCGCGCTCAACTTCTAGCGGCGCGCCAGACGACAGCACTCGCGCGCGATGAGCGGCGAGCAGAACCAGATCGAACCGGTTCGATACTTTTTCAACGCAGTCTTCGACGGTCACGCGGGCCATCAGGCGGTCTCCTAGGATGTGTATCGGCGAGCCGGAGGAGATATCCCCTCAAGAAGCGATAGACAAGCGCTGCATCGCAAAAAAGCGCCGATTTCGGCAAAGCCGCTATTTGATGCGCCGGGCGGTCCGATCGGGCAGCGCCTCAAGGATTTCAGCGGCAGTCTTCTCTTGCCCCGGCGGGCGCCAGTCGGGCGCGAGGTCGCAGATTGGGGCAACTACAAAGTCACGGGACAGAAACCGGGGATGGGGCAACGCCGGACGCTCGCTGCGGCGGTTCCCATAGGCGATAAGATCGAGATCAAGGGTGCGCGGGGCATTCCTTTGCCCACGCTGGCGCCCGAACGCGGCTTCTACCGCATGAAGGGCGGCAAGGAGCGCGGCAGGCTCAATCTCCGTGCGGATCTCGGCAACGGCGTTGACGAAGGGCGGATCGGCCGGATTTGGCCATGCCGGAGAGGCATAGAGTGGCGATTTGGCAACGACGTCAGCAAACCGACCAAGCGCCAAAATGGAATGCAGAACAATCTGTTGCGAATCGACGCCGCAAAAGGGCAGATTGGAGCCCGCTGCAATCAAAATCATGTTTTCAGCAAATAATGATGAATCTTCAGACGCGCCCTTATATTTGGCGCGCATAACGCTCCGAGGCAATGATGACAAGGTTTCTGGGACTGCGAGACTCTGAAAAGACCGCATTTTTTATCGACGGCGCCAATCTTTATAAGGCGGCGCGCAATCTAGGTTTTGATATCGACTATAAAAGCCTCCTAGCGATGGCGCAGAGCGCCTGTGCGCTGGTCCGGGCGTCATACTACACCGCCATGCAGGAAGATCGCGATCAAGATTATTCCCCTTTGCGGCCTCTGGTCGATTGGCTCGACTACAATGGCTATACGATGGTGACAAAGCAGACGCGCGAATTCATCGACAGCCAGGGCCGCAAGCGTTTCAAGGGCTCAACCGACATCGAACTGGCGACAGATCTGTTGTTGCTCGCGCCGCGTCTCGACCATATCGTTCTGTTCAGCGGCAATGGCGATTTCCGGCGCGCTATCGAAGCGGTTCAGGCGATGGGCGTACGTGTCAGCATCGTGTCTACGGTCAAATCATCGCCGCCCATGGCGTCCGACGAACTTCGCCGACAAGCTGACGCGTTTTTCGACCTCGCCGATCTTGAAAAAACGATCGGCCGTTCGGGCGGCCCAGCGCGCCGGGTGCGGGCGGACGATGATCGCGATGACGACTACGAAGACGATCTTGAGGACGAATTCGAGGAAATCGATTAGGGGCCGGCGATGACATCGCCTCGCGCCAGGCCGACTGCGGCGGAACCGCCCGCCGATTGTTCGCTTTGCCCGCGTCTCGTCGAATTTCGGCAGGACAATATCAGGACGTATCCGGACTATTTTAACGCGCCTGCGCCGACATTCGGCGACGTACGGGCGAAACTGTTGATTGTCGGTCTGGCGCCAGGTCTTCACGGCGCTAACAAAAGCGGTCGTCCCTTTACCGGCGATTACGCCGGCGACCTTCTTTATGCGACGACTGCGAAATTCGGGTTTTCAAACGACCGCTATGATGCGCGCGTCGGCGACGGTCTTTCGCTGAAATCGACCGCCATCACCAACGCTGTTCGCTGCGTGCCGCCACAGAACAAGCCAAACGGCGCAGAGATCAAGACCTGCAGGCCGTTCCTGTCGGCGCAAATTGGCGGGATGCGCCAATTGCGCGCAATTTTATGCCTCGGGCGTATCGCTCATCAGTCGACGCTTGCGGCGCTCGGGCTAAAACAGAAAGACGCGCCCTTTGCTCACGGCGGCGCCCACGCCATACCGGGCCGCAATTTCTCCTTGTTCGACAGCTATCATTGCTCGCGCTACAACACGAATACTGGGCGTTTGACTGAAACCATGTTCGAATCAGTCTTTGCTGCGATACGCGCTCATATCGACGGCGCCGTCTGAGTCGGGACGACTGACGCAAGGCGGCGGGAGGATGAACGGTTGAGCATAGAGACTCGTTACAAAACGAGGGCGACGTGACACGAAACTGGGGCTTGCCCGCGCGCGACGCGCAACGGGCCGTTCAGGATGCGAAGACCGCAAAACCTTTGATGACCCTGTTTGTCTCCGCGATCTTCGGCGTCATCGGCGCCGCCGTCGCCGCCATGAGTTTCGCCGAAGCGCGCGACGTTATCGCCAATCTGTTTCACGGGGGCAGCTTGGTCGCCGCCGTCGTCGCCGCGGGCTTTGGCTGCTGGAGCTATGTTTGGCTGGCGCGGCCGCGTTTTGCGGCGCAATTTTCAGGCGTCAGCGACGGATTTTCCAGTCTGCTCCGGTTTTACGCCCGCGCGGCGCTGGCGCTCGTCGTCCTGTTATCATTGGGAGTAATGTCCAGCGGTTTCGCACCGGCCGTAATCGCCGTGCTAATTTTGTGCGCTTCCGGCGGCGCCGGCGCAGCGGCCGCTTTCCAGACCGTGCTGGCTTTCGTCCCGCACTATGAGTGAGCGTCGGTCGGTCTGACGCGAAATTTGCGTGACCCGCCAAACCTTTATCTGGTTAACAAGATCGCATAAGGTTCCGTGACGCTGTCGCGGAGGGGCATATGTTCGGGGTGCGTATCCTTTTGTTTCTGGTCGCCTTTTTGATGGTGATCGTCGAATTCTTTGTTGGCGCGGTGCTTACGTCGCCAGAACAAATGGTTTTGTCGATATTTTTTGGCGGGGTCGTCATCACGCTGCTGCTCGGAATTTCGATTTTTCTGCTTGCGCCGATCGAGGATCAAAAAGCCACCGGCGGCGGTTCGGTAGCGCGGTGGGGCGTTTTAATCATCGCCGGCATGGGGATTTCTGCAATTTCGTTTTTCGTGCCAACCTACTTCCTGCCGATGTTCACCGGCATGGAGCTTTATCGGCCGTAAGGCGCACGGCCGGATAAGCCGTATACGGACAGGCGTTTACGCCCACCGCCTTACGCGTTCCTTGAATTCGCGGTAATCGACCCCGAATCGACGTTCGAGATAAGCCTCTTCCTGGGGGATGACGAAAAAGTTGATGATCGCGCCAGCGCCGATGGTCGCAAGAACAATCCACAGATTTTCCGTCGCAACGCCGAGGCCGGCGCCGATCAGCACCATCGCCAGATACATCGGGTTCCTCGAAAAACGATAGGCGCCGCTCGTCAACAGCGCCTTTGACGGCGTCGCCGGCGGCAATGTTTCGCCGGCTTCGGCGAAGGCGGAAACGGCGGAGACTATCAGCGCCAAGCCGACGAGAAGAACAAGCCCGCCCAACCCTTCAGCAATTAAATCCGGCAAAGGCAGCCCGCCGCCCGCGAAGGCGCGGACGACAAATCCAACAATCAACGCGGCGACGAAAACGGTCGGAGGATGAATGGCGACATCGGGCTTGTCCTCAAATTCTGCGCTCATAGCCCTCACCCTCGGTTGCGCAATAATCGCTGTTGCTGACGTTTCCAGTCGCGGTCCTTCGCCGTATCACGCTTGTCAGGCGCCCTCTTGCCCTCGCCGATCCCAAGCTCGAGCTTCGCAATGCCGCGATCGTTAAAGTAGATGCGCAACGGCACAAGCGTGAACCCTTTGCGTTCTACAGCCTGTGCAAGGCGTGCAATCTCGCGCTTGTGCAGGAGCATTTTTCGTTTGCGTTTGGGCTCGTGGTTCTGGCGATTGCCGGCTGAATATTCCGGTATGTTGGCGTTGATCAGCCAGATCGCATCGTCCTCAGGCGCCGCGTAACTTTCCGCGATATTAATCTTGCCTTCGCGCAGCGCTTTCACTTCGGTGCCTGTCAGCATCAGACCGGCTTCAACTATGTCCGTGATCTTGTAGTCGAAGCGGGCGCGACGGTTCTCGGCCACCACTTTTCGATTGTCGTCCTTTTTCGGAGCCATCAGCCGATGAGGTCCAGGTCCTTCAGCGCCGCGCGAACATTCGCCTGCGCCGCCTCGGACGCCGAAACCATGGGAAGACGCACATCCCCTGTGCACAGGCCGAGAAGCGAAAGCGCATATTTTGTCGGGCCGGGCGAGGCGTCGGAGAAAAGCGCGTGGTGCAGCGGCGCCAGCCTGTCCTGCATTTGAAGCGCCGTTTTGTGGTCGCCATTCAGCGTCGCTTCCTGCATCGCAGCGCAAAGGGACGGGGCGACATTTGACGTTACGGAGATACAGCCGACCCCGCCCATGGCGTTGTAGCCCACCGCTGTCATGTCCTCGCCGGAAAGTTGGACAAACCCGTCCTGGCAGCGCCAACGCTGCAGCGCCACGCGAGCGAGATCCCCGGTCGCATCCTTGACGCCGATGATGCGCGGCAACGCGGAGAGGGCGGCCAATGTCTCGACGGAAATGTTCACGGCCGTCCGCGCAGGAATATTGTAAATGATAATCGGCATGTCGGTGGCGTCATGAAGGGCCGTGTAGTGCGCGATCACGCCCGCCTGGTTCGGGCGGTTGTAATAACCGGTGACGGCAAGAAGCGCGTCAGCGCCGAACTCCTGCGCCCTCCTTGCAATGGAAATCGCGTAGGCGGTGTCATTGGCCCCCGCACCGGCGATGACGGGAACCCGCCCAGCCGCGGTCTCAATGCAGAGCCGAATCACCAGCTCATGCTCGTCGTCCGTCAGCGTCGCCGATTCGCCCGTCGTGCCCACCGGCACCAGCCCGTGAGTGCCGGCGTCGATCTGGCGCTCGACCAGGGCGCAAAAAGCCGCCTCATCGACTTTCCCATCACGAAACGGCGTTACCAGCGCTGTTATTGACCCTTTAAGTTGTTTCATGGCCTCAATTTTCTGAAATGTAACCGTTCGATAGACGGCCAGCCCGACTTCATCAAGCATCCGCCTGTTCTGCTACGTCGCGCTTTGGGCTAAACTAAGGTGAACCGGCGCATGAAAATTGCTTCGAGGTGTGCCGTTAAGGTTGCTGCAAGGAGAACCGGCGGAGTCGCGCGTATGATTGGGTTTTGGGGGAAACGAACGAGGGTCGGCGTTCTGGCTGCGATCCTCGCCTTGCAGGGAACCGCGACCGCGGCTGTTTCAACGCCGCGCATCAAGCCGCCTGCGCCCGGCCCTGAATATCTGACGCGGCTCGATCACGCCCGTCTCCTGACAATCCACGCCGCGCTTGAGAAAAAACAGTTCTCCCTCGCCCGGGCGGAAACAAAGTTCGTAGAAGACCCGGCCGCCAGGAGCCTCGGACAATGGCTCTATTTGATGGCGAAGGACAGGGATGTCGAGCTTGCCGAGGCGGGCGCTTTTCTCGACGCTCATCCCGACTGGCCGGCGACAGATCGGATTCAGGCATTCGTCGAAAGCCGGATTTCCAACGATGCTTCAACAGACGCAGTCGCCGATTTTTTCAAGGCGCGTGGGCCGCTTAGCGGCGACGGAAAGATACAGCTGGCGCGCGCGCTCCTGTCGAAGGGGCGCAACGACGAAGCAACCGCGCTGATCCGTGATGCGTGGGTAAATCACAATTTCACCGTTTCGGAAGAGCGGCGTATTCTCGGCGCTTATAAGTCGCGATTGACGAAAGACGATCATGCGGCGCGCGTCGATCGTCTCCTTTGGTCATTACAGGTAACGAATGCGCGCCGCACATTTCCCCACCTCTCCGGCGCCGATCGCCGCATGGCCGAAGCGCGCGCGGCCCTGCTGATGCGCGCATCGACGGCGCCGCGGCTCTATCGTAATTTGCCGAAGGCTGAGCAACTCGACTCGGGCGTTCTCCACGCCGCTGTGCGGTATTATCGGCGTACGGACAAACAGGACTACGCTATTTCGCTCGCTAAAAAAGCGCCGGATACGACACAAGCCCTGCGCAATTCCGACCGCTGGTGGACCGAGCGGCGCCTGCTGATGCAATGGGCGCTCAAAGAGGGGCGTTTTTCGGACGCTTACGCGCTTGCCGCCGAACATGGCGGCGCCGAGGGAACCGATTATTCCGACGCAGAGTTTGTCGCCGGCTGGATCGCTCTGCGGTTCTTAAACGAACCAGAGCGCGCAACTACACATTTTGAAGCGATGACCGGCGCCGTCGCGACGCCAATTTCACTCTCCCGCGGCTATTACTGGCTTGGCAGGGCTGCAGCGGCGTCAGGTAATGACGCTGCCGCCCGTGGCTATTACGCCGACGCCGCCGAGCACCATTACTCCTACTATGGCCAGCTCGCCGCCGAGAAGCTGGGCGGGGCAGCCGCTGACAAAACATTTGCCGCGCCATTCGTTGCGCCTCCCGCCGACAGGGCCCGGTTCAACTCGCGGCCAGCAGTGGCGGCGTTGCGCATGTTGTCGGATCTGAACCTCGAATACGAACTCATGGTCTTCGCGTATCACGTTGACGATGAACTTGAGCGTCCGGGCGAATATCTCGAACTCGCCAAGATCACGAACGGCGAAGGCGCGCCGCATCTTACTGTTCGCGCCGGCAAGGTGGCGACGCAGCGCGGCGCCTTCACGCCGCATGTCGCCTATCCGACGGTTTTTGTTCCGGACGAAGCACGCGCCTTTGTTTCGCCGGAGATCATTCTCGGCCTGTCACGACAGGAAAGCGAGTTTAATCCGCGCGCCTTTTCAAGCGCCGGCGCGCGCGGCGTCATGCAACTCATTCCGTCTACGGCCCAGATCACTGCGCGCAAAGAGGGTCTGCCTTATCGCAGATCCGCGCTGCTCGACGATCCGGTCTACAATATGACGATCGGGTCTGCGCATCTTTCGCATCTGCTCGATCGGTTTGACGGCTCGCTGGTAATGACGCTCGCTGCTTACAATGCCGGCGCTCATCGCGCCAGTCAGTGGGCGGAGGACTTTGGCGATCCGCGCACGGGCGACGTCGATCCGGTTGACTGGGTCGAGCTCATTCCCTTTTCGGAGACGCGCAATTATGTGCAACGCGTCCTTGAAAACACGCAGGTCTATCGCGGCAGGCTGAACAACGCGTCGATCCCCGGCCGTTTAAAGGCCGATATAGAGCGCGGCGGCCCCAGGGGCCGCATCGCCGCAACGCCGGCGCCGTCAGCCCGCCTCGCCGCGCTGGCGCAATCGCGAGGCGGCGTCGGCGCGCTCGCAGAGCTTCCGGCGCAAACGGCCCTACATGCGGCGGCGTTCCGCGAGAAGCGCCTCGCCGCGCTGGCGCTGGAGACCGCGCCGCAGCCAGCCACGCACGACATTCTTGTTTCGCCGCCGGATCGCAATTCCCGGCCAGCGCGCGGACCAGCCCGGACGCCCGCCCCAAGGATCACGCCAGACATTGCGCCGGCGAACGAGGAAACGGATAACGATGCAACGGAGCCGGCGCCGATTCGCGTTATCCTCGAATGATGCGCCGCCGGCGAAAACAGAGAATATCGTGACGCCGCCGGCGACCTCGCCGCTAACGCTAGATGACGCGCCCGTCGCACAAACAGAAGCGGAACGCGCGGCGGACACGGACGCGATCGCACAACTCGTTGAAGTCGCTATCGCAGAGAGCACGGCCGCCGCCTCGCCGACGGAAAGCCTAGCCCGCTCTGACCAATCCAGGAGCGATTTCGCCGACGAAATTATCGAAAAGGCGGCGACCCGCCTGCAAATCGACGATGAGGGCGACGCCCTCGCCGCCGCAATCGTGCGCGGCCTTGAGCAGATGGAAGAGGAAAGCGGGGCGAAAGCCGCACCCGCCTGCGAAAACGGCATACCGGAGGAGACCGCTGATGACGATGCGGCGGCGCTCAACGCGCGGATGACGGCCGAGCTTCGCGGCGAAGACGACTTCTGCGCTGAATAGACCGGCGCACGCGCGCCGACGCCGAAATCCTTGCCATCAATCCTGTTTTTGGGCATGACCGGCGGCGGAGACGTGGCCGAGTGGTCGAAGGCGCTCCCCTGCTAAGGGAGTATATCTCAAAAGGATATCGAGGGTTCGAATCCCTTCGTCTCCGCCAGCTTGCCTTAGGGCGCGCCGGCGATATTGACCCCGGCCCCCGCGCCGCCGTTATATGGCCGCTTCTTTTAAACAACCGGACGGATGAAGCCGGGGCGAAAAAGGACGCTGGCGCACAAATTGCGCTGAATAGAGGTCGCACCATGTACGCAGTCGTTAAGACTGGCGGTAAGCAATACCGCGTTTCCGAAAATGACACGCTTAAGGTTGAGCGCCTTGCCGGCGAAGCAGGCGATATCGTCACGCTTGCCGATGTGCTCATGCTGGGCGACGGCAAGAAGGTAACGCTCGGCGAGCCCGTCGTTACCGGCGCCGCGGTCGCAGCCGAAATCGTCGAGCAGGCGCGCGACAAGAAGATCATCGTCTTCAAAAAGCGCCGCCGCCAGGGCTACCGGCGTAAGCACGGCCACCGCCAGCAATACACATTGTTGAAGGTCACGGAAATTCTCACGGACGGCGCCAAGCCTTCGAAGAAGGCCGCGACGAAAAAGCCCGCAAAAAAGGCGGCGCCGAAAAAAGAAGCAGACGCCAAAGCAGAAGCGCCGAAGAAGGCGAAGCCTGAAGCAGCGGGCGCTGACGACCTGAAAAAACTTTCCGGCGTCGGACCGGTGCTGGAGAAAAAACTGCTCGAAGCCGGCGTGACGTCATTTGCACAGATTGCGGCCTGGAGCCCGGCGGAAATCGAGGAATTCGACGAGAAACTGTCATTCAAAGGCCGGATCGAACGTGAAGGCTGGGTCGAGCAGGCGAAAAAGCTCGCCAAGGGCGAAGAGGAGTAAGAGATGGCGCATAAAAAGGCAGGCGGCTCGTCACGGAACGGTCGCGATTCTGAAGGGCGCCGGTTAGGCGTTAAAAAATACGGCGGCGAAATCGTCGTGCCGGGCAATATTCTTGTTCGCCAACGCGGCACCAAATTTCACCCGGGCGCAAATGTCGGCATGGGTCGCGATCACACATTGTTCGCGACGGCCGGCGGACGCGTCCAGTTTGCGACGAAACGCGGGGGGACGGAACTACGTCTCAATCGTCAGCGACACCGAATAGCGCCGGCGCATTGCTGCGGTCCGGCGCATGTTGCGCGCAGGGCCTTCAAAGAAGTTATAGAGGGAAGGCCCCTACGCCTTCCCTTTTTCTTTTGGAGGCTTGAAATGTTCAGGATTGAGGCCGGCAATCTTACTTTGCGGCCAGTGGAACTGGAAGACGCACCGCGCTTCGCCGATCTCTGCAACGACATCGACGTTGCGCGAAATACGGCTCGCATTCCCCACCCTTATAGCCGCGCCGACGCGGACGCTTTTGTCGCGAAACGCGGCGCCGGCATGTTCGGCGACGACAATGAGTATGTTTTCGCCGTCTGTCGCGAAGGAGAGATCGCTGCGTGCGCGGGCGCCCATCGCGCCAGCCCCGGCGTTTTTGAAATCGGCTATTGGGTCGGCGCGCAATATCGCCGCCGGGGCGTTGCCACGCTTGCGGCGTCCGCGGTCACACAATTCGCTTTTGAAAGGCTGGGCGCCGAAACAGCAACCGCTGGTTTCTTTGACGATAACCCGACCTCCGGCCGCGTGCTGGAGCGCATCGGCTTCAAGCGCACCGGAGAAACCACCATGATGCATTCCGTCGGACGCGGGGAAGACGTGGAAACAGTGCGCGTTGTCCTTGCCCGCGCCGATTTCGAACTGAGTCCCGAGATTGTCATCACCCCGGCGCGCGCTTAGAGACAATGGCCAAAGACGCCGCAAATGGGAGCGCAGATCATGGCCGATATTGCAGAATTTCAGGTTCGCAAGGACAAGCTCGATGAGACCCGACACGTCACCCGAGAAAAACCGGCGCTCGGCGATGGGCAAATCCTCGCCAAAATCGATCGTTTCGCTCTTACCGCCAACAACGTGACCTATGGCGTCGTCGGCGACAGGATCGGTTACTGGAAATTCTTTCCCGTCGCTGAAGAAGGCTGGGGCGTCATTCCGGTCTGGGGGTTCGCCGACGTAGAAGCGTCGAACCATCCGGGCGTCGCCGTCGGCGAACGCCTTTATGGATACTGGCCCATGGCGAGCCATCTAATCATGACGCCGGGCAAGGTGTCGGAGGGGCGTCTCGTTGACGACGCGCCCCACAGGCGCGAATTGCCGCCCGTCTACAATAGCTACGCGCGCGTCAGCAATGAGCCGGGCTATGACGGCGACATGGATAATGATCGCATGGTGCTGATGCCGCTCTATGCGACGTCGTTCTGCATTTATGACTTTCTGAAAGACAATGACTGGTTCGACGCAGACCGCGTTATCATCGGCAGCGCATCATCGAAAACCGCCATCGGAACTGCCTACGCCATCAAATCCGATGACGCAGCGCCGAAACTTATCGGGCTGACCAGCCCGCGAAACCACGACGCTGTCGAACGGCTAGGGCTCTATGACGAGGTCATCATCTATGACGACATCGAAAAACTGGGCGGCGACGCCTCGACCGTTATTATTGATATGTCGGGCGATGGCGGCGTTCTCGGGCGGCTACACAAATTGCTTGGCGACAATATGAAATACACATCAAACGTCGGGGTCACGCATTTTACGGCTAATGAAATGGGACCGGATTTCATCCGTGACCGGAGCGCCATGTTTTTTGCCCCTGGCCATATCCAGAAGCGCGCGCAGGACTGGGGCCCGGGCGAGTTCGAAAAGCGCGCGCATCTCTTCTGGCGCGACGCCGCGCTGAAGAGCCGTAGCTGGCTCACGATTCAGGAAGCAGGAGGGGCCGACGCCATCGACCACGCGTGGCGTGACGTCTTCACAGGCAAAACGCCAGCGAACGCCGCGTGGGCGGTCGGATTCTAGAGCGGCGTTTGCCGAACGGACAGCGAAGGACGCGTTATGACAGACGCATCACAATCGCGACCGAGATTGGTAATTGACATTGTGTCAGACCCCGTCTGCCCATGGTGCTATGTCGGTTTCAAGGCGTTCCAGCTCGCCCGCGACCGGATATCATCAGAGTTTCAGGTGCTGCCGCGCATCCGCGCCTATATGCTGAATCCGGACACGCCCGCCGACGGCGTCGACCGCGTCGCTTATTACGAAAAGAAGTTCCCCGACGCCGACCAACGTGAGACAATGCTGATGCAACTAAAGGCTGCGGCGCTTGGCGCGGGTTTCAAGTTCGACCCGTCAATCCCGAAACATCTGCCCAACACCGCAAAGGCCCACCAACTGATCCGCCTTTCCCACTTTGACGGCGCTCAGGAACGTCTGGTTGAAAACCTTTACGGCGCCTATTGGGATGAGGGGATCGATATTGGCGATGAGGATGCACTGGTCACTATTGCGGAGCAAACCGGGCTTGACGGTGATAACGCCCTACGCGACCTGCAGGACCCAAAGTCGAAAAATACTGTCCTTGCCGAAGCCGAGGCGTTTCGCAGGGCCGGCGTTTCAGGGGTGCCGACATTCATCATTAACGAACGCGACGGTTTTTCCGGCGCCGTCCCGCCGGACCGGATGGCTGAGGCGTTCCGGACGGCGGCCAAAGACTTGCATCGGCGTATGAACTGAAAGCGCGGGACTTTTGTCCGCGTTCGGAAGCGCCCGAGGTTGGCTATGGTTCGATCGTTTTTCATCGCGACACTCTGTTTCGCAGTCATGCCGGCTTGTGCCGCGACCGCGGCGGCCGTCGAGGTCGACAATGCCGGCGCGCTGAAGCGTGCGGTATGGCGAGCGACATCAGGCGACGTGATTACCCTCGCCCCCGGCGAGTACGATATTGCTGATCTGAAAATCGAAGACGAGCTGACCCTACGCGGTCGGGGCAGCGTCATTCTTTACGCGTCAAGGCCAGTCGCAAAAGGCCTCCTCAACCCACTGTCCGGCTCAGCGCTTACGGTCGAGAACCTCACCTTTCGCGGCACGCGATCTCCGGACAAAAACGGCGCCGGCATTCGCCATGACGGGCGACATCTGACGATTGTCAATTGCGTCTTCGAGGATAATGAAAACGGCGTCCTGTCGACGGGCGATCGCGATGGTGAGATCAAAATCACCGGTTCAACGTTTTTGCGCAATGGCCATGGCGATGGATACTCCCACGGGATTTATGTCTTGCGCGCGGTTAAGCTTGAAATCGACAGTAGCAAGTTTATCGCGACCCATATTGGCCACCACGTCAAATCGTTGGCCGATGAAACCATCATCAGGAACACACTGCTCGACGATGCGGATGGAACGCCAAGCTATGCGGTAGATTTATCCAAGGGCGGACGGGTTTTGATCACCGGCAACACAATTATCCAGGCGGCGGACGCCAAAAACACGACCATGATAAACTACGATACCTCCCGCGGCGGCGAAGCCCGCTCGTTGGAGATCGTCGGCAACAAGATTATTAATCGTCGGCGCAACGGCCGGTTCCTGCGCAACGGCGCCGAACTGACGCCAATCGTTTTCGACAATGAAATCACCATCGAAAACAACGCTGTACTCGACTATGTCGAATCGCCGCCGCATCGTTAATCTGAGTACAGAGTTTTAACGAGCTGCTGCGCGGCGCCATCGAGGAAACGGCGTGCGGCTGCACGTTACAACACCGAAAATTTGACAAAAAATTCACCAAACGATTTACGCTTGACGACGCGCGCTGCGTTCGATTAAGTGCGCCCCGCGACTTTGTTTTGGCCGACTTTTGCGAGACTTGCCTACGGCCAGCCGACTAGAGACTTCCAAGACATGGTTGCCTTCCGCCGGCTATTGCGGACCGGCGTCGCCATTAAAGGAGATCTAGATCGATGGCTTCAGGCACAGTGAAATGGTTTAACGCCACCAAAGGGTACGGCTTTATCGAGCCGGATGAAGGCGGCAAGGACGTGTTTGTCCACATCACCGCGGTTCAGGCGGCGGGCCTTCAGGGGCTCAATGAAGGCCAGAAAGTTTCTTATGAAATCGCCGATCAGCGCGGCAAATCATCGGCGGCGAACCTGAAAGTCGAATAGTCGGAATCTGAATTCGAATGCGTGCGACGCCGGCGCTCGATGCGCCGGCGTTTTTCATTTCGGCTTAAGGGCGCGTCATTTCAATCAGGCGCGCGGCGCCTTTTTTCAGCAAGGCGAGGCCGACAGCGCGACCGAGTTCTCTCGGTCGACTGGGCACGCCGTCGCGACGCACTTCGATAATCTCGCCGCCATCCTCCGACATAACCGCGCCGTAAAGACTGAGCGCATCGCCTTCGCGTTGCGCATAGCCGGCGATCGGTGCGTTGCAATGGCCATTCAGAACCCAAAGGAGCTCGCGTTCAGCAAGCGCAGCGATGCGCGCATCGCTATCATCGATGGCGGAGAGCTTTTCTAAAAGGTCGAAATCAGCCGCCCGGCATTCGACGGCGACAATCCCCTGCCCGGCCGCCGGCGCCAATTCATCGGGCGAAAACACATGGGCGATGCGATGGGCGAGCCCGACGCGTTCGAGCCCGCAGCGCGCCATAATCAACGCATCCGCCGGGCCAACCTCGCCGCCATCCGGCAAGCGTTGCATGGCGCGCTCATCCAGCTTTTTGATCCGCGTATCGGCCGCACCGCGAAAATGGATGACTTCGGCGTTGGGATATAGCCGCAGCAGCAGCGCCTTGCGCCGTACGGAGTTCGTGCCGATCTTGAAACCGCCGCCGCCAGCGCTCTCAAAGTCCTTGTACGTCGCGCCCTTGCGCAAGACCAGCGCGTCTTCGACGTCTTCGCGTTTCATATATGCGCCGATGGCAAGGCCCGGCGTTTCCTCGTCGCCAGGCATGTCTTTCAGCGAATGCATCGCGGCGTCGAGGCGCGCATCACGCATCGCGTCGCGTATCTCCGCAACGAAGGCGCCGCCTTTGCCGCCATGGCTGTCAAGTTTTGAGACCTGGTCGCGATCGCCGCGCGGAGAAAAACGAACGATTTCGACTGTCGCCCCGTCATGGGCTGCGCGATACGCCGCCGCGATATCATCAGTCTGCGCGAGCGCCATCGCACTGGAGCGCGTGCCAATACGCATGATTGATCCATTGTTCATAGCGCCGCGACCCCTGGCGGGCCGGAAGCGTATGGAAAGTGTAGCGTGGACTCATTCATTGTTAGTGCTGCTGCGAAGATAGTCAGTAATGAGTTCGATGGATCGCGGGTACGATTCCGCGTGATAATTATGACAGGTAAGGCAGCTATCCGGCGCTCTTCCCTGCTGATGGCATTGGGTGCAGGTCTCTCTATCCATGTCAACGAAACTCGCCGCCGCGATGTCAGGATCGTCAGCGGTGGCGGCGTTCAGCTTGTGACAGCTGGAACAGCCATCATCGTTCATCAATCCAAAATGCGCCACATGCGAAAACCGGTTGAAGTCTATTTCCACGTCACCGGGCATAAATCCATGCCAGTTGATCCGATATTTGTCAGCTTCCTTCAAAGGCCGTGACGCCAAGTTATCCATCCGCGCCTCGATCCGCGTAGCCTCAACGCTGTGGCATTTGACACACTTACCGACGGCCTCGTCGCCGCTTAATGACCGAAAGAGTGATTTGCCCGCTAGATCATTCTCAACGGAAGACACATCCAGCCAAGTCCTTAGAAATGGATCCGCATGATCGATCGGCCGGTAATATATCGTGCTTCCATCCCGGTACCACCCGCCTGTATGCGCCCACTCTTCGTTGTCCTCGACTGGCTCCACACCCGGCCTGAATGGACTTTTCGTGTTCGTTTGCACCTGGAACTCCGCGTCGGACCACTCATCGTCGTCCAACAGGATGCTTACTTCTCCGACCATTAATCGCTCCTCGCCGGGTTCAGCAACGCCGTCGTCTTCCGTCAACAGGTCGATTTCGTCATCGTCAAGAATTCCGGCTTCGACCAGTTCACCATCAAAAATGGCGTCTCCAATGAAATCATCATCGAGTAGAATGCTGTCATCATCTCCAATCAGAATATCTTGAGACTCTGCCGCCTCTGGCGCGATGACAATTTCTTCGCTGGCATCCGGCTGTGCTTCTTCATCGGCGGCGCCGGTGAAAATCTCGATCTCGCCGGCTCGAAATTGCCCCACCTCCTCCATCAGCATCGGAAACCACTCTTTTTGATTATTGACCAACGTGTCCTTAGGCAGGGAGGCCACCAGATGGTTGAGCGTTGACTGGTCAAAATCGCCTTCCAGCGCCTCGTCAATGCGCCGGTTCATCATCGCTGTTCCGCCCATTTGAATATCGTAGAACAGCTCTTTAATACCCCAGGCGAGCTGGGCGACAGAGGCCAGTTCGCCGGGGCGGGCGGCGCTCAAATCAAAGAGTTCCAGAGACTGGTTTCGTAACGCCGCCGATTCCTGCAACGCCTCGGGTAACAACAATTGCATAAACGGCGTCGTCTCGCCGTCCGCCCATTCAGGCCATTGACCGATATAGTATCCCGCGTCGGAAAGTGATTGAATATCGAGTTCTGGAATTGACAGAACTGCAACGCCCTTCGCGGTCGCGCGCGTATCCCCCAGAACTTCCTGCAGGTGACAGCTCGAACACGACGCCTCAAACGTATTTGAAAGCATCCATTCGCCGCTTTGATCTGTGTCGTGACACTGCTTACAGCCGTCGGGGGCGAAATCGACATGCTCGTCTTCAACAAAATGCTTCTTCAAATGCGTGACATGATCAAAACGAATGCGCGTTGGGCGTTTATACGGAAAGTCCGTATATTGAGGGTGTTGGGACTTGAGCTCGGCGAACTTCACTGTGTGGCACACATGGCATTGCTGCGGATCAAAGCCATCAATGGGGACGAATTTTCCCTGGTGTTCACGATGACAAACAGCACAACTGATATTGTCGGTTTCCATTGCTTTCCAAGTCCGCAAATGGCTCGCAAGGCTGACGCCTAGCGCACTCGAAGACTGAACCGACGCCTTGTTCGCATCCTTTGAAAAATTGTCGCTTGATGTCGAATGCGGCAGGGAAGCGTTTTCACCCAGCATGTGGCAGCTTAAACATTTCTCATCGTCACTATTGCTGTTGAGATGGATTGCCTTGTTTACCCAGTCGAAAATTGTTTCTGAAACTGCGGCGTGACAGTCTGTACAAGACGTGACTTCAGCATGGTTGACGCTGAGCGGGCCCGGCGACAAATGATCGAGTGTGGTTTTCCCTGTCAGAAAAATAGCGAGCAACGAGAACGCAATTCCCAGCAGTAAGTAGACGATCCGGCGTTTATGCGCTCTTACCGACGGAATCGGGGAGCATGGGTTGTCCGTGAGCGGACACTCGCCATTCAGGCCGGGACCCGCCTTGCATGCATCCCTATGGCCACACCGCCATTTTTGTGTCGGCCGCGAGTAAGGGCTTTCGCGGTGCCCTAGTTTTTGCATCTGGTCGGTCATACGGGGCCGCGAAATGCGTAAACAAGGATGATGTGCACGAGGACCATAAACAACAGCACCAAACCCATTGGCGCATGTAAGACCCCCCAATACTTCAATACGCCCTGCAACGCATAGTGGGTATCGAGTATGTTCTTTTGCTCAAGATAATCAGCCAGTTGCATGGCGAAGGCCGCCTCTCGCTGATTGAGGTAACGCATTTGCAGTTCAAGATCATTCAACCGCGTCAAATGCGGTTGCCGGCTCCCAATTAAATGCGAGAGCACGTCCTGATTACTCGAAAAGTAAGCGGCCAGGTGTTCGGCATAATAGCTAGACAATGTTGACGACCCCGACGCGTCAACCGACTGTGTTAGCTCCTGCTCGAGCCGCTCTCGAAGCGCGACGGTGTGCTCGGGAATCCGTTCAAATATGATCTCTTCGTCGAGGAACGCGAGCCTACGCGCAAACACCCGGTTGATGGCCACGCCCGCAATGCCGACAAAGGAAACCAGCGCCAGCAGTCCGGCGAGGATGCGCTCAACATACCCGTCGGGGATCGAGAATTCGACATGAATTCCGAAAACGGCAATGAGAAAAAATCCGCAATAATAGTGCCACTGCGCCCAATGCGCATTTCGGCCAAGCGGAAGGACGCTGAGTTTCTTTTTTACATAGAACGACAACAGAAAGACGATCAGCCCAGCAACCAACCACCCTGAATAATATTGCTGGGTTTGCAGCGATAGCGTAACAATTCGGAATACATACCATGTTAGCGCAATGGCAATTACCAATAGTACGGTATTGCGAATCCGGCGCCTTAAAAATCTCATCCAAGCGGTCTCCAACCCACTTGACGGCCATGAAAATGTTCTGTCTTGGGTAAAATGGGTTCTGGGCCGGCTTATGTCACCGTTCTAGCCAGTGCGCCAGCTCTCCCACGTCTTTCACATCGACGCGGGTCAGAGCGTCATGCGAGCAGGCGCGCACGCATGCCGGGTCGCCGGGCGATGTAGAGCACATGTCGCATTTTGTGGCCTTCACGATCGGTATTGATTTTTCGTCCGTAAGCAGTTTCCCCTCTGCATCTCGAATCGGCACCATTCGAATATTGTCGTAGGGACAGCTATTGGCGCACGTGGAGCAACCAATGCACGTCTCATCATTTATTGAGACCGTCCCGTTTTCCGAGCGATGGATGGCGCCAGTCGGACAACCAATCATGCAAACCGGATCATCGCAATGCATGCAGGCATTGGCAATCATGTAACGGCCGAACGTTGGTCCATGGCGAACAAATCTCGGGTTATTATCGTGCGTATTAGCGCATGCGGTAACGCAGTCGTCGCATCTGATGCATCGCTCCAGATCGATCATCATTGTCTGGGCGCCGTTGATGAAGCGATTTTCCACCAGGAATTCCGTGAACTTTCGATCTACCTGTAATGATGGCTTATCCAACTGACGCTTATCATTCGGCATGGCGTCAAGCTGGCGGGTAAGTTCATATTGAACGGCGTCGTTCGTCTCGGCGGCGAACACATTCTGCTCAACCCAATAGGTCGGGATCCGTATCACATCGGCATAGCCGAGCGCCCCTAAGCTACACCGTAATCTCTGCGACTCTTTGCTGGTCCATGAATCGTAAAGCTCCTGCAGTCCAAACAGATTACCGGCCGCCAAATGACCCAAAGTGTAATGCCCATGATTGATGCGGCGGCTAACGCGAGCGAAGCCATTGCGAATGAGCAACAACCCATCGGTGTAATCACCAGCTTTCGCGATAACAGGCTCGGCTTCCATTAAGCGGTCATAATTATCGCTGGTTTCGGCCTCCTTCGAGGCTTGCTGAAACTTTCTTTGCCAAGCGAACTCGCCGTATACTTCATACTGCGCGACGTCAGCCAAAGCCCGAATCTTATCCTTGCTGACATGCTTAAAAAGCGGCACACTGAGCAAATGCTCATAAAGGCCGCGCTCCCGGTAGAGCCGCTCCACCATGAGCTTAAATTCCGGCGCATATTTGCAGATATCGCGCAACCCTTGCCAGCGGATTTCGAGAACTTGCATCTCCTCGCGGCTAACGACCGTATTCGTCATTTCGGTGCGCCCCAGAACCGCCGACTCTCCAAATAGATCACCTGACTTGAGCTCGACCGTTTCAGCGCCCGCCTTTTGAACAAGCGCATCAAGGTTCGCGATCGTGATGGCGCCACGCCTGCGCGTATTGCGATTGAACCGGTTCTTGGCCGCAAGGGCGATTTTTCTCACCTCGGGATACCGGCTTTTTGCCAGCAGCTTTCGCAGCGCGGAAAATATCGACGGCTTCGCCGCCCTTACCTGCCCCCAGGCCGCCGGGTCGATGCCGGGAGCGAGAACCAGAGTCGCGCCGCCGGACAGCACCAGAAACGCCGAATTGATATACGCGCCGGCATTGAGAACGAGCTGTTGTTTTCGGTATTTTCGAACACGGCAATCATTGCGAATGATCTCGCGCAAACTCAACGACCGAGGAAAACTCGACGCCTGCATGCGTTTAAAATGCGGCGTCGACAATATTTGATCGATAAGATCGTCTGACATATCATCGCAAAACGGTTTATCCCACCGCCGCGGCCGTTTTATGATCTTCTTATAGGTCATTCGACCGATACCTATAACGTGTCCAGCGTCGCTGCACGAGCGGGCCGGCCGTATAACTATTGAGGGATAAAGACACTGCCCTTGTACTTGTCAGGCGTGGGCAGCAGTCCATCGACGCCCCCGAGATTGCTGCCGTCGTTGGCGTCTCCAAACGTGCGCGCATGTTTGCCAACCACACCGGCAGTTGCCAATAAAGCAGCCTCGTTGTTCAGCTTTAACTGCGCGGACGCGCTGGCTTCTATTATTGCGCTTAGCTGTTCATTGTCGACCGTTTCGTCGATTTTCTTCAGGAAAGCCAACGCCCGTTGTGCGCGCATCGCCATCGCCTTTGCGTATTCGGCGTTTTCCGTAGCCTTGGCGACCCCGCGCAGAGCATATTCATAATCGAGCATCTTGCCGATGATGTACATTGTTCTGCGTCTTTCAAGCGGCGCCTCGGTGTTATCATCCGTATACCAAACATTGTGGCGCAATTCGCCTTGTGTCCAACGGACCAGCTCAAACTTGCTCCCGGCCGCGTGGCCGCCCACATTGACCAGCTTTTCGTTGGGAACCGTGTGGCAGGAATAGCAATTTGCGGCTAGCTCGTAGAGATTGCCGGGGCGGATCATGCCGAATGCATCGGAATCGGCTAGGCGTTTTATCTTATGTTCGGGCGTTTCGTTTTCGGCCGTTACGTCTTTGCCGCCGAAGTCACTGTGGATATCCATCCAATCTGCTCCCGCGCCATGGCAGGACTCGCAGGATATTCCGGAAATCGGCGACGGCATTGTCTCTTTGATCGCCATTGTGAAGTGGCAAGTGAGGCAATCGCTTTCTGACTTAATGCGCTTTATGCCCATTTTGTCGGCGATTTCGCGGGCCTCCTCGCTCCGCGGCATGTCTTTAAACGTGCTCGAATGATGGGTCTCTTTCCACGCCCTGACGGTTTGCTTATGGCATTCGCCGCAGGCTTCGGGACCTTTGATTTTTTCGGGGTCGTTATGGAATTCCGCCGCAAACCCGGTTGCGGGCGTCAGCATTAATGACAACAGCAGCGCACCAAACACGAATATGTTCAAAAGCAACCGCGTCGAATGAGCGTGAGGCCGTCCACGGCCATCCAAACCATTTGGCGCCCCCTTAACATCGCTCGGCGCCAGCTCCACTAAGGGTATGTTTTCGTTACGCATTTGCCTTTACTGCAGCTGTTCGCGTCGCTCCTCGGCGCAAACAACTCTCCCCCTTTATCAACGTCGAACTCCGATCAACCGATAGTACTTACTTCACCAAAAGTTTGTGAGGCAAGACAGGCGCCTCAACGACCTGGGTGTTAATCGTTAATGCCATCAACACCCGTCAAGGATTTCAAGGCTTTCTGCAAGATTCGTTCCCCGCTGGCGGCGCGCCGGATTCCTGTTTAGCGATGTCACTGACTTTGGAATCCGTCACGAATATGTGTTGATTCTATGGCGAAAGCGTATGTTGGGTTTTTTACCGAATCGCCTGATGTTTATAGTTTGGCCTGTAGTTCGACGCGCGCTCCGGTTGCGACATCGTCGCCGTCTCGCCTCGTGACAAAGGCGTCAAACTGCAAAAACGTGCGTTTGCCGATCGCGCGCTGGGCGCGCATCCCTACGCCATACTCGTTTTCAAGATCGGGAAGGTCGCTGTTTTCGAACCGAGCGCCGGCTTCGACGGTCACCTGCGTCCGCCGGTCCTTGGAAAACCGCTGATAGCCCAAGGCCGCGCCGGCCGCCTCCTGCGCGCTATTGCTTATGGGCGATGGGAACGTACCAATGCCCTGCGCAGCAAACAGCAACCCTGTGCGCCCCAGCGGCCCGCCGGTCAGAGGCCCTCTCGCCGCCGACGTGAAATTATCGATCCCGACGAAGCCATCCAAATACAGGTTGTCATGGGTGCGTTTTGGAACCCACGATAATTCCATAAACAGCAACAACCCGGTATCCGACTGCGCCGTCACGCCATCCAGCGCGTTCGAGTAGGCCGCCCTGAAGGTGGCGTTGGTCTTGCCAAATCGGCGCGTCGCATCGACGCCGACATTGAGCAAGTCGCCCGCCTGATCGGAGCTCACATAGGCGACATCGACGTTGAACGTTGTTTTGGTTGTGTCGATCTGGTTGAACCAGCCATAAAACGTACTGTCGCGGTCGCGTTGATTGTCGCCCCGATGCACGCCGCCGAAACCGACAAAGACGCTAGTGCGCCAGTTGACAATATTTGCGTTGTTTTTGAAACGAATATTGTTCTTGCTCAGGCCAAAGCCATCCATATTGTCGTTGACGATAAACCCGTCACCGAAAATCACGTTCTGGCGCCCGACGGTGAAGCCGATATCGTTTTTTGTGCTGTCAAAGAGATCCCAGTTAGGAAATATCTCAGCAAGGTCGCCCTCAAAAAACAGCGTGTCGACTTCAAAGTTCAGCTCATCAATGAAACCTTGCTGACCGTCTGGGGAGAATACCCTGCCGGAAAAAGCGCCGGTATCACGGTTATGAAGCGGCGTTACGCCAAAGAGAATCCGCTCTGTCCCGCTGAGTTGCAGATTGGCGAACAGGTCCAGACGATTGGCCCATTCGGAAACGGTCGTATCGTTGTCGGTTTCATAGGCCTGAAACGCCGTGCGAAAATTGCCGTACACCCACAATGACGGTGTCCAGACCGCTCCGGTCGGAAGGGTGAAGCCCGACGAAATATTCCCTGTACCGAGGAATTTGGGCCCGAGTTCGATTATCGGCGCCGTTCGTGAGGGGAGTTCGTCGTCCGACAAGTAAGGGGCCGGCTCATCACTCAATGACTCCGTTGAATAGTCGCCAGCGAGAACCACAGTCGTCGGCAATGCAAAAATGGGCAGCGTGGCCGCGTAGTCGCCCGCAAGCCCCATAGTCGGCAAGCCCAAGACCGGAAGCGAGGCGATTGCCCCAAGCGAGCGAGCTTTCTTAATACTCATAGTTCGTGCCGGCTCCCCCGAGCTTTGCGGTCAAAAATTAATCGACGTCTGTTTTTCCCAAATGACCTGATGATTAGCGACCAGATTGTCGGCCACCTCTCGCGCAGACATGCCGTAGTCAAAACCGACCGGCGAGATTTCATGAACCAGGTTCACCGGCACGGCGGCGGACTTTAGCTTGTAGTCGATGGTGACTTCGGAAGCGCCAGCCAATTGCGACTTAGTCACTTTGTATTTGGCGATTCGAGTCGCCAAAGGTGGAATTGTCTTGCGATGTTTCCGCGCACCGCCGGGCTGGCCCGTAAGCATCAAAGACCGAGTGAAGGGGCGCACGAAGGGCGTTGGGTCCGCTGAATAGTTGACGGCCAACACTTGCTCGCGCTCCCCGCCGCGCAGATTGCGCGTCAAGAATTTCGACTGAAGATTGAACAGATACTTGTCGCGCTTTAGTTTCCCGTTATGCACATAGACCGAATGAGCGTCGCGCAAATCGCCGTTCGGGTCGAGATCTCCTGATTTGAACAAAACGGCGCCGTCTTGATTTCTAACCGTCACTTCCAGCCACAATAAGCGCTCGGCGTCGAAACCGGTCGGTACGTTGTGCCCATCGGTTGCATTGCTGACCGGAATCTCAAACACGAGTCCGTTTGCGTTTTTTTTGCGAACAGCGAGCTCGCCGAGCGAGTAGCCGTTGCGCAAAACCTCAAGACGCTTTGACGTCGCCCAGTCGAGCGCTTCGTGCTGGTCCTCAATAATAGCGCGCGCATCGTATCGATCGTCGATGGATCGCCAGCGCGGGGGAAACTCATAATCGTCCGATATGTTGTCCTCGAACTCGTCGGTGCCCCAACCAGCCTTGTCGTTGAATTGCAGCCACTCCCTCAGCGTCGCCATCTCGGCCGCCTCCGCATTATGCGGAAAAATGCCCGGGTGAATGACCGAATAATCCGGCCCGGCGAAAAAGTGATTGGTGAGCTTGCGCGATTCCGTCGGCACGCCGCCAACGACCGCCGCCGGCCCCTGCGCATATTCGGAAACGGCGCCCTGAACCGTGCCCATATGGCAGTCCTGACAACTCACGCCCCGAGCCGCAGCCGGCGAGTTCTTGTATTCAGAAAACGCCTCCTCCAACCGAAAGCCATTAAACAAATTGACGTCGTGACAGGAGCCGCAAAACTGAGACGTCTGTATCTGCGGGAAGTGGCCGACTTTTGTATGGATTTGACGGCCGGGCTCACCCTCTTCCGTGACGACCCGGTACTGGTCCCGATTGTCGAGAACGCGCTTCAATTCCTTATCGCCGGTTGGTCCGAACACTTTCGTCAGCAGATTGCCTTCGACCAACGCCAAGCGCCCAGACACCTTGCCGTAGGCTTGGTTCACTCTGTGACAGACAACGCATGTAATGCCTTCGCGAGAGGTCGGATGCCGCGTTAAATTGGACTGATATGGCGACTCGCCAATGTTCATGCCCACCTGCGTATGACACCGGATACAAAAATCGCCGTTCGTCCCGTTGCTCAGTTGATTGATGCGGTTCTGCATCGCCATGTAAATCGGGCTAAGCTGAGCATAAGCGTGCTGCGAGACGGACCATTCTTTGTAATGGCGCTCATGGCACGTTTTACAGGTGTTGGCCGACGGATAACGCTCTTCCGCGAACAACGCTAAATGCGCTTCCGCGGCAGCGTCTATATTCGCGGTCTCGACTTCGGCGGCTTCCTCGTCATCTTCGCTAAGCAGGTCGTCGTCCGACAGCTCGCCGCTCAGCAAATCGTCGGCGCTTAGCTCGTCGTCCGACAGCAATTGATCCGACTGCAGATCATCCAGTAACAGCTCATCGCCTGCTTCACTGTCTTGCTGGGCGTGGCTCGGGGATAGGCTGTGGAAACCGAACAGAGCAATCGCAAACGCCATAGGCGCAGCGAAGTAAACAGCCGCGATGTTCTTGCCGTGCCTCACGCCGAATCCACTCTCCCCAGGCAGCTGATTAACTCCACCGCCGACGACAAACAAGATTAAGAATTTAAGTAGTCTGATTCTGCCCGCGCCTGATATAGGTGATTCGCTCTCACCCGTTGTGGTTGCTGCTGAGATTCCCCAATAGGTTTAGTTGCACAGAACGCCTGGCGGGGTCCTGATCGACAAATATTCCGGCGTTGCGGCGTCGTCGAGGCTTGCTCCCCCAACATGGCTTCACCAGTTAAGTTTCAGCACAGACGCTAGTCGAGTTCGGCCTGGCGCGGCCGGGCGTATTTCGGCGACGGAATCTTGAACCTGATCGCAGCAGCGCGGATCAGGAATGTCGCGAGTGCGGCAATTGGCGCGCCAACCCCGGCGCCCATTCCGACGGAGATCAGCGCGACATAGACGCCAGCGCCGATCAGCGCCGCCGTCGCGTAGATATCCTGTTTCAGAATGAGCGGCGGCTCGTTGAGAAGCACATCGCGAACGACGCCGCCAAATGTCGCCGTCACCGCGCCCATGAAAATGGCGATCACGGCGGGCGCCTCGGCGGCGAGCGCCGCCTGCGCGCCCAGGATGGCGAAAACGGCGAGGCCAACGGCGTCGGCCCAGATCAGAGCCTGCAATCTCGATGTCAGTACAGGCTGTGCGAGCGTCGCCGTCGCGGCGCCGACAAGACACACCAGCACCGCCGACGGCGCGGCGATCCACCAAACCGGAAAAACGCCGAGAAGGACGTCGCGAATGGTGCCGCCGCCGACGCCTGTTACAAACGCAATCATGGCGACGCCGAAAAGGTCCATGTCATTTCGGAGCGCCGTCAACGCGCCTGAAACGGCAAAAACAAACAACCCGAGAATATTGAGGGCGGCGAGAACCGCGGCGGTTTCCATGAACCCACTTTGGGGCGATTCTCAATACCGCAGGAAACCTGCTCTATAGCGATCGCGCGATCAGCAGCTTCATAATCTCATTAGTGCCGCCATAGATGCGCTGAACGCGGGCGTCGGCGTACATGCGGCTGATCGGGTATTCATCCATATAGCCGTAGCCGCCGAAGAGCTGCAGGCAGTCATCGATAATCTCATTTTCGAGATCGGTGAGCAACATTTTCGACATAGACGCCGTCGCCGCATCGAGCTTACCTGCGATTAACTGCTCCGTGCAGTAATCGACGAAGACACGCGCCATGGTCGCCTTCGATTTGGCCTCGGCGAGCTTGAACTGGGTGTTCTGAAAGGCGAGAATCGGCCGGCCAAAAGCCTGCCGCTCCTTTACATAATCGATGGTTAGCTCCAGCGCGCGCTCGATCTGCGCGATCGCCTGTACCGCTATTTCCTGCCGCTCCTGTGGAAGCTGCTCCATCAGTTGAATAAAGCCCTGCCCCTCTTCCGTCCCCAATAAATTTTCGGTCGGAATTTTGACGTCGCTGAAGAAAAGCTCGGACGTATCCTGCGCCTTGTTGCCGAGCTTTTTGAGATTGCGGCCGCGTTCAAAACCGTCGGCGTCGTCAGTTTCCACAACCATGAGCGAGACGCCTTTCGCGCCCTCGCCTGGATCCGTCTTGGCGACGACGATGATGATATTGGCTGTCTGGCCATTGGTGATGAAGGTCTTTTGTCCGTTTACGACATATTGATTGCCTTGCTTGAGGGCGGTCGTTTTTACCGCCTGAAGGTCGGAACCCGTGCCGGGTTCGCTCATGGCGATGGCGCCGATCAACTCGCCCGTCGCCATTTTCGGCAACCAACGCTTTTTCTGCTCTTCCGTGCCGTAGTGAAGGATATAAGGGGCGACGATGGTGTTGTGGAGCGGGGCGCCGAACCCTTCGATCCCGTTTTTGACTTGTTGTTCGATGGCAATCTGCTCATGGGCGAACGTGCCGCCGAGCCCGCCATATTCCTCTGGCATCGACATGCAGAGGAGACCCTGTTCGCCCGACTTTTCCCAGGCCCAGCGATCGACGCAACCTTGATCGCGCCATTTCTCCACATGCGGCGCAAGTTCGCGCGTATAAAATTTCGCAACCTCCTCCTCGAACATCACGAGTTCGTCTGTCTTCCAAGAAGGGCGGGCGGTTTGCACGGCGGACATGGGCGGCGCTCCTAATGCGGCGTAAACAACACCGCCAATGTGGCGCGCCGCGCGCGCCGCAACAAGCAAATGATGCAGTCGAAGAAAAGAAGATCGTTACTCCCAACGATCCCGCAATGCGCCACGGTTCCAACGATCTGGAACGGCGGGGCAATTGTCGAGACCGCCGCCCTGAACCTTGAGCGAAAAAAGCGGCGCCGGTTGATTGTAGGGAAGCATCACAAACCGGCGCAGCGCGTCCGCATTTTCTTTATTATGAACGCGAACGTCATTGCAAAGCACAGAGAGCCCGACATCAACCTTCGCGCCCATGGCATAGAATCCCGATGGCGCGGCGACTTCGCCATGCGCCGGCGGCGAGAAAATGCTGTCCCAATGGACAGGCGCGATTACCCTTGGGTTTACGGCGTCAACTGTTTTTTCGAGATACTCCACGTGTCGTTCGTCTCGATGCACCATGCCCGCGGCGCCAAGCAACAAGACGTCAGCAGCGACGCCGTCAAGGGCGTGACTGTCGCCGATATCCGGCGGCGCAGCGGCGCTACCCACAATCAGAACGGTTTTCTCCTCGCCGTCGGCGCCGCGATGCTTGATCAGAACGGAATAGGCCTCGCCCTCCTTGTAGGAAAATATCGTCTTTGGCGGAACCAACTTTTCACGAATTGGACCTGAGCCGAACCTATCGTTCAAGCATGACTGATTGTGGGTCGCCGGGATCCGCGCAATCTCAAAACGCCCGCACCGGCGGCAATTCAGCCAGTTAACGCTGTCAGATGACGTATGCCGATTGAACCGATCAATAACGGCGGATGTGGATTGGTTACCGGTTTTTTTGTCCTTCCATATGCGCCAGCCGTGAAGAATATTTTCCGTTGACGACGAACCGAAAATTTCCGCGTTCTTCGCAATCGAGCCGACCTCTCCGACGTCCATTGCGTGATCATAATGAGAATGGATCGGAATGATGGCGGCAATTTTGTCGACGTCGAGATCGGCCATCGCCGCAGCTACGGCGGCGGGATCGGGCGCGATCCGTCGGAAAACGCCGCCGAGGCTGGTCCTTATCGGATAGCTGAAATAACCGTCGATCAGGATCGACGTATCGCCATCGCTGATCAGAAAATTCGTATTGCCGAGAAACCGTATCGTGACGATGTCGCCAGCGTTATTTTCAGAGCCGACAGGAACCGGCGCGGCTGTGAAGTGATCCCGGTAAGGCGCAAGGTCGGCGGTTCCGCAGGCGGCAAGTGCGAAACAACTGGCGAACAGAGCCATTAGTTTCGCGCCGTTTGAAAACAACGTCGCTGTGTCGGTCATCATTTGCGCCCCCCGGCGAGAAACCAAACTTAATCGGCGTCGGAAAGCCGGCGGATAAGGCTCGACGTGTCCCAGCGGCCGCCGTCCATCGCCTGAATGTCAGCGTAGAACTGGTCGACCAGCGCCGTTACCGGCAAACGTGCGCCATTCTCGCGCGCCTCGGCGAGCGCGATGCGTAGATCCTTGCGCATCCAATCGACGGCAAACCCGAAATCGAAGTCATCCGCCGCCATCGTGCGGGCTCGATTTTCCATCTGCCAGCTCTGCGCGGCGCCGCCGGAGATCGCCTCCAGCACCCGATCAATATCAAGCCCTGCGCGGGCGGCGAAATGAACGCCTTCCGACAGGCCTTGTAGTAATCCAGCAATGCAGATCTGGTTGACGGCTTTGGTCAATTGCCCCGCGCCGGACGGCCCGACATGAACGATGCGCGCGCCGTAGGAGTCCATAGCGGGCCGGGCAAGCTCCACATGAGCGCCGTCGCCGCCGCACATGATGGCGAGCTTGCCGTTTTTTGCGCCGGCCTCGCCGCCTGACACCGGCGCATCCACAAATCCAACGCCGAGTTCGGCGAGTTCGCCGTGAAGGCGTTGGGCGAGCGTCGGCGAGGCCGTTGTGTGATCGATAACGATGGCGCCGCGCGACAGGGCGCCGGCGGCGTTGGTCAACACCGCTTCGACGTCGGGATCATCGCCGAGACACATGAAAACAAAATCCGCGTCCTCGACGGCGGCGTCTGGCGTATCCGCAGCGCCGCCAGCGTAGTCCTCGGTCCACAGCCGCGCCTTCTCGCCCGTACGGTTGTAAACCGTCACCGCGTATCCGTTTTCTGCGAGATGCCCGGCCATGGGATACCCCATGACGCCGAGGCCCAAAAATGCAGCCCGTTTCATGTCGATTGAAGCCCCGAGTGATAGTTGCTGGCATAGTAAACGAGCGGCGCCCCACTGCCTGAATCAAACCGTACGACCTCGCCAATCAAAATCGCATGGTCGCCGGCCTTGTGGCGACGGTGGATGCGGCAATCGAAGCCGGCGATGCGCGATTTCAGTAGGGGCGCCCCGGTCTCCCAAATTTCGAATTCATCGGACGTCAGCGGGTCGGGCTCGCGGCCGGCGAACCGATTGGAAAGCGCCGCCTGGCCTGCGCCAAGGATAGAAAGCGCGTAGCCGTCAGCTTCCATAAAATGCGGATATGCCGCCGTCTTGTTTTCGAGGCACCACAACACGAGCGCCGGGCTCAACGAAACCGAGGTGAAGGAATTGATAGTGAGTGCGCGAAATTCGCCATTCGCGTCGACACAAGTGGCGATTGCGATCCCGGTGGCGAATTTGCCGAACGCATCCTTTAGCGGCCTGAATTCGTCCGCCATTCCGACTGCCTTCCCTCGCGCGCGCCGCCGTTTCGGCAACGTATTGAAAATGCTTCCATCTTGTGCCGTTAGCATCTATTCGGGAAAATAAAAAGCGGCCAGCCCGGCCGCATCAACGCCGCGATTTGGCGCGGCCGTGAACAAACGTTGGGCGGGCGATGGACTTTTTTATCGACGCACACTGGCAGATGTGGGCGACGCTGGCGATCATCTTCGTCACCATCGTCGCCTATACGCTCGACCGCTTTTCCCTCGAGCTCATCTCAGCTGCGGCGCTTGTCGCGTTGCTCGCGTTGTTTCTCATCGCGCCGTTACAAGATGGCGCGTTAAACCTCCTTACAACAGAAGATCTCCTATCCGGCTTCGCCAGTCCGGCGCTCTTTGCCATCCTCGGCTTGCTCATCATCGGTCAGGGAATGTTTCAATCAGGCGCGCTTGAGCACCCAACCGACTACCTCCTGCGCATCTATGACAAGCGCCCGGTTTCGATCACCGCAGCGATTTTCGTTTTTATCATGGTCGTCAGCGCATTTTTGAACAATACGCCCGTGGTCGTCATGTTTATTCCGATTATGGCCGCGCTCGCGCAACAGGGTAAAATTCCTGTGGCGCGGTTCATGATGCCACTGTCCTATCTGTCCATATTCGGCGGCATGACGACGATCATCGGCTCGTCGACAAACCTACTCGCGGCGCAGTCCTATCGCGCCACCACCGGAGGCGAGATCGGATTTTTCGAGCTCACGCCAATGGGCCTTTTCCTCGCCGGCATCGGCATTGTCTACATGCTAACGGCGGGGCGATGGCTGATCCCGATCCGCGCCAACCCCAATCAGACAGCGATCAATGAACGCGACGGGAAACATTTTATCGCGCAGATTGAAATCACCCGCGGCCACCCGCTTGTCGGCAAAGGCCCCGTCTCCGGACTGTTCGTGGACCTGCCCGACATTACGGTCAGAATGGTGCAGCGCCGGGAAAAGGCGATCCTGCCGCCTTTCGACGATTTCAAGTTCAAAACCGGCGACTTCGTTATCGTCGCCGCAACGCGTTCGGCGTTAACGGCGCTGTTAAAATCAAATCCGCCCATGTTGGAAGGATTGATGGCCGAGACGTCGATTGCCGATGAAGAAGACGGCTCAGTTCAGCGATCGACGCAATTGACGCTGGTTGAGGCCATCGTCGCGCCTGGTTCGCGGCTGATCGGCCGCTCCATCGCGCAAATCGGATTTCACGCGCAAACCGATTGCGTCATTGTCGGGATCGAGCGGCGTAGTCGCATGATTCGTACACAGATGAATACGATCCGACTTGAGGCTGGCGACGTCTTGCTTATTCTCGGAAATTTGAGCGACATTCGAAACCTCAGATCCGATCGCGACATTTTGTTGCTCGAATATTCGATGCAGAACCTTCCCGATCCGCGCAACGCCCGCATCGCGGCCTTTGTCTTTGCCGCTGTCGTCGGATTCACCGCCACCGGCATCGTGCCGATTGCTGTGGCGGCGATTTGCGGCGCAACAGCCATGGTCGCCTTTGGCTGCCTCAACGTGCGGCAGGCGGCACGGGCGATCGATCGTCGGATTTACTTCCTGATTGGCGCATCACTCGCTATGGGCGCCGCGCTTGAGCGAACCGGCGGCGCCGCCTTTATCGGCGAGGGGCTGGCCGCGCTTGCCGGCCCGTTCGGACCGGCGATCGTGGTTTCTGCTTTCTTTATATTATGCGCGGCATTGACAAATGTTCTGTCCAATAATGCGACAGCAGTCCTGTTCACGCCCATCGCCGTTTCGGCGGCGCGTCAGCTCGGGATCGATGAGCATATTCTGGTTCTGACCGTGATTTTCGGATCAAACTGTTCATTCGCAACGCCCGTGGCGTATCAGACAAACCTCCTCGTAATGACGCCGGGACACTATAAATTCCGGGATTTCATGACTGTCGGCGGGCCGCTCATCATCGTCCTGTGGATCGCATATACGATCGCGGCGCCGTTCTATTTCGAACTCAATTGACCGCAAAAAAGAATAGCATCATTGATGACATGCTAATCGCCCGCTAAGGTTTTTTCGTTAGGTAAGTTGAATGAGCAACGAAGAATTTGCACGGCGGTTCGGTCTTGAAAGCGGCGACTTTTATGTCACCGCATCGGCTCCCTGCCCCTACCTCTCGGGCAAGCGCGAGCGGAAGGTATTTTCGTATCTCGACGGACCAGACGCCTCGTCGACAAATGCGCTTCTTACGCGACGCGGATTCAGGCGCTCGCAGAATATCATTTACCTGCCGGCCTGCGAGGGGTGCTCGGCTTGCGTCCCCGTGCGGATCGTGGTCGACGATTTCGCGATGACGCGCTCCCGAAAACGCAACATAGTCAAGAATGCGGACCTCGCGCGACGCATCGCGGCTCCGCGCGCGACGGGCGAACAGTTCTCCGTGCTGCGCGGCTACCTGGACTCCCGTCACAGCGACGGCGGCATGTCGGAAATGACCGTGCTCGATTACGCCGCGATGATTGAGGAAACCGCCGTCGACACGATGATCGTCGAATATCGCGCACCCGCGGCAGAGCCGGGCGATGATGACACGCGCCTTGTCGGCGCGGCGCTGACGGACCGCCTCACCGACGGCCTCTCCATGGTCTACAGCTTTTTCGAACCGGACGACGCGGAACGCTCGCTCGGTCGCTTCATGATCCAGGACCATGTTTCCCTGGCGCGGGAACTGGGCCTGCCATATGTCTATCTCGGCTACTGGGTCGAGGGCTCGCCGAAAATGCAATATAAGGCGGACTTCCAGCCGCTTGAAAAACTCACGCCCGCCGGCTGGGTGCGGATGGACCGCATAGGCTAGCGCGCGAATTTGGCGTGACGCCAAAACGGCGATAAGACTCGCCGCCTGACGATCAGAGGCGGTATCTCCTTCATGATGAAACGGCGCCAATTGCTGACGGGCGGCGCGCTTGGGGCTGCGGGCCTCGCGGCTGGCTGCGAATGCGGCACGCCGGCGGCGCTGGAAGCGGTCCGCGGCGCCGTGCGACAGCGCGAACTAAAGATGGTGACGACCTGGCCGAAGGACTTTCCGGGCCTTGGAACCATGGCTGAGCGCACCGCAAAGTTCATTTCCGACATGTCCGGCGGCGCCTTGACCGTAAAGGTGTTCGCCGCGGGCGAGCTTGTTTCCGCCTTTGAGAGTTTCGACGCCGTCTCGGACGGCGCCGCAGACCTTTATCATGGTGCGGAATATTACTGGGTCGGCAAATCGCCGGGTTTCGCCTTTTTCACCGCGGTGCCCTTTGGCATGACAGCGGTTGAAATCATGGCATGGACGGAATTCGGCGGCGGTCAGGCGCTGTGGGACGAGCTGTCGGCGAAATTCAACATCAAGCCGTTCGCCGCCGGCAATACCGGCCACCAGCTCGCCGGCTGGTACAAAAAAGAAATCAACAGCCTTGAGGATCTGCGCGGGCTTAAAATCCGCATGCCGGGCCTTGGCGGCGAGGTCTTGCGCCGCATCGGCGCGTCGGCGGTCGCGCTTGCGGGCGGGGAAATCTATCAGGCGCTGCAATCGGGCGCCATTGACGCCACCGAATGGGTCGGACCGTGGAACGATCTCGCCTTCGGCTTTTATCAGGAAGCGAAATACTATTACTGGCCGGGCTTTCATGAACCGGGCGCGCAGCTCGGCGTCGGCTTCAATCTCGATGTCTGGAACAGCTTTAACGAAACCGAGCGCGCGATCATTCGCGGCGCCTGTCAGTGGGCGAATAACCTCTCGATCGCGGAATACACCGCCAACAATGCAAACTACCTAGACCAGTTGATCGAGGAGCACGGCGTTCAACTGCGCAAAATGCCCGACGATGTCGTGGCCGCCGCCGCGGCCGCCGCAAAGACCGTGCTCGAAGAAACCGCCGCGAATGACGAACTAACGGGCCGCATCTTCGGGAGCTTCCGTGCATCGCTTGCGACGTCTGAGGCTTGGGGCCGTATCTCCGACGAAGCCTTCATGGCGGCGCGGCGCGAAACTTTTTCGCTCTAGGCGATGGTCGAACTCTCCGGCGATATTCTCAATTGGCTTGCGGCGGGCCTGCTCTTTCCGTTCATGTTTCTACCGCTGGCGGCCATGGCGAGCGAAAAACGGGCCGTGTCATCCGGTGCGTGGATATTGATTGTCGCGGTGCTGACGGGTCTCGGATTCTTATTCGTTGGCCTTGTTCCTTCCCTAAGATTAGCGCTCACCTACAACGGGTTGGCGATTTTCTTTGGGACCGCGCTGGCGCTTTGTGTCGCCATCATCATCGCCGGCGGCGCAAATCCATTTGCGCGCCGAATTGTTCCGTTGCTTGAAGGCGTCACGACGTTGGTTGGTCGCGCGGTCATGTGGTTGCTACTCGTGATGGCGCTCGCCCAGTTCGCCGTCGTGCTGTTGCGCTATGTGTTCGGCGTCAACGAAATCTTCATGCAGGAATCGATCACCTATATGCACGGCGCCGTGTTTCTGCTGGCCGCCGGTTACGCGCTGCTGACCAACGATCATGTGCGCGTTGATATTTTCTACCGTGAAGCGTCGCCGAAGCGAAAGGCGTTGATCGACCTGCTTGGCACGTATCTGTTTCTCTTTCCGGTCTGTCTTGTCATCCTGTGGGCGGGCTCGCCTTATGTCGCCCGGTCCTGGGCGTTCTTTGAAGGGTCCGCCGATACATCGGGCATTCAGGGCGTCTTTCTCCTCAAAAGCCTGATCCCCGCCTTTGCCGTGCTGTTGGCGATGGCCGGTTTCGTCATCGCGCACAAAGCCGTCGAGACGTTGAAGGGACGAGCATCCTGATGGAAGCAGGGTTCTGTCTGTGCCACCTCGCCGGCTGGCTCGACGTAATGATGGTCGTCGCCCTTTGCGCCATGTTGCTGGCTGGCTACCCCGTCGCCTTTTCTCTCGGCGGCACGGCGCTCATATTCGCCGTCATTGGGCTTGCCGCCGGCGTCTTTGATCTTTCCTATGTCAAACCGTTTCCGTCGCGGATCTTCGGCGCTGTCTCCAACACGACGCTGATCGCGGTGCCAATGTTCGTGCTGATGGGCGTGATCCTCGAAAAATCCAAAATCGCCGAAGACCTGCTCGATGAAATGGCAAAGCTGTTCGGCTCCCTGCGTGGCGGACTTGGTCTTTCGGTCACGTTTGTCGGCGCGCTTCTCGCCGCATCGACAGGCATTGTCGGCGCCACGGTTGTCACCATGGGGTTGCTCAGCCTGCCAACCATGTTGCGGCGCGGTTATGACCCGGCTTTCGCATCAGGCTCCATCGCGGCGGCGGGGACCCTCGGACAGATCATTCCGCCGTCTATCGTGTTAATTCTCCTGGGCGACGTCATTTCCAATTCCTTCCAGCGGGCGCAACTGGAACTCGGCGTCGCATCGCCGGAAACCGTATCGGTCGGTCATCTTTTCGCCGGCGCACTGATCCCGGGATTGATGCTCGTCGGCCTCTATATGACATGGCAGGTTTTTGTCGCGGTCACGCAACCGAAAAAAGCGCCCGCCATCCCGGCCGATGAAGTCAGCAGCCTCAAGGAAACCTGGATCGCCGCAGCAAAAACCTTGCCCGCGCCGCTGCTGCTAATCCTTGCGGTGCTGGGGTCGATCCTCGCCGGCGCGGCGACGCCGACCGAAGCCGCGTCCGTGGGCGCAGTCGGCGCCATGCTGATCGCCGGCGGACGGATGGCGCCGAAGGGTTCCTTCGCTTTTGGCCGGCCCGCGGTATATGTGTCAGCGGCGTCGATTGTCGGCCTGATCCTGTTGACCTCGCTCCTCGACCTTCGCCTCGGCCGCGACTCTGTCGCCGCCGCAGAAGCAACGGGCATCGCTATCGCCTTCCTCCTCTGCGCCCTGACCCCGTGGGGGCTGGTCGCGAGCCTCGTGCAGATGCGGCGCGAGCGCACCATCGCACCGATCCTCGATCAGACCGCGCGGGTGACGACCATGGTCTTCACCATCCTCATCGGCGCGGCGCTCTTCTCTCTCGTCTTTCGCGGACTCGGTGGCGACGATACGGTGCGCGCCGCCCTTGAAGCGACGCCGGGAGGCGTCATCGGCGCCGTCGCTCTGGTCATGGCGGTGATGTTCCTGCTCGGCTTCTTCCTCGACTTTATCGAGATCACTTTCGTCGTCGTACCGCTGGTCGCCCCGCCGCTCCTGATGATGGGCCTCGATCCCGTCTGGCTGGGGATCATGATGGCGATCAATTTGCAGACATCGTTCCTGACGCCGCCCTTCGGGTTCGCCTTGTTTTATCTGCGCGGCGTCGCCCCGCCGGAAGTGAAGACGTCGCAGATCTATCGGGGCGTCATCCCATTCATTGGCATACAGATCGCCGCTCTGACGCTCCTCGCCTTTTTCCCCGTCATCGCCACTTGGCTGCCGGACGTGCTTTACGGTTAGGTTCTTCGTTGCAGGCCCAATGAAGCGGAAAGAAACCCTGAAAATTCAAGGCCGATTGAAGACTCCATCATATCAAGGTATTTGATGCGTCGATAGAATTTCGTTCAATCACAGGGGAGAGTGAGACAGCATGAAAATCGTGATGGGCTTCGCCGCAACGGCGACAATACTTCTTACCGCACAGGCGCAAGCAAACGATTCAACGCCAAGGCTTCATCCAACTGAGGCGGCATGCGTTACTTACGAGACAACCGGCCCAATGATGACCGGCGACACGACGCGATGCCATCGCGATCACGCCTATGAGCAATATGAAATTGTGAACACGAACATTTCGTTTGCCGGCGTTTCACAAAGCCAGAACCAGCACACGATCACCATTGGTGAGTGGATTTACGCCATCAATCTTCAAACAAATACGGGCACGAAAACGCAGAATCCCGTCTATGACGGACTTGTTTCAGCGCTTGAAGATTCATCGCCCGAAGAGATGACGCCGGTGTTTTTGAACGCCATGGGCATGACCGCCAACGGCCAATCAAAAACCGTCGCCGGCGTAGATTGCAATGTTTATACGTCGGCCATGATGGGCACGGTCTGCATCACCAATGGCGGATTGATGCTTGAGCAGGAATTCATGGGAACCACGCAAATCGCCACGAACGTCTCGATCGGCGATGGCGGCGAGGACGAAAACTACACGCTCTATCAAAACGTGCCGATTACCGACGGGCCGGATCTTTCCAACGGCCTGCAGGGATTGATCGATCAGATGGGTCAGTAGCAACCAGAACCGCGCGATAAATTTTCACCCCGCCCCGCCGGCGAATTCCTTTAGCGCCTCAATTCGTTTTTCAATGGAGGGATGAGTCGCAAACACGCCGGCGAACCGCGCACGGTTCTCGACCATCATTTGCTGCACGTCATTGGGCGCATCAATATGCGCGTTGCCGGAAATCTTCTGCAACGCGCGGATCATGGCGTCCGGGTTACGCGTCAGTTCCGCGGCGCCGGCGTCCGCGAGATATTCTCGCTTCTGCGATAAGGAAAAACGGATCACCAGCGCCAATAGATAAGCAATCACGATCAGCGCGACGGCGATCAGGATAAGCGCGCCGCCGCCGCGGCTGTCGCCGTTCCGAGAACGCGTGTGCCCGCCGATCCTGACGCCGCGCCTAAACATCCCGTCGAACAGAATTTCACCGAAGAACGAAAAGATTCCGACGAAGATGACGGCGATGACCAGCAGCCGCACGTCCTTGTTTTCAATGTGTGTAAGTTCGTGAGCCAGTACCGCCTCCAGTTCGTCTTTTTCCAGCGTCTCCATGAGACCGCGCGTCACCGTAACCTTGTAACTCTTCTCGCTGAGGCCGCTGGCGAAAGCATTGAGCGCGGGGCGTTTCGATAATGTTGAGCCGCGGCATGGTAATCCCGCGGGCGATGCAAAGGTTTTCAAGAAGGTTGTAAATTTCCGGCGATTCTTTGCGCGAAAGACTCTTCGCGCCGACCGACGCTTCAATGATGCGCTGATGAAAGCCCCAGGCGATGAGAAACCAGACGCCTGCGCCAAGAAACGCGAACGGCCAGAGCCGGCTCATATAGACATAGGCGAGCGCCAATCCCTGCTCGACCGACGACACATATTCCGTCAGCCCCACAAAGCCGACCGTGAGACCGTACATCAGGATCATCAGGAGAAGCGGAAAGCCCCCCTAGCAGCAACACCGATTTCAGATTGTTGTTCCAGATATGGGTCTGCAGGCCATAGGCGCCCATCAGGCGTCACCAAACGCATAGCGCGCCGCCGCCGCCGCGTGGAGCGCGGTTTGTATCGAGCACCGGCAAGTCCGTGTGGGACTGATTGAGGATCATGCACAATTCTGTGCAACCGAGGATGACGCCGTCCGCGCCTTCTCCGCGCCAACGATCAATAATGCGCAGATACGCCGCCCGGCTTTCGTCCTTGACGACGCCGTTGATGAGTTCATCGAGGATGATGCGCCCGATCGCCGCCTGCTCGTCCGGGGCCGGAACGAAGATGTCGCCGTCGAAGCGTTTGCGAAGCTCGGCCTGGTAGTGATCTTCGCCCATGACGACCGGCGTCCCTGTCAGGAGCGGCCGCTTCACGCCGCGGCGGCGCATTTCATCCGCAAGCACATCGAGCATATGAATAAGCGGCAAACCCGTTGCTTCCTGCACGGCGTCGGCGGCGACGTGGGTGGTATTCGACGAAATCACCAGCGCGTCGACACCTGCCGCTGCGAGATGCTTCGCGCCCTTAACCACTTCGGCGGTGAACGCGCTCCAGTCGCGATTATCGTAATGCCGAATCATAACGCCATAATCGACGGTGTAGAGTATGAGGTTTGCTGAATGCTGCCCGCCTAACCGCGCTCGCGCGGCCTCGTTCAGGAGCCGATAATAGATCGCCGTCGCTTCCGGGCTGACGCCGCCGATAAGCCCCAGGAGTTTCATACGCCGCGTCCGCCCGACGCCGGGCGCAGCATCGCCAACAATGGCGGCGCACCCTGGGGAAGCGGCAGCCATCCCGCCGGCTCAAACCCAAGGCGTTCATAAAGCGGCGTGTTGCGGCTTTTCGAGTTTTCCAGATAAGCGGCGGCGCCATCCGCGTCCGCCCGCGCAAGCCCGGCGCGCACGAGAGCGCCGCCGAGGCCCTTGCCTTGCGCGCGCGTTCGAACGCCTACGGCGAAAAGGTAGTAATGCAACTCACGCGGATGGTTCATGCCGAGAATCTCGCCCGTCGCTTTCATGCGGCGCAGAGCGCCGGTCCCGCCGCCGGCGAAAACGCGCGCTGCAAGTTCCAGCTGGCGCAACGGTGAAAGCCGTAGCCGCCGTTGCGCTGGCAGCCACAGCGCCGCAGCTTTGTCGCCAACGATATCGCCGAACCCGTCACGGAGATAGGCCCCCGTTCGTCAGGACCCGGAACATATCGCCAATGGGCTTTGGGCCGCCGAACATCCAGTTCATGATAGGGTCGTCCGAAAAGGCTTCGGTTAGAATATCCGCGACAATGGCCGCGTCATTCGCGCCGGCGGCGCGTATCTCAGTCATGACTTATTCGACCGCCCATGCCGGCGTTACGAGAACGACACTTCCGGCGCCGCTTCAATTTGGTCGCGGCTGCCTTCGGGCACTTCGAAATATTCTTTCGCCGTAAAATTGCCAAGCGGGGCGATAAGATTACCGGGGATCTGCTGGATCGCCGTATTGAATTCCTGAACGGCGTTATTGAAGAAGCGCCGCGCCGCAGCAATCTTGTTCTCGACATCTGAAAGCTCGCGCTGCAGCTCCATAAAAGTTCTGGTTCGCTTTTAGGTCGGGGTAAGCCTCAGCCAGCGCAAACAGCTTGCCGAGCGCGGCGCCGAGAACGCCTTCAGCCGCTCCCTGCGCCGCCGGCCCATGCGCGGCCCTGCGCGGCGCTGCGCGCCATGATCACGGCGTCGAGCGTGTCCTGTTCATGCGACGCATATCCCTTGACCGTCTCAACGAGGTTGGGGATCAGGTCGTGACGCTGTTTCAGTTGCACATCCACGTCGGCGAACGCCTGTTCCGTCCGCTGCGACAACGCAACGATGCGGTTGTAGATGACGATAACAAAAAGAACGACGGCGACGACAAGGCCGATAAATACGAGAAAACCGGACATAGTCTCTCCTTTGCGCCGGGCGCAGCGAGCGCCCTTCTGCTGACCAGGGAGCAAACCCCTCCCGGCCTTCTATATGGTGTTTTATCCGTTCTGATCAACGCCTTAGGCCGAGCGCTATTGGCAGGCAAGTTTCGTCCTCCAATGACGGCCCCGCCAATTCCGTGACGCAACGCGGCCTACCGACGAAAAGCTGGACGCTTGCGCCCGACGTTATTGCGCCGTGATACCGCCGTCGATCTTGAATTCAGACGCCGTCACGAACCGCGATTCGTCCGAGGCAAGATAGAGAACACAATATCCGACGTCTTCCGGTTCACCGAGGCGTTTTAACGGAATCTGACGCACGAGTTTTGCCTCGCCTGTTTCGCCGCCGCCGCCATGTGCGATCAGCGGATCGATAATCGGCGTGCGCGTGAATACCGGATGCACCGAATTGCAGCGAATGTCGTAACCGGATCGCGCGCAATGTAGTGCAATCGATTTCGACATCATCCAAACGGCCGCTTTTGCCGCATTGTAAGACAGCATCATTCCATCGGCGATCAGTCCAGCGACGGAGGATATATTGATAATCGAGGCGGGCTGGCTTCGTTTGAGGTATGGCATAGCGAGTTGCGTGCCGACAAAGATCGAATCGACATCAATGTCCTGGGTGCGTCGCCAATTTTCATACGACTCCGTTTCGATATTGCCGGCGGTCCCAATTCCAGCGTTATTAATCAGGACACTGACGCCGCCCATGAAATCGTTCGCTTCGGCGAGCGCGCGTTCCCAATCGTCCTTGTTCGTGACGTCGTGCTCAATTGCAACGGCGGCGCCTGCATGTTTTTCGTTTACGGCGGCGGCGACTTCCCGCGCGCCTTCAATGTTGACATCGCTGACTGCGACTTTCGCGCCTTCATCCGCGAGCATCCGCGCAAAACAGGCGCCAAGCCCCTGCGCCCCGCCGGTGATGAATGCTTTTTTACCCGAAACTCGCGCCATACTGTGTCTCCTTATCGGCGCCTCCGCATGCCACAGGCGCGAGCGGCGATAAAGGAAAGAAAGCAGCGCTTAAGTGTTGCGCGCAAAGATCAGGTGGAGGCCCAGCCCGCCGAAAACGAGGGCCGACACAGTCCGAATACGCGCGCGCAAGCGCCCGGATGACGCCACCCGGTCACGCAGACGCCCGGCGGCAAACGCAACGCCGATCAACACCAGCGCGCCGCTGACACTGAACACCGCACCGAGAACCAACACCTGCGACCAAATCGGGCCTGCCGCCGCGTTTGTAAAAGCAGGGAGGAAGGCAATATAAAACAGCCCGACTTTGGGGTTGAGGAGATTGGTAACAAAACCGGCGCGAAAGGCGGCGACTGTATCGTCGGCGCCGGTCGCATCTATGCTTTCGCGCCGATGGCGAAACGTCTGCACCGCCAGAAAGATAAGATAACACCCGCCCGCGATGCGAATTACGGTCAGCACATGATGTGAAGCCGACAACAATGCGGCGAGCCCAGCAGCCGTCACGCCGGCCCAGATTAGTGACCCGCATCCGATACCGACGGCCGCCGCAGCGCCGGAACGCGCACCCCCCTTTACGGAGCTCGCAAGGGTAAAGGCCATGTCCGGCCCAGGGGTAATGTTGAGAAGAAAGGCGCCGGCAAGAAAAACGAAAAACGTCTCTGCCGGGATCGCCATCGCCCGCGGCTATCCTTCGGTCTGGATTTGCTTGACAGCTTCTTCCAGGCACTCATCGAGGTGCCGGCGGATTTGATGATCTGACTGGTCGACGCCCGCCGCGTCGAAATCGGCGCGAATCTTGCGGAAAACGTCCTCGTCGCCCGCTTCTTCAAGGTCCGCCTTGATGACTTCTTTCACATAGGCGTCCGCGGCATCGCCATCCTTGCCGAGCAGCTTAGCGGCCCAGTGGCCAACCAGCTTATTGCGGCGCGCCTCGGCTTTGAACTTCAGGGCGGCGTCATGGGCGAATTTTTTCTCGAATTTATCTTCGCGGTCGTCGAAGGTCGACATCGGGGCTCCTTGATCATTGCGGCGCGGCTGTACCTGCCGCCCTCCAAGCCTACATAAAGACGCGCCAGCGCCGGCGCAATCGCTCCGTTGCGGTGCGGCGATGGGGCTTTCCAAACCGGAAATTTACAATTAAACCGCGCCGCTTCCCGAAATCGCCAGGCCCGTGCTAGCCAAGACCGGTCCTTGCGCTTATCTGACGGGCCGTGACCGGTCTCAGCGGCAATCCGCCCGACGCCAAAACGGTCTGTAACCGCCTGAAAGGATGTCGGAAATGGCCCGCCGCAAGCAGATTTACGAAGGCAAGGCGAAAATCCTGTTCGAGGGGCCGGAGCCAGGCACGATCATCCAGTACTTCAAGGACGACGCGACCGCATTCAACAACCAGAAGCATGCGATCCTGGAAGGCAAGGGCGTCCTCAACAACCGCATCTCGGAATTTATCATGACGGGGCTGGAGCGAATCGGCGTGCCCACCCATTTCATCAAGCGCCTCAATATGCGCGAGCAACTGGTGCGCCATGTAGAGATTGTCCCGCTGGAAGTCGTGGTGCGCAATGTTGCGGCCGGGTCGTTGTCCAAGCGATTAGGCCTTGAGGACGGCACGCCGCTGCCCCGTTCGGTGATCGAGTTCTATTACAAGGACGACAAGCTCGGCGACCCGCTGGTGGCCGAAGAACATATCACGGCGTTTAACTGGGCCAATCCGCAGGAAATCGACGACATGATGGCGCTCGCCTTACGCATCAACGATTTTCTCGCAGGACTGTTCGCCGGCGTCGGCATTAAGCTGATTGATTTCAAGGTCGAGTTCGGCCGTCAGTATGACGGCGATCTGATGCGCCTGATCGTCGCCGACGAAATCAGCCCAGACTCCTGCCGCCTCTGGGATATGGAAACCGGCGACATCATGGACAAAGACCGCTTCCGCAAAGACCTCGGCAATGTCACGGACGCCTACCGGGAAGTCGCAAAGCGCCTCGGCGTGTTGCGCGAAAATGAGAACGCCGGTCAAAGAGGCCCTGTCCTCGTGAGCGACAACGAGAATTAGCGTCATGAAAGCGAAAATCACCATCACCTTGAAAAACGGCGTGCTTGATCCGCAGGGCAAAGCCATCGAGGGCGCGCTTAAAGGACTTGGTTTCGACGGCGTGTCGGGCGTGCGCCAGGGGAAGGAAATCGAGCTGCAACTGAACGAAACCGATGAGACGGCGGCCCGCGCCAAAGCGGAGGAGATGTGCAAAAAACTCCTCGCCAATCCGGTTATGGAAAATTACGCAATCGAGATAGTCGGGTGAGCGGGCGTCCGTTCGAACTTCGCGGAGAGACTGCGGAAAAGTCGCCCGACAACGACTGGCTGGTAGTCGAAGGACATGCGAGATGAATAACGCGGGGCCGGCATTACAGAGCGATCTACCCGCTCTCAAGACCGCGCTCCTGCACGATCGGCTTTCCTCTTATGCGCGACTTCGCGGCGGCTTTCCAATTCCGCTCGCCGGCGCAACCTATTGGGCGGCGCTCGCGATACTGAGCCAGCAGCTGCCTGAGCCGACGTGGCGCTACGCGGCGCTATTTGGAAGCGGTGCAATTTTTCCGCTGGCGCTTGTTTACGCTCGCCTGTTCAACAATAATTTCATGAAGGACAGAACGGCGACTGGAGATTTGCTGGCCCCGGCATTCGTTGGCATGCTGATCTTCTGGCCGATGGCGATCGCAGCGCTTTGGCGCGCGCCTGACTTGTTCCCGATGATTCTGGCAATTGGGATGGGAATTCACTGGCCTGTCATTGGCTGGAGTTATGGACGCACCTGGATTTATTGCGCACATGCCATTGCGCGCGCGATTGTTGTTTTTTTGATCTGGTGGAAAGCGCCCGAACAACAACTTTTGTTCATCCCCGCCGCCGTCGCTGCAATTTACATTCTTACCGTCCTAGTCATTGTTATCGACTCCGGGTTGATAAAGAAGCGATTAAACGGAGCAAACCCGTGAAACCGTCCATCATCGTTTTCCCAGCATCAAACTGCGACCGCGACGTGGCGGTTGCGCTTGAGCAGGCGGTCGGCGCGAAGCCGCAAATGGTATGGCATGGCGATGCTGACCTGCCCGATACGGATTTTATCGTTCTGCCAGGCGGATTTTCATATGGCGACTATCTGCGTTGCGGCGCCATGGCGTCCAAATCGCCGATTATGCGCGCCGTCATCGAAAAGGCGCACGCAGGAACGCCTGTCCTCGGCATATGCAACGGCTTCCAGATATTGTGCGAGACCGGCTTGTTGCCCGGCGCGCTCTTGCGTAACGCCAATCTTAATTTCATCTGTCGGACGGTGTCGCTGCGTGTCGAGAATAATCAGTCGATCTTCACGCGCGGCTTTGACAACGGGCAGTTCGTCGATTTCCCGGTCGCTCATCATGACGGCAATTTTTTCGCCGACGACGCGACCCTTGACCGGCTTGAGGGTGAAGGTCGCGTGGCGCTGCGCTATGTGGACAACCCCAACGGATCGGCGCGCAACATCGCCGGGCTTTTGAACGACGCCGGCAACGTTTTCGGCCTGATGCCACACCCTGAGCGCGTGATTTCTCCCTTGCTCGGCGGACTCGACGGCGCGGCATTCTTCAAGGGCGTTGTCGAGGCCGCCGCCTAACTGCAGCGCATCGCCTTTTCCATCAGGCCCAATCCTCTATACTCGCCCTATTGCCGGGAGGATTATTCATGCATCGATGGCTCATTTCCGTCTGCCTATTTAGCGCCGCGGCCTGCGGTCAAAGCACTGAAGAAACAACCGCCAAAACAGACCTTGCCTATCAGGATACGCTGTTGACGCAACTCATCGACGCGCAGCCCGGTGATGTCATCGAAATTCCCGAAGGCGTCCACACATTCGATCGCTCTCTCAGTCTCAATGTCGATGGCGTCACCATAAGGGGACGCGGCATGGACAAGTCGGTGTTGTCGTTCAAGGGCCAGGTCGCCGGCGCCGAGGGACTGTTGGTCACTGCCAGCGATTTCACCATTGAAGACCTCGCGATCGAGGATACAAAAGGCGACGCCTTAAAAATCTCGGACGGCGAGAACATTGTCATCCGCCGCGTGCGAACGGAATGGACGGGCGGGCCGAAAACCGAAAACGGCGCCTATGGGATTTACCCGGTGCAGACCAAAAACGTGCTGATGGAGGAAAACGTCGCCATCGCCGCCGCCGACGCAGGGCTTTATATAGGACAATCGCAAAACGTCATCGTTCGCAACAATCGCGCTGAGTATAACGTCGCCGGCATTGAGATCGAAAATACAACGGGCGCGGATGTCTATGGCAACGTCGCGACAAACAATACCGGCGGCATTCTCGTGTTCAATATGCCGAATCTGAAAACGCCCGGCGCGCGCACGCGCGTGTTTGATAACGAGGTTTACGAGAACAACACGAAAAACTTCGGCCACGAAGGAACGCCGGTCGCGTCGATTCCCGCCGGTTCCGGCGTCGTGGTCAATTCCAATGACGACGTCGAGATTTTCGACAATGACATTCGCGACAACAAGACCGCCAACATCATCATCGCAAGCGTCTTTTCCACCGACTACGCCGACGGCGCGACCCAGGACGACTTTGACCCCTATCCGGAGCGGATCTTCATCTACGAAAACCGGTTTGACGGCGGCGGCAACAACCCAGACGGCCTCGAACTACAGGCGCTGAAACTTGCGCTCGCGGGGCCCCTAGGTCGCCTCCCCGACATTCTATGGGACGGCTTCGTGAATCCGGATGGCGCCGACCCGGTCATTTGCGTTCAAAACGGCGACGCGCGCGTTCTCAACGCGGATGTGCCGAACGGTAGTAAGAACCCTGCGATAGCGGACATCGGCGCTCATGATTGCACCCTTGAAAAGCTCCCGCAGATTTCCCTGAACGGCTCAATGGCGGAGCAAATGTAAATTGCGCCTCATCGCATTATTGTCATGTCTCGCGCTGGCGGCGTGCTCCGAAGAACGCGCGCCCGCGCCAACTTTTCACGCTGACGAAACGCCGCTATCTTTAAGCGAATGGGGCATGGTGTTCGCCGATGAGGGCCGTCTGATCGTCAATGACGCAGTGACGCCCTATGATCTCGCAACGCCGCTCTTCACTGATTACGCTCTGAAGCTCCGCACCGTCTGGCTTCCCGATCGGGAGACTGTTTCCTACAAGAAAACGGAAGCCTTCGATTTTCCTGTTGGATCGGTCATTACCAAGACATTTTATTATCCCAAGCGCGGCGATGCAGCGACGATCGGCGCCGCGCCGCCGCTTTCAAAAAAATCATTGTCGCTCGCTGAGTTCCGGCTGATCGAGACGCGCATTCTCGTACGCCGCGCGTCCGGCTGGGTCGCGCTCCCCTATATCTGGAACGACGAGCAGACAGACGCGGTCCTGAAACGCACAGGCGCCATCAAAGCGATGGCGCTTGTTCGCCATGACGAAGAAACTGACTTCCCCTATATCGTTCCGAATCAGAACCAGTGCGCCGCCTGCCACGCGACCAATGCGGACACAAAGGAGATTCAGCCAATCGGCATGAAGGCGCGCCACTTAAACAAGCCATCAGCCTATTCTCCCGGCTTCAACCAGCTCGATCACTGGATCGCGTCGGGATTATTGACGGCGACAGATGTCGAAGATGCGCCGGCCAACGCCGTCTGGACCGACGAGACTGAGTCTTTGAATGCACGCGCGCGCGCGTATCTCGACATCAATTGCAGCCATTGCCACAACCCGAATGGCGCCGCCGACACGTCGGGCCTCGATCTTGAGCCGGACGCGGAAGGCGCGGCTCTCGGCGTCTGCAAACCGCCGATTGCAGCAGGCGGCGGCACTGGCGGGCGAAAATTCGGCATTGCGCCAGGGGCGCCGAATGCGTCAATCACGCTCTTCCGTATGGAAACGACAGATCCGGCTGCAATGATGCCGGAACTTGGGCGCGCGCTTGCTCACGACGAAGGCGTTCGCCTCATTCGCGATTGGATCGCAGAAATGAACGGCGTTTGCGGATAGTCGCGCCGTTGCCGAACTGCAACCATTCGGCGGTAAATGAATACCGCCTCTCTCAAGGGTTTCTGAAGCATGGATCGCAAACCGCCAGTTCCTTCATCCTCGGTAACTTTTGGCGGATTCGAGGCGAAGGGCGAAAAGATCTATCTGAAGTTCTACCTGATGAGCGATTATCGCAACGTCGGCGAGTTCACATACGAAATACAATCGGGACCGAAGGACCAGGCCCGGCGCCTTGAGCGCACGCACGCTCAGATTGAGCGATGCCTGCAGGAATTATTGCATATCAACGCCGCAATGTTGCGAGCCGCGCAGCGCGATGCGGGAATACCATCCGTCACGGACGAATGACTCGCCTGCGCTGTTTTGCAGGGGAACTGTTGTTTGGGCGGACTATCAGCGCCGCTTACGTGAAAGACATCGTAAAAGCGAGGCTGAGCGCAAGAACCAGCACGACCACATAAACACGCATAAGCACTCCTCTCGGGGTGCGATTCAGCAATAAATGTACCGTGAGTCGGAAATTCCGCGAACGGACGGTAAACACGCGAAAATACAGCATTTTTGGCGACTACGCCGTTTCATATGAAGACACGAGTTTCCTGACGCGAGCAAGCGCCATGATCGGAAAGTAGTGCCGGTAGAGATTGTAGTTAATCATAAAGGCGCGGGAGAGTTCCGGCCCCTGTTTCAGCCGCTCCGCCAGTAACGGATCGCCGAGTTTGATCGTTGCGCCGACGCCATAGCCGGGGAATCCAGTGCCGGTGTATTCAGGCTCGTTCCATGTGCCGTCGTCCTGGCGCTCGATCAGGAACTGAACGCCGTCTGCGATAACGGCCTCATCTTCATTACGGCCGGCGGCGGCGAGCGCCATTAGCGCCCAGGCCGTTTGCGACGCCGTTGATTTACCTCGTCCCATGGCGCTCGGATCCATATAGGACGCGCAACTCTCACCCCAGCCGCCATCGTCATTCTGATGCAGGATCAGCCAGTCCGACGCCTTGCGGATGTAGGGCTGGTTCATATCCTCGCCGATCGCTTCAAGGGCCGGCAGAACCGCGCCTGTTCCGTATACGTAGTTAACGCCCCAACGGCCGAACCAGGCGCCGTCGGGCTCCTGTTCGGCCTTCAGGTAGTCGATGGCGCGCACCACATTGGGATGGTCTTTTGAATATCCGAGTTTCCCGAGCGCCTCGACAATATGAGCGGTAACGTCAACCGAAGGCGGATCAAGCGCTTCACCGAAATCACAAAATGGAATCTTGGTGAGATAGTTTTTGTCGTTGTCCTTGTCGAACGCCCCCCAGCCGCCATTCCTGCACTGCATGCCAAACAGCCAATTGACGCCTTTTTCGATAGCCTGCTCGACACCGCGTGCGCGCCATTTCGGATCGGCTTTATACTTTGAAAGAACGATCAACGCCACGGCAGTATCATCCGTATCCGGATAATACCCGTTCTTATATTCAAACGCCCAGCCGCCGGGTTCGAGGTTAGGGAGTTTTTCGCTCCAGTCGCCCTTGCGCAGCATCTGTTGGTCCAGCACCCACTGCACCGCTTTTTCAATTTCCGCATCGTAACGCTCATCAAGACCCGCATCGTCAAAGGCGAGCAACGTCAGCACCGTATCCCATACCGGGCTGGTCGAAGCCTGGATCCAGGTCGCCTCGCCGACATCGACCCGCCAGCGCGGATCATCAAGCGCGCCCAGCCCCTTTTCCAAGACCGCGTGATCGATGGCGTACCCTTCATTGTGGAGCGCCATTAGCGAGTATATCCACGGCGGCTGAATGCCGCCCCAGACGCCGTCATTATCCTGATGTTTGATGATCCATTCGAGCGCTGTTCGGATCGCGGACTTTCGTGCAAGAGAAAAACCTGTCCACTCGCCATAGGTCTGCAGCGCATGAAGAACGCGGTCGGCCGCTTTGAAGAAGCTATCCCAGAAATCGGCGCCCGGTTTTTCGGGATAGGCGTAGTCGAAATTCTCGCGCCCCTCCGGGAACAATTCGTCAAGACGGCTCTCCGGCGGCAGCGGCCGCGTCGGACGGCGCGCGGAAAGCACGGCAATCGGCATCAGCGTCGCCCGCGCCCATTGGGCGAAATTATAGATCGAGAACGGAAACCAGTTCGGAAAGAAAATGACTTCAGGCGGCAGGTTTGGCGTATGTTTCCACGGATATTCGCCGATCAGCGCCAGCCAGTAGCGCGTGAAAACGCGAATATTTTTGAGGCCGCCTTTTGACATGATCCATTCAAAGGCTTTCTTCAGCGCCGGATCGTCTTTCGATACGCCCATGGACCGGAGCGCAGCGTAGGCTTCAACGGTCGTGTTGATGTCGCCTGCGGGCGCCGCATGATAAATTTCCCAGGAGCCGTCCTCGCGCTGGGTTTCACGCAATGATTGCGCAAGACGCGGGCGCAGATGGTGGTGTTCGAGCCCCATAAACCAGAGCGCCAGGATCCACTGGGCCTCCATGCAGGCATTCGATTCAAGCCGCCCGACCCAATAGCCTTCCGGTTTCTGGCGCGCGGCCAACCATTCCGCCGCAGCGTCGATCGACGCAGTCAGCTGGGCGTCGAAATTTGACCCGGTCGGGCGGTTTTTTTCTGTCGCGTCAAGCATGGGAGCCGTCTCAAATCTTCCCGCGCCCGGTCTTAGCGCGACGGCGTTGGCTGGGCTAGGGCTTCACAAGGTCGCGCGTCTTCATGCCCGCGGCCATGGCGGCGAGAAAAACCAATGGTGCAATCCCGCCGATAACCACGCCTGCAACGGCGGGCCCGGGACACAATCCCGCCATGGCCCAACCACAACCGAATATGCCGGTTCCGATCAAAAGAGGTCGGTCAATCGCCGTGTTGGTTGGCAACTGAAAGGTGTTTTCAAACACGGGTTTTTGTCTCGACAGGGTGACCCGGTAACCGGCAAACGCCGTCGCAAGCGCCGCCGCCATAACCACCGCCAGCGACGGGTCCCAGTTTCCGCCAATATCAAGAAACGCGATAATCTTCGCCGGGTTGACCATCTGCGAAACGACAAGGCCCAACCCGAACAGCAGCCCGACGGCGAATACTGCGATATTTTTCATCATTTATACGCCCGCAAATCTGAGAATGAATATGGTTGCGATGGCTGTGGCCATGAAAACGATGGTCGCGACAATCGATCGTTTGGAAAAACGCGCTATGCCGCAGACGCCGTGTCCGGATGTGCAGCCGCTTCCGAGCCGTGCGCCAAAGCCGACAAGCCCGCCGCCAATCGCGGTAAGCCATAACGGATGGACCGTTTCAAACCCCGGGCGTTCGCCGCTCGCCAACCAATAAACCAACGGCGCAGTAAGCAGGCCCGCAAGAAACACTGCCCGCCACAGCCACTCTCCGGAGACCGGCGCCAAAACACCAGCCGCGATACCGCTAATTCCGGCGATGCGACCGTTCAGCGCCATAAGAAGCGCCGCGGCCAGACCAATCATCGCACCGCCGATTGCAGCCGACAGGGGCGTGAAATTCTCCACTTTGTTCCTCCAATTGTCTTTCGCGACTTGAAAAGTCTCAACGTCATATATATCATATATCATAATTGACAAGTATTGGAGCACAATGACCAAACCGATCAACATTGAAGACTTACAAGATCGGGCAGAAGAGGTGTCGGGGCTGCTGAAAACGTTGTCGCACGCCAACCGATTGCTCATCGCCTGTGCCCTGACAGAAGGGGAAATGTCCGTCAGTCAACTTGAAGCCTATACGGGCGCGGAACAGCCGCATCTGTCGCGCGACCTCGCGCGAATGCGACAGGAAGGGCTCGTCAAATCCCGACGCCAGTCAAAAAATGTATTCTATCGGCTCGTGGACGAACGACTCGAAAGACTTGTCGCCGCTCTTTGCGAGGCTTTCGGCGCGCCGGCGAAATCATCACGAAGGAGGAGATAATGACAAATCCCGTTGTCGAAATATTTTTCGACGAAGCGACATTTACGGCAAGCTATGTCGTCCACGACCCGGAGACGCGGCGGGCGGCGATCATCGACCCGGTTCTCAATTACGACGCATCGTCGGGGCGGACGCACACCGGCGGCGCCGACGGCATCGCGGCCTATGTCGCTTCCAATGAGTTGAGCGTTGACTGGATCCTCGAAACCCATGTGCACGCCGATCATTTAACCGCAGCCGTATACCTTAAAACGAAACTCGGCGGGCGAACGGGGATCGGCAAGAGCGTAAGCACCGTCCAGAAAACGTTTTCTGAAATCTTCGCCGCTGAGGCAGAATTTGCAATGGACGGCCGGCAGTTTGATCGGCTGTTTATCGACGGTGACGCGTTTAATGTCGGCAACATAAACGCCAGCGTTCTACATGTTCCCGGCCATACGCCGGCCTGTATTGCTTATGTGATCGGCGATGCAGTGTTTGCGGGCGATACATTGTTCATGCCGGATTATGGAACAGCCCGATGCGATTTTCCCGGCGGTGACGCGCGGGCGCTATATCGGTCAATTCAAAAAATACTCGCTTTGCCTGATGAGACCCGTGTGTTCACCTGTCATGATTACAAGGCGCCCGGACGCGATCGCTTCGCCTTTGAATCGACGGTGAAGGAGCAACGGGAGAAAAATATTCATATCGCCGGCAAGTCGGAAGACGAATTCGTCGCCATGCGCGAAGAACGGGACGCGAAACTTTCCATGCCGAAGCTCATCTTGCCGTCGGTTCAAGTGAACATGCGCGCCGGCGCTTTTCCGCCCGCCGAGGTAAACGGGATCAGCTATTTGAAAATCCCTGTAAATGCGCTTTGATCGGCGCCCATGGGCGATGGCAATTTTTACGCGTTACTGAAACAACGGTTCACGCCGCACATTGATGCGCCAATGCTAACGGCGCCGAGCGGCCAATCGATCACCTATGGCGAAATGGACGCCCGCGCGACGCAAATGGCGGGCGCCTTTAACGCGACCGGCGCAAAGCCCGGCGACCGTATTCTCGTGCAGGTCGGCAAATCGTTCGAAAACATCGCCGCCTATCTCGGCGCAATACGCGGCGGGTTTACGTATGTTCCTCTAAATACCGCATACACGGACGACGAGGTCGCCTATTTTCTGGGCGATGCGGCGCCGTCGGTCTTTATCTGCGATCCGGCGCGGCGCGACGCGCTCGAACCATACGCAGGCGCAGCCGGCGTGCAAACGGTGCTTACGCTTGACGGCGGCGGGGCAGGCTCCCTGCGCGACGCCGCGGACAAGCCTTTGGCGCAAACGGACGTCCAGCCGCGCCATCCGGACGACCTCGCAACGATTCTCTACACATCGGGGACGACGGGTCGATCAAAGGGCGCAATGCTGTCGCATCGGGCGCTGCAGTCAAACGCCGTAGCGCTGAATGAATTGTGGCGCTTCACGCAACAGGACGTTTTGCTGCATGCCCTGCCCGTCTTTCATATTCACGGGCTCTTCGTCGCGATGCATACGGCGATGTTGTCGGCTTGCGAGATTTTGTTTCTGCCGAAATTCGATATTGGCGAAGTCCGAAAGGCGCTGCCCCGCGCCACCGTGATGATGGGCGTGCCTACATTTTATACGCGCCTGCTCGTCGATCCCGATTTCGACGACAAAGACACGGCGCATATGCGCCTTATTATTTCAGGCTCAGCGCCGTTGACGGAGGAAACCTTCAACGCATTTTACCAGCGAACCGGCGGCAAAATCCTAGAACGGTATGGCATGTCGGAAGCGGGCATGATCGCGTCCAACCCGCTGGACGGCGCGCGCATTGCCGGAACGGTTGGCTTCGCCCTCCCTGGCGTGAATATCCGCGTCACCGGCGATGATGGCGCCCCCCTTCCCGCCGGCGCGCCGGGTAATGTGGAGGTCTGTGGGGACAATTTGTTCTCGGGCTACTGGCGCATGCCCGAAAAAACCAAACAGGAGTTTCGAGGCGACTGGTTCGTCACCGGCGACATCGGCAGCCTTGATGACGACGGGCGCCTGACGCTTTCCGGGCGCGCAAAAGACCTGATTATAGCCGGCGGCTACAATATTTATCCAAAGGAAGTCGAAACAGTCCTGGACGCAGTGCGAGGGGTCACGGAGTCTGCGGTTGTCGGCGTTCCGCATCCGGATATGGGCGAAGGCGTCATCGCCGTGTTCGCCGGCGATGCGGACAAGTCAGCGCTGGAAGAGGCGGCGCAATCTCTTGCGAAGTTCAAACGCCCGCGTAAGTGTTTCCGCGTCGACGCCCTGCCCCGCAACGCCATGGGCAAGGTTCAGAAACAGATCTTGCGGGAGCGCTATTCGGCGACATTTACCGGCGATGGAAAAGAATGACCTCGTCGCCGTGATAAGCTGTGCGCGTTATCTCGGAAAACCCGCATTTTTCTGCAATCCGAATTGACGGCGTGTTTGCCGGATCGACAATGCAGGACATGGGCGAGGCAATGCTGTTCGCATCCCCCCAATCGACAGCGCCGCGCGCCGCTTCATATCCATATCCCTTGCCGTGGAATGGCGCTGCGAGCGCCCACCCGATCTCCGGCGCCCCACGAAGCGGCGGATCGATATCGCGCTTGAAGTCGCCGAAACCGACTTCGCCGACGACGGCGCCCGAGTCCCGCTCTTCAATAATCCAGTATCCATATCCGAGATGCGCCCAGAACCCGGCTGCGCGCAGAAATTTCAACCAGCATTCCTCTTCCGGGCGCGGCTTGCCGCCAATATACTTCGTGACTCCCGGGTGGCTCCACATATCGCGAATTGCCGGAAAATCCTCCAGCGCATGTCCGCGGAGAACTAAGCGCTTCGTTTCAACCCGCGGAATATCGAGGCCCGTCAATTTCACCCGCTCTCTTTTGCGTCGGCAATATACCGATCAATCTGGTCGCGCAGCATGTCGAGCGGCAAACCCCCTTCAACGAGAACCGCATCATGGAAGTCGCGAATATCAAAATCGTCGCCGAGCTCTTTTTCGGCTTTCGCCCGTAACTCCCAAATCGTCAGCTCGCCCATTTTGTAGGCGAGCGCCTGGCCGGGCCAGGCGATGTAACGATCGATCTCCGTTTGAACGTTGTGAAGCGATAAAGCCGTATTGCCGGCGAGGTAATCCATGGCTTGCTTGCGCGTCCAACCTTTCGAATGAATCCCTGTGTCAATGACGAGGCGGCATGCGCGCCACATTTCCCATGTGAGGCGTCCGAAATGATCATAGGGCGTCTGATAAACGCCCATTTCGACGCCGAGTTTTTCAGAATAAAGACCCCAGCCCTCGCCATAGGCGTGCGGATAAAATCCCAACCGAAACTCCGGGACGTTCTCGATTTCCTTTGACAGCGCGCCTTGCAAATGATGGCCGGGCACCGCTTCGTGCAACGCCATCGCAACAAGTTGGTACATCGGGCGAATTTCAATCTTATACGTGTTTACCCAGAACTGGCCGCCTTGCGCAGAGTCAAGCGGCGCGCCGACATAACGCGCATTTGTGTAATTCGGCGCCAGATTATCGGGCACCGGCTCAACGGAATAAGGCTGACGCGGCAGCTTTCCAAAATACGCCGGTAATCGGCCGTCAATGTCTTTCGAAATCCATGCTGCGCGATCGAGCATTTCCTGCGGCGTCTTGGCGTAGAATTGCCGGTCCGTGCGCAGAAATTCGAGAAACTCTTCAAACGTACCTTCGAAGCCGGCGGCGGCGATGACAATATCCATTTCCTTCCGGATACGCGCCACTTCCTTGAGGCCGATTTCGTGAATTTCGTCAGCGGTCGCATCGTCCAGTGTGGTGAAGTAGCGCACAAGCGCTGCGTAATACGCGTCTCCATCCGGCGTTTCGCTGATTCCCAACGTTTCGCGGGCGTTCGGCAGATACTCCTCCTTCATGAAAGCCGCTAGCTCCTCAAACGCTGGAACAACGTGATGTTCAAGGACCATTTTGCCTTCTATGCGTATAGCCTCTCGGCGGCGTTCGGAGATCGATCCAGGCATACGCATAAAAGGCGCATATAGAACGTGTTCTTCTGCGCGGTCGGTCGCCATCGCCTCAAACGACGGAATGATAAGCGGGATGATTTCCTTTGGCTGCGTGAACCCTTCTGCAAGTCCAATACGCATATTCTCTACGTTTTGTTGTATGTAGCTCGGCAACGCCTGTAGCCGGGCCAAATAGTCCTCATAATCTTTCTCTTTGCGAAACACCGTCGATCCGACAATGTGCCCAATGTCCGTATGGAAACCAGTATCGGCAAGGAACGGAATCCGCCAGGGGCGAAACTCGGCAAGGGCGACCTTGTGCTTTAAAATAAACCGCAGAAGGTCGGCGTTGACGCGATCGGCGTCACTGAAGCCGGACGCGTCGACGGCCTCGAGGCGCGCCAGGAATTCAGCCGCCTTCGCCGCGCGGCGCTCTTGGTCCGCAGCGCCCACCAGCGGAACCTGGTCATTATATTCCACTTTGCCGGCCTCTGTGGCGGCAAATGGATCCTCGGCCAGCTCATTCCGGGAGTAGTCCGCGAAAAGCGCTTGCAATTCGTCCGAGGACGCGGCGGCGGGCGCCGCGACAAAGATGGAGCAGATGAGGAATATAACCCGAAGCATTGCGACCCCTATGCGCATATTGACGAAACCAGCTTATTATCACGCCGGGCGATGAAAGCAAAAAAAATCGAAGGGTTTTCTTCCTCGGCTTGCGTTGCGGTTGCCAGATACAATTGCGCGAGCAAGCGAATATTTAGTCCGCACTCTGATTTAATACCTGCAAAGGTTTGCTTTCTCGATGGCGATCGGCTAACCAAAGCGCTTATGCCTTCAAGAAGCCTTTTCGCCGACTATGACGCCGGTGCAAATTACTGCGAGATTACCAGCGGCGCCGGCGGCGGCAAAAAGAATACAGTCGCCAAGCGACTGTCACGATACAATCTGCGCACGTTGAACCAGCGAAACGCCGCCGCTGAGCGCGAATTGAGAAACCTTGGCATTACGTTCACGGTTTATTCTGACGCGGGTGCGATTGATCGCATTCTTCCCTTCGATCCGTTGCCGCGCCAGATCTCGGGCGACGACTGGAAAGCGCTGGATAAAGGTTGCGTGCAACGGGTCACCGCACTCAACGCCTTCCTGACAGATGTCTACAGCAAGCAGCAAATCCTGAAGGACGGCATCGTTCCGAAAAGTCTTGTGCTGAAGAACAAACATTTCCGGAGGGAGATGCTTGGCGTAAAGCTGGCGCAGGACACCTACACGCATATTTCCGGCGTCGATTTGATCCGGGACGAAAACGGCGAATTTCTCGTTCTTGAAGACAACTGCCGCTCGCCTTCCGGCGTCTCCTACGTCATCGAAAACCGGCACCTGATGATGCGCTCATTCCCCGATCTGATGGAGGGGATGAAAATCCAGCCGGTTTCGGACTATGGCAAGCGCTTGCGCGGCAAGCTATCGGAGACGGCGCCGCCGCGAGTGCAGAATCCGAACATCGTTTTGTTGACGCCGGGCGTTTTTAACTCCGCCTATTTCGAACATGTGTTTCTTGCGCGGGAAATGGGCGTCCCTCTTGTTGAAGGGCGCGATCTTGTTGTCGATGAAGAAGATCGCGTTTTTATGAAATCGATCTCTGGACTTAAGCGCGTTCACTTGATCTATCGCCGCATCGATGATGATTTTCTTGACCCGGAGGTCTTCCGCGAAGATTCCATGTTAGGGACGCCCGGCCTGATGCGTTCGCTGAAAGCCGGCAAAGTGACGATCGCGAACGCCGTTGGCGCCGGGGTTGCGGACGACAAGGCAGTCTACGCCTATATGCCGCGCATCATTGAGTATTATCTCGGCGAAGAACCGGTACTCAACAATGTGAAAACATGGATCTGTCGCGAGGCGGACGATCTTGCTTATGTGCTCGACCATCTCGACGAACTCGTCGTCAAGCCCGTCGGCGAGTCAGGCGGTTATGGCATCGTCATCGGGCCGAAGGCGACGAAAGCCGAGCTTCGCGACGTGCGGCGATCCATCAAGAAAGACCCGGCGAACTATATCGCGCAACCAATGATCAGTCTGTCCGTCTGCCCGACCTTGACGCCGAAGGGCGTTGCGCCGCGCCATGTGGACCTACGACCGTTTGTTTTGACAGGTGAAAACTCCTGGGTCTTGCCCGGCGGACTGACGCGTGTCGCCATGCGCGAGGGATCACTGATCGTCAATTCAAGCCAGGGCGGCGGGTCAAAAGACACCTGGGTCATGCGGTAGGGCCGATGTTGTTATCCCGATATGCCGAAAGCGCCTTCTGGCTTGGCCGCTATATGGAGCGCGTCGAAAGTCTTGCCGGCCTTCTCTGGGTGACGGAGGCGTTCGCCGCAGATCAGGAGAGCGACGACGCTTGGGCGCCGATCCTTTCCGTTTTTGCCGACGAGACGGCCTTCGCCGAGCGAGGCAGACAATCCAACGCGCTTAATGTGGCGCGCTTTTATCTTACTGATCGGAACAATCCGAATTCCGCCGCCTACGCAGCGTTTATGGCGAAGGAAAACGCACGGTCCCTGCGCCATTTGCTCAGCACGGAAGCCTGGCGCGAGATCTCCGTTTTCAATGACGCGTTGATGGCGTTGCAAAAGCGCCGCGTCTCGCTTTCCAAATTGAGCGAAATCTGCCTTTCGTTACGTGATGGGTGTTACACCCACCGCGGCGTCATGGCGGCCACATGCTATCGCGATGAGGTGTGGCGATTTCATCAACTGGGCGCAGCGCTCGAACGCGCTGATCAGATGACCCGTCTGATCGATATTAAATATTTCAGATTCGACCGCGACGACATCGACGAAACAGCGCCGCCGGACGTCGCCTGGTGGAATACGCTGCTGCGGTCGGCTTCCGGTTATCACGCTTTTCAACGGCGCCACTCATTCAACGCCGATCCGGCGGACGCGGCGCAGTTCGTCCTCTGCGATCCCTATCTGCCGCTGTCCGTTGCTAACGCCGCCGGCGCCGCCTTTTACCAGCTCGAAAGGTTAGAGCGCGACTTCAACGCGAAACCCGGCGCCGATATTCTCGCCGCCGCTGAAGCGTTGGACGCACGGCTTGCTTCGCCGCCGGCGAAACTCAACGGTCGCGCGCTGCATCGTTACCTCGATGCAATCCAGCAAGAAATAATCGCCCTCGCCAACGCCCTCAATGACCGCTATTTTGCGCCCGCCGGCTGATTCCGCCCGCGCCCGTTGCGTAAACCATCATTGAGGTCAATCCGTTGAATGTCGCCGCGCCCATGACCGTATCAACGCCGCTCGTCTCAACGGATCTGCTGCATGTGCGCCACGTCACGCAATATCGCTATGCGCAAGCGGTCGAGTTCGGCGATCACCGTGCGATGTTCAGGCCGCATGAATCGAACGACCTGCGGCTGACCTCGTTCGAGATCAACACCAACCCGGCGTCGACCCACCACTGGGTCCACGATGTCTTTTCGAATTCGAAAGTCATCATGGACTTCGGTGCAGCCCCGGCGTCCGACACCCTTGAGATCATCTGCGAGTTCAGCGTCGTGCGCTCGACCGTACACGAGCCGAAATTTCCCATAGCGGAGTTTGCGAGGGGCTTTCCGTTCACCTATCCGTCGGAACAATGGCCGGACCTCGTCGCGCTCATCCGACCGGAATATGATGCGCCGACAGGCGAAGTGAAACGATGGGCGGAAAATTTCGTTGACGACGCCTATGGCGACAGTTGGGCCATTCTCGAAAATATCAACAGCGCTATCCATCGCGACTTCGACTACCGCCGCCGCGAAGAGCCGGGCATCCAGCCCCCCATGGAAACGCTCGAGATTGGCGCAGGATCGTGCCGCGACTTCGCTGTCCTGATGCTCGAGGCGGTGCGTCAGCTCGGTTTCGCCGCGCGCTTTGTCACCGGCTATCTCTATGATCCGCTGACGGACCAAACGGACGCCGAGGGCCATCATTCCATGCGCGGCGCCGGCGCAACCCACGCCTGGGTGCAGGTGTTCCTCCCCGGCGCCGGCTGGATCGAATTCGACCCCACCAACGGCCTGATCGCCTCGGGCCACCTGATCCGCACCGGCGTCGCCCGCCTGCCGGCGCAGGCCGTACCTCTCGAAGGCTCGTTCAATGGCGCCAAGGGCGATTTCCTCGGCATGGACGTCAGCGTCGAGGTCACAACGCTGGCGCCAACGCTCAGCGCGTAGCCCCTTCCAATCCGCGCTGTTCGCATTATGTTCGCGGGATCATGCCCGCGCCCCGCCGAAAAAAACCGACCACCCAGCCCTCGACCCCGCGCGAGGAGATCACGCCCGGCGGGTTCTCAGAGGCCATGGCCGCCTATCACGACGCCGTCCAGCTTTCGGAATGGACGCCCCACCGGCCGGAGCGCCCCACGATCACCGGCCTGTCGAGGCCACTGAACGTCGTCTCCGATTATGAGCCCGCGGGCGACCAGCCCCAGGCCATCACGGAACTCACCGACGGCCTCAAAGGCGAGGACTGGGACCAGGTGCTCCTCGGCGCCACAGGCACCGGCAAGACCTTCACCATGGCCAAGGTCATCGAGGCGGCCCAGCGCCCGGCGCTGATCCTCGCGCCCAACAAGACACTCGCGGCCCAGCTTTACGGCGAGTTCAAGGCGTTCTTCCCGGACAACGCCGTCGAATATTTCGTCTCCTATTACGACTACTACCAGCCGGAAGCCTATGTTCCGCGTACGGACACCTACATAGAAAAAGAAAGCTCCATCAACGAACAGATCGACCGCATGCGCCACGCGGCGACCCGGGCGCTCTTGGAACGCGACGACGTGATCATCGTGGCCTCGGTGTCCTGCATTTACGGCATCGGTTCGGTCGAGACCTATACGGCCATGACCTTCTCGGTGAAGCTCGGCCAGACCATCGAGCGCAAGAAGCTCCTCGCCGACCTCGTCGCTTTGCAATACAAACGCAACGACAACGCGTTCGCCCGCGGTTCGTTCCGCGTGCGCGGCGACGTTATTGAGATTTTCCCGGCCCACTATGAAGACCGCGCCTGGCGCGTTTCCATGTTCGGCGACGAGATCGAGGCGATCTACGAGTTCGACCCGCTCACCGGCCAGAAGACCGACGACCTCGAAGAGATCACCCTCTACGCGAACTCTCACTATGTGACGCCGCGCCCGACCCTGCAGCAGGCGATCACCGGCATTAAAAAGGAACTCACGGAAGTCCTGCCGATCATGCGCGAGGAAGGCCGCCTGCTTGAGGCGCAGCGCCTCGACCAGCGCGTCACCTTCGACCTTGAAATGCTCGCCGCCACCGGCGCCTGTCACGGCATCGAAAACTATTCGCGCTATCTGACGGGCCGCAAACCGGGCGAGCCGCCGCCGACGCTCTTTGAATATCTCCCGGAAAACGCGCTGATCTTTTGCGATGAAAGCCACGTCACCGTGCCGCAGATCGGCGCCATGTTCCGCGGCGACTTCAACCGCAAGCGCACCCTCGCCGAATACGGTTTTCGCCTGCCCTCCTGCATGGACAACCGGCCGCTCAAATTCGAGGAATGGGAAAAGATGCGCCCGCAAACGGTGCATGTTTCTGCGACGCCCGGCGGCTGGGAGCTTGACCGCACCAGCGGCGTCTTCGTCGAACAGGTGATCCGGCCCACGGGCCTCGTCGATCCGGCAGTGGAAGTGCGTCCCGTCACCGGCGACAAGACCAACCAGGTCGATGACGTCATCGCCGAGTGCAAGGCCATCGCCAAGAAAGGCGGGCGCGTCCTCGTCACCACGCTGACCAAGCGCATGGCCGAAGACCTCACCGAATATATGCACGAACAGGGCGTGAAGGTTCGTTACATGCACTCGGACATCGACACGCTCGAACGCATCGAGATCATTCGCGACCTACGCCTCGGCGCCTTTGACGTGCTGGTGGGCATTAATTTGTTGCGCGAGGGACTGGACATTCCCGAATGCCAGCTTGTCGCCATTCTCGACGCCGACAAGGAAGGCTTCCTGCGTTCGGAAACCTCGCTGATCCAGACCATCGGCCGGGCCGCGCGCAACGTCGACGGCCGGGTTATTCTCTATGCGGATAACATCACCGGCTCCATGGAGCGGGCCATGGGCGAAACCGAGCGGCGGCGCGACAAACAACTCGCCCATAACGAGACCCACGGCATCACGCCGGAGAGCACCAAGGCGAAAATCGCGGAAATCGCCGCCAGTGACGACGAAGGCGCGAAGGCGGCGGCCGGCCAGACCTTCGTGGGGCACAGAGGCGTCCGCGCCGCCAAACCGGGCGCCGGCTTCGGCGAGGACGCAGAGGAGTTCCTCCAGCCCGGCCACAATCTCAAGGCCCATCTCGCGGCGCTCGAAAAACAGATGCGCGAGGCCGCCGCCAATCTCGAATTCGAGGAAGCCGCCCGCCTCCGCGACGAAATCAAACGCCTGCAGGAGGTGGAGCTTGCCGTCGCTGACGATCCCCTAGCGCGTCAGGAGGCGATCGACGCCCGGGTGGAAGAGGCGTCGGAGGGGCGGATTAAGAAAAGCGAGAGGACGGTATCGGGTGTGAGGGGTAGGCCACGGCGAATGAAGAAATAAGCTGTAGTTAGGATACTGAGTAGTGGCAACACAAAAGGAAGTGGTTTACGCGAAACGTTTACTTGAAAACCCAAGGGACCGCCATAGTTTTGAAGAATTGCTTTTTTTTGCTCGTGATCATGCTGACGGTCGAACAGCCATCAAGGAATTGGGTCATTTTGCAGCGCATCGCGGCAAGCGCAATGAAGGACTAACGACAATTGCCGTCCAAAATTGGATCCTTAGCGCGGAGTTCATTATTTCAACATTTCGAGCGAAAGCTCCGCGGGAACTGACGTTGGATAGGCTGCCCGCATGCACGAAGGAGTATCTGCATAGATGCGCTTTTATTCTTGGCCCACAGACAATAAGAAGAGCAACGAAGAGAAAATACCGGACGGCAAAAAAACAACTGCAAAAGTTGTCGGCAAGATTAGTCCAATCAGAGGATGGATATTGGACCTTTCCAAAAGATGGGACCAGCGAAGAAGTTGAATTGATTAGAGCTGTCACATCGGTATTAAAGACATCAACCGCATTTAGCGCTAACGACGCGACTACTGAATTCTTCGACGTATTGCGCAGCGGCGGCCTACTGTGCAAACGCGATATAGAAAAGCTCTTCGAGCCAATAAATCAATTGGTGACGGCCTACGCCGTTGCCTCGATGCATAGATGCAAGGTCAAATCATATAACGGAGAAGATATTGAATTATTGGCACGCCTCGAGATGGAAAATAAAAAAATTTCGGTGTCCGCCTCAACAGGAAAATTTCACCCAACTATACCCAACCTTCGCTTATCCTCGTCAATTTTTGAAACAGAAGTCGACTTAGATCAAATAGTAGAAAATTCGTTGATGACAACGTCTGATTGGGCCTTTTATCTGGAGATCAACAAGTCTGGCCGTCTAGAAATGCTTCAATAACAGTTGCTGATATTCGGAATTCGCAGAAATTTGCATGAACTAGCAACTGAGAATCTAGACTCCGGCTTTCGCCGGAATCCAGTCGAAACAAAAAAGCCGCGCTTCGCGCGCCATTATTCCTTGTTTGGATTCCCGCCTTCACCGCCATATGATCGGCCCTTACCCACGGAGGAGCCTATGATGCGAGCAATCATGATCGCCGCAACGGCGGCGTTCCTCGCCGCCTGCGAGCCGTCGGAGGCGCCCATGCCGCCGGGGCTCGACGCCTATGAGATGGTCGACCTCACCCACGCCTTTGGCGATGAGACCGTTTATTGGCCGACGGAGACCTTCGGCTTTACCAAGACGACGCTGTCGGAGGGCATGCGCGAAGACGGGTTCTACGCCGCCTTCGCCATATCGACGGCGGAGCACGGCGGCACCCATATGGACGCGCCCTATCATTTCCATGAACAGGGCGACAAGGCGGACGCCGTGCCGCTTTCAAGGCTGATGGCGCCGGCGGTCGTCATCGACGTGTCAAAAAAGGCCGCAGCGGATCCGCTCTACCGCCTCGCGCCCGAAGACATCGAAACCTTTGAAGCCGCCCATGGGGCGATCCCGCCCGGTACGATCGTCCTGATGCGGACGGGCTGGGATGCGCGCTGGCCGGACGCGGCCGCCTATCTTGGCGGGACGGACGCATCCGCGCTTTCCTTTCCGAGCTTCGGCGCCGAGGCCGTGCGTTTTCTGGTTGATGAACGCAGCGTCGCGGCGCTTGGCATCGATACGGCGTCGACCGATTACGGCCCGTCTGCGGATTTTCCCGTGCACCGGATCATGGGCGCGGCCAACGTGCCCGGCTTTGAAAACCTCGCCAATCTCTCCGCGCTGCCGCCGACGGGCGCCATTCTCATCGCGTTGCCGATGAAAATCGAAGGCGGGTCCGGCGGGCCATTGCGCGCCGTCGCGCTCGTACCCAACCAACTACCTGAATAAACGCATGGCCCCGCCGCCCTGGGGGAGAGGGATGCGGCGGGGCCACGGCTTCAGCGCAGCTATCTCTTTTGCGTCAGTTTCTGTTTCGGTTCCGGTTTCGCGGGCGCCGGTTCGGCTCGCCGACATAGAACACGTTGTCGGAGAGTTCTTCGCCAATGCCGGTGTTATCGCGGATCACCCGGGCCAGCGTTACGCCGTCCAGCATTTCCAGTTCATCCCGCGTCAGATCGCGCTCAAACCAAAAGCGGTCGCCGTCGCGCAATGCTGAGAACTGGCGGATCAGGATCTCCCGAAACAACGGCCCGAGCTGCGAGCCTTCCGCGACGGCGTCCTCGGCCAGCCCGCCGATCCAGAGATCGATGTCGTCGACGGACCCATAGGTTTCAAAAAGCGCCTGTTGCAGGCCCGCGTCCGACGTAATCTCGTCGAAATCGGAAACCCGCGCGAGCCCCAATGCCTCGCGCGTATCGTTATAGGAACCGACGCCGTGATCGCGGCCCCGCTGAATGTTCAGGGACGCGAGATCGAGACCGCCGGCGCCCGGTGGGCCGAAGAGAAAGTTTCGCAATGCGTTGACGATCTTGACGTCGATTTTCTGATGCGGCTGGGCGGCGAGACCGCGCAGGATGGGATCGAGATCGTCTCCGTTCTGGAGGTGGAGGGCGCCGGTGAAAAAGGCATCGCGCAGCGCCACAGACCCGTCGGCGATCGGCGCGCCGTTCGGGTCTAGACGCAGGATCTCATTTGAAAGCATCGAGTGACCGAGACGATAGGCGGCGACGGAAAACTCGTTGAAGATGGTGGCGTCGAGCGATGCGTCGTAACGCCGGTATGCGTCGATCGCGTCCGGCCCCAGCAGCGCCGGCAGGAATTCGTTGTAGGAAATGATCTGGATTTCCGCGACGACGAGACGCCGGGCTGTCTGGAAGATTTCTTCGGGGCTGGCGTTGCGGCGCTTTCGCTGCAGAAGCGCCGCCAGGCGGTTATGCTCACGCACGAACAGCGTGTGCATGACCGTGAGGCCCAGCTGTTCATTGGCGCGAACGTCGCCGGCGAGGAAAAGCGTCGTCGCATCGGCGACCGGGCCGTTGGCGTTCGCCAAACCATCCGTATTGAACGGCAGGAGATCGCCGGCGCTGGTTTTCAAAAACGGGCTGTCGGGCCCGACGCGCAGCGCCGCGGCGCGTTCCACATCCGAGCCGTAGACCATAGACGCGTCGATCCAGCTCGTGATTTCATTTTCCTGCTGTCGCGGATTGCTGAGATCTGTGCCAGTCGCCGGATCGAAAATTGCGCGGCTGAAAGGGATCACTTTCGCGCCCGACCCGTCCGGATCGAAAAACGGATCGCCGGGGGGCACTTCAATGTCGGCTATTTCGTCGGCGCCGCCATCGGTCAGATCAAGGTCATGGTCGAGGAACTGGCCCCATTGCCACATGAAATCGCTTGTGCCGAATGGATTGACGATCGATTCATCCTCATCCTGACTAACAATTTCGTTACTTATGACCCGCGCGCTCGGGCGCAGCGGCCCGGCAAGCGCCGAAATTCCGTCAGCGTAATCGGCGGGGCCAAATCTTTGTAAGTGGGCGAATGTCGCGCCCCATTCGGGGTTGGCGACGTTGTTGCCGCTTCCGTCATAGGTGCGTATTTCGCGCGTTCCCACGCGCCGGCGCTCCCCGTCCGCCTCGCGGCGGCGTTTTGCGCGATCGCGCCGGTCATCGGCGTCGCCGGTGATGCCCTGCGGCGAGCCCGATCGCCGTTCTGATGATTTCGATTGATCGGGCTGCGGCGACGTTTCCTGTGCGCCCGCCGGCGACATTGATCTGACGCCGGCTATAGCGATCGCTAACGCGCCTAAAGATGCAACTATACACGTACTGCGCATGACTTACTTCCTTCCTTTGTACTGACGATGATGTTTCCCGCGATATCATCGGTGACCCTCTGTTGATCGGACGCATGCGCAGCGTGCGGCGCCGGACGAGGTAAAGTGCAAACCGCCTGTCGTCCGGCGCTGAGATGAAACGACGGTTACTGCCTAAACGGCGCCGCCGCCACTTTCCGTCGCGGCCGGAAGATGAAAGTTTGTTTAGCGAAATAAGAGCGTGAGAGACGTTTACCCGTCGCCCTTCAGATCGAAGTCGACGTGAATGCATGCTTCCGGCGGCTTGCCGCCCGCGGATTTATAAAGCGCGAGCGCGGCGGCGTTTTCCGCCTCTGTCGCCAGCCAGGCGAGCTTACACCCAACGTCGCGGGCCTCGGCTAACAGTACTTTCATAATCTCTTTACCAACGCCGCGCTTCTGATAGGCGTCGTCGACGCCGACTTCGAGGATCACCATTTCCGGCGCCGCTTTATCGGGGTGCAAATACGTCATGGCGCTGGCGAAGCCGACGACGAGATTGTCCCTGGACTCATCAAGCGCGGCGACCAGCATGCAATTCGGATCGCCAAGAAACTTTTTCGCCGACGCCGGAACAATCGGATCGTCGAAGACATCCGGCGCGACGTTTGAAAGGAGCGACTGATCAGCGGCGCCAAGACGGCGAACAGTAATGGACATGACGCTTTATAGCCGCGCAAGCGGTTTAAAACACCAGCGCCGCCGCGCGGCCGACAAGGATGCCCGATAGCAGGATTCCCGTAGCGTAGGTTCCAAGGGCGCCGACGGCCTTGAGAGCGTTCGCCTCGTGAACGCTGCCGCCGGTCAAAACGCCCGCCGCATGAATATAGCGCGAGGCGACCGCTGCAAGCATGAGCGCAGCGATCCACCAGGACAAAAGCATCGGGATTGCAAGCCCGATCGCCAGGATCATCAGCGCCAGCATCGGTACATATTCGATGCAGTTGCCATGGGCGCGGATCGCCTTGCGCAGAGAACTCGTGGGGTCCGCTTCCGCCTCGTGCTGGGTTTTTGTCACCGAACCGCGCTCGCGGCTCACATTCGCGCCGAGCAGAAAGACTAGGAGGCCCAGGAGACCGACGGAAAGGAGAGCGATGGCCATGGCTGGAAGTTCCCTTGTTCGCAACGTTCATCGCCTAAGCGGGTTTGCAGGGCGGAACAAGGCGCAGATTCGACTTGATCCAACGCAATTTGCGGCGGCGCGCCTGGCGCGCATAATGGCCGCGCCGCTAAACGGGAGTCTTGCTGATGGGATATGTCGTCAAGACGCTGGCGCCGGGCGAGGATTATCTTTACCGCGCGCATTTTAACTGGACGTATGATTTTCGCAGCTGGTTCTGGTTCGCCTTCGGGCTTACGCCGATACTCCTGTGGATCGGCGTCTACGGGGTCAGCGGCGCCGCGCCAGGTTTCGGCGCGACATTCTTCGCCTTTGCAGCGCTTGCGCTATTTTGCGGCGTCGTAATTTTACTAGCGCGTTACGTTCACCGCTGGGTGACGGTGATCGCCATCACCTCCATACGGCTGATTTTCAAGACCGGCCTTGTCGCCCGCGAGACACATGAGGTGACGCTAGACAAGGTTGAAGAAGTGCTCGTTCATCAAACGTTTCTTGGCCGGATATTGGGGTACGGACAATTGACCGTACGCGGCACCGGCATCGCCGTCATTGAGTTTCCCGTGCTGGGCGAACCCGTGCGCATTCGCCGCGAAATCGAGACTGCGATCGCAGCGGCGCGCGCGAAAAATCCAGGCGCAAACGCACCGGGGTAGCCCATCGCCGCCACGCTTCATTGCCCAGAGCAGACAGGTTGCGCGCCTGCTGCACAACAGGCTTGGCGTCCCGCCGGGTAAAGCCATACCTTCGGGCGACCCACGCCAATGGATGGAACCGCCCCATGCCCTCGACTGAAGAGATTCTCGCCCAGCTTAACGCCCGCTCCAAAGGCCACTTGCCCGGCCTTGTGGGCATTACTTTCACCGGCGCCGGCAAGGGCTGGACCGAGGCCGAATTGCCAGTGCGTCAGGAGGTGATAGCGCCCAACGGTTTTCTGCACGCTGCGAGCGTTGTGGCGCTCGCGGATACCGCCTGTGGTTATGGTTGCGTTCTCGCGCTGCCGGAAGGCGCAAGCGGCTTCACGACGGTTGAGTTGAAATCAAACTTCACCGGTACGGCGCTCGACGGCGTGATCGAGACCCGCGCCGAGGCGAAACATCTCGGCCGCACGACCCAGCTCTGGGACGCAACCGTCAAACATCGCGATACGGATAAAGTAATCGCGCATTTCCGTTGCACGCAAATGGTGCTCTGGCCGAAATAGGCGCGGCGCTAGGCTTCCTCAAAGGAAAGCCCGGCGTTTTCTTCAAGCCGTGCAATCAGCTTCTCGCCCATGGCCGCCGCCGCGGTCCAGACGCCGCCTGGCGTTTCCTCGCGCGACACATCGAACGCAAGACACAGCGCCGACTCGGCGATCATCTTCGATGTCGACCCATAGCCGGGATCGCGGTCGCCTTTGACGATGGCTTTGACTGCCTCGCCGTCTTCGGTCTTGGCGACAAAGAGAATTTTGTAGAAACCCGATTCCCGTTGTCGCTTGTTCGGCCCGTCGCCGGGTTCGGGCAGCACGGTGTTTTTCAGAAGTGCGCGCGTCGGCGGAAACAGGAGCGCGCCAGCGAAGCCGCCTGTGCCGCCGGCGATCGCGAACGCCGCGGGCGCGTTGGGCGCGGCCATCATCTCCGAATAGCGGAAGTCCTCGCCGTAAGGGTAATCCATGAGCATGTTCGAGCGGTGGACGTTGCGCGTATTGATCGCCGCCATGACGAAGGGCGCAACCCATTTTTTCGCATCGCGATCGTAATGGGGCCGGTTGCCGTCTGGCTGGCGCGGGCGCTTCGCGTCGTCATCGGGCGCGAGGGAATAGATGTCGCTCATGACGCGGCGGACTTGAGGGTCGCCGATATTCTCAATCGTCGCCAGCGCGCTGGCGATGGTGCCGCCGGAGGCGCCGCCGCGCATGGCGAGCACCCTGCCCTTCACTTCGGGCGCGGGCGCCCCGAATTTTTCGAGCGCGAGCTTCTGGACGTAATAGACGCCGAGATCGAAGGGGATCGAATCGAAACCGCAGGAATGAACAATGCGCGCGCCGAATTCTCTCGCTTCATCCGAGTACTGATCGATCATGCGGCGCATGAAAGGCGGCTCGCCGGAGAGGTCGACGTAGTCCGTCCCCGCTGCGGCGCAGGCGGCGACCAGCGGCTCGCCATATTTCTGATAGGGCCCGACCGTGGTGATGATCGCCTTCGTCCGCCGCGCCATCTCGCCAAGGGATTTCGGATCGTCGGCGTCTCCCGTCACGATGGATACGCCGGCGGCGCCGATCTCCTCGGCAATCTTCGCCAGCTTCTCCCCGTTGCGGCCGGCCATGGCCCAACGAACGTCCCCCGTCACGCCATAGCGTTCGTTCAGATATTCCGCCACGAGCCGGCCGGTAAACCCGCTCGCGCCCCAGACAATGACGTCAAATTCGCGTTGGTTGGTCATGGGGAGGAGTTAGCATGGATTAACTGATCGCGGGAGATCGTTAACCCGCCCTATTGTTGCTGACGGTCCGGCGCGGCGTGGCCGACCTCCCAGCGCATGCCATCCGGATCGCGGAAAAACACCACCGTCGCCCAACCGTCAAAGACTTGCGGGTCCGGAACGTCAAAACCCTTTTCAGCGAACGCTTTTCGGATCGAAAGCACGGCCTCGCCGTCGGCGGCCGAAAGTCCAACATGGTTGAGCCCGGCATTGTAACGGCCATAGGGCGGCGTATTTTCGTTCGCGATCCGCAGCTCGACCGCCCAGCCGTCGGCATGCAGATAGACATGCTCGCGCGTCTTTTCAAAACCCACAAGCGGCATAAAGGCGTCATACCATGCAACGCTCGTTTCCAAATCGGCGACCATCAGGACGAGATGGTCCATCGCTGTTTTCTGCATTTCCCGATTCTCTTTAGGCGCTTAAAGAGTGGATATAGGCACTGCCTATCGCGCTTCAAACCGGATCGCACCCTTGCGCGGCGGCGGCTAAATATTCCGCCACAAGAACGAACGCCACAAAGACTTGGCATCGTCTAAGTTTTTCTGAAACGTGAAATCATGTTGGCTACGTAGGCGTCACCAGGCGGCAAAATTTGTACCGTGTTTTCACCTTTGTCGTATTCGATAAATCGCTTTTTATTGTGTAGCTCATTCAACATTTTCGCAAAATATTGACGATTTTTGTATTCCAACCATTTGAACAAATCATCTACTTTGACGCCTGTTGGGCTCGAAGCAATAAGCAAGAGAGCTTGATCCTTAAGTGACAGTTGTGGATCCAATACTCGTCGCACCTTGTCTGATTGCCAGATTATCGGAATTGTACGCTCCGCTAGAGAATCTACTAGTGTTTGCGCTTCGTTGATTGAAACGGAATGAAGCACACGAACTAACTCTGCCATTATCCAATTTGCAGTTGAAACAATAAACGACGCGTCCATGTGATTCGGATCCACGTCTCCACCGACATGGCCGACATTGCGATTATTTCGAACTTCATAGAGTGCTGGAAGAATTCTTGGAATAAGAATCCTTAGACCTCGGTTAAGGCCGGTATATTGTTCGAGCTTCCGGCAGGCCGTCACCATGTCTTTAGGTTTGCTGGGCTTTTTCGCAAAAGCTCCCGAACCGAGGCCATCAATGATTGAATAAACTACCTCGGCAAAACGGCCACCCGATAACTCCGATGGTGTCCACCTTCGCTCAAAATAATTCTGCAGGATGGATTGGTATTCTTTCAGTAACGGATCGCGTAATCCGGCAGGTATGGCACTTAATGCATTTGCGGACTGCTGATTAGACACTTAGAGATTCGCGACCTTCTTGGGTAACGAAAAAGTCTTTTCCGTCCTTTTCGCAGTAACCTTTGTTACAATTTTTATTAAGCGCTTCGGAAGCATTCCCAATTCGCGTTTGGCTTGCATTTTTGAGTGCCGCAGTAACGTCCGAAGTTTGAACTTTCTGTTTACCTTCCTTTTCACATAGCCAAATTGCTGTAGCCAAAAATTTCTTTGTTTGATTTGTTGTGGAGCTCGTTTCCTTCAAAAAGCTACCAAGCGCTTTTTTTGCAATATCGGACTTACCTCCAGTACGGGGCGAACTTCCGGGATTTGCGCGCTCCAAGTTGTTCTCCGCCGGCGGAGCTACTTTTACAAGCGCCTCTGCTTTCGACAACAACTTGTCCAGTTGCTCTGTCAGCCATTTTGTATCGCCCTCCCCAGCAAATTTTATTGCACCAATACTGAGCTCGATTTTCCCATCTGCCATTTAGACTGCTCCGGATTGTTCATCTTTTGTACTTTTACAAAGGAGTCGTGCGCCGATTCCCTAGAATCACAACCCCTCATTCGCCTTCTTGACCGCATCGGCTTCCAAATAAAGATGCGAACCCATTTCCCGGTACTTCTCGCTCATCTCATTCATGCCAGCCCGCGCTTCTTGCGTCGCGCGCTCAAGATCTTTCTTTTCATTATCGCTCAAGCCTTCCGCATAGTCGCGCACGTCCTGCGTGATTTTCATGGAGCAGAATTTCGGTCCGCACATGGAGCAGAAATGGGCGACCTTGTGCGCCTCCTTCGGCAGGGTCTGGTCGTGGAAGTCTCGGGCGGTTTCCGGATCGAGCGACAGGTTGAACTGATCTTCCCAGCGGAACTCAAACCGCGCGCGGGAGAGCGCGTCGTCGCGTACCTGCGCCGCCGGGTGGCCCTTGGCGAGGTCGGCGGCGTGGGCAGCGAGCTTATAGGTGACGACGCCGACTTTGACGTCGTCGCGGTCGGGTAGCCCTAAATGCTCCTTGGGCGTCACATAGCAAAGCATGGCCGTGCCGAACCAGCCGATCATCGCCGCGCCGATGCCGGAGGTGATGTGGTCGTAGCCGGGCGCAATATCGGTGGTGAGCGGGCCCAGCGTATAGAACGGCGCCTCGCCGCACTCCTTTAGCTGCTTGTCCATGTTCACTTTGATCTTGTGCATGGGGACATGGCCGGGCCCCTCGATCATCACCTGACAACCTTTTTGCCACGCGATCTGCGTCAGCTCGCCGAGAGTTTCGAGTTCAGCAAATTGTGCGCGATCGTTTGCGTCAGCGATGGAGCCCGGGCGCAGCCCGTCGCCCAGTGAGAACGAGACGTCATAGGTCGCCATGATGTCGCAGATCTCTTCAAAGTTCGTGTACAGAAAACTTTCACGGTGGTGGGCAAGGCACCATTTCGCCATGATCGACCCGCCGCGGGAGACGATGCCGGTGACGCGGTCCGCTGTGAGGTGAATGTAAGGCAGGCGCACGCCGGCGTGGATCGTGAAATAGTCAACGCCCTGCTCGCACTGTTCGATCAGCGTGTCGCGATAAACTTCCCACGTTAAGTCCTCGGCGACGCCGTTCACTTTCTCCAGCGCCTGATAGATCGGCACCGTGCCGATGGGCACCGGCGAATTGCGGATGATCCATTCGCGGGTGTTGTGAATGTTGCGGCCCGTCGACAAGTCCATGACGTTGTCCGCGCCCCAGCGGGTCGCCCAGACCATCTTGTCGACTTCTTCCTCAACGGAGGACGCCACCGCGGAGTTGCCGATATTAGCGTTGATCTTCACCAGGAAATTGCGGCCGATGATCTGCGGCTCCAGCTCCGGATGGTTGATGTTGGACGGAATGATGGCGCGGCCGCGGGCGATTTCATCGCGAACAAATTCCGGCGTGATAAAGGGCGGGATCTCCGCGCCGAACGATTCGCCCAGCGCGACACGTTCTTCCGCGCCTTCGAGCATTTTCTTGCGGCCGAGATTTTCGCGAATGGCGACGAATTCCATCTCTTTGGTGATAATCCCAGCTTTCGCAAATTGATATTGCGTCAGCGGGCCCTCGCCGGTTCCTCGCAAGGGCTTGTGTCGTACGGGAAACTCACGCGCCAGATGTTTGCCGCTCGCGCCGCCATTATCTTCGGGCTTTACTTCGCGGCCGTCATATTCCTCAACGCGCCCGCGCTCCCTCACCCAGGCCGTGCGCGTGCGCGCGAGACCTTTCTCGACGTCAATCGCGACGTCGGGGTCGGTATAGGGCCCGGACGTGTCATAGACCGGGACCGGCGGCTCCCCGGCACTTGGGTGGAGATCGATCTCCCGCACCGGCACGCGGATATCCTTATACTGATCGCCTGAGACATAGGTCTTGCGTGACGACGGTAGCGGCCCGGTCGTCACTTCCGGTGTTTTGAATTCGGACTGGGGGATGTGTTTGTTCATGTCTCTTTTCTTTCAGAATTACCTGTCGGATTTTGCGCGCCTATTCGCCGACGTAAGCTGTTACCTTGATCTCAACCAACCCGCGGTCAGGGTAGAGCCGGTCTATGTCTATCGCCGTCCACGCCGGGTACGGCTCCTTGATATAGCGGTCCTTGACGGCGCCGAAGGTCGCGATCTGTGACGGCAGATCGGTGTGATAGGTGATGATCTCAACAACGTCGTCCCAGTCGGCGTCGGCTTCGTCCAATATCGCGCCAATCGCATCAAAGGCGCGAGCAAACGCCGCTTCCTGATCCGCGTCGGTTTCATCGCCTCTCAACCCGGCGACAACGCCAGAGAGAATGAGCATGTCGCCGGCGCGCACCGCGGGCGCGTAGTGGAGACTATCGTAAGCGCTTTTCCATGCTTCGGGCACGATGACCTGACGGCCGGATTTCGTCGCTGCATCACCTGCATGGGCCGCCGCGGCGGACAGCGCGACAGCGCCCAACATCAAAGCCGTGAGGTTTTTCATTGCATCTCTCCTGCGCAAATAACTTCTTCATGTCTCATCGCTTTTGCCGCCGTGCGCCTGCGGCAACATAAAACTTGCGATCATGCCGGCTACGGATATGGCAAACGCCAGACCGATAAGCCATGTCAGGACGTCCAGATTCCAGTTGCCGGCGTTGGTTTCTTCAGGCGCAACAATTTTCGCAAAAAAACTCGAATAAAGCTGACCGGCCGTGTAGCCCCACGCGGCGGCGAAGAAAGCGCGGCGGGCGAATGTGTCTTTCGCAACGGCAATCACGCCGGCGATCAACAGTGCAGCCATAATGAAATCATCAGCGACGAAAATGAACGGCCGGCCCGCGCCCCAGGAGCGCCATGTCTCGCCGCCCGCGAGCCCGATAGCGAGAATGACGGCGGCAATGCGAAGCAGGTTCATCAGGTCCGTCCCTACGCCGGTCTTAACCGATCAGGTTCAAAGGGTGCCCTCATGACAGAACAAGGTCTCAGCCGGTGCGCCGGCGCCCCTCGGAATTACAGGAGTGTAGATAGCAACTGGACGCGGGCGCCACAAGGAAAAGCGGCGAAATCCTGCAAGGTCCAACCGGCCGCAAAATGGGCAAATCGGCTCACGGCAATGGTGCGGCAAACATGCGCATCACCTTGAAGAGTGCCGATGAAGCGACGATTTCTGCAATGGAAACTCACAGATTTGACGGCGCGAAACAGGGAGAGAGTCCGTGCAGAAACCGGTAAAAATCGAACAACATGGCGGCCTTGGCGTTTTGTGGTTTATCGGCTGGCTCTTCACGATCGGCTTTTTGAAGTTTGGCTTCTGGAAAGGAGCGTTGGCCTTGCTGATCTGGCCGTACTTCCTTGGCGCACAGTTCGCTATGTAATTGGCCGGCGCTCCGACGCTCGCAGCGTCTTCAACGTAGCGATGCGATCGCTTCAGTAAGAGCGCCGCCAAAATAAAAATCGGTCATACCGAACGTATCGAGCAAGCCATGGGCGATAATCACCGGCACAAGACTGCGCCCGGTCGCGACATAGGCGGCGCCAAGAGCGATCGCGATAACAAATATCTCGATCATACCGGTTACGCCTTGATACCCATGCGCAAGCGCGAACAACGCCGCTTGGATGAGTATGGCGAATACCCATCCGAATACCGACAATGAAAAGATCTGCGCCAGCCGCGTCGTCACAAAGCCCCGATAGACAACTTCCTCGCCGAACGCCGCACCGATCCACGAGACAACAAGCATAAAAATCAGAAAGCCGGCCTCGCCCTCCATGGGTGAGAAGATCGAGAAATCGATGGGCCCGAAATGACGCTCAAGAACGGGCTCTGCAAAAAGGAACAGCACGACGGACAAGACCGCGATCACGATGACGACAGTAATTGTCTTGACGACGCTCGCGCTGCGAAACCCGAAATCGGAAAGTTGTTCACCCCGCAACTTGACCAGGAAGATGGCGGCGGCGACGCCGGCAAGCATACCGAGGGGTGATGCATAAAGCGTTCCCAGCGCGGCGCCCGCGGCCTGAAGCCCCGCAATCGCCGCAACCAGCACCACAAGGATTTCGCCAATCGCCCGAAACGCGTTGATTTTCATGCTCGCCCCCACGCTTTGAAGTGCGCGCAAGGGTAGCCGGTATCCGCTGCGTCACAAAATGCAGCAATCGCTGCAGATGCGAATTGCATGATCGCGGCTCGCGGGCGTAGCGTTTTGGCTTGACTGACAAGGAACCTCGCCATGGCCACGCCGACCGTTGACGCCTGGATGCAGATTACAACGCCACGCATGGCGGCGGAGCCATGGATGGCGACGCTGCTGCGCTGGACCGGACAGAGCGGCGATGCGCCGCTGCCCGATGTCGACGCAACACGGGCCGTTATGGACGAGGCCGGCGTTGAAACAGGCCTGATCTCTGCATGGACGGGGCCGACCGGCGTGCTCATTTCCAACGACGAAACAGCAGAAAATGCGCGCCGGTCCGACGGGCGCCTACGGCCGGTCATGAGCGTTGATCTGAACGATCCCATGGGCGCCGTCCGCGAGATCCGGCAACGCGCCAAGGAGGGCTTTGTCGGCGTCCGCGCCCTGCCCTGGCTATGGGGCGTGCCGCCCAACGACCGGCGCTTTTATCCGATCTACGCCGCTTGCATCGATGCGGGTCTGCCCTTCTGCACCCAGATCGGTCACACGGGGCCCTTGCGAACATCAGAATACGGACGGTTAATTCCTTACCTTGAAGATGTACTGCTCGATTTTCCCGAACTCGTCATCGTCGGCGGCCATGTGGGATTTCCGTGGGTCGACGAAGTGACGACGCTGCTACACAAATTTCCGAACTTCTACGTCGATACGTCGGCCTATGTGTTGCATCGACTGCCGCCGGACCTCGTGCAGCTGATGAAGAACGAAGGCAAGACGCGTATTATGTTCGGCAGTAACTGGCCGATGCTGTCGCCGGCGCGGTGCTTGAAAGGATTGGATGGGCTGGGCCTTGATGCGCAGACAACCGATCTCTTCCTGCGGGAGAACGCCAGGCGGGTTTTCAATTTGTAAGCGCTATTCGCTGCGGTCAGCTTTCAATTGAGCCAGGAGCGGCGAATCGGCGGCGAGCTCCACCCAGAGCGCGTTCGCTGCCGCGATGATCTCGCGCCCTGCGTCAAGCAGCACGGCGGACGCATAATGTTTGCGGCCAGCGGACCCGTCAGCCCAAGCCGCCGCGATGAGGCGTTCACCCGGTTTCGGGCGGCGGTGGATTTCGGCGGTATGACGACCGAGCAGCGTCAGCCTCGGCCAGAGCCGAAGCGCAAACGCGCTGGGACAATCAAGCGCCGCCCACAGGAACTCGGGCCGCACAAGTCCGTCGCCGCCGGCGAGATCAGCGCCCGGCGTCCAGAAATCGGCATTTACCTGACTGGACGGCGCCGGGCCGGTAAAAAGCCTAAGCCCATCGCCGGCGGCGCGGCGATTTCCGCACACGAAGCAATAAGGGATGAGATGTTCGCCTTCAGTATCAGTGAGGAAGGCGTCGTGAGCGGCCCTGATCGCGTCGTCATCCGGCAAGTTCGGCGGCTCTATCGTCACCGCGGCAGGCTCGACAGATGCGATCGTGCGATCGTCGATAACCGCCTCGTATGCGTCGCCATCGGCCGAGCGTAACGTGATGGGCGTATCCAGCGGCGGCGGGCTTTTCAGCGTAACCGCCGCCGGCCCTTCGATCACTTGCGCAAAAAGCCCGGCGGAATAGCCCCCATTGCCGGACCTCTTTGGCCCGCAAAAGCGCCTGTCGATAACAACTTCAGTCATGGGGCGTCACTACGCCGACAATCGGTCCCATCGCAAGACCGGGATCACTACGGCCCAAATCCGGCGCATAGATACGCGAAATAGTTCCGTCGAGATAAAGCGCATTCGGCGTTTTCAACTCGTCGCGAAAAAAACTTGCAAAGTCATAGAAACGGACGGGGGCGTCGGCGAGAACGAATATCACGCCGCCGTCGTCGGTCACGCCGACGCCATTGCGGCGTTTCAGCGAATCCGAGTCCGGCAAAAAGCGTGGATGGATCTCGCCGGCGATTACCAACATCGGACCCGATTGGGTCGCATAACGAGGAGGCGGCTGTTTGATCTTAAGATAGACGCCGGTTTCCTCCACATAGGCGTGCCCATCCGGGGCTACATAGAAAACCCCGTTTGGCTTCAGATGAAAATTCCCCGGGCCGTTATTGTTGTTGAGCGACGCGTGTTCCTCGCCCGCTTCGATATAGAGACCGACCGGCGCGCGGCTTTCATGATACATCCCCGCATTCATGGCAAAAACGAGATGTTCGCCGTTTTCAGACAGCGCATCTCTGAGAAAGTTGAAGTGGCGCCATGGCGCGCCGTTTTCATCGTTCAGAAAAAGGCGGATCTCATCGGCGCGCGGATCGAACTGACAAATCACGTAATCCGCATCCCGGTATGCGCGTTCTTCGCATGGCGTCGCAAACGCCGCGCCCCCGGCGATGCCGACAACGGCGGCAACAAAGAGAACCAGTCGCATCTTCTGCCTTTCCCGACCCGCATGACTGGTCAAAGCGCATAACGCATTTATAACGCCTGACAAACCAAGGAGAGAAAAATGCGACATGTCGCCGGCGCGCTTGCTGTCACATTGTTATTTGCAGAACCGGCCGCGGCGCAGGGTGAGGAGTTTAACGCCGGCCCGGTTATCGAAGACTTCGGCCCCCATGCGGCGATCGCAGGCGCAACGGCGATCCCCGAAGACGCCGTATTCAAGGTGAGCTTCGACACCAGCAAAAAAGCCGACGATGGCCTTGCCAATCGGACCCTTACATCCGCAGCGCGGTTCATCAATATGCACGCCGCCGCCGGGGTCGATCCGACCGACATCAGCCTCGCCGTCGTCATTCACGGTATGGCGGTAAAGGACGTTGTTTCCGATGCGGAGGCGAATCTGACGCTTATCGACGCCCTTGTGGCGCGCAATGTGCGTATCATCGTTTGCGGACAGAGCGCCGTCTATTACGGCGTTACAGAAACAGACCTCGCCCCAGGCGTTGAGATGGCGCTATCGGCGATGACGGCGCACGCACTCCTGCAACAGAACGGATACACACTAAACCCGTTCTGAACCGGGTAAATCGCCGTTTCTCACGCAAGCAAAACTTGATACGCACTTTGACAAACCGCCGGTCTCCTCACCGCTGCCTAAGCTTGGGATCCGGCGATGAGGAAATCGACTTATGCGGGCTTTGCGGCCCAACCTTGCTGGCGCGACGATCAGCTTTCGCGAACGCCGAACCCGTTGGGGTTTTGACCCCGCATGCGTTCCGTTCCTGGCGCCGGCATGACCCGGATCAGGTTCAAAGAGTGCTTCTCAGTCCCATTCGCCCTTGTTCCTTGGCGCGCATTGCTCGCAATCGCCGAACCGTGGAATGCGCATTCCCGTCCGGCCGAGCGAGGTGCGCGTCGCACGAACTTGTCGCTCATTGGCGACAGGCGGGACGCCCCTCGGAACAGGTAAATCCTGACTCATATCCGCGTTTTTCGCAAGCAAAATCGGCGTCGCCGGACATTTACAATTTGAGAGAACGCCGCCTCAATTGCGGTCTAGAATGGCCGGCCAATTGGCGTCGGCGCGCGCAATATCGCGATCGATGTTTTGCAGCCACTCGCGTTTATACCGTGTGCTGACATTCAGGTACAGCCTGTCGTCCTCGATATGCCAGACCGCCGGATCGCCTTTGGCGAGCTTATTGCGCGCCATCGCCCAAGCGCAGTATCCGCCATATCGCGGACGATACTGATCGGGATCGTCTTTAAAAGCGTCGAGATTTTCCTGCGACGCAAACACCCATGATGCGCCTTTATATTCCGTCGTGTGTTCCTCCAACCCCATGACAGGGGCGTCTCCCTGCGACAAGGAATGGTAGGCAACCGTATCGTAGCCGCCAACAGCGTGACGCCACGCCCTGCCGAAAACGCCGCCGCCATCCATGTAGATCTCGGGGCTTCTCGCAAGCGCGCGAACCGGCAGCGCTGCCGCTGCGACGCCTGTTGCCATAAATACTCGTCTCGTCACGTCGCGCATGATTAGTACTCACCGCGATGCGGTTGCGATTGCCTGGGCGATCGCGGCACGCATTGCTTTTTCTGAATGACGGATTGTTAGGCTGTCGACGATTTCGCCGCTATCCGCGTCAACCAGCAAGGTAAAACCGGTCGCGCCTTTATATTGCGGATAGATGTGGCCGAGCCCTTCACGCGTCGCCTTTTCGGCGACAGCGCCGCGCTGACCGAGCGTGAAGTCAAGTTTTACAAATTTTACCGGCTGGTCCGCGAAATCGGGAACCAGCGCCTTTAAGCGCGGCTCCAGAATTTTACAAGACGAACACCACGCCGATGAAAAGGTTGCTGCAATGATCTCCGGTTTTTCAGTGTATGAATAATCGGCGTCGGTCGCCGACGTCCGCCCGAATGCCGCAAACAGGACAACGCCAAGCGCCAGCACCGCGAAAAAGAGGATGTCCTTGGTTCTTTTCATCGCCCCCTGTTAGCGCGTCCCCAAATCACGGGACAACTCCCTAGTTAGCACAAACGCGTGACCGAACGCGCGGCGCGGACTCTTGTGGGCTCAGCCCTGAAACGGATCTTTCATTAGAATCACATCGTCCCGCTCCGGGCTCGTCGAAACAAGGGCAATCGGCGTTTCAATGATTTCCTCAATCCGGCGCACATATTTCACGGCTTCCGCAGGAAGATCCGCCCATGAACGCGCCTTTTCTGTTGAACCCGACCAGCCGGCCATGGTCTCGTAAACCGGCTCCGCTGCGGCCTGGTTATGGGCGCCGGCGGGAAGGTAGTCGAAGTCCTTACCGTTTATCTGGTAGCCCGTGCAGACTTTCAGTTCCTGGAAACCGTCAAGCACATCGAGTTTCGTGAGCGCGATGCCGTCGACGCCGGAAATTTTGAGACTCTGACGCACCAACGCCGCGTCGAACCAGCCGCAACGGCGCTGTCGACCCGTCACTGTTCCAAATTCATGACCGCGTTCGCCAAGACGTCGGCCGATCTCATTATTAAGTTCGGTCGGGAAAGGACCTTCGCCAACGCGCGTCGTATAGGCCTTGACGATCCCGAGCACATAACCGACAGCGCCCGGCCCAACGCCGGCCCCCGCCGCGGCATGGCCGGCGACCGTGTTCGAAGACGTCACGTATGGGTAGGTCCCATGATCAACATCGAGCAGGACCCCTTGCGCGCCTTCGAACAGAACGCGCTTGCCTGCGCTGCGCATGGCGCCAAGCTCGCGCCAGGTCGGGCGCGCAAACCGCGTCACCTTCGGCGCTATGTCAGTCAGCATGTGAAGCAACGCCGCAGCATCCGCGTCAGCGGCCCCGAAGCCGCGACGCAAGGTGTTGTGATGGGCGAGCAGGGTGTCAATCTTCGCCGGCAAACTGCCAAGGTCGGCAAGATCGGCGACGCGCAGCGCGCGCCGACCGGCGCGGTCCTCATAGGCCGGCCCAATGCCGCGCTTCGTGGTCCCGATCTTGGCGTCTTTGGCGGCGCCTTCGCGCAGGGCGTCGAGCTCCTGATGCAGAGGCAGAATCAGCGTTGCATTCTCAGCGATCATCAGATTGTCAGGCGTTACGGCGACGCCCTGTTTGCCGATGCGGTCAATCTCCGCGAGCAAGGCGATGGGATCGACGACAACCCCCGGGCCGATAATGCCAATGCAATTCTCGCGAACCACGCCGGACGGCAGAAGCGACAGTTTGTAGACAGCGTCGCCGATAACAAGGGTGTGGCCGGCGTTGTGCCCGCCCTGAAAGCGCACAACGACGTCCGCGCGCGCCGATAGCCAGTCGACGATCTTGCCTTTGCCCTCGTCGCCCCACTGCGCGCCGATGACTGCGACGTCCGTCATAAACCGCTCCTGCCTCAATTGCCGGGGATTCCGCAGCGCACCATAGGGTCTCGCGCGCATTGGTCAAACGATTCGTCGGGCGCAGGGGTTGAGAGGAGACGCGCCGGCGTTGTCTTATGAACTGAACGCACGCGGACGCGCGGCCCGAACGCAGGAGATCAGACTATGCGCATAGGATTGCTCACAGCGACATTTTGCTTGGGATCGGCGATGGCGGCGCCCGCCATCGCGCAAAGCCAGCAGCCGGCGCCACCGCCGCCGTGCCAGGAAGACACATACCGCGCTTTCGATTTCTGGCTGGGGACATGGGACGTGACGACGCCCAGCGGCCAGCCGGCCGGGACCAATGTCATCAGCGAGCAAGAAAACGGATGCCTTCTGCTCGAAGAATGGACCAGCGTCTCAGGCGGGACCGGGCAGAGCTACAATTTCTACGATCCGGGCATGAAGAAATGGCGCCAGGTCTGGGTTTCCGGCGGCGCGACCATCGATTACGCCGGCGGCCTCAACGATGCCGGCGAAATGGTTCTCGAAGGCGAGATTTCAAACCGCAACGGCGCGACAGCGCCTTTCCGCGGAACGTGGACGTTGCAGGACGACGGATCCGTCAAACAACATTTCCAGCAATACAATCCGGAAACGGAGGAGTGGGCTGACTGGTTTGTCGGGATTTATCGGAAGAAGGAATAGAGCGTAGGCATTGGGGGGCAGAGAAAAACATATCCGTACCCCGTACTACCTGACGCCAAATCCCTATTCCCTAAAACGAAAGCGCCTTCGCCTGTTTTACATGAGGTAAGGCGCACACCTTAGCCAACACATCGTCGCCTAGCGGTTCGTCAACGGCGACAAGTGCGATCGCCTCTTCGCCGGGCGCCGAGCGGCCAAGATTGAATGTCGCGATATTGACCCTCGCCTTGCCCAGCGTTGCGCCGAGCGCGCCAATAAAGCCGGGTTTGTCATCATTTGTCGTGTAAAGCATGTGCGCCGCGAAACGCGCTTCCATACCGACGCCTTTGATGTCGATAATGCGCGGCTCACCACCAAAAATGGTGCCGGAGACAGAGCGGTCTTGGTTTTCCGTAACAAGTCGCAGGTGGATAATACTGTCATAGGCGTCAGCGTCGTCGCGATAGGTCTCTGCAATCGAAATGCCGCGATCTTTGGCGATCACCGGCGCGTTGACGATGTTGATCTCCGACAACATCGGCGTGAGGACGCCGGCGACCGCCGATGCCGTCAGCGGTTTTGTGTTGAGTGCGGCGACGTCCCCCTCGTAGGTAATCTCGATCTTTTCAACCGCGCTTTCTGACAGCTGGCCGGCGAAGGCGCCGAGTTTTTCGCAAAGAGCGATGAACGGTATCAGCCGCGGAGCCTCCTCAGCCGTGACTGACGGCGAATTCAGCGAATTGGAAACCGCGCCGCGGATCAGATAGTCGGCCATCTGCTCGGCAATCTGAATGGCGACGTTTTCCTGCGCCTCCCGCGTCGAGGCGCCAAGATGGGGCGTCGCCACAACCTTCGGGTGGCCGAACAACGGATGGTCCGTCGCTGGCTCCGTTTCATAAACGTCGAGCGCCGCGCCAGCGACATGGCCGCCTTCGAGCGCATCTTTAAGCGCCGCCTCATCGACAAGTCCGCCGCGGGCGCAATTGACGACAAAGGCGCCGGTCTTGAGTTTACCGATATTTTCTCGGCTTAGTATGTTCCGCGTCTGGTCTGTCAACGGCGTATGCAACGTGACGATATCAGCGCGCGCAAGGAGCGCGTCGAGATCAACCTTTTCAACGCCGAGCTCAATTGCGCGCTCTTCCGTCAGAAATGGATCAAACGCGACCACGCGCATTTTAAGACCGACCGCTCGGTCTGCGACGATCGAGCCGATATTGCCGCAACCAACGACGCCGAGTGTCTTACTGAAAACTTCCGCGCCCATGAACGCAGATTTTTCCCATTTGCCGAGATGGGTCGACTGGTTCGCTTGCGGGATCTGCCGAACGAGCGCGAACATCATGGCGATAGCGTGCTCGGCCGTTGTAATGGCGTTACCGTATGGCGTGTTCATGACAACGACGCCCGCCGCAGTCGCAGACGGAATATCGATATTGTCGACGCCGATCCCGGCGCGGCCGATGACTTTCAGCTTTTTCGCCGCGCTGATGATCTTTGGCGTTGCCTTCGTCGCCGAGCGCACCGCAAGGCCGTCATAATCGCCGATGACGGACAGCAATTTCTCTTTGTTCTTGCCAAGGGCGGGTTCGTAGTCGGCATCGACGCCTCGCTCCTTGAAGATATTGACGGCGGTTTCGCTGAGCTTGTCTGAGATAAGCACTTTGGGCATTTTTGATATTCCGTATTCTGAGGTGAAATGACTTGAAGGGGCGTTTGGGGCCAGATTTTAAGGCCTTGAGAACGCGGGCGGGCGCCTAATCCCGTGCGCTTTCGAAAGCCCAGTCGAGCCAGGGTCCGAGCGCTTCGACATCTGACGTTTCGACGGTAGCCCCGCACCAGATCCGCAGCCCCGGTGGCGCATCGCGATATCCGGCAATGTCGTAGGCGACGTTTTCATTTTCGAGGCGTTTCGCCATCGATTTGACAAAGGCGCGCTGCGCCGCGTCGTCCAACGCGGCGAACGCCGGATCGACGATGGACAGACAGACGGAGGTGTTCGAACGGATCGCGGGATCGTCGACAAGGTGATCGATCCAGTCGGTCTTGGCGACCCAAACGCCTAGCGCATGGGCGTTGGCGTCAGCGCGGACATGCAACGCTTCAAGGCCGCCAAGATCTTCGGCCCAGGCGAGCGCATCTATGTAGTCCTCGACGCAAAGCATGGACGGCGTGTTAATCGTCGCGCCTTCGAAAATACCTTCGATCAGCTTGCCGCCTTTCGTCAGCCTGAAGAGCTTCGGCAGCGGCCGCGGCGGCGCGTAGCTTTCAAGACGCTCGACCGCCCGCGGGCTCAAGATCAAAACGCCATGGCCGCCCTCGCCGCCGAGCACTTTCTGCCAGGAATAAGTGACGACATCGAGTTTCGTCCAATCCAGCGCCTGCGCGAAAATCGCCGATGTCGCGTCGCAAACGACGAGCCCGTCGCGCGCATCGCTGATCCAGTCGGCGTCCGGCACGCGCACGCCCGACGTCGTACCGTTCCAGGTGAAGACAACATCGTGGCTCGGATCGACCGCCGCGAGATCGGCGATTTCGCCGTAGGGCGCAGTTAAGACGCGCGCGTCAAGATCGAGCTGTTTGACGGCATCGTTCACCCAGCCCTGACCGAAACTCTCCCAGGCCAGCATATGAACAGGCCGGGCGCCAAGCATCGACCACATGGCCATCTCAACGGCGCCCGTATCCGACGCCGGTACGATGCCGATGCGATAACCGTCCGGCGGCGCCAATAAGGCTCGGGTTCGGTCAATCGCCTCTTTGAGGCGCGCCTTGCCGACGCCTGAACGGTGCGATCGCCCGAGCGTGTCGGTCTGGAAATTTTGCGGGGACCATCCGGGGCGTTTTGCGCAGGGTCCGGACGAAAAATAGGGCCGCGCAGGACGCGCGGCTGGCTTCTGAGTCATGTTTTTCTCCCATCCTCTCAGATGGGTCGCGCCCCGTTGGGGAGGCGTGGCCCGCTGCGTTCATCGCCCGGACCGGGTTAAGGGTCAATGAAAAAATTATTGCGGTGCGATGAGATTTTGTGACTTGCGCCGGCGCGCGCACGGCCGTAGCGCCACGGCCATGGCCAAGCCAGTCCCAACGGAAACGGCGCCGCAGCTTTATGACTGGCTGCTTTTCGCCGTCATCATCGCGGTGGGCGGGTCATCTTTCGCAATGATCCGTGGCGCCGTGGAAACCGCGCCTCCCGCGGCCGTGACGGTGGGACGGCTTTGGGTGGGCGCTATTTTTCTTTACGTCGTCATGCGCCGAGCGGGGCGGCAATTGCCGCCGCTGTTGGAGCCCGGCGCGCCGCTTGGGCTTAACGCTGAGTGGCGATGGATGATCGCGATCAGCGTCATCGGATATATGATCCCATTCCTGATCTTTCCGTGGGCGCAACAGTTCATCGATAGCGGTCTTGCCGGCATCTATATGGCGTTTATGCCGATCTGGACCGTAGCGCTGGCTTTTCTATTTGCAGGCGAGAGCCTCAACGCGCGCAAGATTATCGGTTTCGCCATGGGATTCGCCGGCGTTGTCATCCTAATCGGCCCGGGCGTCATAGGCGAAGCGGCGTCCACCAGCATTGTCGCGCAGTTGATGTTGTTAGTAGCGACGGTTGGCTACGCCGCGGCGGCCGTGATCACCCGGCGCGCGCCGCCAATCAAGCCGCGGGTTTTTGCAGCGGGTACATTAATAGCCTCAGCGGTTATCACGACGCCCGCTTTGTTTTTTGCGGATCTGAGCATCAGCGAGTGGTCCGTCGCCGGCGTATTGAACATTGTCGGGCTCGGTCTCGGACCGACCGGGTTCGCTGGCCTGGTGCTGATCGTACTGATACAGCGCACCGGTGCAGGATTCATGGCGCTCGCTAATTATCTGACGCCGCTTTGGGCGGTCGCCATGGGCGCCGCCATTTTTGGCGAACGCCTCAGCACAAACGCACTTGTCGCGCTTGTTGTCATCCTCTGCGGCGTCGCAATCAGCCAGCCCGGCCGAAAATCCGCCGCTGACCTCGCAATCTCGCAGGATGTGGATGAAGATGCTGTCGTCACCGAAAAACGTGAAGAGCGTTAAATAAGAATTTCGCCGCGTTGGACCGGCACGGCGGCGCCGCCAATACGAACAGATGTAACGGCGGCGCCTGCGGTATCGACCCGTGCATGAATGCGGCTCGGCCGGCCCATTTCGTACCCTTGTTCAATCACCCAGCGGTGCTCGCCGTCGTTCAGTTTCTGGCTAAGAGCGATCTGGCCCGGCAGCGCCGCCGCCGCGGACCCCGTCGCCGGGTCTTCGACGATGCCGGCGTTGGGCGCAAACATGCGCGCATGATAGGTCGCGTCCGGCGCAACGCCGCCTTCTGCGTAAAGAAGAACGCCGACAATGTTATCGAGGCCCAGCGCGTCAAACGCCACACTGCTTACATTTGCGATCGCTACGTGCTCGAGTGAGGCCCGTGCGTAAACATAATCGACGCCCGCGCCGCAGCGCCGCGGTTTGTGAGCACCGCGGTCTATTGCGCCCTGCGGCAGAGACAGCGCCGCTTCAAGTAATTCGGCCGAAGGCGCGGCGCCTGTCTCAACAGGCAGGTTCGGGTTCAGGAATTCCGCGAACCAGTTTTCGTCGTTACGCTCAATACGAACCTTGAAGAGCCCTGCGTTCAACTCCAACGCAAGCTCGCCACGCAAATCCCGCATACGGGCGATCGCGATTGCTGTTCCTACGGTCGGGTGGCCGGCGAACGGCATTTCATAGCCGAGCGTAAAAATGCGGACGCGCGCCGTATTCTCAGAATTCTCCGGCGGCAAAACAAACGTCGTTTCCGAGAGATTAAACTCGCGCGTAGTACGCATCATGTCGTCAGTCGACAGCCCGCGCGCATCCTTGATGACGGCGAGCGGGTTGCCCGCGAAGGCGGTGTCCGTGAACACGTCCCATGTCTCAAATGCGTAGGCGGTCATCGGCAGATTCCTGTTCTCAGGCGCCGGGCATATTTGCCTCTTCACCGGGCGCTGCAACCGAATAATTATTCACGTTCAATAAGCGCGCCTAACGCCGGGTCGGCGAAACCGTATGAGCGTGATTAAGCGGGCCGCGGCCCTTGCCGAAGCCCGGGGCCGTTGCGATCGCCGTATGAACATACTGGATGGCGGCGGCGACCGCGTCTGCGCGGGATTGCCCCAGCGCCAGTCCGGCTGCAATGGCGCTCGCCAGCGTGCAGCCGGTCCCATGGGTCGATGTTGTTTCTATCCGCCGGTTCTCAAACCAGAGCGGGCCTTCCGCGCGCACCAGAACGTCAGCGACTTTCTCCCCTGGCAAATGCCCGCCCTTAACGAGCGCAGCGACAGCGCCCGCCGACCGCAACGCCTCGCCGGCGGCGATCATCGTCTCGCGGGTTTTGACAGGACCGCCGGCCAACGCCTCTGCCTCCTCTGTGTTCGGCGTGACGATGCCGGCAAGCGGTACAAGCTCTTTGAGGATGGCCGGCGCGACGCCGTCGCCAGCAAGCGCGTCACCGCTCGTCGCGACCAGAACCGGATCGAGAACGACCGGTATGCGGTGCGCAATCGGCGCCAGGACTTCTGCAACGAGGCCGACGGTCGCAACATCGCCAAGCATGCCGATTTTGACGGCGTCAGCGCCAATATCGCCCAGCACAGCGTCAATCTGCGCACGAACAACATCGGGGCTAACTGGATGTACGGCGCTGACGCCTTGCGTATTCTGCACAGTCAGCGCCGTGATCGCTGTCGCCGCGTAGCCGCCAAGAGCCGTTACGGCCTTAATATCGGCCTGAATGCCAGCGCCTCCGGACGGATCGGATCCCGCAATAATGAGAACGCGACCTTGCATGGCCCGGTCGTATCAGAACGGCTCGGTTTTTCGAAGCGTTGTTTCACCGGCGTTGATCGGCGCGCCGTCGCGATTGACGAGGCTGACCCGCGCAGGCGCGCCTGTCGCACGTTCAACGATCTCCGCACCAGGCGCGCCATTTAGGCAATGCTTCTCGCCCCATTGCATCAATGCGATCATCGGCAAGGCGAGATCGACGCCCTTGCGCGTCAACACATATTGATAACGCGTGCGCTGTCCGGGTTCTTTGTAGGCGCGCCGCGTCAAAACGCCTGCTTCAACCAGACGCTTCAAGCGCCCCGAAAGAATGGTGCGGGGACAGCCAATATCATTTTGAATCGCATCAAACCGCGTGACGCCGAACAGCGCTTCGCGCAAAATCAACATCGTCCATCGGTCGCCAATAAGGTCGGCGGCGCGCGCCAAACCGCAAGCGTCTGGATCGACCGGGCCTTCATCCACTGCGCCCGCGTGCAAATTATTCACTCGTGAAACGGCGTCTGCGTAAACCATGACTCTGCAATTATGCTGATTTTGCCCATTGTCGCAAATTTTCATTCACGCCTTTGTGTCGGCGATCATCAATTGGGCCGTATTTGGGCGTCATTCAGCGCCAATCTCGCCGCAATGCGCCGCTATCTCAACACTTATGCAAATCCGGCTGGGGCAAAACGGAGGATTGCATATGAGAATGTTTTTGAAGGCATTTATCGCTAGCGTATTCGCTTTTGGCGCGTTTGGCGTTGCCGCTGCAAATGCAGAGCAACGTCACAACAAACCTGTATTTTGCGATATCGACCATGATCATCGCGGCCACCATGCGGACTACTACGATTATTATCCCCATGACCGATATTATCGCGCCGGCCCCTACCGCGATTCCGGTTTCAGTTTTTCGATTACTCTCGGCGACGACCGGTATGACAGACGCGGCCGATACGATCGGTATAGTCGGTACGATCGTCGCCATCGCTATCATGGCCGACGCAACGGTTATCGCGGTTATGAAGCGCGCAGGGTCAACCGCGAAATCTTCGACACTCGGTATCGCGCCCGTATCGTCCTGACGGAAGACGTTATCCATACCCGCCGCGGTCCGCGCCTTGTCTGTAACGTGACCGCCCGTGGACCGGAGGCGCGTTACGTCTCCGAACGGCGCATGTGGCGCGTTGCTAATCGGAATTGTTCGCGTCGCGCACGGATAAACGTTTACTCCTGACGCGTCGCGAATCACTGCGGAAAGCCGCCGGCATGCGTATCTTGCCGGCGGCTTTTTGCGGTGAAAAACGCAGTCACGCGGTTGTGAGCGTGTTTTTGGCTCCGCATTCTTGACCAATCGGTCCGAAATTCCATATCTCATGGCATCGGCGCGAAAAAGACGCCGATTGAAAGACCAATGATCTTGAACAGGCGGCGTATGGAACGCCGCGAAAACGGAGAAACCCCGATGACTAGATTGACGCAAATCACCGACGACGCTGCAAGCGCCCCTGCCGCCGAACTGTTCGGCGCCATCAAAGGAAAGGTCGGTATGGTTCCGAACCTGTACCGCGTTCTCGCAAACCAGCCGGCGGCGTTGAAAGCCACGCTTGTTTTTAATGAAACACTTGGTGACGGATCGTTCGATCCGAAAACCCGCGAGGCGATCGCACTTACCGTCGCCGGCGCCAACAACTGTGATTATTGCGCTTCCGCACACTCCGCAATCTCGGCGAATCTCAACGTCGACGCCGGCGAAATCAACAGCCGGTTGAACGGAAAATCATCCGATCCGAAAGTCCAGGCGATCCTGACGTTCGCAAAGGCGGTTGTTGATGAGCGTGGTTTCGTCAGTGACGCAGATCTCAAAACGGCGCGCGACGCCGGCCTTAACGACGGCGAAATCGTCGAGACAATTGCCAATGTGGTCGCGAATATCCTGACCAACTACATCAACCATGTGGCGCAAACCGACATCGACTTTCCTGAAGTGAAAGCGCGCGCTGCTTAAACTACAGAAAATTTCTCCCGTCGTTGACAAACGACGCAACTTGAAGGGCGCTCATTTTTGAGCGCCCTTTTTTAGACTGCTTTTTCCACAGCCCCACAGATGCCGGCGACGACGGTTCTGACGACATCTTCGTTTTCGCCCTCGCCCATGACGCGGATCAGAGGCTCCGTACCGGATTTGCGAATGACAAGCCGGCCCTTATCGGCGAGCTTAACTTCCCCGGCCTTGATCGCGGCCTTCACGGCGGCGGCGGCCAGCGGGTCGCCGGTCTTGTAGCGGACATTCTGCAGCAGCTGCGGGAAGGGCTCGAATTTGCGGCAGACATCGGAAACCTTGCGGCCCTCGCCAGCGACCGCCGCCAGCACCTGCAGTGCGGTCACTAAGCCGTCGCCCGTAGTCGCATAATCACTCAGGATGACGTGGCCGGACGGCTCGCCGCCCACATTCATGCCGGAGTTCCTCATTTCCTCGACAACGTAGCGGTCGCCGACCGCCGTGCGTTTCAGATCCAATCCCTCGCTTTTAAGGAACTTCTCTAACCCGAGATTGGCCATCACGGTGGAAACGACGCCGCCGCCTTTTAACGCGCCGTTTGCCTTCCAGGAAGAACCGATCAATGCGAGGATCTGATCGCCGTCAATCAGCCGGCCTTTCTCGTCGCAAATGATGACGCGGTCGGCGTCGCCGTCGAGGGCGATGCCCACATCAGCACGGTATTCGGTGACAGCATCCTGGAGCTTTTTGGTCGCAGTCGATCCGACATCCCGGTTGATATTGAACCCGTTCGGTTCGACGCCGATCGCTTTGACCTCGGCGCCAAGCTCCCAAAGGACAGTCGGCGCAACTTTGTAACCGGCGCCATTGGCGCAGTCGATCACAATACGAATGCCATCAAGGGATATTCGGCGCGGAAAGGCCGCCTTCGCGAATTCAATATAGCGCGCGCCCGCGTCATCGATGCGTTTGACGCGGCCAAGGTCGGCCGGCGCAGCAAGACCCGTTTCGGGCCCGTCTTTCATCAGACGTTCGATCTCCAGTTCCGTTTCATCAGATAACTTGTATCCGTCGGGACCGAAAAATTTGACGCCATTGTCATGAAACGGGTTGTGCGACGCCGATATCATCACGCCAAGATCAGCGCGCAGTGATCGCGTCAGCATGGCCATGGCCGGCGTCGGCAGCGGGCCAAGAAGAAAGACATCCATGCCGGAGGCGGCGAAACCGGCGGTGAGCGCCGGTTCGATCATATACCCGGAAAGGCGCGTATCCTTGCCAATGACGACGCGATGACGGTGCGCGCCGTTCTTGAAAACACGCCCGACCGCCATGCCGAGGCGCAGAATATTATCGGGCGTCATAGCGCCGGCGTTGGCGAGGCCGCGAACGCCGTCGGTGCCGAATATTTCCCGTTTTCCCGTCATCTGATCGTCGCCGCGCATGGTTCAAAATACTCCTGACCGCGGTTTCCCGCAAAACTAGCAAATCCGCGTCCGAAAACCCTTAACGCGCCAAATCCGCCGTTTCTATGGCCTTCGCGATATTTAGCGCCTGGCGGGTCGCGGCGACGTCGTGGACCCTGAAAATCGAGGCGCCGCGGGCGTATCCGGCCAGCACCGCCGCGATCGATCCGCCCAGCCGATCCGCCGCTGGCCCGTCGCGGTCGAGCGCGGCGATGAAGCGCTTGCGCGAAGCGCCGAGGAGGATCGGCGCTTCAAGCGCCTGAAGACGGTTAAGGCGGGCCAGAAGCGCAAGATTATGCGCGAGCGTCTTGCCGAAGCCGATGCCCGGGTCCGCGATGATCTTTGCGCGATCAACACCCGCGGCGACGCACAATTCGATCCGTCCAGCGAGAAACGCTATGACCTCAACAACAACATCTTCGTAGTGCGGCTGGTCCTGCATGGTGCGCGGATCGCCTTGCGCATGCATAAGCACAACTTCGCAGCCGAGCGACGCCGCCGTTTCAACGCTGTTCTCATCATACCTTAGCGCGCTGACATCGTTCCAGATCGATGCGCCGGCCGCGACAGCCGCGCGGGCGACGGCGGCTTTGCGCGTATCAACGGATATCGGCGTTTCTATTTGTGCAGCGATGGCTTCAATGATCGGTATTGTTCGGTCGAGTTCTTCGCTTTCAGCGACAGCCGTCGCCCCGGGGCGCGTCGACTCGCCGCCAACATCGAGAATGTCGGCGCCGTCCTCCGCAAGCTGCAACGCGTGATCAACGGCGGCCTGCGCCGTACCAAATTGCCCGCCATCTGAAAACGAATCCGGCGTAGCGTTGACGACGCCCATAATCGCTATGCCGTTTCTTTCGTCCACCACAGATTCAGCCCGCCACCCGATCTCCGCCAATCTTGATTCGCGAACGTCCCGGCGCAAGTCCCGGACACGCAAAACGTTATGCGCTATACTTGCCAGATGGAAAGGCCCGACGCACTGGATTTCAGAAAAGAAACAGCCGCCCAGCAACTGGGTCAATATTGCGCCTGGGACATAAACGAAGCCCATGCCGTCGATCTTCTGTGGGTCAGCAAGGCTCATGCGAAACACCCGGCCGCGCACCGGGTGCTCCCGCATGGCGAGCCGAGCATCGCCATACGCCGCAGGCGCGACGCCCGCGGCGACATCACGTCCATCGACCTGACCATATGCGGCCCGTTTCGGCGCGCTGCTTTTTATAACCCCCAACCCCGCGAAGAACTGATCGCCGTTCGCCTGAAACCGGAACTCGCCGCACGTTACTATCGCGTGTCGCCGGCGGATTTTTTTGACAGTGCGCCCGCCAACGCGCCGCGCGAGGTGTATGACGCTTGCTCGGCGAGTTTGCGCGCTGCCGAAAACTGGGATCTTAAGGAAATAATCCCGATACTGATAAGTGACCTTGTTCAGCTCGCGAAGGCGCGCGAGGCGCGCATTCCATGCGAAGCCTTCGCCGCAGCGCTGTTGCGAAAGCAACAGGGGCGTATCCGCGCAAAAACACTCGCAACTTTATGCGGCGTCAGTGAGCGTCATTTGCGACGCCGCTTTCGAGACTGCTTCGGAGCAACGCCCAAAGAGTACGCCCGGCAGTTGCGCCTGACAGCCGCAGCCTTGGAGGCCGAACGCTCGATCAAGCCAAATTGGGCGCGCATTGCGGCTGCGTCCGGTTTTCACGACCAGTCTCATATGATCAACGAGTTTAAAGGCCTTGTCGCATTGACGCCGCAGGCGTTGCACCGCGAGCGCCGCGCCTTGCTGCACGCTATCTGACTGTCCGCTTTTTCCAATACATGGCTCGCGCCCCTTGAATAAGGTCGCCTGAGAAAAGGTTTTCCCTATTCAGGAGCACATGATGAAGAATATCGTTTTGACGCTCGCCATGCTGGGCAACATCGCAACGGCGCATGCTCAGAGCGACAGCGGGCCCAAGAGCGTCTCATTTGAAGGAGCCGAGTGGCGCATCAGCGCGAGAGAAGCGGTTGTTGAAGATCATTTAGGTCGGGAAGCCCTGAGGCTCTCCGGCGGGCGGGTCTGGCGAGACGATGTCCAAATCAGCGATGGCGTTATTGAATTTGACGTGGCGTTTGAGGAACGCACCGGTTTCATCGGCCCGATGTGGCGCGCCGAAGCCGACAGCCGATTTGAAGAAATCTACTTTCGCTCCCATCTATCCGACAAACCCGACGCCGTTCAGTACACCCCAGTAGAGAACGGCCTGTCAGCGTGGCAGATTTTCTCCGACGCAAACGCCACCGCCGCGATCCCGCTAAAATTCGGCGCATGGAATCGGGTAAAAGTCGTCATACAAGGTGACAAAGCGGATTTCTATTTCAACTCAGACACGCCGCAACTGCATATCCCAGACCTCAAAACAGACATTAAGAGCGGCTACACGGGCCTGCGTGCAAGCGGCCGTGACGGCGCCTTCGCCTATTTCTCAAATGTTCGTTTTCGCCCGCTTGACGCCGGCGAAGGCATGATCGGCGAGGCGAAGGAGACACCGCCAGTTCCGGAAGGGCTGATTGGCGCCTGGGAGGTCTCCTCGCCATTCACGGAGAGTGACGTTGCTAATGCGCTAACGCTTTCCGGCAACGCCGGCGACGATCTCGACTGGCGGGCGCTTGCCGTTGAAACCAACGGCATCGCTAACCTTGCAAGACTCGCGGGGGTAGATGAAGGCGCCGACACCGTATTCATCCGGCTCACCATCGACTCGGACCGAAAGCAGATGAAAGAAATGCGGTTCGGGTATTCAGACCGTGTACGGATTTACCTTAACGGCAAGCGGGTCTATTTCGGCAATGCGGGTTGGCGCGTGCGCGACTATCGTTTCCTCGGCACCGTGGGTTTTTTCGACAGCGTCGGTCTCAATCTAAAAAAGGGCGACAACGAACTGATGATTGCCGTCTCGGAGACCTTTGGAGGCTGGGCCTTCGCCGGCGCCATGGCGGATCAGACGGGCGTTGAACTGAAATAGACAGCTCGGCGCGAGCCTTGCGCCGGCCCCGCCGTGTTCGTGGTCCCCAAGGCTGCTGGCGGCGGGGTTACTGCTCTCCAGCTGCGCTCTGCTCTTTAAGAGCCTTCTCGAAGGCGCTTCTTTTCGCCACGATATATTTCTGAAATGCGCCGCGATTGACAAAGGCGCGTCGGTTGCCGGCCAATTGCTGCGCCCGCGCATCTTTCATGTGAAAGACCTCCGGGTGGTTGGCGAGGAAAATATCGGGCGTCCAGTCCGCCGTCTTTTGGAATGTCAGGCGGTAATCGTCGACGATGCCCTCATATTGTGGCGGGCCTACGAGGCTGTTTGCGGCGACCGTGGCGCTGCAGAAAATCAGCACTTCAAGATGTTCATTGTCGTCGGTGATGAATAGGCGAAACGACGTGCAGCCGCGCGAATGGCCCGGCGTCAATTCCGCTTTGAGAAAGGGCTTTTCGACCTTTTCGCCTGTTAGCGAAACAATCGCGCCGTCGAAAACCGGATCGTCTTTGCGAATAACGCGGTCAACTTTTACCGGAGGCGCGGAAAATTCCGGCTTGTCTTCGAAACCGAGGTAAAAGCCGCCTTCAAGAGCCGATACGTCGCCTTCGCTCGCCCAAAGCTCGGCGCCGGATGCCTCCTTTAATGCAGCCAAACCGCCGGAATGATCAAAATGCGCATGCGTGTTGAAGAGATAGTTGACGTCTTCGATGTCAAACCCCAAGGCCGTGATGTTGTCGATGATCAATTGCTCGTGGCCGGGCAGTCCGCCGTCAATCAGCACGTGACCGTCCTCGCCCGTGATCAGATAAACGGCGAGGCCTTCCGTACCCACGTAGTACAGATTGCCGATGATATTAAACGGCTCGAACGGCGCCGCCCAACGTGGCTGCCTTTCCGCCCAGTCGACGGAAGCAGGGTCGTCCTGCGCGTTTAATGGCGCCGCGACGATAAGCGTAAGAATGAAAATGATATTGCGCATGAAAAAAGCCTTCCCGGATTGGGAAGGCTTTTAGCACAGGAATTGTTTCGAAAAAGTGGCGCTTTTAGGCGGGACTCGGCTCCATGCCGCCTGCGCCGTCGTCTTTCGTATCCTTGCCCGCAGGCGCGCCGGCGCTTGGCACCGACGAAGGCGGCGTGTGGTCCGTCGTGTCTGACGGGTCCTCGCGAACGATCTGGCCGCCCTTGAGAAGCGTATCGATCTCATCGCCCGTCAGCGTTTCGTATTCGAGCAGCGCCTGTGCGAGCTTTTCCCAGTCATCATTGCGCTCAGTGAGAATTTCACGCGCCTTTTCATAGCCGTCCGTAACGAAGCGCTTGATCTCATCCTCAATCGTCTTCGCCGTGTCGCCGGAAATCGACTTTGAGCGAGCAATCGACTGACCGAGGAAAACCTCGCCTTCGTCTTCCGCATAGGCGATGGGACCCAGCTTAGGCGACAAGCCGTATTGGGTGACCATGGCGCGGGCGATTTTGGTCGCATGCTCGATATCCGACTGCGCGCCGGAGGTCACTTTCTCAGAACCGAATTTCATTTCTTCGGCGACGCGCCCGCCCATAGCCATGGCAATGCGCGCTTTCATTTGTTCAAGCGTGAAAGAAAGTTTGTCCCGCTCGGGAAGATACTGAACCGATGCCCAGCGCGCGACCGCGCGGAATAATGGTCGCCTTATGCACGGGATCTGATCCTGGCATCGAAAGGCCGACAATTGCGTGACCGGATTCGTGATAGGCGGTGAGCGTCTTTTCTTCTTCCGTCATCACCATGGAGCGGCGCTCCGCGCCCATAAGGACTTTGTCCTTGGCGTCGTCAAACTCTTTCGCCGTGACATAGCGTTTGCCGCGGCGAGCTGCGAGGAGCGCGGCTTCATTCACAAGGTTAGCAAGGTCGGCGCCAGAGAAACCCGGCGTCCCGCGCGCAACCGTGCGAACATTGACGTCGGGCGCCAGCGGCACTTTTTTCACATGCACTTGCAGGATCTTCTCACGGCCGACAACGTCCGGGTTCGGAACAACCACCTGCCGGTCGAACCGGCCCGGGCGCAGAAGCGCCGGATCCAGGACGTCAGGGCGGTTGGTCGCCGCGATCAGGATGATGCCTTCATTGGCCTCAAAACCGTCCATTTCAACGAGCAATTGGTTGAGCGTCTGTTCGCGCTCGTCATTGCCGCCGCCAAGCCCGGCGCCGCGATGGCGCCCCACCGCATCGATCTCATCAATGAAGATGATGCAGGGTGCATTTTTCTTGGCCTGATCGAACATGTCCCGGACACGGCTGGCGCCGACGCCGACAAACATCTCGACAAAGTCCGAGCCCGAAATCGTGAAGAACGGCACATTCGCTTCGCCGGCGATGGCGCGGGCGAGGAGCGTTTTGCCGGTGCCCGGCGGGCCGACGAGAAGCGCGCCTTTCGGAATCTTGCCGCCGAGGCGCTGAAACTTCATCGGGTCTTTGAGGTACTCGACAATTTCTTCGAGTTCTTCCTTCGCCTCGTCGATGCCGGCGACATCATCGAACGTTACGCGGCCCTGCCGCCTCGGTCAGCAGTTTCGCGCGCGACTTGCCGAAGCCCATAGCCTTGCCGCCAGCGCCCTGCATCTGCCGCATGACGAAAAAGAACAGTGCGAGGAAAATCAGAAGCGGCAGAATATTGAAAAGCAGCGACAGGAGCAGCGGTAATTCTTCTTCTTTTTCGATCGTCGTTGCGACGCCTGCTGCATTCAGGCGATCGGCAATCGTCGTCTGACCGCTTTCGGTGATGGTCGTGACAAACTCGGAGCCGCCATCGAGCTTGCCTGAAACTTGGGTCTTTGAAACTTCCGCCGACGCGACCCTGCCGGGTTTTTCAAGCTGTTCGACAAATTCGGTGTAGGTCAGTTCCTGAACCTGGGTCTGTGTCGCCGGCGATGAAAAGAGCTGCAGCGCCACCAGAAAGACCACGACGACGAGACCCCAAATCAGCAGATTACGACCGTTCATTACCGTTCTTCCTGTTCGTGTTTCTCCGGCGTCGCCGGCGGGCGCAGCGGGGTGCGCCCGGCACCCTATTAGATAGGCGTTAAGAAAGCCCAGCGCCATGGGCCTTCGCGCCTATTGGTCAACCTCGCGAAAACCTTATGATTCCGCCGGAAAACCGCTCGGCGGCCAACGGCGTCGCTGACCAAGCGGGCTTCTCCGCGAGATAAGAGCCCCGGCGCGCCAATCAAGCGCCCGCGCCAATAAAGACCTGGCATGCTCAATAAACGCCTCCCGCGGCCCCTCGAACAGCGCCGTCGCCGCGCCAGCCTCTTTAACGCCGACCTCGCCGAGCGCCCCGCACGGAGGCGGCTTTTCTGGATTTCACAACGAAGCGACGGTCCCACAAGGCGCTCTCGCCGGGCTCAACATCCAGATCGGCGAGCGGGGCAACCCCGGCCCGGCCAAGCATGGCCGCTGGCTCACGAAAGATCCAGAGCTTTTCTCCCGCCCTTTTTCAGCAATTGCGCCGCTGATCGCCGCCGGCGCCGCGGTCGAGCGCAACTTCAAGATGCGCAGCGGCGCCTTCAACACCCGGCGCATGATCAGCGCCGCTGACGGCGCGGATAGCGCATGCGACTACGCCGAATGCATCGCCGGTCCCCCGCCGCTATCGAACGCACATTCAGCGAGGCGCCGCCCCAGCGGGTGAAGACGCCGCCCATGGCGCGGAAGGCCCGCGCCTCGCGCGCGCGCGCGTCGCGGCGTGCGGCCGCCATCCGGCGTCGCTGAACGCAGGAGCGCGACCCGATCGAGAACACCTTCCTGCACGACATCGCGCGAGAAACCGCCGCACGCGAATGCGCTCGAAATTCAAATCATCGTTAGACGGATCATCGATAAAGCGCTGACCATATTCATTCGCCGTTGCGGTCAGAGCATCACGAGCGAATGGTAAAGAGCGGGCGCAGGAGGCGCACCGGACGCCCCGCGCCGGCAGCGATCTTAATTTCATCTTCCATCGCCGAGAGCCCCGCCGGACCCCCGCCGCGAGCAAGACGCATCAAAAGCGTCTCAACCTGGTCGTCCGCGCTATGCGCGGTAAGGATCGCCGGTACCCCCATTTCAGTCGCCGCTGCGGCAAGCAAATAGTAACGCGCATTACGCGCTGCGGCCTGAACGCCGGTTGCAGGCTTTGCCGTGTGCCAAACGAGGATGCGCGCTTCAAGCCCGGCGCGCTCGCACCAATCTTTCGCCTGCGCCGCCTCATCGTCAGATCCGTCGCGTAAACGATGATCGACGATCAGAGCGACGACATGCGTGTTGGTGTTTTTTGCATGATCGGCGCAAAGCCGCGCCAGCGCCATGGAATCGCGCCCGCCCGAGACCGCAACCGCAAACCGGTCGCCCGCATTGAGCGCAGCAAGGCGCGCCGCAAATTCCGCCGTAGAAACCGGGCGGGCTAGTTGCAATCGATCCGCGCCATTTCGAGATCGGCGCGTTGCATGACCGGCGATGCGGCGTTCGGAAATTTCGACTTCATGGTCTTGAAAATCGTGCACGCTTCTCTCTGCTTCTCCATGCGCGCGAACGCTGTGCCCAGTTTCAAATGCGCTTCCGCCGCCCGGGTGTCATTCGGATACTTCTGCACATGTTCAAGAAACACTGCGGCGGCGTCAGCATTTTCGCCGAGCGCAAGATGAATCTCGCCGAGTCGGAATTTCGCATCCGCCGCGCGGACGTGGTTCGGGAAGGCCTCGCCATAGAGCTTGAACGCCGCCTTGGCGCGTGGGTAATCGCCCGAAAGCAGAAAGCTCGATGCATAATCGTAGGCGGCATCCGGATTGATCGGCAATTCAACACTGGCGGCGGCCGGCGCCGACGCAGCGCCCGCACCGGTGCGGGTCAATTCATCTGCGATCGGATCACGAGGCCCCAAGGGAACCGGGCCGCCAGCCGAACCGCGCGTATTCGCGCCAACGAGACCATCCGTGTCCAGCCTTTTAAATCCGCCAGCCGCGGCTGTCATATCGTCGCCTGCTAAAACCGCGCTGATGGCGTCGAGGCGCTGGTTTTGCTGGTCGAGCTGATAATTCAACTCCTCGATGCGTCCTGTGAGCTGCTGGATCTGGCGCTCCAACTCACTGATCCGCACCGTCGCCGCGCTTTGCGCAGAGAGGGCTTGTTCGGCCCGCGCCATGCGCGCCTGCAGATCGCGGACATCGTCTTTCGTACCGGCGAGCGCCGGCATTGCGATCATAACGGCGGCAAGGCCGGCGAGAGCGGCGGTCCTCGTCTTTTTCATGGCGGCTTTCCTCAACTGTGCAATGGCCATTCTAGCGCGGTTCAACGCCGACGCCAGCTTGGCGGGATCTAGCGCGGCAACGCGACAAAACTGTGGCTGAAAAAACAAAGGCGCGCCGTATTTCAACGGCGCGCCCGTAAATTAGCTTAACTTTTAACCGGTTACGACCCGACTGACTCAATCGTCGTCGTCGCGTTCCGGTTTTGCGCCCAGGCCTGCTCATTGGAACCTGTCGCGATCGGGCGTTCTTTGCCATAGGAGACCGTGGTGATCCGGTTGGCGTCGACGCCGAGGCTTACGAGATAAGAGCGCGCCGCCTCTGCGCGACGAGCGCCGAGAGCGAGGTTGTATTCGCGCGTGCCGCGCTCGTCACAGTTGCCGGCAAGCTTGATCCGGGTTTCCGGATACTCCTGCAGCCAGGCCGCCTGTCTGGCGAGCGTGCCCTGCGCCTGCGACGTCAGCGTGTATTGGTCATACGCAAAATAAACGCGATGGCCGGCGCTCTGTTCCAGGTCAGACTGGCTGCCCGGCGTCGGACCGGTGGGTCCTGCGCCTGCATTCGTGCCCGCGCCTGCGGTGGCGTCCACGTCCGGTCCGCTTGACGTCGCGCATGCGGAAACCAGCGTCAGCGCAGCGATCACGCCAGCGATTTTTGTAATATGTTTCATGGTCTTCCTTGCTCCACTTCCCCAATTTGCCGCGTATTCAGCAACTCGCCGCCGATCGCCAACCAGCATGGGTCGACCCCGTACATTAAGCGCCTGTTGTTTAAATTCCTGTCAGCCAATCCCTAAAATTTAACCAACACTCCGAATCGTAACCTTGTCCGTCGCCTTGATCAAGTTGGGCCGTTCCGGCTCTGGAATGAAATCGCCGTCTTCGACGTCGTCGGTTTTTCTCCAATAATTACGGTAACATGGGCGACCATGCCGGATCGGACGCATCGCCCGGCGTGCGCACCCGGCGCAAATTCCGCCCGGTCAAATCGACCGACCACAGCGATGATCCGGCGCCCGGGCGCGGCTCGCGGAAAAACATCAGGACCCGGCCATTCGGCGACCAGGTGGGCCCTTCGTCAAGATAGCTCTCCGTCAAAAGGCGTTCGCCGGTGCCGTCCGGGCGAATAACGCCAATGTAAAAGCGGCCCCGATATTGCCGGGTAAAAGCAATGAGATCGCCGCGCGGGCTCCACACGGGCGTCTGATATCGACCCTGCCCGAAGGTGATGCGTTTCTGGTTCGAGCCGTCCGCATTCATGACATAGATCTGCTGCGAACCACCGCGGTCCGACGCAAACGTAATGCGGCGCCCGTCGGGCGACATGGACGGCGAAACGTCAATCGCGGGATTGTCGGTCAGCCGCGTCAGGCGCCGCGTCGCCAGATCCATCTTGAACACGTCGGAATTGCCGCCGCGCTCGATCGACATCAGGACTTCGCGCCCATCGGGCGAAAAGCGCGGCGCGAAGGTCATGCCGCGAAACGTGCCGAGCGGTTCCTGTTCGCCCGTTTCAATGTTGAAGAGATAGACCTGACCCGGACGATTATCGAACAGGGCCATATAGGTGATCTGCTGCTGCGTTGGCGAAAAGCGCGGCGTCAGCGCCTTGTAGTTGAGGCCGTCGGTGAGCGGCACCGGATTGGCGCCGTCCTGATCCATGATCATCAGGCGTTTGTTGCGATTTTCCTTGGCGCCAGTTTCGTGAATGAAAACGACGCGCGTATCAAAGTAGCCGTCCTCGCCCGTCAGCGTCTTGTAAATAAAGTCAGCGACCTTGTGCGAGGCGCGCCGCCAATTGTCTGCAGGCGTCTTATAAGCGACGGCGCCCAGCTGCTCGTCCGACGTCACGTCCCAGATGCGCGTCGACACCTGAATGCGACCGTCGCCGAGTTCCTCGACCTCGCCGACCACCAGTACCTGCGCATTGATGATGCGCCAATTGGCGAAGGTAGGGCGCACGTTCACGGTCGCCGGCGTTTCAATATAGGCTCGCTGGTCGATCACCTGAAAAAGCCCCGACCTCTCAAGATCGTTCATCAGGACTTCGGTGATATCGACGCCCAGCTGGCGCGCACTGTCATCGCCGCCCAGAAAGTTCGGCACGGCGATCGGCATCGGCTCGACGGTGCCTTGGGTGATATCAATACTGATGCGCGCCTGCGCGGCACCGGAGACGACGAAAACAAATGCGGCAAACAGCGCTGCGACTACTCGGTTCATAATAAACAACTCTCTTTCGGCCCGCCGTCCATAACACAGGGTTTTCGGCGAAATTTTGACTATCTTCCGACCATGTCAGCAGGGTTGAAATTCAAAGTCATTTCATTCCACGTGTCATAACGGTCCTGCGGCAGAAAATCATAAGGCGCGCAGGATACAACCGCACGCACGGCCGTCTGTTCCGCCACTTTCCAGAACCGGTTCCCCGATAGATTGATTTGCAGCGCATTCGCCACCCTAGGCGGGGCCCTTAACGATCCGTCACGGTTGAGATCAACCTCAAGAATAACAAGTAGCTTTTCCGGTTCAGGCGCCCCAATCACAGCACCGGTATTCCAACATGGCCGGATCGCCGCGCGCATTTTCGCTTGATCCGACGCCGTCAACCGGTCGCCGGCGCCGACCGCGGCGCGCGGGCGCTCCGCCTCAACGGTTGGCGTGGCCGGGTCCTGGCTCGTCTGCTCTTCTCGCTCGCGTTCCAGGTCGATGAGCTGGGAAAGGGCGGCGAGATCGAGCTCGTCCTGTTTTGGTTCGGGCTCGGGTTCCGGCGCGGGCGGTTCGGGTTCAGGTTCAGGCTCAGGCTCCACCGGCGCCGGCTCGGGTTCTGGTTCCGGTTCGGGCGCCGGCTCAGGTTCCGGCTCCGGCGCGGGCGGCTCCGGCTCCGGCTCAGGTTCCGGTTCGGCGGGTTCCGGTTCGGGCTCAGGCTCCGCAACCGGTTCCGGCGCGGCCGCCGGCACGCTTGTCTTCAAATCGAGTTCAGCTTGATCGATGAGGTCGACCGGAATCGTCGGTTCCGCCTCGACGTCCGGCTGCCAGCTGGAGGGTATCACAAAGATCCCCGCCCCGATCACAACGAGCGCAGCGTGGAACAATATTGATACGACGAAGCCAAAACGCATGGCGAACCAACGGCCCTTCCCCTCTTTCGAGGCCGGCTACTGAAGTTCTGGATCAGTCACGAGACCGATCCGACGGAAGCCTGCGGCGTTGATCCGCCCCATCACGCGCACCACGTCGCCATAGGCGCGGTTCTCATCGCCGCGAATAAAGATGCGCTGGTCGTATCCAGCTGTCGCAATCGCTTCGAGATGCGGCACGAGATTCTCATATTCGACCGCCGTGTCCTGCACATAAATGACGCCGTCCGCCGACACCGTGACGGTAAGCGGTTCGCCGGTATCCTGGATCGGATCGGCGGCCGTTTCGGGAAGATCAACCGCAACGCCGACCGTCAAAAGCGGCGCGGCGACCATAAAAACGATCAGCAACACCAGCATCACATCGACAAAAGGCGTGACGTTGATTTCCGCCATGTGTTTGGTGCGCCCGGGGCGATGACGGCCGCCGCCTGGATTTAATTGCGCGCCCATTACTTCGACCTTTCATCGAGCTGCCGCGACAGGATCGAGGAAAATTCGTCGGCGAACCCTTGCAGCCGTACGGCAAAGGAATTGAGGGCCGAGGAATAGCGGTTATAGCCGACAACAGCGGGAATAGCGGCGAGAAGACCAAGCGCCGTTGCGAACAACGCTTCGGCGATGCCCGGCGCAACAACGGCGAGGTTCGTATCTTTTGTTACGGCAATCGCCTGGAACGCGTTCATGATCCCCCAGACCGTGCCAAGCAAACCGACAAACGGCGCCGCAGAGCCGACGGTCGCGAGCACGCCGAGCGATGATTCCGCTTTTTCAAGTTCGCGCGCGACCGTAACATTCAGCACCTTGTCGATGCGCGACTTGGCGCCGACAACGAGTTGCTCGGTGCGACCGGCGTCTTTCGACCGACCCCATTCCTCCATGGCGGCGGTAAACACCTTGGCCATCGGGTGATCGGCCTTGTCGTTGGTGCGGCGGTAGAGTTCCTCCAGCGGTTTGCCGGACCAGAATTGGTCCTCGAATTTTTTCGATTTCCGTTTCAGCCGGCCGAAGGTCATCGACTTGTCGATGATCACCGCCCAGGACCAGATCGACGAAATCACAAGAATCCCCATCACCGTCTTCACCACCGGGTCGGCGCGCAAAAACAAGGTCCAGAGGCTGAAATCGGCCCCCGCGGCAACGGCTGCGAGTTCTGTTTCCATGGTGTGTCTAATCCCCTGACTTAAGCCCGTTTTCTCGGGCGCCTTACTGAGTTCACGATGTTCAAACGCCGCATAACCGGCGCAAAAGGATATGTCCGGCGCGAGGCTCCCCGCGCCGATAGCCCGGTATGGTTAACATTGTTACGGGCTTTATAGTATCCCTCTTACTGGCGTTTTGCCGCGCAAATGCGGCGGATCAAGGGCTCCCGCAAGACCTGGCCGCACCGATTTCCGAAGTTTAATGGCGGTTAATGAAAGGTTTATGGCGCGCGCCCGCAGTCAGGCACTGCGATCGCCCGCATTGCTCGCAAAAAGTGCATCCCGGCTGCGCAGCACAACGAACAGAAACCAGCAATAAATGCCGGCGAATTTCGCGCCATCTTCGACGAAATCGTGGATGCGCCAGAGAATTTTCGTCTGATCCTCGATGACGCTCGCGGCCATCAACGCCGCCGCCAGCAGCGCAAGCGCCGCGCGGCCTGCGAGGATCTTTCTGAAAAAGATAAGGCCATACGCCCCCGCCCCGGCGAGATAGACGCCCAGAACAACGGGTTCGGGCGCGCCCAGACCGGGGAGCGCTTCCTCATGAAGCATAAAAAGATCGCCGATCATAAGAATCGCGGAGAAGGCGCCAGTGGCGAACAGGAATGCGCGGTTTTGCGGCGCCTTACACAGATAGGCGGCAAAGAACGCAATCGCCGCTGCGGAGGTCCACAACACGATACCGAGATTTGAAACGGCGCCCGAATAAAACGCGCAACATCGCGCCGGGTCCTTGGCGACCGCCATCGGATCAAGAAGGAACACGGCAGGCTCGGCCCATGGTTGCAGGAACACGAACGCCAACACCAAGGCCGGCGGTCCAAACGCCAATGCTGCAAACCGCAGATAGTCCGTAGACGAATAACCGCCAAATCCAAGATCGATGGCGTCGGGCCGGAATATCCTGAGATTCGCCATGGCCATCCATCAACGATAGCCCAGCATTGGTTAAGAAAACGGACGCAGTTGGCGCGCTTCTAGAGTTGCAGCGCTGCGGCGACTTCCGGCGGCAGGCGTCGCGGTTTGCCGGAAAGCGACGTGCAGGCCGCTTCGACCTCGGCCCGGGCGATCAGCGTCTCTTCACGCCAGATTTCCTGGGCGAGAAACATGCGCGCGCCCTTGGCGCCGGTGAAGCGGGTGCGGACCTCTAAGACGTCGTCGATTTTCGCCGGCCCGATCCACTCCGTTGTCATCTTGCGCACGACAAAGGCAAGCGGGTCATCCCGTTTCAGCAATTCGGAATGATGAACGCCGGAGGCGCGCAAGGCCTCTGTTCGCCCGCGCTCGAAAAATTTCAAATACGCCGCATGATAGACGACGCCGGAAAAATCCGTGTCTTCGTAATAGATGCGGACAGGGTGCGTGAACGCGGTCATGAACAAAGGGTGCCCGCATTCAGTGCAAAACAAAAGGGCCGCGGTTTCGCCGCGGCCCTCGTGAGTCCTTTAGCCGTAAGGCTCAGTAATTTGCGTTAGCGCCGCCCCAAAGGCTGCTCTGAGGCGACCGTCATCCCGCTTGAACCCTTAGGCCCCAAGAAATCACTCGACATCAGATCACCTCCTCTCAATTCGTTGAACACGAATGAGAGTTTGGAGTGCGTTTTGAAAGTTGGCAAGGGGCGAATGGTTAACGGAAATCACTGAAACAAATCGGCGTCGGTTCCTTTCGGCGCTGCGAGTCCCAGATGCGTCCAGGCGCTCGCGGAAAGAACGCGCCCGCGCGGCGTGCGCTGGATCAACCCGCATTGCAGTAGGAACGGTTCGACGACGTCTTCAACGGCGTCGCGCGCTTCGGCGAGTGATGCGGCGAGGGTTTCAACGCCCACCGGTCCGCCGGCGAAATGCTCCGCAATCAGACGAAGATAGCGCCGGTCGAGGGGGTCAAGACCGAGCCCGTCGATCTCCAACCGCTTCAACGCCTTGTCGGCGACGCCCTTGTCGATGGTTCCAGCGCCTTCGACGGTCGCCACGTCCCGCACCCGACGCAACAGCCGCCCGGCGACGCGGGGCGTGCCGCGGGAGCGCCGCGCAATCTCCATGGCGCCGTCGTCCGCCATTTCCACGACAAGTTTCTGCGCCCCACGTGAAACGATGCGACAGAGATCGCCATGGGAATAAAAATCAAGGCGCACCGGAATGCCGAAGCGGTCGAGCAGGGGTTTGGCGAGCAGCCCGGACCGTGTCGTCGCGCCGATCAGCGTGAAACGCGGCAGATCAATCTTCACCGAGCGCGCCGCCGGCCCCTCCCCGATCATGATGTCGAGGCAGTAATCCTCCATGGCCGGATAAAGCACTTCCTCCACCGCCGGCGTCAGGCGGTGAATCTCGTCGATGAAGAGAACATCATTCGCTTCGAGATTGGTCAGCAGCGCCGCGAGATCGCCGGGCTTGGTGATCACCGGCCCCGACGTCGAGCGGAAATTGACGCCAAGCTCATTGGCGACGATCTGCGCCAGCGTCGTCTTGCCGAGCCCCGGCGGCCCGTGAAAGAGGACGTGATCGAGCGCTTCTTCCCGCGTGCGCGCCGCCTCGACAAACACGCGTAAGTTATCCTTCGCGAGACGCTGCCCGACAAAATCGTCAAGGCGTTTCGGGCGCAGGGCCGCGTCGGCGTCCTCAGGCTTACGATCCCCATCGATCATGCGGTCATTATCAAAGGCGGTTTGGGGCAAGGGTTACTCACAGCCTTCTTTAATTATCCCGTCAGCATGTGTCGCAATGCCCGATAGCCGTCCAGTGGCAGCGATACATTCTTGTCGAGAGTTGTAGCCGCCGTGGCTAGCGACCGGACGGCCATTGGATGCAACCAATGTCCAGCACCATTGGTTGCCACACTTTTTTACCTCAAACCGTGCACCAGAACATTTTTCAAGGCTGCGCGCGCGGGTTGAAATTGTCCCTGCACCAATAAGCCCGCCTAATAGAGCAAATATTCTTCTGCGTTCGATATCAATCATCGTCTCCCTCCTGGCCTCACGCCGCCAGTTGTTTGAGCGCCGCTTTGATGAGTTCCTCAACACCCGGCGCATTTAAGTCCTCCGCCGCGGCGGCGACGGCCCGGCGCGCTTCGACGCCGTCATAGCCCAACCCAGAGAGCGCCGAGACCGCGTCGGCCCGCGCGGCGAGCGCCGGATCGGACGACTGTTTCGCTTTACCGCGCGCAGCGACCGTCAACACTACACCGGCGCTGGCGATGGCGCCGACTTTCGACTGCAATTCCGTCGCAATACGCTGGGCGATTTTTTTGCCGACGCCATGGGCGCGGGAAATAGCGGTCACGTCTTCGGCGGAAATCGCGTCGAATAAGTCCGCCGGCGGCAACACCTGCAAAATCGCCAGCGCGTGTTTGGCGCCGACCCCTTGCACCGACTGCAACAGACGAAACGCCTGACGCTCGGTGTCGTTTTCAAACCCATAAAGGCGGATCAAATCTTCGCGCACGATGGTTTCAATCGAGAGCGAGGCCGCCTCGCCCACGGCAAAGCGTTGGAGGGTGCGCGGACTTGCATAGGCTTCGTAGCCGACGCCGTTCACATCGACGACGACAGTCTCCGCGCCGATGGCGGCGACGGTTCCTTTTAAGCTCGCAATCATGACGCTTTCTCCAGGCGCCGCAGCCCGGCATGGTGCGCATGACAGATCGCAACCGCGAGCGCGTCCGCTTCATCCGCCACTGGCGCTTCGCATTTCGGCAGCAGCACTTTCACCATCGCCGCGATCTGCGCTTTGTCCGCATGGCCTTTTCCGACCACGGATTTTTTCACCGTGTTCGCTGCATATTCGGAGACGGAGAGCCCGGCGTCCGCCGGCGCCAGCAAGGCGACGCCCCGGGCCTGACCCAGCACCAGCGCATCGCGCGGGGACGCATTGACGAAAGTCTCTTCGACTGCCGCCTCATCAGGGTGATAGACTTCGATCAGCCCCTTGAGCGCTGAAAAAATGATCGACAGTTTCTGCGCATGCGCGAGACCGCGCTGGGGCCGGATGACGCCGGAGCCCACGTAGGTGAGGCGCGCGCCCTCGCTTTCAACGACGCCCCAGCCGGCAGCGGCGGAGCCGGGATCGATACCCAATATGCGAATCACTGAACTCATAGCCCCATGATAGGGCGTTCGGATTAGAACGAAACGGGAATCTTTACCGGCGTTCAGCCGCTGGCCGTCAGCTTGTCTTTGAAGCTCTGAGCGGTCTTGCGGGCATCCGGGGAAAGCGTATCGCCGTCAAGCGCCCGCTCGATCCACTGGAGCGCCAGCTTCTTGTTTTTCTTGCGGCCGTCCCCTTCAGCGAGCGCGACCGCATAGAGGAACTGGCCCTGCGCGTCGCCGGCCTGAGCGGCCTTTTCGAACCAGTCGGCGGCGGAAAAGCCGGCGCCGTCAGCGCCTTTGTGGACCATCAACCCCATGGCCGTCATCGCCTCAGGGAGACCCGCCTGCGCCGCAACGCGCATCCAGCGGGCCGCTTTTGATTTCAAATCCTCGCCGGCGCGGCCGGACTCATAAAGCAAAGCGAGATTGAACTGTGCGCCCGCATGTCCCTGCTCGGCGGCTTTCATGAGCCAGTGAGCGGCCTTGTCATCATTGGGCGCGACGCCGTCGCCGTTGAGGAAGACGAGACCAAGATTGAACTGCCCGACGACATCGCCCGTGATGGCGGCGCCTTCAAACAGCGATGCGGCGCGGGCGGGATCGGCGGCGACGCCAAGCCCATCCATAAACAGCATGCCAAGACGAGCCTGTGCGCGGGCGTGCCCGCGCATGGCGGCGAGTTTCAGCCAGCCGGCGGCCTTTTCGAAATCACGCTTAACGTCAATGCCGTCAAGGGCGAGTTCCGCGATAGCGAATTGCGCATCGGCGTTTCCCTGCAGCGCCGCCTGTTCATAGTGGGTCAGCGCTTTCGCCATGTTGCGTGGCACGCCAAGACCATTTTCGTTGAGCACCCCGATTAAATGCTGCGCGCGATTATCGCCTTCCGTCGCGAGAGGCGAGGCGACCGCGAAGGCCAGCTCATAATCTCCTTCGCTCAGATGACGCATCGCTTTGGCGACGCCTGTTTCATCTGCATACGCATGACCGGCGCCGGCGGTGACGAAAATTGCAGCAAGGACGGCGATGCGCTTCATAGCAAATTAGCCCGCGGCGGCGGTCGCAGCATATGGCGTCGCATGGGGCGTCGTCGCTTCAACGGTGTTAAATCCGTCGAGAACGGCGGCGGCGAAAACGGCGACAACAAAAGCCGCGCTGCCGGCGATGAGGCTCCAATTGGGTTTCATGATCAATTCAGGCTCCCTTGCGACGACAAGGAATGAGCAAGAATTGTTCCGTAATTATTAATTTCTGTTAAACATCAGGCCGCTGAAATTGCGGCCTCGAAGGCTGCGATGGCGGCGGCTGGGCCATTTTCATGACCCCATACGCTGCCGGAAACGGCAAGGAAATCAGCGCCCGCCCGAACGAGGGGGCCGCAATTCTCAGGCGTAATGCCGCCAATAGCGACGCTCGGCACCGTCGTTGCGAAATTCCACCAGCGCAACAACTCAGGGTCCGCCGAGGTCGACGCCGCTTTGGTCTCGGTCGGGTAAAATGCGCCGAACGCCACATAGTCGGCCCCCGCCTCGCCCGCCACCAATCCGAGATGGCGCGAATTGTGGCAGGTGACGCCAACCGTTGCGTCATCGCCGAGCATCTTGCGGGCCTTTTCATAAGGCGCATCGGACTGACCGATATGAACGCCGTCGGCGCCGGTTTTGACCGCGAGGTCCGGACGATCATTAATCAGGAAAGCGATGTCGCGCTCAACCGCGAGCGGCAACAAAAGCTCCGCCGCCGTTGTGATCTCATCGTCCGGCGCAGCGTTGTCCCCCTCTTTCAGACGAAGCTGCACGCACGCCACGAGATCATTGTCGAGGGCCGCAGCGAATGCGTCCTTAAAGCCAACGAGGTCGGGAATGCGCGGCGGCGTTATGAGATATAATTTGCAATCACGGGTCACGGAACGAGGGTATATAAGGTTCAATCGCCGCCTGCATAGAAGCGATCCGTGAAAGCGCGCGAAGTTTTTAAATAGCCGGCGTCAAATGCGCATTGGTTGCGCCGGGTAGCGACAGCCGACGTAACGCGGCGGAAATTTCACTTATTCGGCGGGCGTTGCGTGCGCCGGCGGAGCGACGTCTGCTTTCTGCTTCGGTTGAAGCAGATTGCGTTTAATCTCTTCCGGCACGGATGCGTAAACCGGGGTCGGGCCGAGCGCGAGCCGTTTGCGCGCTTCGTCAAGCGGCGTCTTCAGCAACACCTCAACGTCATGTTCAAGAATCCAGTTCGACGCCTTGGCGTTGCGTCGCGCCTCTATCAGTGCGCTGAGAATTTTTGCCCGCGGCTGTTCAAGTTTCTGGGCGATGGCGCCAATAAAGATAATCAACAGGAAGCCGCGGTTTTTTGTCTGCTCATAGGTGTAGACGAGATTGCAAAGCTCGCCGAGCGCATCGCGGCCATAGCCGGTGACCACATGCCAGAGGTCGTGGCAGACATCGAGATTGAGATACATGCGCCGGAACGCTTCGAAATCAGTGTCACCGCGAAAGTCGATGCCCGCCTCTTCGGCTGCATCGATCAGACCATCCGCGGTCAGGTTTTCGTCCTCCATGAAATCGAGATAGGCCCGGCCAAGCGTTCCATCGGGGAGCGCGCGCAAGGCGTCGCGATCGCTTAAGACCTCTTCAAGCCTGATCGGCGTTTCGACGACGCGCCTGCCGTATGGCGTGGCGACGAAACGGCGAAACATCCTGCGTCCGACCGAACCGGCAAGCGCCGAGACCGCTTCGAAGACCTGGCTCGTATCTTCCTTATTCCGCACTAGCCGGATGACCGACATCAGCGCATGCAGCGGTCGAATGGGCGGCGGCGGGGGAGTGGGATGGCCGCCGATATACTCAATTTCTGACGCGTCGTAGTCCGCAATGCTCGTGGAATTGGGAGGCGGCGGCATGGGTTGCTCCATCTGCTTTCGTCAGATGTGACGAGATAGCGTTACACTGATCAGTTTACTTCTGCCTAATGTGCGCAGCCCGGTCGGAAAAGCAAGAGCAGCGTAGGCAGATTTCAAAAAAAAGCCCCGGCGCGATATCTCGGCCGGGGCTCAATTTCTATACCGGTGATCGGCGATCAGGCCGCCTTCTCCAGCCCGTCCGACCAGTCGCCGGTTGTCGCGAGACCGTTCATCTGCGCCCGGTGGGCGAACGCCGCCTGAGCCGCCGGAACGTTTTCCGGCTTGCCCGCCCACGCCTTCAGTGGCGCGGCCTGCAGGGCGCGGCCATAGGAGAAGGAAAGCGCCCAGGGCATTTTGTCGGCATGCTCTGCATTCATAGCGTTCAAATGCGCCGTCGCCTCTTCGTCGGACTGTCCGCCGGACAGGAAGACGATGGACGGGAGCGCCGCAGGCACGGCGGCGCGGAAGCAATTGACGGTTTTTTCGGCGACTTCTGAAACGCTCGCACGGTTTGCGTTTTTCTTCCCCGAGATAACCATATTTGGCTTCAGCACTGTTCCTTCGAGCGCAACGTCCTGCGCATAGAGCTCGTCAAACAGCGATTTCAGCGTGAATTCGGTGACGTCGTAACAGCGATCAATATCGTGATCGCCGTCCATCAAGACTTCCGGCTCGACGATAGGAACGATATTCGCCTCCTGACAGAGCGCGGCATAGCGGGCGAGCGCATGAACATTGGTCGCGATGCAGTAGCCCGACGGAATATCCGCGCCATTGATGTCGATAACTGCGCGCCATTTGGCGAAGCGGGCGCCAAGTTCGTAATATTCATTGAGACGCTCGCGCAACCCATCAAGACCTTCGGTGACTTTTTCGCCGGGCGCGCCGGCGAGATCTTTGGCGCCCTTGTCGACCTTGATGCCCGGAATGGAGCCGGCGTCCTTGATCAACTGAACGAGCGGCGTTCCGTCCGCCGCGTTCTGGCGAATTGTTTCGTCAAACAGGATGACGCCGGAAATCGAGTTGCGCATCGCTTCTTCGGTGCGGAACAACATCTCGCGATAGTCGCGACGATTGTCTTCCGTCGATTCAGCGCCGATCGAATCAAAACGCTTCTTGATCGTACCCGAGGATTCATCCGCCGCAAGGATGCCTTTACCCGGCGCAGCCATGGCGACCGCAATTTTGTTCAAGTCAGTGAGGTTCATCGCCCGTCTCCCGTCAGATTTTATGTCGCTTCGGCGACGTTTCGTTCTAGCGCCGCAACCCCCGGCAGAGTCTTGCCTTCGAGCCATTCGAGGAAAGCCCCGCCCGCCGTCGATACATAGGTAAAGTCGTTCGCGACCTGCGCGTGATTGAGCGCCGCCACCGTGTCGCCGCCGCCGGCGACGGCCACAAGGCCGTTTTCTTTCACGCGCCGCGCCGCGTAACGCGCCGCCTCAACCGTCGCGGTGTCGAAGGGCGTTGTTTCAAACGCGCCGAGCGGCCCGTTCCAGACAAGTGTTTTTGCGCTCGCGATTTTTTCCGCGATCATGTTGACCGTCTCCGGTCCGAGATCGAGGACCATATCCTCAGCCTCGACCGCATCAGCGCCTTTAACCTCGCGATCCGCGTTTTCCTTCAACTCTTTCGCGACGACAACATCCGTCGGCAGAACAATGTCACAGCCTTTGGCCGCGGCCTGGCTCATGATCTCGCGCGCGGTGTTTGCAAGGTCCGGCTCACATAAGGACTTGCCGACGCTCATACCCTTCGCGAAGAGAAACGTATTCGCCATGCCGCCGCCGACGGCGAAAATGTCGGCCTTGCTAATAAGATTGAGAAGCAGCTCAATTTTGGTCGAGACTTTGGCGCCCCCCACCACCGCCATCATCGGCCGCTCCGGTTCCGAAAGCGACGCCTTCAAGTAATCGAGCTCTTTTTCCATCGCCTTGCCCGCGGCGGACGGCAACAGATGTGCGATCCCTTCCGTTGACGCATGGGCGCGGTGGGCGGCGGAGAAGGCGTCGTTGATGTAAAAGTCGCCATTTTCAGCGAGCGCTTTCGCGAACGCCGGATCGTTCTTTTCCTCGCCCGCGTGAAAACGCGTGTTTTCCACCAGGGCGACATCGCCGTCGAGCATTTTCTTGACCGCAGCGCGAACTGGATCGCCGATGCAGTCCGCGACGAAGTCCACCGGACCGCCCAGCGTTTTCGAGAGGGCCTTGGCCACAGCTTCTAGGGATAGTTCCGGATCGACCTTGCCTTTCGGCCGGCCGAAATGGGACAGAAGCAACACCTTCGCGCCGGCTTTCGACAGCGCCTCGATTGTCGGCAGAGCGCGCTCGATGCGTGTTGCGTCCGTCACCTTTCCATCTTTGACCGGTACGTTGAAATCCACGCGGCAGAGAACGTTTTTGCCAGCGACGTCGAGGTCCTCAATTTTGCGGTATCCGGTCATTGATAATCGCCTATCGCGGCGCTCTACATGTGCTTCGCCATTTCAAGGGCCGTATCGGTCATGCGCGTCGCAAAGCCCCATTCATTGTCGTACCATGAGAGGACCCGCACGAGCTTGCCCTCAAGGATCTGCGTCTGCGCGAGAGCGAAAGTCGAGGAATGCGGATCGTGATTGAAGTCCGATGAAACAAGCGGTTTGTCGGTAACGCCAAGGACGCCTTTCATGGGTCCATTCGCCGCTTCAATCATAGCGTTGTTGACCGCATCGACCGATGCATCGCGGGATGGCGTGAAGACGAGATCGACGACGGAAACATTCTGCGTCGGCACGCGGATCGACGAGCCGTCAAGCTTACCGTTGAGCTCCGGCAGAACAAGACCCACCGCCTTCGCCGCGCCGGTCGATGTTGGGATCATATTCCCGGCCGCCGCGCGCGCGCGATAAAGATCCTTATGTAGTGTATCAAGCGTCGGCTGATCGCCCGTATAAGCGTGGATTGTGGTCATGTAGCCGCGCTCGATGCCGACGGTTTCGTGCAATACTTTCGCTACCGGTGCGAGGCAGTTAGTCGTACAGGAGGCGTTCGAAACGACGAGATCGTCTTTCGTCAGAATATTGTGGTTGACGCCGTAGACAATTGTTTTGTCGGCGCCCGATGCAGGGGCCGAAACGAGCACGCGTTTGGCGCCGGCGTCGAGATGCGCCGCGGCCTTGTCGCGCGCGGCGAAAATGCCCGTGCATTCAAAAACCACATCGACGCCAAGATCGCGCCAGGGCAGCTTCGACGGGTCGCGTTCCGCCGTCACCTTGATCGGCCCTGAACCCACATCAATCGTGTCGCCGGCGACCTTCACCTCGTTCGGAAATTTGCCGTGCACGGTGTCATATTGAACAAGATGCGCATTGGTTTCGACGGGTCCGAGATCGTTGATCCCGACGACATCGACGCCCTTGCGTCCCGTTTCAACGATCGAGCGCAGCGCCAGCCGCCCGATTCGCCCGAAGCCGTTGATTGCAATTTTCAAAGCCATGATACGATCCTCCTAATCCATCAGCTCACGGACGGTACGCGTAACCGCCTCCGCCGTGATGCCGAAATGCGCGTATAATTCTTTCGCCGGGGCCGACGCGCCAAAGCCGGTCATGCCGACAAACCTGTCTTTCTTGCGCAGGAGCTGATCCCAGCCCTGTTTGACGCCGGCCTCGACGCCGATGCGCGGCTTCTGCCCGAGAGTCTCGGCGATATAGCTTTCCGGCTGCATCGCAAAAAGTTCAAAGCACGGCGCGGAGACCACGCGCACAGCGACGCCGGCGCCCGCGAGCGCCGTCCGCGCCGCCATGGCGATCTCCACTTCCGAACCGGATGCGATGATCGTCGCCGCGTAGTCTTGTTCGTCAGCGACGACATAGGCGCCGCGCGCAACCATGTTTTCGTCCGTATGGGTCAGACGCGCCGGTTCAAGCCCCTGTCGCGATAGCGCAATGACCGACGGCGTCGCCAGATTGGTGAGCGCCGCGGCCCAGCATTCCGCTGTTTCAATCGCATCGCACGGGCGAAACACGTTGAGATTGGGAATGGCGCGCAGCGCAGCGAGATGTTCGACGGGCTGGTGCGTTGGACCATCCTCGCCGAGCCCGATAGAATCGTGCGTCATTACATAGACGACGCGAAGGCCCATGAGCGCGGCGAGCCGGATCGACGGCCGGCAGTAATCGGTGAAAACCAGAAACGTGCCGCCATAGGGAATAACGCCGCCATGGAGGGCCATGCCGTTCATGGCCGCGGCCATGCCGTGTTCGCGAATGCCGTAATTGATGTATCGGCCCGCATAGTCTTCAGTGTTCAGAACGCTAATGTTTTTCGTTTTCGTATTGTTTGAGCCGGTAAGGTCCGCCGAGCCGCCAATGGTGATGTCGACCGCGCCATTGACGACATTGAGCGCCAGCTCTGAGGCTTTGCGCGTCGCGACTTTCGGCGGGTCTTCGCTGAGCGTTTTTTTGTGCGCGCGGATCGCGACCGTCACGGCGCCCGCATAATCACCCGACAGCGCCGTTTTCAGTTGCTCGCACATTTCGTCCTCCGCGAGCCGGCCTTCCCAGGCGGCGCGCGCTTCGGCGCCGCGCCCGCCGGCCGCGCGCCACGCCGACATGATATCGCCCGGAACCTCGAACGGTGGGTGGTCCCAATTGAGCGCAGCGCGCGCGCCGGCAATTTCATCGGCGCCGAGCGGCGCCCCATGGGCCGCAGCCTTACCCGACTTTGTCGGCGCGCCATAGCCGATCATTGTCCGGCAGGCGATCATCGTCGGCCGATCGGAATTTTTCGCCTCTGCGATCGCTGCATCGATCGCGGCCGGGTCATGGCCGTCAACGCGCATCGTGTTCCAGCCCGAGGATGCGAAGCGTTCGATCTGGTTGGTGGAATCGGAAAGCGAAATCGGCCCGTCGATCGAAATATTATTGTCGTCCCAGAGAACGATCAGCTTACGAAGTTTCAGGTGCCCGGCAAGGGAAAGCGCCTCCTGGCTGATCCCTTCCATCAAACATCCGTCGCCGGCGATCACATAGGTGTCGTGATCGACAAGACCATCGCCGAAGCGCGCATTCAAATGAGCTTCGGCGATCGCCATACCGACGGCGTTGCCGAGACCCTGGCCCAGAGGGCCCGTTGTCGTCTCAACGGCCGGCGCGTGACCATACTCGGGGTGGCCCGCCGTCTTGCTCCCCAGCTGACGGAAATTTTTGATCTCATCGATCGTCATGCCGTCATAGCCGAGCAGATGCCCGAGCGCGTAGATCAGCATCGAGCCGTGGCCGGCGGACAAGACAAAACGATCGCGGTCGGCCCAGTCCGGCGCGCCCGCATCAAATTTCAGATGCCGCGTCGCCAACACCGTAGCGACGTCCGCCATCCCCATCGGCATCCCAGGATGGCCTGACTTCGCTTTTTCCACAGCATCCATGGAAAGGGCGCGGATCGCATTCGCCATGCGCGTCGTCGCGGCCGCGTCGATGCTGTCCCTGGTCATTCAGAATATCCTTGCTTTTGCGACGAAATTCGGCGTTGCGGCGCCGGCGCTACATGCATCGCGGCGCTATAAGGGTCAAGTCCGGCGCTGCGGCGGCGCAAGGCGCTGCGGCGGCCGTACGCGCTGGACAGAATCGCCGCACACCGCCACACTATTGTCTGGACCGGCGCGCGATACGGAAGCACCCCTATGTCTATGCTTGAACGAGCCGTTGTCGATCTGGCAGACGCGCTCGATACGCTTGAATCGAAAATTACTGAAACGCTCGCGGGTAAAGCGGAGTCAGCGGAAATCGGCCCGGCGATGGCCCGTCATCTGCGCACCGCCGGCGAGCGCGCAGAATTCGCATCAAGCGAACTGACAAAAGCGATAGATGATCTGAAATTGCTGATTGGCGATAATGACGGCGCGGAGGCGAAAAACGATGGCTGAGGTTGGCATTCGCGTAAACGGCCGCGATTACCGCGTCGCCTGCGACGATGGACAGGAAGACCGGCTGCAAACGTTGGCCGCGTTCTTTAACGGCTACGTGACCGATCTCAGCGAGGAACTCGGCCAGATCGGCGATGCGCGCCTGATGCTGTTGTCGGCGTTGACCGTCTGCGACGAACTTTTCGAACTGCGCGAGCGGGTCAAGGATCTCGAAAGCGCCGGCGACGCGCTCGATCCGAACACTGTGGGCGCCGCCGGCCGCGCGGTAGAAGCGGCGACGGCGCGAGTCCGGGAAATCGCCGCGTCGTTCGAAGCCTGAAGGTTTCGCTGGCGCTGAATGTGCGTCGCCCCGACGCAGCCGGCGACCTCGCCAAGACGCCAATCGCATCAATATGCTAGAGACGCCCGGCCGCAAGACCGGGTAAAAGGGGGTTAGGGCAGGTGGTTTTTAATTTGATGCGCGCGGCGATCAGGCGAGCCCGGCAGGTCCTTCGCTTCTCCGACCGGTTCGATCGCTTTGAGATGATCGTCAATACGGCGCATTTGTCGCCCATCGACCGTCACGTCGCGATGCATATGGCGTCGACCAAACACGCCGTTTACGCGATCAGCTATGCGCACTGGCGCGTCAACCGCATCAATATGATGCTCAAACTTTACGGCCAGGACTGGTTTACCGGCAAACGCATCCTGGAGCTTGGCTCCGGGCTAAGCGACATTGGCGCCTTCTTCGCCGATCTCGGCGCTGAAGTTTTGTGCCTTGAGGGACGCGAGGATACAGCCGCGTTTGCGCGCCTGAAACATCGGAATGTGGAGCGCCTGAAAATCGAGGTGCAGGACCTTGAGCGGGATTTCGCCCGGTTCGGAAAGTTCGACCTCATCATTCACTTTGGCCTCCTCTACCATATCCCCGAAGTCGAGGCGCATCTGAGGCGCTGTTTCGGCATGTGCGATGAGATGGTGCTGGAAACGGTGGTCTGCGATAGCAATGATCCCTCAAGATTGGAGCTCGTGCCCGAGCGCGCCGACGTGATTGAGGAAGCGATGCACGGCATGGGAAGCCGCCCCTCGCCGGCGTATGTAGAACGCATCGCGCAAGAAGCCGGCTTTGCGCCCGAGATGATCAAATCAGCGGACCTCAATGTCGGCGATCAGTTCGTCTATGACTGGGAGGCGAAAAATGACGGGGATCTAGGCGGCTGGCGGAACCGCCGGTTCTGGCGGTTTTCGCGCGCGTCGACGCCATAGGCCGGCGACGCCAACCGCTTGAATGTTGCGCAGCGATGCGCGAAATTTGCCTGGCGTCGGCGGCGAGCTTTGCGCGCATGACGGGTTGGGGGTTTTATGAACGATCTTTCTGTGTCGGCGACGCCTGACAATGGGGCCGCTGTATCGGCGTCCGACGATGACGCCTGCGTGAAACGATCGTTCCTGCGCCTGCCGATCGCGATCGACCGAAAACGCCTCATTGACGAGTATGAAAGCATTCCAGCGGATGCCTGGGGCGTCAGCCATTGGGATGTTCACTGCTCGATCGATGTACTTCTCTTGCGCGGCGGCGCCAATGGAAAGCCCGATGACTTCACGACAGACGATGTCGTCAACAATCCGCTGGTTGAACGCCTCCCTTATATCGGCTCGCTGCTTGCGCCGGAGGGCCCGTTTGGCGGCGCCGTCTACGCCTTTATTTTTCGGACCAAACCCAATGGCATGACGCGGGTTCACACCGACGACAATGACGCCTGGAAACGCACCATTCGCATTCACATGCCGATCGTCACTAACGACGGCGCGGTCCTGCTGTCGGAAGGGCGCTCCAAGCACCTTGAAGTCGGCGAGGCCTGGACATTCGATAATCAGACGCTGCATTCGGTCATGAACGGCGACGCGACGCGCGTGCACATGATCATCGACGTGCGCCCCAATCCCAAGATTTCAAAACTGATGCGCGACGCTGTTTACGATCCGGGCGAAGACGATCCGGAACGCTGGGCGGAGACCGGCGGCTGGGACGGACCGCCGCAACCACAGAGCGTCGTTTTCGCTTTCGGCGAACCGTTGCTTCCCGAAGAGAAGTCGGCGCTCAACCTACCCGCTGACGGATTCGCGACGCGGGTGACACGCATGTTGAAAAACCCCGCGACGCGGATCATGGCGCCGCTTAAACTTGGCGACATTGTTGTCGCCGTCGACGGCGTTGCGTCAAGCAACGTCTCGCGCAGCGCGCTCGATCACTTGTTTCAAACCTTCAAGCCGTGGAGCGCGACGACGCTCGATATTCTTCGCGACGGCTCGCCGATGCAGATTGAGGTCCGCACTCTTCCGCGTGCGCTGAAGGCGCTGAAAACAGGCGTCAAATCAGTATTGCGGCCGTTTGGGTACGGGGCCCGGGAGAAAAGCGCCGGCTACTAAATCGTCGGTTGTTCAGAGCGACGGGAGAGGCTGCGCCCGGCTTTCGTCGAGATAGCGCGCGGCGGACGGCGTCACGGTTCCATCTTTCAGCTCAATAAGAAGCGGGTTCCCGGTCGGAATCTCAACGCCGACAATATCGTCCTCGGACACGTCAAACAGAATCTTGACAAGCGCGCGCAGCGAATTTCCGTGTGCAGATATCAAAAGCGGTTCGCCAACCTTGAGGCGCGGCGCAATTTCGCTTTCGAAATAGGGCTCTACCCGCTCCAGCGTGTCTTTCAGCGATTCCGCCTGCGGCACGTCGACGCCCATGATCCGATAGCGCAGATCGCGCGCCGGATTGTCGGCATTGTTCGCGTCAATCGGCGGCGGCGGCGTGTCGTAGGAGCGCCGCCAGATTTTCACCTGATCGGCGCCGTGTTTTTCCGCCGTTTCGGCCTTATCGAGGCCGGTCAGCCCGCCATAGTGACGTTCATTGAGGCGCCAATGCCGCGTCACCGGCAGCCACATCCGCTCCATTTCATCGAGAGCAATCCACAGCGTGCGGATCGCGCGTTTCTGCACCGATGTGTAACAGGCCGAGAACTCGGTACCCGTTTTGCGCAGCAATTCGCCAGCAAGCGCGGCTTCGGCGCGGCCTTTATCCGTGAGGTCGACATCGACCCAGCCGGTAAAACGATTTTGTAGATTCCATTCGCTCTGGCCGTGGCGGACAAGGGCAAGACTGGTCATCGATTGCACTCCCGAAGTTGCGCCGCCTATAGGCGATAGCGCGGGCCCTTGGCTAGCCTTGCCGCCTGTGGCGCGTTATCTCTCGACGCATCAACGGAAAGCGCGAACTCATGCCGCAATCATCCAAGACCGCTCTCGCCCTGCATGGCGGCGCCGGCGCCCGCAAAGGCCGCGACTACAGCAAAGCCGAAGCGCATCTACGCAGCCTCGCGGCGCGAGGCCGCGATATGCTGGCCGAAGGACGCAGCGCCGTCGATACCGTCGAAGAGCTTGTCGTTTCGATGGAAGAATCCGGTCTTTACATCGCCGGCAAGGGCGCGCCGCCGAACAAGGCCGGCTACGCCGAACTCGACGCCTCGATTATGGCGAGCGGTTCGGACGAGGAGAACCGGGCAGGTTTTCAACGCAACGCTGGCGCCATCGCCGCGGTCAAACATCTCAAATATCCGATCCGCGCCGCCCGCGCGGTTATGGAACGGACGCCCCATGTGATGCTGGCGGGACGAGGCGCCGAGAATTACTGCTCGCAGAACGGTTTTGAATTTGTGGCGAACCCGGAGGACTATTATGTCGTGCCGGTCGGCGTGCTGCCTGAGGAACTGACGCAAGCCGAGCTTGGCCACGGCACGGTCGGCGCCGTAGCGCTTGACAGCGCCGGGCGCATTGCGGCGGCGACATCGACCGGCGGCGTTTTCGGCAAACTGGAGGGCCGTGTCGGCGACACGCCGCTGATCGGCGCCGGCACATGGGCGGATGAACATGTCGCGGCCTCCTGCACAGGGCTCGGCGAATACTTCATTCTCGCCGGCGGCGCGCAGGACGTGGCGAGCCGCGTACGCTATCAGGGCGCAACGCTTAGTCAGGCGACGGCCGGCCTCATCAAAGACGTCGCGCGCCTCGGCGGCGACGGCGGCGTCATCGCCGTCAGTCGCGAGGGCGAGGTCGCCTTCGCGTGGAATTCTGAGGGCATGAAACGCGCTGGCTTCGGACCGGATCAGGAGCTGTTCGCAGCGACGTTTTAAGCGATGTTATACCCACCGCTTCATCCGGGCGCAGTCGTCAGCGCCGACCATGCAACGCACATCATTACCGGTCTGCGCAACCGCACCTTGCCGAAAAGCGAGTGGACTCACGGCGCGCATCTGACAGCGGCGGTCGCGTTACTTGACGAAGACAGCCTCGCCGGCGCCCTTGCGGTAATGCCCGACATGATCCGTCAGTATAACGAAGCAACCGGCGTCAATAATACGGATACGGAAGGGTACCATCAGACGATTACCGTTTTCTATCTGCATGTCATAGATGATTTTTGCCGGCGGCGTCCGGAAACGACTGTTCATGACCGGGCGTCCGCCCTTCTCGCTTCGCCCCTCGCAGCGCGTGATTTCGCGCTGCAGTTTTATTCGAAGGAATTGTTGTTCTCAGTGGACGCTCGGCGGAATTATATCGCGCCAGACGTCGGGCCGTTTCCCGGTCAGCCTTAATCAGCGCGCCGTACGGGCGATCTGGAGCTCGAGGCGCTTCACTTCGCGCAGGACGCGATTGGATTCCATGCGCATCCAGAACCAGATTTTCAGAAAACCTACCATGACCATCAACATGATTGCGCCGGCGCCCCAGCGCGAAGCGTCGAGCGCCGCCGTTGCAGCAAAGAATTTCCAGCCGCAATAAACCGCTCCGAGAAAAAGGACGAACGTCATCAGCGTCGCAAAAATGGCGATCAGCCCGAGCTTTCCGTCATAGACGCCAAAGAGCTGCGCAAACAAACCCTGCTCGCCGAATTGATTCAGCAGCGCGCGATCTTCTGCACTCAGCACCTCTTCAATTTTCCGATCAAGATCGTCCATTGGATTTTCCTCCTTCCAATGCGGCGCGCAATTTGCGCCGCGCATGCATCAGGCGGGTCTTGACGGTGCCCGCCGGAACCTCCAGCGCCGCGGCGATTTCCGCCACGCTCAATTCCTGCAGATAGAAAAGCGCAATTGCCGCGCGCTGTTCCTTCGGCAGCGCATCGATCGCGGTGCGAACCGCCATCGCGTCGGCGTTCTGTTCCATGCCATCCGCTGACTGAACACGCCCGCCCGATTCGCTTTCATAAGCGGCGTTCAGTTTCCGGTTCCGTTGCGTGCGCCGGATCGTATCGGCGGCGCGGCGGGTGACGATCCTAAACGCCCAGGCCGGAAATGCCGCCGTGTCGTCGAGACGGCGCAAACCCTTCATAATGTCCGCCCACGCATCCTGCACAACATCGCGTGCGAGCTCCGGATCGCCCGTAAGCCGCCAGGCGTGGGCCAGCAGTTTCGGCTGCCAACGCGACGCGAGACGTCCGAAGGCCGCAGCGTCGCCGGCGCGCGCCGCACTCGCGAGATACTCGTCAAAGATGCGCTCGCGGCTGCGCTGCATGGTTTCAGATCTCCGGCCTCGCGGTTCATACAAACTACAGGTCGGCAGCCACGGCAAAAAGGTTCAAATAAATCGCCTTCGCTTCTAAAAATTCTGAAATTTCAGGCGTTTGATTGATCAGACAGCGCTGGCTGTGTTGTTTTCGGCAGGGTCATTCTGCTCGTCGCCCATAATATCGTCGACTATGTAGACAGGGCGCTGTTTCACCTCGGCGAAAAGCCGGGCGATATACTCCCCGAGAATGCCAACCGATATCATCTGTATACTGCCGAAAAACAGGATAAAAACGAGCAGCGAGGCGTAACCCGGCACATCCCGGCCAAATATCAATGTCTGCAAAATGATGATCGTCGCATAGAGTATCGATGCAGCCGCAACGGCAACACCAAAATAGGTCCAGACACGCAACGGCGCCGTTGAAAAACTCGTAAAACCGTCAATTGCAAAATTCCAAAGCTTCCAGAAATTAAATTTTGTTTCACCAGCCGCGCGTTCGGGACGCACATAGGGAACGCCGATGGATCGAAAGCCAACCCAGGCGAACAGCCCCTTCATGAAACGGGATCGTTCGGGAAGCGCCTTTATATGATCAACGACCCGACGGTCCATAAGGCGATAGTCGCCGGCGTTTTCTGGAATCTTTATCGACGACATTTTATTGAACAGCCGATAAAACCAGCTCGCTGTCGCGCGCTTTGCGGCGGTGTCTGATTGTCGGTCCTCGCGCGCCGCATAGACAACATCGAAGCCGTCGCGCCATTTGCGCACAAAATCGAGGACAAGTTCCGGCGGGTCCTGAAGATCGACATCCATAACGATCACCGCGTCGCCGCCGGCGTGGTCGACGCCGGCGGTCAGCGCCGCTTCCTTGCCGAAATTGCGCGAGAGAGCGATTGCGCGGATATTCTCGTGGCGTGCAGTGAGGCGCGAAAGGCGCTCGCGCGTGTCATCGCGGCTGCCGTCGTCGATAAAGATAATCTCAGTTTCAAAGTCGGCGTCGGCGACGATCTTCTCGATTGCGTCGACAAACAGATCGACTGTTTCAGACTCATTGTAGCAAGGCGCGACAATCGAAATCAGCGGCGGCGCGCCGTTGTCGGAACGGGCCGCAATCGCCATTTTCGTCGGCTTGGAATGCTCGGTCACGCAGGGCCAACATTTCTCTCGCGGGCGGCGCGGATCGAGCGCCGATTTCAACCCACTGCCTACGCCGTGAGAGGTTAAAAATTCAGAAACGCTTAACCATGGCTTCAGCGCCCCAAGGCGCATGAAATTCGTTGAATTCAGCGCGATTTAGACCACAAAACCGACGATTTCCTTTACCTCGCGGACGACCTTGTCGGCAATCGTGGCGGCCTGTTCGGCGCCGCTATCCAGCACAGATTTCAGATAGCCAGGATCAGCTTCGAGCCGGTTCAGCTCCGCCCCGATCGGCGCGATCTTTTCCACCACGATCTCGGCGAGCGCCGGCTTGAAAACGCCGAAGCCCTGGCCGCCGAATTCAGCCAGCACGTCTGCATCGCTCTTGTCCGATAGAGCGCCGTAGATGCCGACGAGATTGGCCGCCTCGGGGCGCCCCTCAAGTCCCTTCGGTTCGGACGGCAGCGGTTCGGGATCGGTTTTCGCTTTCTTGATTTTGCGGGTGATCGTATCGGCGTCGTCTTTGAGGAAGATGCAGGCGTTTTCGGACGGATCCGACTTCGACATTTTTGCCGTTCCATCGCGCAGCGACATAATGCGAGCGCCGGGCCCTTTAATCAGCGGTTCGGGCAGAGGAAAGAAATTCTCCGCCTTGAAATCGTGATTGAACTTGCCGGCAATGTCGCGGGACAGTTCAAGATGCTGTTTCTGGTCCTCGCCCACCGGTACATGAGTCGCCTTGTAAACAAGAATATCGGCAGCCTGCAGCACCGGATAGGTGTAAAGCCCGACAGAGGCCCGCTCCTTGTCCTTGCCGGCCTTATCCTTGAACTGCGTCATTCGGTCGAGCCAACCAAGGCGGGCGACGCAGTTAAAAATCCAGGCAAGCTCCGCGTGGGCGCGCACCGCCGACTGATGAAATATAGCGGCGATTTTCGGATCAACGCCGGCTGCAAGGTAGGACGCGGCGATGTGGAATGTTTGCTCGCGCAGCTTCGCCGGATCCTGCCAGACCGTGATCGCATGCATATCGACGACGCAGTAGAAGCAGTCATATTCGTGCTGCAATTCAACAAACTTCCGGATCGCGCCTAGATAGTTGCCGAGCTGCATCCCGCCAGAGGGCTGAATGCCGGACAATACGCGTTGCGGTCCCTGATAGCCGGTCATTGAAATCGTCTTTCTGTACTAGCGAACGCCGTTAGCCGGCGACGGTCTTGTAGTCGGAGAGTTTCGCGGCGCCAAGCGCCAGGGCGAGGACGCCGTATACGGCGAGCCCCGCGCCGGATATCAGGACAATGGCGATCCACGCCCGCCCGAACGCGTAGGCGCCAATTTCATCCGTATACGCAAGGGCGGCGTAGAGGAAGACGCCGAGGCCCGCCGTCGCCAGCACGATTCGGACAAGCCGGCCCGCCAGCCGAGCGCTCGGCCGAAAATGCTTGAGAAGATAGAGACGCCGCGCCAACAGGATAACCTGTACCCAAGCGGCGAAGGCGGTGGCGAAAGCTACGGATAAAAATCCGAAGGTCGGGAAGAGCGCCAGCGCGAGCACGGTATTGATCGCAATGGAGATGAGCGCGTAGTTCATCGGCGTGCGCGTGTCCTCGCGCGCAAAGAAAGCCGGAGAGAAAATCTTGTGCCAGACAAAGGCCGGCAGTCCGAAACCGAAGATTGATAGCGCCGCACCGGTCATCAAGACATCTTCTGCGGTGAACGCCGACTGCCGCCCGCCAAATAGAGAAAGTGCGTCGCCCGCAAGCCCGCGAAAGAGCGCGTCGCAAATGGGCGCGCCCATGACGACAAACGCTATCGCCGCCGGGAAACATAGCAGGGCGGAAATTTCGAGCGCACGATTGATGGCGCGCGCCGCACCCTTGTCGTCGCCCTCCTTCACGCGCCGCGAAAGCATCGGCAACAAGACGATGCCGAGCGCAATCCCGATCACCGCGAGCGGCAACTGGTAAAGCTGGTCGGCGTTCATGAGCCATGAAACGGCGCCGGGCTCCTGGCTCGCAATGTTCGTACCGACAATCAGATTGATCTGCACGGCGCCGGCGCTGATAAAGCCGGGGGCGCCAAGTGCAAACAACCGTTTTATATCGGGCGTCAGTCTCGGCAGGCGCCACTTGAGCAAATACCCCTGACGCCAAGCCCCCCAAATCAGAATAACGAGCTGCAATACGCCGCCCGCGAACACCGCCCAAGCCGCCGCCATGCCGGCGATTTCGGTTTCGGCGTCCGCAAAGGCAAGCACGGCGATGATCAGACAGACATTGAGCGCCAGCGGCGCGCCCGCCGATGCGGCGAAACGGCCAAGCGAATTTAAAACGCCGCTCAAAAGGCCGACCAGCGACATCAGCATCAGATAGGGAAACATGATCCGCGTATAGAGCGTCGTCAGCGCAAACTTCTCCGGGTCATCGCTGAAGCCCGAAGCGATGAGATAAACAAAAAGCGGCGCGGCGATTTCAACGAGCGCCGTCAGCGCCGTCAGAATAAAGACGAGCCCGGCAAGCACGTCTTCGGCGAACGCCTTCGCTTGCGCCCCGCCGCCATCGACCTGTTTGCCCTGGAACATCGGTATGAACGCCGCATGAAAGGCGCCTTCAGCGAACAGGCGGCGAAACATATTGGGCATACGGAAGGCGGCCCAGAAGGCGTCGGCGACCGGATTGCCGCCGGCGCCGATAACGCCGGCGATGAGAATCTGGCGCACGAAACCAAGGACGCGGCTCGCCATGGTCATGCCGCTGACCGTCGCCATCGATTTGAAAATGCCGCCGCTCATATTCCCGCATCCGTAGCGCCAAAGAGTGGCGCGAATGGGCCGGCATAAAGCGGTTTATGGGGCCGCGCCAGCGCTGAGCGCTGCGTAAAGCGCTTTCTCGATTTTGCTCAATTGCCGCCGCTCGGTGATTTTCTCGCCGCGCGCATCCGTGAGATAGAATGCGTCCACGGCGCGCTCGCCATAGGTCGCCACATGGGCCGAAGCGATCGAAACGTCGAGTGCGCCAAGAGCCGAGGCGATATCATAAAGAAGGCCCGGACGGTCGAGCCCTTCCGCTTCAAAAACGACAGCGTCCTCCGATGCGTCACGCTCCATGCGCACAACCGGTTCAACGTGAAAAATTTCGCGACGGTCGCCGAGACGGCGCTTCAGGTCGGGTTTTTTCTTCGGCCTTGCGCGCGCCGCCGTCAGCAGCGCCTCATGGAGCCGGCGCGCCAATAACGGATCGTCGGCCGGCGTATCGTCCGCAGACTGGACGGCGAAAATGTCAAAAGCGCGCCCGCCCGCCGTCGTCATGGCTTGCACCGAGCGCACGCTGAGCCCGGCGTTAGCGACCGCGCCGGCGATATCAGCGAGGAGGCCGGGTCGATCGTCCGCGTAGACTATGCATTCAAGGTCGCCGTCGCGCGGCGTCACCGTCACGGCAGCGTCGGCGCGGTCTTCGGCCGCCGCCCGGGCGAGATAGGCGAAGCGCACGATAATGTCGGAATCGACGCAACGCAGCATCTCGTTGGTCAGTTGCGCCAGAAACGCATCTTTGTCTTCGTCGGGCCAGTCGGCGAGACGGGTGCGCGCTTCTTCGCGCGCGAGCGCCGCGCGGCTCCGCAATCGCTCCCGCAGCGCGGGCTCGCCGCCGCGAAACCATGCGGACGATGACTGATAAAGCTCCGTAAGCTGACGGCGGACAACTTCGTCCCAGGAATGACGCCCGACAACGCGCAGATGGCAGGTCGACAAAACCACCATCAAATCGAGGCGTTCAATTGAGCCTACCTCCTCCGCAAAACGGGCGATCGTATGAGCTTCCGTCAGATTGCGCCGCTCCGCCGTACGTACAAGCAGCAGGTGATTGGCTGTAGCCCAGGAAACAAGCGCCGCTTCGTCGCGGTCGAGTCCGAGACGACGGACAATCCGTCCGATCAGTTTTTCGCATTCGAGCGGCGATTTGCCCTTAACGGTCCACGCCGTTTCATGAAGGAAAAGCGCCAGCGTAATGACGTAAGGATTTGTCGCCGTCCTGACGACGCGCGTTGACACGGGATGTTCATCGGCCAACAGACCGGTTCGAATATCTCTATAAACACTGATGGCGCGTAGCAGTTCCTCATCAAGCGTATATTGCCGGTAAAGGCCGTATTGAATGCGCCCTACGATGTCGCCATAGGCCGGCACGTATTTGCTCAACAGGCCGGTCTCCGTCATTACCCGGAGCGTCCGCACCGGATTTTCGTTACTTTCAAGAATACCCTTGAACAACGCAGCGACAACCGGGTCCTTGCGCACGTCCGACGTAACATCAGTCGCGTGATCGGCGATCAGCGCCAGCGCGTCGGGATGAAAGTCGATCTTCGGGCTCTTGGAGAACGCGCGGAAATACCGAAAAAAATCACGGGGGGTTCGGCGCGCTCGCGCGACGCTGGCGAAATCAAGGCGGCCGCCCCGGATGCGAATATTCGGTTTCCCAGGAGCCTCGTCGGACTGCAGTTTTTTCGGCACCAACGCCGGCAGACGCGGCAGCCGCTTTGTGCTTTCCTCTTCCAGGCGGGTGCAGAGAACGCGCGTCAAGCGTCCAGTTTCGACGGCGGTGACAAAATAGTGTCGCATCAGTCTTTCCGCCGCTGACATGTCCTTCCTGTCGGCATAGCCCAGGCGCTCAGCGACTTCCGGCTGAATATCGAATGTCAAATGTTCGTCGGCGCGGCCGCGTAAATCATGGAGATGCGTGCGCAGCGACCATAAAAAACGCTCCGTTTTGACCAGAGCGCGCACATTGTTAGCGCCCAAAATCTTATCGATCTTGGTGTTTTTGCCGATCGCGCCGTCATAAACATAGTTGTAAATCCATCGGATCGTCTGAACATCGCGCAGGCCGCCTTTGCCTTCCTTGATGTTGGGCTCGGCGAGATACCGCGTCGCGCCAACCGCTTCCTGTCTCTCGCCCTGTTCGGCGAGTTTCGCGGCGACAAATTGCGCTGCCGTCCGCTTACGGAATTTCCGGAACTCGTCGTCAAACTTTCCGAATAAGGGCTTCGCGCCGCACAAGTAACGCACATCGAGATAAGCCGTGCGCGCGATCATATCTTCTTTGACAAATTGAAGCGCGCTTTTGGGCGTATGGACGCCATGGCCGATTTTGAGGCCGCTGTCCCACAAGGGATAAAGCATGGCGTCTAAGAGAGGTCGAAGCGCCGCGTCGTCACCCGCGTCATGGAGGAACAGCAAGTCAACATCGGAAAAAGGCGCGAGCTCCCCCCGTCCGAACCCGCCGACCGCGCAAACGGCGATGTTGGCGTTTTTCGTCGCAGCGCCGGAGAACACCGCCTTGATCAACGCCCCGATTGATCGGGCAAGACGCGCCGCAATCCGGTCTCCGCGATCAGCGTGCTTCATGGCGTCAAGGCGCGCGGCGACCACGGCGCGGCGCATGACCACGCCGACCGCCCCGTGCTGACGGCCGGCGCGTTCTTCAGCAATGGCGCCTGCGAGTTCCGCTGCAATCGCCGCCTGATCAAACGCCGTGCGTTCGCCCGCACCTCGCACCGACGCATTCATACGGGCGCCTCAGCGTTCTGAGTCATCGACTAATGCTTTCAGGCGATATAGCGCCTCAAGCGCTTCCCGAGGCGTCATCGCGTCGGGATCAATCTCATTCAGCGCATCACAAAATGGCGAGAGATCATGGTGTTCCGGCGACGCTGGCGGCGGCGGGGCTGACGCAAAGAGCGGTAGCGCGCTAACGCCGGTCTGATCCTCGCGCGCTTCAAACTCGGCGAGCAGCGCTTGCGCCCGCGCGACCACGGGCGCCGGCAGGCCTGCGAGCTTCGCCACGGCAACGCCGTAGGACCGGTCGGCGGCGCCGGCGCCGATTTCGTGCAGGAACACGACGTCGCCTTTCCATTCGCGCACTTTCATGGACATGTTGACAAGGCGCGGCAGTTTTTCCGACAGCGCCGTCAGCTCATGATAGTGCGTTGCGAACAAACCGCGGCATTGAACCTTGTTGTGCAAGTGTTCCACTGCCGCCCAGGCGATGGAAAGGCCGTCGAATGTCGACGTACCGCGCCCGATCTCGTCAAGCACCACGAGCGAGCGCGCACTCGCCTGGTTGAGGATCGCCGCGGTCTCGACCATTTCGACCATGAACGTAGAGCGGCCGCGGGCAAGATCGTCGGCGGCGCCGACCCTCGAGAACACGCGGTCGACAACGCCGATATGCGCGCGCGCCGCCGGCGCGAACGATCCGGCCTGAACAAGGATGGCGAGTAACGCGTTCTGTCGCAGGAAGGTCGACTTACCAGCCATGTTGGGCCCGGTGACGAGCCAGAGGCGCGCATCGCCGTCCTCCGCAAGCAGGCAGTCATTGGGGACGAACGCCGCTTCGCCGGCCTCTTTCAGCGCCCGTTCAACCACCGGGTGCCGCCCCGCAGAGATCTCGAAAGCGCGGGACTGATCAACAATGGGGCGCGCATAGTTCTCCGTCGCGGCCAGTTCGGCGAGCGCCGCAGCAACATCGATCTCGGCGATAGCGTTTGCCGCAGCGGCGATGGCGTCGCGTCTATCTGCGGCAAGTTCCGTCAGCCTATCGAACAACTCCAGTTCGCGCGCAAGAGCTTCATCGCGAGCGCGGGAAATCTTGGCGTCAAGATCGGCAAGTTCGCCGGTGGTGAACCGTACGGCGCTCGCCAGCGTCTGACGATGGATAAACGTCTCGTCGTATGGCGGCGCCATCAGCGCATCGCCGCGCGCTGCTGGAACTTCGACGAAATAGCCGAGCACGTTGTTGTGCTTCACTTTCGCCGATTTAACACCGGTGAGATCGCGATACTTCGTTTCAAGGCCGGCAATAACGCGCCGGGACTCGTCGCGCAGCGCGATGACCGCGTCAAGGCCGGGATCATATCCCTTTGCAATGAACCCGCCGTCGCGAACAAGCAAAGGCGGGGCTTCCTTTAGCGCCGCCTTCAGCTCACTGATGAGTTCTGAAAACCCGGCTCCGTCTGCGTCATCAAGCGCCGACAGCGCCGCCGCGACAGCTTCAGGCGGCGTGAGCCGGTCATTGCGCATGGCGGCTGCAAGATCGCGCGCGGCAGTCAGTCCGTCGCAGATAGCAAGAAGGTCGCGCGGTCCACCACGCTCCAGGCCGAGACGGGACTGGGCGCGGGCCATGTCCGGCGCGTTTTTCAACAATCCGCGCAATTGGCCGCGTAACCCGCCATCGCCCTCGAAACACTCAACGGCATCGAGGCGGGCGTTGATCGCGGCGGCGTCAGTCAATGGCGCGGCGATACGCGTCGCCAACAGGCGCGCGCCCGGCCCGTCATCGTCCGGTCAATCGCCCAGAGGAGCGAACCCTTACGTCCGCCGCTCTGGGTTCTGGCGATTTCGAGCGATGCATGCGTCGCCGCGTCAATCGCCATGGCGCCCGCCTCATCGACTTTACGCGGTGGATGAAGGCTAGGCGCGCGCCCGGCTTGGGTCAGTTCCACATAGCTCATCAGCGCGCCAAGGGCGGCGCATTCAGCGCGGTCGAAATCGCCAAAGGCGTCAAGCGAAGCGACCTCATAAACCGCCAGGAGGCGACGCTGCCCCGCGGCGGAGTCAAAATGCTCCGGCGACAATACCGTGACGACGTCGAGGGCGCCCGCGGATGCGAGCGCGGCGCGCCATGGCTCAAATTCATCCAATGCAGGCGCGATCAGTTCTTTCGGCGCAACCGCCGCCAGCACCGACGCAACGCTGACCGGCGACACGCGCCGTACGCTGACCTCGCCGGTTGAAACATCGACCCAGGCAAGCGCTGCATCCTCGCCGCCGCGCAACAGGGAAAGGCTGGCGAGAAAATTATTGCTGCGCGCATCAAGTAGCGCATCCTCTATGATTGTGCCTGGCGTCACGGTGCGGACGATTTCCCGGCGCACCACCGATTTAGAGCCGCGTTTCTTCGCTTCAGCCGGATCTTCCATTTGCTCACAGATGGCGACCTTAAATCCGGCGCGGATCAGTTTTGCGAGATAGGAATCGTAGGCGTGAAACGGCACGCCGCACATCGGGATATCGTCGCCGTTGTGCTGGCCGCGTTTGGTGAGCGTGATGTCAAGCGCGCGCGCGGCGACGACGGCGTCATCAAAAAACAGCTCATAAAAATCGCCCATGCGATAGAACAACAATGCGTCGCCGGCCTGTTCCTTGATGGACATATACTGCGCCATCATCGGCGTCAGCGCGGCGGCGGCGTTGCGCGGAGCGCGCGCCGCCGCTATTCGACGCGGCGCTATTCAAGCCGGCAGGGGAATTTGATTTCTTTTTTTGCGGCGCATCTGTCATTAAGGGTTCTTTTCCGCGGCGCGCGCGATTCGGTCAATCAACTTCTGGCACCCTCTGGGGAAAACTCATAAATATGCAATTTGACCGATTCGCATTTCGCGCGATGATCAAACTGTAGCGACGATTCGAGTTTATGCCGAGCAACGACGCCAAACGAATTGTAATTGATATCGGCGGTCGCACGGCGCCGCTGATCGCCCGCGTCAACCGGCGCGCCAAACGGTTGATATTGAAAGTCGATCCAACATCCGGAGAAATTCATGTAACAGCGCCGTCGAAGCGCGCCCTGCCCGAAGCCATCGCCTTTGCGCGCGCGCGGTCGGCGTGGATTGCGACCCAGCTTGACGATGCGCTGCTCGCTCGGCCGTTCGAACCGGGAGGATATGCGTTGCTGCGGGGGCGCCGGCATCTCATTGTCCATGATCAGGATACGCGCCGACCCGTACGAATAGAAGAGGCGTCAACGCCGCGCGTCATCGTCAGCGGCGAGCCCGTCCATCTTAACCGCCGCCTTGTGGACTGGATGAAGCGGGAAGCGCGCCGGGACCTGTCGGCGTCCGTTGCAAAATATTGCGAACAACTCGCCGTGAAGCGCCGGTCGATTTCGATCCGCGACCCGCGCTCGCGCTGGGGCTCCTGCAGTTCCGACGGCGACATGTCTTTTTCCTGGCGCCTGGTCATGGCGCCGCCCGAAATCCTCGACTACGTCGCCGCCCATGAATGCGTGCATCTTATTCACATGGATCACTCGCCAAGGTTCTGGCGGCAGGTGAAAGCACTCGGCGTCGATGCGCGCGCCGCCGAAGACTGGTTCGATGCGCACGGCGCAATGTTGTTTGCCTATGGCGGCGCAAAACGCAGGGAAGCGGCTTAGAGGCGTTTATCCGTCTGCAACGAAACCTAAAGCGTCGCCTGTAGCGGCGCCACGTAGCGGGGCGGCAGGCTGCGCACCATGATTTTCTCGCCACGTCTGAGCCGGCGCGCCGCCGCCGGTCACTTCGCCCATGGGCCGGTTGTCGTCGCGGCCGACCCAGACAACGCAAACGAGACCGCCGGCGTGCCCGACGAACCAGGCCGTCGCGATTGTTTTGCGACGTACCGGTCTTGCCGGCGACGTTGTATCCGGGATCGCCGCGGCTTTGCCGGTGCCCCATTCAACGACGCCCTCCAGCATTACATTGACGGATGCGACCGCGTTGCGGCTCGCTGCAATTTCCTCAAAGCCTGCATCGCGCTCAAAGATCACGGCGCCGTCCGCCGTTTCAATCCGGCGTACAACGAACGGCGCAACCCGATACCCGCCATTGGCGAAGGGCGCAATAAGCGCCGGCCAGCCCGAGTGGGGAGATGGCGTCAACGCCCAATCCGAGGGCCGGACCTGGCGACAATGACGCCGGCCACCCGGCGGCGCGCGCGACCCGGCGCACGGCTGCGCGGCCGACGTGTTCCTGCACGCGCAAGGTCGCCGCATTGAGGGACAGAGCCAACGCCGCAGCATGGGAAACTTCGCCGTAATATTTTGAGTTGTAGTTGTCCGGGGCCCATGCGCGATGCGCAACGGCGAATCATCGACACGCGTCAGCGGCGCGGCGCCGTATTCGGCCGCCGCAAGATAAACGAACGGTTTGAACGCCGAACCCGGTTGGCGGCGCGCCTGTGTCGCGCGATTGAACTGGCTCGCCGTGTAATCGCGGCCGCCGACCATGGCGCGCACGGCGCCGTCCGATCCAAGCATCACCGCGGCGCCCTGGGCGCCCGACGCGGCGGCGCCGGCCCGCGCAAAACCGGCGACAAAACCGGTCTCCATGCGCTCTGCATGTTGCGGTCGAATGTTGTGTGCACCACGAGATCTGCATCGATGGAGCCGGTTGCGGCGCGCGCCTCTGACAGAATGTAATCAATGAAATAGGGCGCGGCGGAAAAAGCGGTCGCCGTTTAGCAGAATTGGTTCTTCAATGATCGCCGCAGCTTTCGCTTTGGTTAGAAAGCCGGCGTCGACCATTTGTTCTATGACGCGACGTCCACGCCTGCCGGCGTCGACCGGATTGTTCGTCGGCGCCAATCGCGACGGCGCTTTCAAAAGACCTGCAAGGACCGCTGCTTCGCCGAGCGTCAGTTTGCGTGCCGGTTTTGCAAAATACCGAAAGCTCGCCGCGTCGATGCCATACGCGCCAGCGCCAAAATAAACGCGGTTGAGGTAGAGCGTTAGAATTTCGTCTTTCGTAAACTTATGCTCAAGCCAGAGCGCCAGCATCAATTCCTGCGTTTTGCGTTTCAGCGTGCGATCCGAATTGAGGAAAACGTTCTTCGCGAGCTGCTGCGTCAGCGTCGACCCACCCTGAACGACGTCGCCGTGACGTATGTTGGCAATCGCAGCGCGTGCGACGGAGATCGGGTTGACGCCGAAATGGTGGTAAAAATTCCGGTCTTCAACGGCGAGAACGGCATGGGGAACATGGGCTGGCAGCTCCGCAAGCCGGACCGGGCGCCGATGCTGGCGCCATGCAGGGTAAGGGGCGAGCCGTCAGAGGCCAGCAGCGTAATCTTCGGACCGCCGGCGCTGCGCCATAATTCGCGCGTATCCGGAAGATCGCGCGCGATGAAGGCGAAAACAGCGGCCGCGCCAATCAGCACCATGAAGCAGAAGACGCCGGCGTCCGCGATATGCCGCAAATATCGCGCATTGCTGGAGCGTTTACGGCGACGCGCCAACTTTCGCGTGGGCCGGCGGCGGGCGGTATTGCGCGCCGGCCGCCGTTTTGGTCGCACGGATTGCCTGGATTTACGGAGTGCGCCGTCGCCTCGCCATGGAGGTTTGTTCGCCATCGAGGGTTAACAGAGCGTTAACCTTTTGCCGGCGCGCGGTATGCAAGCACGGCGGATGCGCCTATTGTGTCGCGCCATAATTAATAACAACGCACGGGGGGTGCGAAGGGTGACGGCAACAGCGGAACGCGATCGAGAGATCAGATCGTTTGACGACCAGAAGACCGCGGCGATTATCGATGCTGCGCGGCGGACTTTCCTTGCACGCGGCTTTGACGCCGCCAGCATGGATCAGATCGCTTTATCGGCCTGCGTGTCGAAACGCACCGTTTACAACCGTTTCAGGTCCAAAGAGGAGCTGTTCGGCGCGGCGATTGAAGAGACTTGCCGCCACCTCTTGCCGGTCGACACTAGCGACATCGAAGCGAGCCTTCCGCCGCGCGAATTCATTTTAGCTCTGAGCCGGCAAGTAGTCGCCGGGGTTCTGACACCCGAAGCGCTTTCGCTGCGCCGTATCGCCGCGTTCGAAGCCGAACGGACGCCGTCTATCGGTCAGAATTATCTGGCCCACGGTCCGCAGTGGCTGGTCGATCAGTGCACGCCGATCCTGAAACGCATCGCTGCAAAAGGCGTCCTTAATATCGACGATCCCGAAGCTGCTATTTGGCGCCTCGGCGCCCTGATTACCGAACCGCTGCACACGCGGATGTTGCTCGGAGACGCCCCACACGATCTCAATGCAGCCATCGAGGCGCAAGTCGTTGAGGGCGTTGACGCATTCTTCCTGATCTACGGCAAGGGCTGACCGCCTGAACACGATCTCGCCGTAACCGCTTCGGGGATTAAGCCATCAAAAAAAGCCGGCGCAGCAAATGCTGCGCCGGCAATTTAAATCGTAAAAGCCTGTCGTTTTTACTCGAAGCTAATGACCACTTCCGAACGACGGTTGAGCGGTTCGCGAACGCCATCCGCTGTCGGCTTGGCGAGATTTGATTCGCCATATGCCTCAGTGCGAACGCGATCCGCCGGCACGCCATTGGCGACCAGGGCTTCGCGAACGACGCGCGCGCGCCGCTCTGACAGCGCCTGGTTGTAGGCCGACGAACCGGACGTGTCGGTATTGCCTGCAACAACAACCGTGTCGATGTCGTTTTGCAGCGCCCGCGATGCAGCTTCCTGAATAAGGGTCGAAGCCTGCGGCGTTAGGTTAGATTTGTCATAGTCAAAGTAGACTGTGAATTGAATCGGATCGAGGCTTGCGTCCTGCTCCTCGACGATTTGCGGCGGGCATTCCGCCGTAATCGGAACGCTCGATCCATCCCAGCAATCTTTATATTGGACCGGCGGCGGCGGTGCAGCGCCAAAGTTCCAGCGCAGGCCGGCGAAGAGGTTGTGCGAATCCGCTTCTGCTTTGATTTCCGACGCGACGCCGTTGATCAAAGCCCCCTCATAGGAGTTACCGAGCATGCCAAAATAGCGATATGACAGATCAAGGGCGAGGCCCTCTGTAAGTTCAACCGCGACGCCCGCTATGCCTTGATAGGCAAAATTGTATTCGGTGTCGCCGTATGAAACCGAAAGGCCGCTGACGGTATTCGTGCCGGCGATTGAATGGTTGGTGCGGCCGATGCCTACGCCGGCGCCGATATAGGGCGTGAGCCCGCTATCGCCGAAATCATAAAGCGCATTGACCATGACAGCGTGAATTCTCGTGTCGCCCGTAACCGAACCCGTCGGGATGCCGGAGAAACCGGGGTCAGGATCGATCTGGTCGATGTCTGCGTTGCGATAGGAATATTCAAGTTCCGTGCGGATGCCGTTTCCATGCGCCTTGCCGATGGCGGCGTAGACGCCGATGCCGTTATCGTAATCGGAATCGCTGTCAAATGTGATCGGGCCGGTACCTTCCGGATGGTCGTTGCTGAAATCGTTGTCGTAGCCCATGTAGACAAGGCCCGCGCCAATGGCGCCATAAAGGCCCTCATAGGCGTGCGCAGCAGGCGCAATCGCCAGCGACGCCGCCGCCGTCAGCAAAGTCGTTTTCAATTTCATCATTCCCCTCCTCAGGTGGATTCAAACTATCGTACCGGCGCCCGCGCCGGTCGTTAAAACCTATTAACCCGTCGTACCGAGTTTAGGTTCCGGAATATAGATGGTTAAAAGCGAATTTCACCCGGATCTTCAACATCGCTGGAATAATGTTGCATCAACGCATCGCCCCCGGCAAGACTTCGTTAACGCGCCTTTCCAGAAATTTAACAGCACGCGTCGGACAGGGAGCAAAAG
>CBDEVX010000005.1:0-175801 GCA_965243785.1 Hyphococcus sp. | reverse complement strand
AACGGCAGATCTATCACCGCAGCGACGGCGTCGTGCATTTTATTTCGATGTCGGCGCAGACGCAGATTGCGTTCGCGGTCGTGGCGCTTGGTGCGCTGCTTTGGGTCGCCTACGCATCCGTAAATGTTGTCTTTAAAGAACAGATTATTGTCGCCAAAGAGCGTGAACGGCTTGTCATGCAGACGAATCTGTCGAAGCGGCTTAATGAAGCGAAAGCCGCCTATGATGACATTGCGTATTTGAACTTCACCTATAAGCGCCAGTTCGACGAGACCATGGACGACATCTGGGCGCGTCACCGTGTTCTGACGAACATGGTCGATCGCAAAGCGTCGATTAACCAGAAACTTGATCTGCAGGCGGAGGGTCTGTCGGCCGCCGGCGGACCGAACGGGCAGAAACCGGTCAACGGCAATCGCGTCATGATTGACGTCGCGCCGGGCGAAGCAACGCCGCGGCAGTCACGGGTTTCCATCCTGCGAAAGGAAGCCGCCGACGAGGCGCGCCTGCGCCGCGAACGCGCGCAGGAAAGCGGCAACGAGGGCGAGTCCATTGAATCGATGGAAAAAGCCGCCGCGGAACTTTTCGCCGAGCAGGTGATGCTGATGGCGACGGTTGAGGAAAAGGCGACGCGCCGAATTGAAGAATTGCGGCAGGTCATCAGTTCGACAGGCATTGAACCAGAATCCATCATCACGCCGGCGAAGATCTCGAATATCACGCTCGCGCAGGGCGGCCCCTTCATTGAACCGGGGACAGCCGCCGGCTATCCGACCCGCTATTACCGCCACGCCAACCGCGCCGCAGCGGCCGTTGACGAACTTGAGGCGTTGCAGGCCGCGATGAAGCATCTCCCGCTCTCGTCGCCGCTGACCGTAACGCGGCGGCTGACCAGCGGCTTCGGCGTCCGCCGCGATCCTATTAACGGCAAACACGCCAGCCATCACGGCGTCGACTTTGCGGCGTCATGGGCGTCGCCGGTAACGGCGACCGCCGCCGGCACGGTCAAATACGCCGGCACGCGCGCCGGGTTCGGACGCGTTGTCGAAATCGACCACGGCAACGGTTTTGTAACGCGATACGCGCATATGAACAGGATCAAGGTTCGCCGCGGCCAGACGGTCGAATTGCACGATCAGGTCGGCGAGCTTGGCAATAGCGGGCGTTCGACAGGTCCCCACGTCCATTACGAAGTTCTTTACAAAAAGCGTCCGGTCAATCCGCGCCGCTTTATTGAGGCAGGAAGATATGTTTTCGAAAGCTAAGACCGGCAAGAACGCCGACGTAAAGGACGCGCCCGCCGCGCGTCAGGACGCCGCCGCCGCCGCGCCGTCACCCCTGAAACGCTCAAACGCAGCACGCGCGTCAAACGTTCCTTCGATCATCTCGCAAGACGTCGTCATGCGCGGCAATATCAATTCTGCCGGCGAGATCCAGTTCGACGGCGCCCTTGAGGGTGACGTCAAAGCCGGCTCGCTGATCATTGGCGACAAGGCCAGCGTCAAAGGCGAGATCGTTTGCGAAACGGTCGTCGTCCGCGGCGCCGTCGAAGGCGCTATCCGCGCCAAATCGGTTTCGCTCGCGTCAACCGCACGCATCCAGGGCGACATTCTCCATAGCTCGCTGTCGGTTGAAACCGGCGCGCATTTCGAGGGCAATTGTCGCCATTCCGACGACCCGTTGTCGGACTCGTCAGCGAATGATTTTCGCCGCGCCCGCCCGTCGGCGCCGCCGCCCTCGCCGCGGCCGGTTAATACAGGCAACGAAGACGACGCTCAGAAGTCAGCGAACGGAAACGCCAATGCAGCGCCGGCTTTCTTAAGCCAGGGTCGTTCGCCGCTTCGATAGAATTTCAGGGGGCTGGGACGAGCTGCTTTGCAGCTCAAAAAAAGGCCGCTCAGCCGAGCGGCCTTTTTTCTTGGGAAGCGTTTCAAGCGAAGTGCGTCAGCGCGCGCCGCGCATGCCGCCCAGCCCCGAAATCACCGTCAACAGTCCGACGCCCGCCGTAAGATAGGTGCCCCAGCGGATTGCGCCGAGCCCGTCGTCGGTGCCCATCATGGTCAACGACATGAGGCCCATCGCGCCAAGCGCGCCTAGCCCGGCCAGCACCGTAACGATGCTTGTGAGCCGCCCGACCACCGGCAACAGGCCGATGACCCCGAGAACACCCGCACCAATGGCGAGCAGCGCTGTCCATGTCATCACATGGCCAACCAGCGGGCTGCCGTAAAACTCGCCGTCAAACGCGCATTCTTCCCCGAGGGGAACCTGCAGCTTGCTTAGACAGCCAATGGCGTTGCCAATAAAATAGTCGCCCTGGACACTCGAAACTTCTGAGCCGAGCGCGTCGGATTTCTGCTCAACAGCGAATAACGGTGCATAAAACATCACCGCCACGATCGCGAGCGGAAGCAAAATTCTTGTCATAAGGAACCCCTAATCACCCCTTGCCTGCACAACAGAACTCGGAGTTTACCGATTGTGGCGCAACAAGCCAACCGGCGGAAACCCCCGATTTTGTTGCATCTTCGTGACGAAGCCCGTCCGTCGCGCTAGGCTCCCCGTGAGATTCGACAAGGTAGACGAAATGACGAGCCGAGACATTTTCCGGATGGCGGCAGTACAGGCCGCGCCAGTGCTGTTTGACAAGATCGCATCAACGGATAAGGCGGCGGCGCTGATCCGGGAGGCCGGCGCCCAGGGCGCGGATATCGCCGTCTTCGGCGAAACCTGGCTGCCGGGCTATCCGTTCTGGGTCGAAGGCCAGATTACCGACCTGACCTGGGAGGCGAGCGCGGTTTATCTGGAAAACGCCATTGAGATTCCGGGGCCCGAGACCGCGGCCCTGTGCGCCGCGGCGCGCGACGCCGGCGTCGATGTTGTCATTGGCGTAGCGGAGAAGGATCCGCATACGGAAGGCACTGCCTATTGCACGGCGTTGACTATCGGCCGCGAGGGCGAGGTCCTCAACCGGCATCGAAAACTGAAACCCACGCATGCAGAGCGCATCATCTGGGGCGACGGCGACGGCGCAGGGCTGCGGACGCTGCTGCGTCCCTATGGCTGCATCAGCGCGCTCAATTGCTGGGAGCATCAGATGATGTTGCCGAGTTACGCCCTTGCGGCGCAGGGAACGCAAGTGCACGCCGCACTCTGGCCGGGCTGGGAAAAAACACCGCGGCGCGGGGAATATTGCTGGGCGCGCCAACATCTTCTATCGCGCGCCTTCGCCAGCCAGGCCGCAAGTTACGTGATTTGCGCGGCCGGTTTACGCTTTGAAAAAGACATTCCGGAACGCTGGCGGCCGTTGGGCGTTTGGGAACATACCGGACAGTCTGCGATCATCGATCCACGCGGGGAAATCATCGCTGTCGCCGACGCGGAAGAAACCATCCTGATCGCGGAGGGCTCCCTCGATATGGTGCGCGCGGCAAAGGCGGCATGCGATATTGCCGGGCATTATTCCCGGCCGGACGTTTTTGACTTTACGGTGGATCGCCGGCCGGCGCCGGGACGCGCGGGCTTCTTCGATGTTGAGATGGATCACGCGGCGGATGATGCGACCGGCGACGAGTTTTCTTCCGACGTCAGCGCCGCATCGAGCGCGTCGCCAAAGCGCGAAAGCTGACGATCCCACTGATAATCCGCGACGACACGGGCGCGCGCAGCAGCCCCAGTGCGCTCGCGGCGAGAAGAATGTCTCAATAAGTCTATCGTCGCGGCGGCGAAAGCCGCCGGCGCGTCGGCGAGGATGATCTCAACGCCCGGTTTGGCGGCGATGCCTGTCGCCGCCGCCGTCGTCGCCACCACCGGCGTCGCCATCGCCATAGCCTCGAGCACTTTGTTCTGAAGGCCGCGCGCGACCCGTAGCGGTGCAACGGCGACTTTCGCCCCTGCGATCCACGGTCGAATATCATCGACCCGGCCCGTGACGCGTACGCCGCCGACCCGCGCCAGCGCCCTGACCGCCCGAGTCGGTCGCGCGCCCACGACGGCGAAAGTCGCCGCCGGCGCCTTGGCGCGTACAGCCGGCCAGACCTCGCGGACAAACCATGTCGCCGCATCGATATTGGCCCGGTAATCCATCACGCCGGTAAAGACCACATCAGCCGGCGTCCCGATCGGCGGCAAACTTTGCAGCGGGTCGAAATAATCCGTATCCACCCCGTTCGACCACCACTCCACATCGCGCCGAACGCCGTTGCGACAATTGAACTGCGTCGCCTCGTCCGGCGTGATGGCGAAACTCGCATTGGCCCAGTTAACGATCTGGTTTTCCGCGTCACTCAGCAACTGGCCTTCGCGCGCAAATACTCTGTTCATGGGAAAAGCGGCCTTCGCGGCGTATTCGAAAAACTTCTCTGAATCGGCGTCGCAAAAATCAAGGACGCGAGGACGGCCATCGACCGGCATTTCAATGTACTGCGCCATGGTCGATGAAAATGCGACCTCCGCTACGAGGGGACGCTCACGCAACGCATCAACGGCGTCGGCCATGGCCGCATCGCAGTAATAGGAAACCGTCAACGGCGCGCCATCGGCAAACCCCAGCGCGCTTCGTATCAGCGCTGATCTGCGTTCAAGGGAAATCAGCGTTGCGCTTTCACAGATTTCGAGAAGGCGCGCTTCATGCGCGAAATCCGCCGGATCGTCGACAAAACAGGCGAGATGCACGCGAAAGCGACCGGCAAGGTATTTCAATAACCGCCATGACCGGATTTTGTCGCCCTTGTCCGGCGGGAAAGGGATCCGGTGCGCGAGAAACAGGATTTCCGGCTTGTCGCTCATGGGAAGTTCGCTGACAGAAACGGACCCACCCGGTTGGCGAGCGACGACGGCAAACGGCGCCACATGGCTACGAAGGCGGCGAACTTTAGATTGTTCGGATTGATGTCGGGCAGGTTGCGGGCGCCGATCAGCTTGCACCGGTAGACGACTGGCTTCGGCGCGGCGCCCCAGAGTTTTTTGAAATGATAGGGACCGGAACCGATCTTGCTGCGCCCGAAGTCAAACCGTGCGCACCCACGCGCCGCAGCACGGCGCATCTGCGACCAGTAAAGAAATTCCGCAGCGCGCGCGTCACGCGCCGCTTTGGTTGCGCCAATGTAGTAGGGCCGCACAACATCCCCGTCGTAAAAGCTCAACAACGCCGCGACCGGTTCGCCGTGGAAGTCGGCGATGGAGATCTCTGTTTGGCCGGCAAAGGCGCTGACAAGCGCGTCAAGAAATGCTCTTGGAAACACCGGCGTTCCGTGATCGCGCAAAGATAACGCGTACAGTTGGTAAAATTCGTCCGTATCATGCGCAATGCGAATGGATAGGTCGCCTGCGTCCACCGCCTTGATCGCTTTCCGTATTTCCGCCCGCCTCTTGCGGGGAACCATCGCAAGGTTTTCGCCTTCGTTCGCCGGCAATGGCAATTCGAACGAAGCGTGGACATCGGTTTTCGCCAACCAATCATCACCCAGCACAGGGTTAGCGCGAAGTTCTACATAGTTGGCGCTCCGGTCGCGCCCGATTGCAGCCGCTTCATCCGCAAGCGCCGCAAGACCCTCATCATCATCAGCAATCGGGCCGCCGCCAACGGAAAACGCCGTCGAAACCAGCGAGCGTCCGAGCATCGGCGCACGCACGTCAATTAGCGGCAGCAATCCAACGACGACGTCGCCACGGAACGCCGCCAGCGAAACGTCCTCAAATCCGTAAGCAGCGTTCGCGGCGTTCGCCCAGCCGCTACGGTGAAACAGCGTTCCCTGCGGGTGGCTATCGACATATGCGTTCACCGCCTCGGCGTCAGCATCGCCAGCGATGCATACGGTCAATGGCGCTTCACGAGGCGCAGCGGCAAGCACAGCACTCATGACGCACCGCCAAGACCGAGCGCGGCGTCAACACGATCCCACGACCAGCGCGCCAGCAGCCGGTCGAGTTTTGCGGGCATTGATTTCAGGTTGAGGTAGTGGCGAAGTTTCGACTTGCGCGATGCGCCTTCGATGCGCGGCTGCGCAGCGTCGATTTCCCAGGGATGAAAATAGAAGACCACCGGCCCGTCGAGGTTTTTTGCGGCGCGCGCGATAAGTCTCTCCGACAAAGCATAGGGCGCAGCGCGAAACCAGCCGCCGCCGGCGCAACTGATACGCCGCCCAAACAGCGCCGTCGTCGCAACCGGGGCTTCGACAAAATCCGCGCCGGCGACAGGCTTGTGAGGCGTTTGCGGCGCCGACGCGTCGCCATAGTGATCATGCGCGATGGGGTGGGAACTTGATGAATAGCGATAACCAACCTCCACGAGCGTTTCATGCGCCCATGGGGTCGTCTTATCGATAGAGAAGCCGGCGGCGCGATAGCCATTGACGCAAACGCCGGCAATGTTTTCGAGAATATCTTTGCTGCGGCGCGCATCGTCACGAAACTCGGCCCGGGTTTGCGTCGTCACTTTAGCGTGTTCGCAGCCGTGGCTGCCGAGCTCGTGCCCGCGCCTTACAATCTCGCGCACCAGCGCGGGGTCGCGTTCAGCCACCCACCCAAGAACGAAAAACGTCGCGCGCGTTCCATGCTTGTCCAACAAATCAAGGCAGGCGCGCGTTGCATCGCCAGCGCGCGGCGCGAACCCATCCCAGCTTTCGCGTGCTATAACATCGGAAAACGCCCAAACCTGAAAATAGTCTTCAACATCTACCGACATGGCGAACTGCGCCGTGGAAGCAGCGTTTTCGATATCTACGTGTTCGGCGACCATGGGGCGCAAGGCCTCGCTGCGTTTACGACCAGCCCTTGCGGACCTCGTTCAGCAGCGTTTCCGCGCGCTCAAGGCTGGCGACAATCTCGTCGCGACGATCCTTCCGCCGGCGCTGCATTTCCGAAAGGGATTTCTTCAAGCGACGCACGCTTGCATGCGCCTCTTTCAACTCGCCCCGTGTTTCGTCAATCGAATGGCGCACCTGTCGGCGCCATTCCGTCGACTGTACGGATTTTAGCGGCGCGATCGCCGCAACCTCATTGTCGTCGGAATCATCCGACGCAAACTCTTCTGTCGCCTCGCCGGCGCTGGCTTTTGCAATCGCTGAAGCGACATCTTCCAGCGTCGCTTCAGGCGGGGCGTCTTCTGCGGGCACAGATCGTTTCGCGCGTACGCGGTCAAAGACGCTGCCGTCGCCTTTCGGTTTCACCTTGCCGACAAATGAGGGCTCATCTTGCGCGTCGTCCGAGGATGCTTCGTCGTCCGCGCTTGCCGCCGCTTCCTTGTCTTCCACGGCTTGTTTCTCGACGCTTTCGGCTTCCTTCGCTGCAGCGGCGTCGGCATCGGCCGTGACTTCCTCCGACGCAGGCTTTTCTTCTTCGGGTTTGTCCGCGCTCATCTCGCTGTCCCCTTCCGCCTGCTCTTCTGCCTCCGCCGCTGGTTCGTCACGCGCGGCGTCGTTGGACGCAGCGTTAGGCGCGCCGCTGGTTGCATCCCCAGAATCGGAGACGGGTTCTCCATTGCTACGCGCCCGCATCGTATCGAGCGAGACGACGACATCGTCGCCGGAGACGCGCCGTATTTCGACTTCCTCTTCCATTTCTTCTTCGCCCGCCTCGTCTTCAACGGGCTTGACTGCAGGCATGCGCTCGGACGGCCGTTTGGCGTCATCAGCGCAGCGCGGGGCGTCACGCGCATCAAGTTCCTCCTCATGGAGTTCGCCGATCACAGACTTCGCCATTGGCGCTGTCACTCTGTGCTTGTCCTCAATGGAACAGAAAAGCATGATCCGATTACAGACCGTATTAATACGCCGCGGGCGGCCGCCCGTCTCGGCGAAAATCGCCTCCATGGCGCCGTCCGTAAATGTCGGATCCTCCTTCCAGCCAGCGATGGCGAGGCGGTGATATATATATTCCCGCGTTTCACCGAGGCTGAGATTTTCAAGGTGGTAAGACGCGATAACGCGCTGGCGCAATTGTTCAAGCCGCTGCGACTGCATGATATCGCGAAATTCCGGCTGACCGACCAAGAAAACCTGGAAGAGCGGCGTGCCGTCATAATCGAGATTGGAGAGCATGCGCAGCTCTTCAAGCGTTTCGAAGGGCAGGTTCTGCGCCTCGTCCATGATCAACAAAACCCGTCGGCCACGATTGAGCTGATCAAAGAGATAGTCTTCAAAGGCTTCGAGCTTCCCTGTTCGACCCTCGCCTTCCGGTTCGATGCGAAACGCGGACAGCATATGATCGAGCAGTTCTTCGGGCGCAATGTTCGACGTCAGCAATTGCGCGGCAATGACGTTTGAGGAGCTCAGTTGATCGAGCAACTGACTGATCACCATCGTCTTGCCGGACCCGATGGGGCCGGTAATGACGATAAACCCTTCCGCCTGCTTCAACCCGTAATGAAGATACGCCATCGCCTTGTTGTGGCTCCGGCTTCCGAAAAAGAACTTCGGATCGGGGTTGAGCTTGAACGGCGCTCCGGAAAGGCTGAAATGCTCCTCATACATGGTTAGAAGTCCAACCGGATCCCTGTAAACACGATATTCTCGCTATATTCCAGCGTCGGCACTTCAGACCACCGTTCCGTATGGGAGTACTCTGCGAATAACGAGACATTCTCGTAAAACTGATAGTCAGCGCCGACCGTGCCGGACAGCGTGTTGGTGACGCCGTTGGCGGCGATGAACGCTGCGCACGCCGCTATCGGATCGAACATCGGATCAAAAGCGTCGAGACCGAAAACCGTCGGGTTCGCTTCACACGTCGCCTGATCGACGTTCGTGTCCGCGCGCCGGAAATTGACGCCCGCATACCCTGTAAAACGCCGCGTCAGCTCGCGGCTGATATTGCCGCGGAGCGCAAACGCCTCGATCTCCCGGAAACCGAAATCGCTGTCGGAATAGAACCCGCCCAGCGTCAGGCGCGTTCGGCCGAAATCGCCGTCGAGCGTTGCATAGGCGGAATCGACAACGCCGACGCCGACGGTCTGTGCGTTAATGCCGCTAAACAAAGTTGAATACTGATTTGCGTTGTTGATCACCTGCCGTGGCGACAAGGCTTCGCCTTCGCGCAGGAGGTCGGCGTATTTCAGCGTCGCCAGTTGCGTTTCGCGGAACCGCGCGTCGATGGAACGGGCGCGGCTTGTGAACGACCGGTTGGCGCCCGCCGTCAAATTCAAGCGCGGCGAAATGCGATAAGCGATGGCGGCGTCAATGAACTCATCATCAAAGCGTTGACCATACTCAATACGCGCACTCGTCCGGCGATTTGGCCGCGCCGTGAAACCGGCGCGCCAGAAGACCCCGGAGAGGTCTTCATCGTCGAAAAAGAGCGACGCAGCATCGTCGGTTTCAAGGTCATCGTACCCAACCGCGCCGCTGAGCGCGAATTTGCGCGACAGCGCGACCTCAACCTCGCCTTCCACGGCGCCGTGCTGATAACCGAATTGCGGCAACACGCCGGAGCCGTCCTCCGTTGTGTCGTTGCCATATGCGGACAGGGTGAAACGCACCTTGTCGAACATATTTCCGCTGTCATAGCTGGCGATCACTTCATGGGAGCGAGAATCGTTCAGGAAGTTTTCGTCAATCGCGCCGAAAACGCTGTCTGAATCGTCAATAAAAACCTGCGAAAATCGGTAACGCAGCGTTACCGAAGAATTATCGGCGCGCAGGCGATAAAGATATGGGCTCACCGCATAGGAATGCACATTCGCCTGCTGCGAACGGGCCGAATTGATGTTGCTAGAAAACCGCGCGTTGTCACCGACAAGCTGGCGCGACGTCTGACCGGAAAAATCAAAGTAAAGCCAGTTCTCGGCGATGGTCGCCGTGCCGACGCCGGCGATATTCTGGCTGACGTTAAAGTCCTCGCCGTCGATCAGATAGGAAAGGTCAAGGTCGCCGAGGATCAACCCGGTGAAACGGTTGGTGCTGGTGATGGCGCCGCCGGAAAAAACCGTTGAGGCGATAAACTCATCTTCCTCAAACCCGTCCGGGGCGAGACGAATATTGTCGGTGTAGCCGATGCGCCCGGCGACGCTCGCGGCGTATCCGAAATAGTCCGTCTGCAGCCTGAGCGGCGGGTCGGCGTTCAGGCTCTGCGCAATTGCGACATTGCCGAGAGCGCCGGCGCTGACGCCCGCACACAGGGCGGCGGCGAGGCCGCGGCGCGAATAACGATCAAGGATCCCCATTTGTCTATTCCTTTTCGGCGGGCTTTTCAGCGCCGTCTTCTTCGTTCCGTCCGTAGTAGTCGTATGAGCTGTAACTGGAGCCCGTGGCCCCTATTAGACACCGATTCAGGACAAGGCTGACATTCGGATTGACGTCGAGCAGTTCGTCGAGAGCCGCTGCGATTGCGGGCTCCGGCGTTTCGTTGGCCTCGACCACGAAAATCACCTCATCGACATATTTCGCCAGCACCGCAGCGTCGGTCATCGCCAGCGCCGGCGGCGCATCGATGAAAACGAGACCGTCGCGATTCGCCGTCGAGACGTCTGTCAAAAGCTGTTGGCACGCCTCGCCGGCAAACAATTCCGACGTCCGGCCGTGCGAATGGCCTTCGCCGAGCACCGTCAGCGGCCCGTCCTTGGCGCGGTACGCGAGGCTTTGCCATGGCGTTTGCTCGGTCAGGCAATCCGTCAAACCGGCGCCGCGATCGAGGCCGAACCGCGCACGCACTTTCGGACGCGGAATGTCGGCGTCGATGAGCACCGTATCAACAAGATCTTCAAGCGCGAGGCTGAGCGCGAGATTGACGGCGCAAAAGGTTTTGCCCTCGCCTGCTTGCGTCGAGGTGACAAGAACGAGATTACGTTGACGCCCCGGCATGCGATAGGCTTGGCGATCGCCTGCCGCGCGCAAAAATCCCAACCGGCGCAACAGACGGCGTTTGACCGCGCGTAGCTCCATCGCCAGCGGGCTTGCGAGATTGGTCGGATTAAAATGACCGAGTTTGTCGAGGCGGTCGAAATCAATATCAAACGACTGCGGTTTGGATTTCCGCGGCTTGTCGTTCGCAGGTTTTGCCTTTTCCTTTTTTCGCTTTTTGCGGGCAAGCGCTTCAAGGGGGCTTGCGGCTTTTTCCACGACGTTCATCACGCAGCCCCGTTCATTTCATACGGCGTTTCATATGGCGCACGCGCTTCTTCCTCGAGCTCCGCCGGCAAGCGGCCGACCGACAGGTAGTTGTAGATGAAGCCCATCACCAGCAGCGCCGCGCCGGCGCCGGCAAGACGCAGGATGTCGCGACGGCGCGTCTCACGCACCTCTTCGGACGGCGTTTCGGTAAAGGCGCCCAGCACCGGCAGGCCGAAGGCTTTTTCAAGTTCCTCCGACTGCGTGTAGGTGCGGTCGATCAGGTTGATGAGAACGCCCACTGCAACGCCGGCGACAAGCGCGGCGAGTATGGCAGTGTAGATTAAGAGTTGGCGCGGCGGCACCGCTGGCCTGATGGCGCGTTCGGGACGTTCAAAGACCTGGTATTCGACGCCTTTCCCGGCGGGTCCGAGATTTTCCGTAAGCTGAAGACGATCGCGGCGCTGGAGTAGGTCTTCATAGGTGTTTTTCGTCGTGTCGTATTGGCGCTCGATCTGCTGCAATTCGGCGATCACCGCCGGCGCCTGTCCGGCTGCGATAACGAGCGCTTCGAGTTCTTCTCGCTGCGTCAGTTCGCGCGCCTCAAGGGCCGCCAGGGAATTGCGCGCAACGCGCAATTCAGATCGCAGGCGCACATATTCCGGATTAGCGGAGAGACCGCCGTCAGCCCGCTCCAGCTCCGCGATCCGCGCTTCAACGCCGCGAATATCCGGATGGGAGTCCTGATACTTACTGCGCAGCCCCGCGAGTTCTACGCGCAGTTGCTCCAACTCGCCCCCTGACGCGCCGCGCGGTGTCGCCGAGAGCAGGTTCTCAAGGGTCAGGATGCGACCGCGCAGATCGTTAATGTCATCGGCTGTGCGCTCAAGGTCACCCTCTTTCTGACCACGGCGACGATCGACTCCTTCGGCCGCAGCAAGCTCAACAGCATGTTCGCGGCGGAATTCGGCAACGCGCAGCTCGTTGGCGCTGAGACGCTCTTCAAATTCCTCGATCTGCAACTCAAGCCGGCGCCGGGCGGCGCCGCTTTCCGAAAGGCTGGCGCCAATATCTTGTTCGATAAGCAGGTTCAGCACCGCGTCCGTCACGCGCCGGGCGACGTCTGGATCGCCGTTTGCGTAGCTGATGATGAAGTACATGTCGCGCGGGCTTTCGATCCTGATGTTCCCGGCAACCGCATTTACGAGCCCCTGCATCACAGCGCGATGTTCAACATCATTCGAAGCCTCAATCGTGCGATCGAGGCCAGAGCGATAGATGATCTCCTCGACATTCGGTCGAGCGAGCAGCTGCAAGCGCATAACGTCAACGCGATCAGAATAATCCGGGTTCGCCATGACGTCGCGCAGCACCGGCTGCAGGATTGTTTCGGTCTGCACGAAGACCTGAGCGCGTGACTCATATTGATCCGGCAACAGCCAGACGCCGAACCATCCGGCGAGCGCTGCGGCCCAGGCCGCGATCACCACCGTCCAGCGGCGGCGCCACAGTCCGTTCAGATGACGGATCAGCGGCGCCGGCAAATCTTCCACTCTGAAAAAGTTACGCACCATACTCACTTACATCCGTCGTTGAGACGGCCTAAAACGCGCTCTCCGGCACGAGAATGACATCTCCCGGCAGCACCGGCACGTTGGCCGAGATGTTCCCTTTGCGCAGAAGATCGTCGAGGCGCACGCGATAGGACTGCCGCTCGGCGCCCTTGCCGCGAATAAGCACCGCGCGATTGCCGGCCGCAAATTCCGTCAGCCCGCCCACGGCGACCATCACGTCAAGCACCGTCATGCCGGCCTGATACGGCAGGGCGATCGGTTGTTGCGCCTCGCCGAGAACGCGCACCTGCTGATCGAAGGTCGAAGAGAAGTTCGACACAATCACCGTCACTTCCGGCGTTTTCACATAGCGTCGCAGCGATTCTTCAAGATCGCGCGACAATTCGGAGGGCGTCTTGCCCGAGGCCACCATGTCCTCGACAAGCGGCGTCGAAATGCGTCCATCGGGACGAACGGTTACGTTCGTGGAAAGCTCCGGCGCGCGCCAGACGAAAATTTCGAGTTGGTCGAGCGGGCCGATAAGATAGTCGGGCGAGGCTTCGGCCGCTGTCGCCGGCGTAGACGGCGCCGCCGCCAGGTTTTCGCCGCCGATCGCCGAGCACGCAGCCAGGAGAATCGCCGCGGCGCCTGCAATCGCCATCCTTGTAAGTTCGACGAGCTGTTTCATGGTTAATTTCCTGTCCTGTCCAGAATTGCGCCATTACCGGTGATTTGCCGGCAAAAGCGCGCATTCACCCTGTTGTTTCCGCAATTTCTTTGCCACGCCGACCGCAACGACGCGACCGCGTAACTCCGTGTGTCGTAAGGCCAACGAATTCATGCACTTGCGGAATCTCTTGCATGCGCCGGCGCGCAGGTGATGAGAAGATCGTGATTCGTGGAACGAATCGCCCGTCGCGGCGGTTCACCGGCTGCCGAGACCGAACAGGACGACGCGAATGGTTAAGAAAACGATCGCAACGTCCATAAGCGGCGTATAACGCGAAATATAAAAAAGATCGTAACGAAGTTTTTCGCGCGCGCCCGCGACGGACGCCGCATATTCGTACTTCACCTGCGCCCAGCCGGTAATGCCCGGCTTAATGAGGAGGCGGCTGTGATAGTGCGGGATTTCGTTTCTGAGCACGGCGACGAATTCCGGTCGCTCCGGACGCGGACCGACGAAACTCATTTCACCGCGCAAAACGTTAATTGTCTGGGGAATCTCATCGATACGCAGCCGCCGGATAATGTGACCCACGCGCGTAATGCGTTGATCGGCCACCATCGCATATTGCGCGCCGCCCGGCTCGGCGTCTTTCACCATTGATCGAAATTTTAAAACGTTGAAGACAGCGCCGCCGCGGCCAACCCGTTGTTGGCGATAGAGAATGGGGCCGGCGCTGTCGATTCGAATGGCGATGGCGGTCGCAATTATTAACGGCGCCAGAAAAACCAAAAGCGCAGCGCTGAAAACGATGTCCAGCGCGCGCTTAACCGTCGCGCCGGCGCGGGCGTTAATCGCCGCCGCTGACGCTTCGATGTCGTTTTCGTTAATTGCGTCAAGGCTAAGGCGCTCGTGATCGCGCGTGCGCCCGCCGCCGTTCGCACGCTCGACCGACGCGCTCCCGCCCGGCGCGCGTCGCGCGCTTTCAATCTCCAAGTACGCCGACCGCAAGATATACGCCCCCGCGACCACAACAAAAGTAATGGACGCCGCCCCGAGATAAACCAGCATGACTCCCCGACATTCCGTGTTCGCAACAGCCGCGATCCCGAACGGAGCACGACCGCCGCAGGCGGCGTTCTCCGGATCGCAACAGTCGGGCAAGCACGAACCATGCCTAACGGAATGTTAACGAGGGAAGCCGAGGGACATTTTTTGAGCGAAGCGGCGGGTAAAATCGTTTCGCAACGCCAGGCCCTTAAAGCAGAAACGGCGCGAGGATCAGGCACCACAATGCAGCCGATGCTACACTCCAAAAGAGCCAGCAGAGCGGCGCGGGCAATCGTTCAGATGCATTTGGGCCTTCTACAGCCGGTGAGAATGCGCGGGGCGTTGCTGTTGTCGTCATAAGGGTTCGCTACGCGGCGCCCGTCAACATTCTATTAATGCGGCGCGCGCGGGGCCGGCGCATCATGATCGTTAACGTCTTTCATGGATAATCCGTGCGCGCAAGCGATAGACGAATCCGGCCGGCAATGCGAATACTTCTCTTCTCAACGTTGTTTCCAAATGCTGCGACGCCCACTCATGGCGTTTTCGTAGAAAACCGCCTGCGCGCTTATCTTGAAAAGTACGATGCGGACGTCCGGGTCATTGCGCCGGTTCCATGGTTTCCGTTCTCCTTTGGAATGTTCGGGCGCTACGCCAGTTATGCGCGGGCGCCGAAACAGGAAATCCGCAATGGCGTCACTGTTTATCATCCGCGGTATGGGTTGGCGCCGAAAATCGGCATGCGGCGCGCGCCCTATTCGCTCGCAAACTGTTTGCGTCAGTCACTCGCGCAACTGCGTGAGACCGGTTGGACGCCGGACCTCATCGACGCCCATTATCTTTACCCCGACGGCGTCGCAGCTTTAGCGGTGGCGCGCGAGCACAACATCCCGCTGGCGCTGACGGCTCGCGGCTCGGACGTTAATCTCATTCCGGAATTTGATGAACCGCGCGCTCGCATTCTCAACGCCGTCGTCGAAGCGGACGCCGTTATCACCGTCGCCGACGCCTTGAAGTCGCGCCTTGTTGAACTCGGCGCGCCGGGGGATAAGATTACGACGCTCCGTAATGGCGTAAACCTCGAAGCCTTCCGTGCGCTTGATCGCGAACGGATCCGCCGGGTCATGGACCTTTCGGGGCCCGTTATCGCTAGCGTCGGTCATTTGATCGAACGAAAAGGCCATCACATCGTCATCGACGCGCTCGCCGACATTCCGGACGCAGCCCTGCTCATTGTCGGCGACGGTGAAGAACGTCGCGCCCTGAAAGCACAAGCGCGACGGCTCGGCCTTCGCGACCGCGTGCGATTTTTGGGCGCTGTTCCTCACGCCGATCTTGCAGACGTCTACAACGCGGCCGACGCGCTCGTGCTCGCGTCGTCACGGGAAGGCTGGCCGAACGTGCTGCTGGAGGCGATGGCGTGCGGGACCCCTTGCGTCGCCACAAACGTCTGGGGCAATGCGGAAGTCATCTCATCGCCCGCCGCTGGTATGCTTGCGCCGGAACGCAACGCAAAAGCCATTGCCGGCGCGGTGAAGAAACTGCTCGCGGCCCCGCCAGATTGCGCCGCTACGCGAGCCCACGCCGAGGCCCATTCATGGAATGAGACAGTTTACGGCATGCATGGCGTCTTCTCAGAGCTGGCGGGAAAAGCCAAACGAGAACGGCGCATCGCCGCTACGCCCATCAGAACGAATAGCAATGGCGAGCCGAAACTGATCGTCACGGTCGACACCGAAGAAATATTCGACTGGAGCGATTTCTCGTCCGGCGCGTTCAGCCTCGCCGCACCCGGCGACATCGATGCGTTTCAGTCGCTATGCGAACATGTCGGAGCGCGGCCGATCTATTTCATGACCTACCCGCTGCTCAGATCGTCAAGCGTCGCGTGTTATTATTGGGCGAAGGCAGATCGTGGTCTCGCCGATTGCGGCTTGCATATGCACCCGTGGGTAACGCCGCCGGACGACCGGTCGTCGGGTGAATACTACTCCTATCAGAAAAACTACCTCTCTACTGTGCGCCGCAAGAAAAAACACGCGCTCGCCGACGCTTACAAAGCCGCCTTTGGCCGGCGCGCGATCGCACACCGCGCCGGACGATATGGCGTCGCCCGCGACAGCTACCCCATGCTTGCCGAGATCGGCATCCGTTATGATTTCAGTCCCAGCACCGGTTTCGACTTTTCTTCGACCGGCGGCGCCGATTTTACGGGATATTCGAACTTCCCGTTTCGCATTGTAACGCCCGACGGCGCCGTCGATGTTTCGCCGGTTACCGGCGCACGGGCGATCCGGCACACGCAGCGATTTCTTTCGCAGGAAACAGCAGCGCCCGGCTTCGCGGCGCCGCGCCGACGTCCCTTTACAGAGCCCGCGCGACTGACACCCGAAGGAACAAGTCTTGATACGTTGATGGCGCTGACGCGGCGGCTGATTGCAGACAAAACCCCGGTCCTCACCTTTACGCTTCATTCAACAAGTTTAACAAAGGGCGCCAACCCATATGCCCCGGACGCAGCGGGCGTCGACCGCATACTGACGGTTACCCGCGATTACTTGTCCTGGTTCCAAAACAGAATTGGCGGTTCGTTCATTTCCCTGGACGCGCTGGGCGCGCTTTATAACAACCGCGAAGACATCGCTGCTTAACGCCGCCTTAAGCATGAGCCCGGTAATTTTTGCCGGGCAACCTGCGAAAGAACCCGCGTTATGGCGCCAGACGACTATTTCCGTGTCATTTTTGGACTCGTCGCTGTCATCGGCCTGATTGGCGTTGCAGCATTGATCGCGCGCAAAGCGGGCGTCGTGTCGTTGCCTGCAGCCGTCGGACGCAGGCGCCGCCTCGCTATCGCTGAATCCTTGCCGCTCGATGCGCGCCGCCGGTTGATGATCGTTCGCTGCGACAATCGGGAACATCTCATTGTCCTGGGCGCCCAAACAGAAACTGTTATCGACAGCGGGTTTGACGCCGCCATTGTTGATGACGTCGACGAAACGCCGCGCCGCAATCCTTTTGCAGATTTACGTAATGCCTTCGTCGCGGCAAAATCTCCAGAAGAGGACAAAGACCGGGACGCGGCGTGAAACGGTTTTTCCATATCTTTATTGCGGCGTTTGCCGCGTCGCTAATCCTCAGCGCCGATGTCGCCGCGCAGTCGATCACGGTCGATATGGGCGGCGAAGGCGGCGGTCTTTCCGCGCGCATTGTTCAGCTTGTTGTTCTGACGACAATCCTGTCGCTAGCGCCGTCGATCCTGATCATGATGACGAGCTTCATTCGCATCGTCATCGTATTGTCGCTTCTGCGCATGGCGATTGGCATTCAGCAGAGCCCGCCAAACCCCGTCATCATTTCACTGGCGCTGTTCCTGACGGCCTTCATCATGGCTCCGACGTTTGGCGAAGCCTACAACGCCGGCGTCAAGCCCTTCATGGCGGAAGAGATAACAATTGAAGAGGCCTTTCCGAAAACGGCCGCGCCGGTAAAGACATTCATGTTGTCACAGGTTCGCGAAAAGGATTTGGGGTTGTTTTTCGACATGGCGGAGGTCGAGCCCGAAAGCCCGGAAGCAACGCCGCTGCACGTGCTGGTCCCCGCCTTCATGATTTCCGAGTTGCGGCGCGCCTTTGAAATCGGCTTCCTGATCTTTATTCCATTCCTGATTATCGACATGGTGATTTCATCGATCCTGATGGCCATGGGCATGCTGATGCTGCCGCCGATCGTGATCTCCCTGCCCTTCAAGCTGATCTTTTTCGTGCTTATCGACGGCTGGCGCCTGCTCGCTGGCAGCCTTGTCGAGAGTTTCTCGACCGGGCCGCCAATATAAAGCGCCGCAGCGCCGCGCTTGTTTTCGTACTGCGGGGCGTTCATTCTGCGCTGATGCGAATTTTAGACGCCGCCATGCGTCGTTGAGGGCTGATCACCATGAAGAAAGCCGAAGATTGCGAAGATATGAACGAGGTGCGCGCGGAGATTGACCGCGTTGATCGCGCCCTTGTCGACCTTCTCGCGGAACGATGGAGTTACGTCGATCGCGCCTGGGTGTTCAAACGCTCGCCGAACGAGGCGTCCGTGCCCTGGCGCAATCGTGACGTTATCGAAAAAGTGAAGGCCCGCGCCGGCGACACCGGCATGCCGGCGGAGATGGCCGAAGCGCTTTGGCGCATGATCATCGGCTGGGGCATCCAGTACGAAGAAGAGCGTCTCAAGGAAAAATAGCGGCAACTGCGCAAAATTGTTCAGCGCCTGCAAAGGCCGGCCTATACTTCCAGTTATGACCGACAACACGGGCAAGCGGGACATTAATCCGGCGATCGGCGCAATGATGCGTCAAGCGCGGGATTTTCTCGCACACGAGCATTCCCTCTTTGCGACCCTCAACATTGAACCACTGCTGATCGGTCGCGGCAAAACGAGCTTCGGGGTCGATCTGCCAGCTGCGTTCACCGGGCCTGACGGCAAAGTGCATGGCTCGTTATTGACGATCATTCTCGATTCCATGTTGGGCATTACAGTTTTTACGGCGCTCGAAAAGCTTACGCCGATTGCAACAGTCAATCTGCGAACGGATTACCTGAAATCAGCCGATGCCGGCGCCAGAGCGGTCTGCAGCGCCGAGTGCATCGACGTCACCAAAGAAATTGCGCGCGTCAACGGCGAGCTCCGCCTCGAAGGCGACGGCGCGTTGCTCGCCATAGCATCAGGCGCCTTCATGGTCGGGACGCGCGGACCGGCTGCGGGGTCGCGACTATGAGCAACGCGCGCGACGCACTCCTCGCTTCGCCAATTGCGAAATGGCTCGATGTTTCGGTCGGCAATGACGATGTTTTTCATCTCAGCTTTCACGACCGCCATATCGGCAATCCGGCGATCCGCGCGATCCATGGCGGCGTTGTGGAGGCATTCCTTGAATTTGCCGCGCAATGCGCTCTGTCCACAACAACCAACGCCGACGACCCGCCGCAGACGGTTAACGCCGATATCGATTATCTCCGCTCAACCCGCGCCGAAGATATGCGCGGGCGAGCGCGCATCACGCGGCTTGGCCGTCGCGTCGCCTTTGTCGAGGCGGAAGCCTGGCAGCAGGATGAAAAAACGCCCGTCGCCGTAGCGCGGTTTCGTCTGCGCGCGCCCGGTTAAGCGGCGCAACCAACGCAGCGAGCAATCGTCGGATCAGTCTCGAGGCGCGCTCGCGCAATCTCTTCGCCGCATTCAGCGCAATAGCCGAATTCGCCGTCTTCGATGCGCGCAAGGGCGGCGTCGATTCTCAACAGCTCCGCAGTCCTGCGCGCTTCCTGCGCGTTCTGCATAGCCTGTTGCTGCAGGGCGTCCTGACGCGACAACCGGCCGACCGACTGCTGGTCCAGTTCCACGGGTTTTCGCTTCTCGGCGCTCGCGCTCGATTGCGCCTGCAATTCGTCCCGCCGCTTGAGCAGCAACGCACGAAAGAAAACGATATCGGCCTCGTTCATGGGCGATAGGTCGCTTTGAGGTAACGACGGATTCGCGCGGCGCCGGCGACCGATGCGCCAGTGTCGGGATCGTTCAACTTCGGAACGCCGCGCGCCGGCCGCCACAGATATTCGATCTCCATCGAGCACAGCCGTTCCTTGACGAGCCGCGCACGCGGATCGCGTTCGGCGCCCGAAAATTCTAGCGGCTTCTCCGGCGCGCGGGACTTTAAGGTTATCGTGCCAGCCATCAGCCGCGCAAGCATGGCGAATTGCGATGAAAAAAGATCGATCGGCCCCGTCCACTGGATCAGCGGCCGCGCGCCGCCATACGTCCTGCGAAGATACCGGGCGATATCGGCGCTCTCATACATCTTTTGATCCGTATTCGGATCGATGAGATACGGAAACTGCGCCTTACCGCCAAGTTCAGCCACCGCCGGCCGAAACCGCTTGCCGCCTTTTGGACACGGCCGCACCAGCACCGCAACGCCCGCTTCAGAGACCGCCTCACGCGCGACGCGGCAAAACGGGCAACCCTCGAACTCATAGAGCACGGGCGGTGTCTCGACGTTAGCCGGCGCGCCGGCGGCCCCTGCGCCAAACCGCAGAACTGAAGCGACAGCCGACGTTGCGAGATGAAAATAGTAATCGATCACGGGCGGCGGCGCCTCACCCCTGTTTTTCCCAACGGCCCTGCGAAGATTGTTTCCAGTAGGTCGCCTCGCAGCCTGTTTCCTTGACGGCCGTCCAGAATTTTCGCGCATCCGCAACGGCTTCGTCGTCGCGACCATCGAAAATCATCACGCAGCGTTCAAGCCCGTTGAGCGCGCCAGCGTCAGCCGCAGCCCCATCGACAAGAAACAGGATCTGCGGCTCGTTGGGCGTCTCGTCGCTGTCGGTGATCCAAATCGGTTGATCGGCGCCGTCGTCACCCGCCGCATGCGGCAGAAAACTCTCGTCGCGATAGGTCCAAAGATGAGAGTCGATCCGCTCCGCTCGCTCCGGCGAGCCAGCGCGCACGACCGCCCGCCAGCCCCGCTCCAGCGTCTTTTCCAGCAGCCCCGGCAACACGCCATCCAGTGACGCGCGCTCCAGATGATAGAAAAGGACTTCGGTCATTCTGAGAGCGCGGCCCGCAAGGCTTCGACCCGCTTGCGGTTGACGCCGCCATCGCCATAGCCGACACGAGAGGCAGAGCGCACATGCACGACCGTCTCGCCCTTGCGGAACTCCACATCATCGACAAAGCCGAATGTCTTGGACGCAAAGACGGATGCAATATACGTCTCATCGATATGGGCGACATTGCCGCCGGCCGCCGAAACTACATTCGGGATTTTCTCCCACGCCGCCGACGGAAGCGGATCTATGCGGTGCTTTTCGTCCGCATGGTCTTCGCTGACGACGCAGTTGGGCGACGACGGGCATGGCGCGAGGGCGCCGTCCACAATGCCGGGCGCGACGCCGTTCTGCGACTTCTGACCGAGAAAGAAGAGCGCGCCGGAAATCATGACGCCGATGGCGAAAGCGCCGAGCAATATGCCGAAAAACATTTTCACCGCCTATTCAAAGTTTTTGGCGATGAACTCATCGAGCAGGGCGACACCGTAGCCAGAGCCGCCTTTCGGACAGACCGGCTTGTCCTTCGCGTTCCAGGCCATGCCGGCAATGTCGAGATGCGCCCAAGCGACGTCGTCCTTGATGAAGCGGCCTAGAAACGCCGCCGCCGTCGACGAACCGCCGCCCTTGCCGCCGATATTCTGCATATCGGCGATATCGGACTTGATCATCTCGTCGTGGGCTTTCGTTAGCGGCATGCGCCAGAGCTTGTCGCCGGTCGCCGCGCCCGCCGCATCGAGTTTCTTGGCGAGTTTGTCGTCTTGCGTGAACATGCCGCCAAACTCGTGGGCGAGTGAAACGATGATGGCGCCTGTAAGCGTCGCAAGATCGATCACAGTTTTTGACTTGTAGGTTTCCTGCGCCCACCACAACGCATCGGCAAGGACGAGGCGGCCTTCAGCGTCGGTGTTTAATACCTCAATCGTCTGACCCGACATCGACGTCACAACATCGCCCGGCCGCTGCGCATTGCCGTCGGGCATGTTCTCAACCAGCCCGACAATACCAACAACATTGGCTTTCGCCTTGCGCCCCGCGATCGCGGCCATGGCGCCTGTTACCGCGCCGGCGCCGCCCATGTCCCATTTCATATCTTCCATGCCGGGCGCGGGTTTTAGCGAGATGCCGCCAGTGTCGAAGGTGACGCCTTTGCCGACTATGGCTACCGGCGCATCGGCCTTTTTGCCGCCCTTCCATTCCATGGCGACGAGTTTTGAATCGCGCACCGAGCCCTGGCCAACGCCGAGAAGCGATCCCATGCCGAGCTTCTTCATTTCCGCCTCGCCCAGCACCTTGACCGTGACGCCAAGCTCGGTAAGCGCCTTGCACTGCTTAGCGAATTCTTCCGGATAGAGAATATTTGCCGGTTCGGAAACAAGATCGCGCGTCAGGAAAACGCCGTCGCCTCTTTTGTCGAGCGGCGCATATTCAGTTTTCGCATCCTTCGCTGGCGTATTGACGGCGATTTTGGACAGCGTCGGCTTGTCGCTCTTTTCTTCCTTGGTGCGGTATTTGTCGAAGCGGTAGCAGCGAAGCCGCGCGCCATGAGCGACGCGCGCAGCCAATTCGCCGCCGGAGATTTTTCCGCCCGAAAAACCATCAAGCGCAAAGACCGCGGATTTCTCGCGCGTCGCCAGCGCCCGCCCGGCGCCGGCGCCGCCAAGGTTCTGCGCCGCCAGCGCGTCGAACTTTTTCTTCTCTCCCGCGCCAACCAGGAACACATACGGATTGGAAAGCTCGCCGGGCGATACGATATCGAGAACCTTTCCTGCCTTTCCTTCAAAGGAAGCCGCTTTCATAGCGCGTGCGACGGCGCCTCCTGACGCCTTATCGACGGCGGTGAAGGCCGCAGTCGGTTTCCCATCGTCGAAAATGGGCAAAAGGATCGCGCCCGTTTTCGGCAGGGCGGCGGCGGAAAATGAAATTTGCATGTATCCCTCAGTCGTTCTGGTTGTTGTTGGCCTTTGACGGTCGCTCGCGCCTTTCGGCGCGTTTGTCCGCCGGGCGATCTATGCTACGGGCAGGACCGGTTTTGACGGCGCACTCTAGCGGCGCCGGTCCATAAGGGAAGACCCGCCGGGCTTGAGCAGTCTCGACAAATATATCCTGCGGCAATGCCTGGTTCCGCTCGCCATGATCCTAGCGTCAGTGACCCTGATTGTCTGGATGACGCAGACGCTGCAGCGAGTCGAAATCGTCGTGGAACACGGCGCCGGGCTCGCCGTTTTCGGGTTCTTGTCGATCCTGATCATCCCGAGCCTGCTGGCCGTGATCATTCCTTTCGCCCTCTATGGCGCAGCCGTCTACGCCCTTTACCGGCTTCATTCTGACAGCGAGATTGCGGTGTTATTCGCCGCCGGCGTCAGCCGCTGGCGCCTTTCGGTACCGATTCTCGCGCTTACCGCCGTCGGCGCCCTCGCGACGCTCTACGTCAATGTCGACCTCATGCCACGCAGCTACCGCGTGCTCAAGGAACAGGTCGCTGACATTCGCGCCGACGTCGCCAGTTCAATCTTACGGAGCGGCGAATTCACGACCTTTGTCGACGGTTTCACGATCTATATCGACGAAGCACGGCCAGGCAGCCAGTTCACGGGTCTCCTCGTCAACGATTATCGCGACCAGGACGACGTCAAAACCTATATGGCCGAGCGCGCGCTTTTGCAGGACACCGCCAATGGCCCGATGTTGTTTTTGCGCAATGGCAATTTGCAACGCCGCTCAAGCGAGTCCGCCGAGGTCGCGATCGTGCCATTCGACGAGCTCGCCGTAAATGTCGCAAGCTACCAGGACGCGCCGCGCGAACTCGTCCTTGAGCTGACGGAACGTTATCCGCGCGAACTTTTAAACCCTGATATGTCAAAGCCCTATGATCGCGCCAACGCCGGCAAACTGATCGCCGAGGGGCATTCCCGGTTTGCCGCGCCGTTATATGCATTCGCGTATGTGTTGATTGGCCTGTACGCCCTCATCGGCGGCCCGTACAGCCGGCGCGGCTACGTCCTGCGCATGTCCTTCGCCGGCGGGGTCATCTTTCTGTTGCGTATCGGTGGTTTCTTGGCGCAGGGTCTGGTCGCGGAACACGGCGGATACTGGCTGCTTTACGCTATTCCGATTGAAGCAATCGTCATCGTCGCATTCATGTTATACGCGCCGCCGCTGGAAAGCGGCCGGCTTCGCATTAAGAAACGGCGGACCGCATGACGCCGCCAGCAACTTTGTTCCGTTACATGGCGCTTCGGTCGGTCTACGCGATCGGCGGTCTCTTGCTTATTCTCGCCTGCCTCATTCTTTTGATCGATCTGATCGAAAATCTGCGCTTTGTCGGTAAGACCGAGGGCGCGGGCTTTGGCCTCGCCGTTTCGCTGACCTTGTTGCGCGCGCCGTCGCTCGCACAGGCGCTGTTTCCGTTTGTCTTCCTGTTCGGATCGATCTGGATGTTCCATCAACTTAACAAACGGTCGGAACTGTCTGTCATGCGCTCGGCGGGACTGTCGATCTGGCGGCTACTGGGGCCGGCTGCATTGATCGCAGCGCTCGCCGGGGTTTTCATTATCGCCGTCATCGATCCCGTGTCGTCGCGCATGCTGTCCTACGCAGAGGCGTTAAAGCTGCAGAAACGCGGCGGCGAGAGCAGCCTTGTGAAAGTCTTTCGCGATGGCATCTGGCTGCGCCAGCAAAGCGAAAACGCCCACGTCATTATCAATGCCGACAGCCACGACGAAACGCGCGGCGCGCTTGAAGCCGTCACAGTATGGCGGTTCACGCCGGACAATAAGTTCGTCGAGCGTATCGACGCCCGCGACGCCATCCTTTCCGGCGCGACGATGGAATTGAACGATGCGTATATTACCGCCGTTGACGACGACACGTTCCGACGCGCGCCCGTCTACGCCATTCCGACGACGCTGACCTCCGCTGATCTTGGCGAACGCGTCCAGGCGCCGGAGACCGTGTCGCTATGGCGCCTTCCCCGTTTCATCGCGCTTGCGGAAACCGCGGGCCTGCCCACGGTGCGATATCAGATCCGGTTCCATGATCTTTGCTCCACGCCCTTGAAACTGCTGGCCATGGTCCTGATCGCCGCGGCCTTTTCTGTGCGCCCTGTGCGCATGGGCGGCCAACTGCAGCTGGCGGCGCTGTCGATCGGGGCCGGTTTCGCGCTTTATATGCTCTCGGAGATATCCACCGCCCTTGGCGAATCCAAAATCGCCCCGGTCGCGCTGGCGGCCTGGTCACCGGCCGTCATAGCGTCGCTTTTTGCGATCTCGGCGCTGCTGCATGTGGAAGAAGGGTAACGACCTCGAAACGGGCGTTTTGCTGGACCTTCCGGGCAATGCAATTTATCGATTATCCATCCACTCGTCCGGCCGGGCGCTCGTTCTTGCGCCCGGATTTTGAGCTGTTGTCAGGAGTACGCTTGCCCCGCATCCGCCCTATTGCGCGATACGCCCTCACCGCCGCGCTGACCGGGGCGGCGGCGCCGTTTGCACCACCCGCAATTGCGCAGGACGGAACAGCGGATACATTCGGCGTTGAAGAGCCTGAGGAGATTATCTTTGAGGCCGATAATGTCTATCGCGACAGCAACGAGGCGCCCATCGTCGCCGAGGGCGATGTGCGCGCCTTTTTCGGCGAGCGTTATTTGCGGGCGGACCGACTAACCTATGATCCGGCGACGGATGTCGTCGTCGCCGAAGGCAACGTCTCGATCACCGACGAGGATCTCGAAACTATTTTCGCGGGCCGCGTCGTAATCTCGGGCGACCTGCGCGACGGAATCGCGGAAAACTTCTCCGCGCTGCTGGCCGACAACGCCCGTCTCGCCGCAGACAGCGCCGTGCAGGAACAAGGCGCCCGCACGCGTCTCAATCGCGCCGTCTACACGGCCTGCAATGTGTGCAACCGCGAGGGCGAGGCGAAAATTCCAACATGGCGCATCAAGTCCCTGCGCGTGACCCGCGACGCAGAACGCAAGGTCGTGCGATTTCATCATGCGTTCTTTGAACTCAAGGGCGTTCCTATTCTGTATACGCCGTTTCTGCAGGGACCTGATCCTAGCGTCGAACGCCAGTCCGGATTTCTGACGCCGCGGGTCGGCGCGTCAAGCCGTCTCGGTTTCAATTTCGAGTTGCCGTATTATTTCGCCCTGTCGAACTCGGAAGACGCGACCTTCTATCCAAAATACACGGCCGAAGACGGGATCCTGTGGCAGGGCGAATATCGCAGACGGCTCGATAACGGCTATCACGTCTTTCAGGGCGGCATCATTGACGGGCCGAACCAGCCGGAACCCGATCCCCCGGGACCTGGCGAGTCGCTAATCGAATCGACGCCAGGCGTGCGCTGGCATCTGTTCGGCCGGGGTTATCAGGAATTTGGCGATCATTGGCGCGCGAGCTACGATGTCGAACGCATTTCCGACCGCGAATATCTGCGTCAGTACGATGTTCAACGGCGCGGCGACATCAGCCAGCAACTGAACCGCGGCGCGACCAACCAGTTGCGATCGAATTTTCGCCTTGCGCGTGCAGGAGACGACTCGCGGCTGACAATCGACACCTATCTGTTTCAGGGGCTGCGCGAACAGGACGATTCCACGACGACGCCGTATGTTCTGCCGCTGATCGACTATACGCATCGCTTCAATAAACTCGCCGGCGGCGATGCGACGATAAATGCAAATATCGCATCCATATATCGCACTGCCGGCACGGATTCACAGCGTTTTACCGCGGCGGCCAACTGGGACCGCGATATCATCACGCCGAGCGGGCACCGATTCCACTTATTCGCCGAGGCGCGCGGCGATGTGTTCTTCTACCAGGACCTCAACGAAGGCACCGAGATCTGTTCCGATCCGAACGCAGCGTGTGCGTCTGACTTTCCGGGTCTCGCCAACAACATTGAGACCGACACGGTAGCGCGCTTTGCACCGTCAGTCGGCGCGGAATGGTCGTACCCGCTCGCCCGCGAATTCGCCGGCGCGCGTCTGATCCTCGAACCGCGAGTTCAGCTGGTGGCGAGCCCGACCGGTCTCAACGACGCGGAAATCGTCAACGAAGATTCGCAAAGCATTGAATTCGATTACGCGGGCCTTTTCGACTACAACAAAGCAACCGGCTATGATGCGTTCGAGGACGGCCAGCGCGCCAATATCGGTGTTGCGGCGTCGGCGACATGGCCCGGCGGCATTGAAATCGAGGGATCCGTCGGGCGGCAGTTTCGTATCCAGTCGACGAACGCGTTTGACGCATCGTCGGGCCTCGGTGAAAAATCCTCAGATTTCGTTGGCAGCGTAAACTTGCGCTACAAAAATCTCTTCGGCGTTGAAAACCGGTTCCGTATAGATGGCGACGGCGGCAGTTTGGCTCGCGCCGAGTCCCTCGCCTACTTCAAAGCTGGCCCGCTTCGCGGCAACCTCACCTATGTCCGTCTCAACGAGGAAAACGTTAATGCGAACCTGATCCGTCGGGAAGAGCTGACTGCGAGCGGCCGACTGCGCATCGCCAGGCACTGGTCGGTTGGCGGCGCCTGGCGTTTGGACCTTGAGAGCGACCGCACTATTCGCCAGGACTTTACTATCGGTTACAGTGACGAATGTTCGACGGTCGCCCTCACCTATCGCCGTGACCGCACGCGCACCACAAACCTTGAGCCGGACGAAGCGTTCCTACTTACTTTCACGCTGAAATCGCTCGTCCAATGAGCCGCCATAGGCGCCGCTTGCGCAGCCGGCGAAATGGCCTATTTTTCGTCACGCTTTTAGCCTAGAACGCCCGTTTACAGGGTTGGCTCGCGGAATATCCCGTCCGGCCGCCCGACGGACGATAACAAATTTATACGGGTTCACTGTGAAGCGTTTTAATCCAGCATTTTCAATTGTCTGTGCCGCTGTTTTCATAACAGCTGTCGGCAATGCCACCGCGCAGGAGGCCGCACCTGCGGATGCCGCACCTGCGGATGCCGCACCGCCATCCAGCGACGAGGTGATCGCCCGTTCCGGCCTGCCGGTCGAGTCGGTCGCCGCCGTCGTCGATGACAAGGTCATCACCACCTATGACGTGCGCCAACGTATGATGCTGGCCCTCACCTCCTCCGGCGGACGCATCCCGCGGGAAGCCCTGCCGCAGTTGCAGCAACAGTCGCTAAACGAGCTGATCCAGGAAAAACTCAAAATCCAGGAAACCGAAAAATACGAGATGGAATTTTCGGACCGGGATTTTAAAAACGAACTCGCTGGCATGGCCGCGCAATTCAACCTGTCGCCGGACGGACTGGTCGAGGCGCTTGAGGCGCAAGGCATATCCGCCAACAGCCTGCGCGATCAGATCAAGGCCGGCATGCTTTGGCCGGAACTCGTACAGGGGCGCTATCGCGATCGCGTGCGCGTTAATGACGACGAGATCGAACACACCATGGACCGCATGCGCGAGGACGCAAGCCTTGATCAGTTTCTGGTTTCGGAACTGTGTATTCCCGTCGACGATCCTTCAAAAGCGCAACAATATTATCAAGGCGGCTTGCAGCTTATTGAGCAAATGCGCCGCGGCGTGCCCTTCGCTGTCATCGCTCAGCAATATTCCGGATGCACAACGGCCGCCGTCGGCGGCGACGTCGGCTGGGTTCGCGCCGGCGAACTCGCGCCGGAACTCGATCGCGCCGTGAAGGAATTGCCGGCCGGTGCTGTTACCAACCCGATACCATCCGAAGGCGCCTTTATGATTCTCGCTGTTCGCGACAAACGCGAGGCCGTCGTTGCAGGCGAGCCCACATTCACCCTCGCTTATGCGTCAGCGCCTGCATCGATCGGCGAGAATGCTGCGCGCCTCGCCTTTGAGAAACTTGGAAACTCCGACGCCTGTTCGCAGCGGGCCTTGCGCATCGATCTCGGCCAGAACGTCGGGTACGCGCTCTTGGAAAACGTCACGCTAGACCAGATCGATGTGCGCTTTTCTGATTTTGTCGACGGGCTTTCCCGCGGCGATTTGATGCCGGTGATCGAGGCGGACGGCGCCTATCATACGGCTTATGTCTGCGACAAGGACGAGGGGCTCGGCCTGCCGTCGCGCGAGACACTCGAAAGCCGCATTCTACAACGCCAGTTATCGCGCATCAGCCAGCAATATCTGCGTGATCTGGAACGCCGGGCGGCGATCGACATTCGCCTCAAAACCCCGATCGACGTCAACGGCTGAATGGCCGGCGCCCCGTGAGAACCGACGCACTGCCGCTCGCGCTTACCATGGGCGAGCCTGGCGGCGTCTGCCCCGAAATTACTGAAAAGGCCTGGGCCGCTTTGCGCGACGCTGGACCAGCGTTTTTTGTCATTGCCGACCCCGGCCTTTACCGCAATGCTGTAACGAAAGTGATTTCGAACGCCGAGGAAGCGGTTTCCACATTTGCGGACGCGCTGCCCATACTGCCCCTCGACGAGCCGGTTGGCGCGGAAACCGGCGTCGCATCACCCGACACCGCCAACGCCGTTATCGCCAGCATTAAACAAGCGACCCGGTGCGCGCTTTTCGATGCCGCAGGCGGCGTCGTCACTAATCCGATTCAGAAATCGGCGCTCATTGCAGCCGGCTTTTCTTTTCCGGGGCATACGGAGTTTCTGGAAGCCCTGACGACCGACGCCGCCATGCCGGCGGACGCCCCGCGCGGCGCCGTCATGATGCTCGCCGGCCCTGAACTGCGCACCGTTCCGGTCACCATTCACCAGTCAGTCGTCGATGCGGTGAAGTCGCTCCGTCCCGACTTGATCATCCGCACCGCCCTGATGGTCGCGCATGCCCTGCGGCATGATTTCGGTATCGCCGCGCCGCGGCTCGCGGTTTCCGGATTGAATCCCCATGCCGGCGAAGCCGGCGCGATGGGCGCGGAAGACGCAATGATCATTGCCCCGGCGATAGACGAATTGAAGGGCATGGGCATTGATGCGAGCGGCCCTCTGCCGGCGGATACAATGTTTCATGAAGACGCGCGCGCGCGCTACGACGCGGCGCTGTGCATGCTCCACGATCAGGCGCTTATTCCCGCAAAGACTCTCGCCTTTCATGACGCGGTCAATGTGACCCTGGGGCTGCCCATTGTGCGCACGTCCCCTGACCACGGCACGGCCCTCAATATTGCCGGCAAAGGAGTCGCCCGCGCCGACAGCCTGATCGCCGCTATTCGCCTTGCCGGAGAGATTGCGGCGCACCGCGCATCATGACCGACTTGCCGCCTTTGCGTGACGTGATCGAGGCTCATAACCTCGGCGCAAAGAAATCCCTCGGCCAGCACTTTCTTCTCGACCTCAACCTTACGGCGAAAATTGTTCGAGGAGCCGGCGTCGCAGAGAATGACGCCGTACTGGAGGTCGGGCCAGGGCCCGGCGGGCTGACGCGCCCGCTTCTCGCTGCGGGCGCACGCGTGACGGCGATTGAGCGGGATGCGCGCTGCATAGACGCGGTTGAGGCGCTTGCCGCGCACTATCCGAAACAGTTGAAGATTGTTGAGGCCGATGCATTGAGCGCGGATGAACTGACGCTGTTGGGGGAGCAGACGCCTGTAAAAATCGTCTCCAACCTTCCCTACAACATTTCCACCGAACTCCTGATCAAATGGCTCAAAGCCGGACCGGCGCTGTGGTCGTCCATGACATTGATGTTCCAGAAGGAAGTCGCCGACCGTATTCTCGCTGCGCCCGGATCAAAGACCTATGGCCGCCTATCAGTAATCGCCCAGGCCGCCGCCGCGCCGACGCGCGCATTTGACTTGCCGGCGCGCGCCTTCACGCCGCCGCCGAAAGTCGATTCCAGCGTCGTGCATTTCACGCCCGCCAATAAGAAATGCGACCTCGCCGCGCTTGAATGCGTAACCGCCGCAGCGTTTGGCCAACGGCGAAAAATGTTGCGATCGTCGCTGAAAAATCTTTATATGGATCGACTGGAGAACGCTTTGGCGGCAGCCGGCGTGAAGCCGACCCAACGCGCTGAAGAGGTTAGCGTCGAACAGTTTATCGTATTGTCGGCGGCGAATTCGCCGCGATGATACAGCGCGACTGGATCGGTCATGGGGCGCAGGTTCATCCCGGATGGATCAACACGGCCACCAGAAGCGCCGTTTCCGCGCCGCGATTGACCCAGGCGTGATTGGTTGCACGCTGAATCACCACGTCTCCCGATTTCAACGCCGTCGGGTCGCCTTCGTCAAGAATGAGGTCAACGGCGCCTCTGACAAGAATGATGACGTCGAGGGTCTCGGTTTTGTGCATCATCGGATGACGGGCCGTATCGACGCGAGCGTCGGCGGCGCCGACGGCGGCGAAGGCGAAGGCCGCGGCCGCCTCTTTTTCTTCGGGCGAACGACCATCATCGTCCGGCGCAACCGTGAACCAGCGAACTTTCACGGCGCCCTTCGCCGGTTCGAGGCGCAAATCCTGGTCTTTCAGTTTGTCGGTAGCGTCGTAAAGCCGGCCCGGATCGACATCGACAGTCCAGATCTCCGCAAGCCCTGCTTCCTCGACAGCGATCAGCTTTGCCGCCTCGCCGTCGATCAGAATGCGCGAGCGTCCGTCCTTGTTGTCAGTGACAATGCGGCGGAGCGCCGACCAGTCCACAGTCCCTATTCCCCTTCCGTGGAATTGGACGCTGGGTCGGCCAGGTTATCGAGCACCGCGCGGGCGTCGTAGACGTCGCTTTCTTCCGGCGCCTCGCCGGCGCCTAACAACACATCCATCCGCGCCGTGAAGAATTCCTGCGCGCCAACGCGGCCGAGATCGGCCCCGACGCCGACGCCAACCGATGAGCGCCGGCCATAGGAACTCGTGCCGAAGCCAGTGCCGACGGATACGCCGCCGCGCTCTTCGCCGGCAATGTCGCTGCCGGCCACTCGGAACCAATCATAACCGTTTGCAAGCGCCAATTCGGCGGCGCGCCGCAGCGCATAATCTTCGACGAGACCCGGCGGCATGCCGCCCGAGCCGCGATAGGTAATGCGATAACGATTATCCTCGATACGCTGCTCGCTGTAGCCAAAACCTTTTTCATCGGCCGGACCGTATGCGACGGGGCCCGTGGCGGCGCAGGCGCCGAGCAGCAGCAGCATGGGGAAAACAAACAGGCGCATGAGCGGCCTCCGGAATTGCGACCCGGGAGCGTAACACTGCGATGCACGCCGGGAAAGTTTGTCCGGCGCTTTCTCGCCGCCGTTTTTGTGCTAGATTGCGACAGTATCTCACGCCGCCAATGCCCGTTTTGCTGTATTGGCAGTCCCTGTTCCCGTTGCGTTTGTTTGTATTCGAGCGTTTTTCCAGCCGGAGGAGAAGCGATGATGAATCGCACGCATTTGCCTAAAATTGTTGCTGTCGCCGCCGCGTTTCTTGCACTCGGCGCCGCACCCGTCGTTGCACAACCGCCGGCGATTGTCATTCAAACGGACGGCACGGCGATCGTGAACGGAAAGGGCGTAAGCCTGGACGCCGTCGCATCCATGCTTTCTCTCGATGAAAACAACGCCGAGGACAGGAAGATTCTCGATACGATCGAAATGCTCGCCGCGACCAATAACGACATCGCCAGTCTCGACGCCGAGCGCGATTCCCTACGCGCGCAGTACGAAAACGAAAGAAAGCGCTCAGTGCGGCGCGCTATCGTTGAAAAGATTGAAGAGATTACGGCGAAAATCGCCGCGCTGCGCGAGCTTATCAATCCGACCGCGAATGAACTGCAGGCGTTAATCGAACGGCGCCTCGGCTGATCACATCCTCACGAAAGGCGGTCTTTGAACTCGCCTTTTTCAAACGCCTCGCGCAGTTTGAATTTTTGGATCTTGCCCGAACCTGTAAGCGGCCAGTCATCGACCCAGATCCAGAAAGCGGGCGTTTTCTGCGGAGAAAGCCGTTCGCGGATGAAAGTTTTTAGCGCCGCGCCGTCGGGTTTTTCATCACTACCTGCACGCATGAAACAGGCGACCTGCTCGCCCCATTTTTCGTCCGGCACGCCGACGACAGCAACTTCAGCGACAGCGTCGTGCTCCAGCATGGCGTTCTCAATCTCAGCGGGGAAAAGATTCTCGCCGCCGCGAATGATCATCTCCTTGACCCGGCCGGTGATTTTTACAAACCCTCGCGCATCCATCGCACCGAGATCGCCGGTGTGCAGCCAGCCGTCCCCATCTATTGCGGCCGCGTTCGCTTCTGGATTGTCGTTATAACCGATCATCACGAGATAACCGCGGCAGCAGATTTCGCCCTGGCCGTCGACAGGAACCGGTTGGTTGGTCTGCGGATCGCGGATCGACACTTCGACATCGGGCAGCGGCTGGCCGATGGTCTGAGTTAGGTCTTCAAGACTGTCGTCAGGCCAGCATTGGGTGATGACAGGCGAACTCTCCGTTTGCCCATAAAGAATCTGAACCGGCGCGCCGAGCACCTCTTTTGACCGCTTGCAAAGTTCCGGCGCCACCATCGCCCCGCCGGACAGAATCGACTTGACCGACGACGTATCGACGCCCGCGGTCTCCGCTGCATCGTTAAGCGCTACGAGCATGGTCGGCACGCCGAAGATGAATTTCGATTTCTCGCGGGCGATCACCCGCACGATCATTTCAGGGTCGAAGATCGGCGCCAGCAGCATGGTCGCGCCGATCCCGAACCCGCCAAGCACCAGAATGGCGCAACCGGTCGTGTGAAACAGCGGCATGTTGTTAACGAAGACGTCGCCGGCCCGGACATTGCCGCGGCTCATGACGTCAATCCCGTTGCGAACGAGCCCATTGTGATGGAGGAGCGCGCCCTTCGGGAATCCGGTCGTGCCTGATGTATACTGCATTTGCACCGGGTCGGACGGTTTCGGGTCGCGTAAGCGCCCGACATCCTCACCGGCAAAAAGCGCGTCGTGGTCGGTCAGCAATATGCGGTGTTTAATCGCGGGGATCTCATTGCACACGGCATCGGCGATCTCCTGCATCGGATTGCCGCGAAAGTCGGCGACATAATAGATCGCTTCGGACCGCGACTGTTCGAGAACGTATTGAAGTTCGCGTTTCTGATAGGCGGGGTTGACCGTCACCAGCGTCACATCGGCAAGCGCACAGGCAAGTTCAAGCAGCACCCATTCTGGGATATTGTTCGCGTAGACAGCGACGCGTGCGCCGGGCCCATGACGCGAGGCCAGCGCGCGACCTAATCGTTCCGCATCATTCAATAGCTCGGCGTAGCTCCAGACACTGCCGACGGCGCCGTCGTAACCCAACTCCTTCATTGCAGCGCGGTCGGGCGCGGCGGCGGCGGAAGCGCGCAACATCGCACCGATTGTTACGGGCACGGGCGCCAGCCCGCCCTGCGCCGGAAAATAGGATTCGGTGAGGTCGACCTCGTACATTCGTTCGCCCTTTTTATGTCGTCGGCTGCAAAACAATCTGCGTCTGCGTCACCACTGCGGCGAGCTTTCCGTCGCCGCGAAAAATCTCCGTTTTCCAGACCTGCAATGTTCGTCCGATGTTGACCGGCGTCGTAACCCCTTTAACCGTATCACCCGCCGGCGTCGGCCGGAAAAAATTTGTTTTTGACTTGACGGTCGACGTTGTCGCGCCCTCAGGCAGATTCATAAAGGCGCCGCAGCCGCCGAGATTGTCCGCAAACGCCATCATGGCGCCGCCATGGAGATTTGCCGGGAGCGTACAATGGTCCGGCGTCACCTTCATCTCTGCTTCGATCCGATCTTTCGCCGCGCGTGTAAAATGAACGCCGATCATCTTGCCGAAGGGCGCGTTGTGTTCGTTGAAAAGCGCGGCCTTGTTTTCCTCGCCCATTGCCGGCGGCCTCCCATGGCGTTTAGCGTTAACGGAGATCTACGCTACCATTCGCGGCGGGCGCGGCGAAATACTATCTACAGAATTCCCCAGGCCGGCCCGATTGTCGCCGCCTTCGCGCCCTATGACGCGCACGAAACGGACGGGAGAGAGACGATGCGCTGCAGCAACGACAACCGGGACGCCCGCCTTTACGATCTTGTCGTTGTCGGGGCGAGCTTTGCCGGCCTGATCGCCGCCCGCACCGCCGCCCATCGGGGCCTCAAGGTTGCGGTCCTCGACGCCAAGACCGAACCCGGCGCGCGGGTTCGCACCACCGGCATTCTCGTCAAGGAAGCGGTCGCCGAATGCGACATCCCGTCTGCACTCACCCGTAAGATCCCTGGCGTCCGGCTTTACGCGCCGAACCATCACTCGACGGACCTCTTTGCGCCCGGCTATTATTTCCTCGCCACCGACACGCCGGCGATCATGCGCTGGCTGGCGCGCGAGGCCAGCCGCGCCGGCGCCGATCTTCTTTTTGGCGCGCGCTTCGAGAACGCTACCCTCGCGGACGATCTTATCCACATTCATGGGATGGACCTTAAAGCACGCTATCTATTGGGCGCAGACGGCGCAAAGTCGCGCGTTGCAAGAACCTTCGACCTTGGTCGCAACACGGAATTTCTGATCGGCATGGAGACGGAGTTCGAAGAATCCCCGACTGTCGATCCGGACTTTCTCCACTGTTTTGTCGACGCGGCGCTGGCGCCCGGTTATCTCGGATGGGTCGTACCCGGCGTTGGACTAACGCAAGCGGGGCTTGCAGTATCCGACGGACCGTTCGGCAAAAAAAGAAAGCCTGATTTCGATACGTTCCTTCAGCGGATCGATTCCCATTTTGCACTCTGGAACTGTGAAGTGAAAGCGAAACGCTCGGGGCCGATCCCCTGCGGCGGGCTTGTCCGCCCGCTGTCGACCCGACGCGTACTGCTGACTGGCGATGCGGCGGGACTCGTCTCGCCGCTCACCGCCGGCGGCATCCGCCTCGCCTTTCAGTACGGCCGGCGCGCCGGCGCGGCGATCTCCGAGTTCCTGCAGGATGGCGCCGCCGATCCGGGCGTCCTGATGGCAAAGGAGTATCCTCGCTTCGGGCTGAAAACCTGGATGCGCCGGGCATGGTCCGCCGCACCGCCCAACGCGCTCTTAAACGCGACGCTGTTTACCCCGCCGATGCGCGCGCTAGCGCAGTGGATTTATTTCCAGAAGCGGGGCAACGGAAAATTCAGTACGCGCGCATTAAGCGAACGCCGCGCTTAAAACTAGATCGCCACTTCCTTCAAAAGATCCGGCCCGTCGTTCCGCGGCGAACCTACCGCTCTGTCGACCGGATAGTGGAGCCACGTCCCTTTTGGCGCCGGACGCAGAAGGTCATCGAGAAATTCAAGATCGCGCTCGTCGGCCGTGAGCCAGAGCTCATAATGTTCCGGCGCGATTACCACCGGTTCGCGGCTGTGCAGGGGCTTGACGTCGGGCCCCGCTGCGATGGTGAGAATAGCGCAGGTGTCGATCTCGCCGCCATCAGGATCCACCGCCGTTTCCCACAGCCCCGCAAACCCGAACAAGCCGCCGCGCGTAATGTTGAATGGTTGCTTCGCCCCAGCCTTGCCCTTCCATTCGTAAAAACCATCCGCAGGAATGAGGCAGCGCCGCCGTTTATACGCCGAACGAAAGGTCGGCTTGTCCGCCGCCGTTTCCGCCCGCGCATTGATCAGCGGCTTCGACCCGAGTCGCTGCAAATACTCTCCCTTCGCCCAGGAAGGGACAAACCCCCAGCGCATCAGCGCATATTCCCGTTTGCGCTGATCGCTCATGCGGATCGCCGCGATGGGCTGCGTCGGCGCCACGTTGTAGCGCGGCGGAAAGTTGTCGCGCACATCGACGTCGAAATGGTCGGCGAGATCCTTCGGCGTCGAATTCAAATGATAGCGCCCGCACATGGGATTGGAGTATAGGGCGTCCATGGCCAAGAACGAAACAATTCGCATTGGCGTCGGCGCCGTTGTCTTCAGGGGCGAGGGGGTCCTACTGGTGAAGCGGGGCAGGCCGCCCTTCAAGGGCCATTGGTCGATCCCAGGCGGCGGCCTTGAATTCGGCGAGCGCCTTGAAGATGCGGCGCGGCGCGAAGTGATGGAGGAAACAGGCCTCGAAATAAAGATCTGCGGCCTCATCGGCGTCTTCGAGGCGATGCCGGAGGATGTCGGCCAGCTCACTCATACAGTGATGGTCGATTATGTCGCTGACTGGGTCGCCGGCGAACCGATCGCAGCCGACGACGCGGCGGAGGCGGCGTTTTTCGCGTTCGACGAGGCCCGTAAGCAGCTTTCCTGGGACGAAACCCGCCGCGCGGTCGCCATGGCCATCGACATGCGCGAGAGGCGGCGGAACCGGTAATGTCGAAAAGCAGCCGCAATTCCGCTAAAAAGCGTCGATACGGGGATTAGATGGACTTGATCCGAACCACATTTTTGGCTGGCGCCGCTGCGCTGATACTCGCGGGCGAAACCTCTGCGCAATCTCAATCGGCGGATGAATATCAGCAACGCCAGCGCGACCTTATTGAACTCGCCAGCGTCTTCGGCGAAATGCATCACATTCGCCGGATCTGCGAACCGCGGCTCGAAAGCGATATCTGGCGCGAGCGCATGAAACGTCTCGTCGACCTTGAACAGCCGGGTTTCGAGGCGCGCGAGGAAATGGTCAAGCGTTTCAATGAAGGCTATCGCAACGCCGGCGACCACTTCCGCACCTGCGACCGCCGCGCGCGCGACCACGCCGCAGGGCGCGCCATATACGCACGCCGCCTCGTCGGGCGATTGTCCGCGCCCTTGCGCGAAGCGGAACGCATGAACGACGGCCCGCTAATACTGACTATTCCTCAAAATACAGATGAGTAAGCCTGCCGCAGCGGTTTAGGCCCTGCGGCTTTCGCAACGTCAGGCCAGACGGGTGCGCGGCTAAAAAGTCATGCGGTCGATAGAAAATCGAAGACTTTTTGAATGCCCGATACGCGCGTACGGTATAATTCTGTATAGGAACAATGTGCGCAGGACACCGTCGTAAATCGTTTGTTGCTCATGTCAAAAAACGCCGCCCAAAACCCACCGGCGCCACGGATTTCCGCGGTGTCGAATTCGTTCGCGCCGCATTTTACGCATGACCAGTTTTGATGTTGCATGAGTATTGTGCCTCCCAATAGCGCTCGTCACTGCACCCTGATCTTACGACCGCCCGCTGCGGACTTTCCCAATCTATATGGTGTGCGCGGTCTTTGTTCGCAAGGATCAGGCGTCAAGCGCGCCGTCAAAACGCCAAGCCAGCGTCTCGCCCGCGTGGAATGGAACGACTCGCTCCGCGCCCGCATCAATGATTTCCGGCACGGGCGTCAGGGTTCGTTTCAGCATGATACTATCTTCATTGACCGGCAATCCGTAAAATTGCGGACCGTGCAGGCTCGCAAATCCTTCGAGCTTGTCGAGGGCGCCTTCTTCCTCAAATGTTTTTGCGTAACTTTCTAGCGCGAAGGGCGCGTTGAAAACGCCGGCGCAGCCGCAAGCAGACTCTTTTTCATTCGTCGCGTGAGGCGCGGAGTCCGTTCCCAGAAAGAATTTTGGCGAGCCCGATGTCGCCGCTTCCCGGAGCGCCTGCCGATGATGTTCGCGTTTTGCGACCGGCAGGCAATAATAATGGGGGCGGATGCCGCCCTGGAACATGGCGTTGCGATTGAACTCGAGATGATGGGGCGTGATTGTCGCGGCGATATTCGCCCCCGCTTCCGTAACGAATTCAACGGCGTCGGCGGTCGTCACGTGTTCGAAAACGATCTTCAGATCGGGGAAGTCGCGCGCAAGCGGCGCGAGAACGCGATCGATAAACACCGCTTCGCGGTCGAAGACATCGATATTGCTGTCGGTCACTTCGCCATGAACGAGCAACGGCATGGCGATGCGCTGCATCGCTTCGAGCGCCGGGTAGATGTTCTTTACATCTGTGACGCCACTGCTCGAATTGGTCGTTGCGTTGGCTGGGTAGAGTTTGCAGGCAGTGAAGACGCCATCCTGAAACCCGCGCGCAATCTCGCCGGCGTCAGCCTGATCAGTCAGGTAACAGGTCATGAGCGGCGTGAAACCGGTGCGGCCGTCGAGGGCCGCCATGATGCGGTCCCTGTAGGCCGAGGCCTGCGCAATTGTGGTCACCGGCTCGGCAAGGTTCGGCATGATGATGGCCCGCGCAAACTGTCGCGCTGTGTAGCCCGCGACGGCGCGCAGCATGTCCCCGTCCCGCAGATGGACATGCCAGTCGTCGGGGCGGCGGATCACGAGCGCATCGTTCGCCACCTTGTTGTCAGTAGTGTTCATGACGGTGTCTTACGCGGTCTCCATTGTGCTTTGCAAATAGCGAAGAACCTCCTACATGGCCCGCCATGACTGGTCTCAAAATTTTGTCGGACCGCGCCGTCGTTTCAGTGACCGGCGAGGATGCAACGACATTGCTGTCCGGCCTCGTGACAAACGGCCCGCCGACGGACGGCAATTGCTTGTCCGCATTGCTGACGCCGCAGGGGAAGGTGCTGTTCGATTTTTACATCGCCGCCGCGCCCGACGGCTACTGGCTCGATGTCGCCGCCGACGCCGCCGACGCATTGGTCAAACGCCTGACGCTGTACCGCCTGCGTGCGAAAGCGGACATTCGCCTGGACGAAGAACGCAAGGTTTGCACGACACAAGGCGCAGGAGAAAATAGCGGGCGCCTGATCAAATCCACTATTGAACTGGGCGACGCTGAACCGGATACACAATACCACAGCCGCCGCGTCGCCGCCGGCGTTCCCGAATGGGGAGCGGATTTCGGCTCCGACGAGATCTTTCCCATGGACGTTAATTTCGACCTCCTGAATGGCGTCGATTACAAAAAAGGCTGTTTCGTCGGTCAGGAAGTCGCGAGCCGCATGAAGCGCAAAGGGTCAGCACGTAAACGCACGCTTGTTGCGAAGTTCGACGGACCGCCGCCGACGAAAGAAACGCCGGTCGCAACCGGCGCGTCGACCCTCGGCCACATCATGTCCGGCGTCGACGGCGCCGCGCTTGCGCTTATTCGTCTCGACAGGTGGGAAAACGCCATCGAAGCCGGCGACCAAATTATGGCTGGCGAACGCGCCGTAACGCTGGCCCGCCCCGCTTACATGACCACGGATTGAACCATGCCCGGAAAGAAAAACCTGCACTGCCTATGGGCGCCGGCGGACGATGAGCTTTATCGTCATTATCATGATACAGAATGGGGGATACCGGAATATGACGATCGCGCGCTGTTTGAAAAGCTGGTGCTCGATGGTTTTCAGGCCGGCTTGTCATGGCGGACGATCCTTTATAAGCGAGAGAATTTTCGAAAGGCATTTAACGATTTCGATCCGCAAAAGATCGCCCGCTACACGCCAAAAAAGATCGAACGCCTGATGAACGATGCTGGCATCATCCGGTCAAAATCCAAGATCGATGCAACGATTGGCAACGCCCGCATCTGGCTCGACATGATGGAAGGAGGCGACGGCGCCTTCAGCGAGTTCCTTTGGGACTTTGTCGATGGCGCGCCAATTGTGAACCGGATTAAGACTCAAAAATCCATTCCGGTGAAATCACCGGAAAGCGAAGCCATGTCGAAGGAACTGAAATCCCGCGGCTTCAAGTTTTGCGGGCCCGTCATCGTCTACGCCTTCATGCAGGCGGTCGGCATGGTCAATGATCATGAAACCGCCTGCCCACGCTGGAAGGCCGTTCAAACCTATGCGCGCTGACCCCGACTGCATTGGGACTGGTTGCGCCGGCGGCGGGTTCGGCGCAGATTATGTCCAAACAAGAGTTGAAAGCGCCAAGGCATGACCGAAACCGCAAACGCCGACGTCCGCATCATTGCGACCGGCCTCTACACGCCCCCAAACGCTATTTCGAATGACGAACTGGTAGCGTCGTTCAATAAATATGTAGACGACTATAATGCGGCGAACGACGGCGACATTGAAAGCGGCGCACTGGAACCGCTTCAGAAATCATCGGCCGAGTTTGTTGAAAAGGCGTCGGGCATCAAATCGCGATACGCCATCGACCGCGACGGCATTCTCGATCCGTCCCGCATGGCGCCGCGCATTGCGGCCCGACCGAATGATGAACTCGCCATACTTGCTGAAATCGCCGTTTTCGCCGCGCGCGACGCCATGCGGGCCGCGGACCTTAAGCCGGCCGACATTGACGGCGTCATATGCGCCGCCTCAAACATGCAGCGCGGTTATCCTGCGGTCGCCGTTGAGATCCAGGACGCGCTCGGCATTGACGGCTACGGCTTCGATATGAATGTCGCCTGCGCTTCGGCCGCTTTTGGCATTGAAACCGGGCTCGGCCTCATTCGCGCCGGCGCGCGCCGAATTCTCATGGTCAATCCAGAGATCTGCACCGCGCATTTGAATTTCCGCGACCGCGACAGCCATTTCATCTTTGGCGACGTCGCGACCGCGGTCATTCTCGAGCGTGCAGACGGGGCCCCTGGAGGCGAGGCGTGGGAAATTCTTGGAACAAAACTGCTAACGAAGTTTTCCAACAACATCCGGAACAATTTCGGCTTCCTCAATCATTGTGAACGCGGCGCCGATGACGCGCCGGACGCCCAAAACGACCCGCATACGGATAAATTGTTCATTCAGGAGGGGCGGAAGGTCTTTAAGGAAGTCGTTCCGATGGTGAGTGAGCTCATCAGCAGGCATCTGGCGTCGGTCGACATTGCGCCGAATGCGGTAAGGCGCTTCTGGCTGCATCAGGCTAATCTCGCCATGAATGAGTTCATCGCCCGGAAAGTGCTCGGGCGGGATGCGGACAGAAAGGAGGCGCCGGTCGTCCTTGACGAATATGCCAATACGTCGTCCGCCGGTTCGATTATTGCCTTTCACAAACACCGTAGCGATTTTGCAGCCGGCGACATCGGCGTCATCTGCGCCTTTGGCGCCGGTTATTCCGCCGGTTCTGTTATCGTCCGGAAAGCGGCATGAGCACGCGTTTTGAAAATTTTAGGCTTCGTCGGTTTATCGTCGCCGCGCGGAAGGCTATCAGGCGGTCATGACAAACCACGTTCATAAAGGCGACCTGCCGGGCGGCGTTGATCTCGGCGACGTCGTCGCTGTCGACAGTGAGACCATGGGCCTCAACCCCCATCGCGACGCCCTATGCGTCGTACAGCTATCAGCGGGCGATGGTGACGCGCATCTCGTTCAGCTGGACCGAAAAACCTATGACGCTCCGAATTTGAAAAAGCTGTTGTCCGATCCGAAAGTTCTCAAAATCTTTCACTTCGCCCGCTTTGACATCGCCGCCTTTCAGCACTGGCTGAAGGTCGATACAAAACCCGTTTACTGCACCAAGATCGCATCACGCCTTTCGCGCACCTATACGGACCGGCACGGGCTGAAAGATATCACGAGGGAGCTTCTCGGCGTCGATCTGTCGAAGCAGCAGCAGTCATCCGACTGGGGCGCAGAAACCCTGAGCGAAGCGCAAATCCAGTACGCCGCATCCGACGTTCTCTATCTCCACGCGCTGCGCGAGAAGCTCGAGCAGATGCTCGCCCGGGAGGGGCGCGCTGATCTCGCCGCCGAATGTTTCCGATTTCTGCCGACCCGGGCCGCGCTGGACCTCGGGGGCTGGCCCGAAATCGACATTTTTGCCCATAGCTAAGCCTCTGGTGGCCCGGTTTTCTATGATCGGCGCTTCCCATTGCCGCCTGCGGGACTATATTGACGGGCGTGGGGAAAAGCGCCGCCTGAGCCGGCGCTGCAGCTGATCAGACGACGATATTTCATGAGCGAAGCCACCATTAAGGACACTCGGGCGCCGGCGCGCGGCACGTCGGTGAAGGGCGACCGCGCCCTCGACAGCCTTACCTTTCGTTCTCGCACCACCGGCGCAGACGCCGCCGCAAGATCCCGCCTTGTCCGACGCCTGCGCGTCGCGCTTCCAATCCTCGCCGTGGTTCTGGTCATCGCATTCATTTTCAATACGCGGTCCAATCAGGTCGATCAGGCTTTTCTTGAAGATTTCAAGTCCATTTCGGCGTCGACGGAAGAACTCCGTATGGCCAATCCGCGCTTTGCCGGCGTCGATGACAAGGGCAAGCCGTTCGAGATCACCGCGATCTCCGCATCGCAGGATCCGGCGACAAAAGATGTCATTCAGCTTGAGCAGCCGCGCGCTGTCCAGGGCGGCGATGACGAAGCATCAGTCGTTACGGCCGAAAGCGGGCTGTATCGGTCGAACGACAATATCCTGACCTTGAACCGCTCCGTCACGCTGGAACACGAGCTCGGCGCCAAAACATATGTGTTGCGCGCGCCAGTCGCGATCGTTTCCATCAAGGATCAAATCGTGACAAGCGACGCCGGCGTCGGGGCCGAAGGCCCGGACGGCGCAACGCTGCAGGCGGATAAAATGCGCGCGTTTCGCGACGACGGACGCGTTGTGTTCGAAGGCAATGTCAGCATGCGTATTTACCCGAGCACCGGCGACGTCGATGCGCCAGCGCTCCGGGACAACGCAGACGAGAAAGTAGAAGAATGAGAATTTTAGCGCTCGGATTAGTGTTGGCCTTTCCCGCCGCAGGCGGGGCACAAGCGCAATTCGCCGCGAATAGTGACGCGCCGATCGATATCACCGGCGATGCGGCGGAGTTTCAAGACAACGTCTCCGTCTGGACAGGCAATGTCCGGGTCGTCCAGGAAGAGTCTATACTCGCTGCAGACCGCCTCGAAGCAAATGTGTCCGACGATGGCGATTTTTCATCGATTACGGCGACCGGGTCCGTTCGGTATTCGAACGGCAAGGAAGCCATCACCGGAAAGCGCCTGTTTTTCGACAATGAGGCGCGCACCATCACTGTCTCAGAAAACGTGATCGTGACCCAGGGCAAACAGGTCATGTCAGCCGGCGCCGTAACCTTCTGGATCGATACGGGAATGGTTAAATTCGCACCGGCCGCCGGCCGGCGGATTCGAGGCATTTTCTACGCTGACGGCGATGAGCAAACCTGATCGTTAAAATTAAAACTTCACCGATCCTTAAAGAGAAAAGGCCTTAATGAGCAAAGCCATGAGTGACATGACGCAGGAAATAACTGATGCCGACGCAGCGAGCCGCCAGCCCGCTGTGGTCGAAGGCGGCGGCGCGCTCGTGGCCGAAAATCTGGGCAAGTCGTTTAAGCGCCGGCCCGTTGTTCGCGGCGTCTCTATGAGCGTCAAACGCGGCGAAGTCGTCGGCCTCCTCGGGCCCAACGGCGCCGGCAAAACGACATGCTTTTATATGATCACCGGGTTGATCCCGGCTGACCGGGGCCACATTTCCATCGACGGTCATGATGCGACGGCGCTTCCTATGTATCAGCGCGCGCGCCTCGGCCTCGGCTACCTGCCGCAGGAAGCCTCAATTTTCCGCGGTCTCACGGTTGAACAGAACCTGCGCGCCGTTGTCGAACTCGTCGAGAAAAACAAGGACCGGCAGCAGGCGATCATTGACGATCTTCTGAACGAGTTTCACGTCACGCATCTGCGCGGCGCGCCGGCGCTGGCGCTTTCCGGCGGCGAACGCCGCCGCGTCGAAATTGCGCGCGCCCTGGCGACTGCCCCGTCTTATATGCTGCTCGACGAACCGTTCGCGGGCATCGACCCGCTGGCCATCGCAGAAATTCGCGAGCTTGTCGCGCATCTCAAAGACCGGGGTCTCGGCGTTCTGATTACTGACCACAACGTCCGCGAGACGCTCGATATCATCGACCGCGCATACATCATTCACGAAGGCGAGGTGCTGCTTGAAGGCGCGCCTGGCGACATTGTCGGCGACAAGGACGTGCGGCGCGTCTATCTCGGCGACCGGTTTCAAATGTAAGGGATTCAAGGGGGCAGTGTGGCGTTAGCTCCAAGACTGGAACTCAGGCAATCACAGCAACTGGTGATGACGCCGCAATTGCAGCAGGCGATCAAGCTGCTGCAGTTGTCGAATCTCGAGCTGGCGGAGTTCGTCGCCGAACAGTTGGAAGAAAATCCGTTCCTCGAAGCGGACGAATCCCCTGCAGACGCGCCGGAGGAACGGCGCGGCGCGAAAGAAGCCGACGCCGACGAAAAATCCGTCCGCGAGGAAGTCGATCTGACGAGCGACACGGCCCAAAAGGAAGCCAGCGACGCCATCGACGCAGAATACGCAGATATCGACCCATCCAGCACCGGCAGCGACGCCGCCGAACAGGATTTTCGCACAAATGACTGGGCAAACGCCGGGTCCGGCGGTCCATCTCTTGACGACGATCGTCAATTCGACGCGGCGCTCTCTCGCGAAATATCGCTCTCGGATCATCTGACCGCACAGCTTCACGTCGCGACCCGCGATCCAGCACAGCTGTTTATCGGCGCCTACCTGATCGATCTGATCGACGACGCCGGCTATCTGCGGGATTCGCTCGAGGATGTTTCGGAAAGGCTTGGCGCTGATCAGGCGGACATCGAGGCCGTGCATTCCCTTGTCACCACCTTTGACCCGTGCGGCGTTGGCGCCCGCGATCTAAAAGAATGCCTATCGCTGCAATTGAAAGAGGCCGATCGCTGCGACCCGACGATGCAGGCTTTTCTGGACAACATCGAATTGCTCGCAAAAGGCGATCTCAAAGGGCTGATGCGGGCGACCGGCGCTGACGAAGACAATGTCCGGCAAATGGTTTCCGAAATTCGCGCGCTGACGCCAAAACCTGGATACGCCTATGGCGGCGGCGCGGTGCAGGCGGTGGCGCCGGATGTCTTCGTTCGCAAATCCGCCGATGGCGGTTGGAAAATCGAACTCAACAGCGACACCCTGCCCCGCGTTCTTGTTAATCGACGATATTATTCGGAAGTGTCGGCGGCCCGTGCGAACGAAGAAGACAAGACCTACGTCGCCGATCAGTTCGCCAACGCCAACTGGCTCGCCAAGAGCCTGGACCAGCGCGCGCGAACAATCCTCAAAGTATCGACGGAAATAGTCCGGCAGCAGGACGGGTTTTTCGCCTACGGCGTCAAACATCTTCGTCCGCTGAACCTCAAGACCATCGCGGATGCGATCGACATGCACGAATCAACAGTTTCGCGCGTCACGTCGAACAAATATATGGCGACGCCGCGCGGCCTTTTCGAGCTCAAATATTTCTTCACGGCCTCCATTGCATCGACGTCCGGCGGCGAGGCCCATTCAGCGGAGGCCGTGCGGTTCCGCATTCGCGAACTGATTGACGCCGAGACGGCCGAAGCAGTGCTCTCCGACGACAAGATTGTGGAAATCTTACAGGGAGAAGGCGTTGATATCGCCCGGCGAACTGTCGCCAAATACAGGGAAACGCTAAACATTCCCTCGTCGGTACAGCGCCGGCGTGCTATGGTGCAGGGCGCCATCTGACCCTTTTAATGGGCCCCGACGGCGCCAATATAAAATACCGTTCGGCGCCATTCGAAGTCGCCAAGCGAGGACAATGCATGGATATCCAAGTCAGCGGAAAAAATATCGAACTCGGCGACGCCCTGCAGTCGCATGTGACGGGCAGGCTTGCCGACGGCGTCAAGAAATACTTCGACCGCGGAGCGGAGGCGACCGTCACATTTGCGCGAGAAAAACGCGAGGTCGAGTGCGACGTCACGACCCACCTCGCCTCCGGCGTGTTTCTGGCGGCTCATGGCCGCGGCGGCGACGCCTACGGCGCCTTTGAGGAAAGTCTCGAGAAGCTTGAGAAGCGCATTCGGCGATATAAAAGCAGGCTGAAGGATCATCACGCGAACGGCAAAGCCCCATTGCCGGCGCAGAATGCGGCGTATTACCTGCTTGAGCCGTTGCAAGACGAAGACGCCGAATCGCAAGCGAGCGGCGACCCCGCGCCGGTTGTTGTCGCAGAGAGCCAGACGACGCTGCGCGAAATGACGGTCGGCGCGGCTGTTATGCAACTGGATCTCGCTGAACAACCGGCGATTGTGTTCAAAAATGCCGCTCATGGCCGGATAAACGTCGTTTACCGCCGCCGGGACGGCAATATCGGATGGGTTGACCCGGCCGCGCAATAGGGTAAATCCCCGCCCTTCGCCAGCCATTCCCAAGGCGGCCCAGCGGCGAAAAACCTGCAAAGGAAAAGCTCGGGGACCCGAATAAGCGATGCAAACCGCGAAAGTTGACCCGCCCCGACAATTTGTGAGTGCGAAAATGGGATTTGCCGAAATTTTGAAGCCTGACGGCGTAATCCATAACCTTAACGCCCGCTGCAAACGTGAAGCGTTAGAGATTATGGCGGAGAGGGCGGCGAAGATTGTCGGCCGTCCGACACCCGAGATTGTCGAGACGCTGCTGGAGCGCGAGCAGCTTGGCTCCACGGGCGTTGGCGATGGCGTTGCGATACCCCATGGTAAGGTCGAGGGCCTGAGCTCCATCGTTGGCGTTCTCACACTGCTCGAAAAACCGGTCAGCTTTGACGCTCTCGACGATCAGCCCGTTGATTTGATTTTTCTGCTCCTTGCGCCGGCAAACGCGACAGCGGCCCACTTAAAGGCGCTGGCGAAGGTGTCCCGCCTGCTGCGTGATCCTAATACGCGAGCTGCATTGCGCGGTGCAGACAGCGCAGAATCTCTCTTTGCACTAGCGACGTCGGCGGAAAAGCCGGACGCTGCGTAATCGCCGTCAGATTATCGTTAAAATTTTAATGAACGCTGACCGGCGTCATCTCGTATTGGCGCGCCGCTGCGAATGCGAGGTCTCGATCTCCCACCAACGCGAGTCGTTCGCCGTCCTCGTCATGTACTGAATAGAGCGTGGCGTCCGCATCAATCTGCACGTCCATTTCACCATATTCGTCGCGCAAATCGCCGATCACGTCGCTGGCGAGGATTGGCCGGATATAGACGAGTTTGCGCCCATCATAGGACGCAAATCCACGATCTGCGTTCGATGCTTCGCCGCCCCAGCTATTTGGTTTGTTGCTGTTCATAGATTGGCGCGTTCCTGGGTTCTCTCTATTCGCAACAGCCAGCTTCGCTGATCATCGCTATCAAAATCTAAACGCCGTGGCTTTTCGGCGTATTTCGTTCATCCCAAATATGTGGCCCCGAAGCGGGACGTTCAATGCCGAAGCAAGGTCCGGCGCCAAATGGCCCAATTTGAAACGTCGCAAGATCAGGACGAATTTTCCCCGTCGCGTAAAATTGATGCAAAAAGCGTAGGATCCACGTTGCCGCCGGAAAGCGTCACAGCGGTCGTCGCCCCGCTTGTCGGGATTTTTCCCGCTAAAACCGCGGCAAGAGCCGCCGCACCGCCTGGCTCCAAGACCAGTTTCAGACGCCGGAAGCCGAAGGCCATCGCGCGCCGGACTTCGTGCTCGGTTACCGTTGCGCCGCCGGAGACACGTCGCCTGAGGATCGGAAATGTCAGCCGTCCCGGCGTCGGCGTCGCAATAGCGTCGCAGATCGTCTTTTTCGCGGGATCCGCCGTTAGCCGTTCTCCCGCTTTGACGGAGGCCCAGGCTTCATCGAAGTCCTCCGGCTCGGCGATCCAGATTTCCGTGTCGGGGGAAATTTCTTCTAAAATTGTTGAACAACCGGCCGTCAGTCCGCCGCCGCCGCAACAAATTACATATCGGTCAATAGTCGCAGGGCCGGCCTGTTCCACGGTTTCCAGTGCAACCGTTCCCTGCCCCTCAATGATATCCGGATGATCATAGGACGGAACAAGCGTCATGCCCCGTTCTTCACTGATCGCCGTTCCAATTTCTTCTCGGTCCTCGCTGTAGCGGTCATACCAGACGATCTCCGCATCCAGTGCGCGCACATTATCCACTTTAACGGCCGGCGCGTCGGAAGGCATGACGATGACGGCCGGACAGTCAAACGCCTTCGCCGCAATCGCAACACCTGTCGCATGATTGCCCGATGACCAAGCGACGACGCCACGCGTCTGCGCTTCTGGCGGCAGCTGCGAAATCAGATTATACGCGCCGCGCAATTTGAACGAGCCGCCGCGCTGCAGAGCTTCCGCCTTCAAAAGCACGCGCCCGCCGGCGATTTCGTTCAACCGATCATTCTCAATGAGCGGCGTGCGCACAATATGGCCGGCAAGTCTTTGCGCCGCGGCGCGCACGCCCGCCGCTGATATCAGGCGATCGGCGCTCGGTGTAATCTTACTCATCGACATATGTGCTCACAATTCGTTGTCCACCGTGATCCTGCGCTGAGATCGCGTTCGCGCCAAGGCCGATTTAAGGCGGTCCCGCGTCAGTTGAAAAATCCGGCTGCGAACGCCAGCAACGCAGCGCCCATAACGATCCGGTAAATAACAAATGGCGTAAAGCTAATTTTTCGGGTCAGCGTCATCAACAGGGCGATCGCAGCGTACGCCGTTACGAAGGAAAGCGCGGCGACGATGGCGGCCGCCTGCATCGTCGCGCCGGCGCCCTCTCGAACAATCTCGATCGCTGCAAAGACGCCAAGCGCGCCGATCGCCGGAATTGCCAGCAACATAGAGAACCGGGCCGCCTCTTCGCGCGTCCAGCCGAGATAGCGCGCCGCCGTAATCGTGACGCCCGAGCGGGACGCCCCGGGGATAAGTGCGAGCGCCTGCGCCGCGCCGATCAGCATCGTCTCACGAAAATTTATCCGCTCAAGACCGCGCTTTTCAGTCGGCTGACGGTCGCCATGCCACAACAATGCGCCAAATATGATGCTGGCGACGCCGATCGTCGCAGGCGACCTCAACACATCCATGACACCGGCGGCGACGATAACGCTTGCCGCGAGCAGCAACGGGATCGTCGCCGCCGCGATAAACAGAAACAACTTGCGGTCGGCGCTTTCGCGAAAGCGGAGCGTATCGACGCCGCCGCGCACAAGCATCGCTGATTCGGAACGAAAATAAATCAGTACGGCAATCAACGAGCCAACATGGGCTGCAATATCAATCAGCGGACCCTGATCCCGCCACCCATCAACAACTATGGGTGCAAGGATCAGATGCGCCGAAGATGAAATCGGCAGAAACTCCGTAATGCCCTGGATAATGGCGAGAACGACCAATTGAACGAGCGTCATGACCTGTCGCTACCCTTCAATTGCGGCATATCGTCGGCGAAGGTGCGGCGACATGGCTGACCGTGTTATTTTTTTGCGGCGGCGGAAACGCCTCGGTCATTCGCGCTTTTTTCAATCACGCCGGCTTCCGCAAGCACAGTCTCAATCGCCGCGCGGTCAAACGGTTTTAACACATGATGCGCCGCCCCGGCGGCTTTCGCCAGGGTGAATTGTTGCGGATCGTTTTCGGTTGCACAAAGAACAATCAGCGGTTTTTTCTCTTCCGGCAACTCCGCTGCGCCGCGTAGAAAATCAAGCGCGCCCATGGATGGCAAGTCCCAGTCGAGCAGGACCGCCGCGGTCGTATTGTCCGTGCAGAATTCAACGCCTTGCGCTGCGGTTTCCGCTTGCGCGGCCTGCAAGCCGAGATCTGTAACGATCCGCGCCGCGATCTCGCGGATAACATCGGAATCATCGATTATCAGGCAGGTGTTTTTCTCGGTCATCATTTCCCTCGCACGACGCCGCCGAAGCGTCCCGTATGGTGCCAGCACAGCGTTAGGGACGCGTTAACGAACCGTCTCCTCGACCGCCTGTGTCGCCCGAAAAACGTACATCGATAACGGCTTTTTCGTCGTCCGCGAACACATCGACCGCGCCGCCGCCGGCGACGATCATTTGCGCGGCAATGAGCGCCGGCGTGAATTTCGGTGTCAGGTCACGGGCTTCGCCGCTTAGCGCCTTGACGAGGTCGTCCTGCAAATAGATACGCTTGCCGACAGCGGTAATCTTGAACGCATCGATATCGCCGGCGATGGCGACGGTTCCGCCCCGGGGCACGCAATCCGCCGCAGCGTTGGCGAGAATCATGATCGTTTTCACATATTCCTTCGGCGCCATGCCGCCCGTCAATTCCCAAACGAGATCGGGCTTCAGCGTCGCATAGAGCCTGTCCAGAACGTCCCGCGCGTCATCCATAGAAATCTCGGCGCCGAACCCGCCCGCCGCGCCATAAGCAAGCCTGGCGTAGCTTAATAGCGCCAAGGCTTTTGTTGCGCCGGAACGGATGAGGTCAAGCGCCGCGCCGCGCATGGACTCGTCCATTTCCGGATCATCAAGCACGTCAAGACCGGAGCCGATGGCGCCGACCGGGTTGATCAGATCGTGACACACCCGGGAGGACAGCAAAGCCGACAGGCCCAAGGCGTCCGGACCCTCGTCAGTTTCGGCCTCGGCCTCCGGCGCTGAGTTTTCCGACATCATTTACGCATCTCCGATCGCATGCCTCGCGATCTTATGGCCGATTCGCGTCAACTGAGAGATAGGCCAAAAGGGCGGCGATGCGAACGCCGCCCCTACGCCGCCGCCGACCTAGTTTGCTGACCGCATCTCGTCCAGGATGTCGTCGATAATGGCGTATCCTTTGCCCCAGCCGCCATCCATGTTGGACATCATCTGTGCAAAAAAGGCGGTTTCTTTATCACTGGCGTCAACGGGAACCTGGGTCAGACGAACGTCCGTTTTATCACCGGCGTCCTTGAATGTTACGGTCGTCAGCAATACGCGCGGCCAGTCCGCCATCATCGGATTGGCGATGATGTTCCACTCTGAATCTGTCGACGCGTGATTCCAGACCAGTTTTTCCGTCGCACTGACGTCCTGAAAATCCATACGGCTGTAATCTGACATGCCCTTCATTTTCATCTCGTTGAGCCAGGATCCGCCGGGCTTGAGATCGTATTGATGGATAATCGTCTCAACGCCGGGTCCATACCACCGGTGCAGAATGTCGGGATCGGTCCAAGCGCGCCAGACGAGATCGCGCGGCGCATCAAAGGTTCGGTCTAATACGTATTCCGGTAGGTCGCTCATGGCCTCATTCCTTTGCTTCAGTTTTCTTTAATTCCATCAGGACGTCATCCAACTGGTCGAACCGCGCGCCCCAGAACGCCTTGAACTCAGCGAGCCAGCCGACCGCCGACGCCATCGTTTCGCCCGTGAGCCGCGCCGGCCGGCGCTGCTCGTCAACATCCCGTTCAATGAGCCCGGCGCTCTCCAACACCTTCAAATGACGGGAAATAGCCGGCTGGCTGATCGAGAACGGCGTCGCGATCTCAGCCACCGACGCCTCGCCGTCCGCGAGGCGCGATAAAATTGCCCGCCGCGTCGGGTCCGCCAACGCAGCGAAGACAGCGTCCAGTTGCGTCTGCCGAGCCATGCCTGTAGCAACATCCATAACATACTTGTTATATAAACAATATGTTTTAGTCAACGGTCAATGCTACAAAAAAGTGCGATAGACGCGACGGCGCTATCGGTACGCCTGCGCAACACTGCGCGGTCGCATATCAAAAGTATGAAGAGTGTGCGGGCGTGTAAGGCGCCGCCCCTTGTCGGAAGCGTCTCGCCTTAACGCACAGCGCCGGCGACGCTATGAGCGCTCGCTAGAGTTTAATCCACGCGCCGCTGGCGTCCTGCACGCACTCGCCCGCGCTGGAGTTGTTAATCAACTTCTCGGCCGTGAGCGCGGCCGTGACGTCAATCGCGACGCCGTTCCGCGCCGCAAGGTCCGCATAAAACGCCTTGCGCTGCTGGTTGATGTCGCGAACTTCCCGTTTGAGTTCGACATCTGCGGCGCTCTCATCGACAAAGCCGAGATAACCGTCAGCTTGCTCGCCAACGATGCAACGGTCTTTCGCGTCTTCAACGATAGGGCTGGCTGCAAGCGCAACAGCGGGTAACGCTACAAAACTTAGGATAGCGCCGGCGAGTAAAGAAATATGATGCTTGCTCATGACGCGTTTCCTAGAAAATGTCGGGATTGTTGGCGATCAGATCTTCAATCTCGCGATCGAGTTTAACGCGGACTTCCTGATCGATTTTGACATTGAGATTTACCTCAATCGGCTTGTCACCGCCTTCCAGTTTGACGGTCGTGCATGCGGCGATCGCAAAAGCCCCCGCTATCAGCGCCGGCGCCCCAAAGCCTGTCTTGAGTATGTCCATCGCCTCTTCCTTTGCTCGCCCGCATCCGCAACCGCCGACATGATTCGCCGGCTGCATCAGGTATTTTTAGACTGTCCATTCGGCGAAAACTAGGCGGAAATGACATGACATTGGGCCTAATTGCGGCGGTATTAGGAATTTACTCGCTCCCGCGCACCGCGTTTTCGATCTGTAGTTCGAGATTGCGCGACAGGTTTGCTTGGTTGAGAAGGTCGAGCAATGCAGCGTCCAGCGTGATATTATATTTGACCGGGACGCGCCCGCTCGCTCGGTTGATACTGACTTCGCCTGTGCCTTCGAAGTTGATCCGAAAATTGAGACGGCCGTCGAGGGGGCCATCGATCAGAACAGATAATTTGTCGTAACGAAGGTCGCGCAATACTTCAAAGGCGATTTGTGCATCGCCGCCCGCCTCCGCCGCCGCGGCGCCGGCTTTTCCGATATAAGAAATGCGCCCCGGGCCCTCGGCCGATAACCGTCCGCCCACGAATTTTGCGCGGCTGTTTTCAACAATCAGGGGTAGATCGCCGTTCAGCGTGCCGGCGCCGGAAAGCCCTTCGACATCCACAAATTCGAGCACCTGTTGCAAATCGACCGACTCCACGCGCAGCGAGGCCAACGCGTTCCCGCCTTCGAATGACGCCGCAGCGTCGCGCACGCCGATCTGGCCGCCAAACCACGGAAAAATAGCACGCTCAACGAACAACGTATTGTCGCCGGGCATGTCGAAAACGATCTCGCCGTCCTGAAGTTGCAACGCCCCGAAATCGACGCCTGCGACTGTGATCGTTTGAGCATCGGCCGTCGCCACCGGCCACAGGCTGGAGAACGCAATGTCGCCGTTAACGCCGGCGGTTCTGGTGACGGTAAGACCCGGGCCGCGGAACGTGACATCTTCAAACTTCAAATTCGCTTGCGAATTGATCCCGTCGTGATCCCACGAAAAACGCGCCGTCCCCTCCGCCGCTCCCTGGGTCAGTCCGATAATGCCTTTCAGCACTGGCGCTAATTTGTCCGGCTGGAGGCCGCCCGGCGCAAATGTGAGGCGGTTGAAATTGAACAAGGCCTCTCCCGACGCCGTCCTGATATCATGTTCGCCGGCGCCCCGGCCAAGCGCCACCGCGCCCTCCGACAGGGCCTCGTAGTCGAACCGCGCAATGTCATCCGCTAGGGTCAATGACCCCCTGGCGTAGATGGGCGCGACTTTCGCCGCCGCGCCATATTCAGTCATTCGAATTTGCGTCGCATCGGCCTTAATAGTCATGCCGTCTCTTTCGAGCGCGAAGTCCAACGCTGCGTCCGTGCGATCGAAACGCAGGAGGTCGTTCAAAACGACGGACCCGCCCTTTGCGAAACCAGTCGCGGTCGTGCGATTTTCCGCCGGCAGGTACCGTCCGCCGAGTTCGATCGATGGCGGCCGCCCGACGAAGCGCGTTTGTCCAAGTCGATAGCGCGCGCCGTCCGCCGTGATGACGCCGGAAAAATCCGCTGTTGGATTTTCGCCAAAGCGCACTGTCGCGAGCGGAGCCTCATTTGCACAGAGCCGCGCACCGTTAAGAGACGCATCCGTATCCTGACCGGCTATCTTCAGGGAGACGCGATCAATCACTGCGCAATTGTCGTCAGGCAGATGGATCTCGGCCAGCTTTGCGGCGCTGTCGACAACGCCGCGCAGCGTGAGCGCGCCGGGCGCATTAGAAATTGTGAAACGTCCGATCGACGCCGACAAGATCTCGCCGTTGCCTGTCGCTTCAAAATTAATCACGTCGGCGGCGGTTCCGCGCAGCACTGCCGACGCGTCGCTTAATGAAAATGTCGGCGTCTCAAGGGCGCCAACGCTGATTGGCGTATTGAAAAACCAACCGGCGTCAGTTTGATGAGCGTCAATCGTCGCCGTCGCGGAGATGTCGCCGCCGCGTAGCGACAGAACGCCGGCGACGGCGGAGCGCCCATCTTCAAACACAAATATCGGCTCGCCCATGGCGGCGTCAATGCTGAAGCGCGCGCCCGTGTCCGCTTCGATCGACAAGGCGCGCTCGCCCACGAGGACTAATATCGCACCGCTCTCAGCCGCGATTGTAAGATCGCCTGATACGCGCAAAATATCGAATGGTCCGCCCAGCAGGTCCGCGTTGTCATTGAGTGCAGCGGCGATTGGCGCGTCTGCGGTTTCAAGGCGCGCGTCGCGAACGCTCAGATCCGCCGTCCCGCGAAAGGCGCGCCAGTCGCCGCCGGCGACGTCCCGCCACGATGATCCCGCGCCCAGGACAAAGAAGTCGGCGCCCCGAATTTGTCCGTATGGGGATCGGAGATCGCCACTGTAGCGAACCGTCGCGTCGACAGCGGCATCTTCAGCCAGTTCAATATCGATCGCCGCAACGACGTTCTCTGCAACGAAACCGGAAAAACCAGCCGCCTTTGACGCAAGCGACACGGTCGCGTTCCCTGCACCGCCGATATCGTAATTCGCAATGATATTGCCGTTGGCCACGCCTTCGGGCGTCCAGACGTCGACCTGAAGGTCCGAAACGGTAAGCGCATCGAACGGCAGTGCGCCGCCCGATCCGCCGCCGCCCCCGCCTGCGGGCAGGTCTGCGATCCGCACGACGCCATCCTCACGAAGGTCAATGCGCACGGCGCCGGGGCCCAGGTTTATGTTTGTAACGCGACGCGCCTGAATCACTTCGAGCAAGTCGAACGCGACGTCGACATGGTCGAATTGCAGCAGAGGCGTATCGATATATCCCGGGCGCGTGCTCGAAACGTCTTCGACGCGGATATGGTTAATGGAAAGCGCAGTAACCTGCGCGCGCGGGCTCGGCAGTCCTTGTGCAGCCATAGCCTGACGCAGGGTGAAACCGGCAATCGGTTTGCGAAAAACGGTGAGCGCCGCGATGACGACAATGATCATCACGAGCACCGCCAAAATGACCTTTACGCCCCGCATCTTACCGACATCCCTCAAACCCGACCGACGGCTTTCGTGAAAGGTTAACACCAGACGCCTTTAATTCGCATCAGCCTGCCGCCGAAACCATGCAGAAAATTGCGGAGCCTGGCGAGGCGTGTCATGGTTGACTTATATCGCGAGCCCCGCCATTTGCCGGCGGTTTTGTTCCCTTTTGAAGGTTCCAACCGGGCCGGAAATTGCAGCGCTGTTTTCATGTCGGACGAATTTATCGAAACAGGTCAGACCTTTACCGATGAAGGCGCGGCCTATTGCCCGATCGAGCGCAAAGAACGGGGAGCGGCCGGCGTCGCCGCGTCGCTTGCCGTGCTGGCCGGCGGCGCAGCGTTTCTGACTTACGCCATGCTTGGCGCCCCGGCGCCCGTCGCGTCTGCGCCGACGGCCGCCGCCCCCGCAGCGGCGACATCCGCTTCTGTCGAGCCAGTCGCCGCTTCATCGGCGCCCATGGACACGGCGGCAACGCAGCAGCCGGATGAACAGCATCCTGCGGTGACGCAAACGACCGATACGGGCGCGTTGGTTGCCGAGGCGCTTGCAGAATCTCGCGCAGCGCGCGCCGGCGTCGATAGCGCTCCATACAGCTTCGGCGCGCCCCGTCTGAAGCCGGCGTTTGAGCGCCAGATCGCCGCGGCGCCGTCCGCGCGTATTACGCCTATCGGCGGCGTCGCCAAAGCGACTACCGCGAAGATAGACCCCGCGGTTATTTTTCTGCCGGCTGATCGCGCGCTTCGTCATTTGACGCCTGCCGTCGCCTATGCGCGCGACATTGCCCGCGACACCGCCGAGACAACAATTACGATCGCTCGCGGCGAGACATTTGTCGATGCGCTGAAAAGAGCCGGTATCGCAGCAGCCGATCGCAACACCGCCGCCTACGCGTTCGGCAAACACTATAATCTTCGCCGCCTGAAACCCGGTCAGCAATTTCAACTGCGCCTTGGCTGGGTGAATCAGACGTTGTTTCAACTGGCTGATCAGGGCGAACCGGAAGCGCGTTTGTTGTCGTTGTCCTTTCGCGATGGGTTTGAGCAGAAAATCGACGTCACGCGCGCCAGCGACGGCGCCTTCGACGCCGAAGCAACGCCTATTGAACTGACAAACCCACATGCACGCCGTCGAAGGGCGCATTGACGGCAGTCTCTATCTGTCGGCGAAAGCACTCGGCGCGCCCGACGACATCATCGCCGGTCTTGCGCCGACGCGTTCGCTTATGATGTCGACTTTCAACGGGAAATATTCGGCGGCGACGAATTCGAACTTATCTTCGAAGCGAAGTATGACGACCGCGGACAGATGGCCGCCGGCGGAGAGATCGTCTTCGCAAGGCTCAACTGGCGCGGCAAATCACGGGAAAAAGGTTATTACCGTTTCGAAGAAGAGGAAGGGCGCGCCGATTTTTACGACGCCGCCGGTCAAAGCGCCAAGAGATTGCTGATGAAGACGCCGATAGATGGCGCGCGTTTGTCGTCACGCTTCGGCACCCGTCGGCATCCAATTCTCGGTTACCGGCGCGCGCATAAAGGCGTCGATTTCGCGGCGCCGCGCGGCACGCCGATCAAAGCGGCCGGAGACGGCGTGGTCGAACGCGCAGATCGGTATGGCAGCTTCGGCAATTACATACGCATCCGCCATGCGAACGGTTATAAAACCGCCTATGCGCATCTTAACGGATTTCGCAAGGGCATTCGCAAGGGCAAACGCGTGCGGCAGGGCGATACTATCGGATATGTCGGCACCACGGGACGATCGACGGGACCGCACCTTCACTATGAAGTGCATCTACGCGGGAAAGCGGTAAACCCGCAGAAACTTAAGATCGCTACCGGTAAACAACTAACAGGCGCAGCGCTCGACCGTTTCAAACTTGAACGCGACCGCATCGACCTGTTGCGTGCGCCGCCGACGGAAGAGGCGCCCCTGTTTGCTGAGGGCGACGCCCCGGTAAAAGAAAGCCTTTGATTTTCTCAAATAAAAATCCCCGACACAGCGGCCGGGGTTTTTATGCTGCCTCCTAAAATCCGGTGCAAGCGGGTTTCGATTCAAGCCGGAGCCAGCGCCCATACTCATCTCAATTCTACCTTAAGGAAACGCAAAGGAGCGTGATTAAGAAACGCTTCGGCGAAACCGGCGGAAGCGGGCGTTCACCGCATTGACTTGGTTAATCGCGAGCGCCTCGACGCCATCCGGCGCGCCTTCCATCCGCCATAATGTCAAAACTGTAATGAAATAGAAGCCCGCGCCGATGAACACATCCGCCATCAGGCGCGCGGCCAGCGGCAATTCGCCGAAGGTCGATGCCTGCTCACGTAACAGAACAAAATACACAGCCATCGCCGCAACGCCGGCGAGACTTCGCCGCGCGCGCCAAAGTGGCTCAAGAGGCGAGCCGCCGCTAAGGCGCGCATAGAGACCGGCATTAAGCGACGCAATGACCAACAGTCCGACGGCGCAGGCGATGGCGGCGCCAACGAGCCCATAAAAGTACGCGGCGATAACAAAAATTGGCATACGGATGAAGAACACCAAGACCTCCCGCAGGAAGATCAGCCGTGCACGACCCATTGCCAGAGCGTAGGCGTTGGTCGCATAAAATATGACGGCGAGTCCCGCCGCCGGACTGAAATATTGCAGCATCAGCGCGGCCCGCTCCCAGCCGGCGCCAAGCAACGCTGCGACCAGGTCCTGTGCGACAAAGGCAACGCCAAAAGACGCCGGCATGGCGATGAACGCCAGGGCCTCAGCGGCGCGCAGATAGGCCTTCCTCATCGCAGCGTTATCACCCTGCAATTCGGAAAGACCGGGATAAATGGCGCGCGCCATCGGTATGGCGATCTCGCCGCTCGGCAGGGAAGCGACGGACCCGCCGACAAAGAATGCGCCCACATCGGCCGGGCTGACAAATTTTCCAAGAAACAGGACATCGAGCTTGTTATTGAGCGCGGCGACAAAACTGAGCCCGGTAAGCCACCCGGCGAAACCGCCGATCTCGCCAATCGCCGCAAACGAAAGGCGCGGTCGATATGGGCGCAGCAACCAGGACATCGCCATCTGCGCAAACGCGCCGGCGACCAGCCCAAGGATGATCGCCCAATAGGTGCGGAAGATAAGCGCCACCGTGATCGACACAGCGACACCAATCAGTTTGTCAGCCGCCTCCAGCCAGAACTGCTTTGAGAAATCGAGTTCGCGTTCGAATTCGAAGAAACGCGGATTCGTCAGCGCGTGAAGAAGAGGAACGATGCTGATCCCGAAAAACACGACGGTTGCGCGCGGATCGTTGTAAAAATTATCCACGAGCATCGCCGCAATCAGCATGACCGCCGTCACAGCGAGGCCGCGGGTAAGGGAGATCGTGAATAGGGTGTCGTATTGTTTGCGTCCGGCGTTTCGAAATTTGATGACGGTGCGCGAAACGCCGATATCGGTTATGTTTTGCAGAAGCTGCATCACCGTAACGCCGATAGCGACGAGGCCAAAATCTTCCGGAACGAGAAGCCGGGCCAGGATCAGCGTGTTGATCAGACCGAGCGCGCGCACAACGAAACGCCCGCCGATAGTCCATACTGCGCCGCGCATCACGCGGCTTGTGAGCGAGGGTTTTCCGGGATCGGCGGCGCCAACCCTACCGGCGTCGGCGGTCATGACGAGCTCCGGTCGCATATGGCTGAGAAATGCCGGCCCAGCCATTCATCGATATGTGCAATGAGCGTTTCCTGCGCGGCGATCATCGAGAATGTGTGATCCGCTTGCGGCATGGTTTCGACATTGATTTTTTCGTCAAACTCATATTCCGCAAACGTCTTAAAAAAGTGCGCCGGCGTCGAAACACAGCGGCGCACCAACCCCGAATAAATGACCAATATGCGCACGCCGCGATTTACAAGCGTTGTCAAATCCGCAGCGAATTCTTCCTTCGGTGGGACAGGACGACCCTGATCGATGCCGGCCTCATCTTGAATCTCATCGAGGACGGCGCCTCCGCTGTCACGCCGCGCAATCAAGGATCGTATTTTGCGCGACCATCGGTCCGGATCGGAAGCACGAGCGAGCAAATCGGCCGCCGCAGCGGCGTCGTTCGGATAGGCGTATGGATCAAGCAATACGAGACCGCTTATGCGCGAATCTTCGACGGCGGCGCGCAGGGCGTGATCAGCGCCCGAGCACATGCCGATGGCGACAACGTCGTCAACACCCGGTTCATTCTTTACAACATCAACTGCAGCGCCGAGATCGGCGATAGCCTGATGTTCAAAACCGAGGCCGGCGCTAGCGCTAGGGCTTTCACCCTGCCCCGACAAGTCAAAACGCAGACTGATTGTGTTGAACGCGCGCGCGAGTTTGACATTCAGCCGGTGCGGACCAACGCGATGAACGACGCCGGCGTTGAAGAACAATAGGCCCGTCGGGCACGCCGCAACCGCGCCGTTGCGCAGCACGCCGCTCAGAAAGCCGTCGGCGCCGAACTGGACGATCCGCTCCATCATGCTCGCCCGCTCGCTGCGTCGGCAATGTGGTCGATGACGTCCGTCGGAACATAATACGCGTTCATCGCCTCATTGCTGTTCCATGAAATCGACGCATTGTCGTATCGATAAAATTTTTCGGCTGCTTGTCGCAGAGCCTCCTCTTGCGTCGCCGAAACCTTGCTGTCCGACGAACTGATCAAATGGATTTCGCCGGCCGTATTTTTGTCTTCTGCGGCGGAAAAGCCCTGGAGCTGTCGACGCAGGGCATCCGACAGGTAAAACCCCAGGGCTTCCGTCATTTCAGTCGGCGTTTCGCGCTCGATGCTGGGCTTCGGCGCGTCTAGCGCCTCCGACAGTGTCGCGATATGCGCGCGACGCAGGCCGGAGAGGTAGTCAGCGCCGGAGAGAACAGGGTCCCACAGGAACAACTGCGCAGGTTTTGCGTCAGCTGCGTTTGCCGCGCGAAGCGCGACCGCGCCGCCGAGCCCCAACCCAACCCACACGACGCGACGCGCGCTGCTCATGGCGGCCAGTTCTTCTTGCGCCGTTGCGGCATCGCGAATCATGCCGTCGAAATCGAGGGCGGCGCAGTCGCCCTCGGAATCGCCGCTACCGTAATAGTCAAACCGCAGGACCGATGCGCCGGCGCGCGCAAGCCGTTCGGCAAGCTGCTTGAAAATTCGAAAGGACCGGATCGCCTCTTCGCCAAAGGGGTTGAACAACAAAACCGCTGGCGCATGCGGCGTTCGTTTCTCCGCATGATGGAAAACGCCGTATAGTTTGCGTTCGCTATCGCCGAAATGTAATGGCGTCGCGGCCATTGCCTTTGCCTCCGGGTGTATTTTCGCCAATACAATTGCCGCCTGACCGCACCAACATCACGCGGCGACAGGATCGGCGGCGAGCTGTTCAAGGCTTTCAAAAATGACTTCGCGCGGCGAAATCGACAGACCGATATCGTCGCGGGCGCGGGCAATCATGCGTGCAGCCTGCAGCGACTGACCGCCAAGTTCGAAAAAATTATCCGTTACGGAGATTTCGGACGCGCGCAGGATATCGCTCCAGATATCGGCGAGCGCAATTTCACGCGGCGTCCGCGGCGGAACACGTCGGGCCGCCGATGCGACGCCCGCCGGCGCCGGCAGAGATTTGCGGTCAATCTTGTTGTTGTTGGTAAGCGGCAGCGCCGACAATTCCATGAAGAACTGCGGCGTCATGTAGTGCGGCACGTGCGCGCGCATGAAGCGGCGCAACTCACTATTGGTCGCCGATTGTCCGTCCTTGAATACAACGTAAGCGACGATCGATGCTTCGCCGGATTGATCGCTGCGCAGAGCGGCCGCCGCCTCGCGCACTGCCGGATATTTACTCAGCGCAGCTTCAATGTCGCCAAGCTCTATACGGTAGCCGCGGACTTTGATCTGCTCATCGCGACGACCGAGAATTTCAATCGTTCCATCGGCGCGCCAGCGTGCGCGATCGCCGGTGTTGTAGATGCGACCCTCTCCTGACGCGAACAGATTATCGCGAAAGCGCTCCGCGGTCAGGTTTGGTTTACCGAGATAACCAAGCGCGACGCCGTCCCCGCCGATCCAGAGATCGCCTGCGACCCCCACAGGCGTTGGCTGGCCGAAATCGTCCAACACATAAATTTGAGTGTTCTGGATCGGCCGGCCGACATGAATGTTTGATGCGTCTTCGATTTGCGCACAAGTCGACCAAACGGTCGTCTCGGTTGGTCCGTACATATTCCAGAGCGCGCCGACGCGTTTCGGCAATCGATCGGCGATTTCAGCCGGCATCGCCTCGCCGCCACATAGGGCCTTGAGACCGGGCTTGCCGCGCCAGTCGGCGTCAAAAAGAATGCGCCAGGTCGCGGGCGTTCCCTGCAATACCGTAACGTCTCGCCGCTCGATAATGTCGGCAAGGGCGAAACCATCCATGCCGTCGTCGTCACTGGCAAGTACAAGTTCAGCACCCGCTGAAAGCGTGACGAATAGCTCAAGCAACATGACATCGAACGAGATCGTAGTTACGGCGAGAAGACGGTCATCGGCCGTCATACCTGGTTCACGCATCATTGCTTCGATGAAGTTGCAGAGCGCGCGATGGGAATTCTCAACGCCCTTCGGATCGCCGGTTGAACCCGACGTGTAGATGACATAGGCGCGCGCCGCCGCGGTATCGCGCCGGATTTTGGGCGTTGTTGACGGCATGGCGTCGAGGGTGTCGGCGCGCGCTTCGAGGTCGATCGCCGGTGCGACTTTGACCAGCCAATCTTCGATCAGCGGCGTTGTTGAGATAACCGCTTTCGTGCGCGCGTCTTCAAGCATATAGGCAAGACGTTTCTGCGGGAACCCCGGATCAATCGGCAGCAACGTCGCGCCCGCTTTCCAGACGCCGAGGATCGACGCGACCATATCGACGGTGCGATCCATATAGACGGCGACGATGTGGCCTTCCTCAACGCCCTCGGCGCGCAAGAGGTTGCCGATTTGGTTAGCGCGAGATTGCAATTGTGCGTAGTTGAGCGACGAATCGCCAATACTGACCGCCGGCGCGTAGGGATGCTCGGCCGCCGCGTCGTCGAAATAATCGAAGGTCAGAGCCTCGCGCCGATAATCGACTTTCGTCTCATTCCACACCGAGAGCACGCGTTGCTTCTCCGCCCCCGACATGAGGTCCATGTCAGCGATACGTTTATTCGGATCGGCGAGCGCATCCCGGAGGAAGACCATGAAGCACTCCGCGAGGCGCTTTGCGCTGTCGGCATGCATCACCGCAGTCGCGTAGTTTATCTCGCCGATCGCGGTATCGCCTGTCTCTACGACCTCGAGATGAATATCCGTCGGCGCACCGCCTGGCGCTAAATTGATCATTTCAAGCGCAACATCGCCGATCGTAGTCGGACGATCGGTTTCGTTCTGATATGTAAACATTGCCTGGAAAAGCGACGTGCGCGATACGTCGCGCGACCCGCGTAATTCCGACGCGAGAAATTCTATCGGCGCTTGTTGACGCTCTATCACGTCAAAAAAGACGTCACGCGCTTGCGCAAGCAATGACAAAAAAGAACCGGTCGGATCGATTTGCGCACGAAAGCCAAGCACATTGCCGAAGCAACCAATAAGATCTGCAGCGCCTTCGTGACGGCGCCCCTGCGCTGGCGCGCCAACGACGATATCCGATTGCCCAGTTACTCGATGCAGAAACGCCTGCCACGCGGCGAGATAGACGACGAATGTCGTGCACTGGCAGCGTGTAGCAAGCGCTCGCGCAGCCGAGGCGGTTTCCGCAGGGATATCGAAATTGATCGCACTTCCTTCGAATGTAAAGAGTTTCGGCCGCTTCACGTCAGCGGGCAATGCAAGCGGCGGCGTGTCGCTTGAATAATATTCACGCCAAAACGCCAGTTCATTTTTGGGTTCGCCGCTTTCCATCCAGCGCCGATGCCATTCGACGAAATCGGCATATTGGCGCTCGAGCGGCGGCAACGCCGCGCCGGCGCCGCCGGTTTCCTCAACATAGAAGGCAGAGAGCTCGTGCAGAAAAACGTCCCAGGAAAGCCCGTCCCAGACGATATGATGGGGCGCGAAGAAGAATATGTGTTCTCGCGCCGACCGGCGGATGAGGCGCGCGCGAAAGACTTCGCCCTGATCGAGCGCCATGGGCTCGTCCCGGAGCTTTTCGAGCTGCGTTATTAGGTCAATATCGTTTGTGTCTTGCGCGACCTCCGCAACCGGCATCGTAACGTCGGCGGCGTCTTGATAAAAAACGAAAGGCGCGCCATCGATCACGTCGAAACGCGCGCGCAATACGTCGTGGCGCGCGACAATTCGACTGAAGGCGCGGGAAAATGCGCCTGTATCGAGTTCGCCATGGAGCCGCCAGGCCGCTGCGAGATTGTACAGCGACATGCCGGGAAACATGAGCTGATGCGACCAGATTTTTTCCTGCTGGTAAGATAACTGTTCGCGCGGCGAACGCGCGGCTTTTGGCAGCGTCGTCGGCCGAGGCTGATTATCGCTCCCGAGCGCTGAGAGGATATCGCTCTTGTGGTCGCGAATGAACGCTGCGACGCTAGACGATAGCCGGCCCTTAGGCGCCGACACCCGCAACGAGGCTCCGTCGCGTCCGAACGTTATCCCTGCCTCGTGCATCCGACGCAAAAAATCATCGACAGAGTGTTTTCGCACCGGCTCCATCAGAATACGAACTCCTCACGTTCAACGACGCCATCTGCTCTTCCGAGATCATCAATATGCGCAGCAAGCGATCGCAGCGTATCCGCTTCAAAAATTGCGCGAATGCCAAGCGTCGGCGCCAAGATCCTGCGCAGCCTGGTCAGAAGGCGCGACGCATGAATGGAATGGCCGCCGAGCTCAAAGAAATTAGCATCGATAGAAATATCTTCGCGGCCGAGCGCTTCGCCGACAGCGTTGATCAATGCCTGCTCCGTAGCCGTTGCCGACGCAGCGTCCGTCTTGGCGACAGCTTCCTCTTCGCGGTGAATGCGATGGTTTTCAAACAGAACGACATTGGCTTGTGAACTGCTGCGATGACGCGTCAGCGCCCCGAGTGCAATGGTTGGGTCGGCAGTAATTTCAGACAAGGCATCGGCATAGTCGTCAAGCCACGCCTCGATCGTTGAGGCGTCGAACAGATCCGCTGCATATTCGACGTCGATATGCAAAGCGTCGCCGGCGTCCGCCACGTTGAAGAATACTTCATTGCAGACGGCGCGTCGTTCGTTTTCGGCGGCGCGAATGGTAATCCCATGGGTTTCAAGCCCGCGGAAGTAACCGCCGAAGTTAAACATCGCCTCAATGAGCGGCCGTTGCGCCGATGACGCATCCATCGACTTCATCAACGCGCCCAGCGATAAATCCTGATGTTCGAACGCGTCGAGCGTTATTTCCTGAACGGACTTCACAAACTGTTCGAACGTCGCTTCGTCGGCGACGCGCATAAGGGTCGGCAGAACATTGACGCAGTAACCAATCGTCTCAATGCCATGACGCGCCTGACCGGCAGCCGGCAATCCGACGATGAATTCCGACCGGCCGGATAGACCGGATAGCAATGCAGTGTAGGCCGACATGGTGATCGTTGACATGGAAACGCCGAGACGGCGGGCCGTTGCACGAACCTTGTCACTGAGCGGCTTTGGAAGCGTTCGCCGCGCCGTGGCGCCGCGAAAGGAAAACGACTCGCTGCGCGGCGCGTCGGTCGGCAAGTCAAGCGGCGGCGGCGCGCCATCGGCAAATGCCTGACGCCAGAATTGCGGAACCGACTCTGTGGTCGCTTGTTTTGAAATGTAGTCAGTGAACGGCGCAGTTTCGGACGGCGTAACGCGTTCCCCGGCAGCAATCGCATCGTAACGGCGCACGATATCCCGAATGAGGAGGTCGGACGAATATCCGTCAAAGATGAGGTGATGCGCGAAAATGACGAATAGATGGGTCTCGTCATCCATACGAAAAAGCTGAGCGCGCGCGAGCGGTCCCTCTTCGAGATCGAACGGCGCCGTCGCCTGCTGCTCCAGCCAGGCATCAACCTCAACGCGCCGATCTCGCTCGGGGAGACCGGAGAGATCCGCAAAATCTAAAGCAAACCCCGGTTCGTCACCGACGAATTGAAACTCGCCGGCGCCATCGAACCGCAAGCAGAAGGCTTCATGTTCATCAATTGCAGTGGCGACAGCGGTCGCAAAGGCCTCGCGATCGAGGGCGCCGTCAATGTGGAAGCTGTCAGATTCATTGAACGCGCAGGAGGCCTGCGCGCCAAACTGCGACGTCGACCAGATCAGGCGCTGGCCCGCGGTCAAGGGCATTCGTCGCACAACGGGCGTTGCGTTCTCTTTTTCATTCACAGGGCCCGGCAATATGCCGTCCGCCTGCATCTCAAGGATCGTATCCTTGGCCGCTTCGATCGCCGCCTCAACGTCGTCATCCGTGTGGGCGACGGTCATGTAACACGGGAAACCCTCGAGCAGGTGTACGCCGCGCTCGCGCATATGATAGTAAAAGAGTGTCGCGAGTGGCGTTTCCTCCTCGACGCAGATAAACATCTGCGACGCAAATTGAAGAACTCGGAACCCGACGCCTCGCTCTTCAAAGAATGAATTGAGCTCACTCGCGAACCGCGCAGCGCACGCTGTTGCGCGCTGCTGCAGCGCAGAGCCCTGTTCCTGTAGGTAGGTGAGCGACGCATGGGCGGCGGCGATCGCCAGCGGATGGCGTACGAACGTGCCGGCAAAAAAAGTAACGCCGGCTTCGGGTTTTGACGCATCGCCATATCGCCATGGGCCGCCATCGAACGTATTCATGTATCTCGCGCTGCCGGCGACCGCACCGATCGGCATGCCGCCGCCGAGAATTTTTCCGTAAGTCGCGAGATCGGCCTTTACGCCGAAATATTCCTGCGCGCCGCCGGGACAGGTGCGAAACCCGGTGATCACCTCATCGAAGATCAGCGCGATATCGCTTTTTTGGGTTAGGGCGCGGAGCGCGTTCAGGAATTCGCGCGGCTGAAAATCCGGACGTCGGCTCTGCACGGGTTCGACCAGCACCGCGGCAATCGACGCTGCATCCGCTGCAATTGCATCAAGGGCCGCATCGTCGCCGTAGTCGAGCACGATGACATTATCAACGGACCCAAAAGGAATGCCCGGCGCCAACGGCAACGTCCGGCGCACGCCATCGCCGCCGCCGACGCCGCGGACCAACACTTCGTCGAAGTTGCCGTGGTAAGACCCCTTGAAGACCACGATCTTATCCCGGCCCGTAACCGTTCGCGCGATACGGATCGCCGCCTGCACGGCCTCCGACCCGGTATTGACCCAGCTCGCACGGTCCATGCCCGTCAATTCGCAAAGAAGTTTTGCCGCCTCGCCGGCGCAGGGCGTCTGCGGACCGATTTCGAATCCGTCGTCGAGCTGCGCTTTCAATGCGTCCGTTACAAAATCAGCGCGGTGACCGAAGAAATTCGGACCAAATCCGTTGAGAAGGTCAATATACTGATTACCATCAATATCCCATAGGTAGGCGCCCTTGGACCGCTTGACGACAAGCGGGTAAACCATTTCTTTCCAGGTTGGATTGAACCCGGCCGCGGTTCGCGGATCGGCGTGATGGGCGCGATCAGCCTGCGCATACTCTTTCGAACCTCGGGTTTTTTCATTGTACCGCGCAATAAGTCGATCAACATGTCGGCGTTGCTCACACGCAAGCTCTTCGGGTTTCGCCGCTTCCGCTGTTTGCGGCCCGAACCCCGCTGGCGGCGCGGGCGGTTTTCTGTCTGTTATTTCTGCGGGCGCGCCATTGGTGTCAACGTGCTCCGCCGATGCGGAAACAACTGGTTCGCCATCGGCGCGAAGGAATTCCAGTTGCTCCCGCATAAGGTCGAGTTGTCGCGCAAACACAGTGGCGAGCTCGTCGGCGCCGCGGCCGGTTTTGACGGGAACGGGCGCGGCGATAGGTCTCGTGACTGTTGGAGCGGGCTCAACATGCGCAAGCGCAGGTTCGGCGGCTGGCGTCTGGTCCGCAATCCATGCGGCTAGCGCGGCCGGCGTCGGCTGGTCCGTAATCAGCTGCCGGAACGTCACCGGCGTTGTGAACTCTTTCTGAAACGCCGTCGCCAGCTGGGTCAGGAACAGGGAATCAAATCCGAGCTCCAGAAACGTGCGAGCGGCGTCAATTTCATCCTCCGCAAAACCGGACAACGCCGCCGTTACGGACGTTAGGCGCGCAAGTAAGGCAGCTTCGCGATCGACCGTTGCTGTCATTATCCCCGAGATTCCCCGTCATATCGCTTTAATAAGCGCTAGCTGGTCAGCGATAACGTCGAGCTGCTGGTCAATCAGGTCTTCGACCGCGCCATTTTCGGCGCTTTTTGTTGTCCGCATCGCGCCGTTAACGCTTACCCCTTTCACTGCAACGTCTGCGCCAGCGGCGGTGCGCGGTGCGGCGGGGTCAACCCAGAAACGCTTGCGTTCAAAGGCGTAGGTCGGCAACGGCACGCGACGCCGGCGTCCCACCGTCAACGCATCCCAATCAGGTGATGCGCCATTGGCCCACAGGCTTCCCAACGTTTCTAGTATGGCTGCAACGTCGTCGCCCTGAGCGCCGGCAGTCGCTAGCGACGGGAACGCCTTGACCGCGGGGCCGAGAATGCGATGCGCAAAACCGGTCAGCGTTCGGCCGGGGCCCAGTTCAACGTAAAGCCGGGCGACGTCTCCTTCGCCGGCCGCGCGTAAAGCGTCGCAAAACAGAACAGGGCGCATCATTTCATCGCCCCAATATTCGGGATCGGTTAACGTATCGCCATTCATCCTCTCGCCCGCCGAGGTCGAATAAAAATCGATCCTCGCCGGCGCCATAGTTAATGACTTGGCCCGTTCGACCAGCGCCGCTCTTGCGCCTTCCATCATTGGCGAATGGAACGCATGCGACGTTTTTAGCGGCGTCGCCGGGACGCCTTCCGCCTCAAGGCGCCGCATGAGAGCGGCGATGCCATCATTGTCGCCGCTGACGACACAGGCGCCCGGCGCGTTGATCGCGGCGATGCTTGTTCTTTCCGGCAGTTTGTCTCGCAAGTCGTCTTCGTTCTGCATCACCGCGGCCATCCGACCAGGGGGTTGCGCCTGCATCGCCGACGCACGCGCTGCGACAAGGCGTGCGCCGTCCTCAAGAGAAAAAACGCCCGCGATGGCGGCGGCGGCGAATTCGCCAATTGAATGTCCGATGACGCCTGCGGGAACAACGCCCCAGCTTTTTATCAGCTCGGCGAGCGCGCACTCGATTGCATAAAGCGCCGGTTGCGTATTGGCGGTGTTTGCGAGCTCACGCGTCGCCTCTTCCTCCGAGAGCGTTGATCCTTCATCCCACAAGAGGAAGTCGCGGACATCACGGCCACAATGTTCATCGACCAGAAATACGTCTGCAATGCAGTTGATCGCATTGCGGTAGACCGGTTCGGAATAATAAAGATCGCGGCCCATACCTGGATATTGAGCGCCCTGCCCGGGAAACATAAAAACCACTTCCGGCGCCGATGCATTAGCGATGGCGCCGACGCGCGGCGCGTCCCGAAGTTTTAACGCCGCGTCCTTCGGATCCGAAGCGACAACAATGCGGCGATGTTCAAACTGTTTGCGGCCAATCTGTAACGTATGGGCGGCGTCAGCAAAATCCGCGTCGGGGTGATCTTCAAAATGAGCCGCCAGGCGCGCCGCCTGATTTTCAAGCGCCGCCTCCGAGCATGCGGACAGAATGATAAGTTCATGATCGCGACGCACGGGATCTGCTTTTGCCGCGGAGCCTTCCTCGACAACGATGTGGGCGTTCGTGCCGCCGACGCCGAAAGAAGAAACGCCGGCCCTGCGCGGACCGTCTGATTCCCAGTGCTGCAATTCCGCGTTGATGTAGAACGGCGAGTCGGCGAAGTCGATTTTCGGATTAGGCGCTTTGAAATGCAGTAACGGCGGCAAAAGTTTTTCGTTAAGCGCCAGAGACGTTTTGATGAGCCCGATGGCGCCGGATGCGCAATCAAGGTGGCCGAGATTGGCCTTCACCGACCCGAGCGCACAATATTGCTTGTCGTTGGTGTCCCGGCGATAGGCGGTTGTCAGCCCGGCGACTTCAATCGGGTCGCCGAGCGGCGTCGCCGTGCCGTGCGCTTCGACGTAACCGACCGACCGTGCATCGACGCCGCCCATGCCGAGCGCCAGCGAAATCACTTCCGCCTGCCCGTCGACGCTCGGCGCGGTGTAGCTCAGTTTCTCTCCGCCGTCGTTGTTCGTCGCATAACCGCGGATAACGGCGTAGATCGTGTCGCCGTCGCGCAGGGCGTCCTCGGCGCGTTTCAGAAGGACAACCGCGGCGCCGTTTGAAAAAACCGTGCCGGCGGCGTTTTTGTCAAACGGACGACAATGTCCGTCCGGCGATAACATTCCGCCTTCCTTATAGAAGTAGCCTTTGCGCTGCGGCAGCACGATCGTTACGCCGCCGGCGAGCGCCATGTCGCATTGATAGGATTCGATGCTCTGGCACGCCGTCGCAATCGCCACCAGCGACGTTGAGCACGCCGTTTGCAGCGTCATCGCCGGGCCGCGAAGGCCCAACTTGTAGGCGACGCGCGTCGCCAGGTAGTCCTTATCATTGCCGAGTTCGGTTTGCAGCGAACCGACCTGTATCGACTCAACAAGTCTGCGCCGAAAGGTTTCATCGGAGCACAGATTGTTGAGGACATAGGTGTCCATGTAACAACCGCCGAACACCCCGACGGCGCCCGGATAACGCGACGGGTCGTAGCCTCCCCGCTCCATCGCCTCCCAGCAGATCTCCAGGAAAATGCGATGCTGCGGGTCCATGACTTCCGCTTCTTTCGGCAGGTAACCGAAAAAGCGCGCATCGAACATATCGATATCGTCGAGAAGCCCCTTGGCGCAAACATAGTCATCGGCGTTCTCATCATCGGCGGGAGGCGGCAATTCGAGATCGTCCCGTGAGAACCGGGTGATTGACTCAACCCCGTTCTTGATGTTGTCCCAGAATTTATCGACATTGTCGGCGCCGGGAAACCGGCCGGCCATGCCGACAATGGCGACGCCTTTTTCTTGCTCGCTCATTGCAGCGTCTCCCGCGCTTCTTTCAATCGCGCCGCGCGATATCCGCGCGCTCGGATCATCGCGGTCGCGCGCGCGCTTACCGATAATTCAGCACACGCGTTCTGATTGCCGAGGCGGCGAGCAAGCTGCGCCGGCGTTGAGCACTCGAACAACAATGTGAGATCCAGCGGTCGTTGCAGCACGCCGACGAGCCGCGAATGAACCTGTACGAGGTCAATGGACTGCCCCCCGAGCGCGCCAAAGGAATCCTCGGCGCCAACAGGCGACACCGCGAGCACATCCTCCCAGATGCGCGCAATATCTTTTTCAAGGCCATGCGCCGGCGCTACAAACGTAGTCTCAAGGTTGCGCGCTCTTCGACGTTCTTCGTTGGCAGCGCGCAGAATGGCGCGTCCGGTCGTCAACTCGTTCGCAATGTACGACCAGTCAACGACCGGCGTATTGCTTAGCGAGCGCCGCGCCGGCTTTGATTGATCACTTAACGTCGCCGTCCCCGATGGATCGAACTTTATTGACGCCAACACGGTCGCGTCCATGCGGTTACCGCCTTCCTCGGGCTCACGCCCCATCGCCGATGCAAGAAATTGCTGCGCCGGTTCGTTGCGGGGGCCCCGCGTAAATACAAATGATACGTCGCCGGCGGCGGCGCGCCTTGCCGTGTCGCCAATATGCGCAGCCATCTGGTGTTCTACGCCGCGACCGAGGGCGCGGCAGCTCAATGAGAACAATTCAACGGATATCTGATCTGCGCGCTGCTCCAGACCAATCACCCCGACGACGCCGTAGTCGCCGAATCGGTCTTTTGCCGATACGGCAAAGAGACACCGTTCCCGTTCGGTGACCCAGGCGGCAAGTTCCGGTTCCGTAAACCGTTGCAGGCTGGTGTTGAACTGGTTGGTGCGCTGCGTAAGCTGCGCCAGCCGCGCTATGTTACTCTTGTCGGCAGATACAATATCGACGTTTAAGTCGAGGCCGTCGATAAACGCCTTCAATGTCGGCGCGGTTTTCGCCTCGTTCGTGCGTGCGGCGTCATCGCGATACATTTGCCGGCGGCGGCGGTCTTCGTCGGTCGTTGATACTGTATCCAGAACCCAAAGATGCTCTGCAAAATCAATGGTGGGCGAGACAGTCGCCGTCATGACGCCGGGCAGGCGCGCTTCAACCGCCGCTATTTCTATCGGATTGTCGTCAAGAAAAACGATCGACTCTTCAGCGAATCCGATTTGCCGCGCGATGGCGGCAAGATTTTCCGATTTGTCGCGCCAGTTGACGCTGCGCGCGAGCACATGGTCGAGCTTGAGCGCCATGTCGGTACGTTGTTCAAATACCGACAACACGTCGTCGTCGTTGTTCTTGCTGAGGAGCGCTATCGCGACGCCGGCGTCGGACAGTGTTTTCAGACGGCGTTGCAACGCTATCGCCGCAGCGTCCACGCGGACGCCGGCAACGCCTTCTTCCCCGACAACGCCGCGCCACAGAGTATTGTCGCAATCGACCGCCGCCATTTTCAGCGGCGCGCGCTGCGCCGCGTAGGCGCGCCGGACCAGTTCGGCCGAAAGCGCTGCAAATGCTTCCGGCGCATAGGGAACCAATGCCGCCTTGTCGGCGCGCGCATCGAACGGCTCCGTCACCCGGTAACGCGCAAAAATGTCGGCGCCGGCGAGGATCTCACAGCGCTCGTCAACGGCCGAAAGAAATACGGTTTCCAATATCGCAGATTCGCAATCGCGCCGATCCGGACAGAGAATAATTGTAAACGATAGCCCGGTGGCGTTGATTGCCGTCGCCAGTTCCCGCGCGGCGCCAGTTGCATCGACGCCAAGATCGCTCAACCGAACAAGCAGTATGCGCGCGGCGGCGTCTCGGTCGTTCAGCGCGCTGTCCGGCGTTAACAATGCTTGATAGAGGTTGGCGGCCGGCGTGAGTGAAAACTGCACGCCTAAGCCCAACGGCCGCGACCAGAAGGGCGCGAACTGGTCGAGCGCGTCAGCGGTAAAGCTCGCTCCAATTGCCAGTTTCAACTGGTTCAACGCGGGACCCCTGCTTGCGCACAGCCCCGCGCCAATCGTCTAGTGGCGCGAGCCTATCGCGGCTTTTCGCGCAGAACGTGCAAGTTCGGGGCCGCGAGATCGGTTGCAATCGCAGCGCAGTAACCATTTAGCGGCTTGAATGCGCGCAACGCCCAATCGCGCGCCATAGCGCTGTCGCCGTCCGCGCGCAGGATTTCGGGCTGGTCATTCGGCTTTAAGGAAACATCAAAAGAATCGAGCGGAGCCGAAAGACCGACCCCCATCGCTTTGACAACTGCCTCTTTACGCGTCCAGCAATTAAAAAACCCATCCGCCCACGCGCCGCCCGAAAGCGTATCAAGCGCGGATCGTTCCGCCACGGAGAAATGCTGACGAGCAACATCGGCGAGATCATCGCTCATGCGGACGGCCTCGATATCGGCGCCGAGTACGGCAGCGCGAGACACCGCAAGCAATCCCCATTCTTCTGATCGCGAGTAATTGTAGTTGACGCCGCCATTGAGCGATGGCCGCCCGCCCTCCTCGATCACGAATTCAAGATCCTGCGGCGCCGCGTCATGATATCGTGCGAGAACGCGCCGGATCGCGTCATGGCCGGCGACGAAACGGCGCCGGTCGCGATCAAACCGGAAGCGCGATGCGCGATCCCGTTCCGACGCGTCCAACAATCCATCGCCGGCGTCCGTTTCTAAAGAAATCAACCAGCAATGAATATCGTTTGACGGCAGGTCGCGCGGCGCGCCCTTGAGGCTGTCGATTTGTTCGCTGATGAAGTCGTCAATCATGAGAACAGTATATCATGTGCGCCTCCGACAGAAAAAAGCAATTATGTGCTTCTCGCACCTTGTTGACAGGCGCGCCCCCGCCGTCGCAGAACTGCATGCAGATGGCGCCCCGAGAGGGGCTTAATAGGGAATCCGGTGAAAATCCGGAACTGTGCCCGCAACTGTCAGCGGCGAGCCATCGGCCACTTTGTCCACTGGAGGCGTATCCTCTGGGAAGGACGGCCGAGCGGCGTCGACCCGCAGAGTCAGGAGACCTGCCGTCGCGTCGCTCGTCCTATGGCCGGGAACAGCCAGCAGGACAGGATTCTTCCTTTGAAGCGACACTGATTGTTCGTGATGGGCGTGACGTCCTTTGCGAATGCGCAAGTCGTTGAGCCGTTTGGCGGCGGGAAGGAACAGATGAAACACTTATCGAAACTATGCGCGGCGGCGTTTGTTGCCGCCTACGCAACCTCAGCCCACGCGGCCGATGATGAAATTATCGTTGAGGGCTTGCGCCTGCCGACGCCGATCGGCGAAACGGGATCGAGCGTCAGCGTCATCACTGCTGAAGACATAGAATTGCGCGCCTATCAGTTTGCGCTCGATGCAATCGCAACAGCGCCAGGCGTCACCGTTAATCAGAACGGCGCCATTGGCGGCCTTGCATCTGTCCGCATACGCGGCGCTTCGGCGGATCAGACGCTTGTTCTTTTGGACGGCGTTCCGTTTGGCGATCCGACATCCGTTGGCGGTGGTTATGATTTCTCAATCCTCGATCCCGCCGACATTGAGCGGATCGAAATACTGAAAGGCCCACATTCGACATTATGGGGATCGGACGCCATTGGCGGTGTCGTCAACATCATCACCAAGCGCGCCAGCGAGGGCTTCGGCGGCCGCGCCTTTCTTGAGGGCGGCTCCTTTGCAACCGTGCGCGGCGGCGGCGCCGTCTATGGTGGCGGGCCGGGCGGTGATTTCCGCCTGTCCGCGTCGGGGCTAACCAGCAACGGCATCTCAAAGGCTGAAGAAGACGACGACAATCCCGAAAGAGATGGCTATGATAGCTATACGGTCGATGGCGGCGGCGGCGTAAATGTCGGCAAGGTTCGGCTGGAAGCCAAAGCCCGATATCAAACCGGCGAAACGCAGATCGACGGTTTCCCGCCGCCGGTCTTTTCCCTTTCGGACACCGACGACAAATCGTCGACGGATCAGCTATCATTACATGGACGGGCGATTGCACCGCTATTCAACGACCGGCTGAACAACGAATTCTCAATCGGCTTCACAGATATCACGCGCAACGGCTCATTCGGCGGCTTTGCGACAAAAGACGAAGGCGACCGCCTCATATTGCGATATCAGGGCACCGCGCAGCTATTCGACAAACATCGTATCGCCGTCGGCGCCGAGCGGGAAGAAACGGAAGCGAACGGCGAAGAAACATCCATCAATGCAGCTTTTGCACTTCTCGAAGTCAAACCGATTGAAGGGCTCACGGTCAGTGCGGGGTTACGCTACGACGACCACTCGACCTTTGGCGACGAAGTCACGGCGCGCGCCGCAGCCGCATTAACGATCGCGAAGGGCGTCATATTGCGCGGCAGTTGGGGCGAAGGGTTCAAGGCGCCGACAATCTTTCAACTAACGCAAAGTTTCGGCGCCTTGCCGCCGAACGCAGACCTGCAGCCCGAGACGAGCGAAGCGTTTGATGTCGGTCTCGATCTCGATGTCTTTGACGGTCGTACGAGATTCGGCGTGACCTATTTTAATCGCGATACGGAAAATCTCATCATCTTCGCGCCAAATTTCCGTTACGAAAATCTGGCGCAAACAGAAGCACAAGGCATTGAAATTGCAGCGGAATTTTCGCTGTCGGAACGGATCGCCCTTAACACCGGATACGCCTATATCGACGCAAAAGACGCCGTCACCGGCGAGCGTCAGATCAGGACGCCGCGCCATTCGGGCGACGCCGCGCTATCTTACCGCGACGAACGCCTGTCCGGCGCGGTAAGCATTCGATATAATGGCGAAGAAACGGAAGGACCATTCGGCTCGGATGTTGACGCATGGACGCGCGTCGATCTTTCCGCCGCCTATGCCGTCTCCGAAACGATTGAACTGTATGGACGGATCGAAAACCTACTTGACGCCGACTATCAGCAAGTCTCGGGATTTGGAACGCCGGGATTGTCGGGCTACGCGGGCGTCAGGCTGACATTCTGAATGAAGGCGCAGTTGGTCATATTCTTGGTTTGCGTATTGTCGCTAAGCGCCTGCGCGCGGAACGCCAACGAAGCCGTGACGCAGCCGCGCCGTATTATCAGTCTTGACTTTTGCGCCGATCAGTATCTCCTGGCGCTGGCCGATCGAGACACCATTGTGGGCCTGTCGCCAGATTCCGATAAAGCGTTCTCATACTTGCGTCACCAAGCCCGCGGCATTGCGCAAATTCGACCGCGTGCGGAAGATATCCTGATCGAAAAGCCTGATGCTGTCATTCGGACGTATGGCGGCGGACCCAATATCACAGCATTTCTGGAAAGAGTCGGTGTCGACGTTATTCAAATCACGTACGCCAACGATCTCGCCGCGATTCGTGAAAACGTTGTCGCGACAGCGGCGGCGCTGGGCCATCCGGCGCGGGGGCAGTCTATCGCCAGCGAGATGGATCGGCGGCTGGCGGCGCTCGACGCCGAACCCAAGGGTGAGATCCTCTATGTAACGTCAAAGGGCGCCGTCGCCGGCGAGGGCACGCTCATCGATGAGTTGATCATACGCGCCGGTCGAGAGAACTTTGACCAGCGCGCTGGATGGGGCTTCGCCCCGCTGGAGCGCCTGGCCTACGAGGCGCCCGGCGCCGTCGCTGCGGGTTTTTTTGACGGCGACGATGCGCGAACTGATCTCTGGTCGCCAGCGCGCCATCCGGTTGCACAACGGGCGCTGCGCGCCGCCGACGTCATCGATATTCCTGGCGCCTGGACGGCCTGCGGCGCGTGGTATGTCATTGACGCAGCGGAAGCGATGGCGGCGGCGCCTTGATATCCAGGTTGAATATTCTGCTTGCGCTCGCTGCGATTGTCTCGATCTCAGCGGCTGCGTTGATCGGATCGACGGCAATGCCCGCCGATCGATTTATCTCTGCGCTTTTTGGCGCCGGCGGCGTCGGCGATATGATCGTTATCTGGGAAATCCGTATGCCGCGCGCCGTCGCAGCGTTCATAGTCGGCGCGGCGCTCGGCGCATCAGGCGCCGCCTTGCAAGGCCTTTTGCGCAATCCGCTTGCGGAGCCGGGCGTGCTCGGCGTGTCCGCGAGCGCGGCACTCGGCGCCAGTCTCGTTCTCTTCTATGGCGGAACAGCGCTTCCCGACATTGCCGTGCCGCTGGCCGCGATCGCCGGCGCCCTTGCCGCGACCGCATTGCTCACCGTCGCCGCGATACGTATCGGTTCCGTCGTCACGCTCATTTTGATCGGCGTCGGCATTTCGAGTTTCGCCGGCGCGGTCGCGGCGCTTCTTCTTAATCTTGCGCCAAACCCGTTTTCTTTGGCGGATCTTCTCAACTGGACGCTGGGTACGGTCGCCAATCGCAGCTTTGCGGATATTATGATGGCGGCGCCGTTTCTCTTTGTCGGCTTCATCTGTCTCGGCCTTTCGGCGCGCGCCCTGTCGGCGTTCGGTCTCGGCGAAGAAACTGCGTTCAGCCTCGGCGTTGATCTAAAACGCACGCGCACCCTCGTCGTGCTGGGCGCCGGGCTTGCAACCGGCGCCGCCGTCGCCATCGCCGGCGCCATCGGATTTGTCGGCATCGTCGCGCCCCATTTGGTTCGCCCATTTGTTCGCCATGACCCGGCGCGCACGCTTGTCCCCGCAGCCCTCGCCGGCGGCGTCATATTGGTGCTCGCCGATATCGGGGTGCGCATCCTGCCGACGCCGACAGAGCTCCGCCTCGGCGTCGTCGCGGCGTTAATCGGCGCGCCAGTGTTCGTGTGGATTGCCGCCAGGAGAGGCCGCAACACATGACCAAAATCGAGCTAAAGAACCTGAGTCTTGGTATTGATGGCATCCGTATACTGAGTGAGATTAACTTGACCTTGCGCGCCGGCGAGATGGTCGCGTTGATCGGGCCAAACGGCGTCGGCAAGTCTTCATTAATTAAATGCGCGCTCGGCGCGATCACACCGACAAGCGGGCGCGCAAAAATTGGCGACGAAGACGCCGCAACGATGGATGCGACAATACGAGCGCGCCTTGTTGCATATCTACCGCAGATTCGCCCGACCGCCTGGCCTCTTATTGTTGAGGATATTGTCGCCCTCGGACGATACGCCTACGGCGTAACCATGTCGCCATCCACGGACGACGATGGCAGGGCCGTAGCGGAGGCGCTGGCCGCTTGCGGGCTCGACCATCTGCGTCGACGCCGCGCCGATACGTTGTCCGGCGGCGAACTTGCGCGTACGCACTGCGCCCGCGCGTTTGCGGCGCAGGCGCCGTTTCTGCTCGCAGACGAGCCGACAAACTCGCTCGATCCGGCCGGCCAGGTCGATATCATGAGGCTCATCCGGGCTCATGTGGCGGATGGCGCCGGCGCGCTTGTCATACTTCACGATATCAACATGGCGGCGGCGTTTGCAGACAGGATAATCTGGATGAAAGACGGCGAGATCGCGGCAGACGGCGCGCCGCGCGAGACAATCTCAGCAGGCCGAATGAATGAGATATTTGCCGTCAAGGCGAAGGTTCATGAAATCGACGGCGCGCCTTCCGTAACTTATGAAGATTAGGCGCGCGGCGCGCGCTTTTTTCGGGACGAACGCTATCGCGTCAGCGGCGATGAACCGTCGCCAATTTGCGGTTGGCAGGACGCAAAAACCGACCGAATATAGGCGCCATTCAAGCCGGCGGAATCGTAATGACTACACCCGTAAAGATCAGCCCCGCCGACCTCATTGCAGACGCAAGCTGGCTTCCGCATCGATTGGATATGGGGCGGCGGGTCGTATCGTTCGGCCGTTTCGAGCGCGAAGCGCTAAGCCGGGCGTCGTTTCTGGACTATCGGATCGAGGCCGCAGCGCAGGCGTGGGCGGATGCATCCATTGACGACCTGCTGGCGGCTTCATCGAGTGTTCGTCCCGCAAAACCGGCGTTTCTTTTCCATACCTCGTACTGTTGCTCGACACTGCTGTCGCGCGCGCTCGACCGACCAGGGAGCGTACTGGCCCTGAAAGAACCCGAAATCGTCATGGGTCTTTCGAACGCCTATCGCATGGCGCAGCACCAGGCGGCGCAAGACGAAATTCACAAGCTGCGCAACCTTTTACTCGCATTGATTGCACGGCCTCATGTGGGCGATGAGTGCGTCCTCGTTAAACCGACAAACGCCGCCAACAACCTTGTCCCGCTTTTTGCTGCGCTCGATATCCCGATCATTCTACTTTACGGCGATCTCAGAGGGTTCCTCACGTCGGTAATCAAGAAGGGCGATCCGTGCAAAACGCTTATTCGGCAAATCTACAGAGTCTATGCGATGGACAATATTGGCGTAAGCGCGATCCCGCAGCGCGACGCGCTGGCGTTAACGGACCTTCAAATCGCCGCGCTTGTCTGGAGACATCAAATTGAATTGTTTAATGCGGTTCTGAGTACGCCAAGGAACACCACCGTTCGGCCTCTCGACTTTCACACACTACTGCAACGTCCGGCTGAAACTTTGAATGCGGCGAGCGATCATTTAAAGCTTGCCCACGACGTTGACTACTGCCGTACCGTTGCAGAGGGCGCGTTGTTTCGAACGGACGCAAAAGACGAAAGCCGCACATATGACGCGACACAACGTGCGCAGGAAGAACGCGCGCTAATGGGTCAACACGCAGATGCGCTCGACCTGATTGAAGGCTGGGCGTTCAAGCTATCACTCTGGAACACGACTACTAAGCGGCTGCCGAGTGCCCTGATCGAGTAGTCGGTAGTCGATACCCACCTCAAAAGGGCTGCAGCGCTGCGTAGCAATCACCGGTTCAAAAACCGAACGCAATGCCAAGCTAACGCCTATTTGATACGGCGCACCAGAATTGAACGCTTCGCGGTTGTCATGCGCAACGCGTATGAACCGAGCGACCGTTTCTTGATAATGACCTCGTGCCCTTCGCCCTCCTTGTCGGGGCGAACACGCAGAGTATTGCGGTCGCCCTGCAACTGACGCCAGACTTGGCCGTTATCCAGTTGAACAACATATTTCCCGCGCTTGTTCTGCGAGATCGCAACCGCTACCGCGCGCAGTTCCCTAACCTGGTTCTCGCTATCTTCCTGAACGAGGTCTTCCGCGCCAAAGCTCGCAATGGGGTCGACCCCGTCACTAGTATCAAGCGTCGCCGGCGCCGCAGAGGCAACGGCTGCTGGCTGATCGCCCGCGGACCCGTCCGGTTCCGTTTCAGCAGCAGCGATGGGCGCGAACTGGTCCAGGATCTCCGTCGTTCGCTCAAAGCAACGTAGCCGGTCTTTGGCTTTCGGGATTTCCCGGCATGATGCGATTTCGCGCAATTCATCCGTACTCGGCGCTTGCGCAATCGCTGCGTTGGAAAGTGCGGAAAAAATTGTCGCAAGAGCCAATGTTCTAACTACGGATCTCATCTTCGCCACCATGCTCCTTAAAGAATACAACGCAAGAATACATCATAAACATCGCCGATGCGAGATACGGCCCGCGGGTTTAAGATCCAGACTGCGCGCGTCCGTCATTCCAAAGAAAACGCCCGGCCGACAAATCGACCGGGCGAATTCTTGTTCTTGAAAAGAGCCGCGGCTAAACGGCTCTTCCCCCAGGTTTTAGAACCGGACGTTGATGCCGGTGAAGATAAACCGGCCAGACAGGTCGTAGTTACCCGGATAGCTGTTCGCAGACTGGTTACCGGTCGGTGACGGACCGAAGCCCGGCACAATCGGCGGGTCAACGTCGAAGATGTTGTTGACGCCCGCACGCAACTGAACGTTCTCAAAGAGATCGTAGAAGACAGCGAGGTCAAGATAGCTGACCGCGGGCAACGACGCGGAAGCTGAAGTCGTCGGGTCCGTCGGTGTGATGGCGCCCGTCGTCGCATCGATTGACGCTACACGATCAACGCCGGACACGAACCGCCAGACGGCCGAAGCCGACAGGTTGAAGTTGGTCGTGTACGTCGTGGTGAACACATGGCTGTATTCGAAGTTCGGGTTCTGACAGTTATCGTCATAAAAACCGACACAATCGAACTGACCAAAGCCCGGCAACGGCAGCGTGGAGTTTTCGATATAATAGGACGCATTGTAGTCCCAATCGAAAGCGCCCCATTCGCCGAAGTCGTAGCCGTAGGATACCCGGCCGTCGATGCCGGACACGTCATTCGCCGCGATGTTCGTGTTCGTATTGTTAATATTGAACATCGTACGCGGCAGGTTGGTCAACGAACCGTCTGGCGCGCGGGTGATCAGGTTACAGAACACCGGATCGCCCGTCTGCAGACAAGTGTTGAGCGTAATCGACGGCGTAATGCCGGTGATCACGTCTTTCAACGCGATGTTGAAATAGTCGACGGCGATCGTCAGCCCCGGCACCTGCCTCGGCGAGTAGATGGCGCCAACGGTCCAAGTATTGGCGACTTCCGGCGACAGATTCGGGTTACCGCCCTGGAGAATGTTCAACTGACCGGAGTCAGGCGGAACAAGGCCAAACAGCGCCGGGTTCAAACCCGTATTCGCGCACTGTGCAGCGGTTGCCGTCGGCGTCGCACTCGCACACGGGTCAGATAGCGACGTCAGGTTGCCGAATTGCGGCAGGAAGAGTTCGCCGATATTTGGCGCCCGGATCGCGCGCTGATACTGGCCGCGGATACGGATGTCTTCGACCGGCGTCCAGGAGAGGCCCGCCGCAAAGGTCGTGGCGGTGATGTCGCCGCCGTCAACACTGTTGCGGATATCCGTCGAGGAGTAGTCAGAATAACGGAACGCGCCGTTAATCGAGAGCGATTCAATGCCTTGAACGCCTTCGATCAGCGGGATGTTCGTTTCCATGAACAGTTCCCAGACTTCCGTAGCACCGTTGGTCGGATTGACCGCGCCGCCGGCGCCGATCAGCAGACCTTGCTGGTTCGTGGCGTCCGCTTGCGTGCGCAGTTGGTCGCGACGATATTCAACACCAAAGAGGATGCTCATATCGTTTTCCGACCATGGGCTTTGCAAGCCATACTGGCCAAGCGAGCTTTGGATGGTGCCGCCGAAAACCGTCTGTTGAAGGCTGCCCTGGGTCAGGGTCGGCGTATCAACATAGGCCTGAAGACCCGCTGGGTTTTGAGCGTCGGTGATGTACGCCGAGATAAACGGCACACAAGCTGGGTCCGTGCCATTGAGGAACGAACGGCAAACTGGATTGCCCATGCCGTCGTCAACAATGTCAATTGCGCGAAGCAATTGTGTCGCCGTCACTTGGTTGAACTGAAGGCGTTCAAGTTTGGTGTTGGCGAATTGGCCAAACGCTTCCCAGTCCCAAGTCTCAAACAGGGTGCCGGTGAAACCGCCGACCATCCGGAAGTTTGTCAACGTCCGGTCATCGGTGCGTAGACCGCCCTCAACGAATCGACGACGCAGCTGCGCCGGCGCAAAGCCGTCGGTCGTGCCATCCTGCACGTCGCGCGAGAAGAAGCCCGTACCCATAAAATTCGGCGTGCCGCAGATTTGCGCAAGCGCTTCCGCAGAAAATAGCGGATTGTCGCAGTTAAGCATCGTGGTCGACGACCCAAAAGCCGCACTCGGCGCGATAACTTGCGGAGATTGCGATTGCGTAAAGCCAAACGTCATAAAGGAGCTGATATTGTCCGTAATATCATAGTACCCGTTGAATCCAGCGTTAAAACGTTCAACCGAACGAATGATCGGGTTGAACGGATTAAAGTTGAACGCGTTGTTAAAGCCAGGCGTCACGCCATTGCCCGTCGCGTTAACTGACAGCGCTTGCGACACAACCGGGTTGCCCATGGCGTCGAGAACGGTGTTGCCCATCGCGTCGACAAGCGGAATGGGGTTGTTCATGGCGTCAAGCAATGCCGGAATAAAGAATGTCGTCGGGAACGGACCCTGGTTCGAACCAAGGCACGTACGCCCGGCCGCCGTCGGCGCTTCGATTAGGGCGCACTGGGAGAAGTCCCGCTCGCCTTGCTGCAGGCCGTTGTTGCGCAGATAACGGAAATACGCCGTTACGTTGCCGCGGCCGCCATCGATATTGGCGCCCATGAGGCCGCTGATGTCCCAGGTTTCGTTGCCCGTCGTCGCGCCGGTCACAGGCGTTTCGCCGGAAGCGGTTAACGCCGCCTGAATAAACTCAGTGCCGTTGCCTGACTGGTTGAAGCCGAACTGGCCATCGATTTCGAAGCCTTCGAAATCTTTCTTCATAATGAAGTTGGCGACGCCGGCGATAGCGTCAGAACCGTAAACAGCAGACGCGCCGCCGGTCACGATTTCAACACGCTCAATGAGCGGCGCCGGAACGAGGTTGACGTCAGACGCAAAACCGCCCGTCGTCGGCGAACCGTAAGGCAAACGTTTGCCGTCAACGAGGACCAGGGTCCGCGTTTCACCAAGGCCCCGGAGGTTGATTGTTGACGTGCCGTTCGCGCCGTTGGCGAAGCCGGTGTTTTGAGAATTCAATCCCGGCGTGATCTGCGGCAAGGTGTTCAGAAGATCGATCGTGTCCGTCGTGCCGCGAATATCAAACGCTTCGGAGCCGATTGTCGAAACAGGACTCGTGGCGTCGATATTAGCGTCTTTAAGACGCGTGCCTGTAACGACGACAACATCATCTGTGTCGTCTTGAGCCAGCACGGGCGCCGTCGCAGCGAGAGCGGCCCCCGTAAGCACAGTCGAACGCAACAGGCGCCCCATAATGTGTGAGCTTTTCATGCTCTTCCCTCCATCAGAACGATGCGACGACCGAAAACAGCGGTGCTGTTTCCCATCGCCGGACGTCCGGCAGCCGCTCGCTATCGCTGATGGCGATCGGCCAAAATGAAGACAATATGACGATCAGGAACAGCAGTGCTGTTACCCATCGCCGGCCCCTCCGGTAGCCTTTCGCTATTGTCGTTGAACGAAAGGGCAATTTGGACCGGATCTGCGCCCACACAGATCGTTATGGTCGGGACGCTAGGGGTTTCCGTACAAAATCGTCAACTAGGAATACCGGTGAAAACGCTGACATTTTTCGACCGTTCCTTTTTGGCAACAGGTTTGGCCCCGCGCATTCAGAAACAGGCAATGGAGGTAAATAGACTATTAATCCGAGCGGCTGACGCCCTCTCTTTTTTTCGCAGTTGCGATACGCAGTCCCGGAGCCCATGCCCTCATTTGTAAGGACACGCGGCTGGGCGCGCCGTTTCCTTCGCTTTGCTCAACCGCGCAGGCCGGAGGCAAATTATCGTTATCTAGCAAGGTCGCCGCCCTGCAACCCGGCGTCATCGTGTGGCGGCGCGATATCGGCCGCCACCGTCAGCCGCGAAGGCCCTTTTGAGAAAGACTCAGTGCCATGCCACATATATGACGGGAACATCACCATTTGACCGGCCTCGGGTTTGACAAACCGCTCCGCCGCAAGCGACGGCGTTGTCGCGCAGCCCGGCTCTCCGAATTTCAACCAGCCGGCTCTCGGGCTTTCCGCATCTTCGCGCGGCGGGCATATATGACAGGCCGACGATATCCACCCTTCCGGATGGACGTGGTTGACGTGAAATCCGCTTGGCGGCAGCAAAACCGACCATGCGTCAAGAAGTTCGAAGCCGCCTCTAAGGCGGCCACGAAGAGGGTCGCCGCCGGGCCCTAAGCGGTCCAAATACGCTTCTAGCGGACCACGCATTGCATCGCCGAAAGCGCGCATCGCCGGATTATCCGATTTGGTGATAGACGCGATCTGGCTGCCGTGACGAACAGAGAGAAAAAACGGATGCTCGCGATAGCAATGGGCGTCTGTTAGCGCTTGAGCGAGATCATCCAGGTAATCATCGAGTGTTGACCAGCCGCGGGGCGTATCAAGCGGCGCCGCATAAACCATAGCATCATAGTCAAACAAGGTATGATACCGCTCGTCGCCGCGTATTCTCCACGCGGTTGCCTGGAGGGCGATGAAATACTGGTTTGCGGGCTGCCGTCTCCGGAGGCGATCGATAACGTCGGATGCGGTTTCCGCATCACCGGCAGCCAGTAACGCCGTTACAAAAACCGCAGCAACATCGTCCTGATCCGGCGTTGCATCCGCCGCAATTTTCGCAAACTCAAGCGCTGCTGGAAATTCCTTGCAGGCAAGCGCCGCCCTGGCGGCGAAGTAACAGATTTCCGGATTCCGCCCGGTGCTCGCTACGAGATTTCTTAACAACTCATATTGGGTTTGCGGGTCGCCCATCTGCCCTCTGATCTCGGCCCTCAAGATTTGAAGGTTGAGAAGGCCGGGTTGGCGATTGATAGCCGCTAACAGTGTTGCTTCAGACTTCGCCGCATCGCCCGTACGCATCCATAATAGTTGCGCAAACTCGCGGTGTGCGAACGCATCGTCGGGCTTTTTTGAAAGAACGTATCGATAGGCGTTTTCAGCGCGTTCCAGGTCCAGAATTCCGGCCAACGCACGCGCGTGCACAAGATGTGTTTCCGGGTGACCGAGCCCGCTCGCAATTGCTCGGCCGGCAACATCCGCCGCCTCGGCGTTGCGCCCGGCGTCGCCCAAAGTCGCCGCAAGATCGTGCTGATAGATAAGATTGTCCGGCGCGCGCGCCACGACACTGTGCCAAACGTCGATCGCCTCACGCAGGCGCCCGGCGCTTTTCAGTGCTTGCGCCTTACCGACAAGTATTTCAATGGGCTCAGACATTTTTTACGGCCGCGATGGAACTCGTAGGCTGCGCACGTAAGCAGACCGTGCGTCGGTCCGAATACGCTTCGCAAAACTCAACACTTCGTATTCGTATAGATATTGGAACTTTTTGCATGCTCAACCGTTCCGCGTCCGACACACACAGAAAATCAACGTTACGCTTTCTTTGCGCTCACGAGCCTTGCCGGGCGGTGGCGCTGCACTTCAGAAAACAACGAATAGGTTCTGTTCACCAATTCGGAAACATCGGAGATATCGGAAATGTATTTCTCCAATTCCGGTGTTTGTTGCTGTTCGACCAGTCGAACGCGCGCTGACGGATTTTCAGTCTCAAATCGCACATAAAACCACGGCTCGCCGCGTTTGAGTTTCAGGGGCTGCGAGACGTCATGCCACTCAAAACTCCAACTGACTGGGTGTGGCCAGGTATGGATCGGGAAGCGCCCGCCCATTTGCACGCCCGGACGCGGCTCGGGAAAGTAATGCAGATAAGGCGCGGTCTGCACGACAAAACATGGATCGTCGGAAATAAAAATGTATGGCGAAAGAAATTGAATCAGTGGGCGTTCAGGATGACGCCACTCCTTCTGCGGATGAAGGACAAGTAATTCCTGCAGTCCGTTTTGCGGTATGCCGGATTCGCCCCCATCTGCATCTTGAAGCGAGAGTTGGCCGTTGGCATGACGCACCAACTGCAATGTAACATCAAAGGGCGTCGGAATAACAAAATGTCGGCGATCAAAATCAACAGCAGCAGGGCAATTCTGTACCGATTTTGACGAGGCGGCTTTCGGGTCGTTGCGGGAAAAGAGCTTAGGCGGCGAAAATGATACGGACGACTGCGGTGCTCTCGCTATCCAGCCGACGGTTACGGTGCGCTTGCCGCCTGATCGCTCGGTGTGGCCCGCGCCGTCGTCCTCGTCGAAATATTCGTCCCAATCCACCCTTAATTTGCTCCTATTTCGCGGCTTTCCCGCCACTGGCGGCGCGTCCGCCAGGTTACGACCTTCGTCGACGGGCGTTGCGAGACTTGCGCCACTGTAACGTGGGTTTTGCATTGTTCCACGATGAAGCAACCGCTGAATGCGCGCGTGCGCCAGCGAAGGTCGCTGCCCGCCGGCGGCGCTTACGTCGCACTGCCATTACCTCGGCGCCTTTCCGGCAAATATCATGACGGTTAAACGCTGCATCTCGCGCTATCGCGCAGGCGATGAGGCAGAGGACATGACGGGGCACCTCAGACAAAAATTTCAATGAAATGGCCGATGTGGCTCCGGAGCAACAGGATTGACCTCAAACTTCGGCAAAAACGGCGGCCGCACAGGCGGCGGGCGCGACCAAAGGCGCTTGCAGTTCAACGTTATTCCCGCTTACTGTGTACGCCGTGTGAGCCAGGAAGCAATTGGGCGTTACTCCCCGGCTCACGGGTACGTTGAACATTAGGCACCGGAGGGAGCCCGCTGTTCGATCAGTAGACAACCGGCAAGGAAAACTCCTCAATCCGTTGGCGAGTTTTTTGCGACGCCGGGAGCCGTGACAGCGGCGAGCTGATCGATGAAGTGCGGGCAAGGGCCTCTGTTTCCAAGATTTTGGGACGCGGCGCTTGCCGGAACGGGCGTTTTGCCTGTTTGACCGGAGGCGTATCAGGCTGTGACCAGGCCGACATATATAGGCGGAGCCCGGCGATGACGCCGGAACAGACCGCTCGAATCGAGACCGCCATTCGTGAAAACGAAAGCGTGCTCGTGAAGTGGCTGACGCGCCGGCTCGGAGATCCCGACGCCGCAGGCGATGTTGCTCAGTCCGTGTTTCTGCGAGTTTGGAGTTACGCAGCGACGGCGATGGTTACGAATCCCAGAGCGTTGATTTTCAAAACTGCCGGCAATCTGGCGGTGAACGAAATGAAACGCCGGAACACCTTCAACCGCAGACACATCATGCCCTCCGAAAATGACGATGACGACGCGATTTCAAAGATCGCCGCTACCGGCCCAACGCCGGAAAAAGAGACCAGCTTGCGGCAAGACGTGCGCAAAACGCTGGATGCAATCGCCGCATTGCCGGAACCGGCGCGTACGGCGTTTACGATGAACCGTTTTGACGGCCTCAGCTATCGCGAAATTGCCAAGCGCATGAAAGTTTCTGAAAGCAGCGTCGAGAAGTACATGATCGTCGCATTGAAACAATTGCGTCAGGTGTTGCGTGAGGATGATTCAACAAAGCAGGACTAACAGGGGCGGCCGCGCAAGGGGACGAGTAAGACGGCCGATTAGTAGAAAGGAAATCGGGGCGCATCTATGACCGATTCACATAACGACGGCGGCGACTTTCGCCGTATTGACGACCAGGCGGCGGCTTGGGCGGCGCGGCGCTTATCCGGCGCCTTCAATAAAAATGATGAGGCGCAGTTTCTTGCGTGGCTCGATGCGGATGCGCGTCATTCCATTGCCCTCGCCGAATATATGGCCATCGCCGACGCAAGCGCGCTGGCGGGCGCCGCGGGCGGGCTTCAAACGCCAGCCAATGACGAAACCGTGCGGCGTCGGACGCCGGCGCGTAAGGCGTGGCTGATCGGCGCGCCGGCTGTTGCGGCGTCATTGTTTGCCGCCTTCTTCTTCATTGCACCAATGCAGGATGGGCCCACGCAGATCGAAAGATTTGCGACTGTGCGCGGCGAAACCCGCGACATATCCCTGCCTGACGGAACAACGGTGACCTTGAATACCGACACAGTACTCACTTTCAGCGCCGATGATGACGGACGTTACGCCACGCTGGAGCGCGGAGAAGTTTTTTTCGACGTTGCGCGCGAGGAGTCACGGCCGTTTACCGTTGACGCCGGCGACGCCCACGCAACCGTGCTGGGTACGTCATTTACAATTCGCAAGAAGCAGGCCGAATCAGTAATCTGCGTAATTAGCGGCGTGGTCGCTGTGCGCTCTACCGCGGATATTCCGGATGCGGACGGCGTGCGCCTTGGAGCCGGCCAACAGATCGTCGTTGCGTCAACGGGCGACGTTAGCGGGATCAATAATTTTGACACCGACATCGCCGCGACCTGGCGCCACGGCTATCTTTATTTCGACAAGACCCCGCTTACGCGCGTGGTCGCCGATCTCAATCGATACTTCGATCCGCAAATTGAGCTCGGCGACGCGGCACTCGGCGACGCACCAGTTTCCGGCCGAGTGGAGCTTGCCGACCAGGACATCGCCGTTCGCGCCATCAGCGTCGCTTTGTCGCTGAAAGTCGATCAGCGCGATCCCGACAAGATCATTCTGCAGGCGGATGAATAAGTCCAGTCGACATAGACGCGCGCTTCGCCAGCTTTGGTCTGGCGCTTGCGCGGTATTGCTGTGCGGAGCGACGGCATGGGGCGCGAACGCGCCTGAACCGCGAACGCACAAATTCACGATGACCGGCGGCGCGCTTGACGAAGTGCTAAAACAATTCTCCGACCAATCGGGCGTCTCTCTTGTATACGATCATCGCATCGTCTCAGGTATAAATGCGCCTGCCGTGTCCGGGGCGTTGACGACGCGCGACGCATTGGGCGCACTGTTAAGCGAATCGTCGCTCGAATATCGCGAGATCGACAGCCGCACGCTGGCGATCATTCAACGTCCCGTCGTGATCGAATTAATGCCGGAGCTGCCACCGAGCGATTATAAGTTCGAAGACGATAGCACGCGCCGTGACGAAATTATCGTAACGGCCAGTTATCGCGCGCCCGGCGCCCATACCGGTTTGAGAATCAACTATTCCCTTGACGCCGAGGTGCTGAATTTATCCGGCGCACAAAGTATCGCTGAACCAATTCACGAGCTACCAACGACGGTGGCGTCTGTATCATCCGCGAATACGCAACTCTTAATATCCGCTGGCGGACTGAACCTCACCGATCTGCGCGGCCTCGAACCAACGCGTTCTTTGGTGCTTATTAATGGACGACGGTTTGTGAGGACGAGCGGCGGCAATGGGAACATTTACGGCGTTGATTTGAACGCCATACCGACCGCGCTGATCGACCGGGTTGAAGTCATCAACCAAGGCGCCGGACCGTCGCTGGGAACAGACGCCGTCGCCGGCGCCGTCAACATCGTCATGCGCGATCATATTGACGGCGTTTCACTTGGCGCCCATGGCGGCCTTTCCGAACGGGGCGACGCCGGCGAGTATTCGCTGTCCCTGTTTGCCGGCGACGAATTTGCAGGCGGGCGCGGAAAGTTCTCAGGCGGCGTCGTTTACGCGATGGATCCGTCACTATTTTTTGCAGATCGCGATTACCTCTCACAACCCTTAGGCTTTGCTCTGAACGGACGACAATCGACGCCGACGGAAGGCGTTTTTACGCCGGGTTTTGGGGGCAGCATCTTTACGCCAAACGGATTTATCGCCGGCGCCATTGATACAAGCGGCGATACGACGTTGATTTTTGACGCGAACGAACAACCGCGCCTCACGCCTGGCGGTTTTGAGGCTTTTGAGGGTCGACTTGATCAATTGTACAACTGGGTAACCGGCTTTTCGGCGCTGCCGGAGATTGATCGCCTGCACGGTTATGCCCGCGCCGATTACGAACTCTCGCCAACAATATCGTTTTTTGGCGAATTTTTCTTCGCTGATGTTGAAACCATAACGCAGGTTGCGGCGGCACCGGTATCCAATTTTCGTGGCGGCAACCCAGCTTACGGCGATTCAATCGTTGTTCCGGCTGATCATCCAGACGCGCCCGCTGGGCTGCGCGCAACAATCGAATCAACAGTCGGCGGGCCGATCGAAAGTTTCTTGATCAACCGGCGATTTGTTGAACTTGGACCGCGCAGACGCGAGATCGACCGGCGTACGCTCGACGTTCATGTCGGGTCTGTTCTCGATCTCGGCGACGACTGGTCGCTAAACGCATCCTATGGATTTAGCCGTAGTCGAACGCGTGATCGCGACCTAAACAAGATCGACTCGGCGCGCGTGAGCACCGCCGTCGATCCGACGCAGTGCGCCACGACGCCTGATTGCATTCCCTTCAACATCTTTTCCGCAGGTTCTGTTTCCGCCGCCGCGGCAGATTTCTATCGGTCGCCCCCGCGTATACGCCGAATCACGACAACGGAGCATGTTGCGCGTTTGACGGCATCCGGACCAATCTACGAATTAGACGACCGCGAAGGACGGATATCCGCGGGCATCGAATATCGCCGCGACATACTGGACGATGAAGGAATCTCGGAACCTTTTGCCGGCGCAGCGCTTGCCTCATTTGAGGCGCCCGGCGCCAACGGATCAGTTGGGTACAGCGAAATATTTGCGGGCGCCGATCTGCCTATTTCCCCTGATTACTCTGCACTCGGCGTCGTTGAACTCGGCGCCGACGCGCGCGTCACAAGATGGAGCGGCGGCGGGTTTGTTGCAAATCTCAGCGGCGATCTATCCTGGACGCCCGCCGAAGGTTTGGAAATCTACGCATTCGCTCTCTATGGCGGCCGCGCGCCCAATGTCGTGGAGCTTCATTCCGCCGGATTGAACTCTGCGACATTATACTTTGACCCTTGCGACGCGCCATTCAACCAAACCATCGCCGACAATTGCGCCGATGCCGGTCCGCTAGGGGTCCCGGCGGGATTTACGCAAGCTGATCTCTTGGTGCACAAAAGCGGTACCGGTAACCCGAACCTCGATCATGAAAAGGTGCGGGCTCGCCATTTCGGCGTGGCGGCCGATATACAGGAGTTCGTTTATATGGGCGATGACGCGCTGCGGCTTACGGCGGACTGGCGATTTCATCGTATCACAAATCGGATTGGCGGCGTGGACGGGATATTCGCGCTCAATACATGCTATGCAAGCCAAAACCTCTCAGACCGTTTTTGTCGCGCCAACCCGGCAACCGGAAATTTATTTTTCCAACGCGACGCAGCGACGGGACAACTGGCGCTAGTTGAGGAAACCTACCTGAATGGCGGAGAGGTGCGGACGAGCGGACTCGATGCGACGGTCGCTTATCGCAGCGACCTGCTGTGGGCACCTTTCGCACCAGCTCTTTCGTTGGACCTGCTTTATTCATACGCGCACAGAATGAAATTTCGCGGCGTCCAGGGCGACGTCTTAATCGACGAAATTGGGTTCGCGAACTTTCCGCGCCACCAGGTTTACGCCACCGGCAGCCTCGAAACGGACCGGTGGAAAACGCTGTGGACGGTGCGCCGGCGCGGCGCAACCCAGACGCTTAAAGTCAACGTTCCGGAAGCAACGCTGCCGGCGACGACATATGTTGACGCCAGCATTCAATTTCGCCCCAACGACAACGTTATCGTCTATGCCGGCGCGGAGAATATTTTTGATAAGGACCTGCCTATCGCTGCATTCGCAGAGCGTGGTTTCTTCGCGGAGTTCTTTAATCCCATTGGCCGGCGCTATTTTGCCGGCGTTAAGGCCGAATTCTGACAGCGACGGCGTAAGGCCTTAAATATATTGAAGAATTTTTCCCGCTCGTAGCACTTGCAATTTCAGAATGACTATTCTAATTTCAGAATTGTCATTCTGGAACGAATATTCTGATGAATCTGGCGACAGAACATCAATCAACCGAAACGACGCGTACGCTGAAAGAACTTTTCTGGCGGAGCGGGTACGAAAACGCGTCGATTGAGGACGTCGTTCAGGCGACGGGCATGAACCGCTATGCGCTTTACAATGCGTTCGGCGGCAAGCGTGACCTCTTTCTCGCAGCCCTAGATGACTATTACTACGAACGAAAGGCGGTGTTCCTCGCGAACCTGAACGACCCGGGCACGCCGCCCCTCGACGCGATCCGTCGCGTGATGGAATTCGCCGTCCGTGAAATGGCCGACCGCGGCGCCGGTTGCCTGATGTGCAATGTCGCCAATGATCTGGGGCCGAAAGATCCGATCATCGCGGCGCGCGTTGAAGCATACCTTCAGGAAATAGAGTTTGCCTACGGTGAAGCGCTATCCCGCGCCGACGGACGCGGTGAGTTAAGCGGCAACATCACGCCGCAAGACGGCGCGAAAATGTTGATCGCCGTGCAGCTAGGGCTTGGCGTGCGCGCCCAGGCCGGCGCTGATAGTTCGGAAATGCTTGAAGCATTCAACGCGGCGATGCGCGCGCTCTCGCGATTGCAAACAGGCGCGCAACAATGACGTTGTCGAAACATCGATCAGACATACGTCCAATAGGTATGTGCATTCGCACAAACGTTCAGCGCGGACTCGCCGACGGCGATTCAAGGAGTATGTGATGTTTCGAAATACGACGCCCATCGACGCTTTCTCTGTGTCGCTCGCAAAGATCGTCATTTTCTTGCGTTGGCCCGTCGTCTTTGCGGCTATCGCCGCCGCAGCCTTTATCGCCACCGGCGCCGCCAATCTCGAATACTCCAACAATTATCGCACTTTCTTCTCGGCGGACAATCCAGAGCTGAGAAACTTTGAGGAATTTCAGGCCACCTACATCAAGAGCGACAACTTTCTGTTTGTATTCGAGCCAACGGACGGCTCAGAGATATTCACCAACGAAAACCTCGCAGCGATCGGTGAAATAACGGAAAAGGCATGGTTGCTGCCTTACGCGACGCGCGTCGATTCAATCACCAACTTTCAATATACCTATGCAGACGGTGATGAACTCATCGTTGAAGATATGGTGCCCGCGCCTGGCGACAGTACCGCGGAAGAACTGGCTCGGCAGAAGGCGAACGCGCTCTCAGAGCCGCTGCTCAACGGACAACTTATTACGTCAGACGGCGGCGTCACCGCCGTCAACGTGGTTTTAACCTACCCGGAAGAATCGCTGTCGGAAGTACCTGAGGCGGTCGCCGCCGCGCGGGCGCTGCGCGCAGACCTTCTTCAATCGTATCCGCAATTCAACATATACCTATCGGGTTCCTCGATGTTGAACAATGCGTTTGGCGAAGCTATTCGAACGGACTTCAGCACGCTCATTCCACTGATGATCGGCGTCATAATCTTGACGACAATTATTGCTGTGCGATCGGTTTCGGCAACGTTTGCAACACTTGGCGTGGTGATCCTGTCGACGATGGTCGCGATGGGATGGGCAGGCTTTGTCGGGATCAAACTGGCCGGGCCAAGCCCGAGCGCGACGATCGTGATCCTGACTCTCGCCGTCGCCGATGCAATTCACGTCCTCATGACCATGCGCGTCTCGATGCGCGCCGGGATGGTCAAGCGGGATGCGATTATTGAATCAATACGCGTCAATTTTCTGGCCGTTTCGATTACGTCGCTGACAACCATCGTCGGCTTCATGGCGCTGAACTTCTCCGATGCCCCGCCCTTCCGCGACTTCGGCAATATCTCTGCCGTTGGCATTTTAGCAGCGTGGATCCTTTCGCTGACCTTTCTGCCCGCGGTTCTGGCGATCGTGCCCGTACGCGTGCGCACGGTCGAACAAGGCAAACAGGTGAGCGCACTGCGCGGCCTCGCGAACTTTATTGTCGCGCATAATCGTATCCTGCTGATTCTATCATCGGCCGCGACGATCGCTCTTATCGCCATGATTCCACGCATCGAACTCAGCGATGAGTTCCGAAAGTACTTTGATAACAGGATAGAATTCAGGACCGACAGCGACGCCGTCATCGAACATTTTGGCTTCTACGCGACGGAATTTTCCATCAAATCGGGCGAAGCCGGCGGCGTCACAGATCCTGAATATCTGCAAAAGCTGGATTCGTTCGCCAACTGGCTGCGGGCGCGCGATGACGTCGCCCACGTATACTCCATCGCCGACATCATGAAGCGGCTGAACAAGAATTTAAACGCCGACGATCCGAGCTATTATCGGTTGCCCGACGATCGTGAACTTGCCGCTCAATATTTGCTGCTCTTCGAGTTATCGTTGCCCTACGGCCTCGACCTTAATGATCGCATCAATATCGACAAATCATCAACTCGCCTTACGGCAACGCTATCCGGCGACATCAATACGAAATCAATCCGAGCATTTCTGAAAGAAACAGAAGCATGGTTCGCCGACAATGCGCCGGAGCTAGAAGGACCGGCGACGGGCCCGCAGATAATGTTTACGTTCATCGCGCAACGCAATGTTGAAAGCATGATACTGGGGACATCGATCGCTATCGTCGCTATCGGATTCATTATGATGGTTGCGCTTCGCAGCGTTCCCATGGGTCTGCTGAGCATGGCGCCGAACGGATTGCCGATCCTCGCCGCCTTCGGCGCCTGGGCGCTTCTTGTCGGCACTGTAGGCTTTTCCGTCGCCGCTGTCGCGTCGCTGGCGCTTGGCATTGTTATCGACGACACGGTTCATTTCTTGACGAAGTATATGCGTGCGCGCCGTGAAAAATCTCTAAGCGCGCCGGACGCAATCCGTTACGCCTTTGAAACCGTCGGCGCCGCAATTATCTTCAACACCGTCATCTTAATGGCCGGCTTTTCCGTGCTGACCTACTCAGCGTTTCAGATTAATGCCGAGCTCGGCCTCATAACGACGCTGACAATTGGCCTGGCGCTCGCAATAGATTTTCTTTTGTTGCCGGGCCTGCTGCTTCTGTTCGCAAGAGATAAGAGCGGCCAACAACTGAACCCTGAAGGAGAACCCCATGCTCAATATGCGCCTTCCGCTTCGTAGTGCAGCCTCCGCGCTGGGAATTTTCTTGCTTGCTGGCGCACCGGCCTTTGCTGACGACCCGGCGGCCCGCGGTGATACGCCAGAGGCGCAAAAGGGGTATGATATTTCTGCGCGCGCCGACCGGACGGACAACGGTTTCGGCGACAGCCGCGTTAACGCACGAATGGTGCTGACCAACCGCGCCGGACAGCAAACTGTTCGCGAATTTTCCTTCCAGACGCTTGAAAAGGAAGATGAAAGCGTCGGCGACAAATCGCTCGTTGTTTTTGACTCGCCCCGCGACGTTGAGGGCACCGCCCTTCTCTCGCACGCAAAGATTCTAGACCCGGACGACCAGTGGCTTTATTTGCCGGCCCTGAAGCGCGTCAAACGCATTTCATCCAAAAACAAGTCCGGCGCCTTTGTGGGATCTGAGTTTGCGTTCGAGGATTTCACCATTACGGAGCTCAATAAGTTTACCTACAGCTATATCGGCGAAGAAGAAATCGACGGCATGGCGACGGATGTTATCGAGCGGTTTCCGCGTTACGAAAACTCAGGTTATACCAAACAGAAATCATGGGTTGACCAGGAGATCTATCAGGTGCGCAAGGTGGAATTCTATGATCGAAAGGGCGCCCTATTGAAGACGCTGATACTATCTGACTACCGAGACTATGACGGCGTATGGCGCGCCCAGAGTCTGAAGATGGTCAATGCGCAAAACGGTAAGGAAACCGAACTCGTTTACGACGAATTTAGTTTCAAAAATGGACTGGACGGCAACGATTTCGAACAGGGCATACTGACGCGTTTAAGATAAACGGTCCAAGGGAAAGAATGAGTATGCGCGCAATACTGGCGGCCTCTATCTCTAGCGCCGTGGCGTTGACGCCAACGTTTTCCGCCGCCGGCGAATGGGACGTTGGCGGCGAAGTCGCTGGCGAGCTGCGCTATTTTCCAAACGATCCGTTATATCCGGGGCAACTCGAACATTTTCAGCCTTCCATATCGTTTCAGCCGGATATTCGCTGGGAAAGCGACGACAGAAAGCACCAGTTCGTTTTTATTCCGTACGCGCGCATCGACTCGCAGGATGATGAACGCACGCATATCGATTTGCGCGAAGGATACTACCGCTTCAATGCAGATAATGGTTGGTCGCTGACCCTTGGCGCTGTCAAAGTGTTCTGGGGACGGACCGAGTCGCGCCATCTGGTCGATATTATCAACCAGACAGACGCCGTCGAGGATATCGACGAGGAAGACAAGCTCGGCCAGGCCATGGCCAACCTAACGCTGATCAATGACTGGGGCACTGTTGATCTTTACGTTATGTCCGGTTTTCGCACGCGCACCTTTCCTGGCGTGGACGGCCGGCCGCGTTTCGAACTGCCCGTGGATACGGACGCCGAAATCATCAATCGCGACTGGGGCCGTGGCGCCATCGATGCGGCGGCCCGCTATTCACATTACATCGGCAATTGGGATTTCGGCGTGTCGATTTTTCACGGCACGTCACGCGAGCCGCGCTTCTCTATCGATCCGGCGAACCAACGCATTCGTCCAATTTACGACACGATCACCCAGGGCGGGATCGATCTTCAATATACGAAAGACGCCTGGCTCTGGAAGCTAGAGGCCATCGTCCGCGAAGGGCACGGCGACACCTTCGCCGCCGCGGTCGCCGGTTTCGAATACACGCTTTATCAAATATTCGGCTCGAACGCCGATCTCGGCCTTCTCGCGGAATATCAATATGACGGCCGTGATGAAGAGCTTGTACTCGAACCGTTTGGCCCAGCCCTCGCGGCGCCCGTGACGTTCGCCGATAATGACGTCTTCACCGGCGCGCGGCTGGCGTTAAACGATCCGCAGGATACGTCGATGCTCGCCGGTGTCACCGTCGACGCAGATGACGCCTTTATGGGCATGTTCATCGAAGCCCAACGCCGTTTCGGACAGAACTGGACGGCGGAGCTGGAAACGCGTTTGTTCCTTAACGCCGATCCGGATAACGCTGCGTTCCCCATTCGCGATGACGATTTCGTCACCCTGCGCGTAACGCGCTTTTTCTAACCGCTTATTCAGTCTGCAATTTCAGGTAGGCGATAATGTCAGCGCGGTCCTGTGGTTTGGCGACACCCAGAAAAATCATACGCGTTCCCGGCATATAACCCTGTGGATCTTCCAGAAACGCAAATAGCGCATCTTCGGTCCAGACGACGCCGCTATTTAAATTGGCGTCCGAATATCTGAATCCGTCGACCTTCCCCGCCGGCTGCCCTACAATATTATATAGTGACGGGCCGACCCGGTTCTGACCTTCGGCTACGGCGTGGCACGCCTGACACTGGACGTAGAGACGCTTGCCGCGCGCATCATCGCCGACAAGCGCGCCAAATCCGTCGCCGTCACCGGCAACCGACTTCAATTCATCGTCGTTTGCAACAGCAACGGTTTTAACCGCGGCCCGCGCATCATCGTCAGCGGCGGCGGTGACATTGCCCACCTTGCCCGTTGACGCATTATCGATATTCGCCGCCTCAATAAACGCATCAGGATCGGCATTCGGCGCGTCGGTGGGTTCCGGCACGCTCGCAACATCCGCGTGGGCCGGCGGCGCGGCCGCCTCGGTGTATGGCGCCTCAGCGTCGGGCGGCGCCGTCTCCGTCGTTTCCGACTGTTGGCTGCAACCCGTCGCGACCAGCGCGCCGACGACGACCGCAAGTGCTGTTTTCATCTGCATCATAAACATTCCCAGTTTCATTGATCAGTCAGGCGCGTTGAACTTTTTTGGCAGATCGTTCCAGCAATCTGCATAGTTGAAGTCAATACGCGCTGGATCCGACGCGAAGGCCGTCGGATTCTGGACGAAGCGCGTTTCAAACATGAACGCCATCGTGCCCGCGAGCTTTTCCGGCGTAAGGTCTTTGTTGCTGGCGAGATCGAACGCCTCAGCATCCGGCCCGTGCGGCAGCATCGCATTGTGCAGGCTCATGGCGCCCGGCCTAAAACCGCCCGGCTTGGCGTCGTAAACGCCATATATTAACCCCATAAATTCGCTCATGACGTTTGTATGATACCATGGCGGGCGAAACGTATCTTCCATGACCAACCAGCGTTCCGGAAATATGACGAAATCGATATTCGCCGTACCGGGCGTATCGGATGCAGACGTCAACACGGTAAAAATCGACGGGTCCGGATGATCAAAACTAATCGAGCCGATCGTCGCAAAGCGGCGCAGGTCGTATTTGTACGGCGCATAATTTCCATGCCATGCAACAACGTCGAAGGGCGAATGCGGCAGCGCCGCTTCATAGAACTTCCCCAGCCATTTGATCTGATAGGTCACCGGTGTTTCGAGGTCTTCGTAAGCGGCCGGCGGATATAGAAAGTCACGCGCATCGGCGAGGCTATTCGACCCGATCGGGCCGCGTTCAGGCAGCGTCAGCGGCGCGCCATAGTTTTCACAGACATACCCGCGGGCCGTTTGAGCGACGAGTTCAACGCGAAACTTGACGCCGCGCGGCACCAGCGCCAACTCGCCCGGCGCAACAAGCAGTATGCCGAGCTCCGTGACGAGGCGCAGCGCGCCGTCTTCCGGCAAGAATAACAATTCGCCGTCGCAATTCATCATGACGCGCTGCGTCATGGAGGCGTTGCAAGCGTAAACATGCGCCGCCATCCCCGACTGCGTCCAGGCGTCGCCGCATGTCGTCATTGTGCGCATGCCGGCGGCAAAATCTGTTTCCTCGTCGGGCGTCTCGACCGGCGACCAGCGAAGCTGCATCGCTGGAATGTCGCTAGCGTCGCGGTGCGGCGCGGTCTTCCAGTAGTCGTTCTTTACTTCTTTAAACCCGCTCCCGTGACGAACTGAAGGGCGAATGCGGTATAACCACGATCGACGGTTTAGCGCGCGCGGGGCCGTAAACGCCGTGCCGTTAAGTTGCTCAGCATAAAGACCAAGGGGCGGACGCTGCGGGGAATTCCGCCCGATCGGCAAGGCGCCCGACTCCGCCTCCGTCGCATGGGCGTTGCCAAACCCCGGCATGTATCCGAAACCGCTGGCGCCGTCGGCAAGGCGTCCGCCCCGAACGATCCGTTCTTCAGATTCCATACAAATCTCCGTCGCCGCGTTGGTCACGCGGCATACTCTATATCAAACAGATTGCGGGCGAAATTCCGGACCGAACGCGTTAATGACGCACGACGAGACAATCCTGCCCGCCCTCCTTCAGCGCCTGGCAGTGGGTTCGCGCGTCATCGGCCGAGCTAAACGGGCCAATTCGCAACCGATGGAAAACGCCTCGATCGCCGAGGTCGGCGCGTTCAATCTGGCGCGCCTTGTCGGAAAGAAGCGCGGCGAATCCGCCTTCGATGCGTTTCCAGTCCGCAACGGCCTCATCCACTGTTCGAAAAGAACCGACTTGCACCACATGGCTGCCTGACAGGGCGTCAATCGGCGCCGGCGCGTCCTTCGCTGGCGTTTCCGGGGCGAATTCTGACCCGTCAGCGTCGTCCGCCGGCTCATCATCAATACCAGGCGCGTCGGCGGCCGGCGCATTAGTAGCGTCTTCGTTAGCGGCGGGTTCGGCAACGCTGTGTTCTTCAGCTCCCGTATCGTCTGTCGCCAAAGTCGCGCCGCCCTCATCTTCTCCTGAGAACGCCGTACCCTCGCTTGCGTCCGCCGCCGACGCAGTCGGCCCGCCCGCGTCACCTTTCGGCGGTTTGATGGACGGCGCGTCATCAAAAACAGTTGGCGATGTAGAGGCGGTTGATTCGATTTGCAGCGAACGCTCGTCGGCGTCCTGCAGCGAATTTTCCATCCCGTCCATGGCGTATTCTTTGGGGTCGTCCGGATTGTCACGGTTTTGCGGACTGTCGTCGGTCGCGTCTTCGCGTTGCGCCGACTGGGTTGTCGCAATCGAGGGACCGTCGCCTATGTCAGAATCATTCGTAGCAATGACGAGCGGTGAAGGCCGGTTCTTATCGTAAGCGAGAAAGCCAACCGCGGAAAAAGCGCCGATCATGACTGTCGCCAGAACCGCAACTGTGAGGCTCGAAATGCGGATATCCGACGCGTCTTCGTCGTGTTCCGTTTCGGCGCCGTCATCGATGGGAACCAGGCTCATCAGCTCGTCCGGTTTTCGGCCGGACGCGCCGAACCGCTACCGGCGCGCGTAGGCCCGCACGTAATCGACGTACATATATGCGGATTCGGGCGTATTATCCGTTATTTCGCCGCCATCCATAGCGAGGTTAAACAAAATGTATAATGGCTGCTGAAACTCCGGAAGGGTTGGCGACCGCCAGATTTCCTTGCGGTTTAGATAGAAGATCATTTCGTCTTCCTGAACATCAACGCCGTAAGTGTTGAATCCTTTCGAAAGCGAACCGGGTTCCACCCGCTCAAGGTGATAATCCTTATATTGTCTCGCGCCTCTTTCGAGCGCGTGAACATGCACTGTCACCTCAAGATTGCGGGGCCTGATCGTATGGTATTCGAAAATATCGATTTCAGCGGCGAATTCCTCGCGATCAACCCCGATGAGCCAAAATGCGGGCCAGAAGCCGGGACCATCGGGAAGTTGCGTGCGTATTTCAAAATAGCCGTATTGTTGGGCGAAGCCCTCGCCACACGTATTCCAGGAAGAAAGCAGTCCCGCAAACCAGCCGTGTCCGGCCTCCTTACGCGCTTCAATTCGCAGGACGCCGTCCTTTGTAACAAACGGAAACCCGCGCGAAGGATCAACGAATTGCGCGGCGCCAAAATCGCCATTCCAGGGCGTATGCGCAATCCAACGGGAATCGCATCTGCGCCCAGAAACGTCGAGATCGTCAAATTCATCCTCAAATGTAATTTCATAGGCGGAGATATCGAGATCGGGGCCCGCATTCGCGGACTTAGCGTCATCTGACGATGAAAATGACGCCTGCGAACAACCCGTTGCCATCACGATTGCGGCGACAACGCCGGCGACACAAAACCTATTGGCTATGAAAACGTTCATTCGTGTTGCCGATCCTTGTCGCTAGCCCGATTTTCGGAAGTAGAACTGGCGGTCCTCCGGGCGGAAATAGAACCGTTGTTTTTCATCGACTTTGGTAACGACAAAACTGAGCAACTGCGCGCGCATTTCCATCAGGCGCTGAACCGCCGCCCGCGCCGCGCCGCGCGATGTAGAACACCACTCCATGACCATAACAGTGTAATCTGCGGCCGATGCTATGATGCCCCCCTCATTCTTACCAAGCACGCTTGGGGCGTCGATAATAATATAGTCGAAGTCCGCCCGAATATCCTCAATCATTGCGTCAAAGACCGGAACGTCGAATTCTGAGTATGATCGATGTTCAGAATCGATTTCCATGACGTCGACGCCGCAAATCGTTCGGCCCGCAACCAGCCTGTGAGCAACTTCGAGATCGCGGGCGCCGGCGCTGACAATTTCGCTGCGCGCTTCGCGAACTGTGTCATGGCTCGTCCGGACCAATTCCGACGCGCCCTCCTCTGCGAAGTCGGATGCATCGCCGTCGCCGTCCGCGATGGCTTCAAGTTGGGTTGGTTCCCCATCAGGCGCGCCAAGGCGCGACCCATTCCGTATATCCGACTGTCTGAAGAAATGCGCCGCCCGCGACGGATACTCAATATAAGCGACATTGTTGCCGCCCGCCGCCAAAAGGCTCGCGAATGCAAACGCCGTGGTTGTAGTGCCTTCGCCTCGAAATACAGATGTAAACGCAATCGACGGCGGCTCGCTCGCCTCGCGCTGCGCGGCCTTGAGATACATGCGTAAATCGCGCATGGACTCAGCAAAACTTGAATCAGCTTCTTCCTGAATGTAACGGCGAACAACATCGTCGCATCGGCGTTGGCGGAACAGCAGCCGCGACTGTACCCGCGGGACCAGCACCACAGGCGCGTTCGGCCCGAATTCCCGGCGCACGTCATGAGTATTGCGAATACGCGTATCCATGGCTTCCGCCGTAAACGACGACGCGCCGGCAAGGATCAATCCCAATAGCAATCCGCCCGCCAGTATCAATTTCTTGCGCGGTTTCGATGGCGACTCGGGCGGTTCGGCGCGCGCGATAATGCGCGCATTGGCGTCCGCAAGCTGATCGCGTTCATTCAGTTCTTTTTGCCGGTTAAGGAGCGCCTCATAAACGCCGCGCGTCGCTTCCAGATCCCGTTCCAGCTCAAGTAGCCGCACCAACGCATCATTGTTGGACGCCAGGTCGCCCTGCGCCGCGGCGAGATTGGCTTCAAGCGTACGGACCTGCGCCGCCGCAAAGTTGACTTCGGACTCTAGGCTATCGACGACACGCCTTTTCTCACGCGCAATCTGTTGCGCGAGCTCCGTGTACTCCTCGCGGTTCTTCATCACCTCCGGGTGCTTGTCGCCATAACGAACCTTTAATTCCGCCCGGCGGCGATCAAGCTCGACCTGCTGCTTACGCAGTTCAGCGATAATCGGCGAATTGATGATCTCGCTGATGGAATCGTAAGACGCGCCAGAATCAGCAAGGGCGCGCACCGTATCGTACCGCGCCGTCGCTGTCCCGAGCGCGGTCCGCGCAGTAGCAAGTTCTGTCGCGATCCCTGTTACGGCGCGTTCCGAGAACGACTCCCCGGTCACGTCCATTAGGCCTTGCTCAGCCCGAAACAGCGCCGCGGCCGCGTCGGCTTGCCGGACTTCTTGCCGCAATGTCGCGAGACGCGCGTCGATCCACTTATTCGCCTGGCGAAGCTCATTATACTGAGCTTCCAATTGCTGAAGAATATACTCTTCCGCGTAAGCGTTTGCGATATCCGAGGCGGCTTGCGCCGACGGATTGCTGTGTCGGATTTTTATCAGGAACGTCGATCCAACCCGCTGGATTTCAAGATTCTTCATGAGCCGCCCAATGGCGCGGCTGTCGGATTCGCGCGTCGATAGGGCCGCGCCCGACGATGCGACCGGTTGAACGACAGCGGCGTTGAGCAACGCCGGCTGCCGGCCGTCGGCCCGGCCGCTTAATTCTGCAAGCTGGGCTGTTTTATCGGAGGCTTTATCGTGCTCACGGCTTGCAACGAAGGATGCATCAACGGCGGACGCTTCATCCGATGCCTCCCCGTCCGAGGCTTCGTCGTCGGTCAGCTCTGCGTCGACGGCGTCCGCGCCATTTTCTTCCGCCGGATCAATCGCGTCCAGTGACGTATCAGAGGAATCGCCGGCGTCGGGCATAACCACAGTACGGTTGGACTGAAGATCAGCGAGATCGGCGGCGATGTCGCCTAACCGTTCAGAGAAAAAATCATCCGTCCTGTCCGCATCGCCGGCCAGGCCGGCATTCACGGATGGAGCGCCGATGGCGCGTAACCGGTTGTTGACACGGATCGCCATCGCCCGACTGCGCAGCAACTCAACTTCCGTATCCACCATTTTCGGATCGGCGGCTGTCTGCCCGAGCACCTCAGACCCATATGCAAAAACCTGCGTCTTCGGCTCGATCATCATCGAGGCCTCTGCAGTGTAAAGTTCCGTCGACAGAAATGCATAAGCGGCGAGCGCGGCAAAAACAGAAGCGGTGACGCCGAAGAACAGCGCGGCGCGTCGGCGCAGGCCAAACCAGACGGACCGCAGATCGACGAGTTCTTCGACCTCCTCGTACTTGTCCGAATTTAACGTTGACGCCATTACAATTCTCCAACGCGCCGAACCGGCGCTGCATTATCGACGAAATTCCAGGCCGACCTGAATAATATTTTCATCGAAACCAGGGCGTGCATCCGCGCCCCGCGAACTCACATCAATATAAATATACCGAACATTGAAAATGATGTTGCGGCGGAAGGCATAATCAATGCCGCCGGAAATTCGGAAAAATTCGTCCCTGCGGTCAAAGCCGCCGCGAAAATCATCGACCCGGTATTCAGCCCGCCCAACCAGCACCACCGGTCGAAACAGCTCGTGCTCAATCGTGATGTCGCCGTTATTGGTATAAAACCCGGCCGCGCCCTCAATAGCTGTATTTTGAATTGCCCGCTCCGCCGACAACGTAATCGTCGTCAGGTCGGTGACAAAATACTCAAACTCCGCATCGATGTTGAGCCCTGAGATATCCTCAAACAAATCACTGTCATAGTTTCGGGTCTGATACCCGACGCCGATTTCGCCGCGCGCAACTTTGTTGATGTCGAATTCAACGCCGGCGCTCGCCCCGTATGACTGCGAATCCTGATTGGCGCCGAGGCCAATCTGAACGCTGTCATAAGACTGCACGCCGCCTGCAACTTGCACAAAAAGCGATACGGTAGGCCTCGCGCGCCAGGATTGGCGGAAAAACGCTGTGAGCACATCCCGATCACGGAAATCCTGGTCAATAATCCCGCCGCCGCCGGCGACAACATCATCAAAATCATCCCGGCGATAGGCGACGCCCAATCTTTCTACAAACCGGTTCTGCCGAAACTCGATCTCTCCAGCCGCTCTGTACACAGAAAACTGTACCGGTTGATCGCCGAACGCAGTCTGCAGACTTCTGCGCGCTTCTGTAGAGCGCTCAAAGCCGCCTGTTATTGTCGCCCGGGCGCGCCGTGAAAAATCGATAATTCCAGTAGCGCGCGTGCTGTAATCGGTTGTCGACTCGTCCGTATTTTCAAAAAACTGCAACCTACGCACAGACCCTTGCAGACCGAACCCGTGTCGTTCCCAGTCAGATGCAATCGAAAGGGCGCCCTCGATCTGCGCGATGAAATCATCTGTTTCGCCAGTCGGCACGCCAAAGATATTGTCGTCGTAGATTTGGGTGTAACCGAGGACCGGCAGGAAAATGATCGACCCACGGCGAATCCCATCCGCGGCAAAATTTTGATTGAACCGATCGGTCACGCTCACATTCGGCGAGACGTCTTCTTCTGCGCTGTCCTGCGCCGCCGCCGGCGCCAGTACAAGACACGCAATCGCTGCGAGAGGCAGCGAGACGCGCGGCGTCAAACCACTCGAACCGCCAGTTTTAAATGTGAACATCGCCATATCGCCCCAAACCCCGCTTACGCCATCGACACATGCAGACGAATTGTTCCGTCCAGCCAGATTTCGTTTTTACGCGCCCCCAAAATCTCAGCGCGCCATCGCTTCGACGCCCCGGTCAGAAAAGCCTTTCGCCGACGCGAATGACATCGCCTGGGAACACCATTAATTGCTGCGATAACTTGTATTTTATTTCAGTGTCGCTGTCCGCGCGTTTGATGAATACGCTCGACTTATTTGCACGATAGGTGAACCCCTCTGCAGCGGCGACCGCCTTGATAACGCTTAAGTTCGAGCTGTACGGATATTCGCCCGGCGCGCCGACCTCGCCGAGGATGTAATATGGTCGATATTCGATGACTTCGGCGGCGACGCGCGCGTCGAGCACATAGCCCTCGGACAATCCATCGGCGATGGCCTGTCGAAGCTCTTCCACAGTCGATCCCGCCGCATCGACTTCGCCAAGCAACGGTAATGAAATCTGGCCACGGGCGTTGACGGAGAACTCACCGGACAAATCTGGCTCGCCATAAACGATCAACCGAACCTTGTCGGCGGGGCCAAGTTTGTACTCCCGCAATTTTTCGGCCGCCGAGACAAAGTCAGCCTCAATCGCCGGTTCCGACGATGTCGACGCGCATCCCAATATGAGTATGGCGCCAAGCCCCAGCGCGAAATTCCGGACTGCCATCAAAAACCGCATAAAATCCCCCCAAATCAAGATTAAGATTAATCAATAAAGTGAATGGTGACAACGACTTTCGAGATTTCGAGCGCGCCGCCGAAATGAGCATTTCGCCGCTCAATTCTGGCGGGGCAACCTATCGCTGCGCGTGGTCGCAGGCATCGCTCGCCCCGAGGTTGCGTCGCCCCTCCCAAAACGCTCAAACCGGCGGCCTGCCTTCTAAATCAGTCAATTAGAGTGACAATCGGGCGTATTTGCGAGAAGACGGCGGTTTGGGTCGCGAGGGCTGGGGAACGATTTGCGCACTGCAATCATACATTACTGGATCGTGGCCGAGCGGGGCGGCGAAAAAGTGCTGCGCGCGCTATGCGACCTTTTTCCTGACGCTGTAATTTTTACTCATGTCGTGGATCGTGACCTCGCCAGCAAACTTTACCCCGGGCACGAAATTCGCACGACGTTCATCAATCGCCTGCCGCTTTCCCGGACAAAATATCAGTCCTATCTGCCGTTGATGCCCCTCGCCCTCGAAGAGATCGATCTTTCAGGCTTCGATCTGATTATTTCAAGCGAATCGGGCCCCGCGAAAGGCGTCGTCGCGCCGCCGGGGGCGACTCATGTCTGTTACTGCCACTCGCCGATGCGGTACATTTGGGATCACTATCATCTCTACCGCAAAAGCGCTGGCCTCCTGGCGCGGATGGTCATGCCGTTTGTCGCGCATCGGCTAAGACAATGGGACGTCACAAGTGCGGCGCGAGTTGACCATTTCATTGCCAATTCCGGGTTTGTCGCGTCACGCATCAAGAAATACTACCGGCGTGATGCACGCGTCATCCATCCGCCTGTGGATGTCGGCCGGATTATGTCCAGTGAGGCGCCGCGCAACGACCGTTTCGAGGGCGCCTATCTCTGGGTCGGTCAACTGACAGTATATAAAGACCCGCAAGCCGCAATCGCGGCGGCGCAGCGCCTGAACCGCAAGCTCGTTGTCATCGGAGACGGCGACCAGGCGCCCGCATTACGCGCGCATCAACATGAAAACATTCAGTTTCTCGGTCGCGTCGACGACGCCACGTTGATGGCGGCCTATGCGTCATGCCGGGCCCTCTTGTTCCCAGGGGAAGAAGACTTCGGGATGACGCCCGTCGAAGCGATGGCGGCGGGCACGCCAGTTATCGCCCTTAATCGCGGCGGCGCGCGCGAAACCGTCGTGCATAAAAAGACCGGCTTACTGTATGATAACGATACGCAAGACGCACTCGCTGACGCGATTGTCGCGTTTGAAGCAATCGAATCGAATTTCGATCCTGACGACATCCGAAAACATGCAAAGCAATTTTCCTACGGCGCGTTCAAAAATAATTTGACGAATTTTTTTCGACAGGTTGGCGTCGAAATCACTTCTTCTGGGGAAGAATAATTCCTCGATTGACTATTCTGCAGCCTTCGGTTGCGCCTCGTGAAATTCAACGCGCCATTGTAGAATTCTATGTGAAAACATTTTCCACCAGGCCATTGCGTCGCGATATGGAAACGGATTAATTAAGGTTAACATAGTTTGCGGGATAGTTTTTGACCGCGATCGTTGATTCTGTAACGACATTTCGCGCTATGCGTGTGCAGCGCGGATTGGGCATCCTCGGGGGGAGCAGAGATGCATAGCCAAAATGCGGCGCAAGTCGCTGTTGTAAATGAAAGCGCTGCTTTGGCAGGCAGCTATAATGGCGACGACAGCCGCATGCCGGTCGCCAATGACGAGAAACCGTCACTCGAAAGCAGGACGTTTCGTTATTCGCAGAAGCGCGTTGTTGATATTCTCGGCGCGGCGGCGCTTCTTATCTTATTTGCGCCGCTTATCGCCGTTATCTACGTGCTTGTTCGCCTTGACGGCGGGCCCGGTATTTTCGCCCATACAAGAATAGGAAAAGGCGGCGCGACGTTCCGTTGCTACAAATTCCGGTCGATGGTGCCGAATGCAGAGACAGTCCTGAAAGACATTCTCGTTTGCAGCGAGCAGTTCCGTAAAGACTGGGAAGCGGAGCAGAAGTTGCGTCATGATCCGCGCGTGACCCGGATCGGGGCGTTCCTTCGGCGGAAAAGTCTCGATGAATTGCCGCAACTTTTCAATGTACTAAAAGGCGATATGAGCCTTGTCGGGCCGCGCCCGATTACCGAAGACGAGGTGGCGCGGTACGGCGCTGGCATTTCTTACTACTACATGACCCGTCCAGGCTTGACGGGCGCCTGGCAGATATCAGGCCGCAACGATGTGTCCTACGAGGAGCGCGTCACACTTGACGTCAATTACACAAAGGGCTGGTCCCTGCTTGGCGATTTTGTAATCTTGCTGAAAACCGTTCCAGCCGTGCTCAGCGAGCGCGGCGCGGTTTGATTTTTCTTGATTGAACAATGCCTTAACTAGATACGCCGTCATGGACGCGCGTGTATGGTCTTTACCGTTAATAAACATATCGATCTTTTAAGTTTCGCCGGCGTAGCGTCGATACGCGACTTACGCAAAAGTGTCTCGCTGGACTGTCCAGCGGCGCCGGAGAGCGATTTTGTCTTTGAAACGCGCACAGCCTCAAGTGTCTGCGTCACCAAACGCCGCCAGCCGCACAGCGATTGGCGACAGCGACAAATTCGTCGCCGACGCCGAACAAGGCGCGCCGCAAACGGATTCTGTCGAGAAGGTTCGCACAACGCGCGGCTCCTTCGACTTCGTTTTTGCCGGCACAGCCTCCATTCTGCTGTGGATAACGATCATTTCGCTTGCAAACTGGTTGATCTAACCGGTTTATTCGGATTTATGGCGCACACGCGCTGAATACGATGCGTTGTGCTCAGACGCGCTCTTATCGCTGGTAAATGGTCGACACCGATTTGAAGATTGTCCTCGTCAATTTGAAGTTCAGTTCAGACCTCGGTGACAGTGTCATCGCGGAATGCCTGGAACATGGGTTGAAACGACGCCTGCCGGACTTGGTAGTCGCGAACTGCGACCTTGGCGGGCGGAAAAATTTTGGCAGCGATTTCGGACTGCTTGGCGTTGCAGCGCAAAAAGCGCTGACAGCAACGCCGGCTTTCCTGAAGCAATCGGTTTACGCAAAGCTGCTGGAAACAGCCATCCGCCGACAATTGCTGCCGTATTACGACGAAGCGGTAAACGGGGCTGATCTGGCGCTATTCGGCAGCGGCGAGATTCTCGCCGACGATGACCTCAACATGCCAATGAAGGTCGCCGCCGCCGCATCAATTGTCCGCAACCGAAATCTGCCAATTGCAATTCACGCAGTCGGCGTCGGTGAAAAATGGTCCGACAAGGGCGCGCAACTGTTTCGCGAGGCGTTTGTGGGCGGCGACATCATCTGGACGAGCGTATGCGATTCGGTCTCGGAAAGTCGGTGGCGCAGGCAATTCCATCGTACCGACATCAACGCGCCACGCATCAGCCTGGATCCAGGGTTGCTCTCGGCTACCGTCTATTCAATGCCCGATGACGCGATGGCCGCTGGCCGAAACAGACCGTTGATTGGCTTGTGCATAACCCATCCTGTGTCGCTGTCGGCTCAGGCTGACGCCGGCGCAACGCCGTCATTCGAACCTGATATGGCGTTTTACCAGGAATGCGTCCGCGCGCTGATCGCGAAGAATTGCGACGTATTGCTATTTACCTGTGGCGCGCCAACTGACGAAGCGTATCTGCGCCGTTGCTTCCCTGATTCGTTCGTCAACGCGTTTGAGGAAGACCAAGTGCGTTTGGCCGCCCCTTGTGTAGCGCCAGGGGCGCTCGTAACGACTTTGCGGAAATGCAATGGCGTCGTGTCGCACCGCCTGCAGACCAGCGTCATCGCCTATGCCTGCAAGATCCCTCATGTCGGACTGACCGCGAGTCGGAATATCGACGCGTTCTTTGAGTTTGTCGGCCGCCGTGAGTATCTTCTGGGGTCACATAATTTGACGCCGGATATTGTTGCCGCGACGGCGGTGAAGGCTTGCGAAAACCGCATCAGCGAGCTGTCGCATACGTTGATCATGGATCGCGTCGAACGTGATTTTGACGCTCTCGCAGCCGAGCTTACGAAGTTGGGCCCACGCGGCGCCGGGCAATATTCACCCGCTTGACGGGCGTGACCGGCCCCTCGCCCAGCCGCCATTTTTCTTCCGCACATCGATCACATAGCGCCCATCAATAAAATCTGCGTGGTGGCAGCCGATGAGTCCTGGCGCAAAATCCGGCGCGATACGGCGCAACAACGTTTCTTCGTAACCCAACATGTCGAGACGCATGATTTCCATGACATTGAGACCATACCCGTATACGCCATGTGAATTGTCCTGTGAGAGGCGCAGCAATCGTCCGCCGGTGTTTATAATGCGACCGCCGCCGCGCGCTGTGCGCGCGTCGATAACGACTGGGTTCAGCGGATGGGGTATGAGTTTGTTACATTGCGGTCCATCGAGCCGAAACAGATGCAGTTCGCTGTTGTGGTCGCTGAACAAGTCATTCGTGATATTAGTAAACAGCCACCAGCCGCCTTGATGATGGCATATGGCGCTATCGACCGTTGTCACGCCTTCAAGGGCCGTCGCATGCAGCGTCCAGCGGTGCGGAAAGTCTGTACACCGCCATATTTCCAGTCGCTTTGTCTGATGCGTCTCAGGCGCCATGAAGTACTCCCCGTCATGCTTAAAAATGAAAGGGAAGGACAGATGGTAAGGCGTTTCCAATGCGGGGCCGAGGAATTCCACGCGATCGCCCCGCAATCGTCCGACGCTGATTTTTCCGATCCCGGTGCTGTATTCATAATCTTCAAAAAAAACATATGTCTCATCGTTGTGGCGCACAAAAAACGGATCGGCCCATAACTCGTTTCCTCGAGGCGCGACATCGAAGCCGCCGGCCGGATCGAAGTCGAGCGGCCCGCCCTCGCCGATCCGCAAATAAAACATGCCTGGCCGGAGCCCGACTTTTTCTTTTGCAAACTCCAACGCGCGGTCCGCGAAGGACATCCCCAGATGGACGCCGTAACGCATCAGCTCATTTACGTTTGGGACCGGCGGCTGCGCGTCTCGGTACGCGCCGAGATCGGCTGGCGCAGGTTCGATCACCAGTCGCTTCAATTCGCGTAGCAGAAGTTGCCTGGCCTTTTCGCGCACAAAAGAGCCATTGCGGGAAGCGATAAATTTTGTGTTGTATGCAGCGCGCGCGATGACCCGCGGCGACCCATCCACGGCGTTACGGCGCCAAAGGACGGTCTCAGTTGTCGGGCTATTGCGAAGGGCCTCGAAGAATCCAAACCCGGGATCCGCACAGGATAGACGCCAGACACCAAATTGCGCCTGTTCAGCAAAGTTCGCCGTCAGCCCGCTTCGCGTGAAATCCAGAACAACATCGAATGGCTGGGCCGTCACTGTTCGCGTGCTCGTATTTTCTGCAGACCAGCTTTTAAGAAAGGCTTCGAGACGCGGCGTTAACATGGAGCGTGATCTTGCAAATAGAGCACGCTCGCAGCGCATCGCCACATCAAAAACGGCGCTACGCACATTCTGCGTGCTGTCCAGCGCATAAAGCGCGGAAAGATCAAAACGATCATCGGCGCATATCTCTTCGAGAACGCCCCGCACATCGAGTTCGAGCTTGTCAGGTTTATCAACGACAGCGGCGATGCGAAGGATGGTCATTGTTACGCAGTCCGGAAGAGGTCGTCAGGCGTCGGCGTCATGAACACGAAAGTTACCTTTATTCTCTCGTCGACTTAGACATTGCCCCACGAATGCAAGCCTTTACGAACCCCAGCGCGACGCGGGCGCACACGCTATTTTCTAAAGCCAGAATGTCGTCCGCAAGAAAGACGGCCGCACCAGAAAAATCACTAGAAAGTAGGCCAGTGCGCCAATCAGGACTTCGGCGCCAAAGCGCGTCGTTGCAACGACGCCTTGCTCGATCAACCAGCGATTGGCGAAAACGACTGCAATGACAAGACCTATGACGCCGGTATAGACCGGCGACGCGGTTTTTATGGCGGCCCACCAAGGGGCGCCGACATGGCGCACTTGCATCCAAAACGAAGTCAACATTGTAAGGGCGTTTGACGCCAGTCGCGCCAGCGCCGCGGCGATCAGTCCATAGGGCGTCAGGAAAACAAACAAGGCGATAGTCGCTACGGCGTTAAACAGCTTCACGGGCCGAAGCGCCTTCCCTTTCTCCGCCATCGTCATCAATGGTTCATTGGCGACTGACGGCGTCATCAGCAGGCCGCCGATCGCCAGTATCGCAACCAACGGCGCCGCCGGCATCCAGGTTGACCCCAACAACACGCGTACGACGTCATCTGCAATAATGGCGACGCCGACAAATACCGGCGTAGCGCATACGATCATCAGCGGAAATACGATTCTCCCTTCTTCTGCGAGCGATTCACACTTGTCATACGCGAATTCGCCGTAGATGGCTGCCTGGCGAAACGCCGTCCATGCAAACAGGCGCAACGGTTCAAAAAGTAGTTCCGAGGCGGCAGCGACGATCCTTTCGGCGACCCGGAAATAGCCGACGCTCGGGACGCCTAGCATTGCGCCAATGACAAAGACCGGCGCATTGGTCGACAGACTTCCGATCAGGCGGTTTGCAACGATTGCGCGGGATACGATTAAAATATGACTCTGGAAACCCGTTCCAAGCACCAACCTGACCGGCCAGCGCGCTAATAACAGAACGCCAACGAGATTGACGCACACCATCGCCAGCCTGGCGACCGCCAGCGCAACGATGTTCCAGCCCATAAACAGAGCGGCAACGCCAGCGGCAAGGCCGATCGCTTCAGCTAGGATCAGAACGATTGAAAGCGATGCGACGGCGTCGCGACGCACCAGAATCGCTCCGAGCGCGTGAGCGATTGGCGCAATGAGAAGCGTCGCCGACAACACCAGGGTAAATGCTGTAATGACGACCGCATCAAACCGGACAATAGCGACAGCCGCGCAGATGACGCCGACGCCCATTAAGGCGTATCCGGATAAAACCGAATAGGTGATCGCGTGATTGACCGCCCGTTCGTCGCCCTCCCAACCAAGCAGGAACTCGCGCCAACCGGCGGCGCCGGTGACGTAGAGAATCGAAAACGCTGCGAATCCGAGAGCAAATATCCCAAACTCCGTTGGACTGAGAAGGCGCGCGGCGACAAGCAGCAGGCCGAGCTGTGCGATATGCGCAACGATGCGCGCCGCGAGGGCGAGGCCCCCGGCGCTCGCCGTGACCGTGCCGCCGCGCTCTTCATGCCGAGACGCCGTCTCGTCGTTCACAAACTCTCTCCCCGTTCCGTCTCGTCTCGCTCAACAGCGTTTAACGCCCGGCGCGACGACGGTTCCGATTCAATATTGACGCCACCATGGCCTCGTTTAAAAATCAATAATGCTGATGCGCGCTGGGCGCGAGTGGGGAATCTTGAAAACACGCCTTGCGGTCATTATCGCCAGCCTCGGACGCGGCGATATCGTGCGCGAGCTGACCCGGCGGCTCGACCTTCAAACGCGCCCGCCTGACCGGATTTGCGTCTGTGTGACAACGCCGGAAGACGCGCCGGCGGCCGACGAGACTAACGTCCTGGAAGTCGTGCTGTCGGCCAAGGGCCTGTGCGCACAGCGAAACGCCGGTCTCGACCATATAGGCGACGACGCAGACCTGATCGTGTTTTTCGACGATGATTTCGTTCCGGCGCCGACATATCTCGAGCGGTTGGAGGCGTATTTCGAGGCCGATCCGATGATTGCCGGCTTAACCGGACTGGTTCTGCGCGACGGCGTAACCGGACCGGGCCTGTCTTTCGAGGACGCAGACCAAGCGATCGCCGCCCACGTCCCAAAAGCCATGACCGACGCCTCTCGCATCAACCGCACCAGTCTTTATGGATGCAATATGGCGTATCGGCGCGAGGCTATCGGCGCTCTACGGTTCGACGAGAACCTGCCGCTTTATGGCTGGCTTGAAGACGTTGATTTTTCTGCGCGGACGCGCCAATGGGGCCCGCTCGTAAAAACAGACGCACTCGTTGGCGTACATCTCGGCGCCAAAGGCGGGCGGCTCTCGGGACTGCGCTTTGGGTATTCGCAGATTGTTAACCCCGTTTATCTTCGGCGAAAGGGAACTATATCACTGACGCAGGCCGCGGATAATATTGGGAGAAACCTGCTCGCCAATCACGCTCGCGCGTTGGCGCCGGAGCCATGGATAGATCGTTGGGGACGCGTTAGGGGCAATTGGCTGGCAATCGGCGATCTCATGCGCGGGAAGATTGACCCCGGACGCATTTTATCGTTCTAACGCGGCGCTTTTCATGATCATCTCTGTGAACAGATCTATGTGTCCGTTGAGCCATTCGTTATCGGTCTGACTGATTTCTCCTGCGCTCCGAAATGCCCGCATGCTCATCTCTTTCACCATGCCATTGTCCGTCGCCCATCTTGAAAGCAACGACACAAATGACGGCCGGTCGAACACATCGCACACGGCGCCCATGCCTGTTCTCTCGACGTCGTCGCCGATCAGGCATGTCTTTGACACAATCACAGGGACGCCGGCGCGCAGGGCTTCGGCGGCGGCAAGCCCGAAGGGCTCCGTGCATCGGCTCGGTACGACGAGAAAGCGCGCTTTAGCGAGCGCTTCGGTAATTTCCCCCCTCTCGCGCCATCCATCAAATATCGCATCCGGATTTGCTCGGCGCACTTCATCCTCGGCTGATCCTTTACCAATGACGCGAAGCGGCACGCCGGCGTCGCGCGCCGCCGCGGCTAGAAGGTCGGTGCCCTTTTCGTGTTCAAGGCGGCCAATGTAGAGCGCTTCACCATAGTTCTCCGCCGTCACCCGTTCTGCACGAGATTGCGCCGCCGGATTGAGCATGATTTTAACGCTGCTCTCCGGTACGCCGCCACGCACAAGAAACGGAACCGTCCCCCCGTGAATGGCGAGCACCGTGAACGGCGCATCTTTGTAGTTGAGTTTTGTCTTCAACATCGCCTGTCTGGCGACGCGCCAGATTTTGTGCGCATAGTTTCTTTTGTCGCAATCTGTTAAGACACAACGCGGCGATAACGGCGTCAGTGCGCACTGTTTCGATTTTGGATAAATCGAAAAATTACCGTTCGGGCAGGCCAGAAAAAAGTCGTGCGCGGTCACGACAGTGCGGTCGGCCACCGGCGCTAAAGCGTCAAAAATCGACGGCGACAAAATCTGCGCCCAGCTATGCACGTGGTAGACGACGCCAGGCGCATCAATATCGGCGATAAGTTTCGACAGCGCTCTGTTCGCGTCGCGATTGTATATCCCGTCGATGAGCGACCGGCGCGAATCGAGCAATCGGGCGCCGCCCAATGATACGTGATCGATACCCTGCGCCGAGAGCGCGCCCTCGTCGCCCTTGTCACCGGCAAAAAAAGTAACCGGCACGCCTTGCGCTGAAAGACCATGCGCCAGTTGCAAGGCGAGCTTCTCCGCGCCGCCATGCGCGATTGAACTGTCGTTGACAACAACGACCCGCTCGATGCGATGCGTCATGATTTGCAAGCCCGCGATACGAAGATCGTATCCCGGCCATTTACGTTCGCTCGCCGATCAATCCTTCCTGCGATTGTATTGTCGCACCCGCCGTGGACGGAACCGGTCGCGAGCGCCGGCCAGAAAAGCCCCGCTGAAAAAAGAGCGCCCCTCTTCATGCGTCACAGCCGTCGGATTTTCTCATCGAGCACGCGGGTAATTTTATCAAAACCGGTCCGCGTCAGCGCATCTCCGTGCCAGCCCGCCACGCGGTAAATTGCAGTGTCGTCGGGCAAGACGCCGCTCCAGCCCATGACGCCGTCCTTAGGCTGGGCCACATTCGCATCGGTCACGAAAATCAGCGCTTCGCCCGTATAGGGCCTGAATTCATGCTCAACCGACTGGTCCACCAACTGATCGACCATTGCATAGAACAACTCTTCCATCTCCGACGGCTCATCGATCAGTTTAAACCGGCGCAAAAGGACGACTCCAAAGTTATATTGCTGCAGGAACTCCTGCAGCGTGACTTTGCCCTGTAGCAATTGCCCAAGCAGGTAGCGCAGCCGGCGTAACCGCAACCGCCACCGGACGACGATGCGTGTTATCGGTGATAACTCGCGCCCCGCGGTCGGCGCCCAGCTGTCGATCATCGCGACAGTCGCAGGATTTCCTCCAAGATCTTCGAGCGCCTGCGCCAGTCGCAACGCAGCGCGCCCGTCGACGCAAAGGCCGCAAACAATAAGCGGCCGGTCTCCGTAACGAGCCTGCACCAAGCGCGCCGCCTCCTCCATCGCCGCATCAAAACCACTTTCCGCCTGGGCGCTGAGGGCGGTTCGGTCGGCGATCATCAGATTGGCGACCGTGCAGTCCGCAGTCATCTCGCCGGCTAACCGCCGATAGAGAAATGTTTGATTGACCGACAACAACAAGGGCGCATCGACGCCTGCCGACCGTAATTCAACCAAGCTCCAGATATTTGAGTCGGCGCCCGCCGCCTGCTCGTCTCCTTGATCGTACCATTCTGCAAGCCCCGACAATGTCGGGTCGGCGAGGAATTGTTGCAGCGGCGGACGGCGCCCCAGCTTCTTTTCCGCCTTGGCAAACATGCGCAACGACAGGATCGAGTGGCCGCCAAGATCGAAAAAATCGCCGTCGACGGCCGCCGCCGGCAAGCCCAGGACGTCCGCCCAGATATGCGCGAGCTCTGTTTTGGCCGCGTTGTCGTCTCGTCGATCATGCGCTTCGCTTTGTTGTTCGACGGGTGACGCGACCGTCCTCAGCTCACGGACTGGACGATCAGATGGCGCTAATTGCGTAATCGAAAAATCAGGCGTCCGCGTCCCGGCGTCAAGCATCTGGACAAGCATATCCGCGATGTTGTCGGCCGTCGCTTCATCAAAGAGGTTGGCGTTATAATCGACCGTCAAACGCCAGCCCGACTTCCTGCCGGCAACGGCGATGCTGAGATCGTAATGCGAACTCGGCGAGTGGGTGTGAGACTGTACCGAACGCAATTCAAACGGGCCGTAGCTCTGCTCCTGCAGGAAGACCCGCTGCAGATTGAACATGATCGACGCCAACGGCTGGCGGAGCGGATCGCGCTTCGGGTTGAGTTTCTGGACCAGTCTGTCGAATGGCAGGTGCTGATGCTGCAATGCGCCTTCGACGACGGGTCGGGCTCTTGCGACGTGATCTTTGAGCGAGGCGTCAGGATCAACATCAAACCGCAAAACAACCGGGTTGATGAACACGCCGATCAACGGCTCGAGATCGACATCGTCGCGGCAAGCCGCCGGCGTCGCGAAGGACACGTCGCGACGGCCGCTGGCCCGTTCGAGCGCCGCGCTCGCCGCCGCAACGCCGAGGGTAAACACTGAAACGTCAAGCGTCTTGGCCGCATCACTAATACGCTCGTCAAAATCCGCGGGAAGATCACGAGCGACGCCTTTCAAAACCGCCTTTTGCTCCGTACGCGGTCGGTCCGCAGGCAGCTCAAAATACTCCATTCCCTGCATCTGGCGGACCCAGTAGCCCTCCTCCTCCGCCAGTGCGCCGCTCTCCTCAAAATCCCGCAGCCACATGGCGTAGTCGCCATATTGAAGCGGCAGGTCAGGCAAATCAGGTTCCCGGCCATCGAGCAGCGACGCGGCGATCAAGCCCATTTCCCGACCCAGAACACGGATCGAATAACCGTCAAAGACACTATGATGAACACTGATCAACAAAGCAGCGCGTTCCGGCGATTGCCTGATCATCGCGACGCGAAAAAGACCCGGTTCGTTCAAATCAAACGGTTCGGACGCATATTCGCGCGCAATTTCCTGGATACGCGTTTCCTGCTCCGCCTCAGGCACGTTTCGGATATCGACCTGGTTCAATTTGAATTCGAGACCGTCGATTACCTCCTGCACCAATTCACCGTCCTGTTCGATGAAACGGGTGCGCAGTATTTCGTGACGATCAACGATCATTTGAAACGCCGCTTCAATGATCTCGCTCGGCGCGTGGCCAACCAGCTCCCACCGGATGGCAAGGTTGAGGCTTGCGTCGCCGGGTTGGATCTGTTCCAGAACCCAGCACCGCATCTGGTTTGCCGATGTCGGAAACGCCGCGGTAACCTCAGCGTTCTCCAAAGCCTTCATCGATCTTGGCCTCCTTAGGGCGTGGCGGCTTAATCGGTCCGCGGTTTTCGCATGGCGCCCCCGCGATAAGCGCGCAGCGACGGTTTCTTTGTCTTGTCGTCGTTGTCGCCGCGACTATCGGCAAAAGCGGCGAGTTCGGCGATGCTCGGATGCTGCAAAAGATCGCGGGCTTCGAGATTCATGCCTGCATCGATCATTCTTGCGGCGATGCGGAACACGGTAAGCGAGTCAGCACCTAGCGAATAGAGCGTATCTGTGGTGCTGATGTCGGCAAGGCCCAGAACGTCCTCCCAGATGGCGGCGATTTTTTTCTCTGTCGACGTTTTCGCTTTGGTATGAAACGCTGTGACCGTCGACCAGTTTTCGGGCGCCGGCAGCGCTTTGCGATCGAGCTTGCCATTTGACGTCTGCGGCAATTCATCGAGCGACACCCAGGCGGTGGGGATCATGTAATCCGGCAACAGGCTCGCTAGTCGCGCGCCATAGTTCTCCTGTTTACCGCCAGCGGCGTTTCGGATCACATAACCGACAAGCTGATCGCCGCCTCGCGGTGACTTGCGCAGGGCGACCGCGGCCGCTTCAACGCCGTCCAAGCCGCGCAAGGCCGCTTCGACGTCGCCCAGCTCGATACGGAACCCACGCAACTTGATCTGGCCGTCGCCGCGACCGAGAACATCAATCGTTCCATCCGCCAGTCGCCGTGCGAGATCGCCGGTTCGATAGAGCCGCTGGGTTGCGCCGTTGATTTCGACATCGCGAAACGCCTGCGCCGTAAGATCGGGCCGGCCGAAATATCCCTTGGCGAGACCGTCGCCGCCTATATTCAACTCGCCGACGGCGCCGATCGGCGTGAGCCCGTCCGCGGCGTCGAGAATGTGCAGCGTCGTATTCGCGATCGGGCGGCCGATGGTGATTTTCGCGCCGCTTTCGATTTTCGCAATTGACGACCAGATCGTCGTCTCCGTCGGGCCGTAGAGATTCCACAACGGCCCGCCGCCGACGGTCAGCGCCTGCGCCAAATCAGCAGGCATTGGCTCTCCGCCGCAAAGCATCGAAAGATTCCGGTTCGGTGAGAAACCCGCTTCGAGCAACATTGCCCATAGCGTTGGCGTCGCCTGCAGATGGGTGATATCACCGCGAGCAGCCCGTTCAACAAGGCGGAAGCCATCAAGCACGTCTTCTCTTGACGCAATTACAACCTTGCCGCCTTGCATCAGCGGCAGGAATAATTCGAGCACGGATATATCGAAGGTCGTGGTCGTCACAGCGAGCATGACGTCGTTCGCCGTAAACCCGGGTTCGCGCGCCATGGAACACAAGAAATTGACGACACAGCGGTGGCAGATTTCAACGCCTTTCGGCGCGCCTGTCGAGCCGGAGGTGAAGATCACATAGGCGCTTGGATCGTCGCCGCGACGAACCTCGCGCGGCATGCCGCCGGCGGGCGCATCCGTTACTGACATCGTCGCAAGATTGTCGCGATCGGCGAACTCCGGCAGCGCGCCAACATCATGGATCAATGCGCAGGCCTTCGACGCGTCGAGCACGCCGCGCAGTCGCGCGGCCGGCTGCGTCGGGTCAAGCGGGACATAGGCATGCCCGGCCTTCATCACGCCGATCATGGCCGCGAGACAGTCGATGGATCGATGCATGGCGACCGCCACCCGACCGCCAGCTTCCGGTATCAACGATTGTATGTGTGCGGCGATAGCGTTGGCGCGCTGGTTCAGATCGGCATAAGTCGCCTCTCCGTCCTGGTCTTCGGCCGCCACGCGGTTTGGGTCACGCGCGGCGCTTTCCGCTACGAGTTCATGAAGGAGTTTTTCCCTTGGGTAGACAGCCGCTGTCCGGTTGGTTGCGTCAGCGAGCCATACCGTTTGCGCGGGCGTCATCAGTGGCAGGCGGTCGATAGGGCGATCTACGTCGCGCGCGATTTCTGACAACACCGTTTCCAGGTGACCGATCCATCGCTGAACCGTTTCAGCATCGTAGAGTGCGGTATTGTAATCGACATCGACCCGTAACCCGTCGCGGCGTTCGATGATATTGAAGAAGAGATCGAAATTGACCGCGGTTTTCGGGTTCGGCTCTGCGGAGGCGTCGAGATCGCTCATCTTCAGATTGTCGGCGAGTTTTTCAAGATTGAACTGAATCTCGGTCAGCGGCAGTCGGTTCAACGACCGTTCGATATCAAGCGCCCGAACGAGCGTCCCATAGGTATAGTCCTGATGGTCGAATGCATTCATCACCTGTGCGCTCACATGCTTCAGGTGGTCGGCGACCGCACCCTTGCGCTCAAATTTCGCACGGATCGGCAAAAAGTTGACGCAATGACCGACCATCGCGCTGTTTGGCAGCAGCGCCTGCCCGCCCGTCGGCACGCCAATTACGACGTCATCGGCATTGGACAGCCGCCCGATGACGATCTGCAGAGCCGAAAAGAGCGTCGCAAAGAGCGTGCATCCCTGCTTGGCGCCCGCTTTCCGCGCCGCACGCAGCACATCGCCTGATATATGCGCCGTGCATGTCGCGCCCGCATAGCTCTTAATGGCCGGGCGCGCATGATCGCTTGGCAGTTCGGGGAGTTCCGGAACCTCGGCGAATTGGGCGCGCCAGAAGTCGGTCACTTCGGAGCGAACCGGTTTGTCGGCAACGCTCATCGCGTAGGCTGCAAATGACGGCGCCGGTTCGAGGTCGGCAATCGCGCCGCCGGTTTCCTCCGTATAAAATGCAGCGAGATCGTTGAACACGACGTTGTATGACCACCCGTCGCAGACGATGTGATGAGCGTTGACGACGAGGACATGGCTATCTGCAGCCAATTTTGCGATGAACGCCCACAACGGCGGGCCGACAACGAGGTCAATCGGCGTCGCTGAGTCTTCGACAAGCAATGAACGAAACACGCTTTCCGGGTCAACTTCTCCGACCAAGTCGTGAACCCGCAACTCGATATTAAAAGGCGCGAGAATGTCGAATGTTTCGCCGTTTCGCGCGAATCGCTGACGCAACCCGTCATGGCGCGCGATGACACGATTGAGCGCGCGTTCGAGCGCTGCGATATCAAGGCCTCCGCGCATACGCAGAGATACGCTTTCGTTGAAACTGCACGACGCGTCATCGCCGAGCTGGCTGGTCATCCATATTTCACGCTGCGCCTCCGTCAGCGGAATGTCTTTCGTTGGCGCCGGCTCAAGGGGAGCCGTCGCGGCAACATCCGCTACGGAAACTTCGGCATTCACTGTGTCCAGCTGCGCTGCGCCACCCGTCGAAAGAATGCCCACTCCCCGCAATTCATCAACGGAGTCTTTGAACGCCTGCGCAACAGTTTCAAAATCCTCGTCAGTATGCGCGGTCGTAAAAATGCACATATAGCCGACCTGCACATGCACGCCGCGCATACGCATCAACGGGAAGACAAGCGCCGCATTTGCATCATGATCCGTGAGATTGAGAACGAGCCAGCTTGAATACGTTTCGACCAAGCGCGGGAGTCCGCGTGATTCAAGGAAGCTGTTCATTTCTTCGGCCAGCGCGCTGGTGCGTTTGGCCGTACGATCCCAAAGATCGGCGCCATGCCGTTCGATATGGTCGAGCGTTGCGTCGAGGGCGGCGAGCACCAGCGGATGGCGCACAAAGGTGCCGGCGAAGAATGTCGGCGAGGTTTGCGGAACAGAATCATCGCCGAACCGCCACACGCCGCCATCCAGCGCATCCATGAATTTGCACGATCCGGCCAGCATGCCCACCGGCATGCCGCCGGCGACGACCTTGCCGTATGTCGCCATGTCGCCTTGGACATCCCACTCGCCTTGCATGCCTCTTGGGCCGACACGGAAACCAGTGACCACTTCATCCATGACCAAGGCGGCGCCGGACGCCTTCGTCAGACTACGGACGCTGCGTACAAATTCCGCAGGGCGCAGTTCCGGGTGACGGCTCTGCACCGGTTCAACAATGACCGCAGCAATGTCTTCACCGTTGGCGCGAATCCAGTCCAAGCTCTCCGGCGCCCCATAAGGCAGCACCTTCATGTTGGCGAGGCCGCTGCGCGGTATGCCAGGCGCAATCGGTAAGGCAATTGGGTCGCCGCCGCCGCGCGCCTTGCCCTTAACCAGCACCTCGTCGAATTGTCCGTGATAGTCGTTGCCGAAGACGACAATGGTCTCCCGCCCCGTAACAGCACGCGCAAGGCGCATGGCGGCCATGACCGCTTCCGAGCCAGTATTACAAAACGTTACGCGTTCATGGCCGACCATTTTCGCAAAGCGTTCGGCGACCGGTCCCGCCAGGTCGCATTGCGGGCCAATCGCGAAACCGCGTTCCATTTGCCGGTTAACAGCATCGATAACGAAATCCGGAGAATGGCCGAACGCCGTCTGCCCGAACCCGTTGACGCAATCAATATATTCGTTGCCGTCAATGTCCCAGATGCGCGAGCCCTTTGATCGTTCTGCAACGACAGGGAAAACCATGTCCTTCCACTCCGCGCGGAAACCAGCCGCGGTCCTGGGGTCGGCCATCAGCGGGCGGTATTTCTCAACATAGGCTTTCGATTTGGGAAACTTCTCGCCGTAGCGCTCAGACAAGTCCTTCACATAGGCGAGTTGTTCCGCGGTCAAATCCCCGCCCGACGCATTGGTCGCGCGACCAACGGAAAATGCCCGCCGCGCCGGCTTGTCGTTCGTTGTTCTGACATCGGCGGATTGGGTCTGGTTTGATTGTCGCGGCGTCGCGGCGGCGGGCGCCGCGGGGGTCGCGGGGGTCGCTTGCGCGCCAAGCGCGGCAAGTTGCTGCGCAAACACTGCCTGCATCGTCTGCATTTGTTGTTGAATAAGATCAGCGACACTGCTCGTTGCTTGCGCACCACTCGCAGCCGTGACGGCAGGCGGGGAACCGGCAGGAACGGACGGCGTCATCGAAGCGGCGGGCGTCTCAACAGCCGGCGCAGGCGCCGCGTCGGCCGGCATCATCCCGTCGAGATGCGCCGCCAACGCCGTCGGCGTCGGGATCTCCGATAGCAGCTGCCGGAAGGTTACGTCTGCGCCGTAGTCCTTCAACAGACGCTGCGTCACCTGACCCAGGAACAACGAATCAAACCCGAGTTCCAAAAAAGTGACGTCCACGTCCTCCGGGCTGATGTCTTCTCCCGATAGCTCCGCAAGCAACGCCAGCAGCTCTCCTGTAAGACGCGTTTTACGATCAGCGCCAGTTTGCTCGGTGTCGCTCGGCATGACCTTGCTTTCTTGTATGTACGTTGCTGTTGCAGCGCCTGCAGGCGACGCCGCCTCCGCCTTCAATTCTGTTGCGGTTTTCGAGTCAGCGGCCTGCGCATCGACCCAGTGGCGTTTGCGCTGGAACGGATACGTCGGGAGCGAAGTCCGCCGGCCGCCGCGCCCTCTCACCACCGACCAATCAACATTGACGCCGGCGCACCAGAGCTGACCAAACGCCGCCGCCATGGCGACGTCGTCCGAAACGGCCCGCCCATGATCTGGCAGCGATTGCACGACGCCGGCATAGGCGTCACGCGACAGGGTTTGCGATGCAAAAGCGGAAAGCGTCCGTCCCGCGCCGGTTTCGATGAGAAGCGTCGGCTCGCGCGCCGCAAGGGTCTTGACCGCATCGGCGAAGTTCACGGCCTCCCTCGCTTGACGCGCCCAATATGCCGGATCGGTCGCCTGCGCCCCCGTGATCCAGTCGCCGGTGACGCAACTCACATAGGGAATTTGCGGCGCGCGCAGGTCGGTGCCGGCAAGTTCCTTCGTGAGTGCTTCGCACACCGGGTTCATCATAGATGAGTGGAAGGCGTGTGACGTATGCAATTCGGTGCAGGCGAAGCCTTCGGCCTTGAGCGTTGCCGCCAGCCGCTCGATTGCATCGTGCTGGCCGGACAGGACATTCAGTTTCGGCGCATTGCGCGCGGCGATATCGACGCTTCCATCAAGATGCTGCTCGAGTTCGCTTAACGATGCACGCACCGACAGCATCGTACCGGCTGGGCATTCCTGCATCAGACGTCCGCGCGCGGCGACAGTTTTCAATGCCGTTTCAAAATCCATCACGCCGGACAACGACGCCGCGGCAAATTCTCCGATGGAGTGACCAACCATTGCGGACGGATGAACGCCGCGCGACAGCCACAAGCGCGCGCAAGCGAATTGGGTGAGGAAAAGCGCCGGTTGCGCCACTCGTGTTTCGCGCAATGTGCGCGCGGCGCTCTCATCTGCCGCGTCGCTGCGGCAAAGCAATTCTCGAATATCACACCCAATGATGGACACGAGTATGTCCGCGCCCCGGTCAATCCAGCGCGCGAATTCCGGTTCGGTTTTGTAAAGTCCGCTCCCCATGCCCGGGTACTGCGAACCCTGGCCCGGGAACATGAAGGCGACCGCCGGTGCATCGTCGCTTACTGCAGATCGAGCGGGCGCAGCTTTGCGCAGCGCGGCGGCGGCTTCGGCAACGGTCCGCGCCGCAACAACGCTGCGGTAAGTATACTCCGTGCGGCCTTCCTGCAGGGTGATGGCGGCGTCCGCCAGCGCCGGCGCGCCTTCGACTTCCAGCGCATCGGCGAGCCTCGCCTGCATGTCGCTCAACGCTTCCGGCGTCTTTGCAGACAGAGGCAGGATATGCGCCTTTTGATCTGGTTCAGCTGGGCGCGGCGCCGGGGCTTCCTCAAGCACAATGTGAACATTGGTGCCGCCGACGCCAAAAGCGCTAACCCCCGCCCGCCTTGCGCCGTCGCTTTGCCAGGGCTCGTTCTTCGTCGGTATGCGGAATGGCGTGTCGGCGAGATCAATCTTCGGGTTCAACACCCGGAAGTTCGCGACGGGCGGAATTTCGCACGCCGTCAACATCATGGCTGTTTTGATAACGCCCATTACGCCTGCAGCGGCGTCGAGATGGCCAATGTTGCCTTTGACGGCGCCAAGCGCGCAAGTCTCCGGCCCGTCCCCGCGACCAAAGGCCTGCGACAGCGCGCGCAATTCAATCGGGTCGCCGAGCGGCGTCGCTGTTCCGTGACACTCTACATACGAAACCGTTTCCGGATCGACGCCGGCGTCGCGCTGACCGGTGCGAATGGCGTCGGCCTGGCCACGGACTGACGGCGCGGCGTACGCGATCTTGTCCGACCCGTCATTGTTGACGCCGACGCCGCGGATCACCGCGTAGATTTGATCGCCATCGGCGACGGCGTCTTTCAGGCGGCGCAATACGACGACGCCAGCGCCATGACCGAAGACTGTGCCGCCCGCTTCAGCGTCAAACGGCCGGCACACGCCGTCGGGGGAGGCCATCCCGCCTTCAAGGCAGAAATAGCCGCGTTTTTGCGGAAAGGTGATTGAGACGCCGCCCGCCAGGGCATAATCGCATTGACCGCTGCGCAAGTTCGTCACCGCCTGCGCCATCGCCGTGAGCGATGTCGAACAGGCGGTTTGCACGGTGAACGCGGGGCCTTTTAGATTGAGTTTGTAGGCGACCCGCGTCGCCAGACTATCGTTCAAATTACCGGTCACTTCATTGAAGTTGCCGACCTGATAATTCATCGCGAAGTCTTCAGCCTTCGCGCGGTCGCTCAATACATTGTTGATGACATAGGTGCTGAGCGAACAGCCGGCGAATACGCCAACTGATCCCGACATACGGTCCGGATCGTGTCCGCAATCTTCGAGGGCCTCGTAGCAGACCTCTAGAAAAATGCGTGCCTGCGGATCTGTGACGTCCGCCTCTCGCGCGTACATTCCAAAGAACTTCGCATCAAACTTATCGACATCGCGAAGCCATGGACGCGCCGGCACATAATTGTCGGCCGCGCGCTGTTCCGGTGTGAAACTATCTTCAAGCTCTTCCTGATCGAAGCGCTGAATTAGATTTTCGCCATCGCGCAATCGGCACCAGAAATCGGCAACGGAATCGGCACCGGGAAACCGACCGGCCATGCCGACAATGGCGATGGCGTTGTCCGGCAGGTCGACATCGGGCGCCTCAGCGTTCCCGCTCTGCGCCTTGGCCTGGGCGATCGATTGACCGTCCGAAATCGGCGCGAGCTGAGAAAGTGTTTCGGCCAGCTCACGCAAACGCGGCGTCTCAAACAGGACCGTAATATCGAATTGTACGCCGAGGCGTTTTTCAAGTTCGGCGTGGGCCTTGATCAATTGAAGCGACGTTCCCCCAGCCTCGAAGAAGGTGCTGTCGCCATCGAGCGGACCGCAATGTAGAATGCCGTCCCAGATTTCGGCGATCAGATCGGCAGTTTCAGACGCCGTCTGAGGCGCACGGCGCACTACGGGTGTCACGCCCGGCTTGTTATTGCCGGCGGCGGCAAAGCGGCGGACAAGCGCCTTGCGATCGACCTTGTGGTTTTCGGTCAAGGGAAACTCTGCGACGACGTGAAAGGCGCGCGGCATCATGCCTTCAGGCAGTTCGCCGCGGAGCGCATCGAGCGTTTCACGGACAAAAGGTTGCTCATCTCCGGGCTGCGGTCCATTCGGCCGCAGGAATGCAGCAATGCGGCTGTCGCCGGTTTCCGTTTCGATCACATCGACCGCAACATCCGCGAGCATCGGCAGCCGGCGCATGACGTGTTCGATTTCATCGAGTTCGATCCGGCGCCCGCCGATCTTCACCTGTCGGTCACGGCGACCGAAAAATTCATAGACGCCATCCGACCGACGCCGCACCATATCGCCGGTTAGGTAAACCCGCCCGCCGCGCCCGGCGCGCGGATCTTCGATAAACCGTTCCGCCGTTTGGTCGGGCCGCTTGAGGTAACCGAGGCCGACGCCATAGCCGCCAACGACGAGCTGGCCGATTTCATTGTCGTCAAGCTCGCCCAGCGCTTCGTCCACGATGAAGCACTCACTGTGAGCGGCGGGAACGCCGATCGGCAGCGGAGCACCGTTGAGATCCGCTGTCGCGATTTCATGAAAAGTGGAGACGACGGTGTTCTCGGCCGGACCGTAGGCGTTGCAGAGTGTGAGGTCGGGGTAAGCGCGCGTCAGTTTTCCGATCAGCGCCGGCGAAAGCACATCGCCGCCGATGATCACCATGCGCATACCCGCAAAGGCGTCGATTTCATGTTCGACAAGAAGGTGAAAGACGCCGCAATAAAGGGCTGCAACATTCGGTTTGTGGAGGCGGATTGCCTCAGCGATTTTATCGAGCGCCGGCGTCGGTCCGTCAACGATGGCGACGGCGCCGCCGGTAATGAGCGACGGCCAGATTTCGAGGACCGATCCGTCAGCGGCGATCGTCGAGGAGTGGAGCATGACGTCGCCGGGAAGCACGCGCCCGCCCGGTTGGTCAAAGCCGAGCCGAGCGACGGCGCGGTGGGGGATGATCACGCCCTTCGGGCGTCCGGTCGAACCGGATGTATACATGACATAGACCGGGTCGGCGCCGTTCACCGCAGGAAATGACGCAAGGTCAGAAACCGGCGCGTCTGCACACGCGTCGATGTGCAGCGCCGGCGTCGCATCGCCGGCGAGACCTTGGGCGACGCGCGAAAACGCGCCGCTCCATAAAATGGCCTGTGGCTCCAGGTCTTCGATAATCGTTTCGAGCCGCTCGGCGTCGTAGCTCGGGTCGAGCGGCGCATAAACGCCGCCAGCCCGCGCAACGCCGAGCATGGCGAGCGTTGCTTCAATAGACCGGTTGGCGACAATGGCGACCCGATCGCCGCGCCGCACGCCCGTTGAAATCAGTCGCGCCGCAATCGCCTCAGCGGCGTGGCTGACTTCCGCATAGGTGAGGCTACGGTCGCCTGAAAAAAGCGCCGCGCAATCGGGAACGATGTTTCGAACTTTCACGAAACATTCAAACAGGCCAAGCTCCGGGTCGAAGCCTATCGCCCGGAGTCTCGCGAGTTGTTCGTCATTCATCGACACATCCCCCACCGGAAATATTTATCTACGTAATGCCCGGTAACTTCAAGGCATTTGTAGATGTGGCGGCGTGTCAAACAGGACGTCCGGGGGCCGCCAATAGCGGGTGCTGCGTTCCGTCACCGCAACCGAAGCGTGTTGGGCAAAAAAGACGGCCGGACGATAAAAATCGTCAGAAAGTAACTGATGACGCCAACCGGAATCTGGATGGCAAGGGCGGCAAGCGCGGACGTCGTCGTCACGTCGAGAAGCCGTCCGGCGAAGAAAACTGCGCCTATCATCGCAAGGAGGCCGGCGAAAACGGGACCTGTGTTTCTCACGACGGCAAACCAAGCGACGCCGACATATCGATGCTGCATCCAAAGCGTCATGGACAAAAACACAACGCTGGCGAAAAGCCGCGCAAGCGCCGCAGCAATTATTCCAAATTGCGTGAAAATCAGGAGCGCCGTCACCGTGACAATGACATTGATGATCATTGCGCGCGGCAGCACGCGAATATTTCCGGAAATCGAAAGCGTCGGCTCGTTTGCAAGCGCGGGCATCGTCAGCATGGTTGCGATCGCCAGAATAGCGGCGACGGGCCCAACAGGACGCCACTGTTCGCCGAGCAAGACGACGACGAGATTATCTGAGACGAGCGCTACCCCGATAAACACCGGCGCAATGCAGAGTATAAGCAGCGGGTAATAGCTAAGCGCCCTTTGCGCCAGCGCATGGCGTATATCCTGAGCCGCGTCCAGCCCCTTTACGGCGTTTCGAAACACCATCCAGGAAATCGCGCGAAACGGTTCGGAGACCATTTCAAAGATCGCGACGTCGATACGCTGGGCCGCGCGAAACATGCCGGCATTGGCGGTTCCCAGCAATCCGCCGATGATCACCACGTAAACGTTCATTGAAATGAACTGGACGATCCGCACCGAAAAGATCGATCGGGAAATTTCGTAGAGCGATGCAGCGAAATTGCTGGCGAACACGGGGCGGAATTTCCAGTTCGAAAACAGGATGGCGCCGACAACGCGCAGAACCTGCATCACGGAGCGGGCGGCGGCCAGCGCAAAAATGCCGTATCCGCCGAGCAATCCGAAAACGCCGGCCGCCAGACCGATCGTCTCTGCAACAATGGCGACGCCGGCTAATACCCACAAACGCCCATCGCGAATATAAAGCGCCGAGAATGTCCTTTCCGGCGGCAACGCCAAGACGCCTGCGCTCGATATCAACAAAAGCAAGGCGACATCGTCGGACGACGCGAGCCATGCGCCGCCGGCCACCGCAAAGCATATCGCTGTAGAGAGAACGGCCGATACAATCGACGCCGTGATCGCGTGATTAACCCCGTCGCCATCGTCCTGCGTGCTAAGAACGAACTCGTTCCAGCCGGCTGTCGCGGCGACGCCAAGAAACAGCGTCACGACGGACACGATGGCGAACAGTCCAAAGTCGGCCGGCGTTAAAACGCGTGCGGCATAGAAGAAGAGGCCCAGCTGCGCGAATACGGTGAATATCCGTGCGAAGAGCATCGCGCCGCCGGCAGACAGAACGCCGCCACCCGTCGCCCGCGCTTCGTCATTGCGCGGATCAGACATATCGTCTTGTCCGCACGCTTCGCGCGGCTTTATCGGGGCGCCAGGTCAACATGCTCGCTTGTCAGGTGTCTTCGGATTTGCGCGGACCGAATAGCGCGGCATAGGCCGGTTGCCGCGTAACTTGCGCGATATTCGGATCGCCGCCGATCGGATCAAACACATAGCGCGATTTCTTTTCGATCGCCGGGATGTAAGCGGCTGTCGCCGTGGCGGCCAGCAAAATATACATCAAGCCGCCATCAATGGTCGTTCCAGAAATCACCTGCGCGATTAACAGCGCCAGCGCGCCGGCGCGGGCGGCAGTGAAAATACGCCGGGCATAGCGGTGCTCGTGGGAATTCATTCGCGCTACGCTTAAGCCCCACGGCCGTAGGAAAGACTGGCTGAGGAACATTACATAGAACAACGCGCCGACCACGCCCACATTGCTGAGCAGCACAGTCGCGAGGCTGGAGGTTCTGGCGCTGCCGAGGCCGACGCCGAACCCGTTCGTCTCGACCAGGTTGAGCCAACCTTGCGCGTTCCACGCCGCGCGTTCACGTCCCGACGCGGACAGGAGTTTTTCGCCAAACAAGCGTTCATAGGCGTCAGCGCCGAACGCTTGGATCGGCTCGAAGAAAAACAACATCACCATGCCGGCGGCGACCAACCCGCCAAAAACCAATGCCGTAATATGGTCCTGCGTGATCCCTCGTCGCACCATGTAATAAAGCGAGTGCAGCCCCCAAATACCAATGAGCAGCAACAGCGCCGCATATGCGGTGGTCGAAAACGATGCTGCCGCGCAAACCAGCAACAGGGATGACGAGCAAAAATACCAGACGCCGCGCGTCTGCATGAACCGCAAAAACGACCAGGCGAACAATCCCATGCTCATCGCGCCGAAGGCGGCTGGCTCCGTGTATGAGCCGATTATCCGCGGCATACCGGCAATCGTATGATGGGCGTTAATGGAGTAATTCGCCGTCCGAATGGAATCTAGAATGACGCCGAAGGGTGGAAACTGCGGGACCGCACTGATGACCGCAAAGAAGAGATGCACGACAATCATCGCGTTGAATGCGTGGGTCGCGGCTTTTAATCCGCCCCGGCGTGATATCAGGAACACAACGGCGGCGAACATGAGAAAATTGACGGCGATGTAAAATGACTGCGTGATATTGCCGCTCGACGGATGAAGCGGCGTCAGGGGAATAAACCCAAGGCCCGAGCGTTCAAGAGAATAGACTTCAACCTCTCCTTCAAATAATCGCGGCATCATGAACGCCGACCAGACGGCGTAGACTACAAAAACGCCGAAAAGCATGATGGCGGCATTGCCCGACGCAAACTGCAACGCGGCATTGGCGAGCTTTGGCCGGAGGGCGATCCCCACGAAAAAAGCGCCGATAAGGACATGGGCCGAAATAATACTGACATCGCCAAAGGCGGGCAGATTGACGAAAGCAGCGGCCTGAAGCGGCACGAAGGACGCGATGACAGGAAGGCCGAGAGCCGTCGGCCGCGCAATGATGAGCGCAGCGGCGACAAGCGCCAATATGCCGATCGGCGTAAACTCCACAGATACCCCCAGGGTCCTCGTCCGGCTGTATCACGGCCAGACGGCCATATTATACGAACGGGCCGCAAATTCCCATAGTCGCGGCGCCCTTCAAAACGGCGGCTCGCCGCTACCGCGCAAAAGACCGGCCGAACAAAGACGCTTTATACTGATCAACGCCAGCGCAATAGGTCACGCGACATTTGATTGGGTATTTGTCGCAACACAGCGTAGGAGAGTCGAAACAAAACCAACGCCGGCCCACGCTCCATGATCACAGAACCGCTCATTGTCATTGCGATTTGTATTGTCGCCTATGGCGTGTTTTCCGCACGCCTGTCCCAAAGCGTAGTCTCGGCGCCGATGGTTTTCACGCTTGCCGGGCTTGCCGTGGGCGGCGCAGGGCTCGGCATTGTCGACATCGACATCGACAATCATGTGCTCGAAGGGTTCGGCGAACTAACGCTTGGCTTTTTGCTCTTCGCCGACGCCGCGTCCACTAACGCCCGCAAGCTGGCGCACAACACGCGCATCCCGCGGCGGCTATTGCTGGTTTCGCTGCCCCTTACCGTCATTGTCGGAACCCTTTTTGCAATCTGGATATTTCCGGATCTCGCCTGGCAGGAAGCGGCGCTGATCGCCGCGATCCTGGCGCCGACGGATGCCGCTCTTGGGCTCGCAGTCGTCACGAGCAAGCATGTCCCGGAACGCATCCGCCAGGCGATTCTTGTTGAGTCAGGGCTCAATGACGGGCTGGCCCTGCCGGCTGTCCTTTTGTTTGCCGCGCTTTCATTCTCGATGATGGAAGCGGAGGGACAGGGCGTCGGTTATTGGCTCGGCTTCGCCGCCCAACAGATTGTCGTCGGGGCCCTTGTCGGCGCCGTCGTCGGCGGCGTTTTGGGCAAACTCATCCATTACGCTGACGGCAGGGAATGGATCTCGCATGCGTTCCGCAATCTGACCTGCATCGGCGTCGCCGTGCTGACCCTGTTCTGCGCCCATCTCGCCGGCGGCAACGGCTTTATCGCCGCCTTTGTCGGCGGGCTTGTGTTCGGCAGTTTTTGTTCGCGACGCGCCGGGTCACTGACGAATTTCGTCGAGGAAGAAGGCCAGCTTTTCAGCCTGATTATTTTCTTCTTCTTCGGCGCGGTGCTTTTACCGGCAGCCTTTCCGCATGTGACGACACTCTGTTTCGTTTATGCGCTGTTGAGTCTCACCCTCATTCGTATGGCGCCGACCGCCGCGTCCGTCGCAGGCCTAGGTCTAAAATGGCCGACCATCGGGTTCGTCGGATGGTTCGGGCCGCGCGGGCTTGCTTCAATCCTCTTCCTCCTGATTGCTGTCGAACACGAAGAGGTTGGCCGCCTCACCGACATTGAACGGGTCGTCTATATCACTGTGTTTTTGAGCATCCTGCTCCATGGCGCCACGGCGGCGCCATTCTCGAAATGGTTCGGCGGATCGCCAGCGGCGAAGGCCGACAGCGCCGGCGGCTAAATGCGGCGATAGGCGTTCGCATCGGCGCGGAACTGTAAGAGATCGCCGACACGGACGATTTCACCTAGCGCTTCCACCGGATCAGCGACGAGAGGCAGGATATCCATTGGCATCGGGCCGCCGTTTGCATCGGTCATCAACAACACGGACTCGCGTCCGTCTTTCGTGCGCACCCAGAAGCTTGGCGGAATGCCGCCGCGAATGCAGAGGCTGGCGCAGGCTTTGTGAGTCTTGCCGCGCGCCGGACGCATCACGCCGAAGAAGCACTTCGAATCCATGATCATCCCGGCAAGGCGCGCGGGCCCGAGGGATTGCGCTTCCGGCGCAACGACCGCGCCAGGCATGTCTATCAAAGCCGGCGACAACCACTCATCGGCAAACGGCGGAACCTCCAGCATGCGCCGATCCTTGCGTTCGATCAGAACGCCTGACGCTTCGAACGGCAGACCGTCTCTCTCAGCGAGTCCCAAAGCCGAAGTGCACTTGCCCTGCGCCACAATCAGAACCGTCCGCATGCCGAACGGCGCCCTCGGGTCGCTGACGCGCAGCATCGGGTATGGCGCGCTAATTAACGCGCCCGTGACTTTGTGCGTCGAACTGGTGAGCCACGCCCCCGCGCCCGGATCGTCGAGTTCTGACGCAACGAGCCAGCTTGCACCGGCGCCTCCAATCAGACCCAGCGGCAGGGCGCCAAGAAGAAACCGCCGATCAACCGCCGGCGCTTTAGCCCAGCCGACAAACATTTCCTGCGCGTCGGTTTTCGCCGGATCAATAACACCTTTACGTAGGCTCATGACGCAGCTCCCGCCGCAGAAATAAGCGCCGGCTCGACACGGGTTCCCGGCTTGTTGGGGTTCGGGTCCAGCATCACCCGGCCTTCCTCAATCCGCACATTGTAGGTTGAAATTTTTTCCGTGAAGGGCGGCGGCGATACGCCGTCATCGGGACGGTACTGCCAGCCATGCCATGGACAGGTGATGCAGCCGTCGACAACGCGGCCTTCGCCGAGCGGCCCGTTCTGGTGACGACAGGCGTTCGTTACCGCAGAGATCTTACCGTCATAACGAAAGATCGCAACGCGATCGCCTTTCGGCAACGGCGTGATGACGGCTCGGTTTTCGGCAATGTCGTCTGGTGCGCAAACATCGATCCAGCCTTTTGCTTTCAGCTGTTTCATCCCACTGTCAGCGCCCCATTCGCGCGCGCCCGCAATGAGATGCAATCCCGAAACGCCGATAAACGCCGCAGCGGTCATGATCGGATAAACCATGGATTTTTCCGTCATCAACGCGCCGAGAACGATATGCATGACGAGCAGCGCATAAGCTGGGTAGACCAACATATGCAACGCTTTCCAGACCGGCGCAGACAAGTTGTTCAACCAGAAGTCATGACTCGTCACCGCCATCGCCATTATGATGAGGAACGCAGCAAAGCCTAACGTTTCGAATGGAAAACCCGGAATGGAATCGTAAAGCGGGTTTGAGACGAACATCGAGACAAAGGGATTGAGCGGGCCGCCGCCGTGATACCACATGAGCGCCAGTCCGAAATGCGCTGATGAGACCAAAAACGTCGCGACGCCCAGATGCCTTCGATTATAGAGCAGTGTCAGGAAGCGCTTGTTCATGCGCGCCAGCGGCCCGATGGCGAGAACCACGGTCAGGAGCGCAAACGCCGTCGTCCCGAGCGCGCGGATCGCGAGCACGACCGGGTCCGCGCTGTGTCCGCTGTCATGGGTCTGCAATCCCACAAGCATGAAGACGCCGACAAAGAGGGCAACAAAAGCGAATAGATAAAGATCGTATACAACCTTGTTGCCGTTCCACTGGATTGCCTTGTACTGATGGCCCATCAGTTACTCCGCGCTTTCGTCAATGATTTCGATTGCATCGGGGATGTCGCTGAAAGGCGTCTGCGGCCGCTGCATCCATGCGAAAATGCCGGCGATGAGCGTTACCGGCGCAAGGATCAACCACATCAGGAAATGCAATCTGCGGTGCGGCCGCTTCATGATCCGTCCCCGTCAGGTTTGTTGATCTTAACGCCGGACAGCCAGCGGACGATGACCGCCGGCCAGAGCATGACGCAGCCGAGGAAAATCATCGGCCGGAAGAAATGGCCCGCGCCTTTCGCCGCTGCGTCGATGCGGTTGACGCCGAAGGCAAGAAACAACAAGGCGACAACGACGCCAACGCCGAACCATGCACCAAGCAGTGATACGATTGTTACCGCGAGCGTCATCGGCGCACTCCCACGCCGCCAAACGCAACGCCGGAAAGTTCGGCCATGTCGCGTTTGAACGTTGTCAGATCGTCGATATTGAAGTCGGAGAGGCGTGAATGGCCGCAGGCGCGCGCGAGGATCGACATCAGTTCCGTCGCCGCGCCGAAGAAATTGGCGAGCCGTTTCGCCGCGATTTGAATCTCAAGCCGGGCGCGCAGATGTTCCCTCTGAGTTGCGATCCCGACCGGACAGTTATTGGTGTGGCAGGCGCGCATGCCGAGACAGCCGATCGCCTGCATCGGGGCATTGGAGAGCGCTACGGCGTCGGCGCCGAGGGCCAGCGCTTTCACGTAGTCGGCGGGCTTGCGCAAGCCGCCTGTCGCAACGAGCGACACGTTCGTCGCTCCGCTCCGGTCAAGATGACGTCTTGCGCGCGCAAGCGCCGGGATCGTTGGTACAGAGATGTTATCGCGGAAGATCAGGGGCGCCGCACCGGTGCCCCCGCCGCGCCCGTCGATGATGACGTAATCAACGCCTATCTCGAGCGCCGCGTCGATATCCTTCTCGATATGCTGCGCCGACATTTTGTAGCCGACGGGGATGCCGCCTGTTTGTTGGCGCACTTCATTGGCGAATTCGCGGAACTGAGAGGTCTCTGTCCAGTCCGGAAAACGCGACGGCGAGATCGCATCCTCGCCCGGTTTCAATCCGCGAACCTTGGCGATTTCATCTTTGACTTTCGCGCCGGGAAGGTGACCGCCAGTGCCGGTCTTCGCGCCCTGCCCGCCCTTGAAATGAAAGGCGGCGGACTCACGCACCTTGTCCCATGAAAATCCGAAGCGCGCCGAGGCGAATTCATAGAAATAGCGCGCATTCGACTGACGTTCCTCATCGAGAGAACCGCCCTCACCGGAACAAATCCCCGTGCCCGCCATCTCCGCGCCTTTGGACAATGCGACCTTTGCTTCGCGGGACAAAGCGCCGAAACTCATATCGGAAACGAATAGCGGTATCTGCAGCGTCAATGGCTTTTGCGCGCCGGGTCCGATCGTCACCGATGTCTCGACGGGCTCGTCATCGAGCAGCGGCGGACGGTGAAGCTGCGCCGTAACAATCTGAATGTCGTCCCACTTCGGCAATTCATCCCGCGGCACGCCCATGGCCGATACGACGCCGTGATGACCGGTTTTAGATAGGCCATCCTTGGCGTAGCCCTGTATCAAATCGACAAAGGGTTCCTCAGCCTCCGGATGCGTGTCGGCGTAGAGACCCTGATAGTCGTCGCGTTGAAACGGCTGGGGATGGTCAAGAGCCCATGCATCGACGGCGGCGCGGTCCACATAGACCTTGCCGCCCTTCACCTGCGACGGGAACTTTTGCAACGCCTCTGAGTTGTTATAGGCGCTGACGCCAGTGTCGTAGCGATAATCCCAGTTGTGAAGCCCGCAGATCAGGTTTTCGCCGTCAATATGGCCGTCTGCGAGTAGAGCTCCGCGGTGAAGACACCGCCCGTAAAGCACCGATACGTCCCTGTCATATCGGATAACGACAAGATCGACCTCGCCGGCGATGGCGTAAGCCGGTTTGCGATCTTCAAGGTCCGACCATTTCGCAATGGCTTCCCAGTTCTTCCCCATAAATGTTCGCCCGCGCCTGATTCACAGAAGTTTTGTCAATCGTGATTTGCGCAATCCTATGGAGCCTGCCCAGAATTGCAAAACACGATTTATCACGGCCGCGCGGGGTGGCCGCAATGGCGGACGACGGTATGCTCTCAATCTTGAAGCGTCTTTTCGGAATCAAACCGGCGGCGCCGGAGCAAAATGCCGGTTCCGCGCCGCAGCAAAGGGACTCCATGACAACAACTCAAAAAGATCTCGAGTGGCGCAAGGTCGCTGAAAAGGGACAGCTGCCGGAAGGCCGCGTCACGACGGTGACCGCCGGCCGCAAGACCCTCGCGCTTGTTCATTTCGACGGGCAATATTCGGCGATGGACAATCGGTGCCCCCATCAGGGCGGTCCGCTCGGCGAGGGCTCCATAGAGAAGGGCGTCGATGACAAATGCTGGCTCCGCTGTCCTTGGCATGGTTGGGATTTCGATCCGCTGACGGGCAAGCCGCCCGGCGGCCACGAAGACTCAGGCCAGGAAATGTTTCCGGTCGAGGCGCGCGCCGACGGGCTTTATGTGGGTCTGTCGCCGGAGCCGGACCATGTTCGTACGTCGACCGATGTTGTCGCGGAGACCATGGCCAATTGGGGCCTGAAACGCGTCTTCGGCATGGTTGGTCATTCCAATCTCGGCCTCGCCGATGCGTTCCGGCTTCAAGAGGAAGCCGGCAATCTTACCTATGTGGGCATCCGCCATGAGGGAGCAGCGTCTTTTGCTGCATCGGGCTATGCCAAGCTGACGGGAAAGCCGGCCGCCTGCATGACCATCGCAGGGCCCGGCGCCACCAACATGATGACAGGGTTGTGGGACGCGAAGGTCGATCGCGCGCCTATCATCGCATGCGCGGGACAAGTGCAGGTGCAAGTCTTTTCGCCTTTCGCTTTTCAGGACATCGACCTTCACAGCGCCTTCGCGCCGGTCGGGGAATTCAACCAGCTCGTTCTCCATGCATCCAATTACGCCGAAGTCGCCAATCTCGCCATGAAATCGGCGATTGTCGAGCGAGATGTTTCCGTACTGATCTTTCCAGACGACGCACAAACACTGCCGGCGCCGGAGATGAAAGCTGGCAGGCCGGACGGACGGCTTGTAGACGCCCGGATGGCGCCCGCAGACGATGCGGTACGCGCTGCAGCGGGCCGGGTTCACGAAGCCAAACGACCGCTGATCATCGCCGGCTACGGCGCCCGCGATGCCATGGACGACGTGATCGCGTTTGCCGAGCAGCTTTCCTGTCCGGTCGTAACGACCTTCAAAGCCAAGGGACAGATTCCCGATACGCATCCGCTAGCCGGCGGCGTTCTCGGGCGGTCGGGAACGCCAATTGCGTCCTGGTTTATGAATGAATGCGACCTCATCATTGCGGTGGGCGCATCGTTCTCTCATCACACGGGGATCGAACCGTCCAAGCCGATTGTGCAGATCGATTTCGACCGCATGCACCTCGGAAAAGGCCACGCCGTCGACGTTCCGGTCTGGGGCGAGATCGGTCTGACGCTGCCGCTCATTCGCGACCGGTTGACGGCGCAAGGCCTCGGCGGGTCGGCGGCGAAAGACCAACGCAAAGAGATTGCTGATCGCTGGACGATATGGCGCAAGGAAAAAGAACGCAGACTTGGCGACGACCGCGGCAAGGGGATCAGCGCGTCGGCGCTTTTCGCAGCGATGACGGAAATTGTTCCCGCCAACGCCGTGATGCCGGTCGATGTCGGCAACAACACCTATTCCTTCGGGCGCTACTTTGAGCCCTGTGGCCAGCGTATTTTAATGTCCGGCTATCTCGGCTCCATCGGCTTCGGATTTCCGGCGGCAATGGGCGCCTGGGCGGCGACGCAGGATTTTCCGGAATATGCCGGCCGCAAGGTGGTTTCGGTTTCCGGCGATGGCGGATTTGGTCAGTATGCGATGGAATTCACGACAGCCGTTCACTACAATATGGATATCACTCACGTCCTCATGAACAATTCTGAACTCGGCAAGATTTCCAAAGAACAACGTGCAGGCGAATGGCCCGTCTGGCAGACGGGGCTTACTAACCCGGACTTTGCAGAGTTTGCGCGGTCCTGCGGCGGCATGGGGCTACGGGTCGAAAACGCCGATCAGCTTGAAGCGGCCCTAAAAGAAGCCATCGCGCATCCGGGCCCGGCGCTTGTCGAGGTCATCACCGACGCGGAACTTGTCTGACCGCTAAGCATCGTCGTCAAAGCCGTGAAACGTTGTAAAGTCTGGAACCGGCGCCCGGTCGGTCCGCAGCCGGTTGAGCGGGTGGTCGGGATCGCGATAACCCAGCGCCATGCCAGAGAACACCAGTGCATCATCGCTCAATCCGCAGAATGACTTCACCGTTTCAGGAAATTCGCTCCACGCCTCTTGTGGACAGGTGTCGAGGCCGCGCTCAACGGCGAGCAGCATGATCGTCTGCATCAGCATACCGACATCGGACCATTGCGGCGGGCCGAACTTTTTATCAAACGTAAAGAAAAGGCCAACTGGAGCGCCAAAGAACTTGTAGTTCTCTGCAAACTGAATCAGCCGACCAGCCTTGTTTTCGCGGGTCACATTAATCAGCGCGTATAGATCTTCCCCGCATTTGTATCGGTAGGATCGGTGCGGCTCCCAGAGTTTGGGCGGATAAATCTCATAATGCGGCGTTTCCCGTTCGCCGGTTTTGATTTTTTCCGCGACAATCGCTCTGAACTCATCAAGTTTTTCTCCGCCGAGCACATCGACTTTCCATGGCTGAACGTTGCCGCCGGACGGCGCGCGACGCGCGATATCGAGAATCTCATGGACGGTTTCGTATGGAACGGGTTTCGGCAGGAACTTGCGCACGGACATCCGTGTGTCGACGGCTTCGGAAACGCTGACTTTGTCGGCCACAATAATGCTCCCTTAGGCGCGTTCACGGGTTTTCAAAAACTTCACCGTGGGATTCTTCTCCTCCGCATAGCCCGCCTCCCACGCCGAGCGCGCAAGAAACACCGGCGAGCCATAGCGGTCGTGAGCGACGGCGCCCTGGTTTTTTGAAACGAAACTGTTGACGGCGTCCGCCTCGCCGCCGAGCCAGCGCACCGTTTCAAACCCGCAGGGCTCCAGCCCTGCGGCCACGCCATATTCGGCCTTTAGTCTTTCTTGAATAACGTCGAGCTGCAATGCGCCGACGACGCCGACGTAAAAGTCAGCGCCCAGAGCGGGCGTGAATATTTGGCTCGCGCCCTCTTCTGCAAGCGCGATCATCGCTCGTTTCATCTGTTTCGACTTCATCGGATCATCAAGACGAACGCGGCGGATAATCTCCGGCGCAAAGTCCGGCAGTCCCGAAAACTGCAATCCATCCCGCTCGCTCAGCGTGTCGCCGACACCCAGCGCCCCATGGTTGGGAATGCCGACGATGTCGCCGGCGACGGCTTCCTCCGCCAGCTGACGATCCTGCGCGAGAAAGAAGATCGGATTATTGACGGCGAGCGCCTTGCCGGTGCGCGTGACCTTTAGCTTCATGCCACGGTTGAACTTCCCCGAACACATCCGAACGAACGCAATGCGGTCCCGGTGGTTCGGGTCCATATTCGCCTGCACTTTGAAGACGAAACCAGAGACCGCGTTGTCATCGGGGAGAATTCTGTCCTCGCCCGCTTCCTGTTCGCGCGGCGGCGGCGCATATCTGCCGATGTCGCGCAAAAGCTCCGCGACGGAAAACTCCTTAAGCGCGGACCCGAAATAAACCGGCGTCAGGGCGCCGTGCCGGAAGGCGTCGAGGTCGAACGGCGCATAGCCTTCTCGCGCAAGTTCCATTTGCTCGCGCGCCTCGCCGGCCATATCGCCGACGACATCGTCAAACGATGGATCGTCGCTGCCAGATAACTCGAGCGCTTTCTCAAAGTGGCCGGCGTCATCATCTGCCGGCAGCAACAGACGATCATTATCCATGTCGTAACAGCCGCGAAAGCGGCCGCCCGTCCCCACAGGCCAGACTTTCGGACAGACGTCGAGCGCGAGCTGGTCAGCGACCTCGTCAATAATCTCGAACGGGTCGCGCCCTTCGCGGTCGACCTTGTTAACGAAGGTGACAATGGGGATGTCGCGCAGACGGCAAACTTCGAAGAGTTTGCGGGTTTGCGTCTCGATGCCTTTCGCCGCGTCAATCACCATCACGGCGGAGTCAACGGCCGTCAATGTACGGTAGGTATCTTCGGAAAAGTCTTCGTGACCCGGCGTGTCGAGCAGGTTGAAAACATTGCCGCCGAATTCGAACGTCATCGCTGACGTCGTCACGGAAATGCCGCGCTTCTGTTCGATAGCCAACCAATCCGAACGAGCGCGGCGGCGCTCCCCCTTGGCCTTCACTTCGCCGGCAAGCCGGATCGCGCCGGAGGCAAGCAGGAGCTTCTCTGTCAGCGTGGTCTTGCCGGCGTCCGGGTGCGAGATGATCGCAAAAGTGCGACGATTGAGATAGGCGTCTGTCATTACCGGGACTTCTGTTCTAAGCCGACGCTTCATCGTCGCACGCAGCGCTGAGGTCAATGATTCCGATGAATAATCTGCAGCGCCATTTGCTCGAGATAGGTCGGCGGGACGCACGCTTCAAGCGGCGAACCGGTGAAAGGCGCCCGGTTTTCGTGATAGGCTGCGCCCATGCAACCGGGAGGCGCTGACCAATGAATCACCAAAATGGCAATCGCGATCCAGAGGGCGGCCGCCTTCCTGTCAAGATCGACACGACGTCAAACGGCGAATTCGAGCCTGTGCCGCTGGCGCCGAGAAACGAGCATGCCAACGCCTTGGCGCAGGAATGGGCCGGCGAAAACGCTAAACGCACCGGGCGGTCTCGGCGCGACTTCATGATCTCCAGCTGCGGCGCGGCGACCACACTACTCGCCGTCAACCATGCCAACGCCATGGGAGAAAAGCCAAAGACCGGAGGCAAGTTTGACCTGCCGGCGGACGCGGCGCTTGATGACGCTGCTGCGCAAGACGTCCTCGGTGGCAATGAATTTATCTTCGACGTCCAGGGACACTATGTGAACCCAACGGGCGCGTGGCTGCGCGACGTTCCCGCCGGCGCCAATCCTTTTTCCGGCGTGCAGAACAGCTGCGTTCAAAACGCCGAAAAAACCGACCGCGCTTACCTCGACTGTCTCGGCGCCGAACAATTTATCAAAGATGTTTTTCTCGATTCCGACACGGACATCATGGTTCTGTCGTTTGTCCCGTCGGCGCGCGAACGCGAACCGGTCACCATCGAGGAAGCGGACGAAACGCGCCGCATTGTCGACGCCATGGAGGGTGATCATCGGCTGATGCTGCATGGGCGCGTCAATCCGAACCAGCCGGGCGATTTGGAAGATATGGACCGGCTCGCGTCGGAATTCCCCATCGCCGCATGGAAAACCTATACGCAATGGGCGCCGGAAGGCGGCTCCGGGTTTTACATGACGGACCAGCCCGGCGAAAAAATGATCGAGAAGGCCCGCGCGCTCGGCGTCAAAAATATCGCCATCCATAAGGGGCTCGCATTTGGTCCGAAGTCCTATGAGCATTCACTATGCTCAGATATCGGCGAAGCGGCGAAACGCCATCCCGACATCAATTTCATTCTTTATCATTCAGGGTTCGATACCCAGGTCACGGAAGAAGCCTTCACGCCCGGCGCGGGCAAAGCAGCGGGCATGGATGTTCTCTGCCAGGCGCTCATCGACGCTGGCGTCAAACCCAATTCCAACGTCTACGCGGAACTCGGCAGCACCTGGCGTTTCCTCATGCGCGATCCTGACCAGGCGGCCCATGCGTTGGGCAAGCTCATTAAGTATTGCGGGGAAGACAATGTTCTGTGGGGCACGGACTCGATCTGGTACGGATCGCCGCAGGACCAAATTCAGGCGTTCCGAGCTTTTCAGATTTCCGACGAGTATCAAGACCGTTTCGGGTATACGACGATGACCGCCGAATTGAAGGCGAAGATTTTTGGACTCAATGCAACCAAGCCCTACGGAATTTCCATGGAGGAGGTCCGAAAGCGCGCGTCAAATGACGGCCTCGCCAAACGCAAACACGCCTATCTTGAAAATCCGGATCCATCCTTTGCGACCTACGGGCCGAAAACACGCCGCGAGTTCCTGAATTTCAAGGCGCTGGGCGGCTGACGCCACACCGCCAACGGGGCGCCGGACTTTTAAGGAATTGGCGCCAGTCTGTGATTGAGGCTAGATCACAATAGACCAGGTCAGCAGGCGGCGCATGAAAAACTACCAGACAGGCGATCCCATCGCGGTGCTCGGCATGTCCGGCGTCGGCAAGACGCGGATCGCGGCCATGATGCGCCGTGAAGCGGACTGGTTTCATTACTCGGTCGATTACCGCATCGGCACGCGTTATATGAACGAAGCCATCGTCGATAACTTCAAGCGCGAGGCGATGAAAGTGCCTTTCCTGCGCGATCTCCTGAAATCGGATTCGATCTACATTTCCTCGAACATCTCTTTTGAAAACCTCGAACCACTCTCGACCTATCTCGGCAAGCCCGGCGATTCCAAAAAGGGCGGCATTCCCTTTGAGGAATATTTGCGCCGCCAGCGACAGCATCGCGACGCCGAGATCGCGGCATTACACGATACGCAGCACTTTGTGGAGAAAGCGCGCGATATATACGGGTATGGTCATTTTATTTGCGATGCAGGCGGATCGATCTGTGAAGTCGTCGATCCGGACGACAAAAATGACTCTGTCCTGAATGCGCTAAGCAACACATGCCTCATCGTTTGTATCGAGGGCGATGTCGCGCACGCCGAAGCGTTGAAGGCGCGCTTCGATAAGTCGCCAAAGCCGATGTACTACAACGAAGAATTTTTAAAAAAGCGCTGGGCCGACTATCTCAAAGAAGCCGGCGTCCATGAAGACCAGGTCGATCCGGACGCCTTCATTCGCTGGGGTTTTGAGCGGCTGATTGAGTGGCGGGCGCCGCGCTACAAAGCCATCGCGGACCACTGGGGCGTTACCGTCTCCGCGCGCGATATTGAGAAAATCCAGACGCCGGACGCATTTCTGTCGCTTGTCGAAAACGCCGCCGCCGCGCATTAATCAAGCGTGCTGCGATAACGCAACATTGCGACCATAACGGCAGCGCCAGCGAATAGCGTCATCGCCAGAAAGTCGAACTGCAGGTCACCAAAACTTGCATCTTTCAGCATCACGCCACGCACAACGCGGAGAAAATGTGTCAGCGGCAGCACCTCGCCGATACCCTGCGCCCAGCCCGGCATGCCGCGAAACGGAAACATGAAGCCGGACAGCAGAAGCGACGGCAGAAAGAAGAAAAAAGTCAACTGCATCGCCTGCATCTGAGATTGCGCGACCGTTGAAAAAGTAAATCCCAATGCGAGATTGGCGAGCACGAAAATCAACACGCCAAGGATCAGTATCCATAAGGCGCCGACGAAGGGCACGCCGAAAACGAATCGTGCGGCAAGCAGGACAACCGCGGTCTGGACGGCGCCGACAAATACATAGGGCGTGATCTTGCCGATCATGACTTCGATCGGTTTCGCCGGCATGGCGAGCAGATTTTCCATGGTGCCACGTTCGGCTTCCCGGGTCATCGCCATGGACGTAATCATCACGAGCGTCATGGTCAGAATGACGCCAAGGAGACCCGGCACGATATTGTATTGCGTTATTGCTTCAGGGTTATACCGCCGGTGTACGACAAGCTCGAGCGGCGCTGGCTCGGGCGCGAGACGTTGAAGCGAACCTTTCAGATCATGCCGCAGGGCGCGCTCGAAAATGACTTGCGCCTGTGCAACCGCATTCGTCGACGCGGCCGGATCCGACGCATCCGCCTCGATCAGGACTTGCGGCCGGTCGCCGCGAATGACGCGCTCGGTGAACCCCGCCGGAATCGAAACGACGAACGCGACTTTGCCGCTCGCGAGCAGGCGATCGCTCTCGCGCGGATCATCCGTCTGCAGAATGAAATCGTAATATTCCGACGTTTCAAGCGCCCGTAGCAGCGTGCGAACAATAGGCGTCTGCTCTTCAACGTGAACGGCGGTCGGCAGGCCTTTCGGATCCATGTTGATGGCGAAACCGAAGAGAACAAGCTGAAGCACCGGCAGCACCAGCATCATGCCGAATGTCAGGCGGTCGCGCCGCATCTGCACCAGTTCTTTGGAAAAGATTGCGCTGACGCGCCGGAGCCGTTCGGTCATGCGTGCACCCGCTGATCGGCGCCAGCCTCTGCCATTAGCGCGATGAACGCATCTTCAAGGCTCGGGCGCACCTCTTCCCACATAACGCCGTTACGCCCGGCCCCGGCGATTGCCTGTTCGACGCGATCGCGTTCGGTCCCGCTCACATGCAGCGCCGAGCCAAAATAGGCGACATGTTCCACGCCCGGCTGGCTCTTCATCACATCCGACAGGGCCCGCACGCCCTCGCCTTCGGCTCGGAACGTCACAAGCGCCGAGCGCTCGATGATTTTATCGACACGGCCTTCGGTGACGATTTTGCCGTTGGCGAGATAGACGATGCGGTCGCAGCGTTCGGCCTCATCCATGTAATGGGTTGAGACGAGCACCGTCATACCGTCCGTCGACAGACGGTGGATCTCGTCCCAGAAATCGCGCCGCGCCTGCGGATCGACGCCCGCGGTCGGCTCGTCCAGCAGCAGCAATTTCGGATTGTGCATTGAGACGGCGGCCAGCGCCATACGCTGCTTCCAGCCGCCCGACAGTGCGCCCGCAATCTGGTTCTGTCGGTGCGTCAGGCCGAGGCTTTCAAGGGTTTCATCAACGACGCGCTTCAGGGGGCGCATCTGATAAAGCCGGGCGACAAATTCGAGATTTTCGCGGATCGTCAGATCCTCCCAGAACGAAAATTTCTGGGTCATGTAACCGGTCTCGCTTTTAATCTTCACCGCCTCCGTCGCGATATCGTAGCCGAGACATGTTCCCTCGCCCTCACTCGCCCGCAAAAGACCGCAAATCATCCGGATGGTCGTCGTCTTGCCGGACCCGTTCGGGCCAAGAAAACCCCAGACAGCGCCGCGCGGCATCTTGATGTCAACGCCATCGACGGCGGTTTTGTCGCCGAAGCGCTTAACGAGACCACGAACATCGATCGCGAAGTCAGTCATGGCGCTACGACGTCAACGGGCAAGCCGGGTTTAAAGCCGGCGGCGGCGGCAAGGCGCGCCTCGACAAGAAAGACGAGCTTGTCACGCGAGGCGGCGCTATAAATGACCGGCGGCGTGAACTCTGCCTCTTGCGCGATAAAGGAAATAGTCGCCTCGACCGGCGCGTTAACGCCATCTGCATGGACCTCTACCACATTTCCGACGGCGAAATCTGAAAGCTCCGCTTGCGGAACAAAGAAGCGGACTTTCAGCGCATCCGTCGGTAACAATGCCAATACCGGCGCGGCGGCGCCGACATACTCGCCTTTGCGATGATAGACCGCCTCAACCGTCCCTGCCGCTTCGGCCCGCACGTCACGCTGTTCGAGGCGCCAGCGCGCTTCCGCAACGGCGGCGCGCGCGGCGTCCGCTGCTGCGCCGGCGGCAGACCGGCGTCCTTCGCGGCCGCCAAGGTTTGCTACCTTGATTGCATCTTCGGCGGCCGAAACGCGCGCCTGCGCAGCCCGATAATTCGCCTGCACCTCATCGCCGCGAGACTCGGACGCATTGCCCTCGCGCACCAGCGGCATCCAGCGGTCATATTCCGATTTCGCCGCTACAAGACGCACGCGCGCCTCTTCAAGCTGCGCCTCGAGCTCCTGAACCTCTTCCGGCCGGGCGCCGGTAGAAATGTCGTCTGCCATGGCGCCGGCTTCCCTGGCGCGCGCTATCGCTGCATCGAGCTGCGCGGTTTGCTGCGTCTTGTCGAGCTCGAAGAGAATGTCGCCCTCGGCAACGATGTCCCCTTCGCGGGGCGGGATCGCGACAAGCCAGCCGGGCTGCGGCGCGGCGACATAAACATATTCCGCCTCGACATAGCCGACATAAGCGGCCTTATCCTCGCCGGCGCAGGCAACGAGCAATAGCGAAACGACTGCTGCAAGCGTTATGCGAACATGGATCTTCACGCGGCTGCCTCCATCTTAAACGCCCGCTTCAGCATCACTCCATGTTGCAAAAACAACGCATTCAGATCGATACGGACTTCGTCATCGTGCTCGAAAACAATTCGCCAAACGGCGGAAAGGATCATCGGCGCTGCGATTAACCGCGCGGCCAGCGCCGGATCGCCGATGTCGATTTCGCCTGTCGCCTTTGCATTCCTCAGCACACGGGTTATTGCGGCGAGTACGCGGTCAATCACATTTTGCCGATAGGCGGTCGCGACCGCGGGAAACGCCGGGGCGTCGCCGATCAGCACTTTTACGATTTTCGGAATGCGTCCTTCACGGATTATCACCGGCGCCAACGCCGTCAGGGCGTCGATGACAGCGCCCGCGCCGTCCGCCGCTTCTGCTATCGCCTCCAGCCGCGCCACATTCGGCATTGCGAAGTTTTCGACCACGGCCTCAAAAAGCGCCTCCTTGGAATCAAAATAGAGGTAAAGCGCGCCCTTCGAGAGTCCGGCGCGGCGGGCAATGTCCTCCATGCGCGCGGCAGCGAATCCCTTTTCGTAAAACTCATCGAGCGCCGCCGCGGCAAAGGCTGCGCGTCGATCATGCTTGGCTTCCTGTGTTCTCGCTCGTCGCATGGCGATCCTTATATAACTGACCAGTCAGTTATAAATACTTCAACCCTACTATTCAATGGCTAGGCGGGGTAATTCTTCGTATCGCTCGGGACCGAAACGAAATGCTTGCATTTAATTTGCAAATAAAATAGTTAGTTTTCGAACTAATTACTGAAAGAAAACATCATGCCAACGCGCCGTATGATCCTGACCACCGCCGGGGCCGCAGCCATCGTTACGACGGCCGGCGTTGCGGGCTGGGCCTGGGCGCCCGGTAGCGCCGAAGCGCGCGCGCCATGGCGCCTGGCCGGTGAGAGTTTTGGCGACGCACGTCTCGACGCCCTCGCCTACGCGATCCTCGCGCCAAACCCTCACAACATGCAGCCTTGGGTGTTCCAGCTTGTGGGCGAAAACCAGATCGACGTCGCCTGCGACCTTGACCGGCGCTTGCCGCACACCGATCCGCCCGACCGCCAGATCACCATCGGCTTTGGGGCCATGCTTGAGCTGTTGACGATGGCGGCGGCGGAAAAAGGATACGCCGTCGACATCAATTATTTCCCGGATGGCGAGCCGCAGCCGCGGCTTGATCGCCGGCGCGTCGCAGCCGTAACGTTTCGGGTCGGCGCACGCGTCCCGACGGATCCGCTTTTCCAGGAGACCATCACGCGCCGCACGAACCGCGCGCCGTTCGACGCGGGCCGGCCCGTCGATGCTCATGTCTTGGAAACCATTATGGCGGCGGTGACGGATGGGTCGTCCGTTGGCGGAACAGTTGCCGCCGAAAAGCGCGCACGTCTTATCGATCTTTCCCGCCGCGGCTGGATCGTTGAATATGAAACTGACGCAACGCGCCGCGAAAGCATCGAAGTGATGCGTATCGGCAATCGTGCGATCGCAGAAAACCCCGACGGCATCGCTCTTGACGGAACAGCGATGGGTCTTTTGAAAATGGCGGGCCTGATCACGCCGGAAAAACTCGATACGCCGGGCGCGACGGCTTATGAACAAGGCCTGTCGACATACATTGACCTTATCGAATCGGCGCAAGGATTTGTCTGGCTAACCAGTGAAACCAACACGCGGAGCGATCAGATCAATGCCGGCCGCGACTGGATGCGCCTTCACCTTGCCGCACAGCAGGCTGGCGTCGCCATTCAACCGCTGAGCCAGGTTTTGCAGGAGTTTCCGGAAATGGCGCCGCTTTACTCAGAAGCGCAGGAAGAACTCGGCGTCACAGCGCCCGGCGTCGTGCAGATGCTAGCGCGCATCGGCTACGCGAAATCTCCGCCGCCATCGCCGCGCTGGCCGCTTTCCTCTCGCCTCATTGACGCGGTCGCGTGACGGCGGTTTCCAAAGAAACAGCGGGCGCCGTCTTCAGGTTCTTCACCGAAATCGGCATTCTCGACCAGCTGGCGACCGCAGAGCTCACGCGCGCGCTCGCGTCTCACATGAACCCGTCGGAATTTCGCGTCCTCACCCATTTCATCCGTCTCGATCACGCGGTGACCCCGACCTATCTCGCCAAGGCCTTTCAAATGGCGAAGCCGTCGATGACGGCGATCCTCGTGAAGCTCGAACGAAAAGGTTTTGTGGCAATTCGCGCCGGCGCCAAGGACCGACGACGCAAATTCGTGACGCTTACGGATGCAGGGCGCGCAGCGCACGGGCAGGCGCTTGCGCGCATCGCGCCGTTGATGGCGACGCGACTTTCCGGTTTCGATGTCAGCGCGCTTGCAGCAATCCTGCCGGTGCTGAGTGACCTGCGCGCGCATATGGACGCGGCGCGAAACGACGCGGACGGGCTTTAGTCGCTGAGAAACGCCGACAGGTCTTTGATAAACACGCCGAAGCTGTCGTGATGCAGCCAATGCCCGGCGCCCGCATATTCCGTGACACGCGCATTGCGCAAGACGGCGGCGCGGCCATCTTTTTCCGGGTTCGACGCCCAGCTTTTTTCGCCATAGGCGAGCCAGACCGGACACCGGATGCCGGCAAGCAGCGCCTTGAAATCATCATACGGAATATCGGACGGCGATCGCCCCATGGCCGCGGGATCATAGGCCCAGCGCACCGTTCCGTCGCTCAAGGTTTTTACGCCGGTCCGCGTCAGGTGCGAAAGTTGGCGGGCGCTGAGATGGGAATGCGCCTTGGTCATCCGCGCCAGCGCCTCGTCAAAATCCTTCATAGCACGAGCGCTGCGCACCGATTTCAACTTGCGATCGTCGATCCATTTCAAAAGCCGCTCCGGCGCCGACATGGCGTTGCGTTCGGCCATCATTTTTGGCGACGGACCCAACCCTTCAATCGCGACCAGTTTTTCGACCCGCTCCGGAAAGAGGCCCGCATAGCGCAGCGCGATATTACCGCCGAGAGAGTGTCCCACCAGGCGAAAGCGGTCCTGTTGCAGATGATCAATCAGCGAAGCGAGATCAAAGACGTGATCCATGACGCCATAGTCACCGTCGTTGACCCATTCACTCGTTCCGTGGCCGCGCAAATCATAGGCAACAACGCGATAGCGATCGGCCAGCGCCACCGCCGTCCAGTCCCAGCTGCGCTTTTGATCGAGCCCGCCGTGAACGAGAATGACGAGCGGGCGCACCGCATCGCCCCATGCGCAGGCGGAAAGCGTCAGCCGCTGGGAGGAAAAGGAAAATTCTTTCGGTTTTTCCATGGACGCCAATCTATGCGCGACGCCAGAAAACGCGAGCCCTAAGCGCAGTCGCTTCGATTTCGCCCGCAGGGGGCAACGCAGACCGATGGGGCGATGTAAAGATCGGCCCTGTCGACAACTCACCCCAGGGCGTCCGTCGGATATCTGATCGGTCACGCCAGTGCGCGCAGCCTTATGGCACGCCCGGAAAGCTATCTACATATTGAATCTTCAGATCCGGAAAGCTGTCGACAAACTGGACCTTTACGTCGGGGAAGCTATCCACAAAGCGCCATTGGCCGCAATCATCGGGGAAACTGTCTACGACCTCCACCATTAGGTCGGGAAAGCTTGTTACGATCTGAACCTTGATATCCGGAAAACTTTCAACCACCTCGACATCGCCATAAAGCGGAAGGCCGTTCAGCGTGCAGTCTTCGGCGATCTCGGCCGCGCTGGCGTTTCCAAGAATCAGGGAAAGCACGTAGATCGCTCCAACGCTTCCACGCGCTGTGAGATTCGATTTATCTAAGTTCATGATAATCCCGCTCTTGGTGGTTTATCTGAAAATGGCGAACACCAGTCTTCATGCTTCAACTCCCAATACATGGAGAGGCGCTCTGCTCCGTCTGCAGCAACGCAGATGCGGTCATTGCGCCGCTGAAACCCAAGGTGGCGCAATAGTTTTTCGGTGCGAACATTGTCGAGCGCGTTTGTCATCGCGATAAGCCGAACGCCAATCTCACAAAAAAGCCAGTCGAATAAGAGCGCCGCGCCACGCGAACCCAGTGACGCCGACTGGAGATCCGGCGAAATACCGCCGCCAAACTCCGCCGACGCGCGCTCAGGCCAGACCTGAAGGTCGACAAAACCGGTTAGCTCGTTGGCGTCGTTGCGTGCAACCATCAGTAAGCCGACGCCCTGCGCCCCTTCGTCAAGATGGGACTCAATCCATTGCTCGACCCAGTCGTATGTTACCGGTTTAGGGATTGTATATAGAGGTCCGCTGACGCGACTATCGCCAAGCAATCCAAAAAGCGCATCGACGTCCTCGGGAACCACCGAACGGTAAGTCCCATAAGGCGTTTCGACCGTCGTTACGCCGCGCACTGCTCGACGGATGCGATCTGCCTCGTCACGGCTCGTTTCAAGGACAGTGTCAGGCGGTTGCGCCATACAGAAACGCTGCGCCTATCGATGCGTTTTGGCAAGCGCCGGATTGCTCCGAAACAGCTCGCCAATGAAATACCGCCCGATCAAGCGGGCGCATTTGAAATGTGATCGCTATGAACCCCGCAGTCCGTTGTTTCCGGCGATAGGTCAGCTAAGCTGCGCGCAAAAATTTCGGAGGGGTTATGCCGCGCATCTTTCAATTGGTCTTAACTGCGTTGATCGCCATGAGTGCAAGCGCTCACGCACAAGACCGCACCGCGCTGGTTGGCGGACGCCTTATTGACGGATTTGGTCACGCGCCGATCCATGACAGCGTAATTTTGATCGACGGCGATACGATCACGAAAGTCGGCACGGTCGATAGTCTACTGGTGCCCGACGGATACAGGATCGTTTCAACGGAAGGCATGGATGTGCTGCCGGGGCTCTGGGAAAGTCACGCACATCTGATGTTGTCAGGCCATGCAGACTATCCTCACTGGCAAGCGACCTATCTTGACCGGCTCGCCGATGAAATCATGCCAGCGACGGCGAGCCATTTGTTATTGGCCGGCGTCACATCAGCGCGCGATCTCGGCGCGCCGCTGGCGCCGTCGAAATCAGTAAAGGAACGAATCGACAGGGGTGAAATTCCTGGCCCAAGGTTATTTATGTCTGGCCCGTTTCTTCAACACGAAGTTGAAGACTGGCAGAAAACCTATCGCTGGCCGGTGCGATCGGTTGGCGACGCGCGCAGGAAAGTCGCTGAGCTTGACGCGGCGGGCATGGTGATCGTCAAGCTCATCGATCAGGACAAACTGCCCCGCGCGATCGCTGTCGCCATTGTCGACGAAGCCCATAAACGCGGCATGAAAGTGGTCGGCCATTCGCATCGGCCGGATGAAATCCGCGTCGGCCTGGAAATCGGGATTGATAATTTTGAACATACGGGCCTGACGACCGCGCCGGAATATCCGGCAGACGTTATGGAGGCGCTAAAGGAACGCACCGCCACGGGCCGGGTTGCGGGCGGACCGCTTTACTGGACGCCGACGGTTGAAGGACTTTGGAATTTTGACCGCACCGTCGCCAACCCTGAAAAGCTCGACAGCGATTGCTGGGAGCGAGGCCTCAAAGAAGACACCATCGCCGACATCCGCGCCTCAATCGCTGAACCCGGTCAGCTCGGCTATACGCGACTGACGCCGCTTCGAAAGCCAACCCTGAAGCGTAAGATTGCGCAACTGCGTGAGGCGGGCGTGGTTTTTCTTGTCGGCACGGACAGCGGCATCCCGATGAAGTTTCATTGTCAGTCGACCTGGAACGAGATGGACGTGCTTGTCCGCGTGATGGGCCTGCCGGTAATGGATGTGATCCGCGCCGCGGTTTACTGGCCGGCGGTGATGATGGGGGTTGAAGATCAGCTGGGCACCGTTTCCGCGGGTAAGAAAGCCGACATCATTGCCGTCAAAGGCGACGTTCTGGAATACATCAACCTGTTGCAGAATGTGGACTTCGTAATGAAGGGCGGCGTTGTTTACAAACAGGACGGTCATCCCGTCGAAGAGAATTTATAAGGTGCGCCGACCGGACGCCTACAACCCCAACCTCGCCCACATTTCATCTACGCGGCGCACGACGTCGTCATCCATCTTCATGACTTCGCCCCAGTCGCGTTTCGTTTCCGGGCCGATCTTGTCGGTGGCGTCGAGGCCGATCTTGGAGCCTAACCCGCTCTCCGGCGAGGCGAAATCGAGATAGTCGATGGGCGTGTTTTCGATGATGGTAATGTCGCGGGCGGGGTCCATCTTGGTCGAGACCGCCCACATCACGTCTTTCCAGTCGCGGGCGTCGATCTCCTCGCCAACAACGACGATCCACTTCGTATACATGAACTGGCGCAGATAGCTCCACGCGCCCATCATCACCCGCTTGGCGTGGCCGGCATACGCCTTCTTCATGCGGATCACTGCGATGCGATAGGAGCAACCCTCAGGCGGCAGCCAGAAATCGATAATTTCCGGGAACTGCTGCTGCAGGAGCGGGATGAAGACCTCGTTCAAGGCCTCGCCAAGCACAGATGGTTCGTCGGGCGGGCGACCGGTAAAGGTCGAAAGATAAATCGGGTCGCGCCGGTGGGTTATCGCCGTGACAGTGAACACCGGAAACTGTTCAACCGCATTGTAATACCCGGTGTGATCGCCGAACGGGCCTTCGTCGGCGTACTCATCGAGCGAGACATAGCCTTCGATCACGATCTCCGCTTCCGCCGGGACTTTCAGGGGCTGCGTTTTGCAATCAACGAGGTCGACTTTTTTGCCGCGCATCAAACCGGCGAACTGGTATTCCGACAGCGTGTCCGGCACCGGCGTCACGGCGGCGAGTATCGTGCCGGGGTCCGCGCCCAACACAGCCGCCGCCGGCAACGGTTCTGTCTTGGCTCTGCCCCAACGCGCATGGTGCTGCGCGCCGCCGCGATGTTTCAGCCACCGCATGATCGCCTTGTCCGACGCAATCTTCTGCATACGGTAGATGCCGAGATTAAAATCGTCCTCGCCCTTTCCGCTTGGTCCTTTGGTCACGACCAGCGGCCAGGTGATCAACGGCCCTGCATCCCCCGGCCAGCAGGTCTGGATCGGCAACGCACCCAAGTCGATCTCATCGCCGGTCTTGACGATGTCGTGGACGGGACCCGACCCCTTGCTTGCAGGCTTCATGGCCATCACGGTTTTCAGGAGCGGCGCCATTTTAAGCGCATCTTTAATGCCGCCCGGCGGTTCGGGCTGGCGCAGGAAGGCCAGAAGCTCCCCTACCTCTCGCAGCTCTTCGCCGGTCGTTCGCTCCTTGCCCTCGAGCGTCACGCCCATGGCGACGCGTTTCACCGTACCAAAAAGGTTCACCAGCACCGGCATTGATGAGATCGAACCGTCATCCATCACGGGCCGCTCGAACAGCACCGCCGGGCCGCCTTCGGCGAGGAGCCGCAACTGGATTTCCGTCATCTCCAGCTTGACGGCGACCGGCTCGGCGACGCGGCGGAGTTCGCCGGCCGCTTCCAGCCGCTCAATGAAGTCGCGCAGGGATTTGTAAGCCATTCGTCCGACTTAGCGCTGTTTTCGCCCGATGGATATCGGGCTCGCCGCCGCATGCCGATCGCGATTATGGGCCGCCGGTGGAGCCGATAACGCGATGAAACGAATGGGCCGGCGCCGTGGGATCGGATAGGCTGGTCTCAAACCGCCGCGTAAAGCCGGAGCGCCGCGCCCATGACCCGCCTGATCTGCCTGCTTCTTTTCCTGTCATTAGCGACCCATGCGCGCGCCGATACGATCGGCGCCGCGGACCGCACGACGTCGCGCGCCATTGTCTCGGCGGCGCTGGGAGAAACACGGGAAATTTATATCCGCACGCCCATCCGTTATGATGACGAGACCGCCTATCCGGTTGTCTATGTTCTGGATGGCGAATGGAATTTCGAGTTGGTTGCCGCTCATCTCGACTACATGCATGACAACGGCGTCATGCCGCCGGTCATCGTTACGGGCGTGCGCAATGTGAACCGGAACCGAGACTACCTACCGCTAGCGGATGATGACTATTACGACAGCGGGAAGGCGGGCGCATTTCTCGAATTCGTTGAAAAAGGCTGGATCGCAACCATAGACAATACCTATCCGACGAGCGGCGAACGTATACTGGTCGGACATTCTTTTGGCGGCGTCTTCGCGCTTTATTCCTTCTTTGAAAATCCGGCGCTTTTCGACGCGACCATCGCCGTCAGCGCCAGCGCATGGATCGCCGATGATGCGCTCATGACAATGGCGCGTGAACGCTTCGCTAAGGGCGTACCCAATGAAAGGTTCGTCTACATGGCGCCCGGCGAGTTTGACGGCGGGCCAACACGGCCGTCAGGCGAGGCGCTGGCGGCGTTGTTCGAAGAGCAAGCGCCGGAAAATCTCGAATGGGTCTTTGAGATCATCCCCGGCGCCGACCATTTCAAAGCGTTCACAGGCGCGGTGAACAACGGGTTTAATCGGTTGTTCCCGGCTGACGGCTTTGCCGCGGCCGTTCGCGAGGCGGGAAAAAACGGCGGCGCCGGCGCCGTCCGCGAATGGTACGGCGAACAAGCGCGAGCGCTTGGCTGGCGCTTTTTCCCCGCCTGGTTCGACTTTGGCGTGGCGGCAATCATTCTTTCGCGAGACGATCCCGCCGCCGCGATTGCAATTATCAACGGCGCGCTGCCCTATCACGGCCAAAACGCAAATTTCGCGGCTCTGTCCGCCCAGGTTTTTGAAAACGCCGGCATGTTTGAAGCGGCGGAGGCGGAGTATGAACGCGCCGTTTCACTCGCCCAGACGCTGGCGCTGCATCCCAACGTGATACATCTCGACCGTCTGGAGGCCGGGATTCAGCGTGTGCGGGCAAAGAGCGCTAGAAACGGCGGCGACAAATAAACAAAAAGTTACGCCCCGATTTACCAATTTTTGGCGCTCGCCCTTTACCGTTCGGGGGACAGGGCCTAACTACATTGAAGCGCGGTGCGAGGTTACCTGGGCCCCTCGCGCAATCGTATCGGGAGCGGGCGGTAAGGAGTAGCCAGCGGCGATGTTGCCGATTTTGCATCAAGTAGCCGGATCGACATTGGTGGTGACGGGGCTGATCGTTCTTCCCCTGCCCCTGCCCTTCGGCTTGATCATGCTGGTGATCGGCTTTGCCCTTCTCGCCCCGTATATCCCCATCGTGCAACGGCTTATTCGGGTCATGCGTCGTAAATGGCCGACGGTCGACGCAATCCTCCTGCGCTATCGCCACCGCTTCCCGCCAGTGATCAAGCGCACCATCGACAAAACCCACCCGGCGGAATAGTCGGGCTTCGCCAGATGGCCGCGCGGCAATCTGCGGGGCGCCGCCGATGGGGCGCCCGCCTTAATATCCATATCTATGGCGCATACCGTTACTGAAGTTGACGTCACGCTGCCGCACGACGCGCTGCCCTCCGGCGACTGGGCGGACGCGTACCGCGTCACAATGGAAACGCCGTTTTCGAATGCGCGGGCGGCGGGCGATGCTGCATTTTCAACATTTCCGTTCTGGGTGGACGGATTGATGGCGCTGCGCAATTTGATCGTAACGCCTTTCGGCTTGAAAAGCGGAGAAACGAAACAGACGCCTGTCGCGCGGATCGGCTTTTTCCCCATCATCTCGGAAAGCGAGACACAAGTCGTTGTCGGCATGAATGACCGTCATCTGGATTTTCGCTGCGTCATCGACGTCGCGACATCAGACGCCGGTCAGGACGTCACGATTGCGACCGTGATTGACCGCCACAACTGGTTGGGGCGAACCTATCTCGCGATTGTTATGCCGTTTCATCGCCTGATCGTGCGCACCGCAATGGTGCGCATGGCGAGGGCCGCCCGAAATTGACGCCAGCATGCATGAGCCTTAGAGCGTTCATCCATGTCAGACCTCACCCTCACTATCGGCGATAAAAACCTCTCCTCCTGGTCCTTCCGTCCATGGTTCCTGATGACGCAGGCCGGCGTTCCGTTTGCGGAGGAAAACATCCGGCTGGACCGTCCTGAATCCCGCGGGATCCTGAAAGAAAAATCGCCCTCGGGCCTCGTGCCGTTCCTTACGCATGGCGATCTTCGGATCTGGGACTCGCTCGCGATCATGGAATATGTCGCAGACCTCTTCCCCGAAAAACAGCTCTGGCCCGCCGCATCCGGCCCCCGCGCCGTCGCCCGCGCCGTATCGGCGGAAATGCATTCAGGGTTTTCCGCGCTTCGCACGGTGTGGCCGATGATGGTCCTGCGCGAAGGGCTGGCGCACACGACCCAGGCCGGCGTTTTAAAAGATATTGCCCGCGTCGACGACCTCTGGACCCTATGCCGAACGCAATATGGCGACGGCGGCGACTTTCTGTTCGGCGCCTTCTCCATCGCCGACGCCATGTACGCGCCGGTGGTCTCGCGCTTTTTCACTTACGGCCCCGTCAAGGTCAGCGCCGAAAGCACAGCCTATATGGAGACCATCCGCGCGACGGACGCGTGGAAGAAATGGCGCGCTGGGGCGGAAGCGGAAGTCGCTGCGGGCTGACGCCGCGCCGCCTTGCGCGCTTCCGCGCACGCCGCTATCTCCCGCTCCATGAAAAGCGAACAGGCGCAAGCCATTCTCGAAACACTGATGAAGGATGCAAAAGCCGCGGGCGCCGACGCCGCGGACGCCGTTCTTTATCATTCGGTGTCGTCAGCGGTCTCCTGGCGCATGGGCAAGCTCGAGGATGTTGAACGGTCCGAAAGCGCCGATCTCGGCCTGCGCATCATGGTCGGCCAACGTCAGGCCAGCGTGTCGACCACTGACCACTCCCCCGCGTCACTGAAGGAACTCGCCGCGCGCTGCGCCGCCATGGCGAAGGCCGCGCCCGAAGACAAATATTGTGGTCTTGGCCCTAAAGATCGCCTTGCCAAACCGCCGCACAAGGACCTCGACCTTGGCGACTATGACGAACCCTCGACCGAAACGCTAAAAGCACGCGCCGACGAATGCGAAGCAGCGGCCCTTAGCGTCAAAGGGGTCACCAATTCCTCCGGCGCCGGCGCGAGCTATGGCGAAGGCCAGAAATGGCTGATCACGTCAGACGGGTTCTTCGGACAGTCGGGCGGTTCGAACCACTCTGTATCGGTGAGCGTCCTGGCCAAAAACGACGAGGGCATGGAACGCGACTATGACTACGATTCGAAAACGCACCTATCCGACTTGAAACCCGCCAAGACCATTGGCGTTAGCGCTGGAGACCGCGCCGTCGCCCGCCTCTCGCCGCGTAAGATCAAGAGCCAGTCGGCGCCGGTGATCTATGACAACCGCTTGTCGCGATCGCTCCTGTCGAGCCTTGCCGGCGCGGTCAACGGCGCCGCCATCGCCCGCGGCGTCAGCTATCTCAAAGACAAGCTCGGTGAACAAATCTTCGCTGAACACATCAACGTTATAGACGACCCGCATATGCCGCGCGGCGCCGGATCGCGCCCCTTCGACGGCGAAGGCCTCGCCAATCAGCGGATCGATCTGGTCAAGGACGGCGTCCTCACCACCTGGATCCTCAACTCAGCGCAAGGACGTCAGCTGGGCCTTGAAAGCAATGCACGCGCGACGCGGGGGACCGGCGGCGCGCCAGGCTCGTCATCGACCAACCTCTACCTTGAACCCGGCGCAAAGACGCCTGACGATCTTATGCAGGATGCAAAAGAGGGGCTACTCGTCACCGACATGTTCGGACCGCAGGTTAACCCCAATACCGGCGACTATTCTGTCGGCTGTGCTGGTTTCTGGTTCGAGAACGGCGCGCGCGTATTCCCGGTGAGCGAAATCACCATCGCCGGCAATCTTCTCGACATGTTTAGAACCCTTCAGCCCGCGAATGATCTGGAGTTTCTCGGCAGCGCAAACGCACCGAGCATTCTTATCGAGAAAATGACAATCGCCGGCGATTGACGACGTGTAAGGAATAGGAAATGAGCGAACAGGAACCCAAACAGCTATTGCATCTGGTATTCGGCGGCGAACTCGACAGCCCTGAAGAGTGCCGATTTCGAGATCTCGAAGATCTCGACATAGTCGGCATTTTCCCCGACTACGCAGCCGCTGAAAAAGCCTGGCGCGCCAAAGCCCACGCGACCGTGGATAACGCCCATATGCGCTATTTCATCGTCCACATGCACAAGCTGCTGGACCCGGACGGTGACGGGAAATTCTGACAAACGGCGTCAAGAGAAACACGCTATCGGCCCGAAATTCTTAGAAACCGGCCGGCACGCTTTGTTCGATCAATCTCACCCACGGCACGATTGCCGTCATGGTTTTTCGGCTACGGCGTGTAAGACGTTTGTTTCAAAATAGTCAATTCGCTCCTTCGAAAGCCTCTCGAGAACTGCCGCCTTCAACGCGGGGCGTTCCTTCGTTGAAAGAGAGTTGACAATAGCGCGATAGCCGGAGCCGAGAACAACGGTCCACCAGTCTTCCGGACGAACAAGGCGCTGCCTGTCATTCACGTCATCTACAGTGGCCAGACGAATGCCGGCTTCGACAAACAGACTTTCAAGCTTCGCAGCTTCATTCAAACGCTCCCAGGGTCGCGGCGACATTGTGGCGCTGGGGTCGAACCGCGCTGCCTCGCCGACGAAGATGTCAGCGCACGGCTGAAAGGCGCGACGGCCCCAAGTCGTAACGACAAGCCGGCCGCCGGGCGCCAGCATGCGCCAAAGATTTCTTAAATGCCCGGCCATATCTTCCAGAAAGAAAATCGAAAATACGCTGATGATTCTCTCAAAATAAGCGTTGTTAAAATCAAGCGCCGCCATATCTCCTAACGTGAACCGGGCGTTCGAAAGGCCTCGTTCGACCGCCTTCTCGCACGCGCGATCAAGCATGCGCCGGGCGGCGTCGACGCCGATAACTTCGCCTGTCGAGCCGACAGACTCCGCCGCCAGGAGAGCCGACGCGCCCGTACCGCAACCGACGTCAAGAACGCGGTTTCCAAGCGTCGGAATCGCGCGCTCTACGGCAGCCGCGCCATGCCGCGCCCAGAACGACAGGGGCGCGGCGTCATAACTTTCTGCAGCCTCGTTATAGGTCGCGGCGGCTTTGAAACTTGATACATCGCCGGCGGGCGCAATCGCACTCATCGGCGAGCCTCGCTATTCGTCAAGTCTGACAATTCCTCGAGCGACCGTTGCGCATTGTAAATTCCAGCGCCGACCTGATAAGGACGCCCCGGAACAGAGACAACATAGCTCACTTTGCGCTGCCCCGTATCGCCGCCCGCCGGCGCCCATTGATATTCAATCCAGCCGCCATTCGCCCGCATTGCGGTTTCACAGAGCACCGGGCCATATCGGTATCCCGAATAATCCGTATGCTGTTTTATATCGCCGCCCACGCGCTTTGGAAATGCGGGATTGGCGAGCACCCGGTCGGCTTCGCAATCGACGACAAACACATAAGTGTCCTTCCACATGAACGGCGAGGCAGGATCGGCGATTGTTGCGATACCGCGCTCACCGTCGCGCGCAAGCATCGCTGCCGCGTCCCGCACTTTTTCAATAACTTCGCGCGCCGTTGCATTCTCGCCTGCATTTGCGGGCGTCAGCGCGACCGCCGCAACCATCGCGGCGCCGGCAAATATCTTTCGCATAGAGTCTCCTTTTCGTTTTTTGGGGAAAGGTTAGCGGCGGCGTAACCTGCAATCACGCAGTTTTTCTGCAAGGGAGAGTTGCAAAATTGCAGGATTTATCCATGCTCACGCCATGAACTGGGATGATCTTCGAGTTGTCAGGGCCGTGTTCGAGACAGGCAGCTACGCAGCGGCCGCAGCGCGCCTAAATATGGACGAGACGACAGTGTCGCGGCGTCTTGCGCGCCTTCAGCGCGATCTCGGTTTTGAGCTGTTCGAAGCGCACAACAACGCCCGAACGCCTACCGAATATTGTGAACAATTGGTCGCCCACGCCGCATCGATGGCGGAGCGCGCCGAGGCGATAACGAAACTGGGCCGCGAGAACCCCGTAATCGTGCGGCGGCGAATCGCTGCGACCGATTCGGTGTCTGCGGATATTCTCGCGCCGCGCGCGCCACAGTTCCTGATTGACCACCCGGACGTTATTTTGGACTTTATGGCATCTACGGAGAACGTCGATTTCTCTCGCTGGCAAGCTGACCTGGCCATTCGCTTGACGAAGCCAGAAAAAGGCGACTTCATCGTAACAAAGCTAGCAGCGTTTGATCTATTTCTCTTTACGCCGGTAACTGCAAAAAAGACGGGCGACAAAATCGTCTGCGTTTACCCCGAAGAACTTGACGCAACACCGGAGACAAAGGCGTTGACAAAAATGGGCCTGCAGAAAAATGCGCGGTGCACAACCAAGAATCTTGCTGTCATGAAACAATTAGTACGCACACACGCATGTGCAGGCGTTCTTCCAGCGTATATGTGCAATGACCTGATGAACGACAAAAGCCTGGTCGCCGAAAAACTCCCCGCGCGCCGCGAGGCCTGGCTGCTTGTTCAGCGGCATCTCAAATCCGACGCTCCAACGCGTTCCGTGATCGATTGGATAAAAACGTGCTTCGACAAGGTGAAATGACGGCGGCGCCATGGACGACGGAATATGCGGGCGCTGACGGGCGGCGGCGCGCATGGCGTCAACTGATGCTCGGCGATCATGGCGTCTTGAGAAAGCTCTATGACAACAGCCACGAAGTGGCGCCAGGCAAACTGTGGCGCAGCTACCAGCCTTCGCCCTCTGATCTGGAATGCTGGAAAGCTCGCGGCGTGCGCACTATCGTTAATTTGCGCGGTGACAAGCCGAGCGGTTTTTTGTTTCTTGAGCAGGAAGCTTGCGCCCGACTCGGCCTCGAACTCGTAACCTTGCGCGCATGGTCGCGCGAAGCGCCGCCGAAAGCCTTCCTGCACGCGGCGCGTGACCTGTTCGCCCGCATCGACTATCCGGCGCTCATTCATTGCAAGTCCGGCGCGGACCGGGCGGGCCTGATGGCGACGCTGTTCCTGTTTTTTCATGAAGGCCGCCCGCTTGATGACGCCATGGAACAGCTCTCATTTCGCTATGGGCATGTGCGCCAGGGTAAAACGGGCGTCATCGACGCGGCGTTCGACGCCTATATCGCGCATGCCCGCGAACGCGATACGCCGCTTGACGATGTCGACGCTTTTTTTTGTTGGGTCGACAGTGCGTATGATCCCGATGCGATCAAGCGGAATTTTCAGGCAACGTTCTGGGGAAGGGTGATGTCTGATATTGTACTGCGGCGTGAATAACCTCAAGCAAACTGCAGACCCGCCTGCCGGGCGTAAACGCCGTCATTCGCTAACAGGTCTTCGTGTCGGCCGGTTTCGACGATGCGCCCGTTTTCCATTACGAAGATTACGTCAGCTTCTTTCACCGTTGATAGCCGGTGGGCGATAACAAGCGTCGTCCGGCTTTTCATCAACGCCGTGATTGTTCGTTGAATATGCGCTTCATTTTCCGCATCGAGCGCTGACGTCGCCTCGTCGAGAAGAAGAATCGGCGCATCTTTCAAAAAAGCCCGCGCCAACGCGATGCGTTGTCGTTGCCCGCCGGACAGGATCGCGCCGCCCTCCCCAAGCGATGTGTCAAAACCACGAGGCAGGGACGCAATAAAATCGCTCGCCGCGGCGGCCTCGGCGGCGGCCACGATCTCCTGTCGGCTAGCGCCTGGCCGGCCGAACGCAATATTTTCAAGCGCCGACATATTGAAAATCACGGCCTCTTGACTGACCAGCGCGATGCGCGCGCGTAGTGACTTCAGCGTCACCGCGGTGATGTCGCGCCCGTCAATCAGTATACGCCCCTTCTCTGCTTCATAGAGTCTGGGCAATAGGTTCATCAGCGTCGTCTTGCCGGCGCCGGATGGGCCGACCAGCGCCGCCGTTGCGCCCGCTGGTATTTCAATATTGATATCGCTGACAGCGGGACCGCCATCCTGATAGGTAAAGGAAACGCCTTCAAACTTGATGGCGCCGGCGCCGGCGGGAAGGTCCACCGCGCCTTCCGGACTGACGATCATGGGCCGAGCGTCAATCAGCGTCAGCATGCGTTCGAATGCGGCAAAGCCTTCCTGCGCCACGGCGTTCAGGGTGCCGAGGCCGCGCGCCGGCTGCGACAACAACAACAAGGCGATAATGAACCCCACGAATTCCGACGTCGACAGAGCGCCGGCGCCGATGCGCATCGCGACAATCGCGACGACGATCGCCAACGCAATGGAGCCTGAAAAGAAAATAATTGGCTCATTGGCGCCGCGCGTAAATGCCATTTTTTTCAGGAGCTGAAACCGTGTTTCAAAGGCGTCGGCGGCGCGGGCGCGCTCCAGCGGTTCGATCTGATATGCCTTGACCATGCGGGCGCCGGCGACGCTTTCATTGACCAGCCCGGTTATGACGCCAGCTTGTTCCTGCGCGCCGGCGGACGTCCGGCGCAAGATCTTTCCGATTCGCGCAACCGGCAGCCCTATTAAGGGGTACACAAATAAAACAACGAGAAACAACACCCAGTCATAGTAGATCATCATGGCGCACAGGCCAGCAAACGTAAGAAGGTCGCGGACGGCGTTCGAAACCCGTTGCAGCGTCTCCCGCAGAACCGTCGCATCGTTGGTGAACCGCGAGATAAGTTGGCCAGAGTCCTCTGCGCGCAATTGACCAAAATCGAGCGCGGTCAGGCGCTCGAACATCTCATTCTGCAGGTCCCGTAGCGTCGACAGCGCCGCCGTCGCGGAAAGGCGCGTTTGCACATATTGCGCGATGGCGTTCGCCGCGCCGAGCCCGATCACGAGGAGCGGTCCGATCAGCAAAACCTGATCAAGACTTGGCGCATAACGCGCGCTATCGCCGGAGAAGCCTGCATTGATCCATTCAACGCCGGCGGGAATGGCGCTCGCTGACGCGGCGTAGACCGCCATGGCGAAGAGCGCGAGAACGAGCCGCGCCCAGTAGCGTGACAGGTAATCGCGCCACAGCCTGGCGGCGAGCGCGCGCGTTCCGCTCGCAGGTTGCTGAATGGGAGGCATTTGCGTCACATCGCCCTCAATTCGCCGTTGCGTCATTTTCACGGTGCTCGGACGCCAAGGCAAGCTATTGACCAATGGAAAGAAATGATGAACGCCCCTGACAAATGCTAAGGTCGTTGAGAAAGTCGCAAGCGGTCGCATCATTGACCGCCCTTTTGGGCGCGCTCTATTTGCGCCTGCTCGATGCGACGTCCTCGAAAACAATCGTCGGGCGCGAAAAGTTTGACGAGGCGAGGGCTCGCGGCTGCGGCGTGATTTTGACGTTTTGGCACGGCCGTCTGATGCTTGCGCCGTTCGTGCGGCGTAAAACGGACGCCGAAGTCAATATGCTGATTTCAAGTCACCGCGACGGCGAGATGATTGCAAAGGCCGTCAGCGGTTTCGGGATTAAATTCATCCGCGGATCATCCGCGAATTTGAACAAACCGGGGAAACCGAAACATGGCGCGACAGCGGTGGCGCAAATGCTTGACGCGCTGGCCCGGGGCGAGGTGGTCGCGATTACGCCCGACGGGCCGCGCGGACCGGCGGAGACATTTCAGGCGGGCGCGGTCAGGCTTGCGCAACGTTCCGGCGCTGTGATTATTCCGGCCGGCGCGTCATCGTCGCGCGGACGGCGCCTCAACAGCTGGGACCGATTTTTACTGGCGACGCCATTCGCGCGCCTCGTTTATGTTGCGGGCGATCCCCTGACCGTAGCCGCAGACACCGACGCGGAGACGATCGAACGCATCCGGCTTGAATTGCAGGCCCGCCTCTCAGATGCCACGAAGGCAGCGGATGAAATATCCGGCCAGGCAAAACAGAATGAAAAAGAAGGCGAAAAATGAGCGCGCTGCGTGAACCCTTAGGCCTAAAGATCTATCGCGTCGCGAGCCGCGCGGCGGAGCCCGTTGCGAACATTGCGCTGAAGCGGCGGCTGCGCTCAGGCAAGGAAAGCGAGGAGCGGATCGGCGAACGCCGCGGCGTCGCAACGACTGCGCGGCCCGATGGCAAATTGATCTGGATCCACGGCGCCAGCGTGGGCGAGTCTCTTTCAATTCTGCCGCTTGTCGGGAGCCTAAAGGCGCATATGCCCGATGCGAATTTTCTTGCAACGACGGGAACAACCACGTCGGCGACGTTAATGGCGGAGCGCCTGCCGGATGACGCCATCCATCAATTTGTTCCCCTGGACCATCCGGACTTTGTCCGGTCCTTTCTTGACCATTGGCGTCCCGACGCGGCGATTTTTGTCGAATCCGAATTCTGGCCAAACCTCATTCTTCTGACGCGGCAATCGACCCCGTTTATGGCGCTAATTAACGGCCGAATGTCGCCGAAGTCTTTTGGCGACTGGAAAAGCCAGCCAAACGCCATTCGCTTTATCTTGTCGTCATTCGACCTCTTGCTCGGGCAGGACTTGCAGAACGCAGAACGGCTTAAAACCCTTTCCGGACGCGACATTCACATGTTCGGCAACCTTAAAAACGCTGCGCCACCCCTGCCCGCGGACATCGATGAAATTGAACGATTGCGGAAGCAGCTTGGCGCACGAATGTGTTGGCTCGCATCGAGCACCCATCCGGGCGAAGAGGAGATCATTATTGCCGCGCATCAGCAACTGGCCAGCGAATTTCCCGGCCTTCTCACGATCATTGCGCCGCGCCATCCGAAGCGCGGCGAAGAGATCGCGGAACTCGTCAAAAAGGCGGGCGCAACGGCGGCGGCGCGATCGCGACACGACTCAATCACGGAAGATACTGACATCTATATCGCCGATACGCTCGGAGAACTCGGCCTGTTCTATCGCGTCAGCGACATCGCCTTTGTCGGCGGCAGCATCACGCCCAAAGGCGGTCACAACCCGCTGGAGCCAGCGCGGCTCGGCGCATCAATTCTGCACGGGCCGGAAACATTCAACTTTGTCGAGACATATACGGAAATGCGCAACGCCGGCGGCGCGGCTTTGGTGCGAAACGATCGCGAGCTGGCGTCGGCCGTCAGGCGGCTGTTTAATGACGAAAAAACACGCCGCGCCATGGCTGCTGCGGCTCAAAAAACTGCGGAGAGAAATGCCGAGCGCACGCTGGATGACATTACGCAGCGACTGTTGGACGAGATGACGGAATCGGCGAGTTAGCGATGCTTGGCGAGCCGTGGTTCTGGCGTGATGACAGCATTGCAGCAAGGGTGGTCGGCGCTGCATTGACGCCGCTGGCGTTTGCCTATCAGCTTGCATCAAGCGCCCGGCGACACTTCACGACGCCGTGGCGCGCGTCGGAACCCGTGATCTGTGTCGGCAATGCGTCGGTTGGCGGCACCGGCAAAACACCGTTCGCGCTGATGCTTGGGCGGATGCTCGAAGAGGCGGGCTTTACGCCGCACTTTCTGTCGCGCGGATATGGCGGAACAATCAAGGACCCAACACGCGTCGATCTTGAAGCCCACCAAGCACATGAGGTCGGCGATGAACCGTTGCTGTTGGCGAGGAAGGCGCCGACTTGGGTCAGCCGGACAAAACGTTCCGGCATTGAGGCGGCGCTCTCCGCCGGCGCCAATATCATTATTCTTGATGACGGCTTCCAGAACCCGACAATCGAAAGAGACTTTTCTATATTGCTGGCCGACGACCGACAACGCCGCGGCAACGGCAAGGTCTTTCCCGCCGGTCCAATGCGTGAACCACTCTCAACCGCGCAAAAGCGCGCCGACGCCATTGTTGAAATCACGAACGCGCCTGATGCGCAAACAGTTGATCCCGCTGCTCATCACACCGCATGGCTTGAACCGGAAACCGTACAAGAGGCAGGCCGAGTACTGGCGTTTTGTGGAATCGCAAACCCGAACAGGTTTTTTGATATGCTGGAGCGATCGGGATTTCAGGTGGCAGACGCCGTAGCCTTCCCCGATCATTATAGATTCAGCAAAAAGAACATTGAAACATTGAAAACGCGCGCACAAAAACTGAGCGCCGCGCTCATCACAACAGAAAAGGACTACATGCGGATAAACATTGACCAACGCGACGGGATAAGAACACTGCCAGTGCGCATGCGCATATCGGATCCCGACAAGTTGCTGGCGTCGGTCCTTTCGGCCATTGAACAACGCCGCGGCGACTGACCATGATCGGAAATCTTGATCCGTCAATCGAATTGCCGGAACGGCGCGGCAACCGTTCCGTGACGCTCGGACACCGTGTCGAATACCTGTCCATCATCACGATGTTCGCCTTATTTCGCATCTTTCCTGTCGATACCGCGTCATCATTTGCCGGCGGCGTTTTACGTATTGTCGGTCCGCTGATACGCCCCATTTCTAGGCGCGGCGAAGACAATCTGCGCCTCATTTTTCCCGACTGGTCGGACAGCAAAATCCGGAAGACCATTGCCGACGTCTGGGAAAATATTGGACGAACCGCTGCGGAATACGCTCATCTCGACAAGTTCTCCGTCAACGGAGTGAACCCGAGAATAATCGCCGCCGGCGTTGACGACATTCTGCACGTCTTTGACGACCCGGGCCGAGCCGTTTTTGTCAGCGGCCACTTCGCCAATTGGGAAATCTCCGGCATCATGGCGAACCAGCTCGGCATGAAGTTCGGCGTCATCTATCGCGCGCTCAATAACCCGCTGGTTGATGAACTCATCATAAAAAAACGGGCCATGGTCACGACGCGGCGACAAATTCCAAAAGGCGCAGCGGGCGCGCGGGCGCTCGTCGATCTGCTGAAGGATGATTGTTGCATCGCGTTCCTCGCCGACCAGAAACTCAACACAGGCGGCGTCAGCGTCCCTTTTATGGGCCATATGGCGATGACGGCGCCGGCGGCGGCGCGTCTCGCCGTACGGTTTAAATTGCCGGTTATTCCGATTTCAACGGAACGATTGAACGGCGCGCGATTTCGCGTGACGACACGTCCGGCGATTGATTTTCACGCCAGCGGCGATCTCGTCGCCGATGTCGAAGCGCTGACGATCAAGATCAACGAAGCGCTCGAACGCGACATTCGCGCGCGACCCGGACAGTGGTTGTGGCTGCACCGACGCTGGCCGAAAGAATTGTTTTAAATAATCCGCAGGATATTAGCCGTCGTCGCATTCGCCATCGTAGGCGATACTGGCGCCGGACGCGGCCGCGTCGCAGGCGTTGCCATATGTTTCGCCATCACAGCCGCAGACGGGCCTGTATTCCCGCGTGCAGAACTCCGGCCTCGGCTCGCAAATGCCCGAGTAGTCAGCGGTATTGACGCAAACGCCGGGCTCAACGCGGCAATAGAGCGCGTCATCGCCACACTGAAAACCGGCGATGCCGCCGCACATGCCGCCCGCTTCGCCGATTTCCGGTTCGCCAGCGTCCGGCGTCCCCACGCACGCGCCAAGAACGAGGAATGCGGCCGCGGCAAGAGCTTTATTCATCGCCTTCCTTCATCTGCGATTGCATGTAGCGCTCTTCGCCGACCTTCTCGATCAAACCAAGTTGCGTTTCGAGATGGTCAATGTGTTCCTCTTCGGATTCGAGAATACGCGTGAAAATCTCACGGCTCACATAGTCTTTGACGGACTCGCAATACTCTATGCCTTCCTTGTAAACGGGATGCGCGCGCTGTTCCGCTTTGAGGTCAGCTTCCAGGCATTCCTTAACCGTTTCGCCAATAAACAGCTTGTCGAGGTCCTGCAGGTTCGGCAGGCCCTCCAGAAACAGGATGCGTTCGATCAATTCATCCGCATGCTTCATTTCATCGATGGATTCGTCGTATTCAATTTTGGCGAGGCGCTTAAATCCCCAATCTTTCATCATGCGTGCGTGCAGGAAATACTGATTGACGGTGGTCAATTCCAGTTTCAACGCTTTGTTCAAATATTCGATGACTTTTTCGTCGCCTTTCACTGCGATACTCTCCTTTTCGAATCCGTTGCCCCGAAGATAGCGGGGGGCCTTCGTCACACAAGGATTATCGTTGCAACCGCGTCGCAGTTGCGCGCAAATCATTGCAAACGAAAATCAACTTCAAAAATTTGCGCAGTTATTCAGCGGCGATTTTTTGCGCGTCGGCGTCAAGCGACCGCGAGTCCTCGATGATCTGCGCCACATCGGTCAGGCACTTGCCGCATTGCGGACGACGGCCGCAGCGGCGAAAAACATCGGCGACGGAGCGGGCGCCGCCGCTGGCGGCCGCGAGATCCTTATCGCGTAGAGCGTTGCAGATGCAGATATACATACTATCGATCGCCAAATCTGACGGCCCCATGCCGCCGGATCATGCATTGCAACATGGGTTAGTTAAGAATGAGTGTCAATAGCAGAGAGTCTATTCGCCGTCCGCTTCATCGCCGCCCACGCCCGGCATTTCACCCAGGGTCAGTTGCGGGTCGACCAGCCGTCCTCGCCACTTCATCGACCAGTGGAGATGCGGCCCCGTAGCGCGGCCGGTCGCGCCGACGGCGCCGATGACATCGCCTTTTTCGACCCGGGTCCCCGGCGCAACGTCGAGGCGCGACAGGTGCAGAAAAGCGCTTTCAAGCCAGTGGCCGTGATCGAGCAGCACAAGCCCGCCCTCAAAATACATGCCCGTTTCCGCCAGCGTGATGACGCCGGGCGCGGGCGCCCGGATGGGCGTTCCTTGCGGCGCGGCGATGTCCAGACCGGAATGAGGCCGCTTCGGTTCGCCATTGAGAATACGCTGGGAGCCGAAAACGCCGCTGATCCGGCCCGTCACCGGCCAGTCGAAACCGTAGGCCCAATCTGCCGCCGCCTGAGACGTCTCGCGCGCAGCGTCCTTCTTTACCCGGTCCGCGGCTATCTTCTCGAGCTGCTCGGGCGTGAAGCCCGACACTTTCGACTGATCAAGACCGTCAATGCGCTGGACGGGAAACTCCCGATCTTCAAGTTCAATGGCGCGCCGTTCAACAGCGCCGTCCGGCAGGGTCACAACCAGCAGCGCGGTCAGCGCGCTGTCGCGCCCAAAGCCGACAACAAAGCGCCCGTCATCACCGACCATGACGTCTTCGCCGTCAAGGCGCACTTCAGCGCCGGGTTCCGTTTCGCCGAATAAGAGCCCGCCCTGGGCAAACGAACCGTTCAGCGCGACGCGCTCAAGGTTGTCGCCGAACACTTTCTGACGCTCTTCAACATCACGCATGGCGTCATTGAATTCGATGCGCCGCGTGATCGCATCGTCGCTGACGAGGTCAACGGCCACGGGCTCTGCGGCCGGCGGCGACGGCGCCTCATTTGACGCGGCGCCCGCCGGCGCCGGTTTTTCAGCGGCGGCGCAAGCGCCGGATATCACCATCGCCAACGGCGCCAGAAGTCTGATCATTTGTCCTCTCCGTAACCGAAACCGATCATCGCCGCGGCAGCGTCCGCGTAAGGCTCTTGCTTGTCCACATTCCAGTAGCGCAACAACTTGACCGGAATCCGCGCGCTCGTAACGGCGCAGACGACATACGCGCCGGGCTTGACGATGTGGAATTCCGCATCGTCGTAGTCGAGGACAGCCTCCCCGCCAGCTGAGTCAAAAGGGTTCATGGGCCGTATTCCTGACGGCTGGCGCAACCGATTTCAAGGCCCACGCGGAAAACGACGGCGCCATCGCAAGCACTGATTCCAGCTACTGGCGTGTAATTCTCTATTCCACAGCCTCAATTATGTGGATACAAAAAGGTTCGCAAAGCCTTAGACTTCAACGACACGATCGCTGAATTGCGGAAAGTCCCTTAACAACCGCTCGACAAAATCCCTGCCAACTACGACTCTTGAAACATCATTCACTTCAAATTTTAGGTTACCAAATTTCCGCCATTCGCGTTCCATATAATAATTGTCTGGATCGTTCTCGCGAAGGTGAGAGTTGAATGGTTTTAAAAACGCCAAGAAGTCTTTTTCAAATACATCGCATACCGCTTCAATTGCTTCATCGGCACTTTTCGGCTCGGATTTTAGAGTACGCTTTTTGCTTTCATTTACAGGCCGCAAAGATTGACGCAAATGCTTCTTATATCCCTTAAAAATTGCCTCGACATCGCGAAGCATCGTCACTCCATAGGGAGAAGCCCAATCGTCTCTTCGCAACGGAATATACGTAACCGGACGCGCACCATATTTTGCCAGTAAATTGCGTGGGAATGATACCCCAAACTTACCGTATTTTTTAAGATGAATTCCGAGAGAGTTCAGTGGAATGTCCGCATAACAGGTAACGTCCGGCATAATTAAAGACTCTGTCAATAAATCGCCATCCACGTCAGACGTGTAGCGTTCTTTACCCCAAGAATTTTCGTGTGGAGGATGCGACACGCAGCCTCCGGTTAGAACACTGGAAAGTATTTCATAATTTTTTGCGTCGTTCGTGGGATTAGACCGACCAACGAAATGAAATAGTTCGCTTGAGGCGTAGGGATTGTCCATTACCAATCCTCAAAAAAAATTACCCCTTCTTCGTCTCGCGCAGCACCTGCTTGACGTAGGCGTCGACATCGAGGTCGCCGGTGGCCCGGCCCTTGATCCGCTCCCGGATTTTCGACGGGAGTTCGGCTGGATCGATTGGACCTGCGTTCGCAATCGTGGCGCGGATCAGTTCTTTCAGCGCGTCCTCATCGAGGTCGGGCTCCCATTTTTTCTTGTCGGCCATGTCGGTCGTCCTAGTTGAGCAGCGCCCCCGGCGGCGGCGCGCTTTCGCCGGCGCCGGAGAAAGCGAAATGGTCGCGCGATTCGACCGTTTCTCCATTGACGGTGAGCGCGTCTCCATCAGCGGAAATATTGAGCGCCGCCCCGTCCGCGACTTTGCCCGCCAGCAACAACTCGGCGAGCGGATCCTGCAACGACTTCTGGATGACGCGCCTCAAGGGCCGGGCGCCGTAGACCGGATCGTAACCCTTGTCGCCGAGCCAGCCCCGCGCCTTTTTATCGAGCGTCAGCGTAATCTTGCGATCGGCGAGCAGGGCCCCAAGCCGGGCGATTTGAATGTCGACAATCGCATCCATGTGCCGCCGCGCGAGACGATGGAACAGGATGATCTCGTCGAGGCGGTTCAGGAATTCGGGCCGGAACTTTGCCCGCACCGCTTCCATGACCGGTCCGCGCACGGCGGAGGAGTCCTCGCCTTCCTTCTGCGCTGCGAGAAATTCCGCGCCGAGGTTCGAGGTCATGATGATTAGCGTGTTTTTAAAGTCGACTGTGTGGCCCTGACCGTCAGTGAGGCGTCCGTCATCGAGCACCTGCAACAGTACGTTGAAGACGTCTGGATGCGCCTTCTCAACTTCGTCGAAGAGGACAACCTGATAGGGCCGGCGTCGTACGCGTTCGGTCAGAACGCCGCCTTCCTCATAACCCACATAGCCCGGCGGCGCGCCGATCAATCGCGCGACGGAATGTTTTTCCATGAACTCCGACATGTCGATGCGGGCGATGGCGGTTTCATCGTCGAACAGGAATTCGGCGAGGGCTTTCGTCAATTCGGTCTTGCCGACGCCGGTTGGGCCGAGGAACAGGAAAGAGCCCATGGGCCGGTTCGGATCTTTCAAGCCCGCGCGCGCGCGCCGCACCGCGGCGGAGACCGCACCCACCGCTTCGGCCTGGCCGACAACACGAGCGGCCAGCGCATCTTCCATTTTCAGGAGCTTTTCGCGCTCGCCTTCGAGCATCTTGTTGACGGGCACGCCAGTCCAGCGTGAAACGACGCTGGCGATGTTCTCATCGTCGACGACCTCCTTGACGAGCGCGCGCGTGTCGCCATCGGCGTCGCCTTCGGCTTTGGCGAGTTGTTTTTCCAACGCCGGGATCTGCCCGTATTTGAGCTCCGAGGCTTTGCCGAGATCGCCGCGGCGTTCCGCGTCGGCAAGCTGCTGGCGCAACTGGTCGAGCTGTTCCTTCACCTTTGTCGCCGAGGCGAGGCTGTCTTTCTCGGCGCGCCAGCGCGCCGTCAATTCCGCCGAGCGCTGTTCGAGCCCGGATAATTCCTTGTCGAGATTTTCGAGCCGGTCTTTCGACGCTTGATCGTCTTCCTTCTTCAACGCCTCACGCTCGATCTTCATCTGGATGATGCGCCGGTCAAGCTCATCAAGTTCTTCTGGCTTGGAATCGACTTCCATCTTGAGGCGCGAGGCCGCTTCATCGACAAGGTCGATCGCCTTGTCCGGCAGAAACCGGTCAGTGATGTAGCGATGCGATAAAGTCGCCGCCGCAACGATGGCCGAATCAGAAATCCTGACGCCGTGGTGGAGTTCGTATTTCTCCTTCAGTCCGCGGAGGATTGAGATCGTGTCCTCGACCGTCGGCTCGTCGATAAAGACGGCCTGAAAACGCCGCGCAAGCGCCGCATCCTTCTCAACATATTTCTTGTATTCATCGAGGGTCGTGGCGCCCACGCAGTGCAGCTCGCCGCGGGCGAGCGCAGGCTTCAAGAGGTTCGACGCATCCATGGCGCCGTCGGTCTTCCCGGCGCCCACGAGCGTGTGCATCTCGTCGATGAAGAGGATGATCTGGCCGTCTGCGTCGGTGACCTCCTGCAACACCGCTTTGAGGCGCTCTTCGAACTCGCCGCGATATTTCGCGCCAGCAATGAGCGCGCCCATATCAAGGGCGAGCAGCGATTTTTCTTTGAGGCTTTCTGGTACGTCGCCATTGACGATACGTAGCGCTAGGCCCTCGGCGATGGCGGTTTTGCCGACGCCGGGCTCGCCGATGAGGACGGGATTGTTCTTGGTGCGCCGGGACAGCACTTGCATGGTGCGGCGGATTTCTTCGTCGCGCCCGATGACGGGATCGAGCTTGCCATCGCGAGCGGCTTCGGTGAGATCGCGCGCGTAACGCTTCAAGGCGTCATAAGCCTGTTCCGCGGACGCCGTGTCCGCCGTGCGCCCCTTTCGAATATCGTTGATCGCCTCGTTGAGTTTGACCGCGGTGACGCCGGCTTTTTTGAGGATACCGGCCGTGCCGGCCTGCGCTTCCACCGCAAGCGCGGTGAGCAGGCGTTCAGCGGTGACGAATTTGTCGCCTACTTTTTTGCCGATTTCCTCCGCAGCGGCGAACACCTTGGCGGTGGGCGCGGCCATATAGATCTGGCCCGAGCCGCCCTCGACCTGCGGCAGTTTGCCGAGCGCCTCGTCGGTCAGCTGCAGGGCCACCTCGGGCATGCCGCCGGCCGCGCGAATTAAGTTCGCGGCGAGGCCTTCCTGATCGTCAAGGAGCGCCTTCAGGACGTGTTCGGGCGTAAATTGCTGATGGTTTTCGCGGAGCGCGATCGTCTGCGCGGCCTGGATGAGACCGCGGGCGCGGTCCGTATAATTCTCAAATTGCATATCGACCTCGGATGAGCGTCAAAGGTTAACAGCGTCCCTTTAAGGCGACGCTAAAGTCTGACTTTAAATGGGGTCGAACACCGCCGACTCAAGGGTTCTGAGCATCGCTAGCGTAAAAAAACGGCGACGCCCGATGGCGCCGCCGTCAGAGAATCATGATTCGTAGATCAGACTGGCGTTAACCGTCTTTCTTCTCTTTCATCTTTGCTTTTTTCTCGGCCATATGGGCGGCCTGCTTGGCCTTGGCTTCTTCAAGGGTGATAGCGCCGTCATCGTCGCCCTCGGTCCATTCGGCCCAGTCTTTTTCCGCTGCCGCTGTTTTGTACGCCATGTATTCGGCGCTCGTGACCGAGCCGTCGCCATTGGCGTCGATTTTCGCGAATTTCTCTTCGAGCTTCGCTTCCATCTTGGCCTTGTACTCTTCGGCGGACATTTTTTTCTTGTCGCCGTGATGCCCGGCCATGGCCGCGCCCGCCGCCAACGCCACCGCGCCAGCCGTCAGTGTAAAGATGGTTTTTTTCATCTTGTGTCCTTTCCCTCTCTATAGGTTTCTAGCGCGCGAGGCGCGCTGATGTTGACCTGCCCTCGCATCCCGCGAATGCAAGCGCGAACTCTATCACGACAGAAACGATGCGACGTGAGTCGCAGACGCGAAATTCCGCCTTACGTTTTAGTAAGTCGATGAAGCGTTACGCCCGCACGATGAATGGAATTAAATCAACCCCGCAAGCGGGCTTGATGGGTCAGCGTAACGCTTCTTCGGCATGCGTCCGGCGCGATAAGCCTCGCGGCCTGCGATGACTGCGTGCTTCATGGCGCTCGCCATCAAGATCGGGTCTTTGGCTTCCGCAATCGCCGTGTTCATGAGAACGCCGTCGCAGCCAAGCTCCATGGCGACCGCCGCATCCGACGCCGTGCCGACGCCGGCGTCGACAATGACGGGCACGGAGGATTGCTCAATGATGAGGCGAATATTGACTGGGTTCAGGATGCCGAGGCCGGAACCGATCAGGCTCCCAAGCGGCATGATTGCGCAACAGCCGGCGTCTTCGAGCTTACGCGCATAGACCGGATCATCCGAGCAATAGACCATCACCTCGAAACCGTCGCTGATCAGGAGTTTCGCCGCGCTTAGGGTTTCCTCCATATCCGGATAGAGCGTCTTCTTATCGGAGAGGACTTCGAGTTTGACGAGGTCCCAACCGCCCGCCTCACGCGCCAGCCGCAATGTCCGGATGGCGTCATCGGCGGTAAAGCAGCCCGCCGTGTTCGGCAGATAGACGTATTTTTTCGGGTCGAGAAAATCGACCAGCATCGGTTTTTCTTTGTCCGTCAGGTTCACCCGCCGCACAGCGACCGTCACCATTTCCGCGCCCGCCGCTTCCGCCGCTTCCGCGTTCTGGGCGTAGGTCTCGTATTTGCCCGTGCCGATAATCAGGCGCGATGAAAATTCACGACCGGCGACGACAAGTTTTTGATCCGGACCCATAATCCTACCGTCTAAACTCTCAATGTGTTTACGTCTGGGCGACGAAGAATTGCCAGCGGGCGGCATTCGCATCATTATTTAGCGCAACTCTCCCGGCTGATGTAAAGCGGCGCCGCGAAAACGCAAGAAAGGGTCAAAAGACCGATATGCGCATACTTATTTTGCTCAGCTTTTTTGCCGTTGCGCCGTCTTCCGCTACGCCGGCCCCTGATGCCGCCGCGCAGCCGGCCGCCGGCGCGGCGTTTCGCGCCGATATCGACGCCGGCCTGTCGGGCGACGGCGGCGTCTCGCGCGGCGTCGCATGGGGCGACTATAACGGCGACGGCTACCCCGACCTCGCTGTCGCCAACACCGACAACGGCCAGGTCTTTCTCTATGAGAACAACGGCGGCGCTGCGTTCACGCCAGATCGAAATCAGGACGTCGCCGAGTTTCGCGGCAATGCGCAGGGGGTTGCATGGCCCG
>CBDEVX010000004.1:0-2949 GCA_965243785.1 Hyphococcus sp. | reverse complement strand
CGTGGACAAGCAGGAACCGGACGCCGATTCGACGCTTAACTTTGCGCGCAAGGTTATCGCCTTCCGCCGCCGCCATCGCGCCTTGCAATATGGCGCTATCGAATTTTTCGACGCCCCCGAGCCTGTGCTGCTGTTCAGTCGAACACTTGAAGATAAACGGCTGTTATGCGCCTTTAACTTAGGCGGCTCGAATGTTGAAGCGGCGTTGCCGGCCACTGGAAAAGCGCTCGCCTATGGCTTAAAGGGCGATCTTAAAGGAAACCGGGCTGTCCTTCCCCCTTACGGCGGCCTTGTCATTCAAATAGAAAAATAGCGGCCAAGAAAGCCGACATCAGGACGACTATCCATGCGCGCAATCGACATCATCCGCAAAAAGCGCGACGGCGACGAATTGTCGACGCCCGAAATCAGTTTCTTTGTGAACGGCATCGCTGACGAGACGATTTCCAGAGAACAGGCCTCCGCTTTGGCGATGGCGGTTTTCTTCCGCTCCATGACGCATGCGGAGATCGCCGCCCTTACCCGCGCCATGGCGCAGTCCGGCGAAGTGATCGATTGGTCTTCCGAAAACTTGAGCGGACCTGTCGTCGACAAACATTCGACCGGCGGCGTCGGCGACAAGGTGAGCTTCGCGCTGGCGCCAATCGCGGCGGCTTGCGGTTGTTTTGTCCCGATGATTTCAGGGCGCGGCCTCGGTCATAGCGGCGGCACGCTCGATAAAATCGAAAGCATACCCGGCTATATCGCAAAGCCCGGCATCGACGTTTTTAAAGACGTCGTCAAATCGGTCGGCTGCGCCATCATCGGTCAAACCGACACGCTCGCGCCCGCCGACCGTCGGCTTTACGCCATTCGCGATATAACGGCGACAGTCGAATCCATACCGTTGATAACGGCGTCGATCCTTTCGAAAAAAATCGCCGCCGGCAATCAGTCATTGGTGATGGATATTAAGACGGGTTCCGGCGCATTCATGCCGTCGCTAGAAGCCGCCAAAGCGCTCGGCGAAAGCATCGTCAGAACCGGCGACGAGGCGGGATTGAAAACACGCGCGCTGATTACCGACATGGCCGAACCCCTCGGACGAACGGCCGGCAACGCTGTCGAAATCGATGAAATCGTCAAATATCTGGCCAATGTCGAACGGGATCTTCGACTGGACGCCGTCACCAAGGCGCTTTCAGCGGAGATGCTTTTAATTACTGGGATCGAGGAAGAACCGTCAAAAGCCGAGGCGCGCGTTGAAGAAGCGATTACGTCAGGCAAAGCGGCGGAGATTTTCGGGCGCATGATCGCGGCGCTCGGGGGCCCCGCGGATTTTGTCGAACGTTATGACGATTATTTGCCCAAAGCGAAGCTCACTGCGCCGATTTACCCGGACGAGGACGGATATCTGTCGTCCGTCAACGCCAGGAATGTCGGCATGGCGATTATCGATCTTGGCGGCGGGCGAAAGCTTATGGACGACGAACTGGATCTTTCAGTCGGTTTTACAGAAATTGCGACCACCGGCGAAAGCGTCGGGGCGAGCCGTCCGCTCGCCATTGCGCACGCCGCCACGGAGGAAAGTCTTGAGCGAGCGATCGCGGAATATAAAAAGGCTTGCGCGATCTCATCATCGCCCCCTAAAGAACGGCCTGTCATTTACGAGACTTTGTCCTGACAGGACGGCGTTTTCATCAAGTTCTAAAAGGTTTTTACAGATTATGACGGATGCCGACGAAGGTTTGTTCGAACATGCGGAAGCGGTGCGCAAGAAGGCTTATGCGCCATATTCGAAATTTTATGTCGGCGCGGCGATTGCCGACGAAAACGGAAAAATTCACGTCGGCTGCAATGTCGAAAACGCCTCCTACCCGCTCGGCGCATGCGCCGAAACATGCGCCATCGGGGCAATGGTTTCGCAAGGCGGAACGGCCATCAGGAAAATGGCGATCGTCGGCGGAGGCGATACGATCGAGAACTGCACCCCTTGCGGCGGCTGCCGGCAGGCCATCTCGGAATTTTCGGATGAAGACACGGTCATCCTTCTGAAGGACGGAAACGGCGCCGTTCACCGTTACACTGTAGCGGAAGTGCTGCCGCTGGCGTTTCAAATGGCGCCGAAAAAGTAATATTAACGGCCCGGCCCCTTTGACCCTCGACTCTCTCCCTACGATTTGAAGCCGGGGGCGGTTTATTCCCCAGGCCCGATTTGCTAGCCTGCGCGCTGGTTTCCCGTACCGGCTGCAGCCTATTCGCCGCTGCGCGCGTTCCGGCGCAGGCATTCGCTATTATTTAGGCGTTAAAGTGTTGGAACCCGCCAAACGGCTTGGCGCAATTGTTGAAAACAGGACGTGACATTTGACGCGCGCGATTATCGGCATTCTTGACTCATTCGGCGTTGGCGCTTCGGAAGACGCCGACAAGTTCGGCGACGTCGGCGCCGATACGTTCGGTCATATCGCGCTCGCCTGCGCGGAAGGGCGCGCCGATGAACCCGGCCTCCGCGAAGGACCATTAAAAATCCCGAATTTGATGCGTCTCGGGCTTGGCCGGCTGGCCCATGAAGCGACGGGGAGCGAGCTGCCGCTAGAAGAGCCGGACAGCTATCGCGGCGCTTTTGGGTTCGCCGCGGAAAAAAGCTACGGCAAGGATACGCCCAGCGGGCACTGGGAAATGATGGGTCTTCCTGTCGAATTTGACTGGGGCATGTTTCCGAAAGGCCCGCCGAGCTTTCCCGAAGAACTTATTGACGCGCTGATCAAGCAAGGCGGTCTGCCCGGCGTTCTCGGTGATCGCCACGCCTCCGGCACCGTTATTATCGAAGAGCTTGGCGAAGAACACATCGCGACGGGAAAGCCGATTGTCTACACATCGGCGGATTCGGTCTTTCAGATCGCCGCCCATGAAACGCATTTCGGTTTGGACCGGCTTTACGCACTGTGCGAAATCGCGCGCAAACTGGTT
>CBDEVX010000003.1:0-173782 GCA_965243785.1 Hyphococcus sp. | reverse complement strand
CTGAACGGTCAGCGGGACGGCTTTGCGAGGGACTGGGCATGAACGAGGTATCGTCTACGCGGGACGGTAATTCACCGGCCCCGCGCGAAGAAGATGCAGCGGCCGTAACGCTTCGCGTTATTCGATCAACGCCGCTCGCCCGGTATGTCAGCATAACGTCGTGGGCGTTGTTGCTCGTCACCATTGTTCAACCGATGACAGCCCTGATCTGGTATGTCGCGACCATGGCCGCCGGCGCCGGTCGGTCATATGTCGAAAGCCTTATGGCTTCGGGCGCGCTTCGGTTGGGCGAGGGGGAGAAAAAGCGCGGTTACGCCATCGTCGCGATGGCGTCTTGTGCTTTCTGGGCGGCGGCGCCCGTATTGGCGTTCCGCTCCGGCCATGTTTTTGGGGAAGCGGCGGCGCTTTTTCTGATCGTCACCGGCTATATGCTCGCCTTTTCGCAATTCCGTGCGACGCCGGTCAACGCGCTCATTGTGACCTCGCCTTATGCGGTTGCGTTTCTCGCCTGCCTCGCTATGGCCCTGGGGCGGCGATCATTTCACGCCAATGCTTGTGGCGGCGCCAATCCTGATGACGACAGTCGCCTATGTATTGATATTCGGCTATCGCACGCAAACCGACCACGACGCCGCTGCGCAGGAACGCCAGAAACTGATCACTGAGTTGAGTGCGGCGCGGATCGCCGCTGAACGCGCTTCCGAAGCGAAGTCGATGTTCCTCGCCAATATGAGCCACGAAATCCGCACGCCGATGAACGGCGTTCTCGGTATGGCGGAATTGCTCGCATCTACGCGTCTCGACAGTCGGCAGAGAATTTTTGCAGAGACGATCCACAAATCTGGCGCGGCGCTTCTAACGATTATCAACGATATTCTCGACTTCTCCAAAATCGAAGCTGGCAAACTCGAACTCGAAACGGCGCCGTTTGATCTCCGCGCGTCCGTCGAGGATGTCGCGGCGCTCGTCGCCTCACGCGCCCAGGAAAAACAGATCGAAGTCATCGTGCGCTTTCAGCCCGACTTGCCCAATATGCTGGTCGGCGATGGCGGGCGCATCCGCCAAGTCGTCACTAATCTGGTCGGCAACGCCCCTCAAGTTCACCGAGACGGGGTATGTCTTGATTAACGTGTCCGGCGTAACGACGTCCGAAGCGGCGGCGGTCCGGATCGAAGTCACGGATACGGGCGTTGGTATTCCGAGTGAAAAACTCGAGCGCATTTTCGACGCGTTTCAGCAGGCCGACACGACAACAACCCGCAAATTCGGCGGCACCGGCCTTGGCCTCTCTATTTCCAGCCGCCTGATTGAAGCGATGGGCGGTAAGATCGGCGTCACCTCGCAAACGGGCAAGGGTTCGACATTCTGGTTCGAAGTGACATTGCCCGCTCGCGACTGCGAAGACATCGTCTGGCAGCCGACATTTGAAGCAAAAGGCCGGCGCGTGCTGATTGTTGACGATGTGGAGGTCAATCGCCGGATTTTGAAGGAACAGTTGACGTCCTGGGGGTTTGAAACGGAATTGGCTTTCTTCGGGCGCCGAGGCGTTGCGCGTCCTGTCCGCCGCCAGCGACCGCGATGCGCCTTTCGATCTCGCCATTCTTGATTTTCACATGCCGGAAATGGACGGCGAAGAGTTGGCGCGGCGGATCAAGGCGAACACAGACTTCGATAACGTGCGCCTAATGGCGCTGACGTCGGTCGACGCTAGCGGCGATGCGCGCCGGTTCCGTGAGATCGGCGTCGAGGCCTATCTCGTCAAGCCTGTGCGCGGCGTGATGTTATTTGAAACGATCGCCGACGTCCTTCGCGAAAACTATGAGGGCATTCAGGATGGTGACGAAGGCGACGCTGAAATTCAACCTGTGTTCGCCAACGAGCAATGTGCCGATCGTTGCTGCATCCTTCTGGCTGAAGATAACGAAGTCAATCAGCTCGTCGTTCGTCACATGCTTGACCCGAACGCCTATGAAATTGTGATCGCAACTGACGGACGCGCAGCGCTGGAAGTTTTCTGTGCGACGCCGGGCAAGTTCGACCTCGTTCTGATGGACGTATCCATGCCGGAAATGGATGGGTATGAGGCGACGCAGGCGATCCGGGCCTATGAGCAGGAGACGGGTCTGAACCGCACGCCGATCGTTTGTCTGACGGCGCACGTTATGGCGAGCGATATTGAAGCGGCCCACGACGCTGGCATGGATGACTACCTCGCCAAGCCAATTGGCAAGGATAAGCTCGACCGAGCGATTTCGCGCTGGGTTGATGGGCGCGCAAACGATGACGACATCGCTGCGGCGGCGCCTTAACCGGCGAGCCGTGCCATATCCTCTTCGGACATCTCGAAATTGGCGTAGACGTTCTGTACGTCGTCGCAATCTTCAAGCGCGTCGATGAGTTTCATCAACGTCTCGGCCTTATCGGAATCCACTTCGATCGTATTTTGCGGTTTCCAATAGGGCTTCGCCGTTTCCGCCTCGCCGAATTTTTTCTCAAGCGCGGCGGCGACGTCGGCCAACTCATCAAACACGCAGTAAACCTCGTGGGTTTCGGCGGAGGATTGAACATCGTCGGCGCCGGCTTCGATGGCGGCGTCGAGCATTTCGTCCTCGCTCGCCTTGTCGCCCGGATACTCAATATAGCCGACGAGGTCGAACATGAAGGAGACTGACCCCGGTCTCACCGAGATTGCCGCCATTTTTTGAAAACACGGCGCGCACTTCGCTCGCCGCACGATTGCGGTTGTCGGTCAAAAGCCTCGACAATGACGCCGACGCCGGCGGGACCGAAACCTTCATAACGAATTTCTTCAAAACTTGCCTCGTTCGCGTCGGTGGATTTCTTGATGGCGCGTTCGATATTGTCCTTCGGCATGGACTGGGCCTTGGCCGCGGCGATGGCGAGCCGGAGGCGTGGATTAAACTCCGGATCGGGCGCGCCCATCTTGGCCGCGACCGTGATCTCCTTCGACAGTTTCGAGAAGATTTTTGATCGCTTGGCGTCCTGGCGGCCCTTGCGATGCTGAATATTGGCCCATTTACTGTGTCCGGCCATGGCGACCTCATTCGCGACGTTGTGCGTTGGCGGTAGGAAAGCGCGCGATGTAGCCTGCGGCGCGGCGTCATTCAAGCGCCGCCGCCTGGTTGATGGGGCGCGGTTGACGGGGGTCGGCGCGGCGGTTGATATCGGGCCTTGCGGAGACGGCGAATTGGCGAAGCCTGTTGGGAACATAACGATCGTAGGCGGCGGGACGTCGGGCTGGCTGGCCGCCGCCTATCTCGCCGGCCTTTACCGCCAGCGGGTCCAGCGCGGGGATCTCAAGCTGACGGTAATCGAAAGCCCCGATGTGGGGATCATCGGCGTCGGCGAATCGACGGCGCGGCCCATGGCCGATCTCCTGCGCATCCTGCAGATCCCCGAATCCGATTTCATCAGGCGCTGCAACGCGACGTTCAAACTGTCGGGCTGGTTCGCCGACTGGGACGTTGATGAAACGGGCAAGCCTGTTTCCTGGGTCAATCCCTTCTTTTCGCAATCTGACCTCCATGGGGTCAATCCTGCCTATCTGTTTGCGTCCTATGGCATGCATCCCGGCGGCGGCCCCACCGAGGAAGGATATACAGAAGCCGTTTCAGTGTGCCCGGCTATTATCCGCGCCCACAAAGGCCCGCGCCGCATCGGGGCGGGCGATTATCAGGCGGATATTCCGTATTCCTATCATATGGACGCTGTAAAGCTCGCGGAGATTTTGCAGGAGCGCGGCAAGCAGCTCGGCGTCAAACAAATTCTCGATCACGTTGAGGATATCAAACTCGACGACAGAGGCTTTGTCAGCGAGCTTCAACTGCGGGAAAACGGCGCCTTTCCGATCGAGTTCATTATCGACGCAACCGGGTTCGCCAGCATCATCATCGCCAAGGCGCTGGGCGAGCCCTTCGAGCCCTATGACAAATACCTGCTGAACGACCGTGCCGCGGTGATGCAACTGCCCCATGACGATCCGAAAAAGATCGAGCCGACGTCCCGCGCAACGGCGCTTGGGGCGGGGTGGAGCTTTCGCGTGCCGCTCTACAACCGGGTTGGATCGGGGTACATTTTTTCCAGCAAGTTCATTTCCGATGATGAGGCGGTAGCGGAGTTCAAACGTCATGCGGGACCGGCGGCGGATGAAGGCGAGCCGCGGATCATCCGGATGCGCATCGGCAAGGCGCGTCGGTCCTGGGTCAAGAACTGCCTAGCGCTTGGGCTTTCAAGCGGCTTCGTCGAACCGCTGGAGGCGACGGCGATATATTCAGTGCAGGTCGCGCTGCAGTGGTTTCATAACTATTTCCCGAATAACGATTTCGATCCGGCCGTCACGGCGCGTTACAACAAACTGATCGATGGTTTCTATGACGAAATCGTGGATTTCATCTCAGTGCTTTTCTGCATCTCCAACCGCGAGGATACGCCTTATTGGAAGGCCGTGCGTCACGAGATGGAAATCCCGCCCCGCCTGAAGGAAAATCTGGAGGTCTGGAAACACACGATGCCCGACGCGCTTGATCTTGGCGCCTTTACCTTTTTTTCGCCGACGTCATATCGTGCGGCGTTGTTTGGCAAGCAGTACTATAAAGGGCGCCAGTACGCGCAGGGCTTGCCGCTCGGCGAACGCGAATGGAAGCAATATCTGAAAATGCGCCGTGATCGAACCAATCAGTTTCTAAACGTGCTACCCGATCATTATGAGTTGTTGACGTCGATCCGAAACCAGTCGGCGCAGCCCTCTTTTCAGGTCAGCAGCAACATATTGTCTGGAGGCGGAATATGACGGCGCTTGATGGCAAGGTTGTTCTCGTCACCGGCGCATCCCGGGGCATCGGCGCCGCGACGGCGCTCGCATGTCGCGATGCGGGCGCGACGGTCCTCGCCCACGCGTCGCGGCCGGGTGAAGCGGCGGCAAAAATCGCGGCGGCGTTGCGAAACAGCCCCGACGAATTCCTCTTCGAAGACCTCGCCGCGCCCCATGCGGGGTTTCGCCTCGTCGAAGCCGCGCTCCGTCGCGCTGGCAGGCTCGACGGCGTCGTCAACAACGCCGGAACCTATACGGCCGCGCCCTTAACGGGCGACGTGGCCGAATGGGACGCCGGCTGGGCGACGGCCCACGCCGTCAATGTTCAGGCCCCGGCCGACATCTGCCGTGCGGCCATCGCGCATCTTCGCGATCGCGGCGAAATCGACGCTGGTGACGGGGGCGTTATTGTGAATGTTGCAAGCCGCGCCGGTCATCGCGGCGACGGTGTTGAGCACGCGTCCTACGCCGCGTCGAAAGGCGCGGTGCTCGCCATGACAAAGACGTGGGCGCGCGGTCTCGCGGCGGAAAACATCCTGCTCTATGCGATTGCGCCGGGCTGGGTCGAAACCCGAATGGCGCCGCAGGACATCGCCGCCCGCGCCGAAGCGATAAAAGACATTCCGCTGGGTCGTGTGGCGCAGCCCGAGGAGGTTGCTGCAATGATCGCATTCTTGCTGAGCGGCGCTTGCGCCTCTGCGACCGGCGCCACCTTTGATATCAACGGCGCCAGTTATGTGAGGTGAATTGTCGCCAATTTGACAGAGCTCGAAAACCAGCACTGCGCTGAAAAGCTGGCGATTGAACAATGAAAGTCGATTACTGGGATCGCCTCGCTGGAAACTTTTCTCAAAGCGTTTTCGAAGTCACTGAGCGGGATGTTCACGGCGTTATCCGCAAAACCGCCCAACGGCTTGGCGATAAGCGCTTGACTGCGGTTGATTTCGGCTGCGGCGCCGGGGCGTCCACTCGCGCTGTTGCGCCATTTTTCAAGCGCGCTACCGGCGTCGATTTTTCTCCGAAGCTGCTCCGCGTTGCGCGCGAAAAAACAGACGCCGACAACATCGATTATCGCGAGGCGGATCTTGCGACGATGGATCCGCGGTCGTTTCACTGCGACGTCGCCTTCTGCTTCAATGTTCTCTTGTCGCCCGACGCCGGTCTGCGCAAATCAATTGCGACGAATGTCGTCAAGGCGGTTCGCAGCGCCGGCGCCGGCGTCTTCATCGCGCCCTCGCTGGAGTCCGAATTACGCTCCTATCAGGTCGCGCTTGAGTGCCGGACGCGGGCCGGCTTCGCGCGCAGCGCGTCGGCGAAGGAGATTGATGCGGTCGCGCGACGTGAAATGATCTCTCTATCTCAAGGCGTCGTCGACCTCGGTGGCGCGCCGACCAAACATTTCTTTCAGGATGAAATCGCCGATCTATTGACCGAAGGCGGTTTGAACGACGTTGTCGTTTCGCGCATCCACTATCCATGGGACGTCGTGCTTGAGGACATCCCGGACGACATGCCGTACGGCCCGCCATGGGACTGGATGGCGATCGGAAAGAAGGGTTGAAATTTCCGGACGCGTGCGCTACCCGAAGCCCGCATTTTGAGAGACTTATGTCAGAGATTGTGACCGGCTGAACCGTTTGAGCAACGCGCCTTCCCGTGAAGGCCGCGTCCGGTTTGGCTTTTCTCTCAGGCAAATCAATGAACATTTCGAAGGCGGAGCAGAGAACGCTCCATGTGCTCGCGCGCGGCGGCGCAATTCTCGTTGAGAAAAACGACGCGGGCAAAATCATCGACGTCAATTGCGTGACCCGTGAAGGATGGACGCTTGCCGATTGCCGTTTCGACGTTTTTCGACGGCTGAAAAAACGACGCCTGGTGGCGTCGTCCAATGGCGGTCCCTACCGGATCACGCAGCTCGGTCGGCGGTCAGTGCGGGCCCAGATCGACAATCGTGCGTAACGTGAAACGCCGGGGCGATCTTTTCGTTCGCTCCGGCGTTTTCAAGGCGCGAGGAAACATTCATAGTCGGCCCATGCAGCCGGGCCGTACGATTGAAATTGTTGAATGCCATGCGCAGGGCGAGGTTGGCGATGTCGTTGTCGGCGGCGTCGAGCCGCCCCCCGGCGACACGCTTTGGGCGCAAGCGCGCCACATCGCGACGGACCGCAAGCTGAAGGACTTCCTTCTCAACGAACCGCGGGGCGGGGTTTTCCGGCATGTCAATCTCTTGGTGCCGCCAAAGGACCCGACCGCCGATGCGGCGTTCATTATCATGGAGCCGGAAACCGTCCCGCCCATGTCCGGCTCGAACACGATATGCGTGACGACTGTTCTGCTTGAAACCGGAATCGTTGAGATGCGCGAGCCGGAAACCCGATTACGACTCGAGGCGCCGGGCGGACTTGTGGAAGTGACGGCGGCGTGCCGCAACGGTCGGGTCGAAAGCGTAGCGCTTGTCAATCTGCCGTCCTTCGCCGATCGCCTCGATGCGCCGCTCGAGATTGGCGGCCGCGGCGCGATCAATGTCGATATCGCCTTTGGCGGCGACAGCTTCGTGATTGCAAGCGCCGCGGATCTTGGTTTCGCGCTGACGCAGGACGAAGCCGCGGACTTGGTGCGGGAAGGCATGGCGGTAGCGCGCGCGGCCGAAGAACAGATCGGTTTCGTTCATCCCGAGCTGCCCGGCATGAACGAGATTACATTTTGTCTTTTCGCGGGGCCGGTTGAGGATGACAACGGGGCGCGCAAGTCGCGACATGCGGTGGCAATCAAACCCGGCAAGCTTGACCGCTCCCCGACGGGCACAGGCTGTTCAGCGCGTCTCGCCGTGATGCATGCGCGCGGGCTCATCAGGACCGGTGATGCGGTTGCATTTCATTCCGTGCTCGGATCGAGCTTTACGGCGCGCGTCGAGGCTGAAACAGTAATTGCCGGCCGCCCGGCGATCCGCCCCGGCGTTACCGGCCGGGCTTTTATTATGGGGCGCCGGCAATTGACGCTCGCTGCAGACGATCCCTGGCCTACCGGTTACCGCCTGTCGGACACCTGGCCTTCAATCGGATGATGGCGGCGCGGTTGCTCGCAAACGCCCGCCGACGCGGACGGGATCAATGGCGACGGCGAGGCCGGTTGCCGGGTCCGTTTCAACGATAATGCCGCATATGGTCGCCTCGCCTGCGGCCGGCGCGAACCGTCCGCCCGGCATTTTTGTAACGAAGCGACGTAGAGGTTCGGATTTTTCCATGCCGATGACGCTGTCGTAGTCGCCGCACATCCCGAGATCGGTGATGTATCCGGTGCCGCCTGGCAGAATTTGGTCGTCCGCTGTCGGAACATGGGTGTGCGTGCCGACGACGAGGCTCGCCCGTCCGTCAAGATAATGACCCATGGAATATTTTTCGCTGGTCGTCTCCGCATGGAAGTCGACAATGACCGCGTCGGCTTCGCGCCCGAGTTTAACGCCGTCGAGTTCGCGGTCGACCGCGGCGCAAGGATCATCGATCGCCTGCGGCATTGAACGCTGGCCCTGCGCGTGAATGACCAGGACATTCCGGCCTTCGCCGTCCTGCGCCATAATGGCGCCGCGTCCGGGATTTGACGACGGGAAATTCACCGGCCGCAGGAGTCGCGGCTCCTTATCGAACAGATCAACGTCGTCGCGTTGATCAAAGGCGTGATTGCCGGTGGTCAGGACGTCGGCGCCGGCCTCGAATAACTGTTCGGCGATGCGCGGCGTCACGCCGAACCCGCCGGCGGCGTTTTCCGTATTGACGACTACAAAATCGAGGGCGAAGCGGCGGCGTAGACCGGGCAGTCGCTCGTTGAGCGCGGCGCGCCCCGAGCGTCCCATGATGTCGCCAAAAACTGCAATGCGCAAACGAGGCCCGCTTTCCAATCAATCGCCGCTGCAGCGGAAGGCGCCGCGCTCGGTGACAATCCAGTCGAGGCGCTGGTCTAGGGGCGAGACGGGGAGGGCGTCAACTTCCTGGATCGCGAAAGCAAACCCGACCGCCTTAACCGCCTCGGATTCCCGCAGGGACCGCAATGTCCGGTCATAATATCCGCCGCCATAACCGAGCCGATCGCCGGCGCGGGTAAAGCCGAGGAGCGGGACAACGATAATATTGGGGCGCGCCGCCGGCGCGGCGGCGGCCGGGACCTTTTCGCCATAGGCGCCTTTTTCGAGGGCGTCGCCGGGTTCATACCGCCGAAAGACCAGCGGGGCCTTCCTTTTCTCGACCACCGGCAGGCCGACGCCGACGCCGCGTTCGATCAGCGCTTCGACGAGCGGCGCCGTATCGAGTTCGCTGCGCATGGGATGATAGACCGCGACTATATCGTCCGCGCGGGGATCGAGCGCGTCAACAAAAGCCCGGGCGGCGTGTTTGGGCGCGTCAGGCCGGACCGCGGCGGCCTCGCGGCGCAGCGGTTTCAGACGCTCACGCCAAAGAGCCTTCGCGTCGAGAAGAGAATTGATCGGCGGCAGCACGCGCGTCGTCTTTCGAGCAGGATTGAATTAAACGCCGCCTCGGCCGTCGGACTTTTTATTCTCCCTGGACCCTACGGACCAGGTGGGCGCCACATATAAAGGACCACGATCCTAAACAGAGGCGGCTCCCGATAGAAAAGCTAAGGCCCCGGGGAATGATGTCCTGACGGGCCGGGCAGCCGGCTGAAGATAAGGATTGCTTGGGTAAGCGTAAAGGGGCGTGGCGAATGGTCAGCCGTCGACGCCTATTTGTTGTCGGTCTCTACGCCCGGATCGTTTGGGTTCTGTCCCATATTGCGCCAGCTGGGATAGAGCAGGCAGCCGAGGAACGAAAACGACGCCGCGACCAGGAGCGAAAGCGCGAAAATACCGCCGCCTGCTTCGCCAAGCCAATTGGCGACGAGACACGTCACGGCGATGATGAGATAGGGATAGACTGGCGGATTCTGCGTCATATAGCGGCGCACGAACAGTGTCATCGAAACGATGAGCAGGGCCAGTGCATAAAAATCAAAGATCGTAATCATATCGCCCTCCAAGAGCGCCGCCAATTTACCAGCGGATGCATAATGGGAGATGAACGGCGCGCCTCAAATTATATTTTAACTTTTCCGAAACGAGGCGTGCGCGACGGCTATGCACCGGAATTCATGCGGTTACGGGCATGTCGGCGTTGCCGGCTGAGAGAAAATGTTTGATCAGCGAAACTTATAAACGCCGATCTGCGCCGCGCCATAGAGGCGGCGATCGACTTCGCAAAAGTCATCGGCTGCGGCCGGCGTTTCGCCTTTCCCCTGTTCCACGATGACGATTGCGCCGTCGGCGAGCCATCCGCCGTCGCGAAGCGCTTCCATCGCCGGCGCGGCGAGCCCTCTTTCATAGGGCGGATCAAGAAAGGCGAGCGTAAAAGGCGATCCGGCGCTCGCGGGCTTGGCGCCAAGGGAGGCGGCGGAACGGCGATGAATACGCGTGGCGCCAAATACGCCCAGCGCCTCTATGTTGTCGCGAATGGCGCCGCGGGCGGCGGCGTCGGTTTCGACAAAGAGACACCAGGCGCCGCCCCGCGACATGGCTTCAAACCCAAGCGCGCCCGATCCAGCAAAGAGATCGATGATGCGCTCGCCGTCGAAGGAAACGTCGTCGCGGGCGGCGAGCAAACTGAAGAGCGCCTCACGCGTGCGGTCCGCGGTCGGTCTGGTGTCGCGACCTTTCGGCGTGATGAGCCGTCGCCCGCTGAATTTTCCGCCGACGATACGCATTAACAGATCCCGTCCGAATGGCCGGCGCCGACGATCCAGCCTTCTTCCGTGATCACCCTTTTATTGTCTGTATTGTTTAGTCTCGGCGGGCGCGACAGCAGTGTGCGGAAGGCGCCGCGTTTGTCGAGGTCGGCATAGGCCTTCGCGACGGTGCGCACCTGGGCCGCGTCTTTTACATCGCCCCTCTGAAATTTCGGTTCCAGCATCGATGGATAGACTTCCGTAATCGCGATCGGCGCGCCAAGATCGTCGGCCCATTTTGTCTCGAATGGCCATATGGCGCATGCGCCGCGAAACCTATCGCGCAAACGATGCAGCCGCGCCATCCCCAGCATCGCCTGAGAACCGACCGCGCCATTATAGGCGAGTTGCCAGACCGATTTCGCCGGCGGCTGCCAGCGCTCCACCGTGCGAAATTCGAGCTTGCGAAACGCGTCCGTCACGGGCTTTTTTGCAGAGAGGCGAGCGTATCGATGCTGATGCGGGCGGCCCCAGAATTGCGGCGCGTCAAACTTCTCCCGGTTCCAGCGATTGGCGAGGACGTATCGATTCGACCGGTTTTGCTCATCGTCCTCGATCTCGTTTTCGAGCGCGCGCCACAAGGCTTCCCAGCGCGCCTCGCCGGCGATCCTCTTTGCGGCGCCGGCCGGATAACCAAACGGGAAATCAAATCCTGCGAAAACGCGCCGGCCTGCGCTCAACTCATTTTTAAAAAGCGCTGCCAGCCGGTCTATCGCCGCATGACGCGTCGACGGGTTAACCGGCGTCTTTGTTCGTAAGCGGTCGTTCTCGCGCCGCGTCTCGCCGATCCAAATGGAATCTTTGCCGCGCTTCGGCGCGTTGGCGGCGGACCAGTCAATGACAAGGTAGGTATTGAACAATGCGCTCAACGATCGTCATCGTCACGCTTGTGACCGTCGAGAAACTCCTTCTGTTTTTCCTCGGCGATCTTTTCCATCACGATGTCGTCCTTGCGGCGGCCGTGTTTCGCGCGGTTTTCTTCCGCTTTGCGTTCTTTTTCGGCGCGTTTCTTTTGCTTCCGGAAGCGATTGAGATTGACCACATTGGTCATAGCCCGATCTCCGCGCAGATCTTTTGCCCAAGCTGTTCTTTCAGTTGTTTGCCAGGGACCTCCTCAAAACCGCCCTTGGTCAGCTTGCCAAGCTGAAACGGTCCGTAAGCGGTGCGAATAAGACGGTTCACCTGCAAGCCCAGATGGCGCATGACATTGCGCACCTCCCGGTTCTTGCCTTCATTGATGGACAGCGTCACCCATGAATTGCCGCCCTGGATCTGATCGAGCTTGGCGCGAATGGGTCCGTATTGGACGCCGTCTATGTCAACGCCGTCATTGAGCGCATCAAGGGCGCCTTGCGTCGTGCGGCCATAGGCGCGCACGCGATAGCGCCGCGTCCATCCTGTCGAGGGCAGTTCGAGGAGGCGCGCGAGACCGCCGTCATTGGTGAGCAGGAGCAGACCTTCTGTCGTCAGATCAAGCCGGCCGACGGAGATGACCCTTGGCAACCGCCCGGCGAGCGCGTCGAACACAGTCGCCCGTCCCTGCGGATCCTTATGGGTCGTGACGAGGCCGTCGGGCTTGTGATAGCGCCACAGGCGCGGTTTTTCCGGCCGTGAAATGCGCGTGCCGTCAACGCGAATGTCCATCTCAGACGTCACTTTGAACGCCGGCGTTGTCAGCGTCTCGCCATCGACGGTAACGATCCCCTGTTCAATCAGCTTCTCGGCCTCCCGGCGCGAGGCGACGCCGGCGCGGGCGAGATATTTAGCGATGCGTTCGCCGTCATCGGACATGGGGAACCTACGAAATTTACGCGCTGATGGTCTCGCCTCTTTAGGCGTGCGCCGCCCGGCGATCAATTGCATCGCGGCGAAGGACAGCGCCCGTTACCGCCACAAGCGCGCCGGCGCTGATCAAAAAGGCTGTGTTGATTATGGCGAGTTCGCCGACAAAGGGCCTTGCGGCAATGACGACCCAAACCGCAATAAGCGCCGCTCCGAGTGGCGCACGGGGCGTTTGCGCGATCCTCGCGAGATAAACGCCGGCGAGGAGCAACGCCGTCATTTCATAGCCATAGGCGTAGGGCGCGGCGATAATGGCGCCGGCGCAGACAAAAGCGGCCTTGGCCAGCGGGTCGATCTTCTTTCGCCAGACGATAACGGTCAGCGCCGCGAGGATTGCGCTCGCCGCATACTGCCCTTGCATCGCCGTCTCGCCGGGAAGGCCCATCAGTTTTAACTGGCCGAACACGGTAGTCATGCCCCGGGGCGGGGTAAGCGTCGCGGCGCCGGCGATTTCGTCGCTAAAGCGCAGAACCGCGTCGATGAACGCCGTCCAGCCTTCGACGCCGAAAGCCAGGAATGACGACAGGTGCAACAGCGCCGCCGCAGCGCAAGCGACGGCGATCGTGCGCCACGCGCCAATGGCGAGAAAAGCGAACGGCAGCAGAAGTCCCAATTGCGGTTTGATGGTGAGAAGCCCGGCGGCGAGGCCAGCAGTTAGCCAGCGCTGCTTCGGATCATAGGCCGCGAGGAATAATAGCCCTGCCGTCATGGCGCTGATCTGGCCGTAACTTAATATAGAGACAGTGAGTGATGAGAACAGGAGGATACGCAAAGTTTCGCCGCGAAACCCGATACGGCGCAGCGACCATCCGAGTACGGACCACCCGGCGAGCGTCCACGCGATAAAGGCGGCTTTGTAGGGCGCCAGCGCAAAAGGCGCGGCGATGAAAAACATCGCCGGGGGATATTGCCACATCATGCCGACGGTCTCGAGCGGCGCCCGCGCTTTCAGCGCCGCATCGAACGCTGCAAAATGGTAGGCGCCGGCGGCCTCGCCGCTGAGCGCGAATTCTCCTGCCGTATAGAAGGCCAGAAAATCGCCGCCAACGACCCCGCGCGCGCCGATGGCGACGCCGTCGGTCAGGATCGTCGTTGCGACAATGGTGAGAAAGAACGCCGCCGCGTAAACGACGGACGCACGATCTGCAAATCGGATGAAACGCGCTGTGTCCAAGGGTCTGATCCTCGCAGCCCAAGTCTCGCGTGCGGCGGTAAAGGCCGAATTAAGGCGGCTGGCGCTGGTGCGGCCCGGCGGCTAGAAAATCCGGGCTATGACTGACGCCGACGATAAATTATTCATGAACTTGGCGCTGGAAGAGGCGCGCGGCGCGGCCGCATCTGGCGAGGCGCCGGTCGGCGCCGTCCTCGTTAGCGCCGAGCGCGCAATTCTCGGCGTTGCGGGCAATGCGCCCATTGCCGAGCGTGACCCGACCGCCCATGCGGAAATTAGGGCGTTGCGTGCGGCCGCACACAAGCTTGGAAATTACCGGCTTCCCGACACGACGCTCTATGTGACGCTGGAGCCTTGCGCCATGTGCGCCGGAGCGATTTCCCACGCCCGCGTCGCGCGGCTCGTCATCGCGGCGTCGGACCCCAAAGGCGGGGCGGTTTGGCACGGGCCGAAGTTCTTTGAACAGCCGACATGTCACGGCGCGCCGGACATTGTTCAGGGTCCGTTCGCTGAAGAGGCCGGACAACTGCTGAAGGATTTTTTCAAGGCGCGGCGCGCCTGACGCCATAAACGGCTTGCCCGCCTCCCATTTATCCATTAATTCGTAATTTCGCAAAATACCAAATTAATGGATAAATGGGAGGCGGGTATGGTCGCGGGCGAGCAAAAGATCGAGGATAATAGGCTAAGACGCGCCGCGATTTTGGCGCTCGGCTTCGTGTTGAGCGCATGCGCGAGCGACACGTTGGGGCGAGACGCGGCTGCGCCGACGATAGTCGAAGAGGAGGTTGTCCTAGCTGCGGATCCGGCGGCGTTACACGGCTCCTTTATCCGTCCGGCCGGCAAAGGTCCGTTTCCTGTCGTTGTCATTCACGCCGGGTCCGGACCGACGGACCGCAACGGCAACCAGCCTGGCGTTGAAAACAATTCGCTGAAAATGATCGCACACGGTCTGGCGGAGCGCGGCGTCGCCAGTCTGCGCATCGACAAGCGCGGCATCGGCGCCAGTGCGGGCGCCATGATCGCCGAAGTCGACCTGCGGTTTGAAACCTATGCTGACGACCTCGTCGCATGGGCGCAACTCATTGATGCGCGCGTGGACACAAGCGACGTTGCGTTGTTAGGACACAGCGAAGGCGGTGGTATATCGATACTCGCTGCGCAACGCTTTTCGCCATCGCATGTGGTTCTGGTCGCGACGCCCGGTCGTCGCGGTTCCGATGTCATCAGAGAACAGCTTGAAGGGCGGCTGCCGCCGGACCTCGCCGCAAAAAGCGAGGAAATTTTAACGGCGCTTGAAAACGGCGAAACCGTGGACGATGCGCCGCCGCAGCTTGCGGCGCTGTTCCGGCCGAGCGTGCAGCCCTATCTCGCATCATGGTTCCGGTATGATCCTGCAGAGGAGCTGAAAAAGGTCGACGCGCCTGTCCTGATCCTTCAGGGAACAACCGACATACAGATTCCCGTCAGCGACGCCGAACGACTGGCGGGTGCGCACGATAATGCGCGCCTGGTGGTGATCGAGGGCATGAACCATGTCCTCAAGGATGCGCCGGCCGACCCCGCTGCTAACGCCGCCGTCTACAATCAGCCGGACCTTCCCTTGTCCAACGGCGTTATTGAAGCAGTCGCGACCTTCCTGACGGAGTAACGTGTTGCTGCGCGCCAAGCTTGCAAGGCCGTTTCAGTCGACGATTTCGCCATACAGCATGGCGTGATCGGAGAAGGTATCGATCCAGTCTTTTTTCGCCGCTTGCGTTGTTTCTTCGACCCAGCCGCTCACTTCGATTTCGGCGCCGCCGGCAAATGATTTGAACGTCAGGTGATCGGCCGCAAAGACGTGATCGAGGCTCGACGGCGCCCAGTTATCCTTGCCGTTCCACCAGGTTTCGTCATGAGTCTTTGGCAGCCGGCGCATGCCGTTCACCGCGGCTGAGACACGGTTGTCCATATATTCGAGTTCTTTGTCGCCATCGATATCGAGATCGTTATTGTAAGCGGCGCTCATGCCCATCGTATTGATATCGCCGAGCGCAATGAAGTTCGCTTTCGCATCACCCGGCAGGTTGCGCTCGATCGTTCGCTTCAGGCTGCATACATGTTGAATCATATCATCGCGCAATCCCCAGTCGCGCGGGTCGTCAAAACTTTTGAGGTGCAGAAAGAGAAAGCTGTACAGCTCTCCGTCCTTGTCGATGGTGGCGAGGGCGCCCGGCCGAAGGGTCGGGACTTTAGACTGCAATTCATCGCGCTGCGTAACGAACCCGAACAGCGAATTACGCACGCCCACCAGAATTTCGACAGGGCTCGCGCTCTCGGTGATGGAAATCGAGTAATCGGGCAATTGCGCCCGCATTTCTGTAAACACGGCGGAACCTTTAACCTCGTAAATCGCAAAGACGTCGGGCGCTTTCGCCGCAATGGCGCTGACGACGCGCGCGACCCGGGTGGCGTCATTATGGAAATGCTCGACATTCCAGGACAGGAAAGAAAGGATTTTGGCCATGACGCTCCCCGTTTTAAGCTCCTGCGTTGATTATCACCGTTTGCTGGAAACGACGAAATGAAGACTTTGATATTCCTCGACGGCCTGTCCCGCTTCTCCGATGCGAGTATGCTGTTGCTGCGCTGGCTTGTCGGCGCATTTCTCGTCTGGGGTGTTTGGGATAACATCGTCAGCGCCGAACGAATGGCGGAATTTCAATCCTTCATGACGCAATTCGGGTTTCCGGCGGCGGGCGTTCTGGCGCCTTTGTCAGTTTACGCCCAGTTCCTCTGCGGCATTTTGTTCATCCTTGGTCTTTTTACCCGCTGGGCCGGCCTTGTCTTGGTGTTCAATTTCATCGTCGGTTTCTTGATGGTTCACCTCGCGGATGATTTTCGCGCGCAGTTTCCGGCGCTTATTCTCATCGCTACAGGCTTGTACTTCGCCGCCAATGGGGGCGGTCGGTATGCGCTTGACCGCCTGTTCGACTGACTGCGCGCCGCGCTTTTCTTGCGCCGGCGAACAGCTATCATGGGCGCTGAAAGAAGGAGCGCCCAAATGGATTTCGCCTATTCCGACCGCTGCAAAGAGTATCAAAAACGCGTTCAAGACTTCATGGACGCCCATGTCTATGCGGGCGAGGAAACCTACTGGCGCCAGCACGCCGACTTCGGGCCAGGCGAGGGGCGCTGGAAAATCCCGCCGGTGATCGATGAATTGAAGACGAAAGCGAAAGACGCCGGTCTGTGGAATCTCTTCCATCCGTATAAGGATTGGGGCCCTGGGCTTTCAAACGCCGACTATGCGCCGCTGGCTGAAATCATGGGCCGAACGCATATCGGGCCGGAGGTCTTCAACTGCGCCGCGCCCGACACCGGCAATATGGAAGTTCTGATGAAGTACGGGACGCCGGAACAGCAAGAGCAGTGGTTGAAGCCCTTGCTGGAAGGCGACATCCGCTCCGCTTTTTTGATGACCGAACCTGCGGTTGCTTCCTCGGACGCCACAAATATCGAAACCGACATCAAGCGCGACGGCGACGACTATGTCATCAACGGCCGCAAATGGTGGTCGTCCGGCGCCGGCGATCCGCGCTGCAAAATATACATTGTCATGGGCAAGACCGACAAAACCGCCGAACGCCATAAACAGCAATCGATGATCTTGGTCCCGGCCGACGCGCCGGGCGTGAAGATCATTCGCCATCTGCCGGTGTTTGGGTATGACGACGCGCCGCACGGCCATATGGAAGTGGAACTGAAAGACGTGCGCGTGCCGGCGTCAAACATGCTGCTCGGCGAAGGCCGCGGGTTTGAAATTGCGCAAGGGCGCCTGGGCCCGGGGCGCATCCATCACTGCATGCGCACGATCGGCGCGGCCGAGGCAGCCCTTGAAAAAATGGTCAAGCGTCTCCTCACGCGCGAGGCCTTCGGCAAGCCGATTATCAAGCAGACCATCTGGGAACAGCGCATTGCAGAGGCCCGCATCGATATTGAAATGTCGCGGCTCTTAACGCTGAAGGCCGCCTGGATGATGGACACAGTTGGCAATAAGGGCGCGCAGGGCGAGATCGCCATGATCAAGGTCGCCGCGCCGCGCATGGCCTTGAAAGTCATCGACGACGCGATCCAGGCCCATGGCGGTGCCGGCGTCACGACCGATTTTGGTCTTGCGGGGGTCTATGCAGGTATCCGCACCTTGCGCCTCGCCGACGGACCGGACGAAGTTCATTGCCGCGCAATTTCGCGGATTGAAGCGAAGAAGTATTCGAATTTGGCGTAGCTGCGCCGAAACGAACGGGTGCACTAATGAATTGCCTGCTCCATACAGCTGCGTCCGTCATATTCTTCTTGGTCGTTGCCGTCGCGTTCCAGTCCGGCGCTGCTGCGAACGCCCAAGAATTGCAGGTAAACGAGCAGGTTCGATATGTCGATTTTACTGGGCGCGATCTTCGTACCGTCATTCTGCGTATGAAATCGCATTCCCGCAAGCAACGCGACGGGCAAACCTTTTATGCGGAAACTCAATCTGAATATCGCGTTGCATTCGAGCCGACGAACATGGAGTCCGGATGCGTTCTTGATAGCTACAAGGTTGTTCTTGATATTGAATACCGCATGCCGCGTTGGAAGAATAAGAAAAATGCGCCGGAGCTGGACCGGTTTCAATGGAACACAAACTACAGACGTATATGGCGCCATGAGCGCGTCCACGGCGAAATCGCCAAGGCGGCGGGCTCAGAAATCCTGTCAATCATTGCGGATATAAAATCGACCGAGAGTTGTACGTTGCTTGTAGAATCCGCGGCAGCGGCTGTGCGTCGATTTTTAGATATTAGCACCGCGCAGGACGAATTTGATAAATATGCTCGTAAGCGAAAGGATGCGACCGATTTCGATATAGCGGCGGCTGTGCGACGCGATCGCGAGAAGTTCAATTTGGCTGGAAACTCTGACAATGATGATGGGTCTGATTAGAAAGTGTCCCGCCAAGCGATTATCGGTTAAAAATAGATCGATAAATTGAGCTGCGATATTGCCCTATGCAAAACCTCGACCCGCTTCAAATCTGGCTCTTAATGGCCGCCGTCGCCTATCTCGCCTTCATGGCGGGGCGGGCGACGGCGAATAGCGGCGATAAGGAAAGCCGAGAATCCCGAGCTCTTCGCACTGAGGAAAACGCTGAGCGGACATTTTCCGGGATGACCGCGTCGACCAGAGAGGAAATCGATCGTCTCTTGCATGACGGAAAGATCATCGCCGCGGTGAAGATCGTTCGCGAAAACTCAGGGCTGGGGCTCAGAGAGGCCAAGCAGGCGGTCGATTGGCGCCGGCGCATGATCAAAGGGTAATCGCTCGCAAGGAGGCGATATTGAGCACGTTCAACGGTCTGCCGGCCGACTATTTTAAGTTTTTCAACGAATTGAAGAAAAACAACAACCGCGAATGGTTTAACGATAACAAGCCGCGTTTTCGGGCAAGCGTGCAGGAGCCGCTCGCTGCATTCGTCGAGGCGATGGCGCCCCGGCTTAAAAAGATCTCAAAACACGTCGTCGCCGATCCGCGCCTCAATGGCGGGTCTGTTTTTCGCATCTACAAAGACGTGCGATTTTCCAAAGACAAAACGCCATACAAAACCCATGGCGCCGTTCAGTTCCGTCACGCTCTCGGCAAGGACGCCCATGCGCCGGGCTTTTACGTACACCTTGCGACAGATGAAATTTTTTACGGCGGCGGGATCTGGCATCCGCCATCGCCGAACCTGCTCGCGATTCGCGAGGCGATTCGCGACAACGGAAAGGCCTGGCATAAAGCCATATCCGCCGCCGCTTTCGAAAAGCGCTTCGGTGGCGTGCGCGGCGACCAGTTGACGCGCCCGCCACGTGGTTTCGCCGTGGAAGACACCCATATCGAGGATATCAAGCGGAAGAGTTTCTTCGCCATGGCGGATGGAAAGCCGGCGGCGGCGAAGAAAGCGGCGTTTGTCGAAGAAGTGGAGGCGGCTTTCAAAGACGCAAAGCCGATGATAAAATTTCTTTGCGATGCGATGGGCGCGCCTTTTTAGGACGCGCCGTTTTGAGGCTTCGATGATCACAGCCGACTATTTGCAACTTCTGGCGCGCTATAATCGCTGGCAGAATGAAAGCCTTTATGGCGCTGCGGACGCTCTTGGCGACGACGCTCGCCGGGAAAATCGCGGCGCCTTTTTTCGCTCTATCCACGAAACGCTTTGTCATATTTTGTGGGCGGACAAAATCTGGCTGAGCCGGTTTACGGATTACCCGGCCCCCGATGGAGGCATACCTTCGTCGGCCGCGCTTCACATCGACTGGGCGCCCTTATGCGAGGACCGGCGCGATACGGACGACGCGATCCTCGACTGGGCGGCGAGCGTCACCGACGAGCGCCTGAAACAGGACCTCGTCTGGTATTCCGGCGCAACAGGTCGCGAGCTGTCACGGCCTTACTGGGTGCTGTTTACGCATTTCTTCAATCACCAGACCCACCATCGCGGTCAGGTCCACGCCATGTTAACCGCCGCCGGCGCCAAGCCTGACGATACGGACATTCCGTTCATGCCGGGGCTTTAATGAGGGTGGCGCGCTAGTCCGGCGTCGTCAGATAGCCGTAAAGCATGTCTGCGCATTGATCGGCGAAGACATTGCCCTTGGGTTTGAAGAATGTTGCAGGCGGTTCATCAGGATAGAGCCCTTTTTCAATCATAATTGCGTTGAAAAAATAGGTTGCGAAAGCTGCGGCGCGGTCAAGTTTTTCGCGCGCGATTTCCGATGAAAAATGGTCGATGATCATTCTGATCCCCATCGCCGACGCCTTTTCGTAACGCGCCCAATCATCATCGTCGTCCAAATCGGCCTTAAGGCGGGCATGCAAATGGACGGCGCGCAACAAATGGGCCTCATTCCTGAAAATCGTCCAGGCCTGCCGGAACGTTTTCCGTAAACCGGACCGCAGATCGTCGTCGGCCTCAATCTCGATCCGCCCGGCGCCGAGCATCCATTCTTCAATCCGTGATTTGTAAATTTCCAGGATCACGGGGATCAGCGCGTCCTTGTTTTTAAAGCGCTGATAAACGGTGCCGACGGCGACGCCAGCGCGCTCTGCGATCTCGGCGACCGAGACCTGATCAAACGGTTTTTCCTTCAGGGCCGCGTCGAGCGCGGCGACGATTTTTTGTCGCGCCGCGCGAGACCGTTTCTGATAGGCGGGAAGCTCACCTTGACTCATGCGATCATTGTCATTATTTATATATGAATTCATGTTCATGTTAAGGTGAGTCGCCAGTCTGATCAAGGCTCTGACACAAGGAACTGAGATAGGAAGCCGGATGAAGCGGCGCTATTGGGCCAGCTATGACGCGTGCGCATGGCGTTTATGCAAAATATGAATATGGATACGTGTTCAGCCTAAGAATCGGGAGGTAACGAAATGCCCATGGAAGAAGAATATCGCGGCGAGCGGGAAAAGCTCTGGGTTTTTGATCTGTCCTGGCTCGCGGGCCCTATCGCTTTTTATCTGGTCTATGAGTGGGCTTTCGGCAGGGCGATCCCGGAGACTGGAGACGGCGATCTCAATCTCCTGATATTTCAGGCCGGGTTGTTTGCGCTTGTCGTCGGTTTCACGCTGGTTGCGCGCAAGACACGCATTGGCGGATGGACGCTGCCGAAAGGCGTTTCATGGCTCTGGGTCGCCGGCCCGCTATGGCTGGGCGTGTTCACGCCCATCGGCGCCGCGGCGGCGTTTTATCAAAGCGCGCCTGAAAAGATCGTACAATTCGCAGTCATTTCTTTTCTCGTCGCCGTCAATGAGGAAACATTATTTCGCGGTTTCATGTTGCGCGGCCTGATGAAAAGCATGCAGCCTTTTGTCGCCGTTCTTTTGTCATCGCTGGTATTTGGCGGCATGCATCTTCTCAATCTCGGCGCCGGCGGCGATCCGGTTTTTGTCGCCGCGCAAATGGTAGTAGCGGCCGGAACAGGAGCTGTTCTGGCGGCGGTCACGTTGCGCGCAGGCAGTATTCTTCCCGCCATGTTCCTGCATTTCGCCGCGGACTTTGTCGGGCTCGGCGCGCTTGGCGGTTACGAGCAGGCGATCCAGTCGCCCGAACTGGCGCCGACGCTGATTGTCTCAGGCGTTGTTTTCTTTGCCTGGGGGCTCTTCTGGACATGGCGAGCCGTCGCAAAGGACAAAGTTCTTGGAATAGGCGACTAGGGTTGCGACGGCGCCGGCGTGGTGTTGCGCGTAATCATCCATAGTCGGGTACTAAGCATGATCGACGCGGCGGCGAGGCCGGCGAGAAGGCCGAACCAGACGCCGCGCGCGGCAAGCGCCGTGCCGAGGCCGAGCCACGCCGACACGGTAAACCCGATCACCCAATAGCTGATAAAGGTAATGACCATCGGCACACGGACGTCCTTTAGCCCGCGTAGGGCCTGGTTCGCAGCGACCTGCGTTGCATCGAACAGCGCGAAAGCGGCGGCGATCGGCAGAAACGATACGACGAGCGCGATCACGGCCGCGTTCTCAGGCAGATCGGCGTTGAGATAGAGACCGGCGATGAAACGCGGCGCGGCCATCATCGGGATCGCGACGATCATGATGGCGCCAATACAGGCGATGATCGAAACGAGCGCCGCGCGGCGCACCCCGGCGCTGTCCTCGGCGCCTGCCTTGAGGCCGACGCGGGTCGCCCCCGCCATGGCGAGACCGAGCGGCGCCATGAACGCGACGGCGGCGACATTGAGCGCTACCTGATAAGCCGCGACTTCATTGACGCCGAGCCGACCCATCAGGAGAACCGCCGCGTTAAACAGCATCGCTTCGAACGCGAACGTCACGCCGATCGGCCATCCAAGGCGGAACACCTCGCGAAGGCGCTCCCAGTCGGGACGCCAGAAGCGTGTAAACAGATCGAACCGCCGGCTCTCTTTCTCAAGCCGCGCATAAGCGACCAGCAAGGCGAATCCAATCGCGTGGGAAAGCGAAGACGCAATCCCCGCACCTACAAGTTCGAGCCGCGGAAAGCCCCAATTGCCATAAATCAGCAGATAGTTGAGAAGCGCATTGAGCGCTGTCGTGCCAATAATGAAATAGAGCGGCGCGCGCGTACGCTCGATCGCCGCCAGGAAATTACGCAAGGCAATCACGCCGAGCGCGAAGGGCAGACCCGGCGCCAGCGCCAGCACGTAAGGCTCGGCCATGGCCGCGAGATGCGCCGGCTGACCGAACGCCAGCTCTATTTCTTCCGTAAGCAGAAAGATAACCAGCGCGGGCGCGCAAAACATCACGCTCGCCCAGAGCCCCATGCGCACGGAGCGGCGCGCATCCTTGCGGTTATCGGGGTTGGCGCCGAGGGTTTGCGCGACAAGCGGCGTCACCGCCATGGCGGGGCCGAGGCCCAGTAGGAACATGGCGTAATAAACAACAAGACCGAGGGAGGCGCCGGCGAGATGATCGGGTCCGAGACGCCCGATCATCAATACGTCAATGGTGTTGATCGAAAACTGGACGAGCTGGGTCGCAGCCATGGGAAGACCCAGGGCCATAAGCGCGAGAAACTCGCGCCGCCAGGGCGCGAACCTCGCGCCCGGCGCAGTGACCGGCTTCGTAAACATTTCTCATACTACAATCTTCAATCCGCATTCGGCGGGGAGCGGGATGTAGCGCGCGCCGGATGGTAAGGAAACCCGTCTTTCGACAGGTTGCGTCACTTTTCGTTTCAATCGCGAAGAAAAGCGCTGACTGTTGCGCCGCCGCTGCCATTCGCAGACAGGCAGCCGAAGCCGCCGTCCGTCAGCATCGATTTCGCATCGGCGAGCGTTGCATAAGCGATCCGCGCCAATGTCCCGCCAACGGAAAGCCGCGCAACGCCGGCCTCTTCGAATTCTTCGACAGAATGCTGCGCCAGTTTGCCCATGACCAGTACGTTGACCGGCTTTGAGACGGCGGAACAGACGGCGCGCACGGCGTCCATGTCCGGCAGGCCCGGTGCGAACAGAACATCGGCCCCGGCGGCCTCGAATTGCAGCAGCCGATCGATGACGTCGTCGAGGCGCGGCTTTCCCCAAAGAAAGGCCTCTGCGCGCGCGGTCAACACGAAGCCGGACTTTGATTTGCGCGCCTCATATTCCGCCGCGACGATGCGTTCCGCTGCGTGGTTCTGATCGTAAATCGGGTTGTCGGGATCGCCGGTTGAGTCTTCGATCGACCCGCCGGCGAGACCAGTTTCAATGGCGAGCGCGATCGTCTCGGCGATTTCGTGGGGCTCGTCAGCCCAGCCGTTTTCGAGATCGGCGCTCACCGGGATATCGACCGCCGCGGCGAGTTCGCGGCAATGGGCGAGGGCGTCGTCGCGTGAGACACCGTAGTCTTTACGCCCCTTGGTCATGGCGAGACCGGAACTTGTCGTTGCAATGGCGGCGAAGCCCAGCCCCTCGAGCATGCGCGCTGAGCCTACGTCCCAGGCATTGGCGATGACGAACGGCGTGGGGGTCGCGTGCAGCTTGCGAAACGTCTCCGTTTTCGTGGCTAGTGACTGGTTCATGGTGATGTTCCTTCGTTCAAATTTCTACAACGTCGCAGGTCCATGGTTCGGTCGCGCCCGACGCTTCCCATTCCCGCCAGGCGGGTAGTGATTTGATTGCGGCGCCATATTGCGCGGCGGCGTCGCAATTTGACAGGGCGTATTTTTCAAACCGATTTACGACCGGCGCGAACACCGCATCCGTCGTCGTGAAATCACCGAAAAGGAACGGCCCGCCCGATGCGTCGAGACAGTCGCGCCAGATCGTTTCAATACGCGCAATGTCTTTCCTGCAGGCGTCGGAAATGGCGATAGCGCCAACCGGTCGCGCCATGTTCATGGGGCACTCATCGCGCAACGCCGAAAAGCCGGCGTGCATCTCGCAGCACAAGGCGCGGGCCAACGCTGCGCCGGCGCGCGATGGCGGCCGCCAGTTCTTCTCAGGAAAAAGGTCAGCGAGATAGTCAAGGATCGCCAGCGAGTCCCAGACCGTCAGGTCTCCGTGTTTCAGGACAGGCACTTTGCCGGTTGGCGAAAATTTACTGAAGTGCGCGTTCCACTCCGCGGGATCGGCTGGCGCGTGGTCAAACAGCGCTGTCGTTTCTTTGAACGGAACGTCAAAGACTTTCATCGCGAGCCAGGGTCGCAGCGACCATGAGGAGTATTTTTTGTTCGCGATAATGAGTTCGAGACCGGTCATGGATGCGCTTTCCCGTGACGACGAGTTCGGCGCAACAGGCGTCCGTCCATGGCGGCAAGTCCGAGCGCGATCAGCGCCATGCCCGCGATATGGCTCGCCTCCAGCCGTTCGCCGAGAAAAATAACGCCCAACGTCACACTACTTGCGGGAATAAGAAACGTCACCAACGTCAGGTTGGTCGCGCCGCTTGTTGATAGGATGCGGAAAAAAAGCACATAGGCGAGCGCCGTTGAAAGCAGGCCGAGCGCAATCAGCGCTAATGTCGCGTCAGTGCCCGGAACAGCGAATGGCGCATCGACGAAGAGCGCGACCGGCGCCATGAGAACCGCGCTTGCGGTCACCTGCCCGAAGGCGATCTCTGTCGGGTCGAGGTCCATTGCTTTAAAACGGCGGCCGTATATCGCCGCAAACGCGTAGGAAAGCGCCGCGCCAAGACAAGCGGTCATGGCAAGGATCGACCACCCGACGCCCTCCAACGCATCAGCGCCGATCAGGACGGCGACGCCCGCCAATCCGAATGCGGCGCCGGCGATCTTTCCCGGCGTCATTTGTTCATCCGTTGTCAGATAATGGGCCACGATTACCGTGAAGACCGGCGTCGTCGCGTTGAGGATGGAGGCTAGCCCGGCGCCGATCTGCGTCTGGCCGTAAAAAAGCAGGCTGAACGGGATGATATTGTTGAGAAGTCCCATGCCGGCGAGGGTCGCCCAGACAGCGGGGCTTTTCGTTATGACGCCGCCGCGGATTTTTATGAAAGCAAATAGCGCGAGGCCGGCGAGCGCAACACGAACAAAGACGATGGTGAAAGGCTGAAAATCGCGCAGTGCAATTTCTGCAAAGAAGAACGAACCGCCCCAGAGCAAGGACAGTGCGAAAAGCTGCGCCCAGTCCATCAGCGACATGGCTTCTGATTTGTTCATTGTGATCTCCGTGCCCCGCGCGGGTCTCAACGCTGTCGATACGGCCGCGGCGCAGATTTTGGCTCGCCGGAATCGGACCTCATTATTATTTGCGTATTGCAATACTCACGCGCACGGGCGGATACTTCGCGCATGGAACAGGATGCCTCGACGCTTGATTTTGAAGAATGCGACGCCGCGCGCAAACGATGCGATGCGGCGTATGATGGCGTTTTCTTCATCGCGGTGAAAACGACGAAAATCTATTGTCGCCCCGTGTGCCGGGTCAGATCGCCATTGCGCAAGAATGTCGAGTTTTATCCAAGTGCGGCCGCGTGCGAAGAACGCGGCTTTCGCCCGTGCCTTCGCTGCCGGCCGGAAACAGCGCCCTTTTCACCCGCGTGGAATGGTACAAAGTCGACGGTCGCGCGCGCCATGAAACTGATCAGCAAGGGTGCGCTTGATGAAATGACCGTCGGCGCGCTTTCGGAAAAGCTCGGCGTTGGCGAACGGCATCTGTCGCGCCTTTTCCAGAAACATGTTGGCGCGAGCCCGACCACTGTTGCGCAGACGGTGCGTGTTCAGCGCGCCAAACGCCTCCTCGACGAAACCGATCTGCCGATGACGGAAATCGCCTGGCGCGCTGGGTTTCAGTCGCTGCGGCGCTTCAATGCGGTATTTCGGGAAACCTATCGCCGGGCGCCGAGCGAGATCCGCCGGACCGCGATCAACTAGCAGAAATTGCGGAGCTCCACAGGAATGTGCGGCGGCGCGTTATTCGAAACAAACGCCTTCATAGAGAACGCGATGACGGTCGCGCGCAAGGCATATTGCTTCCGTTGTCTCGAAGGTTTCCGGTATAATGCCGCGACCGTCTTCGCAACAGACAATGGCGTCGCGCCTATGTTCTCGGCAAAAATGATCGGGAACGATGTCGTGATTATCGCGGTCTTCGCACCAGCGTCTTGACGCAAATATGTCAGGCGCGGTGTTGCTGGCGTAATTCCGGCAGCAAACATCGCGGCCGCGATCTACCGGGTCGTACCGTCGTGTACTCGGTTCCGGCCGGTCCGGTTCCGGCGGTTCGCAATATCGCGACGCGACGATGCTGAAGCGATCACTGGCGGAATCGCGACATTCGCCGAGCGGCGTAAAATAATGCTTGGCGCCGAATATCGGCCCGCGCTCGCGGCAGCATACGTCAACGGGCTGATCGTCGGACGTCCTTCGGCGGGGCGGGGCCGTATCGACATTCTGCTCGATGAAATCGACGGCGAGGAGGCGAACGGCGTCGCGCAAATTCCTGCCCGACGGCGCGTTTTCGGCATAGGTTTCGGGATTGCAGTCCTCCCATGCGTAACGATAGACGGCGCGCAGCGTCGGGTGCTTGTAATAGCATGGATAGGAACCGTTATCCCGGCGCAAGCCGTCCGGCGCGTCGCTTTCCGGCCATCCGAAATAATCGTAGTTGTTGACGGTGACGATGAGTTCGGCGGTCTTATAGACCCACAATTCTCCTTCTTCGTCCGGGAAATTATCGTCGTCGTACCGGACGTCCAGCTCGACAATCGGAAAACTCCGCCGATGCAAAGGCAAATGCCCTTGGGGGTGATCGTGTTGAAACCGGTAATTGAAATTGAAATCCGATAGATTGACGACGTCGATCACCGGATCAAAATCGGTGCGCGCCTCGCCCTCTTCCTCGATTTCATGGCCAACACGCATCATTTCTTCGCAAACGTCCTGGACTGCGAAACCCAGCGCTGTCACGATTTGCGAAAACTGGCCGCCGTTAAACGTGCTGAGGCGATCCGGCCGGATCTTCAGAAATTCGAGAAACGCCAGAAGGTTGGGTTCATCGGCTGACGCCTGAAAGGCGATCCCGAGCCCGTTATTGGGCTGGCATACGTTTTTTACACGATCGCCATTGAAGTCGTTGCTGCGCAAATATTCTGTGTACTGTAATTCTCGTATATTGCCGTCCTGCGCCTCGGCGCCGACGATGAGCGCGAGCAGCGTAGCGGAAAAAATAGCGACCTGACGCAGCATGAAATTCGCTCCCCACCCCCGGTTGGCGCGCGTTTCGTCCCCTTAAGGCGACGCACGCCGTAAGGGTATTGGAAAAACGCCCGATCAATCAAGCGCGGAAAGACGAGGTCGCCCCTGCGCGACGGGGCGGCCGAAATAGCGCATTAAAATCACATGACTGGGCGGGCGCGGCCTAGTCTGTTACCGCCGCATGCCAACTCGCATATGCGCCCTGGCCGAGAACGCCGGCCTGCACCTGCGCCAAGGCGGCGTTGGCGCCCAGAGCCGCTTGCGGGTTCGGATGGACGGGTCGCCGCAACGGCCGCTTACCCGCCGGCATTGCCATGATTTCGGCGATCGCATGAGGGACGTCGATGGGGTTGGTGGAATACTCGCCTGTCATCAGCCCTGTCGCCATCTGAATGTGGGTTTCATAGGCTGCTTTCTTGTCGTCGCTGACGCGCGCCAACCATTGATCCGTATAGCGCCGGCCGTTTTCCCAGATTCTCGTCGGATAGCCGCCGGGTTGAATGATGGTGATTTCGATCCCGTGGGGCGCCAGTTCGTAGGCCATGGTTTCAAACATCGCCTCGAGCCCGAATTTCGTCGCGCAATAGAGGCCGACGCTCGGAATGACAAAGCGGCCAAGCTGCGATGAGATGTTGAAAATCTGGCCGGCGCCTTTCTCGCGCATCTTCGGCAGCGCGGCGTTGGCGACGCGCAAGTAGCCGTACAGGTTTGTTTCGAACATCAGCGCCGTCATTTCCATGTCGGAGAGCTCTACGGGGCCGGCGACGCCGATGCCGGCATTGTTGACGACGACATCAAGCGCTCCGCCGGCGATGCGTTCGGCTTCTGCAACGCCTGACGAAACGAGAGCGTCATCGGTGACGTCGATTTCAACCACATGGAGATCCAGCTCCTCATTGGCGGCGATGGTCAGGAGGTCGCGCGCCTCGGGGCGGGCGCCGCCATCAAGATTGCGCATGGACGCAATCACGGTCGCGCCCATGCGGGCGAGCGTCAGCGCCGTCAGTCGTCCAAATCCGGAACTTGTCCCGGTGATCAGGACCGAGCGGCCGGAAAAATCGACAACGGCGTCTTGCGCACCTGCATGCCCGGAGAAAGCGGCGGCTGCGGCGACGGCGGACGCGCCGGCGAGGAGCGTGCGGCGATTGGGGCGGTCGACGGATGCGGACATGGGCGAAACTCCTAGGGATTTACGTGCTGCCCGCACCGTATCGCAAAGGGCGTGCGTCGTCAGGCACAATCCTCACAAAACGCTGCGCTCACGTGGCTGCGCCGGCGCCGGACGTTTTGGCCGTGAATACCAGCGGCGCGATCGCCGCGGCGAGGTAGAGCGTATTGAAAACCACATTGCCCGCGACGCCGGCGGCGACAGATCCTGTGCTGTCGATCACATACCAGGCGAGCAAGGCGATAAGCGCGGATTTTCGGATTTCCGCATCGCCGCGGCGCAGAGCTGGCGCGACGATCAGCAACAGCATGACCGCGAAGCCGGCGAAGACGCCGCCGCCGATCGCGCTCATCAGGCGCGCTTCTGTTGAGAGCGTTGCGACGGCGCCGTCGATTGGCCAGTCGACAGCGTCGAGCATCGTCACCATGACGCCGCTCAAAGGCGGATATGCGCCGGCGGCGATGAAGAGCGCGCATAAGAACGACAAGATAGCGAGCGTTTGAGTCCAGCGGGCGGCGGTTTCGGGCGACATGGCGTGTCTCCTTTTCTTGGGTCGCGCCCAATCTGCCGCCGCTGGCCTCCGCAAAACAATTACTTCAGAGGTAAGTGCTTGCCGGCGCGCCCGGCATTATGATGACGTCGGGCAAAAGGAGGCCTTATGAGCGGTACGTTCGGCGATATCCTTCGCGAATGGCGCGGCAAGCGTCGGTTCAGCCAGTTGGACCTGTCCTTGGCGGCGGAGACATCGGCGCGTCATTTGAGCTTTCTTGAATCGGGCCGCGCCAATCCAAGCCGCGCCATGGTGCTGAAACTGTCCGACGCCCTGGAAATGCCGAAGGCGATCGCCAACCAGGCGCTGACGGCGGCGGGGTACGCCGCGGTGTTTCCGAGCCTGCCGGCGGACGCCGATGCGCTTGCGCCGGTTTTCGCTGCGATTCGCGAAATGCTCGCCAATCACGCGCCGTTTCCCGGTTTCGCCATTGACGGACATTGGAACGTGATTGAAGCCAACGGACCCGCGGCGGCAATGTTCGGCGTCTTCGGCGTTGACGGCGCGACCAACATGATCGACGTGCTGCTGGCGCTTGGAGAAACAGACCTCCTTGAGAATTGGCGCGAGACCGCCGCGCTCGCACTCGCCCGTCTCAATCTGGAAAATACGCGCTGCGGCGGCGACCCGGTTTTGAAAGGGTACATCGCCAAGCTCGCGGCCCATCCGCGCCTCGCCGACCAGGGCGATGACGATATCGACTACAGTCGCGCTGTTATTCCGTCGGTTTTTAATCTCAACGGCCAGCGGCTTTCTGTTTTTTCAACGATCGCGGAATTCGGCACCGTTCAGGATGTCGCCGCTAGCGACGTGCGTATCGAGCTGATGTTCTCAGTCGACGACGCGACCCGCGAATTCTTCCGGCGCATGGCGAATTAGGGCCTGTTTGAGCGCCCGGCAAATTGTCACACGATCTCGCCCCGACGCCGTCGCGGTGCTATATCCGCCATGTTCCGTCCGGAGGTTGAAGATGGTTGCCGCGTCCTTAAACGATCCGCTCGCGTCGCATCGCGAACCGCGCGGCCCGCGGGATGTAATCGCTTTTCGCTTCACCAAACTTTTGCGCTTTTTCGCTGATGCATTCTTCGCGGGCCGTTATGGCCACCGCGCGATCGTGCTGGAGACCGTCGCCGCCGTACCCGGCATGGTCGGCGGCATGTTGCAGCACTTTCGCTCACTCCGGCGCATGGAGAACGACGAGGGCTGGATCAGGACGCTGCTTGACGAAGCCGAAAACGAGCGCATGCATCTGATGACGTTTATCGAGATCGCGCAGCCGAATTTGTTCGAGCGTTTTCTGGTGTTAATCGCGCAGGGCGCGTTCTTTTTCGGCTATGGTTTTATCTATCTGATTTCGCCTATCACCGCACACAGGATCGTCGGTTATTTCGAGGAAGAAGCGGTCTTCAGCTATTCGCAATATTTGCAGCAGATCGACGCCGGGAACGTTGATAACGTCGCGGCACCCGAGATCGCTGTCGATTATTGGAAACTGCCGCCGGAGGCGCGGTTGCGCGATGTGGTGGTTGCGGTGCGCGAGGACGAGGCGGGCCATCGCGACGTCAATCACGCGCTCGCCGACGCCTATCTTAAGGAAGACAGACCCGCGGCGCGGCGAGACGTGATTGCGGAGATTAGCGCCGCCGAGCGCGCCTAAGCGTCAACCTCTTCTATGTCGCGCGGTTGCTTGGCTTCCTTGTCCATGCGCTTCATGGCTTTTTGCAGCTTTTCAAACGCGCGCACTTCGATCTGGCGCACCCGTTCGCGGGAAACGCCGTAGACCTGGCTTAGCTCTTCCAGCGTCGACGGGTTATCCTTGAGGCGCCGTTCGGTGAGAATGTGCTGCTCGCGTTCATTGAGCGTCGCGAGGGCCTGTTCCAAGAGCCCCATGCGCATTTCATACTCGTCGTCCTTGGCGAGCTTCGCTTCCGGATTGACCGCGTCTTCATCGACCAGCCAGTCCTGCCATTCGCCGCCGCCGTCGGCGTCCTTGCCCATGGGCGCATTGAGCGAAGCTTCGCCGCCCGACATACGCCGGTTCATGGAAACAACGTCGTCATGGGTGACGCCGAGTTTCGTTGCAATGTGCTCCACTTGATCCGGATGCAGATCGCCATCGTCAACGGCGTCGATCTGACCCTTGATCTTGCGCAGATTGAAGAACAGTTTTTTCTGCGCCGCCGTGGTGCCGATCTTCACGAGCGACCAGGAGCGCAGGACATATTCCTGGATCGACGCGCGGATCCACCACATGGCGTAGGTCGCAAGGCGAAAGCCTTTTTCCGGGTCGAACTTCTTGACCGCCTGCATCAGGCCGACATTGCCTTCGGAGATCACCTCGCCGATCGGCAGGCCGTAGCCGCGATAGCCCATGGCGATCTTGGCCACGAGCCGCAGATGCGAGGTAATGAGTTTTTGCGCCGCATCCGGGTCCTCATGCTCCGCAAAACGCTTTGCGAGCATGTACTCCTCGTCTTTTTCGAGCATCGGAAATTTGCGGATTTCCGCCAGGTACCGCGAGAGCGAGCCCTCGGGCGTCAAAGCGGCGCCGGTGGTGGTCATTGCATTCGCCATGTCTTTTCTTTCTCTCCGTTAGAAGCGCCCTGATCGCCGGTTATCCGGTCATTTTTTGGGCGCCGGCGCGCCTTGGCTGCAGGCGCGTCTTGATCATGGGCGGGTCCGTTAGCTTCTTGAAGTCCCCAAAAGAATACGCTCTTTCTGGCGCTTTGGACCTCATATAGGCATTCTAACGCATAATCCCAAGGTTTCCGCCGCAATTGAGCAGCAATAGGGGGAAATTGCCCTGGAATCGGCCAGAAAATCTACTCAAACCCAGTCGCGCTGCCGCAATTCCGCGTGAGCGGCGGGGCCCCCCGTGATAGCTTGGCAGGCTATGACTGACCCTGATTCCGCACCCCGATACGCCGCTTTCATCAGCTACAGCCATGCGGACGAGGCCCATGCCGGCTGGCTTCATCGCGCGCTCGAGGGGTTTCGACCGCCGAAAGGCGTCGCCGTCGGCGCCGCGCCGTTGCCCCGCCGCGACAAGCTCGCCCCGATCTTTCGCGACAGGGAGGAGCTCGCCTCCGGGGCCGACTTGCCGACGCTCATTACCGATGCGCTCAAAGCGTCCGGGGCATTGATTGTCATCTGTTCGCCGCGGGCGGCCGCGTCGCACTGGGTCAATCAGGAGATCCGCGCCTTTCGCGAGATGCACGGAGACGACCGGATATATGCGTTGATCGTCGACGGCGATCCGGCCGGCGAAAATTCCTGTTTTCCTGAAGCGCTCACAGAGAAGATCGGCGCGGACGGCGCCGTGCTGCCTGAAAAACGTGAACCGCTTGCCGCCGATATCCGTCCGGACAAGGACGGAAAGACACTCGCAAAATTAAAGCTCGCTGCCGGCCTGATGAATGTCGGGCTCGACGATCTGGCGCGGCGCGAGGACGCGCGCGCGCGCAAACGCCTCGTCGCGGTGGCCGGCGGTTCGCTTGCGGCGGCTGCGTTCGCCATTGCGCTGGCGGCCTTTGCGTTGGTGCAGCGCCAGGAGGCGATTGAGCAGCGCGCCCGCGCGGAGACCGAAGCAATGACCGCCACCCGCACGGCGGAATTCATGATCGATCTTTTTGAGATCGCCGATCCAGGTGAGGCGGGCGGCAGAGAAGTCACCGCGATAGAGATTCTTGAAAAGGGCGTCGCCTCTATTGAGACCGGGCTCGATGGCGAGCCGGCCGTGCAGGCGGGCCTGATGCAGACGATGGGCCGCGTCCACACCGGCCTTGGGCTTTATCCCGAAGCGGAGCGTTTGCTCCGCAACGCCCGTGAACGCGCCGCCGCCGCGGGGGTCGATCCGGCCGAGCTTCGCAAAACCGATAACGCGCTCGCACGGGCGCTGTATGAGAAAGGCGATTACGAGGTCGCCGCGCCGGAATATGATGCGCTTGTCGCCGACCTAGAAACACGCGCCGATGCGCCGTCGACGCTGTTGGCGAGCGCGCTCACCGGCCAGGGTAACGTCATGCGCGACAATGATGCGCTTGACGAGGCGGAGGCGGCGTATTTGCGCGGCAAGAAAATTCTCGAAGACGCCGGCGAAACAAATTCAGAGGAATACATCCGTAATCTGATGGAATTGGGTCTGAACCTTGTCTATCTGGACCGGTATGAGGAAGCGAATGAACTGCTTTTCAAGGCGCTGGAAATTGGAAAACGCTTAAAGGGAGAAAAACACTTCCTGATCGGACATATTGAAAACTTGCTCGGCACTTCGTTCTACTTCTCCGGTGATTTATCGGCTGCAAAACAGCACTTTATCACCGATCTTGAAATCAGTAGGATTCACTTAAAACCCGACCACCCTGAGCTGGCGTCCGGCGCCAACAATTTAGGGCGCGTCGCCTATGAAACGGGCGAGCTGAGTCTTGCCATGCAATTAATGGAAGAGGCGGTTTCAATTCAACGCCGGACCGGTCGTAGCGAACATCCGAATTTTGCCTTTTTCCTTTACACATATGGCGCGCTGTTAATTGAAAATGGCGAATATGAACGCGCCCGAACGGAGCTTCGCCGCGCGACTGACATGATAGCGGTCGGTACTGAGCGGATGCTCGCGCCGCTGCAGCTTGAGGAAGGCAAGGCGTTATGCGCCGACGGGGAAATTGAAGGCGGCACTGCGCTGATCCGGCTCGGGCGGGAGCGGCTCTCTGAACATTATTCGGAGCAGGACTGGCGCTATGGCGTCGCCGACGAGTTCGAAAGCTATTGCGCGCATAGCGGCGGCGATCGAGCGTCGGCGCGGGATCTCGCTCAACGCGGATATAAACACCTTCGCGCCGCGCGCGGCGATGAACATTACTTTACGCGTCGCGCAAAGGCGTGGGTCGACGAAATCAGTTGACCGTTAGCGATGCGCCGACCGACGGCGCAGCGCGCTCAGTCGTCGGCGCCGGAGCATTCCCCGGGCGGGGTATTCGAACCGCGCAGACGCGCGCCGTCATTGACCGTTTCGCCGGTATCGATCAACCGGTTCCTGCCGATCGTTACCCATTTGCCGATCTTGGCCCCGTCGCAAATGCGAACGCCGCGCCGGATCAACGAAAATTTACCGATCTTCACATGGTCGCCGATGTCGGCGCGGCCGCCGATAAATACGGCTTTGCCGATCGAGACATCGTCGCCGATTGTCGTGCGGCGTCCAATTTTCGTGTATCCGCCGATCTTGGCGTGGTTGCCGATGACGACCCCGCGGCCGAGCCAGACGCCGTAGCCGATTACCGGATTGGCGCCGACGGTGACGCCGCGCCGGATCGTGTAAGGCGGCACGCAGGCGTCGCCGAAGCCGTCATTGTCGCGGTCCTTCTGGCCCGGATTGTAAATGGTCGGGCAATTGTCGTCGCCGCTCTGGACGCCATCATTGTCACCGTCGAAATCGCCGATGTCTTGCGGGTAGCCGCCGCGAAAGGCGATCCGATAAAAGCCGGTGCGTCCTGGCTCCACATTGAGGTAATCGAAACCGGGCAGGCAGATGATGGATGCCGGCGCGCAGGGCACCGGGATCATATTGTCCGGATCGTCAGACCCCAGATATGCGCCGGGCACGCCGGACCCTGGGAATTCGACGCCGCCACCCTTGCCGTCGGTGAAGCCGGCGCGAAACGGATCCCAGCCCGCATAGACATAATTCATGATGAGGTCGAAATCGCCTTCAGCGCCGTCCTCATCCTTGATGATCGCAAACTGCACCCAGTTTTGCGGGTCGCCGTCGAGTTCGTTGCTTGCAAGATAGGTGATCCAGAATGACGGCGCGCTGAATGGATCCCAGCCAAACGCCACATTGAGATCATGGGGCGCGACGTCGCCGAACATTGGCGCAAGCGCCGGGGTCAACAAGTCAAGAATGGATGTCGTGTCCGGATCATCCGTAATCGGCGCGCCAAAGGAGACAATCCCATTCTCGTTGATAAAAGCGGTGTCGTACGTTTTGCCGAAAAGGTTGATGGAGAACTTATCCATCAGCTCGGGCTGATAGAAATTGAGGCTCGGGTCCATCTCGTTGTCGCAGAATATGGGACCGATTTCCGACGGCGTAACGAGATCGGGACGGCCGCCATTGATCACCATTTCGATGGCGCCGTCTTCGGGAATGGCGCCGAGATTGGAACTGCTAAAGAAACAGGTAATCAGTGTTGTGTCGATCACCGCGCGCCCGGCCTCGGCCGGCGCTGTCGGCTGCAACGCCAGGCTGGCGCAAAACACAGCTGCGCCATTAATCATAATTCGCTTAAACATTACGCAATCTCCCCACATCGCCGGCGAGACCCAAATGCGCCGGACACGGCGTATCCTAAGCCGCGCCTGGGCGCGCGTAAATGCGCGCTCTGCGTGTTTCACACACGTTTAAAATGAATTCTCCGACACGATGCGTCCTGAGCTACAGCGCTTCCAATGCTGATGACAGCGCTTGAAAGTCGGCCGGCGGCGGACGCTCGAAACGTAGCTTTTCGCCGGTGGCGGGATGGACAAACCCAAGCACTTGCGCATGCAGAGCCTGGCGGCGGAATTTTCGGATGGCCGCGATGGCGCGATCGGCTTCCGGCTCGCCGGGCTTGAGACCCGCAAGGCCCGGCCCGCGGCCATAGACAGGATCGCCGATCAGCGGATGGCCGATGGAACTCAGGTGGATGCGAATCTGGTGGGTCCGCCCGGTCTCCAGGCGGCATTCGATGAGCGACGCAAGCGCGTCGCCCTTCAGTTTCGCGCGCCCGCGCCCGTATGTTTCTATCACTTTGTAATGCGTTACCGCGCGGCGCGGATTAAAATGCGTCCGTTCGTCAACAACCGCCATTTTCTTGCGGTCCATTTTTGCACGAGCGAGCGCGGCGTCAATCGTTCCGACGCCGGGTCGTGGGCTCCCGACGGCAATCGCCAGATAGACCCGCTCAATGTCGTGTACGGAGAAAGCGGCTGTGAGGCCCTGATGGGTCTTGTCGTTTTTGGCGACGACGAGCAGGCCTGACGTTTCCTTATCGATCCGGTGGACGACGCCGGGGCGCGCGACCCCGCCAATGCCGGAAAGAGACGCCCCGCAGTGATGGATAAGGGCGTTAACGAGCGTGCCCGTCCAGTTGCCGGCCGCCGGGTGGACGACCATGCCGGCGGGCTTGTTGACGACGATGAGATCGTTGTCTTCGAAAACAACATCGAGGGGAATTGCCTCGCCCTGCGGGACCGGGTCCTCGGGCGCCGGCACGACGAGGCGGATCAATTCGCCGTCGCGCAATTTCCAGGACGGGTCGTTAAAGGTTGCGCCGTCTTTAACGAGCGCGCCGCCCTCGATCAGGGCTTTGAGGCGCGTCCGGGTAAGATTTTCGATCCGTTCTGACAACCATTTATCAAGCCTTGCGCCGGCATCATCAGGGCCGGCGGCGAATTCATAAATTGCCTCACTGCCCTGAGGCTTGAGCGTGTCGTCATCGCGGGTCATAAGCGGCTTCAGCGCCTAGGCGCGCGCTGGGCTTAAGTCAAACGGCGCCTTGAAGGAGCAAGCGGCATGCAGACGAAACCGGCGGGCGGGCGACGCAGTGAAGAAGAGCCGCTCGAACTCAAAAAGCCGTCGTCTTTTGAAAATATTGCGACGTCCATCGGGTCGCGCAATCTGATGATCATTATCGTAACAATGCCGCTTGTTTTCGTTGCGGTCGTGACAGCGATTATCGCTGTTTTCGGCCGCGATGACGATGCGGAGGTTGTGTCTGCGGCGGCCCCGACGTCCGTCGAGCGGCTCGCCGAACCGGCGCTGACGCGGGGCGCAACGGAAGCGACGACGGTCTCCGGCGATGCGTCCGCTATCGGGCTTGCGGAGGGAGCGAACATTACAGCCATGTCTCTTGACGGCGACCGCCTTGCGCTGCGTGTTGACGGACCGGACGGCGTGTCGATCGTCATCTACGATCTCGCCGCCGGCGCGGTCGTGCAGCGCATTTCCGTGACTGAGGCGCGGTCCAACTAGGCCCCGCTCTCTCGTTCCTTGCTTTGCGCGCGGACGCGGCGCAAGACTTCTCAATTGGATTGAGGAGCACCGCGCTATGAAATTCGTGTTCGCTGCAGTTTCCGTGATTCTCGCCGCCGCTTGCGCACAAGACGCCGCCGAAAAGACTGTGGCCGAGGCCGTCTACGTCAATGGATCGATCTGGACCGGCGAACGCGAGCGCCCGCGGGCGGAAGCAATCGCGGTCTCGGGAGGAAAAATTCTCAGCGTTGGGTCGAATGAAACAATTGACCGGCTTGTGGGCGATGAAACGCGCGTTGTCGATTTGGACGGCGCCTTTGTGGTTCCCGGCTTCATCGACAACCACACCCATTTTCTCGGCGGCGGCTTTAGTCTGGCGAGCGTGCAGTTGCGCGACGCGGCGAGCCCAGAAGAATTTTCAAGGCGTATCGGCGATTTTGCAGCGGCGCAACCTGCGGGCCGTTGGATTCAAAATGGCGAGTGGGATCATGAAAACTGGGGCGGCGAATTGCCCAGAAAAGAATGGATCGACGAACTAACGCGCGACAATCCCGTATTGGTGTGGCGTCTCGACGGCCACATGGCGCTCGCCAATTCCCTCGCCATCGAACGTGCCGGCGTCACGGCTGAAACGCCTGATCCCGTAGGCGGCGAGATTGTGCGCGATGAAAACGGCGAACCGACCGGCGTGTTCAAAGACACCGCAGCGGACCTGATAACGGCCGTCATTCCGCCGCCTTCGAACGAGGAGTATGATGGAGCGCTAAACGCGGCGATGGCCCGCGCGGTCTCGCGCGGCGTCACGCAAATTCACGACATGTCCTCAGGGGCGGGCGACTGGGCGAGCCTCGCCGCCTTTCGCCGCGCGCAGGCGACGGGAGCGCTTGATATGCGCATCTATGCCTTTGTTCATTTGTCAGACTGGATGCGCGCGAAAGACTATGTCGACGAGAACGGGCGCGGCGATGACTGGCTGCGCTGGGGCGGCGTTAAGGCCTATACGGACGGTTCTCTCGGTTCGACGACGGCGCTCTTTTACGAGCCCTATGATGACGCGCAGGAGACGAGTGGACTCTTCTTCCATGAGCCGGACGAACTCAAAGGCTGGATCATGAGCGCCGATGCGGCAGGGCTCCATGTGACGGTGCATGCGATTGGCGATCGCGCCAATGACTGGCTGCTCGACGTCTTTGAGGAGACCGCAGCGACAAATGGCGGCGACATTGCAGAACGCCGTTTCCGCGTTGAACATACGCAACATTTGTCGGCGGATGCGATTGCGCGGTTTGGCGCGCTTGGAGTCATCCCGTCCATGCAGCCTTATCACGCCATTGACGACGGGCGCTGGGCGGAGAAACGCATCGGTCCAGACCGCATAAAACGCACTTACGCCTTTCGTTCGCTTCTCGATGCGGGCGCGCCCTTGACCTTTGGCTCCGACTGGACCGTTGCGCCCATTTCGCCGCTCGACGGTATCTACGCAGCAGTGACAAGACGCACCCTCGACGGCGCCAACCCCGACGGTTGGATTCCGCAGGAAAAGATCAGCGTTGAAGAAGCGTTAGTCGCCTATACGCGCGCCAACGCATACGCCGGTTATCAGGAAGACCGATTGGGCGTCATTGCGACGGGCATGCTCGCCGATTTCGTCGTACTGTCGGACGACCTAATCGCCATTGACCCGGTGGAAATCAAAACCGTCCGTGTTCTGCGCACAGTGATCGGTGGTGAAGATAAGTATGCCGCAGAATAAGATGCGCCGACGCCACCGAACGTTTGCTTCTCGCTAATTACGTGCAGCTATCGCGCAATCGATGCTTCTATGAGCGTTTCCGCAGCGCGTCGCGCGTCATTGGCGACAGTTTCCGCGCCGTGCAGATGGGCCAAGACGATCGCGCCCTCCTTCAAGATGAGGAGTTGGCGCGCTAATGCCTCGGCGTTCGGCAGCGCCGCCTCGTTTGCAATCTGTGTGAAATATTTGAGCAACAGCTTCTTGTGCTCGGCCGATGTCTGGTGGATTGGATTGTCCCGGTCCTGATATTCAGACGACGCTTTGATGAACATGCAGCTCTTGAATTCCGGCTCATCAAACCACTCGCCGAGCGCCGTAAATATCGCCAGAAGCCGCCCTTTCGGATCATTCGCTAGCGCTTCCACGCGCCTCACAAGCCAGTTGCGGAATTGCTCGTCACGCAAACGCAGTGTTGCAAGGATGAGATCATCCTTCGTGCGAAAATGCTTATAGATCGCTGTTTTTGATACGCCGGTTTCTTTGGCCAACCGGTCCATGCCGATGGCGTGAAACCCGCCCGCGTAAAATGCCTTCAACGCATTTTGGACCAGCTCATCTCTTTTCGAAGCGCTCATTTTGCGACCTTTTCACTAACCGATCTGTAAATGCACACTTTCCATTGGGAAGCAAGGGCGCTCACGCTACTGTGTTGTAAATGCTCGATATATTTAAATGCTGAGGGCGAGGCGTTGTTTTTTTTAAGAAAATTCACAAATAGACATTGACCGATCGGTTACTGTGCAGTATGTAACATTTACCGATCGGTCAATGTGATTGATCGGCCGCCCCGGCGGAGGCCTTTCCGCTCCTGAAAACGCAAACACTTCGAATGAAAGGGGATGGAGAGATGGAAAATTCGCTTCGTCATTTTTACGGCCGCTGCACGGACGTTGCGGCGCTCGCGCTAAGCATTGTTGCATTTCTGATTCTCGTTGCCGCTGTCGTCGGTCCGGCGCTGGCTTTTTCCTCAACAGCCCATGCGGAAGACCAGCTGTCGCGTGCGGCAACGGCAAAGACGCCCCCTGTCAATGACGGGCTGCCGGCGCCGGGTTTTACGATCACCAATGACGACACGGCGATTGTCATTACCGACCCGCAAAACGACTTCCTGTCGCCCGACGGCGTTACGTGGGGCGTTGTCGGAAAGAACATTACAGACAACGGCACGGTTCCGAACCTAGAAGCGCTCTTTAAGGCCGCGGACGAAACCGGCATGCCGCTCTTTGTGTCGCCGCATTACTATTTCGAGCATGATCACAAATGGAAATTTGAAGGCACGCTCGAAACGCTGATGCACAGCATTGGCATGTTCGACCGCCCCAACGCGCTCACTCTTGAAGGGTTTGAAGGCTCCGGCGCCGACTGGCTCGATCAGTACAAGCCGTACATCAATAACGGCAAAACCGTCGTGACCAGCCCGCACAAGGTTTACGGACCCGACAGCAACGATCTCGTCCTTCAGTTGCGCAAGGCCGGCATCAACAAGGTCATTCTCGCAGGCATGTCGTCAAACCTGTGCACCGAATCGCACATGCGCGCGCTCATCGAGAACGGCTTTGAGGTCATGGTCGTCACTGACGCCACCGCCGGCGCCATTACCGAGCACTATAACGGTTACGAAGCGTCGCTGACCAACTTCCGGATGATCGCAAGCGCGGTCGACAACACGGAAAACACGGTTCGCGCCATCAAAGCCGCTTACTAACGATACCCCCCAAGAGCCATCCGCCCCCCTGCAACATCATGATGGCTCCCGGCGCCCGGCTGACGCCTCCCCCTCATTGTCCCCGTCAGCCGGGCGCCCGCCAGATCCAATTCGTAGGCCCCCCGTATCGTTCTCCAGCCCGACGAATGCCTCCCGCAGGAACGACAGGCCGCTTTTGTGGGATCCCTAACCGCCAACGCCTGAACCCACGCAAAGGAACTCAAAATGACCAACACGATCAAAACCACCTGCGCCGCAATCGCTCTTTCTCTTTCCTTTACGGCGCCCGTCTTTGCCGCGGACGAATACAACGTTTCTTCCGGCGTCACGACCGCCGCCGCGCCGCTCGGCCTGCACGGCGTCGATGCCGTGACGCTGTCGACATTCAACGCTGTCGCCGAAGGCGACGCCGCCCACACAGTCGTCGTTGACGGCGTTGCGTATTACTTTGCTTCCGCAGACTCCGCTCGTGAGTTTGAGTCCGCGCCGGCGAAATACCTGCCTCAATTTGGCGGCTTTTGCGCCTTCGCTGTTGCGCTCGGCAAGAAGTTCGACGGCGATCCGCGTTACGCCGACATCGTCGACGGCAAGCTCTATCTCTTCGTCAACGCTGAAATCTTCGAAAAGTACAAGAAAGATTCAAAGCGCATCATCGCGAAGGCTCACAAGACCTGGTCATCGATCCAGCACACGGCTGTTGAAGACCTCTAGGCCATTTAGGCGGCTGATCATCTGTGATCAGCCGCCGCCCCATTCAATACGCAAAGAAAAGGATTATTGATATGCGCCCGCCCCTTCCGCCCTTCACTGAAGAATCCGCTCGCGCCAAAGTACAAGCTGCCGAAGACGCCTGGAATATGCGAGACCCCGAAAAAGTCGCGCTTGCCTACACAATAGATTCGGAGTGGCGGAACCGCGATGAGTTCTTACACGGCCGTGAAGAAATCAAAGCGTTTCTTCAACGAAAGTGGGAGAAGGAACTCGACTATAAACTCAGGAAAGAGCTTTGGGCGTTTACCGACGATCGCATCGCCGTCCGCTTTGAGTATGAATGGCGCGACGCCGATCATCAGTGGCATCGCAGCTACGGTAATGAGATGTGGGAGTTCGCACCTGACGGCCTGATGCAAAAACGCTACGCAAGCATCAACGACACGCCAATCGATGAGTCCCATCGCAGGCTGTAGCGCTTGTTTGCTTGGAGGCCGATGGCGATTGGCGGCGAAGTCAAGTATTTGCAGCGTAAGATGCGCAGACGGCGCCGAACATCCAATTCCCAAGGGCGGACATTCGTTACCGCACGCCGGGGCGCAGCTCAGCGCGTTTTCTTCTCGGTCAGTTTTCGGACGGCGGTGAAACCCGACTTGCGCGCGCGCATCCAAAACCGATGCGCGCGGTTCTCGATTGATGTTGCGGGCGAGGGAAAGGGCGACTCGCTCGTGCTTTGCTCTAGCAGCACTTCCACGCGTGACAGAAACGCTTTCCTTTTTTCCGTCGGAAGCAAGTCCACGTAGAGCATCCGCAACCGGAGCGGATCAACGCCCGGATCAATGGCGCGTTCGAGATCTGTGACCCAGCCACGAAACGCGGCCTTTCCCTCTCGGGAAAGGCCGTACGCCACCGCTTTGCGACGCCCGACCGATGCGTTTTGCGGTATCAGCAACCCCCGCGCCTGCAGCCTTTTAACGGCGGGGTATATGGCGCCGGCGCTGCCGCTCCAGAAACGCGAAGGCGCCGCGGCAATGCTCTCTTTAAGCTCATAGGCGGTGATCGGCGCCGATTGCGCAACTTTGGCCAGCAACAGGCCTTCCAGTTCCGTCAGGTCGGCGTCCTTTGAGTTTGTCATAAACGCGCCCTTCACAAACCACGCCTGCATATGTTACTAATCGTAATATATAGGGAACCATCGATATGAAACATCTGGTTTTGCCGGTTATAGCCATGATTGCAGCCGCCTGCACCACGACCGAAAGCGCTGACTTTGTCGAAGTCCCGATGGACGTCGCGAGTGGAAGGCCGATCGTAGATGTTATGATCAACGGCCACGGACCGTTTCAGTTCATTGTCGATACTGGCGCGCCGAGGGGCGGTATGATCGACGCTGCGACTATTGATGCGCTGAAACTAGACGCCGTCGGCCAAACCGAAATCGGCAGCCCGCTCGGTGGCGCGCCGGTCGCCGCCGACGTCTATCAGATCGACACGCTGAGCATTGGCGAGGCCGAGGCTCATGACTTCACGCTTGCCGCCATTCCGGGCGAGGTTACGAACCGATTGCAAGCCGGCGTCATTGGCCCGGCGCTGTTCGACGACGGTCTTGTCACCTTCGATTTCCAGCGCAATGTCTTGCGCATCGGTGGTGCGCCGCCGGATGGCGCGACATGGATCAGCTTTGGCGAAAGCGCGCCGATCCTCGACGGTGTCGTCGAGTTGAAGGGCGTCAATATGTCTGCGCATATCGATACGGGCGCCCCGCATGCCCTCGCGCTGCCGGATGAGTACGCTGAGACGCTTCCACTCGATGGCCCAGTAAATGTAATCGGCCGGGGACGCACCATCGATAAGGAATTTGAAATCAAGCGTGCGCAACTGACCGCTGTCGCGACGATCGGTGATGCGACTATCCCGGTAAAATCAGTGTTGTTCGGTCCATTCCCTGTCGTGAATCTGGGTACGAGCGGCCTTCGCGGGCTTGTTCTCACCATCGACTGGCCGAACGAGCGATATGCGATTGTCGGCGAAGCGACGCCAGCGGAACCGAAAGCGAGGCAGGTGCGGCGACCAACCGATTAGTCAGGAGGCGGCTTTGTCGTCGCCGCGATTTAACCTTGGGAACGCTCCGTTCTAAATCTCCGATTGAATGTGGCGGGGCGTCGTCAGTCGCACTCATAACCCATCAAACGCCTTGATCATCTCCTGGCGTAGCGCTGCATCGGGCGCTGGGCCGCTGAGCGCGCCCATGTTTTCTTCCATGTGATCGACGCGGCGAGTCGCCGGAATGGCGGCAGTGACCGCGGGGTGCGAGATGATGAACTTCAAGAGGAACTGCGCCCAGTTCGATGCGCCGATTTCTTCTGCCATGGCGGGCAGGGGATATCGGTTGACGTAATCGATGAGCGCGCCTTCCCGGAAAGGCCGGTTGGCGATGACGGCGACGCCCCGTTCTGCCGCCAGCGGCAGCAACCGGGCTTCCGCCTCGCGGTCTGCAAGATTATACGTGATCTGAATAAAATCGAGCGGATGAGAGTCCATAATCCGCGCAATATCGTCATAGCGCAGGCCGGAATAGCTGGTGACGCCTACATGGCGCAGCCGTCCGTCGGCTTTCATGGCGAAGAGCGTTTCAAGATGGGCGCGCCAGCTCACGAGATTATGGACCTGTAAGAGGTCAAACGCGTCGACGCCCCAGCGTCGGCGCGTTTCCGCGATCTGTCCTGGGCCGTTGGCGCCGCCGGAAACCCATACCTTGTCGGCGGCGAAGACGTCGTCGGCGCGATCGAGCCGCGCCAGTGCGTCGCCGACAACGCTTTGGGACGAGCCATACATGGGCGATGAATCGATCATCCGTCCGCCCATTTCAAAGAACCGCGCCAGCACCGCCGTGCGCTGGGCGCGCAAGGCTTCATTGTCGCCGACATTGAACGTTCGCCACGTCCCCATGCCGATCGCTGGCAGCACTTCGTTCGTTGACGGAATGGTTTTGACGACGCCCGCCGTCGGCTGCGCGCCGGCTGGCATGGCGGCGGCGGCCGCTGCGCCTGCGACAAGGGCGCGTCTTGTCAGCGCCGCGCTCATTCGGTCGGCGGGGCGAGGTCGAGATCGACCGGCTCGCGGCTGACGTCGATCTTGTTGTACTGGAACCGCCAGAAGCCGTCTCGCGCAGTTCCCCATGCCGGGAAGTTGATATTGCCGTAGCGCCTCACGGGTCCATAAAGATATTCAAGCTGGTCGTCGCCGTCAGGGGCGCCCCAGCGTATCGGTTGGCCCGTATCGTCGATTTCAAACCAGCCCCAGTCAGCATCTTCCGGTCCCAGCAAGCGTACCGTCCGCGGTTCTTCAAACTTCAGGGTAATGCGGTCATCGCCGCGGGCGAGGTTGTGAATGACCGTGTAGAAATCGAAATTCCAGAAATCGAGGTTGCGCGCATGTTCCTCGGCGTCGAAACGGCGCGTCGGGCGATTGGAAAATTCAAGCCATGACGCATCTTCCGTCATGTTGAAGATGACGTCGCCGCGCCGTCCTTCGAAAATAACGCGTTGGTCCGGCCGGTCGAGACCGCGCCATGCCCGCTCGTCGATCGGTTGCGCGGGATCGGATCGCCAGCCTTCATATTCAAGATAAAGGGACTTCGCTTCAGCCCAAATCTCGGCGCCGCCAAGGCGGTCAATCATCTTCTCGGCACGGACGATCGCTTCCTTGTCGCCCTTCAGTTCCGCCGCGGCGGGGGTCGTCATCATTGTCGCGGCAAGAAGACTTAACGCGCCCCAGCCTCTTATATCCATTGTCCGGTCCTTCCGCGTGACGGGAGCGGCGATGCTATGGGCGCGGCCGCGGCCGCGTTAGGCCGGCTGCGACGAAGCGGCGTCGTGATGCGATGAACGGGGCGCCATGCGCCGGGTTTTTTTACAAATTCGAGTCTATGCGTCGCGGAACCATCGGCGTTTCGCAGATCGGATATAGGCGCCGACGAGCACCGCGCCGACAACGCCGGAGATCGCCATGGAGATCGAGAATACGGTCCAGAACGCGCGCATGCTGTCAATCTGGGGTCCGAGCCCGCGCGTGAACACCTCCGCGATGGCCGCCAGGACCAAGCCGAAATAGGACCAGCACATCAACTCGATATGGGTTTCGAGCGCTTTTGGCGCGCGCGTACCGGCGTAGATGACAATAGCGATCAGGGCGCCCGCCGACGTGACCAGGCTGACGGCGGCGGCGATGTGAAAAAAGTTCGGGCCGCCTGTAAACTCATACATCACGAGCGCCGTTGCGTTGGTCGCCAGCATGGCGAACACGTAAAAAAGACCGAGCAATCGGTGCATGATGTCGCCCTTGCGCAGCATCAGAACGACGGCGCCGACGGCGAGCGCGGCAATCGCCGTATACATGTGTAGATGACCGAGGGCGTCGTTCGACCAGTCCCAGAAGGCGTACGCCGCTCGCCAGTCAACGCCGCGCTGGAAAAACTCATTGAGCCAGCTCGGCGTCGCGTCGCCGGAGAGGTCGGGCATTTCTGTTTGTTTCATGATTTGAAAAGTCATTTTCGCGCAGCGCGCCTAATCGATCCGTGTCAGGCGCATTTCCAGCGTTTGCCTGCAATCATCGCCGCGGCAATAAGCGCCTGTCTCAAGCCATGCGCCGTTTTCGGTCAATTGCGCCGTGTACCGCATTTCCACGCCAGGCCCAGCGGGATGGTTCCAGGTGAAGGCGTTTTCGCCGATCTCCGGCGTCGCACGCGTCTGGTATCCTTCCTTCACAAAGGCGTCGAAATGATATTGCCGCGCATAAGCGTCGTAGGAAAAAACACCGACAGCATGATGGCCTTCTATTGTCGCGCCGTCCTCGCCTTCGCTCGAGCCGCGTCCCTCGATCAGCAGGATCAGGCCGCCGAGCTTCGGCGTCACGGTTTCGCGTACTTTGAAGGGTTTGACCGCGCCATCGGGGCCCGCGCGCCAACCCTCGCCTTCCCATTCTCCAACCAGCCACGAAACCTTTTCCATGGCCGCTTTCACCGCAGGGGCGGGTGGCGCAGGCGCTTGTGCAGCCGCCGTCCCGGCCGTCGTTAAACCCAGGCTGAGCGCTATAAAATGCTTTAAAATCATGGTTTTCTCCCGATCTTGCCGCCCCGTGGCGGTTCGCGTCTTGAAAGCAAAGCAAAAGTACTTTATTTTGTAAAGTACATTGATGGAGAAAGTCATGTCCCACCCCCCTGACGCCGACCTTGCCAGCGATCTCGCTTATGTCCGCAGCCTTGCGGAAGAGGGCGCCCACGCGCCGCTGGTGGGCGGCCGTTTTTATGTGATCTGGGGTGGGCTGATGGCGGCGGCGAGCTTGCTTGTTTATCTGAACGCCATTGGCGTCACGAAGTTTGGCGTCGCCGGATTTATGGCGCCGTGGTTTTTGGCGCTGGCGATTGGTTGGGGGCTGTCGTTCCTCATCAGCCGCGGCGTTCGTGAAAAACCGGGCGCTGCAACGCTCGGCAATAAAACCGCCGGGTCGGTCTGGTTTGCGGTTGGCGTGTTTATGACGATGTTTTTTGGCGCGTTGCTTTTCGCCCATGACAATTATGTCGGCGCCGGCGTGCCCGCCTATTTCCTGTTCAGTCTGCTCTACCCTATTGGTTTCGGTGTCTATGGTGTCGCGTTCATGGCGACCGCGGTCGCCGCCCGCCTAACGTGGCTGAAATACTTCGCGGCGGCGTCATGGGCGTTTTCGGCGTGCTCGTTATTCTTTCTCGCAAGCGCGCACCAGTTTCTGATCGGCGCCGTTGGTCTGGTTATATGCACGCTCGCGCCTGGCATTTTGTTGATGCGACGCGAACCGTCGGAGGTCATCTGATTACGGATAATGCAGCATGACCAGTGAGAGTTTTGACTATCGTGACATTGACGACGTCATTCACGGCCGGTTGCGGCTCGCCGTCATGGCCTATCTTTCCGGGGCGGGGACGGCGGACTTCAATGAACTGAAGACGAAGATCGGCGGCACCGACGGCAATCTTTCAGTACATATCCGCAAGCTGGAAGAAGCGGGCTATGTCGCAGTTGAAAAAACATTCGCCGGGCGCAAGCCGCAGACGCGCCTTAGCCTCACCGACGACGGGCGCAAGGCGTGGATCGCCTATATCGCCCGGATGGAAGCGCTGATGCGTCCTGATGCCGCCGAGTAGGGCGCGCGGGCAGCGCTGAGCAGGTTCAGCGCCGCGACGTCAGGATGCGCGCGATCAGCCAGATTGGAATGACGATGGCGGCGCCGATCAGGAAATAGGTGACGACGTTGATGAAGATCTCGCCGAAACTGTCGCCGATGGTGGCGATGATGTCGCGCAGCCAGCGAAAGATGCCTTCCCAGAATTCAAACGCGCCAAGACCGATAAACGAAAAAATCGCACCGACAAAAATGCTGGCGACGACGAGCTGGATAACCGTTCGGCCGACGTTGCCGCCGAAGATCCGCTGTTTGATCGCGTCGCTACGCTTATGTTGTTCCGCCATGACCTGCTCCGCACGCGCAATATAGCCAAGTACGACAAACTACGCGCCCTGGGCGCTAAGTTCAATGATGCGGCGGGGATGTTACGAACCGACAGTCAATATCGTTCAAAGGCGATATTGATCGAACTGGGTTCAATGCCGGTTTTCGATATCAACTCAGACTTTTGATCGCCGTCCGTAAGGCTGTTGCTCTGCGCCGGGTTGATGAAGATGAAGGCGCGGGCTTTGCAGCCCACGCTCCTTGACGCCCGCCGTTCCGGAAACTAGCTGAAATCAAAGAAGCAGAGCTTGTTGCCATCCGGATCTTTGACATAAGCGCCGTAAAACGCATTATCGATGCGCTGGCCCGGCTCGCCGTCGCAGGTCGCCCCTAGGTCTATAGCTTTCTTATAAAGCGCCGCTGCTCCGTCTTTTGAACCGCCCGGGAACGCCACCATCACGCCATTGCCTGGATGAGGGTCTTGCTCGTTGTATGGAACGCATACGGCGATCTTAGGTTGATCCATGGATTTGCCAATCATCGCCAACCGGCCGACGTCTACCAATACTTCTGCATCGAAGAGTTCCGTGTAAAACTTTTTTGCGGCTTCCATGTCTTTGACGCCTAATGTCGTATATCCAATCATGTCATATCCTTTCTGTGTCGGGTGGCGAGTGACATTTTAGTCTTTGGGCAAGTGCCCGGTTTTGACGTAAATTAGGCATCCCTCTTCTGTGTACGGAGAGTGCATTGAGAGATGCGGGCTGCGCATCCATGTGCCGGCCGGGTAATGACCGTGATCGTCAGAGAGCGCGCCTTCCAGAACCAGTATTTCTTCACCGCCCCAATGCTGATGGGGACTAAAGACCGTACCTGGCGCCCATCGCACCAAGGCGCAGGATTCATCTTCGAAACTGTGCAGTAGTAAAACCGTCAACCCCGGCACAGCGCCCGGTCGAAATTCGGCGGTATTTGTATTGATTGAAAACTGCGCCGTATCTCTTTCATCAAACTGATGAAGTTTAACGAAAATAACGCAGCCCTCTTCACTATGCGGTTTATGGGTCGAGCCAATCGGATTGCGCACATACGTCCCGGCCGGGTAGTCGCCGTGCTCGTCTGAAAACGTGCCCTCAAGAACAAGAAACTCCTCCCCGCCGTCATGCGAGTGCGGGCTAAAATACGATTTGGGGTCATATTTGACGAGCGAGGTCGCGCGGGCCACCTCATCGCCAATCCGGTCCAGCTTGCGTCGATATACGCCGGGCATGGGCGAGGGTTCCCATGCCATGGCGTTGGTATTGATGGTGACGCTTTTGGAGAAATCAGCATTAAGGTGCATGTTGAAGTCTTTCATTTGAACGTCTATCTAGTAGTAGATAGATATCCAGTTGGCGCTGAGCGTCAAGCAAATAATCGCCTGCAGCGCGGTTTACACAGAAAGTTGATGATGGGTTCGATGAATAGTGCGTCGCAAATTCTTAATGTCGCGGAACGCCGTATGAGGCAGACAGGCTATAACGCCGTGAGCTATCGAGACATTGCTGCGGAAATTGGTATCAAAAGCGCCAGTCTGCATTATCATTTTCCGAAAAAGGAAGATTTGGGCGTTGCGCTGGTTCGGCGCTACGCCGACGATTTTCGATCTCTGCTCGCGGACAAGACGTCTCACGAGGCGAAGCCGCAAAAAAAGATCTCTGCTTTTGTCGATATCCACCGCGCGGCGTTAAAAGAACAGCGCTTAATTTGTCTATGCGCGATTCTGGGCGCCGAAGCGTTCGGCCTGCCGGATTCGATCCGCTTGGAAGTGCGAAATTTCTTTACTGAGAATATCGCGTGGCTCACCACGCAATACAAAGCGTTGGGACTGAAAACGCCCGCCAATCATGCAAAGACGACGCTTGCCGTGCTGGAGGGGGCAATGATTGTGAGTTCGGTCAATGACGACCCCAACATTTTTGAAGCAGCGGCCAAGTCAATTCAGGAAAGGTCGGTAATATCTGAACGCGCGCACGGCCGCTCATGACCAAACAGTCATTGGGAGCACGTTCGTCAATGTCGTCTTTCAGCGACGTTTCGCCGTTTGAGTGGCGACACCGCCCAATGCGGCGCGCATAACGCTCGTTACGCGGCCTCTTCGTTGTAAATTGTTCGGCTCGGGAAGGGGATGGACACGCCTGACGCGTCGAAGGCTTCTTTGACGGCTTTTGTCAGCGCCCACTTTACCGGAAAGTAGTCATTGCGGTCGACCCACACGCGACAAACGATATCGACGGAGGAATCGCCGAGATTGTCGACGACAATCACCGGTTCGGGATCTTTCATCGCGCGCGTTTCCTTCTCGACCTCGCAGCGAATGACGTTCATCGCCTTGTCGAGATCATCGCCATAGGAAACGCCGAAGACGAAATCGACGCGGCGCGTGTCGTATCCGGCGTAATTGGTGATCACGTCGTCGAAAATCCTGCCGTTCGGCACGATGATCATCTTGTTATCCGGCGTTGCGATTTCGGTCGTGAACAACCCGATCTGCTTTACCGTGCCGGCAACGCCGGCGGCTTCGACATAGTCGCCCACATCGAAAGGGCGAAAGCCGAGCATCATGACCCCCGACGCCACATGACCGAGAGTCCCTTGCAGGGCCAGCCCGATGGCGAGGCCGGCGGCGCCGATCACGGCGGCGAAACTCGTTGTCGGCACGCCGAAAACACCAAGCGTCGTGATGACGACGAGGGCGATCAAGCCGTAATAGACAAGGCTCGACAAAAAGCCGGACAGCGTCTCGTCGATGCGCGGCGAGCGCAGCATGGCTTTGCGCACGATTTTGCGGATGCGTCCAGCGACCCACAATCCAAGTACGAGAACGACCAGCGCGCCAACGGCGCTCGGCAGGAACGCCGCCGCTTTCTCAACCAGCCCTTGAAGAAATTCGACGGCGACATCGAATTCGCCGGTGACTGCGCCATCTGAGGCGGCGTCGTTCTGCATGATGATCCCTTTTGTTTCGGCGGTGCGATCCGTTGCGCGGACGGGCTATAGCGAAGGTCGCCGGCGCCGTGAAGGGTGCAACCGGAAGGCGAATCAGCGGCCTGAAAAATTCCCGCAATTGGCGAAAATCGAACGGAATCCCGCATTTGGTCGATACGTATGAACGCCGCTTCCCTTGGCTCTTACACTGCATGAAAATTTTTCGTCTTGCGTTCAGGAGCGTCCGCCCATGGAGCAGAGCCCCCGTCTTTCCCTTTCTTATGTAGCGCCCAGCCAGGCGCAGAAGCATGTCACCGTCAACGAAACGTTCCGGCGGCTCGATGCGCTGGTGCAGATGACCGTGCGTTCACGGACGATATCGGCAGAGCCGGCGTCGCCCGCCGAAGGCGATGGCTACATCCTGCCTGCCTCGCCGACCGGCGCCGCCTGGGAGAATTTTGCGCCCGGCAATCTCGCCTTTTTTCAGGACGGCGCCTGGGTCTCGGTATCGAGCGTCGAAGGCATGCGCGCCTATGTCGCCGATGAAGGGGACATGGTCGCTTTTGACGGCGCGGGATGGTCGCCGATTGCACTGGGCGAGGAGGCGGACCAGTTCGGGATCAATACGAGCGCTGACTCAATCAACCGTCTCTCCGTTAAGTCCGATGCGGTGCTGTTCAGCCATGACGACATAACGCCCGGCTCCGGCGATGCGCAGGTGAAGGTCAACAAGGCAGCCGCCGGCGACACAGCCTCGCATCTCTTCCAGTCCGGGTTTTCCGGGCGGGCTGAATTCGGGCTCACCGGCGATGATGACTTTCACATCAAGGTCAGCGCCGACGGCGCGATCTGGAACGACGTGCTGGTTGTCGACAAGGATACCGGCGACACGACGCTCACCGACCGGGTTCTGAGCCTTGTTGGAAGCAGCACGGGCGCCAGCCTACTCGAACTCGACAGTGAGCAATCATCGACGCCGTTCGTCGCGACGCGCTATCACTCGGGCGCCGCCGGGCCGGTCTTTTTCGGCCGCAAAGCCCGAGGAACGCGAGCATCGCCCGCCGCCGTTCAGGCAAACGATACACTGACGGGCTTTCGTGCGTTTAGTTATGACGGCAGCGCATTTACATCCGGCGGGGATTCATCCGCCGCGTTTCTTCTTGAAGCGTCCGAGAACCATTCCGCAAGCGCGCATGGCGGGCAAATCCGGTTTTTAACCGTCGAAAACGGCAATACGGGCGTCAGCATCGAGCGCGTTCGTTTCGCTCATGACGGCGCGATCCAGATGGGCGGCGCCAATACGGTCATCGACAAGGATCGCCATCACCAATTGCGCAGCTACACGGTCGCCGGCCTGCCGTCGGCGGTTACCGCAGGGCGGATGATTTACGTCTCTGACGAAACTGGCGGCGCGGTTCCCGCCTTCTCTGATGGAACCAACTGGCGCCGGGTCACTGATCGTGCGGTGGTTTCGTAAGGCTGCGTCCGATCGCATGTGGAGCGTATTTCAGACCATTGGCGAGCAGGCGCCGTCGATCGCCGCCGCGGCCATTGTCGCCATGATCGTCGGTATCGCCGCATTCAAGTACTGGGAGCAGCGCAGCAGCGATTTCTTTGACTTTCGTAAGGGCGAGACCGCTTCGGCAAGCACCCTTGCCGTCAAAATCATGGCGATGTCGGCGGAGCAGAACAAAACCATCGCCGCCCAATGCGCGACGATTGCTTGTCAGCAGGCGCAGATTTTGGAATTGCGCGCCGACCTTGAACAATGCGTCGCCGAATGCGCCAAATGCCACGAAGAACGGGTGCGGGACCGCGCCGAACGAGCCCTTGAACGGGCCGACCGCGACCGCGAGATTGCGGCGCTGAAAGCGGCGATCGCCGCGATCAAGACGTGACGCCGGTGCGCGGCGGCGCCGTCGGAATAAGTCCTGACGGCGTCGCCTTCATTAAACAGTGGGAGGGTCTTGAGACATCAGCTTACAGGGACGTCGCCGGCGTCTGGACCATTGGATACGGACACACGGCGGGATTTCGGGAAGGGCGGTTCGATCCGGCGAGCAAGATCGACGAACGCCAAGCGGACGCATTGCTTCGCGCCGACCTTGCTGCGCGCGAAGCGACCGTCAGACGGCTCGTTGCGCTGACGCTCAATCAACATGAATTCGACGCGCTTGTGAGTTTCGAGTTCAACACCGGCGCGCTTGCCCGTTCGACGGCGCTGCGCCTTCTCAACGCCGGCGACCGCGCCGCGGCCGCCAACGCGCTGACATGGTGGAACAAGGCGACAGTGAATGGAGAGCTGACCGCCGTTCCCGGTCTCGTTCGCCGACGCGCCGCGGAGGCGGCGCTTTTTCTCAAGCCGGTTTGAAAACGAGGGCGACGCCATTGTTGCAATAGCGCAACCCGGTCGGTTCCGGGCCGTCCTTGAAGACATGGCCCTGATGACCGCCGCATCGCGCGCAATGATACTCGGTGCGCGGAAGAATGAGCTTGAAATCCCGTTTGAAGCCAAGGGCGTTCGGAAGATAATTCCAGAAGCTGGGCCACCCCGTGCCGCTGTCATATTTTTTGTCTGAGGAGAAAAGGTCGTAGCCGCACCCCGCGCAAGCAAAGACCCCGTCGCGCTTTTCGTCGTCAAGCGGACTCGATCCCGGCCGTTCCGTCGCTTCCTTGCGCAAGACCGCATAGGCCTCCGGCGACAGCCGCTTTTTCCATTCCGCTTGGGTCAGCTGCCATTTCTCGTAGTCGGGAATGGTCGCCGGATCGGGGTTGTCTTTCGCCATCGTCGGTCCCGCATTGATGATCATTGCGCCGCCCGCGCCGAGGCCCGCTCGCAACGCAGTTCTTCTCGTCAGCTTCTTCATCCTGGTTCGCCTGTTACTCAAACTCGATCTTATATCTACGGTCCCCCCGCTTCAGATAAAACGGACAAAGAGTTCACAAATCGGCGCCAGCAACAGTAGTAGCCCGGCATCGCGATTCGATTTGAACCGTTTCAAGCAATTGTGAGAATCGTCGATGTCGAGCGTGCGAACCTGCCAGATGAAATGCGCCGCCGTCGGAAGGAGGACGATATAGTAGAGTGCGCTTGCATCAATCAGCGCGCCAGCCGTCGTGAAACCGGTGATTGCCATCATATAGAAACCGGCAAGCCACGGTTTCGTTGCGCGCCCGAATTTCAGCGCCGTCGACTTGACGCCGATCAGCGCGTCATCCTCTTTGTCCTGATGCGCGTAAATGGTGTCGTAGCCGAGCGTCCAGAAAAGCCCGGCCGTGTAAATCGCGAACGCCGCCGCCGAGAGATTGCCGGCAGCGGCCGCATACCCCACAAGGACGCCCCAATTGAAGGTCAGCCCCAGCCACGCCTGCGGCCAATAGGTGATCCGTTTCATGAACGGATACACAACGACGAACGCCAGCGATCCGAAACCGAGCAGGATGGTAAAGCGATTGAATTGCACAAGGACAATCAGACCGATCAGGCAAAGCGCACCCAGAAAACCCCATGCCTGGCGAACGCTGATTTGGCCGGACGGGATCGGGCGCAGGGCTGTGCGTTCGACTTGTCCGTCGAAGTCACGGTCGACGATATCGTTATAGGCGCAGCCGGCGCCGCGCATGGCGAACGCGCCGATTCCCATCAGGGCCGCAAACCAGATCAGTTCGAGGCGGGCGAAGCCGTTCGCCGCCGCAAGGGCAAGACCCCACAAGCATGGGATAAAAAGCAACCACGTTCCGATCGGCCGGTCGGCGCGGGCGAGCCGGAGATAGGGCTGCGTGGCCGCCGGCATGGCGCTGACCCAACTGTCGGTTGCGGCGTCCGGCGTCGATGGCGATGCGGCGGGATGGGGCATGTTTCGCCTTGTAGCGCGGGAAGGGGCCGGGATAAAAGCAGACAAATGATCCCGCGTCTGTTTATCAACGCGCCGCTTGCCGCCGGCGCTGTAACGCCGATCACCGCCGAACAGGCGCACTATCTGAAGACCGTATTGCGTCGGGTGGAAGGCGATAGGGTTCATTTCTTTAATGGGAAAGACGGTGAGTTTAGCGCCGAGATCATAGGGTTGAAAAAGAAAGGCGGCCTAACGAAAGTCGGAGAGCGAACGCGCGGTCAGACGGAGGAGCCAGATCTGGCGCTGTATTTTGCGCCTGTGAAGCGCGGCCCGCTTGAAACCATCATTCAGAAGGCCGTCGAGCTCGGGGTCGCGGCGATGACGCCGGTCGTTACCGAACGAACTGTTGCGACACGGATCAATCACGAGCGCCTTCAGGCAATCGCACGGGAAGCCGCGGAACAGTGCGGTCGGTTGAGCGTTCCGATATTCAACGAGGCGGTGAAGTTTGAAGCACTGCTTAACGGCTGGCCGTCCGGTCGGCGCCTGATGTTCTGCGACGAAGCGGGGGACGATGAAACGAAAGAATGGGGCGGTGCGGAAGGGCGCGCAGCGCCTGCGTTAGAAGCGCTGAAGGCGTTTGATAAGAAAACTGATCCATGGGCGATCCTTATTGGCCCCGAAGGCGGATTCACGCGAGCGGAACGCGCTGCACTGCGGTCGAAAGACCTCGTTACGCCAATAACGCTCGGGCCGCGCATCCTGCGTGCGGATACGGCGGCGATCGCAGCGCTGACGCTGTGGCAGGCGGCGCTTGGCGACTGGCGGTGAAAGTCAGTAACGCCCGCGTGATGCAATCAAGGCTTGGCGGCGTCGCGCATGGGCATTAGAGCGATTGGACCAGTCGGCGGGCGCCGAGGAGAGACGGCACATTGACCACAGGCAAAAACCCAGCTGGCGCAGCGGCGCCGATCGAATCAAAGGCGCAGCTCGTCGATTATCTGGCGAGCGGCTGTAAGCCGAAAGACCAATGGCGGATTGGCACCGAGCACGAAAAATTCGTCTTCTGTCGAACAAACTTGCGACCGATCCCATATGAGGGTGAAGCGGGGATCCGCTCTATCCTCGAAAAATTGTCCAAAGAGACCGGCTGGGAGATTCTCCGGGAGGGAGATCTTCCGATAGGGCTAAAAGGCGAAGGCGCATCTGTGTCCCTTGAGCCTGGCGGTCAGTTTGAGCTGTCCGGTGCGGCGCTGGAAAATATTCACGACACATGTGACGAGGTGCATCGTCATCTTGAGGCCGTGAAGAAAGTCTGCGAGCCGTTGGGCGTCGCCTTCCTCGGCATGGGCTTTGCGCCGACCTGGACGCTGGATGAAACGCCGCGCATGCCAAAGGCGCGGTACAACATCATGCGGCGCTACATGCCAAAAGTGGGCTCGCTCGGCCTCGACATGATGCATCGCACCTGCACTGTGCAGGTCAATCTCGACTATGCGTCGGAAGCCGACATGCGCGCGAAGTTCAGAACATCGCTGGCGCTGCAGCCGATCGCCACGGCGTTGTTTGCAAATTCCGGCCTGAAGGAAGGCAAACACTCCGGCTTCGCTTCCTATCGCGCTCATATATGGACGGACACCGATCCCGATCGCACTGGGCTGTTGCATTTCGTTTTCGAGGATGGTTTCGGTTTTGAGCGTTATGTCGACTACATGCTTGACGTGCCGATGTATTTCGTGCGCCGCGACGGTCAGTATATCGACGCCGCTGGTCAGTCTTTCCGCGACTTTATGAACGGCGCCCTGCCGGCGCTGCCTGGCGAAAAACCAACGATGGAAGATTGGGAAGATCATCTGTCTACGGCCTTTCCCGAGGTGCGTCTCAAAACCTTCTTAGAAATGCGCGGCGCCGATGGCGGGCCCTGGGCGCGCATCTGCGCGCTGCCGGCTTTGTGGGTCGGCCTCCTCTATGATGAGGCGGCGCTTGCTGCGGCCTGGAATATTGCGAAAGGCTGGTCCCGGGACGAACGCGAAGCGCTGCGCAGTGATGCGGCGAAGCTGGGGTTAAAGGCGGAGATCGCCGGTCGGTCCGTTCAGGATGTTGCGCTTGAAGTCCTCGATATCGCAAGAAACGGGCTGCGAAACCGCGCGCGCATGGGCAATCTGAAAGAAGACGAAACCACCTATCTCGACCCCCTCGTCAAGATCGCGGAGAGCGGCGAGACCATGGGTGAATATACGGCGCGCGTTTATGTCAACGATCTCGATGGCGACGCGAAAAAGCTTTTTGAAGATTGCAAGTATTGATCGCTGCGCCCGGCGCGTTATCCCTATGCGGGCGTTGTCGATGGAACTGTCATGCAAAAGCTCCTCGCCCTATTTTCGTTTTTCTTGGTTTTCGGTTGTTCGTCGCTCGATTTAAGCGAAACCAGTTGCAGCCTGTCGGGTAGTCGTTGCGTTGACCAATGCCGAAAGTCTGCGGGCGCCGGGCAAGCGTCTTGCGAAGACAAGTGCCGGGCGGAAGAAAACATGTGTCGGTCGCGAGGATAGTGTCGGATAACGTTTTCGGTGATACGACGACAGCATGCGCCGCGTTGGCGAAACGCGAACCGGTCCTATCCCATGCGCTTGAAAAAATTGGCGCGCCTTACGTTCGCCGCCGCCCCGGCGGGTTCGAAGCGCTCTTTCGCATCATTGTCGAGCAACAGGTTTCAGTGCAGAGCGCCCAGGCGATCTGGAAGCGTTGTCTTGCGGGCGTTGATCCGCTGACGCCCGCGGCGGCGATTGCGGCGGGCGAAGACGGCCTGCGCGCCTGTGGTCTGTCGGGACCGAAGATCCGTTACGTCCTTGCGCTCGCCAATGCGATGCGATGCGGCGATTTCGATCCGGCGGAGATCTTAGATCTTCCGGACGACGAAGCGATCGCGGCGCTGCAATCGCTCAAGGGCATTGGTCCGTGGACGGCGGCGATCTATCTCCTCTTTTGCGAAGGGCGCATTGACGTTTGGCCGGCGGGGGACGTCGCCTTGCTGGCCGCCTGGCGCGATGCGCGCGCCGGGGCAGGGAAGGCGCGAGGGCCTCAGCCGACCATGGCGGGATTTGACCGACGTGCGGGCCGCTGGGCGCCGCATCGCGGCCTCGCCGCCCATATCCTCTGGACCTACTACGCTCACATTCGAGGCCGCACGCCGATCTGATTTTTGTTGCCGGTGTTGCGAAAATACCGACAGGATCGTCAAACTCCTGTCATCGAGAATCAGATATACGGTCAAACAAATGCTTTCGGGTTCGTGATTGAGCGTATAGACTATGTTGAGTTTAAGGAGCATGCGTTTTCACTTGTCGCTTGAACCAAACAGCCGATAGTCACCACCGCGTCGCAGGCGCGGCGCCATGAGCTTGTCCGCGCATACGCCGGAAGCCTGCCCCGCGCTTGTTCTGAATGCGGATTTTCGCCCACTCAGCTATTTCCCCTTGTCCCTCTGGTCCTGGCAGGACGCCTTGAAAGCGGTGTTCCTGGATCGCGTCGACGTGGTCGCGCAATACGACACGAAAGTGCACAGCCCGAGTTTTGAAATGCGGTTACCGTCGGTGGTGTCGCTGAAGACCTATGTCAGTCATGCACGCACGCCAGCCTTTACGCGATTTAACGTTTTTCTACGCGATCGCTTCACCTGCCAGTATTGCGGATCGACGGCGCGCGACCAGCTCACCTTTGATCATGTGATCCCGCGGTCGCGCGGCGGCCGCACGACATGGCGGAACATCGTCGCCGCCTGCAGCCGCTGCAATATCCGCAAAGGCGGGCGCATGCCGGAGGCGGCGCGCATGGTTCCCGCGCGCAAGCCCCGACGGCCAACCATGTTCGAGCTTAACGAACGCGGCCGCGCCTTTCCGCCCCATTACCTGCATGAAAGCTGGCAGGATTTCCTTTACTGGGACATCGAGCTGGAGCCCTGATAAGGGCGCACGCTTTGCGTTGTTTGGCGTGGCGTAATCGCCTATGTTCCGCGCGGGGCGGGGTAATGGAGGGACAGTTCATGAAATTTCTGACCGGATCGGCGGACCGGGCGCGGGGCGCCGTTTTACGCGTCGGAGCGGCTCTGGCGTTTATCGCCGTCGCGGCGGGATGCACCTACAATGAAACGCTTGGGCGCAATCAATTGCTGTTCGTGAGCCAGGGCGAGATGGCGCAGCTGGCAAGTTCCGCGTGGGCGGATCTAAAGAAAAAAGAACCGATATCGAGCGATCCGAAATATACGAATCGCGTCAATCGCGTTGCGCCGAAAATTATTCGCGCAGCCGGCGGCAATCCTGCGCAGTGGGAGGTGCAGGTTTTTGCGTCGGACCAGTTGAACGCCTTTGCGCTGCCCGGCAACAAGATCGGGATCTATACGGGCATTCTCGACATCATGGACAATGACGCGCAGATCGCCGCCGTGCTCGGCCACGAGGTCGCGCATGTCCTCTTCAATCATTCCGGCGAACGTTACAGTCAGGCGGCGGCGACGCAGGCCGGCTTGGGCGCGGCGAGCGCCGCCGTCGGCGGCAGCCAGACCGGCAACGCAGCGTTGCAGGCATTGGGGCTGGGCGTTCAGGTCGGCGCGATCCTGCCATTCTCGCGCAAGCACGAACTCGAAGCGGACAAATTCGGCGTGCGCTATATGCACCGGGCCGGTTACGACGCCAACCAGGCGATCCGTTTCTGGCAGAAAATGGCGACGTCGAAATCCGGCGCGCCGCCTGAGTTCCTGTCCACACACCCGGCGGACGCGACGCGCATTGCCGCGCTTCAGCGCGAAATTTCCTTGCTCAAGTAGATCGTGTCGAGTTTAGCACGCGCGGTGCGTCATTGAACGATCGACAAGTTTTCAACGGAGGAGGACGCTATGCGTGTTTTGAAACTGATCGCCGCGCCGATGGGTGCGCTCGCGCTCGCTGCGTGCGACACAATGCAGAAAGAAGAAGCCGCGGTGGAGACAGCGACTTCAGCGACCCTTGAAGAGATCGTTGCGTCGCGGAGCGATGAAGACAAAGCCCGCGATCAATGGCGCCATCCGGCGGAAACCCTCGCCTTTTTTGGCGTCAAACCGGACATGACGGTTGTAGAGGCGTTGCCGGGAGGGGGTTGGTACACGCGGGTGATCCTGCCCTATGTCGCGGAGAACGGCCGCTATGTCGGCGTCAATTACCAGGATGAGATGTGGCCCTTGATTCTGCCGGAGCCGACGCCGGAATTAGTAGAGCGTCTTTCGAACTGGACCGATACGTTTCCGGAGACGACCGCGGAGTTTGCCGAGCCGACGACGCCGGTTGCGGCGTACGAGTTCGGCGCGCTGCCGGATGATCTCGACGGCGAGGCAGACGTCGTCCTGATGATTCGCGCACTCCATAATTTCAATCGCGCTGGCGGCGAATTCGGCGCAGAAGCCCTCGCGGACGCCTTCGCCATATTGAAGCCCGGCGGCGTTCTTGGCGTTGTTCAGCATCGCGCGCCAGACAGCGCCGAAGGCGCGGCCGCGGACGGAACGCTTGGCTATATGAGCCGGGAGAACGTTGTCGCTATGGCGGAAGCCGCCGGTTTCTCGTTGGAGGCTGAAAGCGACATCAACGCCAATCCCGCCGACCAGCCCGGCGCCGGCGAATTCGTCTGGCGGCTGCCGCCGACTTACGGGCTTGGCGATGAGGGCCGCGACGCCTATGCGGCGATCGGCGAATCCAACCGGATGACTTTGCGCTTCCGCAAGCCGGCGAATTAGGCCCGAGGCTTGCTTGCCTTCGCCAGGCGGCGGGACTAGTTTCCGCCGCCTTGAGGACCCGGCGCCGTCGGCCGGGCCGCTTTCGGGCCGCCTTAGCTCAGTAGGTTAGAGCGCTAGATTGTGGATCTAGAGGTCCCCCGTTCGAGCCGGGGAGGCGGTACCATTTTTTTAACGCGAGTGACGCCCGGCGCACGGATGTTTTGCTGGCCCGTCCCGCCGCCGAAATAACGCTAAACATTGCTCAATCAATTGCCTCAATTATCCGCCTACCTTATGTCAGCGGCGAGATTGATCGGAGGCGTGCGCCATGTGCGGCATAGTCGGCATCCTTGGTAAAGACGATGTGGCGGCGCCGATTTTTGAGGCGCTCAAGCGTCTTGAATATCGCGGTTATGATTCCGCCGGCATTGCGACGATCGTAAATGGTGAGATCGAGCGGAGACGCGCCGCCGGCAAACTGAACGCGTTGCAGGATAAACTTTCGGACGCGCCCCTCGCCGGGCGCGCCGGTATCGGTCACACGCGGTGGGCGACGCACGGGCCGCCGATCGACGAGAACGCCCACCCCCACGCCACGGACCGTGTCGGCATCGTGCATAACGGGATCATCGAGAACTTCTGCGAACTGCGCGACGAACTTACAGCCAAGGGTCGAAACTTTCAGTCGGCTACCGACTCCGAAGTCATCGCTCAGCTGATTACAGCCTATCTCGAAGAAGAGGGCGCGTCGCCGCTTGATGCATTCCGAAAGATGTTAGCGCGCATTCGCGGCGCATTCGCGATCGCTGCTATTTTCGCCGGCGAGGAGGATCTTATTCTAGCCGCCCGCAAGGGCAGCCCGCTGGCGATTGGGCGCGGCGACGGCGAAATGTTCATTGGCTCGGATGCCTTTGCGCTGGCGCCCTTCACCAATCGCGTGACCTATCTTGACGAAGGCGATCACGCAGCGATCACGCGCTCGGGGTTTGAGATTTTTGACAGCGCCGCCGCGCCCGCCAAGCGCCGCGAAATTACCTCGACGGTCTCCGACGCCATGGTGGACAAGGACGGGCACCGTCATTTCATGGCCAAGGAGATTCATGAGCAGCCTGAAGTTGTCGGCCATACGCTGGCGCGTTTCGTTGATCCGACAACCGGCGGGTTGCGCGCATTTGGCGGAAACTTCGATTTTAGAAACCTTGGCCGGCTGATCATTTCCGCCTGCGGCACCGCCTATTATGCGGGATTGATTGCGAAATACTGGTTCGAGAATTGGGCGCGCCTGCCTGTTGAGATTGATATCGCCTCAGAGCTCAGATACCGCGATATTCCGTATCCGGAGAACGGCGGCGCGATCTTTGTGTCGCAGTCCGGGGAAACGGCCGACACACTGGCGGCGCTCCGGGAGGCGAAAGCCCATGGCCAGCACATCGGCGCCGTCGTCAATGTCGCCGAATCCAGCATCGCTAGGGAAGCAGACGATATTTTCCAGATAAACGCCGGCCCGGAAATCGGCGTTGCGTCTACTAAAGCCTTCACCTGCCAGCTTGTGGCGCTCGCTTGTCTCGCGATAAAGGCGGGTGCAGCGCGCGGCGTTTTGTCGAAGGACGATCAGAAGGGGCTTATCGCTTCGCTGATGGAAACGCCGCGGCTCCTCGCAGAGGCTTTGCAGCAGGAAACGGCAATTGAGAAAGTGTCGGGCGACCTCTCAAAGGCGCGGGACATCCTTTACATCGGTCGCGGCGTCAGCTTTCCGATTGCGCTCGAAGGGGCGCTCAAGCTCAAGGAAATTTCCTATATCCACGCCGAAGGCTACGCCGCCGGGGAGTTAAAGCACGGGCCTATTGCACTGATCGACGAGCACGTTCCCGTCGTCGTCGTTGCACCCAGCGACCGTCACTATGAAAAGACAATTTCGAACATGCATGAAATCATCGCGCGCGGCGGCCGTCCGCTCCTGATTTCCGACAAGCGCGGCATTAAGGCCGCGGGCGACGTCTGGGCGGCGATTGAGGCGCCGGAAACGCATCCGTTGCTGTCGCCGCTCGTCTATGCGGTCCCGGTCCAGTTGCTCGCCTACTTCGCGGCGACGGCGAAGGGCACCGATGTAGACCAGCCGCGCAATCTCGCGAAGTCGGTAACGGTCGAGTAGGGCGGCGTTACGGCCTGACGTCCCATTCTGCGACAACCGCATGATCGTCGTCGATCTCGACGCGGCCAAAACCGCCGGTGCGTAGCTTTTTCGGGAAATCCGGCTTCGCGTTGGACGCCGCATCCAGCGCGAAACGGGCGACGCCATTGCTGGTGACGGCGAGTAGGGAGGCGTCGGACGGCATTGTGCGGATCCGGGAGAATAAAGATCGCCAGCCATCGGTCAGCGCTTCGGGATCAACCTGCCAGTCCGGTGGCGGAACGGACGCTCTATTCCATTGATTGAGCGCGTCCTGGCCAATGCGGTCTATGACGTTTGCTTCCGGCTGATTTTCGTCGGGGCCGTAGTCGATCTCAAGAAGTGAGCGTTCCGATGCAATGTGGCACGGACGGACCGCGTTTGCGACAACAGCTTCCGCTGTCTCCATAGCCCGTTTCAGCGGCGCCGAGTAAATCTCTGAGAATGCTATCCCGCGCTCCGAAAAATATGCGCCAAGCCGGGCGGCTTGCCTTTGGCCGGACATAGATAATGGCAGGTCCGTGCGCCGACCAATGCGCGTTGGCGTATCGCCTTTGTCAAACGTGTTCCCGTGGCGCGCGATGAATAAAACCGGCATCAGTCGACGACGCCCGGATCGCCATGTTTTGCGATCATCGCGTTCAATCGCTCAAGGTCGGCAGGCGTATCGATCCCGGCAGTTGAAATTTCTTGCGCTGCGACGCGCACGCAATGCACGGATATGCCGTTTTCGAGCATGCGTAATTGTTCGAGGCCTTCAATTTTTTCATAGTCTGACATCGGCGCGCGCGTGTATTGCTGAAGCGCTGCACGTTTAAATCCATAAAGGCCCACATGCCGGTGAACCGGCGACAGTTTCGATTGCGTGCGAAGCGCCGCTTCGTCGCGAATGGCTGGAATAATCGTTTTTGAAAACCACAAGGCCATGCCGTCGGCGTCCATGACGCATGTCGTGCCGCTCGTCGGCGATTGGCGTTTGGCGTCGCGAAGGGCGTCGAGGCCGGCCCAGTCGAGCCGAATGCACGGCGTTGCAACGTCGCCTTTGCCTTGGCGCAGCGCTTGCGCTGCGCGGGTCAGATAATGAACCGGCGTGAAGGGCGCATCCCCTTGAAGGTTAACGATAAATTTGAAATCTGGAGCGATTTTCCGAGCTGCCTCCAGGACGCGGTCTGATCCGCTGGGCGCCGCTGGATCGGTCATGACGACGGGCGCATCAATTGACGCACAGTGATCGACGATCCGGTTGTCGTCGGTTGCAACGACAAAGGCCGCATCGGAAATCTGCTCCGCGGCGGCGCGGGCCTGGACGGCGACCCGCTGCAACATGGTCTGCCCGGCGATGACTGCGAGCGGCTTGCCCGGAAATCGTGTTGATCCGTACCGGGACGGGATGACAATTAGCGTTTCAACACTCATCGGATTTTCGCGCCTTACGCCGGGAATCCATGGATCGACGCGCGCGCTTTTGCGATCACATCAATTTCTTTCAGTTCCGACAACAATGCGTGCATGTTGCCGAGTGGAACCATATTCAGACCGTCTGACGGTGCAGCATCCGGGTTGTCGTGGGTCTCCATAAAGACGCCTGCAACGCCGACCGCGACGGCGGCGCGCGCAAGGGTCGGAACCATCTCCCGCTGTCCGCCCGATGCGCCGCCTAGGCCGCCCGGTTGCTGCACGGAATGGGTTGCATCAAAGATAACGGGCGCGCCGGTTTCCTGCGCCATGGTCGGGATCGCGCGGTAGTCAGTGACCAGTGTATTGTAGCCGAAACTGGCGCCGCGCTCGGTAACGAGTACGTTCTTATTGCCGGCGTCGACGACCTTCGCAACGACATGCTGCATGTCCCAGGGCGCCAGGAATTGGCCCTTCTTGATTTTCACGACCCGACCGGTTTTCGCCGCCGCCGCTAGCAGATCTGTCTGACGGCAAAGAAACGCCGGGATCTGCAACACATCGACGACCTCGGCCACGGCGGCGCACTGGTCCGGCTGATGAACATCGGTGACGACGGGCAGGCCCAGCGTTTCACGAATTTCTGAAAACACAGGCAACGCGTCCTTCAGGCCGACGCCGCGTACGGCGCCAGCACTGGTGCGATTGGCCTTGTCGAACGACGTCTTGAAGATAAGGCCGATGTCTAGGGCGCCGGTGATTTCCTTTAGCGCGGCGGCCATTTCCAGCGCATGGGATCGGCTCTCCATGACGCACGGGCCTGCAATCAGGGCGAACGGGGCGGATTGCCCGATTTGTAGTCTTCGATGGCTGGTCGGGATCTCGACGACGGCGTTTGGCGATGGCGGCATTGCCTTGGTGGCCCTTTTCATTGCTGCCCCGGAGGGACGACATATGATAGACACGCCGGACCCTTTGCAACAGCGAGAAACTTTGCCAGAGAATTTGCGCTAGAGGCTTCGTGCGAACATCGATTTATGGACAAATTTAACGAAACCGCTGCTGCCGTCGTCGAAACGGAAATCGAGGGGCTATCCGCCCTCGTCGCCGTGTTGCGCGACGATGAGAACGATCTGGCGGCTGCTGTTAATGATGCCGTCGCCCGGATCGCCGTTTTGAAGGGGCGGCTGATTCTGACGGGCATGGGCAAGTCCGGTCATGTGGCACGCAAAATCGCTGCGACATTTGCATCGACCGGCACCGCGGCGACTTTTGTCCATCCGGCCGAAGCCAGTCATGGCGATCTCGGCATGATCGCGCGTGAGGACATCGTGCTGGCGCTTTCCAACTCCGGCGAGACGGAGGAGCTTCGCGACATCCTCGCCTATGTGCGGCGCTTCGGCATCCCGCTGATCGTCATGACCGCGCAGCCGCGCTCAACACTGGCGCAAGCCGGCGATGTGCGGTTGACGCTGCCGGAGGCGACAGAGGCATGTGCGACAACGCCGGCGCCGACAACGACGACAACAATGATGATGGCGCTTGGCGACGCGCTTGCCGTTGCGCTGCTCAGAAAAAAGGGCGTTACGGCTCAGGATTTTCAAGCCTTTCATCCCGGCGGACGGCTGGGCGCGGCCCTCAAGCGCGTCACCGATCTGATGCATCACAAGAAAATGCCGCTCTGCAAAGGCGATGACCCCGTCGACCACGCGGTCGATATCATCACAAACTCCGGCTTCGGCTGCGTTGGCGTTATCGATACTGACGGCGCGCTCATCGGCATGGTGACGGACGGCGATTTACGCCGTCACTTCAGCAGGTCGCTAAGCGGCGCGCGCGTCGCTGACATCATGACAAAGAATCCGCACGTCGTTGGTGAAGACAGTGTCGCCGCTGAGGCGCTCGCGCTGTTCTCAGATCGCAAGATAACGGCGGTTTTCATTGTCGACGCAAAACAACATCCCTTGGGCCTCGTGCACGTTCACGATTGCCTGGACATCGGGGTGGTTTAGCGTCGACAATGTCTCCCGTCTCCAACGGACCTAAGCGTGCCGAACGAACGAGGACGCTATTCACTCTCAGCGGGTTCGGGGGCCCCGTCTTCGGACTGGATTTCTAGGTTTGCACCGACGTCCGATTTAATCTGGATTTTTTGCTGCAGCAAAAACCGCTCATTGAGGACGGCAAACCGCTCCATCACATTGTCGGAGTCTTCTTTCGACCCGTACCCGCACGCCGCCATGCTCACCGAAATCTTATCCTGGCCGGCGACAATTACATCACGGCGGATGATCATCGGATGCGCGTAATGACCGTCCTTGGTCATCGTGAAAGAGACGCCCTCGGACATATAGGCGATCTGTTCATCGGTTTCGGTGACCATTTCCATGCCGTCCATTGCGATCGCGTCGGCCTGGAGTTGTTCGAAGCCCTGCGGGCAATCGAGCCTGAGGCCGCCGACGGAATAGACGTGAAAATCTTCTATCGCCGCGGCATTGCCTGTTGCTTCGGTCTCGGCCGCGTTCTTGGGTTCCGCGTCGGCGCAAGACGCCGCCGGAACCAGAATTGCGAGAGCTAAAAAAGCAGCGCCGTTGGTCTTCATGATTCGTCCTCTACGCTAAATAATTTTCCATGAGCTGACATATGCGATGCCGCCTCAGCGCGGCGAAAGGAATAAGGATCGCATGCCGCCTGTCAATTGATCACGGGGCCATTCAAGGGCTGTGCCAGAACGGGCGTCGCGCAACTGCCGGTTGTGGGCTGACTTACCGTGGCTCGACAAAAGATCGGGCTCGAAGCCTCGGATTAAGCCGAGAAGGGGCTTTCAAAACTGTCAAAGTCGATCGCCGCGGCGTCTTTTTCGGAAAGGATCGCGTTATTCGGCGTTGCCGGCCAGTCTATTCCCAAGGACGGCGAGGCCCAGTTCACTGCGCCGTCCGACGCCTTGTCGTAATAGTTTGTAACCTTGTAAGCGACGATTGTGTCGGGCTCGAGCGTCATAAATCCGTGCAGAAAACCGACTGGCGCCAAAAGCTGTTTGCGGTTCGCCGCCGTCAATTCTTCGCCAATCCACTTGCCATAAGTTGGCGAGTTCTTTCGCACATCGACGACGACGTCGAAGATGCGACCGCGCGCGACGCGGACCAGCTTTGCCTGCGCGAAGGGCGGCGCCTGAAAATGAAGGCCGCGAACCGTAAAGGATTTTTCCGAGCGGGATTCATTGTCCTGAACGAATATGAGGCCGGGCGCACGCGGTGCGTAAACACGTTGGTTGTATGTTTCGACAAAGGCGCCTCGGGCGTCTTCAAACGCTGGCGGAATGAAGATCTTAACATCTGGAATCGCTGTTTCGATTACGTCCATTTGGCGGGTCCGCCGTTATCCGATGCGTTCGTCGGCGATGCGCCGCAAATACTCGCCGTAGCCGCTTTTCTCCAGCGGCGCGGCGAGGGCGCGTAACTGGTCGGCGTCGATGTAACCCTTTCGGAACGCGATTTCTTCAACGCATCCGATTTTAAGACCCTGCCGCTCCTCGACTGTTTGTACAAAATGCGACGCCTGCAGAAGCGAATCATGTGTGCCGGTGTCGAGCCACGCAAACCCTCGTCCGAGCAGGCGGACGTGAAGCGCGCCGTCGTCCAGATACATTTCGTTAAGCGTTGTGATTTCAAGTTCGCCCCTCGCCGAAGGCTTCACTCGTTTGGCGCGATCGCAAACGGTTTCATCGTAGAAATACAGCCCGGTGACGGCGTAATTCGACTTCGGCGTTTTGGGCTTTTCTTCGATGCTCAGCGCACGCCAGTCGGCGTCGAATTCGACGACGCCATACCGTTGCGGCTCAGTCACATGACTGCCAAAGATGACCGCGCCGGTTTCTTCGACGGCCGCCGTCAGCATTTCCGGCAGGCCATGACCGTAAAAGAGATTGTCGCCCAGAATGAGCGCACACTTTTCGCCGCCGACAAAGTCTTCACCGATGACAAAAGCCTGCGCGAGTCCTTCAGGCTTTGGCTGCGCGGCGTATGAAAGACGCACGCCCCATGCGCCGCCGTCGCCAAGCAGGCGCCGAAAGCTTACCTGATCTTCCGGCGTTGTAATGATCAGTATGTCGCGAATGCCCGCTAGCATCAGTGTCGACAGCGGGTAGTAAATCATCGGCTTGTCATAAACCGGCAGGAGTTGTTTCGATGTCGCCTTGGTAATCGGATGTAGCCGTGTTCCGGCGCCGCCGGCGAGAATGACACCTTTCATTGCGCCGCCCCTTTTTGTTTGATGACGCCAAGACGGTTATCGCTGAAACCGCGTTTGCGGATCGCCTGCCACCACCAGCGGTTTGACAGGTACCATTTGACCGTGCGGCGCAGGCCGTCATCGATGTTAACGGATGGGCGCCAGCCGAGGTCGCGCACAATCTTTGACGCATCGATGGCGTAGCGCAAATCGTGACCGGGGCGGTCTGCGACGAACTCTATCAGGTCTGCATGGGGACGCCCCGCGGGCGCGAATTCATCCATTAGCGTGCAGATCCGCTGTACGAGATCGATGTTTGCAAGCTCGCAATTCCCGCCGACATTGTACGTTTCGCTGAGCGCGCCTTTTTCGAGTACAAGCAACAGCGCATCGGCGTGATCCTCGACAAAGAGCCAGTCGCGAACATTCTCACCCTTGCCGTAAACGGGGATGGGGCGGCCCGCCAGGGCGGCGAGGATAACGACCGGAATAAGTTTCTCGGGAAACTGACAGGGCCCATAATTATTGGAGCAGTTGCTGGCGACAACCGGCAGGCCGAAGGTTTCGGCCCAAGCGCGGACGAGATGGTCGGAACTCGCTTTCGACGCCGAATAGGGAGAATTCGGCCGGTAGGGGCTTTCTTCCGTAAACGCGCCTGTGGCCCCTAGCGCGCCGAATACTTCGTCGGTTGATACATGATGAAAACGAAACCGGTCTTTCTTCGCGCCGGCGAGGCCGTCAAAATAGCGGCGGCTTTCTATCAGGAGCGTATAGGTTCCGATGATATTTGTTTCGATGAAGGCTCTAGGTCCGTCGATGGAACGGTCGACATGGGTCTCTGCAGCGAGATGCATGATTGCATCAGGCGCATATTTTTCCAGCGCGACGCTCACTGCGCCGCTATCGCAGATGTCCCCTTCGATAAAAGTGTATTCGCGCCGATCGCTCCAGCCTCGTAGATTGTCGAGGTTGGCGGCATAAGTCAGTTTGTCGAAATTGATGATCTCGACGCCGCGATCAAGCGCTGCGCGCACAACCGCCGAACCGATGAACCCTGCGCCGCCTGTAATCAGTAACTTCATTATCCTGTCCGGCGAATTGCCGCCCGGCGGGCGCTTGGTCAGTTATTGCATAGTAGTGTCCGGCCAGCTCAGCGCCGGCAACCGGTACCATACCAGATATTGTTCAAAAAACGTCAACTGCAGCGGCGCTATGCCGGATCGTGCAGTCGGGAGAGGACGCCGCCATCGGCGTAAACAGTTGTGCCAGTCAGGAAAGACGCATCGGTCCCTGCAAGGAAGACTGCAAGCGTGGCGATTTCCTCCGGGTCGGCAATGCGCCGCACAGGATGGGCGTCAGCGACGGCGCTCAGGCCTTTCTCGTCCCCGGCGAAACCCGCTTCCAGCATTTCCGTACGCGTCGCCGCCGGGGCCAGCGCATTGACGCGCACGGCAGGCCCCAGATCCACCGCGAGCGCCCGCGTCATGCCGTGCAGCGCCGCCTTTGATGTGGCATAGGCCGCAAACCCCTGCTTGGTCGCCTCGGCGTGTACGGAGCCGATATTGAGAATGACGCCCCTGGACTGTTCCAGGTCTGGAAGGAACGCCTTGGCGATCAGCATCGGCGCTGCAACGTTGACGTCGAGGGTTTCAAGGATCGCGTCGGCGGCGAGGTTGCCGAGCCGGCCAAGATGCTGAACTGCGGCATTGTTGATGATTACGCTCAATGGCGTATCGCCGCAGGCCGCGCGAATATTTTTTTCAAACGCACTGATCGACGCCGGCGTGCGCGCAAATTCGCCGATGTCTGCTTGCAGAAACGAAAATGTTGGCGCCGGTTTCGGCATGGGCAGGCGATCGACGCCAACAACGTGGTCACCGTTTTTGACAAACGCTTCAACGAGGCATTTGCCTATGCCGCCAAGGCAGCCAGTGATCAGTACATTGCGTTTCATGTCTGCGTCCCAAGGAACTGCGCGATCTTTTCGATAGCGAGGCGACTAACGCGCCGGACCGCATCAGCCGAGTTCGAACCATTATGCGATCCGAATATGCACCGCTCGAATTGGCGCAGCGGATTATCTGGCGCAAGGGGCTCAATTTCAAACACATCGAGGGCGGCTGAATGAACGACCCCGTCGCGGAGCGCGGCGACGAGTGCGGTTTCGTCTATCACCGGCCCGCGGGCGACATTGACGATGCGCACGCCGGGTTTCAGCAAGCCCAGAACGTCGGTGTTGAACATGTGGCGAGTGTCGTCATTGAGCGGGCAGGTGAATATCAGGAAATCCGCCTCGCCGAGGCGCGCCGGCCATGTCGCTGCATCAACGGCGACGCCGGCGATGGGTTTGTAGGCTGGATCGTAGACAATGACTTTGGCGTCGCAGGCTAGCAGCCGTTTCGCCGTTTGCGATCCGATATCGCCGAACCCGACAAGCGCAACCGTGCGCCCGACGAGGGATACGCCTGTCGGTTTCGGCCAAGTGTTTCGGGTGCGAATCTCACGGTCGATGAAATACGTTTCGCGAGCGAGGCCGATCACATAGGCGAGCGCGATATCGGCGACTTCGCCGCCAAATACGCCGGGCGTGTTCTCGACAGGAATTTTTGCGTTCCGGAACGCGTCAAAATCCACATTGTCGACGCCGACGCCCCATTTTACGGCGGCCCGCAGCCGGCCGGCCGCGCCAGCCTCGACAACGCGCCGAGTCGCCGGATCATCGCCGATAATCCAGCCATCGTAATGGGGGACCGTTTCTATCAATTCGTCCTCAGACAACACTTGCGTGACTTTCGCTGGCGTATAGCCGAGACCGTTAGCGTCAAAAACCGGCGCGAATTCGCCGATCATGCCGAGCATCGGCGGGCAGGTGACAAAGACATTGGGTCGGGTCATTGGAACTAAGATTCCGGAAGGGCTTCGCCGGCTGCCATTCGTATCAACAGCGACTCTGCGATAAACCAGTCGGCTGGCTCGTCAATGTCGACTGATTCCAGTTTCGGCGTTTCGAACATCGTTGGGCGTTCGCCGATGCGCGCGCCAGTTTTGGCGAAACTGCTGCGGGTAAACAAATATCCGACTGAGTTCTCCTCGAGATAGGGCGGCAGGTCCTGCGTGCGCACGAGATTTGTGGGATCGTGGTTGATCGGAGTTCCATCGACGCCATAGAACCGAGTTTGAAGGCGATTCACTGTGAACAGCGAGTCGGCGCCGTCCCGTGCTTCCTGCTCCAGAAAGCGCGCCGCCATGGCGTCGAGGGTCCGGCCCGAAAGCAACGGGTTCGTCACATGGGTCATGAAGTAGTAATCCGATTCTACCGCTGCGATGTCGTCTGCAAGGACGAGATTCATTGAGACGAAATCCCCGCAGACCTCCGGCCTGCGATCCCGGATCAACACCTTTCCATCATGGGCGCCGTCGATAAGACCGTTATCCAACAAAATAGAGCGTGCATCGGTGTTGATGACAATTCGGTCTATGGCGTCGGCCGCTGTTAGCGTATCGAGAATCCATCGAAACAGCGGCTTGCCGGCGATCATGCGAAAGTTTTTTGACGGCACCCGAGCGCTATGCGCTTTCATTGGCAGCAGCGCCGTCAGACGTTTCGACTTCCCAATCATAAATTCCGTTTTCTGACGATGCTATTCCGCGGGTGATTCTGTTGCTTCTGCGCGCGGTTCCTTGTTTGCGTTGGGCGGAGCCTCCTGGACCGTATGCGCGCGCGGATAGTAATAGCGCTCCTTGTCGGCGCGCGACAGCGTTCGGTGCTCATTATGTCCGAGATATGTGCCCCAGTACTGCATCAGTCGGAACGCGACGACCTCAAAATAGGTCGCGGCGCTCCGTCGTTCTTTGAACGCTGCTGAAAAGTCGTGAAAGACGCCGGCGGTGAAATAGCGCATGAAGTCGCCGAACCGAAAATGGATATGCGGCATGATTTCCCGTAGGGTCAGTGCTTCGCGATAGTAGCGCCGGCGGATCTGGCGAAACGTCTCTTCGTGAATGTGAATGACCGGCGCATCCGCCACATACCCTATTTTGCCGCCCTCTTCGGAGAGCGCCTTTGCAAGCACGAGATCCTCAAGTCCAGTAACTGATTCATCAAAGCGATATTTCGCCCAACTCTCTCGGCGAATTGCAGCGTTGGCGTTGTTCGCGAAAAAGTCAGATTGTGGAATTTTATCCTGGGCCGGGAAGTACTGCGCAAAGACCTGTCGCTCTGAAAAGCGCGACGCGTCATGGCCGATCTGCCGCCCGTATACATAATCGGCTTCGCGCGCCTGAAGCGGCGCCAGCAATCTTGCGAGCCAGCGCTCGTCGGCGGGAATGCAGTGGGCGGAAATGAAAACGAGGTAGTCCCCATTCGCCGCGTCGCATCCGTAATTCAGCGATCGGCCGAATGTAAACTCGTTCTTCTTGATGTGCACGATGCGGCAGTGATGTTGCTCTGCGATCTCGACCGTGCGGTCGTGGGAGCCGGAGTCGACAAGGATAATCTCGATGTCGGCATTTTCAATTCTCTGGCGCCGGCACGCATTGAGAGCGTCGCCCAGCCATTTCTCCTCATTCAGCGCCCTGAATATGATGCTGACGGTTTCGCTTTGCGTCATGACGCGCCTTGCAGCTTTGCGTTCTAGGTTGCGGTTTATGCCCCAGCCGTAGCCAGTCTTAAACCCCCATAGGCGTGCGATCTGCAAACCGTTCAAGGTCAGCGATCCTTGCCCGCAAGGCCGATAACTCTGCGTCCTGGCGCGCCAAATGGTCAATGATCGTGAACCGTACATATATCAGCGCGGTCGCCGCGATGAAGCCGGCGCTGACGCCGACGCAAGCCAGCGCCAGCAAAGCGGCGGAGGGCGACGCAAAAGCGACCCATGCAACCATCGCTAACGCGAGAGCGACAAGCCCCCCCGCGCCGCCAGGCCCATAAGCCTTCAAGAACGCGCGCTTTCGGGACTTCCCATCGGCGCCATGATACAGCTGATCGTCGTCCTCAAGCACGCCGACCGTTTCGTCCGGCGGCGTTGGTTCGGCGCCGGCATTGAGAAACGGTTCCAGCTCGATGAACGGCAAACAGCGAACGCCTGAATTTACATTGCCATTATATATTTTGACATCGGCGTCGCGAAGGCGCGCACTCGTCCGTCGCCAGGCGTTTACATGCAAATCCGGGCGCGGATTGGGAACATTGTATTTGTCGCCCGGCGCTTGATATCCTTTGAAAAAGTAATTGGGATTATCGCGAGCCTCGACGATTTCAAGTTCAATCCCTTGCCCGCGCCGTGCGCCGTCAACGATCTCCTTGTATTGAGCGTCAACGCCGAGAATAACGATTTTTTTGTACCCCATCGCCGCGGCCCAGAGCGCAGCGTGGCTGCCAGTTGTCGGCGGATTAACACTTAACAACGTTCGTCCGCCGCGAACGGCGTCGAAATTAACAACACGCTTGGTTTGCGCCGTCGTTCCCAGCGCCTCAATAAGATTGCTTCGCAGTAGAAATCGATCAATACGCCCTTCATCGATCAGCGCCGCGATTTCGTTCTTATGAGACATGCCGACAACGAGATCGACACAGGCGTAGTAACGCGGGCGCCAGTCAATCTCGCGCCAGTAGCGATAGGCCGCGTTCATACCGATCGTTGCATAGGGACTCAGCGCGGGCAGTGAAACATTGGCGAGTGACGGGCCGTTGCCCAGCACAAACGCCGTTTTCTCGTCGGCGCGTACGCGGCGCGTTTCTGTCTGGACGTCATCCATGGCGCTGAGATATGTCATTGGCTGCGATAGCTGTCCATTCCGTTGAACCGAAAACCTGCTGAATCGAAAACTCTTGCCGGATCCGCGTCTATTGTTGATCGATTTCACGCCGATGGCCGGGCCGGCGGCGACCAGCGTATTGAAGGCGGCGTATTTTCGCGACTGGCGCGACGGCGCCTTTGTTCATGTGAGCGACATGGGCGGCGGGCGCATCGGCGCGGCGGCGGGCGTTGATTCACCGTGTGCAATTGAGGACGGCGATGTGGGGGTCGGGCGCCTGCTCGAACTGTTTCAACCTGAAATCATCGTCTACCGTCCGGTAGCGGATTCTCCGGCGCTGCATGCGTTTGCGATGGCGGCGATCGCACGCGCGATCGCCAGGGGCGCAGGACTCGCACTCTGGTTGATGGACGACTGGCCGGCGCGGCTTGAGGGAAGAGATCCCGCCCGGTTCGCCGAAATGGATGGGGATTTGCGGTGCCTGCTGGCTCAGGCAGGCGCGCGTTTTGCGATTTCCGAGGGCATGGCCCGGGCGTTCGAGAAACGCTACGGCGTTGCCTTTGACGTCGCTCATAACGGCGTTAATGCGGATAGCTGGCCCGTGGTCTCGCCGCCGCGGCGCGACCATCTCGTTGTTCGCTACGCCGGCTCGCTGGCCCCGGACACAACCAAAGACAGCGTCTTCGATGTCGCCCGCGCGGTCGCCGAGATGGCGAATGCGGATGGCGCAGAGAACGGACGACCAATCGTTTTTGAGGGGCGCTCTCACGCGATCTGGCTCAAGCAATGCGGCGATGAACTGAATGCGCTCGCCAATGTGACGTTCGCCGAGTCAAACCTAAGCGCGGCGGAATATCGGCGCTGGCTGTCGGGCGCCGACGTGCTGCTGGTCTCTTATAACTTCGATGAGAAGACACGGACTTACCTGCAATATTCCTTCGCCAACAAAGTGCCTGAGACCATGGCCGCCGGCGCCGCTATTCTGGCCTACGGGCCTGAAGAGCTCGAAACGATCGACTATCTGCGGCGCCATCGGCTTGCTGAAATTGTTTCGATCCGCGACCAGGACCGGCTGCGTGACGCCTTATCACGGCTTGCTTATGATGACGGGCGTCGGCGCCTTCTCGCGGACAGCGCGCGACGTCATGCACTCACGAATTTTGATCTTAATGCAATGAAGACGGCGTTCAAAGAAAAGCTGGAACCGTGCGCGCCGTCAAAGAATGAGAGCGGTGACGAAACCGCAGCGGCGGCGCGCGACGTCATTGCAGTCGTCGCTAAAACGCCGTCGCGTCGGTCATCCCCCGGCCTTTCGCTGCTGGAGAAAATTCGCCGGCGGTTTGCGGCGCTATAGGTGCAGCGCCGTCAGGATACCTTCAGCCGCGCGACGTCTTGGTTTTCTAGGAACCATTCGTAAGTTGACCGGAGGCCCTCGCCCAAGCCGATCGACGGTCGCCAGCCGAGAGCGGCAAGGTGATCGTTCGCCATCAGTTTTCTCGGCGTTCCATCGGGTTTTGACGCGTCGAAGTTCAGTGCACCGGTCATGCCCACGACATCCATAATATTTTGGGCGAGGTCGGCGATCGTGATGTCGACGCCCGAGCCGATATTGACATGGCTGTCGCCGGAGTAGTTTTTCAGGAGAAAGACAAGGGCGTCGGCGCAGTCATCCACATGGAGGAATTCGCGCCGCGGCGTTCCGCTTCCCCAAACTGTGAGATCGTTTTCGCCGGCGGTCTTTGCTTCATGAGCTTTGCGCATCAGGGCCGGGATGACGTGCGATTTTTCGAGATCAAAATTGTCGCCTGGTCCGTAAAGATTGGTCGGCATGCCGGAGATATAATCAGCGCCATGTTGTTTCCGGTAGGCCTCGCACAGTTTGAGCCCGGCGATTTTTGCGATTGCATACCATTCATTGGTCGGCTCCAGCGGCCCGGTCAGAAGCGCGTCTTCGGGGATCGGTTGCGGCGCGTGCTTGGGGTATATGCATGAGGAGCCGAGGAACAGTAATTTTTCGACGCCGGCGCGAAAGGCGCCCTCAATGATATTCGTCTCCATGACGAGATTGTCATAGAGGAAATCCGCCGGATAAGCGTCGTTCGCGAGGATGCCGCCGACTTTCGCCGCTGCGAGAACAACGGCGTCGGGTTTTTCACCGTCAAGGAACGCGCGCACCGCCGCCTGATCACGCAAATCGACGACGTCGCGTCCCGCCGTCAGGATATCGCAATTCTCGCTGGCGAGCCGGCGAACAATCGCCGCGCCGACCATGCCGCGATGACCGGCGACGAATATCTTTTTCCCTGTCAGCGTGTACATCGATTTCGCTTCTTTCTCGGACGGATATTGCCCGGGACGCTATCGCTTTTTTGATCGCGGCGGTTCAGTTCAGTCCGTGCGGTTGCGTCTGTGCCGCTCCAGTTCGACGGCCGCGCGGTCGGCGGCGACCATTTCCTTGACGAGCTCCTGAAACGTTATCTTGTGGGACCAGCCGAGTTTTTCGCGCGCCTTCGATGGGTCGCCGATCAGGAGGTCCACTTCTGTCGGACGAAAATATCGCGGATCGATTCTGACAAGAACATCGCCGGTTTTTTCGTCGCGACCGACTTCGTCAACGGACGCGCCTTCCCATGAAACCCTGCGCCCGACTTCCGCAAACGCCAGTTCGACAAACTCGCGGACCGAATGGGTTTCCCCGGTCGCCAGGACATAGTCATCGGGCGTATCCTGCTGCATCATGAGCCACATGCCTTCGACATAGTCGCGCGCATGGCCCCAATCCCGCTTTGCGTCGAGATTGCCGAGAAAAAGCGTCTTTTGAAGGCCCTTTTCAATGGCTGCCACGGCGCGAGTGATCTTCCGTGTCACGAACGTTTCGCCGCGTGTCGGCCCTTCATGATTGAAGAGTATGCCGTTCGACGCATGCATGCCGTAGGCCTCGCGATAGTTCACCGTGATCCAGTAGGCGTAGAGTTTCGCGGCGGCGTAAGGGCTGCGCGGATAAAAAGGCGTCGTTTCTGTCTGCGGGATTTCCTGCACCTTCCCATAAAGCTCCGATGTCGAGGCCTGATAGAAACGCACGCGATCCTGCAGGTTGAGAATGCGAATGGCCTCAAGCAGGCGCAATGTGCCGATCGCGTCGGCGTTGGCCGTGTATTCGGGCGTTTCAAAGGAGACCTGCACGTGGCTCTGGGCCGCGAGATTGTAAATCTCGTGCGGCTTCGTCTCCTGAATGAGGCGAATCAGATTCGTCGAATCCGTCAGATCGCCATAGTGCAGAAAAAACGACGTCTCGTGCTCGTGAGGGTCTTGATAAAGCGCGTCCACGCGGGCGGTGTTGAAAGACGATGATCGCCGCTTAATGCCGTGAACCTCATACCCCTTTTCAAGAAGCAACTGCGCGAGATAGGCGCCGTCCTGACCTGTTACGCCGCTAACCAATGCTACTTTCTTTGTCATCTTTTTATAGCCGCCATTTCATGTTTTGAGCGGACTGTCACGGAGTCGTTCCGCATACCCGCCACCAAAACGCACCAGTTTCTGCTTCCAGTCATTGCGTAGCCATCAGCCTTCGTGCGGTTGATCTATATCGATTTCGCGGCGCCGGTTTGTTGCTCAGCAGTCCAGTACGACACGCAAGGAATTTTCGATTTGTCGCATCGATCAGCGTATTTCCGGGCGATCTCGGTCACTTCTTCCAACAACCCTTCCTCGAGTGTAATCGGATCAAGGCCGAGTCCAAGCAGACGCTGGTTCTCGACATTAAGTTCGTTTTCAGAATCTTCCTTGCGCGGGTTTTTGACGTTTTCGATGCTCGCGCCGGTCTTGTCCGCAATCAGCTTCGCCAATTCGCGCACCCTGTGCGTCTCAGTCATCTGGTTCAGTATCCGGACGCGCTCGCCATGTTGCGGCGGGGATTCAATCGCAAGCTCGATGCATTTTACGGTATCCTGAATATGGATAAACGCCCGGGTCTGCCCGCCCGTGCCATGCACCGTCAGGGGGAATCCAACGGCTGACTGCATCAGAAAGCGGTTAAGAACCGTGCCATAGTCACCATCATAGTCGAAGCGATTGATCAGCCGTTCGTCGCGTTTCGTTTCCTTCGTCTGCGTGCCCCAGACGATTCCCTGGTGCAGGTCCGTCACTTTGACGCCATCGTTTTTGTTGTAGAACGCAAACATCAACTGGTCCTGGGTTTTTGTCATATGATAAATCGACCCAGGATTTGCGGGATAAAGGATTTCCTGCCGCACTTGGCGACCATCATCGGTCTCGATCGTCACCGGCAGATATCCCTCAGGAATCTTCATGCCAGCGGTGCCGTATCCGTAAACGCCCATTGTGCCCAGATGAACGAGATGCGCATCGACGCCAGATTCCACGATCGCCGCCAAAATGTTGTTAGTGGCGTTCAAATTATTATCGACGGTATATCGTTTATGATAGGACGACTTCATCGAATATGGCGCGGCGCGCTGTTCGGCGAAGTGGACGATAGCGTCTGGTTCAAAATCCTGGAGCGTATTGAGCAGCCGTGCATAGTTCTCTGAGACGTCGATATTCTCGAAAAGGATTCGCCGGCCGGAAACTTCCTCCCATGCGGCGAGGCGCACTGAGACGGGCTGTATTGGCGTGAGCGATTCAACCTCAAGCTCGATATCAATTTTTCGCCGCGAGAGATTATCAACAATGACGACGTCGTGGCCCAGCATGGAAAGGTGGAGGCTAGTCGGCCACCCGCAGAACCCGTCGCCGCCAATCACCAGTATTTTCATATATTCCTCCAGCCGCGCACGCGTCCGACTTCATAACAACGATATGGCGCAGTGGCGCGCCAGGGAGCAAGGTCGCGGGTTGATAGGGCGCTATATGTGGATTGCGCAACCCCTGGCCGATTCGAAAGAATCTCGCGGCTTGACGCCGCAAATTGCGACCTTTTAAACCATATGAAGCGAACGGAGCGGCGCCCCGCTGAAATCTCGAATTTTAAGGGCGTCCAACGCAGATCGGACGAAGGCGGTTTTGATGGCTACGCTGCTTGGCGACACGTCTGATCTGAATCGGCGTTTCGAGAAGGCCTCCGCGACGGAGATTATCGAGCATGCCGCGCGTGAATTGTTCCCAGAACGGCTCGCTGTCGTTTCATCGTTCGGCGCTGAGTCAGCGGTTTTGTTGCATTTGACCGCGGGCGTCGATCCGTCGATCCCGGTTCTTTTTCTCGATACGCTCAAACTGTTTGGCGAGACGCTGCGATATCGTTCCCGCCTGCAGCATTTTCTGGGCCTGGAGGATGTTCGGGTCATTGGGCCGCGAAAGCGCGACCTGGAGTCGCGAGACCCGGACGGGACCCTCTCCATGCGCGACCCCGACGCCTGTTGCGATGTCAGAAAAACGCAACCGCTAACGCGGGCGCTTAAAGATTTTGATTGCTGGGCGACCGGGCGAAAACGACATCAGACGACGTTTCGCAAAGCAATGCCGGTTCTCGAGCATGACGGCGATTCCTATAAACTCAATCCGTTGGCAAACTGGACACGGGCTGATGTCTGGGCCTATCTCGACAAGAATAACCTGCCGGCGCATCCGCTGATGAAGGACGGATATCACTCAATCGGATGCATGCCGTGCACATCGAAGGTCGTTGATGAAAACGATTTGCGCTCCGGACGGTGGGCCGGACAGGCTAAGACGGAGTGCGGTATCCATCTTGGAAAGCGGTCCGATTGACTAACAGGCCTGTGAAGAATAACAGCGCGGAGCGGGCTCAATAGCGAAAATTGATATCGCTAGAAGCGGAACAACGATAAAAAAATATGTCCTTAATCCAGAACAAAGATACCGTCGCCGAGGCGTTCCTGATATTCGCCGTCAACGCGGAAAACAAGTTACAGCGGTATCAAAAACTTCGATTATTTGAAGAGCGAATCGCTGTCGGTAACGATCACGGTTTGATCTTGTATGACAGGCCCGCTGCTTTCGTCTCCGGTCGGCTGAAAGAGGGGGCAATTTCTACCCTGTTGCCGCAATGGCGCGAAGAAGCAACACGCCATATCTCCGTTCTGCGCAAATTTCGGCGGCGGATTTTGTTAATAGAGCGTTCCGCCCTCGACCAGTCGCGAAGTCGCGATGTTTTTAAAGCCGCCTTTCCGACAAAACCGCCGCCGCCCGAGTTCGTCGCGCCTGAAGGCGTCGCGACCGGGGTTGATTTGGCGATCGCCGCACTGGCGGCGCGGGCGGATCCGGATGTGCGCCGCCTCATGGCCGAGCTGGAAGCGAGCACGAGTGTCGGGCCGGTTGTGAAGGGCGATAAGCATTATAACGCCGTCGATATCATTATCGAGGATCGTAGCCTGAGGGGTGAGAAAATTCGCGCACTGGAGACGGAACTGGCGAATCAAAGCGTTGCAAAAGCCGACAGCTCGGCGTCGGAGACGATCTTGCTGCAACAGTTAACGCAGTTGCAAAACAGTCTCGTCAGCATGGACGCAGAACTTAGGAAAGTTCAGGCGAAAAATAAGCAGCTCAAAAACGAGAAGGCCGAACAATTGGCCTCTTTTGAAAAGGAGCGCGAACAGATATTGCAATCGACGTCATGGCGTGTGACAGCGCCGTTACGGTCGGCAAGAACTATTCTAAAGCGATGAATACGGAACATATCTGTGATTGAGGCAATCTTGAGGAACGCTGGTCCGCGGGACACAATTTTGCATATCGGTCCCGGGGTTTTGTATGATGGAATTGACTACGCCACAATTTCAGCGAAAACGACAATTGTCGAGCCGGATTCTGATATCGCTGCTGAATTAAGAATACGATTTAGCCACCGCGCCGATGTAACGATTATTGAAAACGCCGTATTGGCCGAATCCGGCGACGTCGAGCTTCGCAAGTACAATTTCCGCATGTTGAACAGCATGCGCCGCGGCGACGGGCTCCTTGATTTATTCCCAGGACTGCAGAGTGATGCAATCCAAACAGTGCGCGCTATTGACATCAATGATGTAGTCAAGCGCCTGCCGAAGGGAGATGCAGGGCGCGATATTCTAGTGATCGACTCTCTGGGCGAAGAATTTTCATTGTTGCGGGCCCTTGATGCGGCAGGTCAGCTTGAGCGATTCGGCCACGTTATTATCCGCACGACCATGGAGGTGCTGTTCGTCGGCGGCAGCGACTTAAGAGAGATCAAAGAATGGCTTAAAGGCTGCGGTTTTGACCGCCCGATCCGCCTCGACGATGGAGATCCCGATCTTCCTGTCCTTTCTTTCTCGCGTAATCCGCTGCTAGCGCGCTTGGCTCAGGAACAGAAAGTGTCCGAGACATTGCGCGCGGATATTGATCGTCACGAAAAAGCGGTAAAGGAGGCGGAGGATGCAGCCATGCGCGCCGAGCGTGACTTGAAGATGGCGATTCGAACGCATGCGGCGACACAGTCGGATCTGCGTGACCTGCAAAGTCAGTACGCGACGTTGCGGGCGGCGAAAGAGGAGCGAGACGCTCTCCTGACCCAGGTTACGAAACGCCTGTCCGATGCTTCTGAACATCTGCATCGTCTGACCGCTTCTCAAGATGCAAACGCCGAGCTGCGCGCGGAAGTTGACCCGCAGACGCCGCCCCACGCGGAAACCGGTCAATCGAGCGATGCCAAACAAAACGCCCCCGGCGTCCGCAATCGATCACGACGCAAGCGTAAGAAACCCTCCAGATGACATCGCCGAAAGAGCTGCAAGATGTTATCGATGAAACGCTCGCTTTGCTTGCGCCGTTTCAAGACGGATCGACGACGCGGGAATTGTCCGATGTTCGGCTGCGCAGCTTGCTGAAACAGTGTGAGGACGAATGCGCAGAAATTGCCGCGACCGGCCGGGAACCGATCCGCACAATCCATCATTTCGCTTGTACAGGCGGCACGCTCTTGTCGCGATGTATCGAAGCGCAGCCAAATACGGTTCTCCTCAGTGAGATCGATCCCCATAGCAGTTTGTCGCTCAAAGTGGCGACATTTGCGCCGCATGACATTATCCGGCAGGCGCAGATCGGATTGCGCCCGCTTGCCGACGAGGCTGTTTCCGCCGTCTTTATGGGCGGCATTTCTGCAATGCACCAGCAATTGACCGATCGCGGTCAGCGCCTTGTTCTGCGCGACCATGCGCATTCGCATTTTTGCACGGCGGTCGACCCTTCGTCCCGACCGCTGCTTCGCGCCGTTTTGGCGGCGCGGTTTCCCGTGCGAAGCATCGTGACGGTTCGTCACCCGCTCGATTCATTCCTGTCATTACGACAGAATGGTTGGGTAATGTTTTCACCGGATACGCTTGATGAGTATGCGCGCAGATATTGTTTGTTTTTAGATGCGTATGACGATTGCGATATGCTGCGATACGAAGACTTCGTGACTGACCCTGATCGTTACGCAAAAACAATGACAACCGTTTTAGAACTTGCCTACGAGGCGCATTGGCGAGACGTGATTTCAGTAATCAAGATGACCGGCGACAGCGGGCGCAATTCCGGCGACATTACGCTTCGCCCACGCCGGGCGATGCCGGAAGATCTCCGAAGCGAATGCCGCAAAAGCACGCATTACTTAACGCTGTGCCAGCGTCTCAACTACGATGCTGATCCTGACACTCCGCCGCAGGTGATCATTTAAACTTGGTTTTCAGCGGATGTTTTTGGTTCGCCGCCGGCGTTATCCGCCAGCATCTTGCGATAAAGCGCGATATGTCCCGCCACGGATTTTTCGGGATCATTATGCGCCCTGGCGGTCTTGTGGCAGCGGATCGACCGCTTAACCGCTTCCGCCGAGCGCGGCGTTTCCAGCGCCCAGGAAAGGCCATCCGCAAAGTCCTCGATGTCGCCATAACGTGCGATATACCCGGTGTCGCGATGGTCGATCATTTCCGGCACATTGCCGACCGGGAAGGCGACAACCGGCGTGCCGGAAAGCAATGACTCTACGACGGTGAGCGGCGCGTTGTCTTCGCGCGAGGGAAAGGCAAAAACATCCGCCGCCGCGTAGATGCGCGATAGTTTCCGCTCATCGCTTATTCGACCCAGATTGTGGGTTTTCATATCGACATCAAGCGCGCCGCCGCCGAAGAATACGCCTTCAACATTGTTTAGGCGTCCCTGGGTTTTTAGGTGCGTCAGGCTGGTGCGCAGAATGTCGCCGCCTTTGCGGACATTACTTAGGCTGTCGGCGCCAAACACAATCAGTTTCTTATCTATCGGCAGACCCAACTGGTGGCGTGCAGCTAGCTTATTCATGGGCTGAAATCGATCGATCGGTAATGCGTTCGGAATAACGTGAATGGGTCGGCCACGGAACAACGAGCTTTCTGCGGCGCAGTCCGCCAGCCATTGCGAGGGACAGATGATATGAAGATTGCGCAGCCCTGCATACGCTTTCTGTTTGATTTTCCAGTTCTCGTGCGCCAATTCGGAGTCGGCGCCAAGCAACGGGCAGGCGCGACACTCTTCTTTATATCCTTCGCACCCTTCCGAGTAATGACAGCCGCCTGTGAAAGGGTTCATGTCATGCAACGTCCACGCAATCGGCGTGTCATTGAGGTGTTTCGGCGTTTTGGGGTAGTCGATCATGCCGACAACCCAATGAAAATGGACGATGTCGGCGTTTTCAAAAACGTGGCCAAATTCGTCGAAATCGACGACTGCCCCAGTTTTCGAAAACAGTTCTCGCGCGAGCAACCCCGTATGTTCCTGATGGGTTACGACCGCCTTCCTCTGCCACAACTGGTGGAACGCGTTGTCATCGTCGACGTCCGCAAGGGCCGATGCGATCGGTGTTCGCCGTACATGCTGTGCGTCGCTCTTTTTAACCAGGCACTCAATTTGGGCGTCAATCCCCTGTGCGCGTTCAGCTTCGGCAAGGCGCAGACAGGCGAGTCCGGCGCCGCCGTGGTCGCGGGTTGTAAGTGTTACGACTTTGAGACCGCCGCTTGCGCTGACCGCATTTGCCACAGCGCCATGATGCGGCGTCTGATGCGATTCGCGTATGACCCGATCGAAGATACGGCGAATTTTCGGATTTTTTGTTCCCTTTGCGCCCGGATAACCGGCCATCCGAAGCGTATTACTGAGCGTCTCGTAAAACCTTGTTCTATCGTCTTCTGAAAGTTTCCCGTCGATCACCTCGAACGACGGCTCGTTCCAGTAACTGAATAATAGATGCTCGCCGATGTCTTGAAGGTTATAGTCGCTCAATACGCGATAGGCGCGGCGGCGCCATTCGATTTCGTCCATGAATTTGCGCGCCGACGACGTGTTCATGGCGCTCGTTGGATTTGGTTGGTAATGATACACAACATCAGGCGTCAGCGTAATTGTATTCGCCCGCGCGAATGCGTTGACAAGAAATATGCTGTCTTGCCCCATTTTTAAGTCAGTAGGATAAGGCGTTTGTCGCGCAAAGTCGGCTTGATACAAACAGGACCAGTGGCCTTCCGTTGATTGAAGCAGCGTTGGCGACTGGGCGAGGCTTGTATTGATAACAATGGATTGGCTATTACCGCACGGATACTTGATTTGGTCAGACGCAGACTCCTTTCCGTATATGCCTTGCGCAGCCCGGAACGCGCCCTTTACAATCGTACTGCCATGTTCGGATGCTAATTTATAAAGCGTTTGCAACGAGTCTTCCGGTAACGTGTCATCCGGATCCAGATGAAAAATATACTGGCCGTTGGCTTTTCTGACGCCAACGTTCCGTGTCGCACCTAGGCCAATGTTCTGTTCATTTTGCAGAGATTTGACGCGCGGATCCTGTCGGCAATATTTATCAACAATCGCCTGAGCGTTGTCGATCGCGCAGTCATTGATGCAGATAATCTCGAAGTTTTCCAGGCTTTGTGACAGTACCGATTCGAGGCTTGCGCGAATTGTTTCTTCTGCATTGTAAAATGGCAAAATCACACTGACCAGGGGATACGCATCAGTTGCGGTCGCGCCCAAAGAGCGGATGTTCGCCGCACGCCATTTTTCGCCATAGTGGACCTTGTTGTCCGCGATGAGCGCTCTGCTTGCCTTAACGAGTTTGGAGTTATCTAAATGAGCGTTGGCGATGTCGATAAAGACCTCGGCGCCCGCCGCTGCTGGGTCATTCATTCGTTGGCGTTCGTTGGCGTGTAAGCATGAAAACTCGTCAGCGAGTATTCGGTCTTGCTCCTGGCGCAGAAGTTTAATGTTCGTATTTGAAACACCGCTTGTGCGAAAATTTAACAGTGGTCGCGGAATTTCATAATGCGTGATGTCGTTTGCGAATAGACGCCTCGCATACTCACGATCTGAAATAATCTTGTAACTTGTGTCGTATGGCCCAATGCGATCGTATAAAGCCGCCGGTATCAACATTGTTTCATGCCGCACCGGCATGCGCAGATACGTTGAGTGATCAAACGGCATCGACCGTAGTATTTGCGACGTTCCGTTTTGCTCGTCGATATACTGCGCCAGGGCGGAAACAAATTCGCAGCCGCCATATTCCATCGCAGAAACAAGGGATTCAACGGCGTCCGGCGTGTACCAATCATCGGAATTGAGAAACAGGATGTATTCGCCCTGGGCGAGCTCAAGACCTTTATTCATTGCGTAGTAAAGGCCGTCATCGGGTTCCGACAAGTAGTAGTCGATGCGCGATTCGTATTTTCGGACGATTTCCAGCGTCGCGTCCGTCGATGCGCCGTCAATGACGACATATTCAATATTCGAATACGTCTGGTTGAAAACGGACTGAAACGCCTGTTCGATTGTTTTCGCCGAATTCCGGCAAACAGTAATGACGGAAACCAGCGGCGCGCCGGGTTTGTTTCCCCGCAACGCACCTTTTAAACGCCGCCCGCCGTCGCACCGCTGATGATCGGCGCGTTTCGGATAAGTCAGATACTTACCGGTGTAATTCGGCATTGCGGACATCTGCAGCACTTCTTGTATAACCGTATCTTTCACATTTTAGAGGCCGCGCGTATTCCATTTCTGTGACGGCGAGGCGTTTTGGCTGGCCTATTCGCGCTGACGACGGCCTGGCCCGAATAGGATCAGAGCGCGCCTTGCGAGGTCGCCGAGTGAAATGTTCATGCGATAAGAAATACGATTTTTCCGATACTCCCCACCCCGTCATCCGGCATTATAGGTTTTTATCTGTATAGAAAAGACCCCTCGGGATTTGAAGAGCCTGCGCCGGGTCGGCATGATCGAACATGCGCGTTCGTTCCGCGCGGCAACTCAGCGGGGACAAACCGCCGCTGCGTGCAAACAACCGCGGGAGAAATGTTGCGAGCCGCCTATGAAGAATGAGCACTGTCGGCGTCAGCGCGCGTAATAGTCATAAGTTCGCGCGATCCCCTCTTCAAACGGCGTCAGCGCCTCACCCAGCAAAACGCGGACGTCCGATGGCGATGCGACGACGTCGCGGGGCTCCGTCGTTATAAGGTCCGCCGCGTCGACCCGTTTGTAGTTCAGCTTTTTACCGGCCGCTTTCTCAATCGCTCCAATAACGTCCATAAGAGAAACCGACGCGCCGCTGCCGAGCATGTTGACAGCGTCCGTCGCTTCGCCGCGTCGCGCGCGTTCGGCCAGCGTGGCGACCCCGAAGCCAACATCGCCCGCATAGATGAAATCCCGTGTCTGCCGGCCGTCGCCGTTCAGCGTCACGGCGTCGCCCGTAATAATGGCGCGGGTAAAGGCGTGAATGGCGCTCTTCTTGTTGTCGGAATGACGTCCGAACACATTGGTCATGCGGACGACGGAAAAAGCGCCGCCGCGCAGGCTGACAAGTTTCTCAAGGATCATTTCCTCGGCGGCTTTGGTGGCGCCGTAGAAATTCTTCGGGCAATATGGAGAGGTCACGCTGATCTCAAACGACCCATCGAAAAGCGCGCCCGCCGTCGAGATCAGGATAAAGTGGTCGCCGGGCCGGATTGTTTGCAGAACGAATCGTGCGGGCTCGCTGATATTCGCCTCGATGAAATCAAGCGGTCTGTCTTTTGATTCGGCGACCCGGGTTTCGCCGGCGAGAAATACAAAGGTTCGCGCCGGCGCCGTGATCGCAGAGAGGAACGCGGCGGCCTCTGACGATTGGTAGTGGCCGATGTGGCGATCCGTGCCGATTTCTTCATGGCCGGGGCAGGCGTTCGACAGGTCATCCACGACGACGGGCGTAAAGGCGGCAAAATCATTCTGCTCCTGCAAGACCTCCAGAATGTTGCGGCCAACAAACCCGAAACCGCCGATGAGAATGAGTGCGTGAGACATGGGATTTCTGTGTTTGCGCCTTCAGGTTCGCTCGGGCCGGTCGGCGCGGGGCCGATGACGGCGTTTCTTCGGCGCGCAGATTTTGCTGTGGCGCGAACGGAGCGCCTCTCATATTGTCCGCGGCGTCGCTTCCATATATGAGAGGGCTTTGCACTGCGCAATAGACAGGACGGAGCGCCGCCGGCGTATGTTGCAAGCCGAGGACGCTGATTGGAACGCCCCGCGCGGCTGCTCAAAGACTATAACGCCGCCGTCCGCCCGGATCAGCGCCCCAGCCAATGGCGCTTACACGAAAGGCGGCGCTTGAAGCTTCTCTGCGTGCGGCATACGAAGCGGCGCGCGTCCAGCATCTGCTCACACCGGAAAATGTCGAAAAAGCCTGACACGATCGATCACGCGCGCGAAGAGACCGTACATGTCGATGAAACGGCGGTTATCGCGCATCTTTATCGTCCTCGGCGCGCGGACGGGCGCATCATGGTCGATGTCGGCGCGCATTTTGGCGGGGCCGCACGCCACTTCCACGCCATGGGGTGGTCTATATACTGTTTTGAGCCGGACGCGGAAAATCGCGAAAAACTGACGGCGCGATTCGCGGGCGAACGAGGAATTGTTATTGATCCGCGCGCCGTCAGCGATCGCGCTGAGGCGCGCGCGCAGCTTTTCCGATCGCCCCAGAGCACAGGCATCAGCAGCTTGTCGGCGTTCCATGGAACGCACCAGCTCGGCGGCCTTGTGGATGTCACAACTCTGGCGGAAATCGTGCGCGACTTTGCGCTCAAAAAAATCGACTTTCTAAAAATTGACGTCGAGGGCCATGACTTCGCCGTTCTGAAAGGCGCGCCCTGGGACGCGATCCGTCCGGATGTCATCGAATGTGAGTTTGAAGACTCAAAAACAGCGTCGCTCGGACATTCATGGCGCGATATTGCGGACTTTCTTCGGCAAAAAGGGTACGCCGTCTATGTGAGTGAATGGTTTCCCATCATCCGCTATGGCGTGCGCCATGACTGGCGGCGATTGTTTGCTTATAGCGACGACACAGACGTCGCGGATGGCGCATGGGGGAATCTGCTGGCGTTTGCCGACGATCCGGGAGAGGAACTCTTGCGTAAAGCGTTCGCGGCCACGCTGGTGCGTGGAGAGGGGCCAAAAGCAAACAATGCGGCGAAAGACGTGAATACAGAGACACCACGATCCGAATCATCGATGCACGCCGGTCGCCCCTTTTATGCGCCTGCTGGCGACTGGCTTCGTCGGCATGCGCCGGTTATCTACGTTGTGGCGAAATCAATGCGGCTGCTTTTGAAGGCGATCTGGAAACGTCGCGCAATTGTCGCCCTGGTCGCGCTGCCTGTCGCGGCGCTGGGGTTCGCCGGCCTTGCAGCGCCCTCCGGCGAAATGCGCAGCGGGTATTGGGGCGCCGCTTTGGCTTTCGGTTTGATCGCCGTGATTGCCGGTCTCGGCGGATGGGCTTATGCGAGAATTCGCGACCTGACGGCCGAAACAGCGTCCTTGCGCGCCGCGCGCCGGGAAGCGCAGGGCAGGCTTGCATCCCTTGGCGACCGAATAGACGCACTGGAAAATTCACGCCGGGAGCTTCGGGCCGACGGAGAAAATATTTCGAAAGACTTTGCGGTCAAGGTAGACAAAATCGAACGCGATCAATTGGAATTGGCTGCCCTGATCGAGACGCAAACCGGCCGAATCGATGAATTGCACGATATAATCGCCGAGATAGATGACGAGATGAATGCACGGAACCAGACGTTCGACGCGGCGGCGAACGGCAAGCCTGGAGATTGACCTTGTCCCAGGCGCCAACGGCAGAAATGCCCAACCGTTCCGTAAACCGCTTGTATCACGCCGTCGCGAAATACCGCGCGGCCGTCGAGCTTGGCTGGTATGATTTTATTGCGCGATTTCGTTTGTCCCTCATCGGCCCTTTCTGGTCGCCCATTCAGATGGCGCTGTTTGTTGCGATCATTGTCATTATTCTGCGAAACGGGCTTGGCGCGAACACAAATTACGCGCTTTACGTTGCGCTCGGATATTACGCCTGGGATTTCCTGTCTTCATCGCTGAGCGAGGGGGCGACGCATTTTACCTCGCAGGCGCCGCTCATCAAAAATACGCCTGTCGAAATATCTCACATTACCGTGCGAAAACTTTCGTTTCTGTTTTGCCGAAGCGCCATGAACGCGCCGATACCGATTGTCGCGATTCTATTTTTTGGCGGCGTTGTAAATTTCAACACGCTACTCCTGCTTGCCGTTCCCTTTTTTTATGCGCTGTTTATGTTCAGTACATTGACAGTATTCGGCGTCATCGGCGCCTATTTTCGTGATTTCGCCCACATCATGCCGACACTGTCCCGCTTCCTTTTCTTTACGACGCCGATCATCTGGCAGGGCGACGCCGGCGTCCGAAAGTTGGTCTCAGAATATAACCCGTTCTCATATTTTATTGAATTGGTGCGGGCGCCGCTGAGCGGCGAAATCGCCTCCGTCAAGGCGTGGACGGTCGTGAGCGCGATTACAGCAATCAGTTTTGTGATTGCGATCTTGATACAATCACGGTTCCGATCGCGTCTAATATATCGTTTATAGCACCGTCAGAATTTGCCGCCGCGCCAAACTGCAAAAACCATTATGAACCACCTCAGACTAGATTCGGTGAAGCTCTACCTGCCAGTAGGCGGTGGATCTTTGCGCGACTTGTTTGTTCGTCGGCGAACATTTGACGATAATTCTCGCATCGTCGACGGCAATGGCGGGCGTTTCTGCAAGGCGCTCGATGGGATTACGCTTGAGATCAAGGCGGGCGAACAGATCGGCCTGATCGGCGTCAATGGCGCCGGCAAGTCGTCGCTGTTGCGGGTTCTCGCGGGCATTTACCAGCCGACGGATGGAACGATTGAGATTTCGGGGCGCGTTTCGACGTTGTTTGCGCCGAATATCGGCATGAACGACAATGCGAGCGGTGCGGAGAATATTTATATTTCGGCCCGCACTCTCGGCATGTCGCGCGCTGAAATCGCCGCGGCGAAAGACGACATCATTCGCTTTGCCGACATTGGCGAGTTCATCGACATGCCGATGCGAACCTATTCGGCCGGCATGAGAATGCGCCTTGGATTTGCCATTGCAACGGCGATCAAACCGGAGATATTGCTCATTGATGAAGTCTTCGGGGCCGGCGACGCCGCCTTTCGAACGCGGGCCAAAGAACGTATGAAAGATCTCACAAAACGCGCCGGCGTGTTAGTAATGGCGACCCATTCCGAAGGGGTCCTTCGCGACGCGTGCAATCGAATCCTATGGCTTGAAAACGGGCGCCTCAAATTTGACGGCGGCGTCGATGAAGCGCTGGCGCTTTTCAAGGAGGAGACAACCCGTCTTCAGAAGAAGGCTGGCGCGCGTAAGAACCCGAATGCGCCCGCCAGGTCTGTCGAGGGCGCCGGGGCGGGGCGAGCCTGATCCCCATGTATGATTTCCTTGCTCGCGCCGTTGGAATTGCGCCGGCTGGGACGGGCGCGGCCGCCGTCCGATGAGCGCGGGATTTGCGATTTCCGTACCGATCGGTGCTTGGCATCCATTGCTGTCGGATTGCCTCGAAAGCCTCTGCGCGCAAGGCGAACGGGCGCAAATCGCCGCGCTTGACGCATCCGGGGACGCCCGCGTCGCCGGCGTTCTTGACCGGTTCCATAACCGTTTCGCCTATCGGCGGACCGGACCCGACGCCGGGCAATCGGATGCGATCATTGAGGGGTGGGCCAACATGTCGGCGCCGTTTCTGGGATGGCTCAACGCCGACGACGCGCTCTATCCCGGTGCCCTGAAGACCGTTTCAGCGCGGCTGGCCGATGATCCCGCCATCGACGTTCTTTATGGCGACAGCACGATTATTGACGACGCGGCGGCGTATCGTGGGTTTCATTGGGCGGTAAAGCCGCCAGATGTCCGGCTGTTGCGCGACTGTATTATATCGCAGCCTTCCTGTTTCTTTCGCCGCACCGCAGTCGATGATGTTGGCGGTTTGAACCGGGATCTGCACTATACAATGGATTGGGATTTGTGGGTGCGGTTGTGGCGCGCCGGCGCTAGGTTCGATTTTGCCGATGAGGTGCTATCGCGTGTGTTATGGAGTCGCGACGCCAAGACAGGCGGCTTCAACACAGCGCGACGGCGCGAGCTGGAGCGCATCATCGGTGCAAATCAGGGGATCATTTCAAAGGCCAAATCGCGCGTCGGCTTTGCGCTTCACCATTTCCTCGAATATCGCGTTCCAGTGACCGTCTCCGACAAGATTAGGCGTCGGAACGCCAATCGCGGACGCATCATTAACGGAATTGATCGCGCCGGCGGCGTCCATGATCGCGCGCGGCTGCCGCTTGTCCATTACGGCGAAAACCATGCGCGTGATCTGGAGCTCGTCGTTTCCGACGATGCGGTGGGCCAGGTGTCCATTGAAGGCGTAACGATGGCGTATTCGGGCGGCCGGAACTTGGTCAAGCTGAATCAACCGATCAAAAAAGGCGACGTTGCGACGGTCGAAATTGCGCCGACATCGCCGACTTATCTTATAACCGCCGCATTATCGTAGGGCTGGCGCACGGATTGGACAACGCCGTTGCATGGACGCCTGAATGATGGCTAATGCCTGCTATTCCTACGAACCGTCGAATGAGAGCAATTCGAGATGACGCCGCCCGTAATCATCCTTGGCATGCATCGCAGCGGCACAAGCTGTCTGACCGGTTCGCTTGAGGAAGCCGGACTCAATCTTGGCGAGGTGAACCTGAAGACGAAATGCAACGAAAAAGGAACGCGCGAAAATGTGTCGATTATGGAACTTAATGACGCCGTACTCGCGACTGTGGGCGCATCCTGGGATAATCCGCCGTCCGAAGAAATTACCTGGCGCGCCGATCACAAAGCCTGGCGAAAAGAACTGATCAAGGCAGCGGCGCGGGACCCCATTTGGGGCTTTAAAGATCCGCGAACCTTGTTCACGCTTGACGGATGGCTCGAGGCGTTGCCCGGCGCCCGGCTGATTGCAACATTTCGCGACCCTCACGCGGTTGCGCAATCGCTCAATAAACGCAACGGATTTCCTATCGAACGAGGGTTGGCGCTTTGGCGCGCTTACAATGAACGATTGCTTGCCGTCTGCCAAACTCATGATGTCGCTATCATTAATTTTGACTGGTCGCCGACACGCTACAGAGGCGGGCTTGAAATGCTTTGCGCTGAGATCGGCCTTCAATCGCCGAAAAACGGCTTTCGCTTTTTTGAAATGCGGCTACGTCGAAACGATTCCGCGTCGCATAGGGATTTGCAGCCGCCGCTAAGCACTATTCATCAGCGGCTGCGGAGGGCCGCTCGCATATCGATGCGTGGAGCGCAACAGAATAGTGGCGGGAACAAGCCTTCCGTAACGTTAAAAAAAAAGTCTGACGAGCAAGGCGCGTTGGGCGCCGATATCAACGACCGCATAGCGTCGCTTGAAGCGACGCTGAACAATGGCGATGCACGGCCCGAATTGCTGGACAATCTCGGCGACCTTCTGGCGTGTCGGGATAGGTGGGCTGAAGCCGAAAACGCCTACCGCCGCGCGCAGCGGGCGCGAAGCGCGTTGATCGGGTTTCGAAGTGGGCATCAGGAAAGGGCGCATCCGACTACTCCGGAGGCGGCGCGTACGCGCCTCAATGAATTGTGTAAAATGGCCGCCCGTTTCGGCGCTCAATATTGGGCGGAAGATCTCTCTACGCTGCTGGTTGTGAGCGCCGGCGCCGCAAAGGCGCAAGACGCCGAACCCTGCTGGCCGCAACGTCGAACACTGCCGCAGCGCGAATACACGCCTATCGGCCCGCGCGATGAAAATCGCCATACAAAGAAATTATCCGTCATGTTGCCCGTATACGGTATCGAACGGGAGGATTGGTTTCGTGAGGCGCTCGATAGTGTCCTCAGCCAAAAACTGGATCCTGCGTCGAGCGAAATCATTGTCGTCGATGACGCATCAGAAACACGCGACGCACAGGCAATTGCGGAAAGCTATGGCGGGCGCGTTCAGTATAGGCGCAATGAAAAAAACCTCGGTCTAATCGACAATCACAATCGATGCATTGCGGAAGCGGCGGGCGACTTTATCCATATTCTGCACCAGGACGATCGCATTCAACCAGGGTTCTACGACGCGTTGTTGCCTGTTCTTTCCGAAAATCCAGATTTCGTCGCCAGCGTCAGCAATACGGCCTATATAAACGCCGCCGGCGCTGTGACGTCCCAAACCCCGCCGCCGCAGCAAACGGGGGTGCTGGATAATTGGCGCATTACGTTGTCATTGCAGCTTCGGATACAGTTCCCGTCGATTATCGTTCGCCGTCGGACTTACGAATCCATCGGCGGATTTTCACGTTCGCTGAAGTTTTCTTTCGATTGGGATTTATGGAATCGGGTCGCGGCTTCAGGATCTGTTTGGTTCGATCCCCGCCACTTAGTGCAATATCGTGTTCACGAGGGGTCGGCGACCTATGGGTTTGGCTGGCGTGAGCGCGTCGACGACGCCATGCAGACGGTATCCCATATGGTGCGCCTTCTTCCTCAAGCTCAGCGCCGCGCCACCGCCGAAATGGCGATGCATAAATTTTTTCAGCGCTACTGGCTGCTACTCAGTAAGACCCCGCCTCAAGGAACAAATTCCGATCAGCAGGCGTTAATCGATTTCTTACTGAGCGGATGGACGACGCCAGATGAGCAGCGCGATCTCAGCGCTTTCTTCACGAAATTGCGGTCAATCACCGAGGGATGATTTATCGTCATAATGATCCCACGCCTCTTCAAGTGTTATCATATTAAAAGGCGCGCGACGGAACTGTGGACTGTCTTTGGTGAAATGCCCAATCCCTGAAACAATGCCGGTATTGGCGACGACTGGTTTTCTCGTTCGCCGGTGAAATAGCTTGTGTTTCGCCGTTACAAAGGCCGTTGCGGAATCCCACGAAAAAAATGATTGAAGAACCTTCAAAACGTCGCGTCCCGGCGTCCGATCGAGTCGCATGCGGACATCGTCCGTCAAATCATTTTCAATGCGGCGAAGATAATCCGCCTCGGTCATCATAAATAAATCGCGCAGCTCCGACAGATATTTTCTGATCTGCGCGCTATGAGCGGCCCAGCCCCAGCCTTGAAACCGCGTGAAGTCCAGCTCGTCCGGCGGTTCTGTACCGAAATGACAACCGTATACGGAATAGACATCAGGCCGATCGGCGACTTCAGCTAGTGTTTCTTCAAAAGCGTCGATACAGCCAGAAAGCGGAAAGCAATCGTCCTCAATGATAATTAACCTGTCATAGCGGGCGCTCATATTCTCCAGTGCGTCGAGCATCATTTTTTCGATGCCGAGATGGCCGCTAATTGCATGGAGTTCGCGGACTTGGTAGCGGCGTGCAACGAGCACGGATTCACGATTGGCGTCGTTGAATTCGCTTCGTCCCTGCGTGCCGTCGATCCAGATGTGAACCCGGTCGATCTGACGTTGTCGGTCTAAACTCTCTAGAACGGCGTCGAGATGCTTTGGGCGATTGTAGCCGAGAACGACAATGCCCAAATCGCCGCCTGGAACTACGGAATTATTTTCTGCGCGTTGCTTCTGGCTCCAACGTTTGAAAGAATCTATGCCAAACACGCCCCGCAAGCCCTCTAATATACACCGGTTGTTCTGTTCATACCAACTTCGTGAGCGTCGATATCCCGTTGAGCGCTGATATATACGGGACTTACGTTGGAAGCCAATTGATGGGTATTCGCGTTGCGTTGACTGTCCATTTGTAATGAAAATGTCTGAATCTCATGCTCATCGCTTTTGCGCCGCGCCGATGATGGGCGGGGGCTTGAAACTTATAATTTTCAATAGTTTACGGGTCTGCTTGTGCACTATCTGTGCACAGAGAAAGAGAAGTTTTGAGTAATTAGGCGTGGTTTTGCGTGCATCTCGATTGGTGAAATTGACATGTGGAGCGCACTTAGTCCCCGTTTCACATGGAGATCGAGTCTAGTCGTCTGTTTCTCTGATAGCGCGAATATCCGCGCGACGTCGCCAGAGTGCAATGGGTGACCACGTCATGGCCGAAAATATAGATACGATGGAGGCTTTCCGCGCGGCTTGAATGCGTTTGCGCGCCGCCCATTGTTTCGGCGCGCCCGCAAGGGCGTCTCGAACCGCTCGGACGAACACGCCGCCGCGCCCGGTCAAAAGGCATCGAGCGAACAAAACCAAATCCGCGCATAAATGATATGGAAGGGACAACAAAAAAATCGGCGACGGCGCATTTCGGATAAATGTCCAGATGCGGTTCCTGTGACCATAATAAATCGAAAAGTCGCTATGCCGCCCTGTTACCCCGGACCCCTCATGAAGCACCTTGGCGCTGCTCAATTGCAAGGCGCGCCCGCCGCCGAGGCGAAGCCGAAACCCCAGGTCGATGTCTTCGCAGTAACAAAAAAAACTTTCTTCAAATCCCCCGAGCTTATCGAATATGGCTTTGCGGTAGATCGCTGCCGCAGCGCAGGGTGAAAAACACTCGCCATCCGGCGGCGCGGCCTCGACAGGCCAACCGAAATGGCCGCGATAGGGCGTCCCGCTGCCATGATAAACATCGCCGGCGCCGTCGAGCCTGTCTGTATCATTCGCGTTGATCTGTAATGATCCGAATGCATCATAATGCGGATATTTGCGCGACGCCGCTTCGACTTCGCACAGCCAGTCCGGCAGCGGATAGGCGTCCGGGTTTAAAAACGCCAGCCAGTCGCCGGCCGCCTGCTCCGCTGCACGGTTGTTTGCGACCGCGAAGCCGAGATTTTCGCCGGCTTCGATGATTTGCGCCTCGACGATATTTGTCCGCGCGGGCGTGAGTGACGCATCGCTCGATCCGTTGTCGACGACGATGATTTCGTCAGCTTGTCTCGTCTGCGCCGCGAGCGCTTCGAGGCATCGACGAAGGCGCGGACCGGAATTGTAGTTGACGATAATAACGGTGATGTGCGCAGGCGGTTCCGGCGGATGAGTAGTCATGCCTGTGTCGTCCGGTCGGAGCGCGGCGTGCGTTGCATTTCGGCGCTGCGCTTTATTGAAATGCCGCCCCGATGGGCGCCGTCGGCCGCCAGCCCATGGCGCGTAACGTGAAATCTGCGCGCCTGCCGTCCTCGTAAATCAGCGCGCCGTCGATGTCGTAAAGCTGCAGCATAAAACGGCCGGGCGCGCCGCCTTGGTCAAGCGCCGGGCGCTCGTCGGAAACTGGACGCGCGGTCCAGGTGAGGGTTGCGTCACCAATTTTTTCTGCGCCTTGAGGCGTTTTCATCGGGTTCATCGCACGCAGATATGAAAGTGCGCTCGCCATATCCTTGACGTTCGTTTCGGCCCGCTCGATAGCGACGACTGTTCGCGTCAATTGTCCCTGCAACGCCAGCAGCGGGAGGAACGCCGCAGCGATCAGCGTGACGGCGACAAGGGATTCAAGTAGCGAAAAGCCAGTCTGCGACGCAGATCTTGGCTTGGCTCTATGGGCTTCCCGCGCCATTGTTCGTTAAAAGTCTCGCGGCCGCAGCGTCGTAAGGTTGTTTTCCTGAAGCGTCGCGTCAATTTCGTTTTTATATTTGGTCGCGAAAGCCGACCGGTCCGACTGGCCGCGTACGACATAGGCCTTTATCAGGATGACGAGTTCGGTGCGGTCGACGCTTGTGGTGTTGGTTGAGAACAGGCTGCCCAGAACGGGAACGTCTTTCACGAACGGAATGCCGCTATTGTCGCGCGTGATGTTGTCTTGGATGAGCCCGCCGATAACGGCGGTCCCGCCATCCTCGAGTGACAACAGAGTCGATACGCTGGTGTTGTTGAAAATCGGACTGTTGGCGACGCCGGTCGCCGGCAGTGTGGACGACACTTCCTGGCTAATCGTCAGGTCGATGCGATTGTCGCTGAAAACGATCGGTTCGATCTGTAATATGATGCCCGTCGATCGGTATTGAACCTCCTGGATGATTGTGCTCGCGTCGCCAGTATCGGCTGTCGCTTGTGAGGCCAGAATCGGAACCTCTGTGCCAACCTGAACCGAAGCTGAAGCGCCGGAGCGTGCAAGGAGACGCGGCGTTGAAAGAACGTTCACCTGGTTGTTCTGGGCGAAGGCGTCGATGGCGACTTCGACGTCGGGCGACAATACGCCAAATGCAATGCCGCCGGGCCCAAAGCCGCCGTTGGAGACAATGCCGGAAAGTCCGGAGGCCGCGTCGGTTCCCGCGCTGTTCGGATTGTTGAAGGCCTGGTCGTTCAAATTGCGAATGGTCCAGTCGACGCCAAACTCTGTGCTGTCGGTGAGCTGGACTTGTGCGATCATGACTTCAACCAAAACCTCGGCCGGCGGCAGGTCGAGTTGACGCAGCAATGGGAGCAGGCGCTCATACTCATTAGGCGTGCCTGAAAAAACCAGTCGATTACCAAGGGGATCGACGACGAGTCCTCCAATGGGCGCGGCTCCGCCGCCGGCGCTGTCTCCTCCCGCCGCCGATGCGGCGGCTCGTGCTCGCGCGGCGGCGAGGCCGGGCGGTCCCGACTGGGCGTCGATCCCGCTGAGCACTTGGTTGACCGTGTTGGCGAGGATCGTCGCGTCCATATTTTGAACGGAATAGACGAACACCTGGGGCGCGTCGCCCTGCTGGGCCGGCCGGTCAAGTTCACGTATCCAGTAGACGACCCGCGCCCGCGCTTGTTCTTCCCGCGTGAAGATGAGCAGGTCATTCGACCGTTGAATGGCCAGCAGCAGGATCGGCATCGGCGTATTGGGTTCTAGACTGACTTGCCATCCCTCCGCACCAAGAATACTTCGCAGCTCTTCGGCAAGATCGCCTGCGTTCCAGTAGCGCGGAGAGACGCGTTGCACCTGCGTCCCCGCAAACTGCAGCTCATCCATGTCGTAGATAATCGAGAGCGCAGCGTTCACGTCCTCGGGCAAGCCGTTCAAGATGACGAAATTCCCCGAGCTCTGGGCGTTGATAGTGAGATTTTGATTGTCGTCGCCAAGAGCCTGGTCGAGAATTCCGGCCATTGTATTGGCGTCGATGGCGTTTAACTCAACGTATTGAACGATTGGCCGTAATCCCGCCGGCGTTTCGGCGCGTGCGCGTGACCGAATGAAACGAGGGATCCGGGCCTGCAACGCGCTATCTTCGAGGATTTGATAGACGCCATCCTCCGGCGCGACGCGAATGCCGTAGTCTTTAAGCGTCATTGTTACGAGTCCGAAAAACACCTCGGTGGACATCGTGCCTGACGAACGTAATTGTACGATTTCCGAACGTTGAGCGACGCCTGGTCCGGTCGCATAGGGCACGTTCAGAATTTGCCCGAAAACCAGGTCGATAAATGCGGGCAGCGCGAGCGGGGGCACAACGGTGTCGACCTCGTCAACGCCGAAGGGCGGGGGTTGGCCAACGCTCGACGCGTCGCCGCCGCTGGTGGCGTCTCCGATCGTCGGCACCGACCGCAGCTGACTGATCGTGCCTTTTTGTGAATTGGGATCTTCGCCCGACGGGGTCTCGCCTGATAACGCACCGGCGTCGTCTCCGAGAACGCCACGGGACTCGTTTGCCGTTATTGAGTAGTCCGGGAACGGTTTGCCGACGGTGCAGCCGGCGACCAGTAATAGCGCGCCGATCATTTTCGCGAACGCGGCAACACCGCCGCGATGACTGCCTGGATGATTGGCTGGCGCTATGACGCCAACCGGAGCCGTTTTACGACCTCGTACACGACCCATACAAACGGGGCCTGTAATGATTGTCTTGTTAATCGCCGGCATACGCTTTCTTATTCTCGACCGATTCGAACTGACTTAATTTCAAAGAATAGTCCTGCCGGCAACGTCATTGTTTCCCCGGTCCGTCGCCGCGCTGTGCGTCATATGCCCGGATTTTCATATGGGAACACAATTATTTCGCGGATTTCGCCGTTTCTTTCGACAACGATCCGATCAAGGCTGGCGTCCTTGATCACCCAGCCGCCGGGCAATGCGTCGCCGACGCCCGCCTTAATCAGGGTTTCGTCAAGGCCATGAACGCTCACGGCGATCTCGCCGCCGATATTCCAGGCGCCGGCGATTCGCGGCGCCGCGTCATCGATTTCGTCCGCGCCGCCGTCCGATACGACGCGGGCCGCGCCGAAATGATTGGTCGCCATGAGCGCCGTATACAATCGGAAACGCTCTGAGTCGCCCGATATTGGACGGTCCGCCAAGGACCACGGTGTCTCTTGGTTCCGCACGGTCCCTACGCCGCCGCCGGCAGCGAGCCAACCGGCCAAAGTCCCGATACAGACGGTCGCCGCAAGCGCTATGAAGAACGGGCGCATTCAGCCGCTCCCCTCTTGTTGCGGCGTCGTGATCGTGATGGGCGCATATCCGGAAATGGAAAAACGTCCACTCGATCCTTCGTCAAAAACGGCGTTCACTTCGTCCACAACGATCATCGGCTCATGTGCGCCAAACGCGGCGAGCGCTTTCGCAACGCTGTCGCCGCTCCGCGAATCGGTGGCGACGCGAAATCGCAAGACAGTTCCACTGGGCGACTCCGCAGGCGCCGGCTCGACGTTTACAGAAAGCATATTGAGTTGGGCCGAGCTGACGACACGGCCGATTGCGCCTTGCAGCTCTGCTGCGATTATGCCTGACGTCGGACCTGACCAGCGCGTGGCTCGCCATAGCGCCAACGCCTGCTCTGCGTTTTCGGCGCGCTCGCGCCAAACGCCCTCGTCGATAGCGCCCCCATGGCGCGTAAGACGTTCATCGACCTGCGCGCGCGTTTCTTCAGCTCGCGCGGCGGCGTCGCCGATGCGGGCAATAACTGCAAATCCGAGCAGGCAACCGAGCGCGATCAACCCGTACAGTGTGCGCAGGTTCAGCGATTGTTTTATGCGTTCGTAATATCGATACATGGCAGCGTATCAATCTCGCAATTCGGGAGACTCGCCGGTCGCGCCGTCGATCGCGACGAGGGAGGCGGTGACGCTGATCATGCGGTCATTGCGTCGTTCGACAAAAACGTCTGTCAGAATGTTGTTCTTTTCGAGGCGCGAAACGAGATCCGGAATGTCGACTTCAGCTTCTTCGTCTGTGAAAACCCGCGCTTCAACCTGTTGATCGTAAACCCGAAAGTTACCAATTCGGGCCTGATCGCTGGGGATTTCAGAAGCGACCGCCAGAAACGCCAGGGCGACTGGTTTCGTGCTGCCGAACGCTGCGAGTTGTTCAATTTCGCCCGCCGCGGCCAGCGCTGTGCGACGGGCGTCTATGGCGGCGCTGTTTTCTTCAAGGGCGAGCTCTATTTGTGCGCTGCTGGCGGCCGCGGCGCTGTTGTGGGTGACAAATTGCGCCGTTTGGAACGAGGCAATCAAAGCGAGCACGCATGCGGCGGTTCCGGCGACGCGAGCCGGCGCGAATGTGAGCCGGAGGCTTGCTGGCTCAGTATCAATAAGCGGCAAGTCGGTTCGAAACGGCGCGTCGCACGGCGCCGGCGCAGCGACGGAGTCAACATCGACTGAAACTTGAGCGGCGCGCATGAAATGCTGCCACTCTCTGCCGGTCGGCGTATTCCGCCACCAACGCGATGCGATTAACGCGCTGTCGCGCCAGACCTGACCTTCGAAGCCGTCGATGCATCGGATCAGGCGCGCGCCGTCTTCGTACCCCGTCCGCGCAAGCGTCTCGGGAATAACGCGGGTGCTCACCGCTGCCACGCCGGTCTCAAACTGAAAAGCGCCGTCCCAACTCCAAACTCCGGCCTGGAGCGGATCGTCGGCATCGCGCACTAATCGTGTCTGAGGATCGGCGTAGCCCTGTCGGAATGCGACGCCCAATTTTGCCGCGGCGCGCGCTTTCGCGTTTTTGCCGGAGACGCGCACGCGCGAAAAGCTGCATATAGCGCGGGACAAGACAAAAATCGCGGGCCTGAGCGAGAATTGCGGTTGTGCGCCGGAGATACGCCCGTCAGCGTGAATCGGAGCCAGACGCGGGCTGAAATATTGGCGCCAAGTCGCGTCGTTCGATTGCTGCCGGGGCCGGGCCGTTATCATTTTCAACCTTGTCGTAAATCCACACCCTGCGGAACGGTTTGTCCGCGGCGGCGGCCGTCCGCATGATCTCCACGGCGCGCCGTCGCGTCAAGCCGTTCTCCGCCCTGTACGCAAGCAAAAACCGCGCCGTATCGGTGGGTTGTGCGTCTTGGCTAGCGTAGCTTTCCAGCGTGTCGGTGGCAAACGCTGATTCGTCGCTGCTATCGAACAGGTCGGCGATGCCGGAGGGGGCCAGTTGCGGCTTAAATACCCCGCCTAATCCGCCAAATCTGGCGTATTCTGTAATAAATTCCCAGCTTTCGGGTGGGGCCGCGTCGGAAAAACCCAGGACTGACGCGAGTTCTCCTGATGTGCGTAGGGGAGAATTCGTTGGCGGTGCGGCGCTAAATAATCGGTAGTCGGCCCTTTCGGCGCCGCGAAAGCGCCGTTGCACGTCATCGTCCTGAAAGTCCAAGATTCGGGCCGCCATTTGTTCGGCGGCGGCCCGGTCAAAACCGGCGGCCGACAGGAATTGAGCAAGTTGTTCGTCCGACAGTACAGAGAAGGGCGCAAAGCCTGACGCGTCAAAATAGGCGACCTCAACTGGCGCGACCGATGCGCCAGATCTGCGTTGCTGACCATTGGCGCGCCAGTACTGAGTCGGCGCCAACGCGCTGACATCAACGTTTTCAAACGCCAGATCAACGTCGGGCGTCGACGCGCCGTCTGTCTGGACGCCGCCGTTCACCGCCGTTGCGGTCAGAAAAACGAATGCAGCTTCCGCTTCAGCCGAGTACAGCGCCTGCTCGATGCGAACATCGTCCTGAATTGTCGTGACGATTGCTGTCGCGCCCGCGACGGCGCGGTAGCCCGCCAGGGTAATAATCGCAAGCGACGCGATTGCAACGAGCGCAAGCGGCAAGGCGAACCCTCGCTGCGCAGCTCGCCGACGACCTGTCGTTTTCGCTAGTCTCATTGCGCTAGGTCCTGCATGCGTTGCGGGATCTTTGGATCACCGGCGATGTCGGCAATCCACGCGACCGTCTCGTCGCCGTCGGAAAAGGAAGCGCGGACCGCGAGCGGCAATTGCGGGACGTCGAAATAGGCCGCATCGTCAAAGGGGCCGGGCTCCGGATTTGTCGTTGGCGGCCACGTTGCGCGCCACGCGCCGTCCGCGCCGAGGTAGGAAAATGCGGCGGCGCCGCTGAAGTCCCGCAATGTCCATTCGACGTTTTCCGACTGATACACAACGCGCCCGGGCTGAGAATTTTCGGCTTTTATTATCGACATGCGCACGGGCGCCAGCCGCGGGTAGATCCCGTGCAATGGCGTTGCTGATAGTCCTGAGAATCCGTCGGAAGCGCCAACAAAATAAGATGTCTCCTCTTCAGGCCACGCGAAGACGAGCCCGCCGACGATCCGGTCGAACATCTGCTGGCCCGCGATCGACGATAGCGATGCGTCGGCTGCAGCAGACGCCCGGGCGGACAGCCGCATCCAGGCCGCCATGGATTGAAACAACGCCGCGGAAACCAGCGAAACGATGGCTAATGAAGCGATCAGTTCGAGGAGGCTGAACCCTCTTTGTTCGCTAATCTTTGAGGCTGGCGCGCCCGCCGATGACGGGACGTTTCGGTCGCGGGCCCGCCCGCGCGACATCGCGTTCAGCGCTGACAGCCAATCGGAAAAACCTAATTGGTTAAAATAGTTAACTAAAAAAATTTGAGTCAATGGTTGCAACTTTGCCACAGCCGGATTGGCCGCACATTCGCGGCGTATCGCACAGTGTTAACGGTGTTAACGAATTTGGTCCAACCGTGCGCCCGCCCGGGCCAGCCAAAGAGTTGCGAGTAGCCAACACCTTATTCGACCGATGTTTTATTGACGGCGCACGGCGCCGTCACCGAAGCTATGGCCTCAAAAATGCCTGTCTGAGTATACATTTTTCACGGGCGCTTGCATGCCGAATTCGCGTAGGGGTTGCGAGCAGATTCCCCTTCTGGTTGTGCGGTTTTATGCGAATTTAATTCAAATCCGAGATTGAACGAAAAGCAATTATGAACTATCGATAATGCGGGATGAATTCAGGGGAGATTGCGGATTCTCGCTTCTTGACGTTGGCCAATGGGTTGCCGCTTTGTTCTGGCGGCATCTTAGAACGTCGCAAACAATAGAACCGCACCGGCTCAGGTTTCATCGCGATTTTGTTTAACTGCAGCAACGGGGGAAACCCATGTTCAAGAAGACTCTTTTGACGACCGCGTCCGTGGTTGTCGCGACTTGCGGCGCTATTGGCGTCGCCAATGCGGGCGAGCTCAAGCTTCGTCTCATCGACGTTAACGTCAATACGACTGAAAATCCGTCACTGACTGAGCATATCGACAGAGACAACAGTGTTGACGGGAACGGCTCGTCCGGACCGAACGGCCCGGGATATCCGCGTAACAAGCGATCGATCGACAAAGGCTTTGTCGCGGAAATAAAGCCGGAAGGTACGTTCAGCCACGTCGTCATCGCCGACGAACGCATGGGCGGCCCTGAGAACCCGATCGGCGGCTGGTACGAAATTGACGTTTTCGAAACCACCGGCGGCTCATCGCTCGGTGAGGCAGCGCGTTTTGACATCTCACTCGAAGGCGATGCCGACGCTTGGTTCAAAGCCAACGTGAACTGCAATAACGCAATTCGCGCAGGTTCCGATGACGTTCACTCGATCTCGGCGACCACAGCGGTTGGCGGTCAGCCCATCACAATCGGCCAAAATACCGCGAACTGCTTCGTGAACCTCGCCGACGGCGAGGGCGGGTCTCTGCCGGATACGGCTGTTGGCTGGCTGCTGCCGATTGAAACCAAGTTTTGCGGCGATCTCGTTGTGAAAATCGTTGTCACGCGCGATCAGGGCAATGCCGGTTCGCTCGTCACCGAAACGTCACACCGCATTCAGACCTGCGAAGATTCGCTGAAAACGCATTTCGCGTATAACGATACGAAGATCGATTACTTTGCGGATTTCCAATCCTTCCTGATCGATCCGAATATCTATGACGACAAGGAAGAGCATGTAGCTTCGCTTTGGGCGCATACGGGCGCGATGTATGTCGACATTCATCACTTCCTGGTGGATCTGAAAGATGAAAATCCGAAGAAAGACCCGGTGAATGTATTCGACGTTTCGGATATCGCTCGGTATGACCTGACTGTTCAGTTCGGCGACCTGCAAGGCATCGAAAAGGTTGAGCTTTTTAATGGCCGCGTTTGGAGGTTTGCGACATTAGATCGGGAAACCAACACGGCGAGCTGGAGCCTTTCGAACAGCCAGGTCCGGGATCAGTTCTGCTTGCAGTACTGGCCTGGCCGTGACCCGGAACGACAAGGTGCGCTCCGCGGTAAAGGCGACAAAGATCAGGGCTGCTTGAACTGGTTCAAGATCCACGCTTTTGGTCCAAAATCGAGCAATCCGTACAACGGGCCGATCGATCACCAGGTCGCAATTGTCACGGAAAGCAGATTCTACCTTACGCCTGACAGCTGCTCTGGCGATCACTGCGTGAAATTCTTCTCACCGGAGATCGAAGGCGAAGGAAGCCAGGTTGCAAACCTTGTGAAGACGGGCATTGTATTTGGTCCGTTTGACTGGGTTGCGGACCACAATTCGGCAGTCCGCAGCGTCTTCCGCGTGACGGGTATTCCGAAAGAAACTGTCGAAGACCTGAAAGGCCACATTGTTGTCACCAATGCTTCTGACGGCAAAGAGTTCGACGGGCTTTACAAGGTTGATTACCCGGATGCGAACATCCGGAATCACGAGCTGCTGTTAACGAGTGCAGGCATTCGTGATCTCCTCGACGACGCCGGTATGCCGGACGCCGCCGATTGGGGTCGCGCCGATCTTGAGTTCGTGTTCTATGTTCCAGGCCGTGACGGCAAGAAGATGGACATGGATCGCCTGATGAATACGAGCGGCGTATTCGCTCCGTATGGCGACAACTCCAACGATGGCAACTCGCTCAAAGCGCGTTCGTGCGACGATGGCCGCTTTGGCTCACACGTTGCGAACAAACTCGATCCGCGGTTCAAGCACCTGCTGGTTGGCGTTTGCTCGGCTGGCGAATTGAGCCGTCGTGGCATCTATCGTCCGTAACAACGACGTTAGAAATAACCAATGAAAGGGCGGCCTTCGGGCCGCCCTTTTTTCGTGGCGGCGTTTTCTGTCGTTATTGCTACACAAATCAGCAGTAGTCCGAACTTTGCCGAATTTTGTGGCGATGCTTTTTGATGTGAAATTTATTGTATCGGGCGGTCCATGCCATTGGTCGTTCCTATGCTGAATATCGTTGCGATGACACGCGCCCACACGGTATTGAGGATCGAAGGCGGCAAAAACGAAAGCAATCGAAACAACGAGCGTTCTTCGCTGGCGTCACGATTTTCCGAATTCAACGACCAACGAAATTCAAGAAATCTTGAGGTCGCTCTTCGCCACGCTCGGACACGAAACCTGATTGTACTGGGTGCTTCGCCGCTTGCTTTCGGCATGCATAAATGGCAGAGGTTCTGCCCGCCAGCCGTACCATTAACGGCTTTCCTGCTAAATCTTTCTGCGTTATCAGATGGTTGTGATCAGCCCTGCCTTTTGGTGGATAGCGCGGCCATCGCTTGCTCCGGGTCTTTGCCCGCAATTTGCATGAATTGACGCGGCGCGGCGAAATTTACATTTGAGCGTTAAGCATAACTCGTATGAGTGACACTGTGACCTTAGCGACGCCAATCGGCGAATTGCTCAAAGATCGGGGCTTGATCTCCGACAAGGACCTGGCTCAGGCGCTGGCGATGCAGGCCGAAGTTGGCGGGCTGCTTGGTCAGGCGCTGCAAAGGCTGGGCGCTGTCACGGAAGAGGCGCTCCTCGATGCCCTGTCCGACCAACTCGACCTGCAGATAGCAGCGCCGCATCTCTTACCAGATAATCTGAGCGCCTTTACTGAGGCCGCTCATATTCTGAATTTGCCGCCCTCCTGGTTTCTCGCCCATCGCGCGGTCGCGTGGTTCGAGGCGGCGCCCGGCGACAGTCCGTCCGAACCGCAAATCCTGTTCGTGATTGCGGCCGATCCGCTCAATCCTGAGCTTCGCGAAAGGCTCGAAGTGGAGGCGATGCGGCGCGCTGCGGCGACGCCGAATGATGACGACGCTGCGGCGGGGCCGATTATCATTGAGTATCTGCTTGCGTCCAATCAGCTAATCGATATGTGCCTCGCGCGGATTCAGCGTTCAGTTGGCTCCGCAGAAGAAGACGATGAGCTTGCGGATGTGACGCGATTGCGGGAAATGGCTGAAGAAGCGCCTGTTATCGACTTCGTCAACAACCTGCTCGCGACGGCCCTGAAGGAAAATGCGTCCGACGTCCACGTCGAGGCGTTTGAGCACAGCTTCGTCGTGCGGTACCGGATCGATGGCGTTTTGCATACAAGGCAAACTCAAAGTCGCGCCCGTTTTGACGCCATCGCAAGCCGTATCAAATTGATCGGCGGCATGGACATCGCGGAACGGCGTCTGCCGCAGGACGGCAGGCACACGGTTCGCTTTGCGGGCAATGATATCGATCTTCGGATATCTTCAGTACCGAGCACATGGGGCGAAAGTCTCGTAATGCGTCTTTTGCGCAAGCAAAGCGAGTTGCCGGACCTTGAAGGCCTCGGCCTCACCGGACGCACCGGTGCCGTGCTTGAGGAGATCCTGAAGGCGCCCAACGGCGTCATGCTTGTGACCGGGCCGACCGGGTCAGGTAAATCAACAACGCTTTATCGTGGTCTTGAAAGCATTGATGACGGCTACCGGAAAATTATCACGATCGAAGACCCGGTCGAGTACGATATTTCGGGTATTACGCAGATTCAGGTGAAGCCTGAGATCGGGTATGACTTCGCGAACGGACTGCGCGCCATTCTGCGCCAGGATCCGGACGTCATCATGGTCGGCGAGATACGCGACGGTGAAACGGCGCGCATCGCCGCGCAGGCGTCGCTGACGGGACACTTCGTACTCTCGACGTTACATACCAATTCAGCGCTTGCGGCGGTTACCCGCCTTGAGGATATCGGCCTTGAACCGTTTCTGATCGGCGCGTCCGTCAGGGGGTTGATGGCGCAACGACTGGTGCGGCGATTGTGCGATGATTGTGCGGTCGAACAAAGAAGCGAGCTTGGCGAAAAGCTGCTAACTCAAGCAATGATTGACGGCGCTCCCATCAAGGCGCCAGCGGCGCCGCGCTGGCGGGCGGCCGTCGGATGCGACGCTTGCGAAGGCACCGGCTATCGCGGCCGGATCGCCGTCGCCGAGATCGTCAAGCTGGAAGACGAAATGCGTGAGGCGATCGTCACGGGGGCGTCCGTGCAAAAACTGTTTTCGATTGCACGGGAACAGGGTTTTTTGACATTGTTTGAAGATGGTCTTCAAAAAGCGGCCGAGGGCCGCACGACGATCGAGGAAGTTCGTCGCGTCTGCGGCGATGAAGCGAGTTAAGACAGCGAGCGGCTAGCAAATCATAACTGAACCCGGGCATGGCGACGGCACAATTCAAATACAAAGCGCTGGATCGACAGGGCAATGAAGTGGCGGGCGTGATTGCGGCCGGCGACAAGAAACGGGCGTTTGAGCTTCTCAATGAGCGCGGGTTATCGCCGTTTGACGTATCGGCGTCGGGCGCCGGCTCCGGGCTGCCCAGACTGCGCCGGCGTAGTCTGACAAAGAAAGACCTCGCCCGATATGTTCGCCAGCTCGCAACGCTGTTGAAAGCAAACGTGTCGGTATTGGATGCGCTCACAACATTATCGCAATCCGGCGCTCATGAGGTGCTGGCGCGGCGGGCGCAGGCGGTTAAACGCGACTTGCGCGCCGGGCGCGATCTTTCGGATGCGCTCGAAAAACACATTCCTGAATTACCGGAATATGTTTTCCGCCTGGCCGAACTCGGCGAAGCAACCGGCGCGCTGTCGAAGTCTCTCAATGACGCCGCCGACCGCATGGAATATGAAGTGGCGATGCAGGCGGAAATTCGCTCTGCGCTGACATATCCGACGTTTCTGGCCGTCGTCGGCGGCGGCATCGTCGTCTTGATGTTTGTTTTCGTCGTGCCCCGGTTTGCGTCACTGCTCGGCGACAACATTGCGCAGGCGCCGTGGCTGTCCCGTCAGGTCATTGGTTTCGGCGTGTGGATGCAAACCAACTGGTGGCTGGCGTTGATTTTCGTCGCCGCCGCTATTGCGGCGATCATTGCTGCGCAGCGCAACGTCAAAGTTCGCGACGCCGTGCAAACGCAACTTTCCCGCGCGCCATTGGTCGGCGCCTTTCTCCGTCAGGCTGAAGTCGGTTCATGGGCGCGAACGGTTGGCGTTGCGCTCAACAACAAGGCGCGCCTCGTCGATGCGCTGCGCTTAGGGGAAGCAGGCGCTCGCCTCGCCGCGTTCCGACGCAACCTTGAAGCTGTACGCCGCGACGTCCGCGCCGGTCGGCCGATGGAGGACGCATTGCAGGAAGCGCAACGCGACGTTGATCCGATGATCATTGACCTTATTCGGACCGGTCGCAGTTCCGGTACGCTGGGCGAAATGATGACCTTCGCCGCCGATATCTTTGAAAAGGATGCGCGCGAACGGGCGAAACGGCTGACGGCGTTGACCGAACCGATTGCTATCCTGATTATTGCGGCGATCGTCGGCCTTATTGTCATCAGTATTGTCATGGCAATGACAAGTTTGTATCAATTCGACATATAATCGGTAAGGGAGAATTGACATGCGTATCATCCCGCAATTCTCAAAGCGGCGGCGGCCTGATAAACGAGCAGGCGATCGTCGGGATCAACGCGGATACTCGCTGTTGGAGATTCTCGTCGTCCTCGCCATCATGGCGGTGTTGGCGACGCTTGTTGCGCCGCGGCTGTTCAACCAGGTGGATCGCTCAAAGATTACGACCGCCAAAGCGCAAGCCCGTTCGCTAAAGATTTCTCTCGATGCGATGCGGCTTGATATGGGCCGTTACCCGACCGCCGAGGAGGGCCTGCTGCTGCTCGTAGCGCCGCCCAACGATGCGGCCACGCGCGCATCCTGGTTTGGGCCTTATGTTGATGGCGAATTGCCAAGCGATCCGTGGGGCAACGCTTATCGGTATTTCCCTCCGCAGACGGATGAATCCGGTCTGACGCGAGGACCGCGCATCGTGACTTATGGCGCTGATAACGCCGAAGGCGGCGAGGGGCTTGACCAAGATATTGAGATCTAGACCGGCCGCCGCGGTTTGGCGGCGACGGTTGCGCCGGAAATCCCGGCAGCGCGGCGTTTCGCTGATAGAGATTCTTGTCGTGCTCGCCATCATCGGTGCGCTCGTGGCCGTGACGGCGCCGTCGCTCGACCGCTATTTGGACGCGCTGACATTTAACGGCAAAACGCAGGCGATCGCTCGCGATATCGCGCGGATGCGCATAACAGCGCTGATTGAACGCCGCATGCTGTTCTTCCCGCAAACTGATGATCGCGGCGCCCCCGCCTATGAGGGTTTGAGCGAATCCTTGCCCGACGGCTGGACGATCGAAGGTCAACCGATCGTTTTTTATGAGAGCGGCGCGTGCACCGGAGGCGAGTTGACCGTGATCGATTCGGAGGGCCGTGAAGCTCGCCTTTCGTTCGACGCGCCGCACTGTCGTTTCGATTCCGAACCATAATTCCATGAGAGCACGACCGAGGGGCGGCGCGTATGTTGCAGTCGCTCACTGATGGCGTGAATGCAAATCGGCAACACCGCTGTAGAATTCTCACCGGGTGACCGATTGTGCTAAATTAACCAAGAGTTTCAATTGTTTACGCCAAACTCGATTGTGGCGGATAGTTGACAGAACATTACTATATGCTAACAAAATCTCACGTTTGTTTGATTTGGGGGAACATCATGAAATTTCGTTATCTCGGAATCGTCTCCTTGGCCGCGTTGATCGTCAGCTGCGAGGAGGTAGGGCCTACAGGCCCGGCTGGTCCTCCGGGTCCGGCGGGACCGGCCGGTCCGCCAGCGCCGCCGCCGGCCGAAACGGGCGAGGAGCCCGATGACATCAATGGCCGCGCCATCCGCAAGATTGACGGCACGGAAAACAACGAATCCTTCCCGGATATTGGTTCAACCTTTGAGCGCCTCGCGCGGCTCGCCAATCCCGACTACGCTGATTTTATCAGCGCGCTTGCCGGACCGACTCGCGCCAGCGCCCGGTTGATCAGCAATGAGGTCGCCGACCAAGCCGGCATGAGCATTCCGAATACGTTCGGCACCAGCGATTTCATCTGGCAATGGGGTCAGTTCCTCGATCACGACATCGACCTCACGGGTGGTTTTTTCGACACTGATCCCGACGCGGCGCTGGCCAATATCGCAGTGCCGATGGGCGATCCGTTCTTCGATCCGATGAGCACCGGCACGCAGGTTATTCCGTTCAGCCGGTCTCGCTTTGATCCGACTACCGGCGACGCGGTCGGCAATCCGCGCCGGCAGATCAACCAGATTACATCCTGGATCGACGCCTCGAACGTCTACGGATCAGACCTTGAGCGCTCGCTCGCTCTACGCGAGGGGCCGGACAGTCCATTCCTGCTGACCAATGGCGACGGCTTGCTGCCGCTCAACACGTTCGGCATTGACAACGACAACGGTCCGGGCGGCGCGGCGCCGGAAACAATGTTCGCGGCGGGCGACATCCGCGCCAATGAGCAAGTTGGCCTAACCGTGATGCACACGCTGTTCGTGCGTGAACATAACCGTCTTGCGACACGGCTTCAGGCTGACAATCCCAGTCTGACCGCGAACGAGATTTTCTATCTCGCGCGCAAACTTGTCGCCGCGGAAATGCAGATCATTACGTATAATGAGTTTCTGCCGGCGTTGCTCGGCCCGGGCGCGCTCGGCGCATTCGCGGACTATAACTTCACTATCAATGCGAATATCGCCAACGAGTTTTCGACAGCTGCCTATCGCTTCGGCCATAGTGCGCTCAGCCCGAACCTCGCCCGACTGGACGCCAGTAATATGCCGATCCCGGCTGGGCCGCTGGCGTTGCGCGATGCGTTTTTCAATGCGTCGACATTGCTGACGACCGGTACGGATATCGAACCGTTCCTGCGTGGCCTCGCAAATCAGCCGCACCAGGCGATCGACGAAAAAATCATCGATGATGTTCGCAACTTCCTGTTCGGGCCTCCGGGCGCCGGCGGTTTCGACCTCGCGTCGCTGAATATTCAGCGTGGCCGTGATCACGGTCTTCCGTCCTACAATGATCTGCGCGTGGCGGTCGGCTTGCCGCCGGCGGCGGACTTTACGGACGTCACCGCTGATGCGGCGGTTCAGGCCGCTCTTGCGACCGCCTACGCCACTGTCGATGATGTCGATGCGTGGATCGGCGGTCTTGCGGAAGATCCTGACGGCGCCTCGCAACTCGGCGAGCTCTTCACCCGCATCCTCGTGATCCAATTCACGCGGCTGCGCGATGGCGACCGCTTCTGGTATGAGCGCGACCTCACGTCAGCGGAATTGTCCATGGTGGGCGGCCTGACGCTCGCCGACATCATTCGAGGCAATACGAATATCGGCAATGAAATTCAGGACAACGTGTTCTTCACGCCGTAAGCGCGAAAAGAAGTAGAACAATAGGGCCGGCCGGCGGGCAACCGTCGGCCGGTTTTTGTTCGTTGTGGATTTGCGGGAAAACCGGGAAATCTAAGTCATGCAACATCTTGCGTCGGCCGCCGTAATTGCCCCAATATCCTGTGGCCCGTGGCCGATTCGACCGGGCAAACACTACGCGCCAACAGGAGCCGATATGCTGGATGCAGCCGAGACCGCACGCGCTTTGCCGGGGCTATTAACGTCGTCAAAGGCCTATAAGCCGTTCCGTTACCCCTGGGCCTATGATTTCTGGAAACGCCAGCAGCAGGTCCACTGGATGCCCGAAGAAGTGCCGCTGGGCGAGGACTGCAAGGACTGGGCGAACAAGCTGAGCGACGCCGAGCGAAACCTCCTGACACAGATTTTTCGGTTCTTCACCCAGTCCGACATTGAGGTGAACGACAACTACATGGAGCGTTATGCGCGCGTCTTTAAACCGACCGAAATAAAAATGATGCTCTCGGCGTTCTCAAACATCGAAACGATTCATGTGGCGGCCTATGCGCTTCTTCTTGAAACCATCGGCATGCCGGAATCAGAATTTTCCGCGTTTCTCGAATATGAAGCGATGCGCGACAAGCACGATTTCATGCAAGATTTCGGTGTTGGCACCTTTGAAGACGTTGCCCGTACGCTTGCCATGTTCGGCGCGTTCACTGAGGGGCTGCAGCTATTTGCGTCCTTCGCTATGCTGATGAATTTCCCGCGCTTCAACAAAATGAAAGGCATGGGCCAGATTGTGACCTGGTCGATCCGTGATGAAAGCCTGCACTGTGAAGGGATGGTCCGGCTTTATCACGCGTTCGCGCGCGAAACCGGGTGCGTCACGCCATCCGTCGCCGACGATATCGTCGATTGCTGCAAGACAGTGGTCGGCCTTGAGGATAAATTTATCGACCTTGCCTTTGAGATGGGGCCTGTCGAAGGCATGACGGCGGAGGACATAAAGCAATATATCCGCTACATCGCTGACTGGCGTCTAGGCCAGTTGGACCTCCCAAAAGTCTACAACGTCGAAAAACACCCGCTGCCGTGGCTCACAGAAATTCTGAACGGCGTTGAGCATGCAAACTTCTTCGAAGCGCGCGCCACCGAATATTCAAAAGCGGCGACTCGCGGCGATTGGCACGGTGAGGAAGGCGTCTGGTCGAATTTCGATCAGATGATGGAACGGCGCAAGACGGCGAACGCTTGAGGCAATCAAATCCGATGACGGACGGCGACGTGTGATGCCAAACGTTTTGTGCCGCTGGCGTTTGGGCTTTCGATGACCTTTTAGGCGGCGTTCAATCGGTCAGCAATCTCATGCGTTCGCAAATACTGCTGATAGGTATAGGGCAGGATGATCACTGACTCGGAAAACTGTAGGACATAAGTAAGCGCGGCGAAGACCTGACCCTCTGTCTTGTCCTCGACAACGATCATGATGAAAGCGGCGAGCGCCGTTAGAATGATCGTCAGAAAAAAGACCCCTCCAAAATTGCGGGCTTCGAGGTCGGAAAGAGCGATACGCCAGCGTACAAGCGAAGAAAAATGCGTTCGGACGATGTCGGCGTTACGCGTTTCTAGAAAATTGACCTGTCGTTCCATTTCGTCATTAAGCGCCTTGTTGAGAGACGAGATCCGTTTTCGGCTGATAACGAAAATCAGGGCGACGAAAACCGCTGTGATCACGGTCGCCGCGCACAAGATGGGCGACAGAACGGCCATCATAATGACGGCACCGATGAGCATCACGCCCGACATCAGTGCGGCGGGGAGCATTTCTTCGAAGAAACTGGCAAATTCCCCGACAAAATTGACCCGCGCGGAGATTTGCGTGATCGGGCGCGCGGCGAGATTTTCCCGATCGGCGGTCTCACTGGCCGTCTCTTTATAAATCCGTCCGTAAATGCGCGTGTCGTAAAGGCGTCGCGTGACGCCGATTCCCAATGCTGTCATTGAGGCGCTGAAAAAAATCAGGAGATTCGTATAGTCGCGGGCGATCAACCCGTCGATGGCGCGGCCGAGCAGCCATGGCTCAAGCACGGCGATTACATTCTCAAGCGCCAAGAGCGTCAGCGTGCCGGCGATGACCCAACGGTAACGTCTGAAAAGGCCGATATGAGTGAGATGATATGATTGATTTTGTGTGCTCATCTTTCATGATCCAATATTGCGGCTGCGACCATACGCCGCCGAGCGTGCTGTCAGGAACCGCCGCAACAGGGCGGGCTCGTCGTTTGCTTTTTGCAATTATTGGATCATGACACTGGCAGATAACGACATTGTCGGCGATGTGACAAGCGTATTCTTGGGAGCTCAGTAAACTGCGTCCAACTCCTCCGCGAGCTGACGAAGCTGCGCTCGATTCTCCTCAACCATTTCCAGGGCGCCGCGGGTGAGACGGATGATGTTGCCTTTCGTTGAGTCATCGATCCGGTCCGAGCCGCGCCCGCGCGTCAGCATATAGTCGAAGCGGAAATAGTCATCCCCAAGTAGATAATGAAGCTGCCGGTTTACGGCGCGCGCCTGGCCATCGGAAATTGCTGACAAAAGCGGCGTGCGGAAACGGCTGATCGGCGAAACCCATTGCGAAAAGCCCCAGTTTCGCGACTCCCGAAACGGGTAGTTTCGCGTTTCCCGTCCGGCGCCCAACGAAACAACGCGGAAATCATCGCCCGGAAACATACGGATCGCTTCGGTCAGCGCCGCCATAGCCGGATCATTGATGTAAACGGCGCCGTCAATGGCGGTCCAGCAACCGCCGCCGTCGACGCGTTCGATTTTGTGGGGCGGGAAAAAGGTGGGCGCGGCTGTCGCGCCAAGAATAACGTCCCGCGCCTTCAGCATGCCAAAACGGTTCGCTTCGTCGCGCTCTTCGTAAGACGGCCCGCCGCGGAAGAGGACGATGTCGCGCGGATCAATGGAGTAGGCGGAAATCATCAGATTCCGTTGCGCATCCGCCATCACCATGTCGCCGAAATTTTCATAGAGAACGTCGCTCAGGCCTCGGGGGCTATAAAATGGACCAAACAATTGCGGCAGGCGGCCGAGGATCGGGATTTCGCAGAACCATCGCCGCGGGAAAATGCGTCGCGCATTCGTTTCGAAAACGCGCCGGATTTCAGATGGGCTTGCGCCGTCGTCTTCGTTCGGTCGCGGCATAACGAGACCGGCGGCGACAATCGCGCCTGAAGATGTGCCGGCAATGAGGTCGAAACAGTCGGCGACGCGGCAGGATTTGCCGAGCGCCTTTAGCTCTGCTTGGAGGGCCTCAAGCACGATGGCCGCGACGATGCCCCTCACGCCGCCGCCATCGATGGAAAGTACATGCCGCAGCGCCATCGAAAAACTCCCTTTATCCCCAACGACTTCGCGCGCGCCGACCGGCGAAGCCGAGCTAGACAAGCCGGACGTGCGCCGCCATATTCGCGTCAATCCATCGGCAACGCAATTCACGAGAACAACAGGCGGACCCTCATGTCGAACGACCCGGAACGTATCACCATCCTCGCCCGCGAATTCACGGCGGCGGCGCTCGAGTTTCACCGTGGCCGCATGGCGGAGAAAGGGTATCGCATGGAAGGATCGATCACGCCGCGTAACTTCAAGATGATCGAAGGCATGGATGCGCCAAAAGATTTGTTTGAGGGCGAACCGTTATTCGCGGTGACGTTCGTAAAAAAGGACGGCTAACGGCGCTTTCCCCGGCCTCGACTTTCATTTTACGCCGCTGCGGCGACAAACAGGGGCTGAAGTATGACGGAAATCATCCCGGCCCTGAACGACCTCTTATGGGGCAAGGTGTTGATCTTTGTCCTGATCCCGTTGGGGTTGTGGTTCACGGTTCGCTCCCGTTTTATCCAGTTCCGAAATTTCGCATCGATGTTTGCCATTCTCGGAGAAGGGTTTCGTCATCGCGGCGGCAAGCCGACGTCGTTTCAGGCGCTGGCGCTTTCGGTTGCAGGCCGTGTCGGTGCGGGCAATATCGCCGGCGTCGCCGTCGCCATCACCCTCGGCGGGCCCGGCGCGATATTCTGGATGTGGCTCGTCGGGCTTGTCGGTATGGCGACAAGTTATTTCGAGTGTTCAATTGCGCAGCTCTATAAGCGGCTAGAGCCGTCCGGCAATTTTCGCGGCGGCCCAGCGTTCTATATTCAGCATGGGCTGCGCAGGAAACTCGGTCCGGTCGCGCCGCTCCTTGCCGGGCTTTATTCAATCCTGTTGCTCGTCACTTTCGGTTTCGCCTTCAATATCCTGCAGAGCTATGCCGTTTCGACATCCGTCGATAGCGCGTTCGGCGCGCCAGCGCCTGTCGTTGGCGTCGTCCTCGCGGCGCTTGTCGGCATTGTCATTTTCGGCGGCGTCAGCCGCATCACGAAGGTCGTTGAGTTTGTCGTGCCGATCATGGCGCTCAGCTATATCGGTCTCGTTCTCTTCGTTCTTGGGTCGCGTATCGGCGACGTCCCGGAAGCGTTGTTGCTGATCGTTGAAAGCGCCTTCGGGCTGAATGAAGCGGTCGCCGGGGGCATTGGCGCGGCGGTTGTCAACGGCGTGCGTCGGGGTCTTTTTTCCAACGAAGCCGGACTTGGGTCTGCGCCAAATGTCGCCGCGGTCGCCTATGTACCGCATCCGGCGCAGCAAGGTTCGGTTCAGGCGTTGTCTGTTTTCATTGACACGCTGATTATCTGCACCTGCACAGCGTCAATTATCCTTCTTTCCGGCGTCGATTATGCAGACGCTAATGTGGATGGCGTCATCCTCACGCAAACGGCCCTTGCCGCCCATGTCGGCGGGTGGGCTGATGAATTCATAGCAACCGCGTTGTTGCTCTTTGTATTTTCATCGATCATGTACAATTATTTTCTTGGCGAGAACGCGCTTGATTTCTTTGTCCACGAAAGTAGCGTCGTTTTCACGGGTTTCCGCATAATGACTCTGGGATTTATCATTCTGGGCGCCAATCTTGACCTTGGCGCGGCGTTTTCATTCGCGGATGTGACGATGGGCTCGCTCGCGCTCGTCAATCTGTTTGCGCTGACGCTTCTTTTCCCGATCGGCCTGCGCGTCATGCATGATTATGAGAAACAGCGCGCCGCTGGCGCGAAGCCGGTTCTGGATCCCGATGACTACGCCGATCTCGATATTGACATTGACGCTTGGGCGCTTGAGCCCGAGCACGCGCCGCTGCTCGCAGAGAAAAGGGCGCGACAGGCGAAAAAACCATAGATGCCGCGTCTTGAAATATACTGGTCGTTCCGCAGCCCCTATTCCTATCTCGCTTGCGACCGTTTGATCGCCATAAAACGAGATTACGATCTCGATACGGATTTTCGCCCCGTGCGCCCGCTCGCTCTGCGTGAGCCGGACTTCTTTTCAAAGGGGCGTAAGCAGTTCGTTCCCTATCTGCTGAAGGACGTTTTTCGCGAGGCAGAACGTCTTGGTCTTCCAGTGGCCTTGCCGAACCCTGATCCAATCCGGATGGATCTCGCATCAGGCGTGGTCGATACCCATCAACCTTACATGGATCGAATTATGCCGTTGGGGATCGCCGCCTGTGAGGCGGGCGGCGGCCTTGAGTTTGCCGCGGCCGTCGCACGACGGATCTGGTCGGGTGCGGAGAACTGGTGCGTAGACGAAAACCTTGCCGCCGCCGCCGTCGACGCCGGTCTTGATCTCGCGGCCCTCGATCGATGGGCGGCGGACAATGCGGACAAAATCGCCGATGTCATCTTCCGAAACGAGGCCGCCCAGCTCGAACATCATTGGGGCGTGCCGTTAATGGTTCTCGATGATGAGCCCTTTTTCGGGCAGGATCGGATCGACACGCTCGTGTGGCGTCTTAATCAGCGCGGCCTCCGCTGTGACTAGCGCCCGTCGCTAACGTAGACGGCGAAACCCTCGGCGCCTATTATCCAGCGCAAATCACCATGGAGTGCATCATGAGGAAATTTGCAGCGCTTGCGGGCGTATCGATATTGCTGGCGTCCTGTGCAACGCTATCGCCGCGCAACCGGATTGAAGATCGTTTCTTTGAGCTCGGTCTGTCGCGCGAGCGCGCCGAGTGTCTTGCGAGCGAACTCGATGAACGCCTCGACCGCGGTGAACTTAATGATGTCGCTGATTTCCTGACCAACCTCAATGATGCAGGCAGCGCTGGCGGCGCCCTCGATGCACTGCTTTCGATCGATAACCCGCGCATTGCGGCGAGCATCGCACGCGCGAGCGTCGCCTGCGCGTTCAACTGACGCTGAATGGCCTTATCCGCGTGGTCTGATTCACATGTCCCGAACGCCGCGGGCGAGGTCGGCGACGCGTTCCCTGAGATAGGCGACGCCTTCGTCGAGAACTTCGCCAATGGCGGTGAGATCGGCGCCTGCTTCGCGGCGACGATTGAGGGCGAGCCGGTCGCTGATCTTCGCGGCGGCTGGCGTGAGCGCCAGCAGGAAACGCCGTGGGCGGAAGACACGATCGCGTGCGTCTACTCCACCGGCAAGGCTGTACTGGCGCTGCTGATCGCGCGCGAAGTCTCGCGCGGACGCCTCAATTACGACGCGCCCGTGGCGCAATACTGGCCGGCGTTTGCGGCGAACGGAAAAGAAGACATCACCGTGGCGCAGGCCATGTCGCATCAGGACGGTCTTGTCGCATTTCCAGAGGGAACGCCGCCGGAGGCTTATCTGGACTGGGACGGCGCCTGCGCCGTAATCGCCGGCATGACGCCGCTCTGGGCGGCGGGAACGGCGAACGGCTATCACCCTCAGACCTTCGGCTTTGTTGCGGGAGAAATCTTGCGCCGTGTTACCGGCGAAACTGTCGGTGAACTTCTCGCCGGCCTTTGCGCCGAGCAGGATTTACATGTCTTGTGCGGGCTGACGCCCGAGCAGATGTTGCGGACCGCATCCATGCAGAAGCCGCCGCGCCCGCCTGATCTCGGCGAGATCAACGCGTTCAAAAAACTGGCGTTCCTGACGCGGTCATCGACGCCGGCGCGCGCGGGCCGCGAGGAATGGATGCGCGCTGAAATCCCCGCATCGAACATGCATGCCGATGCGCGGTCGCTGGCGCGGTTTATGTCGCCCTTCGCCAATGGCGGGAGCTGGCCGGATGGCGACCCCGTCATCGCGCCTGAAGTTATCGACGAAGCCATGCGCGAACGCATTCGCGGCGACGATCTCGTCTTGCCGTTTCATCTTTCATGGTCGGCCGGGCTAATGCGTAATATCAACCGTCATTTTGGTCCGAACGAAAACGCCTTCGGCCACGCCGGGTTCGGCGGCTCTTGCGTTCTTGTTGATCCGCAAAACCGGCTGACGGCGGCCTATGTGACGAATAAAATGTCGCCGCATCTTGTCGGCGATCCGCGCGCCGTGCGTCTCATCGATGCGCTTTACGCTGCGCTCTAAAACTGAACCCGCAGATCGAATGAGACATAGGCCGGCTTCGGATAGCCCGGATAGACCTTGTTCAGCGCCAGACTTTCGTCGACGTAGCGGCGGTGAAATTCCGTATCGGCGCGCGCCCTGCGCGTTACCGCCATTATGTCGACCTGCGTATTGCGCACTTCAATCGAGGTGAGCGTTTTCGGCGTTCGCCGCGGTTCTATAAGCTGCGGATCGGCCAGCGCCGGCGCCGCATAAGATACGAGGACGCCGAAAAGCGCCGCTTTTCTGATAAACATGAGTTTTTCTCGCCCGTCTTCCCTGCATGACGAGCGTGACGGCGGCGAGTGACCAAAGGTTTAGGTAGAATGCCGGGATTTTTGCCAATCTTCTGGTAAAATTCGTACAAATTAGCCAGACATTTTTCGCAAAAGCCAATCAATGAGGATTGCGTTCAGTTCCTTTGGCTTCTCCCACATCACCCAATGACCGCAATCAGGAATGACGTGTTTTTCGACATTAGGAACGATTTTTTCAATGCCGTCGGCGCCGCTTGGCGGCAGATAAATGTCGCTCGCCGCGCCGACCCACAAGGCCGGATGGCGAACAATCGGGTCGCGCTCCTTCATGATCTCCCAGTTGCGGTCGATGTTGCGATAGAGATTGACCCCGCCGGTAAATCCGCTTCGCTCATAGGCGTCGACAAAAACGCCGATATCGGCGTCGCTTAAAATGACGTCTTCATCGGACGGCGGCGGGCCGTCTTGTAACCTGCCGAGCAGGTCAAAGACGCGATTGTCGAGCGTTTCCGGAATGCCGCGAAATTTCGGACGGCGAAACATCAGCCGGAAAAAGCGCGTCGGGTCTTGTGCGAGGATTTTTTCGGGGACGTCTTCTTCCTGAAACCGCACGATATAGTGACGATCCGTATGCCGCCTTTTCATGATCGATATGGGCGAAACGGGCGGGGGCGGCCGATGCGGCGTCGAAACGCCAATGACGCCGGCGACGCGGCGGCCATGAAGCTGCGCCATCGGCCAGACGATGGCGCCGCCCCAGTCATGGCCGCAGAAAACCGCCTTTTCGATTTCAAGCGCGTCGAGCAGTGCGGCGAGATCGGCGGTCATGTGCTCGATATCGTAAAGCGCTCTGTCTTTCGGCGCATCTGACCGGCCGAAGCCTTTGAGGTCGAGCGCGATGGTGCGAAAGCCGGCGCCAGCGAGGGCGGGGAGAATATGCTTCCAAGAATAGGCAATTTCGGGCCAGCCGTGAACGAGAACGACTGGCGGGCCCCGGCCGGCCGGATCGCCGTCTATTTCATAAATCGCAAGATTAATGTCGCCGGCGGCAATGAATTGAGGTTGCGGAAAATTCTGGTTCATTGGCCGATATAACGACGCGATAACGCCGCCGGCAATCGCCATGAGCAGATCGCTGCGCGACACTCTTTGCCGAATGCCGCCGTCGCGCTATGCGGACGCCCATGAATAGTGATGCGCAGTTTGATCCCGCACCGGCCGGGTGGACAATGCGGTCTTTTCCCGAGACCTTCGCGGGACGGGCCGGACCCTTTTACTGGCGGGAGGATGGCGTCCCCGGTGTCGGTTTTTATTCAAAGCCTCACCACGGCAATCTCGGCGGCGTCGTCCATGGCGGCATGTTAATGACGCTTGCGGATATGGCGCTCTTTAACATTTGCTGGAAGGCGCTTGAGGGGTCCATGGCCGTCACCGTCAGCCTCAACTCGGAATTCCTGGCCCCCGCGCCCATCGGCGCTCTTATCGAGGCGTCAGGCGAAATGACTGGCGGCGGGGGCAGCCTCTTTTTCGCACGCGGCATGATCCGCGCCGGCGATCAAAACCTTCTCGCCTTTTCCGGAACGCTCAAGCGGCTTGCGCGGCGGCCGCGCGATTAGCGCGCACGGCGTCGAAACTAAAGATTGCAAGACCAATCCAGATCAGGCCAAAGCTGATGGCGTGAAACACCGTAAAGGCTTCCCCATAGTAAAGCCCAAGCATGAACTGAAGGGTCGGCCCGATATATTGCAGGAGCCCCACCGTCGTCAGCGTGAGGCGCCGCGCCGAGAGCGCAAACAGCACCAGCGGAATGACCGTCACGGGGCCCGCGAGCATCAAAATGATATCCATGCCCAAAGACCCTGCCTGAAAGACGGCTTCGCCCGCCGTCATCAGCATCAGGACATAAATAGCGGCGAACGGCGCCAGCAACGATGTCTCAATAAAAAGCCCAGGCATGGCGCCGACCGGCGTCGTCTTTCGAATGTACCCGTAGGCAGTGAAGAGGAATGCGAGAAGCAGCGACACCCAGGGAAAAACGCCCGCGCCAAACGTCATAATGAGAACGCCGGCGCCCGCAAGCGCGACGGCGATCATCTGGGGCGGACGCAGCCTCTCGCCAAGTATAAAAACGCCGGCCGCCACATACATGAGCGGATTGATGTAATAGCCAAGGCTCGCCTCAAGAATACGGTCGTTGATAACGGCCCACACATAGGTCAGCCAGTTCAATGAGATTGCGATCGCCGCGAGCGCAAGAAAGAATACGACGCGCGGAGACCGGATCGCGGTCAGCACTTCGCCCCACTGCTTGCGCATCAGGATAAGAACGGCGCCGAAAGGCACAGACCAGAAAACGCGATGAGCGAGTATCTCAAGCGCTGCGACTTCCGATAGCAATTTGAGGTAGATAGGGAACAGGCCCCACAGCGTGTAGGCGGCGATCCCGGTTAAGAGGCCGAGCCTGATCTCATCAGCAGCCTTTTGGGCGGCGGAGCTATCGTTCGCTGACAATACCGTCTTCCCGTAACGCGGCGACGACGCGGTCGAGGGCGCCACGGTCGCCCGCCGCTTCGTATCGCGCGGTGATGACGACACGCCCATTTACACGGTCGGCGTCGATTGACTGATATTTAAATCCTTCATTATGAAACGGCTGCGGCGCACGATAGAACTTCGGGTTGTCATTGAGTTCGGCCAGTTCGTTTTCGAGGATTCGGCGCGTTACGAATTCCAGGGGAAGATATTTGTTGACGCCGGTGCGCTGGTCGATGGCGAAGTCGCCGAGGCGCGCCTGCAATTTGCCATCAATCACGTCCGGAAAAATCGTCACATCAATGCTGCCAGCTTCGCGCACCGCGCGCCAGGGACGGCCATTGCCGTTCCAGCCGCAGTTCCAATATTCATATTCGAGATCAAGGGCGAACCGGATGGCGCTCCTTGGAAATCCGATAAGCGGCTCGCCTGCGGCCCATCGCTCGCCGCATTCCCGCCGATGGGTCGCGATCCAGTTTTCAAGGTCGCGTTCCGTTTCTTCGATGAACTTTGTGACGTCCGTAACAAGCGCAATGTCGAGCCGGCCCTGCGCTGCAGCGTCCATATCGGCAAAGAGCGCAATCTCGGCGGTGACGGGGCGCCCGCCCATATTCACCCGCGTCGGCGCGTCGTAGAATTTCTCATATCCGTCAGGAGCGCCAGCCTTCGATTGAACGAAGGAAAGAGCAATAAACGCCATGAAGGCAATGCTGAACAGCCGCATGGACGACCCCAAACCCGCTTCCCGACGTTGGCACTTTAGGCGCGGGCGCGCTGAGCGCAACCATCTAGCAAGACCCCCGTCACGCCGCTTTTTCAAGATGGCCGCGATTGATCAGTGTTTCCGCGATCTGCACCGCATTGAGGGCCGCGCCCTTGCGCAGATTGTCGGAGACGCACCACAGCGCGAGGCCGTTCTCGACGGTCGGATCGACGCGAATACGGCTGACAAAGGTTGCGAATTCGCCGACGCACTCGACGGGCGTCACGTAGCCGCCATCCTCGCGCTTGTCGATGACGAGAAGGCCTGGCGCTTCGCGCAGGATCTCCCGCGCTTCATCATCCGACAACGGATTTTCAAATTCGATATTCACCGCTTCCGCATGGCCAACGAATGTCGGCACGCGCACACAATTCGCCGTCAGCTTGATTGCCGGATCGAGGATCTTCTTCATCTCCGCCGTCATTTTCCACTCTTCTTTGGTAAAGCCGTCTTCCATGAAGACGTCGATATGAGGAATGACGTTAAAAGCGATCTGTTTTGTAAATTTCGACGGGTCCGGCGCATCGTTGACGAAAATGCCTTTGGTCTGATTGAACAGCTCGTCCATGGCGTCTTTGCCGGCGCCCGAGGTCGACTGATAGGTCGAAACGACAACGCGCTTTATCCTTGCGGCGTCGTGAAGCGGTTTTAGCGCCACCACAAGCTGCGCGGTTGAGCAGTTGGGGTTGGCGATGATGTTCTTTTTGGCAAAGCCTGCAACCGTGTCGGCGTTCACTTCCGGCACGATCAGTGGAACGTCCGGGTCCATGCGGAAGTGAGACGAGTTGTCGATGACGATGGCGCCGGCTTTCGCAGCCTTTGGCGCCCACTCCTTTGCGACGCCGCCGCCGGCCGCAAAGAGTGCGATGTCGGTCTGCGAGAAATCGAACGTTTCAAGGTCGCGACATTTCAGCGTTTTGTCGCCGAACGAGATCTCGCGACCGATCGACTGGCGCGAGGCCAGAGCGGAGACTTCCTTTACTGGAAACAGGCGCTCGGCGAGAATGGCGAGCATTTCCTGTCCGACGTTGCCGGTGGCCCCGACGATAGCGACATTGACTTCCATGACGACGCTCCATTATGCGCCTGCGAAAAACGCGCAAATCCTGTGGAAGTCAAGATATGACGAGGGCAGGATTTCTGATCATCAATTGAAGTCGGCTGCGCAGAAACAAAAACGGCCGCCTCGGCGGCGGCCCCTTTTTCCGTCGACGAATTGAAGAGGTTTCAGGCGGCTCTGTTTGGCGACGGTAAGGCGCATTCTCTACGAAAATGTTGCGCGGGGCCGACTAAAATCCGCCGCCGGTTTTGAAGCCGCCGCGGCCTTTTCGTGGGAAACGAACGCGCGGCGCGCGGGGCGCCCTTGGCGCACGGGGCAGACGCGGCGCCCGTGGCGGCTTTGGGAAGGGCCGTCCGCCCCATGGCGCGCGATCCTGCCGCGGCAGGCCGAAGCCCTCGCGCCATTCCGCGCCGCCGAAATCGTCGGACCAGTCTCGTTTGCGCCGGCGCTGTGCTTTTTGCAGACGCCGCCAGGCGTTGCGCTCGTTGATCGCACCACGCAAGAGTTCAGCAAGAATGACGCTGATAACGCCGCGATCGGGAAAGTCCGAATAGGGGCTGTCGAAGCGCGCGGACTTGAAACGGCGCCGCACGCCTTCCAGATCGCTGAGAATATCTGCATGCTGATTGACCGTGCGAGCAAGGGATCGTCCGTGTTCCTCGATTTCCATCCGTTCCCGGCGCAGGCGAATGAGTTCATCGACGAGGTGGTCGTCTTCAAGCGTCAATGTTTCCGCCGCCAGCACTTTGAGGTCCGGGATAGAACGGTCCGCTAACGCATTTGCGATCAGTTTACGCGCATCGCCCATGGGCCCGCCGCGACCGGCGGCGGCGTCCGCGTGCTTCTTCGCGATTGTTTGGTGGTCGGCTTCCGCCTTGGCGATTGCGGCGTCGATCCCTTCAAGCGCCGTGCGGGCGGCCTTCGCCTTGTCACGCAGTTTGCCGACGCCGTCACGCTCCAGCGCGTCGCGTTCGTAAGCGGCGATGCTCTCCTCTATGTCCTCAGCCGCGACTTCGACGCGCTGAACATGCTCCGCAAGCCGTTCAGGCAGTTCAAGGAGGCGTGCATAGTTCAGCTTAGCGTCGCGATAGCGGATGAGGTTTGCCACCCAACGGTCGAGCGCTGCGAACAGGAAAAACGTGCGATAATCCTTCGTCGCGAACTTTCTTTCCCAAAGATAGGAAAACAAAGGGTCTTCTTCATAAGGGGCGCCCTTGGCCGCCCGGTCTGCCCGCGCGAGATCCAGTTTGGCTTCGGCCCGCTCGACAATAGCGTTTGCTTCTTCGAGCGCTGCGGCGCGGCGGAGGTATTCTTCGTCGGTTTCCAGCCGTTCATTGGTCTTTTCAACGGCGCGGTCATGGGCCGCGACGGCCTTGTCCAGAGTTTCCTCGTGCTTGCGGCGGTCCTGTTCGAGGCGTTCAATTTTCTCACGGGCGCTTGCCAGTTCGCGTGCGAGGTTTTCAAGCCCGTCTTCATGGGCGTCGATGAGACGTTCCGCTTCCTCGTCCGTTTCCCCGAGAGATCGCGTCAGTTCATCTGATTGCAGATGTTCAAGGCGAATGCCGGCGATAGCGCGGTAGGCGTCGCTCTCCGCGCGCTCAATCACAGCGAGGCGTGCGGATCTTTCCGCCGCGGCGCGATTGGTGTCGCCAAGACCAGCGCGCGCCTGCGCGATCGAAGCGTCAATGCGATGGAGAACGTCGCGTCCGGAGGTCATACGCCGCCTACCATTCGAGAATCGCTCCACCGGATGTTTCGATCGTATAGTCGGGCGTCAGCGCTCCCTCCGGTTTCTCGCCGATGACGGCGTTCTGGATAATCTGATCGTCCTCTTTGTCGGCGGCGACGCGGTTGAATTCGGCTTCCGGCACGCGCACGCCCCAGCTTGTCACCCAGTCTCGACGCTGGTCTTCCTCGCTGGCGATCTCGATCATTTGCGCTGCGCCTCGCGCATCGACCGCCTCGACGATCACATAATAATTGCGCAGTGTCGTGTCGTCGTCATGGGTTCGAAAGACGCCGGAAAACTCCCCGGGTCGCGAAATTATGCGGATGTCGAGATCCTGCGTAAGCAGCCGTTCGATCTTACCAAGCTCGCTGACCGCCTGCCGCGCCGCGCCGGCGTCACCGTCAGCCGCCGAAGCGACGCCGTCCTGATATGCTGTTTCAATCCGCGCCCGCGCTGTATCGGTGTTCGCTTCTTCTATGGCTGCATTGCGCGCCGACGTTAACTCGCGCGGCAGCGTCTGCGTTAGCTCTATTTGCGTCTCGCGCGCCTTTGCTTCGCGCGGCGCCTCAAAGCCCAACTCCCAGATCGCTGTGATGAAGGCGGCGAGGCCGACAATGATAACGACTGGCTTAAGCCAGCGATCGCGGGCGATATAGAACTTCGCAAGACCGACGGCGAATGAGTTTTTTGGCGGTTCATAAGAGAACCGTTTTTCTTCGAGCGCCTTGACGCCGTCCGCGAGAATGCGCTCCGGGACATCTATGCCTTGCGCTGAATAGATTTCTTTCAGGCGCCCAACGAGTTTTTCCTCGCGCGCTTCGACGGACAGTTCCCGGTCGATCAGTTTTTCACGATGGCGCAGCGTATCGACGATATCCATGGCGAGCATGACATCATCGAGCTTTTTCGGCGCTGATTCAGGTAACGCGCCGGTCCTGTTGACGTCGGTCTCGCTCACGCGCTGAGGGCCGCGCTGGCGCCTTCCTCAACGAGCTTCGCCAACCGTTTTTTGCCGTCTTCCACCGCTTCGCGGATTTCCTTCGAATTCTCCGTCGAAAGCACCCGCATCTCCTTGATGATCTGTTGCGAACGCTCCTGATAGGAGACCACGGAATCAACCAGCCGTTTGACGGCGGCGGCGGAAACCGTCGGGCCATAACCGGCTTTCACCGCTTCTTCCTGCACCTTGCCGCCGATCTCCGAGAGGGTTTCGAGGGATTGCTCTATGCCCTTCTTCATGGCGTTCAGCGTTTCCGTTGACTCATGCAATCCGTGCATGCCGGTGAAAGTGGCGGTAAGCGCCGTCAATACCGTCTCATTGGTGCCGAAGAAGGAGACAGATTGCGCATAGATGCGTTCTTTCGCATTCGTCGTCTGGACGAGGCGCGTCATGATCACGTCGGACGTGTTGTATCCGACGGTAATATTGTCAGAGAGGTCTTTTGAGACCTGATAGCGTTTTTCTTCCTTTTGCAGCGCGCGCAGCGCTTCGTCGCGGTCAAGCTCCAGCGTCGCGCGTTGAGCTGCGTCGTCGCTGGCAAAGTTTTCGACCGCCGCAACCTTGTCGCGAAGAACGGCTTTCGACGCTTCGAGCTTTTCTTCGGCCGTTTTCAGCACTTCAAACGCCAACACTTCGGATTGCTTCAAGGCGCCGCGGAAATCGCGGTAGGCTTCAAGAATGCGCAATTCGCGCTCGACCTGGTCGCGCGTATCGTTCGCGACTTCAAGATAAAGATCCTTGATCTTGCCGAAGCGCGCCGCGATATCGCCGCGGGTCATTTTCATCCAGACATTCTGCACGCGCTCGAATGTGGAAATCTTGCCGTCGGCATACTGATCGACGAGGGATTTTGCATCGTCGCGAATGGAATCGAACGCCGCCGTGACGCCTTCATAGCGCTCGCCGACCGTCATGCCCGAGACCTGCTCGCGCACCACGTCGTTGAAATGCGAGGCCTGATCGAGCGTGCGGGCGATAGCCGACACCCGCGTCTCGTCAAGGTCGGAAATCTGGTTCAAAAGTGCGATGATGGGCGCCGGCTCGCCGTCCTCCGGGGCAAAGCCCAGCGCGCGCAATTCGCCCATCGCGCGATCAAGATATTGAAGCGCCGTCTTGCGTTGTTCGTCCGCCATATGATGGATCTCCCACAGCCGTCCCGCTCTTGTATTTAGGTAAAGCGCTCGCGGGCGCCAAGTCCTTGAAATCAGGGGATGGGCTTCTATGAGGCGCTAAATCTGTTCAGGCGCGATGTACCGGCCAAAAGCGATAGCGATGCGCCGGCGTGCGCGAAACAGAAGGGATGTACGATCGCGCGTGCGATTTTTTTCAGGGAATGGATGGCGGGGCGTGGGCGCGCCAAGAAAGGCGCAGAGCGTGTCCCAGCCGTCGCCCGCTTCGAGATCCATAACCAGCAGGTCGGCGGGTCGGCCATCGAAATATCGGCGGACAGCGGCTTCATGATCTTTGTAGACTGATAGATAGCGATCGCGCTGGCCCGCGGGCGCCGCCGCACCGTAGACAAACTCCTGCATCGCATCGGGTCGGTCGCCAAAATGGCGTTCGACCGATGCAAACCACGCGTCGGGGTCGCGCACGGTAAGGACGAACTTCGATCCTGGGAGAGCACGGTCAAGTTCGCGAAAGAAAAGCGGCCACGGCATATCTTGCGCCGCGTCGACTTTCTCGGCCGTCGCTATGCAAAGCGACAACGCCTGCGCGCGCAGTTGATCTGCGGATAGACCGCGACCGACAACAGAGGCTGTGTTGTAGCCAAGCATCGTCAACGCCGCATGCAGCGATGTCGTACCGGTTTTTTGAAAGCCGATACAAAAGACTTTTGGCCGTCGGATCATGATCGCGAAGTTTCGCGGCGTTCACTTAAATGCGGGTTAAGACTGCGGCCGGCGTGAAAACTGAACGATGTTATTCGTCGCCGCAGGATCGATATCATTCTCACCAAGAAACGGAACGATCTTGTTTTCAGAATCGTGTCCGATATCGGCGCGGCCAAGATAGGGAACGCTAGCGCGCTCGCACCAATAGCGCGTAATCTCAACGGCATCGGCGCCGAAGGGCCGGTCGTTTTCTGGCGCGTCGCTGACACGGCCGAGCATCACGCCGGCGGCGCCCTTCGTTTTTGGGCTCATCACAATCGCCTGCATCGCGCGATCAATGCGATAGAGATACTCCCCAACGTCCTCGAGCATAACGACGCGGCCGGAAAAGTCCGGCGCCCAGTCAAGGCCAATGAAATGTGCGAGCACCGTTATGTTGAAGGCGACGCAACGCCGTTTCATGGCGGCCTGTTCGAGCCCGTCGGTCCGGTCTGAGACAAGAAAGTCAAGCGCGCGCCGCATTGCGGCATGACCGTCGACGCGCACGAGGTCGGTGGGCATCGGTCCGTGTACGGGTTTTCCGATGCCGAGGGCGTTCAGGCGGGCGAGAATGACGCCGGCGTCGGAATAGCCGAAATATGTTTTCGCGCGCGCCGCGTCGTTAAGTTTTCCATAGAGTTTGTCATCAAGGCGGCCTGCGCCATATCCGCCGCGGGCAAACCAGACGGCGTCATATTGCGGATCGTTAGCCACCTCTAGAAAAGCGGCGGTGCGTTCGTCGTCTGCGCCGGCAAAATGGCCCGCTTCACGAAAACACTGGGGATGAAAGTGCAGTGCGACGGCGTTTCCGCAATGATCGGCCGCAATCTCGCCGAGTTCTTTGGCGAGATCGTGGGCGATCGGCCCGCCGGGGCAGACCAGCGCTATGTTTCTCTTCGAGGCCATTGTCGAAAAATGCTTACCACTTGTTGGTTAATTTCCGTTACAGCGATCCGGCGATGACCGAAACAAAAGACTATTTTTTCTGCGGCGTCGGCGGGTCAGGCATGCTGCCGCTGGCGATGATCCTGAAAACCCGCGGCCATATTGTGGCGGGTTCCGACCGGGCGCTTGATCAGGGGCGGACGGGCGCGAAATTCGATTATCTCAAAATGCTTGGGATTCGCCTGTTTCCACAGGACGGGTCGGGCGTGAAACGGGCCAGGCAAATTCTCGTTGCATCCGCGGCGGTGGAAGACACGGTGCCGGACGTTGCTGCGGCGAACGCGGTTGGCGCAAGCCGCCTTTCCCGGGCGGAACTGCTTTCTGAGTTGTTTAACGCCGCCGACATGCCCGTCGGCGTCGCCGGCACCAGCGGCAAATCCACAACGACGGGTATGATTGGTTGGATCCTTCATTGCGCGGGGCTCGATCCGACCGTGATGAACGGCGCCGTCATGAAAAATTTCACTCGTGACGACGCGTTGTTCGCCAGCGCGCTTGTAGGCAAGGGCGCGGCTTTTGTTTCGGAAGTCGATGAAAGCGACGGCTCAATAGCGATGTTCAATCCGAAGATCGCGGTGCTGAACAATATCGCGCTCGATCATAAGTCCATGGACGAACTGCGCGCGCTTTTCGGTGGTTTCGTTGACCGGGCGGATGTGGCGGTCCTCAATCTCGACAACGAAGAAACGCGGGCGCTTGCGTCGATGCGGACCGCGCCGAAGATCACCTATTCGATGGGCGATCATGATGGCGACCTGATTGCAGAACATATTTCGCCGCAACCCTTTGGCGTTTCATTCGCGGTCGCTGGCCGCGACGGCGAGCGCGCCAGTGTACGGCTTAGAATGCCAGGCAGGCACAATGTTTCGAATGCGCTGGCGGCGATCGCCGCGGCGAGCGCCTGCGGCGTCGAGCTTGGCGCGGCGACTGAAGCGCTGAGCGCCTTTGAGGGCGTGAAACGACGGCTTGAATATGTGGGCGAAGCGAAAGGCGTCACCGTGATTGACGATTTCGCCCATAACCCCGACAAGATCTCGGCAAGCCTCGAAACCCTGCATGAATTCCCCGGCCGGCTCCTGATCATGTTTCAGCCCCATGGCTTCGGCCCGCTGAACAAAATGAAAGAGGAGTTCGTTTCCGTCTTCGCCAGTCATTTGAAACCGGACGACATTCTGATCATGCCGCCGCCGGCGTATTTCGGCGGTACTGTCGATCGGTCCGTGACGAATGAAGACATTGTCGCCGGGATAATCGCGGCGGGACGGCTAGCTGAAGCGCCAGAAACGCGCGAAGCGAGCGGCGCCAGGCTCCTCGATCTTGCAAAACCCGGCGACCGGATCGTCATCATGGGCGCCCGCGACGACACGCTTTCGACATTTGCCGCGAAAATTATCTCCGACTTGACTTAAATCACGCGTTATCGCGACCTTTGTCACTCGGCGTATGAATGCTTTTCTTTTGCGCTCTTGTTTCGATCTGAAACGCCCGCTTCGATATTGTATCGCATAACGGGCCGCGTACATCTCCGTCATCTCATCGGCCGAACAATCCGTTCACGCCGTATTATGAAAAGGGGATGAAGATGAGACCGACTCTTATTCTCGCAGCGATGCTGTCTTCGGTTTGCGGACCGGCGTTTGCGGAGCAGGGCGACTGGCTGGTGCGCCTGCGAGGCATTATCGTATCGCCAACGGAAGAATCGACGGCCGTGCTGCCGGCGTTCCCGGGCGCGACAGTTTCTGTCGACAATGCAATCGTGCCGGAACTCGACTTTACCTATTTCCTGACCGACAATATCGGCGCTGAATTGATTTTGGCGACGAGCCCGCACGACATCTCTGGCGAAGGTTCGCTGTCGGCGCTCGGTGAGATTGCCGATACGATGGCGCTGCCGCCCACTCTCTTGGTGCAATATCATTTCCTGCCCGAGGCGAAAGTGCGTCCCTATATCGGCGCCGGCGTGAACTGGACGATCTTTTACAGCGAAGACGCAAAGCCGGCGCTCACGAACGCCGTCGGCCCGACTAGCGTCAGCCTTGACGACAGTGTCGGCTGGGCGGTGCAGGCCGGCATGGATATCGACTTGAATGAACGCTTTTTCCTCAATGTGGATGTGAAATACATCGACATCAACACAACGGCGACGCTCACATCCGGCATGCTGGTCAATACGGTGGACGTCGATCTTGATCCGATCGTGGCCGGCGTTGGCGTCGGCTTCAGGTTCTAAACGGACGCTCTCAGTTTGGCGGTGCGGCGGTCGTGGATCGTTCTGCAATGAGCTTTTGCAGATTGGCGACCGCCGGCGTCATGTTGTCCTGAATGCGCTTCATGATCTCGGCCTTTGCAGGTTCCGAAAGATCTACGGCGCGCACAACTTTCCCGAAGGGATCGAGCCGGTTTTCAGCAAGCCAGGCGTTGAGCGCCGGTTCTTGCAGCCATCCATACTGGTTCGCCATGTTGCCGACGAATGACTGCATGAATTGCGCCGGCGTGTCGGCGAGAACGACCGGCTTGCAAAGGCGGTTTTTCTCTTCGTCATTCTCAAAATGCGCTTCCACATAGGCTGCGATCGCGGCGCTTAACGGAAGAAGCGGTGAGCGCAGCGACTGCAACGTTACTCGGTTTCCATTGAATATCGGCTGACTATCCGCGGCGAATTCGACGGCGGTCGCAGTGCAGTCAACATAAAGCGTCGACGGATCTGCGGACGCCGTTTCGCCGCTCACAAACAAGACGGCGTCCGGTTCGATGTGTTCGATGCGCCCCTGCCGGAGCACAGTTTCGATGCGTCGCAACTGCTCAATCTCCCCTTCGGAGATGGTCGCATAGTGGAACATCGTTGGGCGCCGGGTCGGGTCAATGCGCAACATCGCGCCGCTCTTTTCCAGCCGGTCAAATAAATCATCCACCGATGACGCGGCGGCGCAGGCTTCGAGCTGCGCTGCGAAACCGCCAATGGCGTCGTCGAAAAATGCGACGCTGGGCTGCGTCTGGGCGCGGTTCATCAACCAGGAATCGCGCGGGACAATCCATGAAATGGCTTGCGGGTCGGCGCCATTTTCGAGAAGCCAGACGCAGGCGTCCATGGCGGTCTTGCCGGCGCCGACAATCGTGAAGCGCCGATGCGCCGCCGCCCGGCGTGGCAAATCATTAGGCGTTATGCAGGCGACGCCTTCTGCCGCAGTGAATTTGCGCCGGTGCGTGGAAGGCACGCTCGTATTAAAAAATGTGCCATCGACCGTTCGTTTGGCGACAGTGACGTTGGTTTCTTCGCCCGACAGGAGCGAGCGGAACCGCCCGTCGTCAATGACATCGCATAAGGGGAAGTATCGAACGCGTCCCGACGCCAGGAAACGTTCGCGCATCACGCGCTCGTAATAGGCGAGAACTTCCGCGCCAGACGCAAGTTCGAAATAACCCTTGTTCGAGCCAGCCTCATCGATCCGGCCTGACCCGAGTTGCATGGAGGAAACGCCATAGAACGCCGACGGTTGATGCAGCCGCACGAAGGGATAGGCGTCGTTCCAGTGCCCGCCCGGCATGTGATGGCGGTCAACAATGACAAAATCTGCGTCGGTTTCATCGAGCATAACGTCGACAAAAGCCATGCCGACGGCGCCCGATCCGATGACGAGATAATCGGTTTCAATCTGTTGCATCTCTTTTTTGTCCCTGTTTGCGCGGCATCGAACGCGATTTGACGACACGAAACAAGGCGCTTGCGCAGCGTTCGAAATAGGCTTGACCGATCTCCCGGGGTTTTATATATTCAACCATATGGTTGAATTTCATGCTACGGACGAAAATGCGCTTGATGGCGTGCTGGCCGCGCTCAGCGATCCGACGCGACGGGCGATCATGACGGCGCTCGGCGGGGGCGAGCAGCGGGTCAGCGACATCGCCGCGCCCTTCTCCATGTCGCTCAACGCCGTCTCAAAGCATGTGAAGACCCTAGAGCGGGCGGGTCTTGTGCGCCGGCGCCGGAAGGGACGCGAAAATTTTATCGCCGCCAACCCCGCTGCGATCGAAAAAACGGCTCAATGGTTCGACACCCAGCGCAAATTCTGGAACGCGCGGCTCGATCGGCTGGAACAGTTGATGAAGGAGGAAGGCGATGACGAATAATTACGGCGAAATTCTTGAAGACGGATCGATGAAATTCGTGCGCCAGCTTCCCGGCAGTGTTGAGCGGGCCTGGGCGTGGCTTACCGAGGGAGAGAAAAGGAAAGAATGGCTCGGCGGGGGCGGCGACATCACCCATGCCGGCCAGACGGTAAGGTTTGAGTTTCAGCATCAAAACCTGACGCCCCATGACGAGACCTATCCCGAAAAATACAAAGAGATGGAAAACGGCGTCGCCTACAACGTTGAGATAAAAAAATGCGATGCGCCGCATCATCTGGTGATGGTCTGGCCGAGCGAGGATGGAAACGTCGCCGAGATCGAAATCCGACTAAGCGATGAGGCCGGCGAAGCGCGCCTTGAATTGATCCAGCGCGGCGATGCGTCCGTCGAACATTTCCTGGGCGCCCTTGGCGGCTGGCATGCGCATCTCGATATCATGGTCGACAAGCTTTCCGACAAAACGCCAAAGCCGTTTTGGGCGACGCATGAGGTGCTTGTCGAAGACTATCGCGAACGCGCGAAGGATTACTTGGCGACGCTGGACTAGACGCGTTTCAGCCCAACAATTGGCGTTCGCCGGCGACGTCGAACGCCTTGATGTCCTGGCTGATGACGCCGGCTTTCCCAAGCGCGCCCATCCACTCGGCCATATGCGGCTGTTTGAAATGGGCCTCGAGCGCTTCGGCGCTCTCCCAATATTCGAGCACAATGATCGTGTCCGGATCGAGAACGTCCAGACCGTAGGAGTAATCAATACAACCCGCCTCTTCGCGCGTCGCAAGGATGGCTTTCTCCATGACCTCGCGAACGGCGTCGACGGCGCCGGGTTTCACTTTCGCTTTGCCGGATACAATGATCATGGGGCGTCTCCGTTCGGTTGATCACAGGCCCCGCGTCGCTATAAGGCGGGAGCCCTAAGATAACGCTGGAGCGCCCCCATGAACATCCATGAATATCAGGCCAAGCAGGTCCTCAAAAGTTTCGGCGCGCCGATATCCGACGGCCGTGTCGTCTTGAAAGCCGATGAAGCGGCGGCGAAAGCCAAGGAATTGCCCGGCCCTATCTATGTGGTGAAGGCGCAGATCCACGCCGGCGGGCGCGGCAAGGGCAAGTTCAAAGAGGCGAGTGCAGGCGACGGCGGCGGCGTGCGTCTAGCGAAATCCCCGGAAGAGGCGGCGCAGTTTGCGGAAGAAATGCTCGGCGCGACTCTCGTCACCAAGCAAACCGGCGCCGCCGGCAAGCAAGTAAATCGCATTTATATCGAAGACGGCTCTGATATTGAGACCGAGCTTTATCTTTCAGCGCTCGTTGATCGCGGGACGGGCCAGGTCGCATTTATTGCGTCGACCGAAGGCGGCATGAATATTGAGGAAGTCGCCGAGGAAACGCCGGAAAAGATCATCACGGTACGGATCGATCCGGCGACGGGCTGCATGCCTCATCACGCTCGGCGCATCGCGCAGGCGCTGGGCCTGAAAGGCGCGAGCGCGAAACAATGCGGGAAACTGATCCCGGCGCTCTACAAGGCGTTCACCGAGAAGGATATGAGCCTTCTTGAGATCAATCCGCTCATCGTCACCAAGGGCGGTGATCTTCTGGTCCTTGACGCCAAGATGGGGTTCGACCCGAATGCGCTCTTTCGTCACGAAGACATTTTGAAACTGCGCGATGAAACGGAAGAAGACCCGGCCGAGCTTGAAGCGTCAAAGCACGACCTGTCCTACGTGAAACTCGACGGCAATATCGGCTGCATGGTCAACGGCGCCGGGCTCGCCATGTCGACCATGGACATCATCAAACATTACGGCGCCGAGCCGGCGAACTTTCTCGATGTCGGCGGCGGCGCGACAAAAGAAAAAGTCACCGAAGCCTTCAAGATTATCCTTTCCGACCCGGCGGTCGAAGGCATTCTCGTCAATATCTTTGGCGGCATCATGAAATGCGACATCATCGCCGAAGGCGTCGTCGCCGCGGCGAAGGAAGTGAAGCTCGAAGACCCGCTGGTCGTGCGCCTTGAAGGCACCAATGTCGAAAAAGGCAAGGAAATCCTCGCCAATTCTGGCCTCGCCATTACGCCTGCCGACGACCTCGAAGACGCTGCGCAGAAAGTTGTTGCGGCGGTAAAAGGAAGGACGTGACGGGTCGCGAGATCTTCACTTTCTTCCATCCGCTCCGTGTGCGGTGGAATGAATGCGACATGCAGGGGATTGTGTTCAACGCGAACTATCCCCTCTACTTCGATATTGGCATCTGGGAATACACCCGCGCGCTGGGGTTTGCGAAAAACGACGCTCCGGAATTTGTGACGGCGCGCCTTGAATGCGATTTCCGCGGTTCCGCGAAATTTGACGATGAGCTTGCAATTGGCGTGCGCTGTGTGCGGTTCGGGACAAAGTCATGCGTCATGGGTTTCGCCGCCTTCCGCGGCGACGAGGTGCTCGCCGAGGGCCTCAATACCTATGTGGCGGTGCAGCGCGGATCGACCGCAACCCGCGCCCTTGAACCCGGCTGGGTTGAGCGCGTGCTGTGGGGAAAGGACAAATCGCCGCCGCTGGGAAAAACCCCTCGCAGGCAAGGACTTACCGCGGGTCAGTTGTGTACGAGTTGCCCTAAGAGTCAGCGGCCAGACCGTCCCAAACGGGTTCCGTCCCGCCGGTTGATCGGTTATGGTTAACAAAATTCTGTCGGGGCCGGGGGGTCAAAAATGACGAAACGCGATCTTCATAGTAAGCCAGATCCCTGTCCGCAGGATCCCTGCTGCAAGAACATTCACATTACATGCGAGTGCAACGACACGAGCGACACCGATTGGTGGCGCATCCATCTGCTTTTTATCATCACCTGGATTCTGATTTTTCTGCTTTCGATCCTCGCGACCTGTGTCTGGTGGTATTACATCGACAAGGGAAAGAAGGGCATTCCGGAAGATATCGTTTACGCCATTGAACAATGCGCCGACGAAGGCTCTATCCATGACAACCTAAGGCCGCCCTTTACGCCCACAAATGATTCAGTCGGTTGGCTCGAAGGACGGCCTCCGCCAGGCCGCCACCCAGAGGGCGTCTGCAAGGATATCAAAAAAATTATCCACCAAAGCATTCACTATTGCAAAGATTGCGAAGAAAAGCCGGATGATCCGAAAAAACCGGAAACGCCGCTCGTGCTCGGCGGCAGCGGCGTCGCCATTGAAATTGAAGATGATCCGGAATGCATGGGTCGCATCAAGGATATCGTCATCGACAATACGCCGGCGCAACCGAACCAGCGGGTGCGGTTTGATGGCGCCGATATTGATCTGCCGCAATTCTGCCCGTCCGCCAACAACCCCAACCGGGAATGGGAGTTGCTTGAGCGGCCGCGTGTTCATCATGCGCGCACAAAAGATAAGCCTCTTAATCCGGACAACGAATTAATCGGAGGACCGTACACGGTCTTTATCGCCAAACATCTTGACGGATATTGCTGTGACGACAGGCGCGGTGCAGTTCCACAGCGCGACAAAGACCGCATCACGGTGTTTATCCTCTACCTTGATTGGGTCACGGAGCAGCCAACAGTCGTCGAGTTTGACGTTGAAGTAGAGCGCGGCAAAAATGTTGTTTCGCAAGAAGACACGGTGCAACTGATCAGCAATGTGCGTCTGAATTCGATTGATAAGCAGATAACGTTCCAGATCGGCCAGGGCGCGCAACGGATTGTAATCGCCGGATATGATTTCGGACCGCAATCAACGAGGACGGATACCGGACGCCGGCGACGAAGCGATCAGGACACGTCAGGTTCTTATCGCGTGCTTTTGTCTGACGACGCTGCTGTCAAAGGGGTCGAGCGCGTTCCGTAACAGCCGAGCGGTGTCTTCGGTATGAATTAGCTGGTCTCCGCGCCATAGCGGGCGACTTTCGCGCGGTCGATTTATTGCAGGCGCCAATGCCAACGCCGAAAAAGATCAACATCCCTGCCGCCTTCGGCCGCATCACAGAGACGTGGTCGCCGCATATCGCCGCTCGGGTGAACGGACAGGAAGTCCGGTTGGCGAAAATCGAGGGGCCATTTGAATGGCATCGTCATGACGGCGTCGATGAGGCTTTCTTTGTCGTCAAAGGCGCCTTCACGATGAAGTTTCGCGATGGCGAGGTTGAGATGGGCGAGGGGGATTTTCTCGTCGTGCCAGCGGGTGTCGAACACATGCCGGTGGCCAAGGGCGAATGCTGGATCATGATGATCGAGGACGCCGGAACGCTCAACACCGGCGAGAAAGTCACCGACCGCTCAAAGACAGACTTGCCTGAGCTTTGATCGCGTTGATGTGATATGCGATTTCGATCCCGCCGCCCAATATCCGCATAGGCAAGCAATTTGAGGGCGACGTCATGGCGACATCCAGAACGGTATCCGGCGCGGAGCTGAACTCCGGCTACGCCGATAATCCCGACCACAAGTTAAGGATCGAGCCGGCGAGGGGCCGTTTTATGGTGCGGGCCGGCGGCGCAATGATCGTTAAAACCGATGCGGCGCTGATCCTTTACGAAGCGAACTATCCGCCAGCTTACTACTTTGCGCCCGAGGCCGTGGATATGAAGGCGTTGCGCCGCAGCGACCATACGACCTGGTGCCCGTTCAAAGGCCGCGCCTCTTACTTTTCCATCGGCGATGATCCGGCGTTCGAAAATGCGGTGTGGTCCTATGAAGACCCGTTTGAGGAAATCGGCGCCATCAAGGGCTATCTTTCATTCTACCCGAATAAGGCGGCCGTCGCCGTTATCGACGAATAGGCGTTCCGATGCCCCGGCCCAATTGACCCGGCGGCGCCCGCCGCCGTAAGAGGCGCACTCGTATTTCGGGAAGCGCCCAAAATGTCCGCCGTCACAAAAAGATCCTTCACCGCCGCCGATGCCGCGGACGCCAAGTCCTGGCCGTTTCAGGAGGCGCAGCGCCTGATCAAACGGCTTGATCGGGTGAAGAAGGACGGGCCTGTCGTGTTCGAAACGGGATACGGCCCCTCGGGCCTTCCCCATATCGGTACGTTTCAGGAGGTCGCACGCACGACCATGGTGCGCCGTGCTTTCGAACTGCTGACGGGGCGCGAGACGACGCTGATTTCCTTCTCCGACGACATGGATGGCCTCAGGAAGGTTCCGCCCAACGTTCCCGATCCGGAAAAGCTCGAGGCCTTTATCGATATCCCCCTGACGAAAGTGCCCGATCCGTTCGGGACCCATGAAAGTTTTGCGCACCATAACAATGCGCGGCTTCGGGCGTTTCTTGACCAGTTCGGTTTCGACTATGATTTTCGTTCGTCGACCGAGGAATATGAATCCGGCGCATTTGACGCGATGCTTCTGCGCATGCTGGAAAAATACGACGACGTGATGAACATCATCCTGCCCACCATCGGCGATGAACGCAAACAGACATATTCGCCTTTCCTGCCGATCTCGCCGAAAAGCGGCAAGGTGCTTTACGTGCCAATGCTTGAACGGGACGCAAAGGCGGGAACCGTCATCTTTGAGGATGAAACCGGCGAAAAAGTAAAAGCAAAGGTCACCGGCGGCGCCGTTAAGTTGCAGTGGAAAGCCGACTGGGCCGGCCGTTGGTTTGCGCTAGGCGTCGATTATGAAATGGCTGGCGAGGATCTGACCGAGTCGACGAAACTGTCCTCGCGCATCGTGCGCGCGCTGGGCGGCGAGCCGCCGGAAGGCTTCAATTACCAGCTCTTCCTTGATGAGCACGGCAAGAAGATTTCAAAAACCAAAGGTAATGGCATTTCGATCGACGAGTGGCTGACCTACGCTTCGCCCGAAAGCCTGTCGCTCTACGTTTTTCAGGCGCCGAAGAAGGCCAAGAAACTTTACTTCGACGTTATCCCGAAAGCCGTCGACGAATATTGGACGTTTGTTGAGAAGTATAAGGACCAGGAAGGCGCGAAGGCGCTCGACAATCCCGCATGGCACATCCATGAGGGCAAGCCGCCTGTTGCGACGCCGCCGGTCAGCTTCGCCATGATCCTCAATCTTGTGAGCGCGTCCGGCTCGGCTGACGCAGAGGTGCTGCGCGGCTTCGTGCGCAAATACCGCCCCGGTGCGAGCGAAAACGAGCTCGCGGCGGCGGAAACGATGATTCAATTCGCCAGCCGGTATTTCGACGACTTTATCAAGCCGCATAAAAAGTTCCGCACGCCAACCGATGCGGAGCGCGCAGCGCTCGAAATGCTGTCGGCGCGCATCCGCGATCTGGGCGAGGGCGCGGCGGAAGACGATTACCAGACCGCGGTCTTTGACGCCGGCAAGGCCAACGGTTTTGCGGACAATCTGCGCGAATGGTTCAAGGGGATTTACGAGATCGTTTTCGGTCAGTCCGAAGGCCCGCGTATGGGCCCGTTCATCAAGATCTATGGCGCCGCCGCAACGGCAGAATTAATCGACGCGTCGCTGATGCGCGGCTAATCTCCATCCCATGTGCTTTTCCGCCCAAGCTAGCTTCGCCGCCGCCGCCGTTCTCGGTGTCGTCGGCGCCGCGACGTTTGCGCAGAGACCGGCGCCGAGGCGTCTCGCCTTTGCTGCGTTTCCGTTGTTTTTCGCCCTTCATCAAACGATCGAGGGCTTCGTGTGGCTCTCGATCGGTAATGGCGCGCCGCCGTCCTGGCTGACTGCGCTTTATCTGTTCTTTGCGCAGGTTTTCTGGCCGGTTTTTACGCCACTATCCATTCTCCTTATGGAGAAAGATTGGCGCCGGCGGATTGGATTATGGATTCTGCTCGCCGCGGGCGTTGTTGTATCAGCGACACTGGCCGGCGTTCTTATTCAAAGCAATTATTCGGTTTCCGTCGTAAACGGCAGTTTGCAGTATTCGACCGGCCATCATTTCGAGGACCGATTGATTGGCCTATATTTAGTAGCGGTGGTTGCGCCGCTGATTCTCTCTCGATATCGCTATGTGATGGCGTTTGGCGGCGTCATTCTCGCCGGATCGGTTGTAACGCATTTGGCGTTCTACTACGCCGCCGCCTCCGTCTGGTGTTTTTTCGCCGCCGTCGGCAGCGTATTCGTTTTTCTGCATGTGCGCCGCCGCAAACGGCTACGCGACGCGGCGGCATAAGCAGCCGGGCGTCACTCAATCCCGATCATTTTTCCAAAGTCGGCGTATCGGCGTGTCTTGCGCGTTTCCATGTCTTCGTCGGATGGCGGGTTGGCCGCGTAATCGAAAGAAACGCCCGTCCCTTCAATGATCCTATTCATGAAGTGGAAAAGCGCCGCGACCTGCACAGCGTCATAGAGCGCGCGTTCAGACCAGCCGGCGTCGTAGACGGCGCGCGCGTCTGCTTCCGTTAGCTTCGGCGGCAGATCTTTCATCTTGGCTACGTAACGAAGGATAGGCTTGAGTTTCGCCTCGACAGGCGCCGTTTCCAGATCGGAGACGAGGGCGTCAATTACCCGCTCTTCAATGCCGAACGCCCGGGCGTAAAGTTTATGCGCGCCAAAACAGAAACTGCAGGCGTTCAGGCCCGACACATAGGCGGCGATCAATTCGCGTTCGCCCACTGATAGCGGGCTTTCACCACGCAATAGCGCGTCGTGATAGGCAAGGAGCGGGCGCACTTGCTCGGGGAACGCCTTGAAAACGTCAGAGAGATGCGGCGTTTCAGGCAGGCTCGGAAAAAGAGGCATAGACGTCAGGTCCTTGGTCGGCGCAGTTTTTCGGGGTTTTTACAGGCGTTCGCCGGCGAGGTAGCGCGCTACGTCAATGTAATCGACCGCCAGCGATGTTAGGTTCGTAGCGAAGAGGACAGCGAGCCATTTGCCGGCTGTCGTTTGCAGGCCCCAGTTTTGACGGCGCATCCAAAGGTAGATCAATAGCGGGGTCCAGAAAACCACATGGGCGAGGCCCAAGATCCGCTGATATCCGAACTCGGCGAACAGCCAGTTCATGAACAAGACGTTGCCCGCCATGGCGATCAGCACCCACTTCGCCTCCGGGCGCCGGATGAAGATCAGGCCGCCAGCGACGTTAACCAGCACCATCCACCCGATCCAACCCTGCAGCCATAACGGCTGCATCATGATCGCCTGGAGAAGCGTTTGCGCCGCGCTCGTGTCGTTCATCGCATTTCCTTTTTCGCGCGGCGCATTCGTTAAGCGCGCCGTAAGTTCCTTTTATGATTCATGAACATTCTTAGCAGTCGAATCACGAGAGCGCTAATCGCATTTTTTTGCCAGTCGGCCGCATTGTTTGTTCCATGAGATTAGCAGAATGCGTCACGGCAAAAAGACGCGTAATTTTTGTCAAAGAATTTTTGAGACGAATTGCGGCCCATCGTCAAACGCTTACTTCGATTGCGGCAAAAATTCGGCAAAGCCTGTTTGCGTTTTGCGGTTCGCAGTTGCGCAATATTGTTATAGACTCACATTAAACGCTGCGTAGCGAAACCTATTATTAGGGGCCTTGCATTAACCTTGCTGTTCGAAGCGCTGCGTTCCGGCGCCGCGGCGGGTTTTGATCCAGGGGTTCGAAATCGGGAGACGACAAACCGGAAGGGGACGCAAACGAAGCGGGCTACGCCATGTTAAACGCCAGTCACGATGCGGAGAGCCAGACGCAAATGCGTCGCCCGATTTATGATGCGGCTTGCTCTGCTCGCGATCGCGCTTACATCCGAAAGGCGAGCGTTTTCGTAACGGAGCGTAAACAGAGCGTGCGAACGCGAGGCGACGATTTGAATTGGGCGAAGTGGGGCGTCGGGTCGAGCAGGGCCGGCGCTTTTTTTGTCCGTAACGTGGAAGAAGCAGCGGTAAATAAAACGGCGGCGGTGAAACAGTGAGTGTGACCATGACCGAGACTGATAACCTCGATGTCTTCGATGCTTTCTCAGAAAGCTATACAAGGGTGAAACAGGAGGCCATGTCGCTGCGCGATTATCTGCTCGCGGCGCGGGATGATCCGATGCTTTACGCGACGCCGGCCGAACGGATGGTGCACGCGATCGGCGAGCCGGAGATGTTCGATACGTCGAAGGACCCTCGGCTGGCGCGGATCTTCTTCAATCGCACGATCCGCCGCTACAGCGCCTTTGAAGGCTTTTACGGCATGGAAGATACGATCGAACGGATCGTATCATTCTTCCGACATGCTGCGCAGGGGCTCGAAGAAAAACGCCAGATCCTCTATCTCCTGGGGCCTGTCGGCGGCGGCAAGTCGTCCCTCGCCGAACGGCTAAAAGAACTGATGGAAGTCCATCCCATCTATGTGTTGAAAGCCGGTGATGAAATTTCGCCGGTGTTCGAAAGCCCGCTCGATCTCTTTCAGGCCGACAAGCTAAGGGAACTCCTGCAGGAGAAATACAATATCGACAAGCGTCGCCTGACGGGGCTGATGAGCCCATGGGCGGTCAAACGGCTCGACGAGTTTGGCGGCGACATTTCAAAATTTGAAGTCGTACGTCTTTATCCGTCGAAACTTCGCCAGATCGCGATTTCAAAAACAGAACCCGGCGATGAAAACAACCAGGATATCTCTGCGCTTGTTGGCAAGGTCGATATCCGCAAGCTCGAACATTTCAGCCAGGACGATACGGACGCCTACTCCTATTCGGGTGGTTTGTGCCGCGCCAATCAGGGTCTTCTTGAGTTTGTTGAAATGTTCAAGGCGCCGATCAAGGTGTTGCACCCGCTTCTGACGGCAACGCAGGAACAGAATTACATCGGCACCGAAGCGCTCGGGCCCATTCCGTTCCAGGGCATAATCCTTGCGCACTCAAACGAGAGCGAATGGCAACAGTTCCGCAACAACAAGAACAATGAAGCCTTTCTCGACCGCATTAATGTAATCAAGGTGCCTTACAGTTTACGTGTTACGGAAGAGCGCCAGATTTACGAAAAGCTCCTGCGCGGTTCGGAACTGGCGAACGCCGCCTGCGCGCCGGAAACGCTTGATCTTCTGGCTCGCTTCTCGGTGCTGACGCGTCTCAAAGAGCACGAAAATTCCAATCTCTATTCGAAGCTGCGCGTTTACGACGGCGACAAGCTGAAGGACACCGATCCCAAAGCCAAAAGCCATCAGGAGTATCGCGACGCCGCCGGTATCGACGAAGGGATGGATGGAATTTCTACCCGCTTTGCCTATAAGGTGCTGTCGGAAACATTTAATTTTGACACGGAAGAAGTGGCTGCTGATCCGGTGCATCTCATGTACGTGCTGGAGACGGCAATCAAGCGCGAACAGTTCCCGGATGAGGTTGAAAAGAGCTACCTCGACTTCATTAAGTCAGAGCTTTCCCAGCGTTACGCGGACTTCATCGGCAAGGAAATTCAGAAGGCCTATCTGGAGAGCTATGGCGAATACGGCCAGAATCTCTTTGACCGCTATATCTCCTACGCCGACGCCTGGATCGAGGATCAGGACTTTAAGGATCCCGACACCGGTCAGCTGCTGGATCGCTCTACCCTCGATGCGGAGCTCTCGAAAATTGAAAAGCCGGCAGGCATTGCGAACCCGAAAGACTTCCGCAACGAAGTCGTAAAGTTTGCGCTGCGGGCCCGCGCCAACAACGAAGGCCGCAATCCGAAATGGACGTCCTATGAGAAACTGCGCAATGTCATCGAAAAGCGCATGTTCTCACAAGTTGAAGACCTGCTGCCGGTGATTTCGTTCGACTCGAAAAAAGATTCCGAGACCGCCGACAAGCACGACAATTTCGTCGCGCGCATGACCGAGCGCGGCTATACGCCCCGCCAGGTGCGTCGCCTCGTCGAATGGTACATGCGCGTGAACAAAGCAGGATGACAAAAGGGGTTAGGAAATAGGGATTAGGGATTAGACGAACGCATGACCCTAATCCCGAACTCTTAATCACTAAACCCTTATGCAACTCAGCCATTTCATCGACCGGCGCAAGAATCCCAAGGGCAAGTCCCTTGGGAACCGGCAGCGTTTCCTGAAACGCGCAAAGGCGCAGATTAAGGAAGCGGTGAACAAGTCCCTGCGCGACCGGTCGCTCAAGGAAATCGACAAGGGCGAGAAGATTTCGATCCCGTCGAAGTCGACGGCGGAACCACGCTTTCGTCTCGATCCTGAAAAGGGAAAGCGCGAAGTCGTTCATCCCGGCAACAAGGAATTCGGGCAGGGCGATAAAATAAAAAAACCGCCCAAAGGCGCCGGCAAGGGAAAAGGCAAGAAAGCCTCAACTGATGGCGATGGGGAAGACTCCTTTCAGTTCACGCTGACCCAGGACGAATTTCTCGACATCTTCTTCGAAGATCTTGAACTGCCGAACCTCGTCAAAAGGTCCCTGAAAGAGATCAAGGCCTATGCCTGGAAAAGGGCGGGCATTACGGTCGCTGGCTCGCCCACCAACATGAATCTCATCCGCACCATGCGCAACGCCCATGGTCGGCGTCTCGCCTTGCGTCGTCCGTCCACGAAAGAAATGAATGCGCTCAAAGAGCGTCTTTTTGAACTCGAGCGCATCGCACAGCCCAACGAAAAACAGATTGCCGAAATCAAGGACATTATTGAAAAGCTGGAATCGATGGAAAAACGCCGTCGCTGGGCGCCGTTCATCGATCCGCTGGATGTTCGCTTTAATGCATTCGAACCGACGCCGGTCGAGACGACGGCGGCGGTCATGTTCTGCCTGATGGATGTTTCGGGCTCCATGGGCGAGCGGGAAAAAGACCTCGCCAAGCGCTTTTATATGCTGCTCTATCTGTTCCTGAAGCGCCGCTATGAGCGGGTCGAGGTGGTCTTTATCCGCCACACCCATCACGCTGAAGAAGTCGACGAGGAAACCTTTTTCTATTCGCGCCAGTCCGGCGGCACGGTAGTGTCGACCGCGCTCGACAAAATGCTTGAGGTGCAAAAAGAGCGTTTCCCGGCGGCTGAATGGAATATCTATGTGGCGCAGGCGTCCGACGGATTTACCCAAAGCGGCGATGCAAAAGCATGTGTTGAGCTTCTGCAAAACGCTGTCATGCCGATCTCGCAGTATTACGCCTATATTGAGATCCTCGATGAGCGCGAGCTCGAGGTTTTTTCATCGGACGACTCAGGCGCCGAACTCTGGCGCGCCTATCGAACTTTCGCGCCCGCCTGGCCGAACTTCGCCCAGACCCGCATCGCCCGCCCGCAAGATATCTTCCCGGTCTTCCGTGAGTTGTTCGCAAAGAACAAGCGGGAGGCGGCGTGATGGACGAAGGCGGGCGCAGCTTGGAATACGTCATGATGATAGGGTCGAAGGGCCTCGCGGCATATTTATTTTTTTCCGCATATCATTGGATGCAATTGGCGACGGCGAGTAAAATTAAATCTCTTAAGGCGCGGTCCCTAATTTGGGCGGCGGTATTTTTTCTTGCTCTCCCCATTCTTGTTTCGCCGTTATTGATTGGGACGTTATTCGTGGAGGGCATCGATCAAGATGCTTATGCCCCGATACAACATCCACTATGGATGATTCTTGCGGCGTTGGTCTCATTGGCGGTTGGTTGGTTCGCATCCTTCTATCCGCAACGTTCCAAACTTCGAGAAATTGGAGCTTGGGGAATACCGGAGGGCGACAGTGTCTGAGTCCCTCGCCACGCCCAATCTCCTCTTCGACACCGCCGACTGGGACTTCGAAACGCTTCAACATGCCCTCGACGCCATTGAGGACATCGCCCTCAATGATCTGGGCCTCGACGTCTATCCTAACCAGATCGAGATCATTTCTTCCGAGCAGATGCTGGATGCGTACTCCAGTCACGGCATGCCGCTGATGTATCGCCATTGGTCGTTCGGCAAACACTTCGCCCGCGATCAGATGATGTATCAGAAGGGTTATTCCGGTCTGGCCTATGAGATCGTGATCAATTCGAACCCCTGCATTGCCTATCTCATGGAAGAAAACACCATGACGATGCAGGCGCTGGTCATGGCGCACGCGTCATTCGGGCATAACCACTTTTTTAAGAACAACTATCTCTTTCGTCAGTGGACCGACGCTGACGGCATCTTGAGCTACCTCGACTTCGCCAAGAAATATATCGCCAAATGCGAAGACGAATACGGCCTCGAAGAAGTTGAAGCGATCCTCGATGCGGCCCACGCGCTGATGGATCAGGGCGTTTTTCGCTACAACCGCCCGCCGCGCCTCTCCGATGCGGACAAGATGGCTAAGCTCGCCCGCCGCGCCGCCCATGAAGAGCTGACCTTCAACGATATCTGGCGCACTCTGCCGAGCACGGAAGAGCCGGACGAAGACGCCGAGGAGCGCCAGCTTGAGGTGCGCAACATCAAGCTGCCGGAAGAAAACCTGCTTTACTTTATCGAAAAAGCCTCGCCAATCCTGCGGCCATGGCAGCGCGAGCTTGTCCGTATTGTGCGCAATATCGGGCAGTATTTTTATCCGCAAAAACAGACCAAGGTGATGAATGAAGGCTGCGCCACCTTCGTCCATCACTACATCATGAACAAACTCTACGATCAGGGTTTTATTGGCGAGGGCGCGATGATGGAATTCATGCACTCTCATTCATCGGTCGTGTTCCAGCCGGAATTTGATGATCCGCGCTATTCGGGGATCAACCCTTATGCGCTCGGTTTCGCCATGATGGAGGATTTGAGACGTATTTGCGAAGCGCCAACGAAAGAAGACGCTGAGTGGTTCCCGGAGATCGCCGGTCATGGCGACTGGCGCGCGGTTCTTAAAGACGCATGGGAGAACTACCGCGACGAAAGTTTCATTCTGCAATATTTGTCGCCCAAGGTGATGCGCGACTTCAGAATGTTTGCAATCGCGGACGATGCTGAAGACACCCATGTGGAGGTTGCAGCTATTCATGATGAGCGCGGGTACGCCCGCGTGCGCGAGCGGCTCTCGGCCATGTACGATCTCGGCATGCATGATCCGAATATCCAGGTCGTGGCGGCCGATCTTGAAGGCGACCGCACGCTGCGGTTGCGTCATGACGTCCATAACGGCCGTATGCTGAGCGATGAGACCAAGGAAGCAGTTCTTACACATATAGAAACGCTCTGGGGGCATGAGATCACCCTCGTCGATGGCGATCAGGAGGCCTGATGCGCCCCGCATGCGTCTATGTTGCGGCGCAATATTTACTCCCCTGAAATTTCGTGAAATTATTCCGTCAGTGGGGTGAGAAATGCGGCCGCGGCTAGACGCGGCGGCGCTATGACAATCAGATCAGCTGTTTCGCGATCGCGCCCCGGTGAACCGGCGCCGCTGCTGGCGGCGTCTTATTGGGAGAGTCCGAATGTCTTTAATTAAAATTTTCACCGGCGCCATCGCCGGTGGGGTCATTGCTGTCGGTGCGGCCCTTGCCGAACATCACGATCCGACTATGAGCATGATCAGCGTTTTCGAGCTCGATCCGTCGCAGGAAAAGAGTTTCGATGACGCGTGGATGACCATCAAGGAAGTCGCCGAGGCAAACGATTATCCGTATTCAGAGTTTGTCGGCGGTCATCGCAATATGCGCTGGATCGTGACGCCGATCAGCAAATTTGCAGATGTCGACGCTGTCTTCGAGGCGCGAAACGCCGTCGATGAAGCCGGCGGCAAGAAGATGGAAAAGGCGCTTGACGCTTTCAACGCAGCGCTTACCGACTCGCACACATTTTTCGTGCGTTATGCGCCTGACCTTTCATACCAGACCGACGCCGACGAAGGCGGCCCGTACATGGAAATTGACACGTTCCACATTCGCTACGGCAAGCGCGACAAAGCTGAAACGTTGTTGAAGGAATATAAGGCGCTTATGGAAGAAAAGAATTCGCCCTATTCCTACAGTGTGAGCTGGGACAGCCTCGGCACGCAGGGCAACTCGTTCACTATTGTTTCCTATGCGCAGGATGCGGTCGCTATGGCTGAGCGTGACGCGGCGATGAACGCTATGCTCGACGGCGACAAAAAGGCGGAAGATATTTTCAGTCGTTTTCTGAAAATCAGCACCGGCTCTGAAACTATGCACGGACGACGTAACGCTGAGGCGTCAATCAACCTGCCGGATGGAGGTTGAGCAGCAGATGGCCAACGCATGATTCATGCTAAGGCCTGCGCCGGCGCGGGATCGTAAATCCCCCAAGATTTCGCGTCGGCGGTCCGGGACTGCGTTCACGATTCTCCGAACCCGTTACATGCATTCGACCCGCACATATTTTTGTCGATGCGCTCTAGTGACCTTTCTTGTCGCGGCCGAAATTGGGCTTCGCCGTTTCCTGGCCGGCCTCGACAATCGCACGCCTCAGCGATCTCCCCCGCGTGAAGGCTTTTTCCAGCGCGTCGCCGTCGCCCCATCGGATGGCGCGCTGCATGACGGCGAGTTCCTCTGAGAAGCGTCCCAGCACCTCAAGGACGGCTTCGCGGTTCTTCAAAAAAACGTCCCGCCACATCACCGGATCCGAGGCGGCGATCCGCGTAAAATCCCGAAATCCGCCTGCGGAGTATTTAACAACTTCCGCCTGTGCGACGGACTCTACGTCATCCGCAGCGCCGACCAGCGTAAACGCGATTAGGTGCGGCAGGTGACTCGTAACGGCAAGGGCGAGGTCGTGATGAGCCGGGTCCATGAACTCCACATGCGCCCCGACCCGCTCCCATAGCGTCTTCGCCTTCTCCACCGCCGCTTTGTAAGTCTCGCCCTGACGGTCGAGCGGCGTAATGATGCACCACCGATCGTCGAAGAGTCCTGCAAAGCCGGCGTCGGGCCCCGATTGCTCCGTGCCAGCCACGGGATGGCAGGGCACGAACGAAATGTCTTCACGCAATTGCGCGGCCGCCTTGGCGACGGCGCCTTTGACAGATCCGACGTCGATGATGATCGCACCTGTGGGCGCGTGGTCATTAATGGCGGCGCATAATTCGTTGATGGCGCCGACAGGTGCGGCGATTACGACGAGATCGGCGTTTGCTACCGCCGCGGCAAAATCCTTCGCCGCCTCATCGACCGCGCCGATTTCTGCCGCACGCGCGGCGACGGCCGGGTCGCTGTCATACGCCGTGAACGATTTGACGACGCCAGCCTCGCGCAGGGCGCGCGCCAGCGAACTGCCGATCAGGCCCGGCCCGATGATCGCTGCGCGCTTGAATAGGGGATCAGCCATCGCCGAGCCGGCTTTCCATCAAGTCCAGAAAGCGACGGTTTCCATCGGCGGGGCCGATGGAAACGCGCAGCCACTCGCCGAGTTTGTAAGCGCCCATCTCGCGCACGATGACGCCGCCCTGACGCAGATATTCCTGTAGCCCGTCGGCGTCGCCATTGGGCGCGCGAAACAGGACGAAATTGCCATAGGCGGGTGCGCATTCAACGTCGAGGCCGCCAAGGCGCTGCATTATGACTTCGCGCTCCTTGCGGTTGAAGTCGCGGTTTTTGACGACAAAGTCCTGATCCTCAAGGGCGGCGACGCCGGCGACCTGTGCGGCTTCGCCCACATTGAAGGGGCCGCGGATGCGGTTGAGGACGTCGGCGATGCTCGCCGGGCAGTAGACCCAACCAAGGCGCAACGCGGCAAGGCCGTATATTTTTGAAAACGTCCGTGTCATGACGGTGTTTTCGCCCTCATCGACTATCGCAGCGCCGGCGCCGTAGTCCGGCTCCTCCATATATTCCGCGTAAGCCGCATCGATGACCAGTAGTACGTCTTCACGAAGGTTCTCGCGAAGCCGCCTCAGTTCCGATTCGGGAAGGTAGGTACCCGTCGGATTGTTGGGGTTCGCCACGAACATGATGCGCGTTCGCTCATCGATCTGTTCAAGCATCGCATCGACATTGCAGGTAAGGCGTTGCTCGGGCGCGAAGCGAACCTCCGCGCCATTTCCCTTCGCCGCCAGGGCGTAAACGAGAAAGCCGTGATCGGACTGAACGATATTGTCGCCGACCCCCGCATAGGCCTTCGTCAACAGTTGTAATAACTCATCGGAGCCGGCGCCGCAGACGATGCGCGCGGGGTCAAGCCCGTAGGTTGCGCCGATTTTCTCCCGCAGCTTCGTGCAGGACCCGTCCGGATAAAGAAAGAGCTCGTCCTTCGCCCCGTCATAGGCCTTCATCGCCGCCGGGCTCGCGCCGAGCGCCGATTCGTTTGACGACAACTTGTGGACTTTTTCAGCGCCGGGTGCGTCCGAGGAGCCGGGCACGTAGGGCTTGATGTCGAGAATCCCAGGACGGGGCGTCGGCGCGGCCATGGCGTGGTCTTTCTGTAAAGGGTCAGCTGACAATCCTGCGGCCGGCTATACCGCCCCGGCTTGCCCCGCTTCAACCCGGCGCGTCCTTTTGCGCTGTTTTCCGTGGCGCGCCGGCGGGGCGCACGGCGGCGGCGGCCGGTCGGCCAAGGCGCTCGCGGCGGCTCCTGACGAGACCTGCGGGGACCGCCAGATCCTTTGACGCCTCGACCATGAGAACGCCGGAAAGACCCGGCCAGACCCTCGCGCCGGCGCGCTCCCAGGCGTTTGCGCTGCGCAGCAGGAAACGGCTTTTGACCGGCGGGAAATAAAGCGCGGCGTTCCAGAACGCGTCGCCGAACATGGCTTCCCGCAACAATCGGTCTAGCTGACCTTTGAGATAGGGGCGGCCTGCAGCAAACGGCGTCGTTTCTACAATCGACCACAGGCCGCGCCGGTGCGAGGCGACGACAATAATGCGCCCGTCATCGGCGAGCACGCGCCAAGCCTCGCGCATCAGGCGGCGCGGGTCTGGCGATTCTTCGAGCCCGTGGACAATCAGGAGGCGGTCGATCGATGCGTCGGGCAAGGGCCATGATCGTTCGCCCACGAGGGCGGCGGCGTTTGCGCCATTGCCTGGCCACCGAATGACCCCCTGTCCGCCCGGAGCGAGCGCAAGGCGTCGCTCCGCGTCTTCAAAGTCGGCGAGGAACGGGTTAGCGAATCCGAACCCGGCGACGCGGCAGCCCCTGGCGTCGCCCCAGGCCTCCACCACGCGTGTGCTGATAAAGTCCGCCGCCGCAGTACCGAGCGGTGTGCGGTAGAACTCGTGATAGTCGAGTATGTCAGTTCGCATGGGCGTTGCGGCTTTTTGCGGCGGGGCGGCAGGACCGTTATGCTGGCCGCCGCCGCCGCGCGTCAATCATGCCGCCGTGAATCGCGCCTTTGGACGGCGCAACGAAAGTTTATTCGCCAATGCCGATCGATATTCATCAGTTTCCTTGCCTCAGCGACAATTACGGATTCTTGATCCGCGACCATGGCGATGGCGCCGTCGCCGCTATCGACACGCCTGACGCCGGCGCCATTAACGCCGCACTCGCTCATAAAGGTTGGCGGCTGACGCATATTCTCAACACGCACTGGCATCCTGATCACGCGGGCGGCAATCTGGCGCTGAAGGAAAAATGGGGCTGCCGCATCATCGGGCCGGCCGGCGAAGCGGCGAAAATCCCCGGCATCGATGAAACGGTCGGCGAGGGCGACGTGGTCGCGCTGGGTGCGACGCGGGCAACCGTGTGCGATACGCCGGGTCATACGTCCGGTCATATTATCTATCATTTCGCCGATGACGGCGCGGCTTTTGTCGGTGATACCATCTTCGCCATGGGCTGCGGGCGCCTGTTCGAGGGGACGCCAGATCAGATGTGGCGCTCGCTGTCGAAAATCGCTGCATTGCCGCCTGAGACGAAACTCTATTGCGCTCACGAATATACCAAAGCGAACGCTGCTTTCGCATTGACGGTCGATCCGCATAATGAAGATCTGCGCCGTCGCGCCGAGGAAGTTAGCCGATTACGCGCCGCCGGCGAGCCAACGGTTCCAACGGATGTCGCCATCGAACTGAAAACCAATCCGTTCCTGCGCGCCGAGGACCCCGGACTCCAGGCTGCGATTGAGATGACCGGCGCCGATGCAGTGTCGGTGTTCGCTGAGGCGAGACGGCGGAAAGATAACTTCTGACAGCGGACGCCGCTACCGCGCGCCCTCTCCTGCAACGGGCGGACATTGTTCCATGGCCCGATAAAAATCTGTAAGCGTCTTTCCGCGCTCCGGACGAAATGGTTTGCCGGTTTTCTTCATGCGATCAATGCGGTCGAGGCGGAACATGCGAAAATCGTCTCTGAGTTCGCACCAGCCAACCAGCGTCCAGACCTTGCCCCAGAACCACAAACCAAGCGGCCGGACCACGCGCTTGGTCGGCTGTTCCTTTGCGTCCTGGTAGGCAAGGGCGAGCCGGTTGCGCGCGTCTACGGCTTTTTCGATGTAATCAATCCGGGAACGGATAATCGGCGTCATTTCTGGGGCGAGAGCGTGAATTTCGATTTGCGCGACGCGATTGCGTTCCGGCTCCGGCAGCACGGTCTCGATTTTGACGAGCGCTTCCTCGGCGGCCCGCGCCATATCGGCGCCGCCCCAGGCGCGAATGAGCCGGGCGCCGGCGACCAGCGCTACGATTTCGTCGCGGCTGAACATCAGCGGCGGCAGATCATAGCCGTCGCGCATCAGATACCCGACGCCGGCCTCGCCATCGATCGGCACGCCTGACGCCTGAAGATCGGCGATATCGCGATAGATTGTACGGTCCGAGACTTCGAGCCGCTCGCCGAGCTGCGATGCGGTGACAAGCCGGCCGCCTCTTAGATATTGGACGATCTGAAAAAGGCGGTCGGCCCGTCGCATGGTTCTTCCTTATGCAGAGAAGACGCCGATCGAATTGCCTTCCGTGTCGAGACAGTAAGCGAAGCGGCCGGCCGGGATCGAAATTACGTCTGAGAGTACTTTGCCGCCCGCTTTGGTTACGCGCTCAAGGGCGTCTTCGAGTTTGTCGGGGCAGGCGAAATGCACCGTTGCGCCGGCGCCGTCCGCCGCCGGTTTGCCTGGGTAAATGTGACCAGCGACCCCGCTTGCCGGGTTCTTCGCCGGAAACATCGCCATCGGGTTCGGACCGCTCTCGTCTTTTTTCAGGTCCAGGTCAAAGACCTTATTATAAAAGCTGATCGCGCGATCGACATCGATTGCCGGTATCTCGGACCAGACGGTAAAGTTTTCGGGGGTGAAGCTCATTGGGTTCTCTCCATGGCGGTTGTTGATGTCGCCATAGTCGCACAGGCCTCCTGACAGCCTTTTGTCAGGAGAGAAAGGCAAACGCATTAGCCGGGCGCGAAAGTGGATTGTCAACGCGAGGGCGGGGGGCGCGGCAAATGCGGCGGCGGAGAGATCAGGTCAATGTTCGGGGGTTACGACTGCTGGTCGTCGATGCCTGCGTCGTCGGAGTGAAAGGCGAGCGCCATCAGCCCGACGCCGAGGGTGATGGTGAAAAAAAACGCCCGCAAACATGGCAAAGGCCACATGTGGGCCGGCGTCGAAGATTTCGAGCCGCATCGCCATGGCGAAAACAGTGACGACCGCGGCAATCAGCGCCGAGCAGATTAGAAAGAACCGCACGGATTTTCGCTTGGCGTTCTTTGACGGCGTGTTTTTGGCGTCGTCGCTCATGGCGCGGGATATATAGACGCGCTGACTAATGGCAAATGCGGCGAATGCGACTGAAACAGCGCTGGAGCGGGTGAAGGGAATCGAACCCTCGTCTTAAGCTTGGGAAGCTCCTGCTCTACCATTGAGCTACACCCGCCTAGGGCTATGCGTCGCGGGCGTGATGTCGCGCCACATTGGCGCGAGGTCAAGATCGAACCGGCGTGACGGGCCCTCGACAGCGTGGGCAAATCTCACCAAAAATTCATGGACGTGCGGGTTCGCCGCCATATTTCCGCCCGCGCGAACCGGTTTAGACGGCGTTTGATAGTCTTCGGCGCGCCTGGTGACGGCGGCGGCGCTGAAAATTAGACGTGAATTGGAAAGGAGGCCGGACATGTTGAGACGGCTGATGAGTATTTTGGGCGCGGCGTTGGTCGCTGCGGGGCTCGCTGCGCTGCCGGCGCAGGCCGAAACCAAGCGCGAAAAGGCTGAGGAATTGGTCGAGAAGGCGGCGGATACGACGCTCTATTTCTCGCGGGACACGGCGTTTGAAGCTCTGTGGGATCTTGCTGAGGATGCGAAAGGCTTCGTCATCATTCCGCGTTCCTTGCGCGGCGGCTTTCTGGTCGGCGCGTCGGGCGGCAATGCGCTGATGATCGCGCGCAAGGACGACGGCAGCTGGTCGGAGCCCGTTTTCATGACCATCGGGTCTCTTTCCTTCGGCTTCCAGATCGGCGTTGAGGGCTCCGAAACCATTCTCGCGATTATGACCCAGCGCGGCGTTGAACACCTCCTGTCGACATCGGTGAAGCTCGGCGGCGATCTCACCGTCGCGGCCGGCCCGATCGGCGCCGGCGCCAAAGCGCAGACCGCCGACATTCTCGCTTTCTCCCGCTCGCGCGGCCTCTATGGCGGGGTGAGCCTTGAAGGCGCCATTCTCAAGGCGCGCCATTCCTGGAACGAGGGCTATTACGGCGAGGAAGTCAGGCCGCTGGACGTCATCTTTCGCGACAAGGTCTCCCGCGCGCATTCGGCGCCGCTCCAGAACGCGGTCTATGCATTGGCCAACCGCAACGCCGCGCCCGACGCGAAGCCGACGCTGATCGCGCCAGTCCAGCCGGCGCGGATCGACCCGCAGACAGGCGAACCGCTCCCTGACCCCGCCTATGACGATGACGCCGCATATGAAGACGACGCCGTCTACGGCGCGCCGTTGCAGTCGATCGACGAAAATTAAACCCGTTGATCACTGATTGTTGAACACCCGCCGGTTGCCGCCGGCGGGTGTTTCTTTCATCGCTGTCACTCGGATGCGGTCGTGGCAGGCGTGAATGCTCAGCAGAGAAAAATTTCAGGATCCGGCGCACACCGCCGACGGCGCTCCGCGCGCGCATGTTGAGTTCGCCGGTTTGGAAACGCTGTGGGTCAACACCGGCACGCTCTGCAACATCGAATGCGCGAACTGCTACATTGAATCGTCGCCATCCAACGACCGGCTCGCGTATATCACGCTGGCGGAGCTGTCGCCGCTCCTCGATCAGGCGCAAAATCTTGGTGCTGAAGAAATTGGCTTCACCGGCGGCGAGCCATTCATGAACCCTGAGATGATCGATCTCGCCGGCGCGGCGCTTGGGCGAGGATTTTCCGTGCTTGTACTGACCAATGCAATGAAGCCCATGATGCGTGGTCGCGTCTTGCGCGGACTGCTCAGGCTTCAGGCTGAACATGGCGAGCGGCTGCGCCTGCGTGTCAGCCTCGATCATTATCGCGGCGAGGTCCATGACCGCGAGCGGGGCGAAAAGAGTTTTGACGTCGCTGTCGATGGGCTCGCCTGGCTCGCCGGGCACGGGTTTGGCATATCGGTCGCCGGGCGCGCCGGATTCGGTGAAAGCGAGCAGGCTATGCGCGATGGCTATGCGCGGCTTTTTCGCGACCTCGGCGTCGCCCTCGACGCCACTGATCCCCATGCGCTGGTGCTCTTTCCGGAAATGGACGAGGGCGCAGATGTTCCGGAAATCACGACAAGCTGCTGGGGCACCCTGGGTAAGAACCCTCGCGACATCATGTGTTCAAACGCGCGCATGGTGGTAAAGCGAAAAGGCGCTGCATCGCCCTCAGTCGTCGCCTGCACGCTGATCGCCTATGATCGCCGGTTCGAGCTGGGGGCGACCCTTGAGGAGGCGTCGCGGCCGGTCAGTCTCAATCATCGCCATTGCGCCGAATTTTGCGTCCTTGGCGGCGCGAGCTGTTCGGCGTAAACCGGCCGCGATGGCTCCCAGCAAAAAAGAGACAGCCCTTGAGCAGCGCGGCGAGGACGGCGCCAGGCTGTTTTCGCCGTCGGCGGCGCGCAATCGCGACCCGATCCGCGACGCCTTTCTGAAATATCTTCCCAAAACCGGCGCGGTGCTCGAAATCGGCTCGGGTACGGGCGAACACGGCGTTCATATCGCTGCCGCCGCGCCAGACTTACGTTGGTTTGCCGGCGATCCGGACAGCGCCGCTCGGGCTTCCATCGCGGCCCATATCGCTGCGTCTGGCCTTGCCAATATCGGCGGAGTCCACGAAATCAATGTGTGCGAGAAAGAGTGGGACGCAGCGCTCGACGAGCACTTTGACGCCGTTGTCTCCATCAACATGGTTCATATCGCGCCCTTCGCCGCGGCGAGAGGGTTATTCGCGGGGGCTGCGCGGCTGTTGCGCAGCGGCGGGCTTCTTTTGCTCTACGGTCCGTTCGCGCGAGCCGGCGCTCACTCGGCGCCGTCAAACGAGGCCTTTGACGTAAGCCTGAAATCTCGCGATCCGCGCTGGGGTGTCCGCGACCTTGAGCATGATATTGCACCGCTCGCGCAGGAACATGCATTTCGGCGCGAGGCGATTGTGGAAATGCCTGCGAACAATTTCACCGTTGTTTTCGCAAAACAATAGGAACGCAAGCAATTTCAACCGCGTGGAATTCCACAAACAAAATTCGAAATAATGTGGAAAAGTATTCGTCGACGAAAACCCTAAAGTTGGTATCCTGATCATGTTCCGTACGACCTCGTCGACATCAATTCGCAGTGTTTGCCTAGCGGCGGGTTGAGAGAGGCCGGAACCGGATGCTGGTCGGAAGCAACGCTCAGAAGCTATCCGACGAAACCGAAGCGGCTCCAGACGATGGAGCGCTGAAGCCAAAAGGCGGGCCGGTTGCACCGAGACGAACCTGAGCGGTTCGGCCTTTGAAACGGCGCTTGCGTCCTTAACGGGAAGCGGGGCGACGGGAAGAAGGATCCGGGATCGCCGTAAGCAGCGGATCACACTGCTTGTTCGGCGCGCAACGCGAAAGACGTCAGGGCGCGAGTCAGGGCGGAAAACGCGGGGCGGACCTCGGCAGGACGCGGGCACATCGGATTGAACGGCAGTTCAGTCATAGAGCCTGCGCCCGCGAGGCCTAGCAGCGGCGGAAGATCGTCGTAAGACGGTTGGAAGAACCGAGGCAAATTGAACCGCGACCGAATTCTCACTGGATTGGGGTGCGATTCAACATTCCGCGACGGCGGGCGAAAAGGGAGCAGCGCAAGCTGCTCCCTTTTTGATTCCGGCGGTTTTGGGTTCTCATGGTGCTCTTGGATTACCCGGATTGACAACGCCTATTGCCGTCAATCACATTCACGCGTTCCGCCAGCACTGAGAAGAGGCCCGTCATCGCTGACGCAACCTTGAACGCGTTTGTCAAAGAGGCGCTGGCCGCTGGAGAGAGTCGCGAGCGCATCGCGTCGGTGCTGAAAAGCGCGGGCTGGCCCGAGGATCAGATCGCCGAAGCGTTAGGCGCATTCGCCGAGGCCGATTTTCCGACGCCTGTGCCGCGACCCCGCCGCTATGGCGGCGCCCGCGAAGCATTTTTGTATATCGTATTTTTCGCATTGCTTGGCGTTTTTGCAGTGCAGCTTGGAGCGCTCGCCTTCGCGTTTGTCGATGCGCAATTCGCCGATCCCCTTGACGACCCGCCGGGTTCTTACGCCGTCAGCAGGCTGCGCTGGTCGATTGCTTCACTGATTGTCGGATATCCCGTTTTCGTCGCCCTCGGCTGGCGCTTGAACGCGGCGCGGCGGAAAAATCCCGAGCGTCGCGTTTCCCGTGTTCGCGCCTGGCTCACCTATGTGACGTTGATTTTCGCCGCCCTCATACTGATCGGCGATCTGGTGGCGGTGGTTTACAATTTTCTGTCGGGCGAGCTTGGGTCTCGTTTCATGGCGAAAGCGGTCATTGTCGGCGTCATCTCCGCCGGAATATTGCTGAACTTTACTCGCGACGCCGAACGTCAGACCGCGAACGTCGATTGGGTCGGGCGCTCGCTGGCGGTCGCAGCCTCGATCATCACTGCGGCATTGGTCCTGTGGGCGTTTTTCCTCGTCGATACGCCGGGCGCGGCCCGCGCGCGCACGGCTGATCTCCAACGCATGCAGGATGTGCAGGCGCTCGCTCGCCAAGTTGATTGTTATCGGACGTATTTCGGCGAAAAGCCCGAAAGTCTTGAGGCGATGGAAACTGCGCTTCAAAACCGGACGGCGCGCGCGCCGGCGGCGCCGGGATGCGCCGGCGAGGCGCCGCGCGATCCAGCGAATGATATGGCCTATCGCTACGACAACCTGGCAGGCGAGGCGTTCCGGCTCTGTGCGTCCTTTACGCGCGGCTGGCCGGATCGCGATGAGGGCCGGCGTCCAACGCCGAACTACTATGTCGGCGGCAGACGCCGGAACTTGGAAAGGCCGAGGTCGTCAGGCGAAACCTGTTTTGATCTTGAGGCGATCGACTTTGAAGCCGATGACGCGGCGGAAAGATCGCCGCCAGAGGGCAGTGTCACGGAGCCTTAAGCCAGCCTGCGCCGGTTGCTCCTTTCGGACGGCGCGGCTACACCCGCTCGCGCTGACTAAGTCTTCGAACCCGCGCGGGAGCCCTTGATGTCCATTCTCATCGATAAGAACACGAAAGTCATTTGCCAGGGGCTGACCGGTTCGACTGCGACCTTTCACACCGAGCAGGCGATCGCATACGGCACCAAAATGGTCGGCGGGGTGGTGCCGGGCAAAGGCGGACTCGTCTGGGAAGCGGGCGAGCCGGCAAGCGGGGCGACACTGCCCGTTTTCGATACGGTTGCAGAAGCGCGCGAAGAAACGGGCGCTGATGCGTCGGTCATTTATGTGCCGCCGCCCTTCGCAGCCGACGCGATCCTTGAGGCCATTTCGGCGGAGGTCCCGCTCGTTATCTGCATCACCGAGGGCATACCCGTTCTCGATATGGTCAAAGTGAAGCGCGCCCTCGATGGCTCTAAAACCCGTCTTGTCGGCCCCAATTGTCCGGGCGTGATCACGCCGGAAGAATGCAAGATCGGGATCATGCCCGGCCACATCCACCGCAAGGGTCATGTGGGCATTATTTCGAGATCAGGTACGCTCACCTATGAGGCGGTCCATCAAACGACCGTCGCCGGTCTTGGCCAATCGACTTGTGTCGGCATTGGCGGCGACCCGGTGAAAGGGACCGATTTCATCGAGGTGCTCGATATGTTTCTTCACGATGATGAAACCCGCTCGATCATCATGATTGGCGAAATCGGCGGCTCGGCCGAGGCCGACGCCGCCAAGTTTCTTGCCGCTCACAAGGTCAAAAAACCGACGGTCGGCTTTATTGCGGGCGTCACCGCCCCGCCGGGCCGGCGCATGGGCCACGCCGGCGCGCTTGTTTCCGGGGCCGAGGACACGGCGGAGGCGAAAATTGAGGCGATGAAGAAAGCTGGCGTTGCCGTCTCCCCGACGCCGGCGGCCATGGGCCGGACCCTTTTGGAAGTTCTCAAAAAATAAAGGCGCTGACGGTATAGTGACGCCCGTTTTGTGTTGAAACACGCGCCGGTTGGCGTATCTAGGAAAGCCAACCGACGCGGAATTTTTAAGAGAACCGGTCATGGCCCATGATGGCGAGGCGTCGCGCGCACACCGCAGCGCCTCGGAGAACACGTCCCTCCAGGATACCGTCCTTTCCGGCGTCAACGCGCCTTATATTGAGCGACTTTACGACGCCTGGCTGAGCGACCCGCAATCTGTCGGCGCCGACTGGCGCGCTTTCTTCGAACGCGAAGGGGGCGCGCGTAACGGCGCCGCGCCGAGCCGCGAACCAAGCTGGGCTCGCGCCGACTGGCCGCCGGCGCAGAATGGCGAGCTAACCGCCGCGCTCGATGGCGACTGGGCGGCGACGGAACAGGTGATCGGCGCCAAGATTGCCAAACGGACGCCGGCGACAGCGTCGATCGATGACGTGCGCCAGGCGACACAAGACTCGTTGCGTGCGTTGATGTTGATCCGGGCCTATCGTATCCGCGGCCATCTCATCGCCGATCTCGATCCGCTTGGCCTGCAACCGCCGGAGGTGCACCCGGAGCTTGATCCGAAAACCCTCGGCTTCACCGAAGAGGATATGGATCGACCGATCTTCATTGACATGGTGCTCGGCCTTGAAACGGCGACGCTTCGGGAAATTCTCGCAATATTGAAACGGACTTACTGCGGTACGTTCGCTGTGGAGTTCATGCATATTACTGATCCTGAGCAGAAAGCCTGGATACAGCAACGCATCGAAGGTCCGGACAAGGATATTTCCTTTACGCCCGAGGGCAAGCTCGCCATCTTTAGAAAAATGGTCGAGGCTGAGGGCTTCGAAAATTTTCTCAACATAAAATATACGGGTACGAAGCGTTTTGGTCTCGACGGCGCCGAATCCATGGTGCCTGCGCTTGAGCAAATCATCAAGCGCGGCGGCGCCTTAGGCGTCAAGGAAATCGTTATCGGCATGCCGCATCGCGGGCGCCTGAACGTACTCGCCGCCGTGATGGGCAAACCTTATCATCACATTTTCCACGAATTTCAGGGCGGGTCGGTGACGCCCGACGACATAGGCGGCTCAGGCGACGTAAAATACCACCTCGGCGCATCGTCGGACCGAGAATTCGACGGTAACAACGTGCATTTGTCGCTCACCGCCAACCCGTCCCATCTTGAGGCCGTCAATCCGGTGGTGCTTGGCAAGGCTCGCTCCAAACAGGATCGCATTGAGCCGCCTGATCTCGATGCACCGCGCACTCATGTTCTGCCGCTTTTGCTGCACGGCGACGCGGCGTTCGCCGGGCAGGGCATCGTTGCGGAATGTTTCGGATTCTCCGGGTTGCGTGGATACAGCGCTGGTGGAACGATCCACTTTATCGTCAACAACCAGATCGGCTTTACGACAAGTCCGAAATTTTCGCGTTCGTCGCCCTATCCGTCCGACGTTGCGAAGATGGTTGAGGCCCCGATCTTCCATTGTAATGGCGACGATCCGGAATCTGTCGTTTACGCGGCGAAAATTGCAATCGAGTTTCGGCAACGTTTCGGCGCTGACGCCGTGATCGATATGTTCTGCTATCGTCGTTTCGGTCACAATGAAGGCGATGAGCCGAGCTTCACTCAGCCGCTGATGTACAAGACGATCCGTTCGCAGATAACATCGCGCGAAAAGTATGGGCGCCGGCTTGAAGGCGAAGGGCTTCTAGAACCCGGTACCATGGACAGGACGCGCGAGGAATTCCGGGCGTTTCTCGATTCTGAGTTTGACGCCGGCGAGACGTTCAAGCCGAACAAGGCGGACTGGCTAGACGGGCAATGGTCAGGATTTGTGCAGCCGATTGATGACGATCGACGCGGCGATACGGCCGTCCCGGCGGAATCGCTGCGTGAGATTGGCGCGACACTGACCAGCTATCCGAAAAACTTTAAAATCCATAAGACGCTTGCCCGGATCCTCGATCAGAAAAGGAAGACGTTTGATGGGGGCGTCGGAATCGACTGGGCGACGGCGGAAGCGTTGGCCTTCGGCTCGCTTTTGCAGGACGGCTTCGGCGTGCGTCTGTCGGGGCAGGACTCCCGCCGCGGCACCTTTTCCCAACGCCACGCAGTATTCATCGATCAGGAGACGGAGAATACCTACACGCCCCTGCGCCACCTTGCTGACGCGCAGGCGACATTCGAGGTCCACGATTCCAACCTATCCGAATTCGCTGTCATGGGTTTCGAGTACGGCTATTCCCTCGCCAATCCGAAATTTCTTGTTCTCTGGGAAGGTCAGTTCGGTGATTTCGCCAATGGCGCGCAGGTCATCATCGATCAATTTCTTTCCTCCGGCGAGCGCAAATGGCTACGGATGTGCGGTCTCGTCCTGTTGCTACCCCATGGCTATGAAGGTCAGGGACCGGAGCATTCCTCGGCGCGGCTCGAACGCTTTCTGCAACTTTGCGCCCAGGACAACATGCAGATCGCGAACTGCACGACGCCGGCTAACTATTTTCACATTCTGCGCCGTCAGATGCGCCGCAATTTCCGTAAGCCGCTGGTGCTGATGACGCCGAAATCGCTCCTACGCCACAAGAAATGCGTTTCGACCCTGGACGAAATGGGCCCCGGATCGTCCTTCCATCGCGTATTGTGGGACGACGCTGAGTATAAGCCGGGCTCGACCGTGAAGCTGGTTTCCGACGCCAAGATCAAGCGTGTCGTGCTTTGTTCAGGCAAGGTGTACTACGACCTTCTGGAAGAGCGCGACAAGCGCGGCCTAGACGACGTGTATCTGATGCGCGTCGAACAGTTTTATCCGTTCCCGGCTCATTCCTTGATCAAGGAACTGCAGCGGTTCAAAAACGCCGAAATGGTCTGGTGTCAAGAAGAGCCGAAAAATATGGGCGCCTGGTTCTTCATGGAGCCGAATCTCGAATGGACGCTTGATCAGATTGGTGCGAAACACAAACGTGCGAGCTACGCGGGGCGCCACGCCGCCGCGTCGCCCGCGACGGGACTAATGAGCCGGCACAAGGTCGAGCTTGAGGAATTGCTGCAAGACGCATTGGGATAACGCAAGGAAAACAATCAAGATGACCACGGAAATCCGCGTTCCTACGCTTGGCGAGTCCGTTACGGAAGCAACCATAGCTCGATGGATGAAAAAGGAAGGCGAAACGGTCAGCGCTGACGAGCCGCTCGTCGAGCTTGAGACGGACAAGGTTTCGGTCGAAGTCCCGGCGCCCGGCGCCGGTGTTCTCTCTTCAATCGCTGCGCAGGAAGGCGACACCGTGGAAGTCGATGCGCTCCTCGGGTCGATTGACGCTGAAGGGAAAGCCTCCGGCGGCGGCGTTAAAACAAATGGCGAGGCCAAAAAAGATAAGCCGGCTGAACAGAAATCCGCAACCGGCGGCGGCGAAACAATCGAAGTGCGCGTACCGGCCTCCGGCGAAAGCGTCACGGAAGCCGACATTGGCGAGTGGTTCAAGAAAGAAGGCGATCACGTCGATATCGACGAACCGATCGTTTCACTGGAGACGGACAAGGCGGCGATGGATGTCTCCGCGCCGGCTGCGGGCGTGCTTAAATCGTTGCATGCAAAAGAAGGCGACACGGTCGAAGTCGGCGCGCTCCTTGCAACTATCGAGGCGGGCGCGGCTGTCGCCAACGGCGCCGCCGCCGCCGAAGACCGCCCGAGCCCCCGCGAAGAAGCCGCATCCGCCGCGCGCGTAAAGGAGACGGCCGACAAGCCATTATCACCGGCGCCCCGCCGCGTCGTCGCGGAACGCAGACTCGACGCCTCGCTGATCGAAGGCACCGGCAAAGACGGCCGTATCACCAAGGCCGACGCCCTGCGCGCAGAGAAGGGAACGGCGCGCCCCATAACACCTGCGCAATCCCGCGATCTTGGCGAGCGCGAAGAACGGGTGAAGATGTCGCGGCTCAGACAAACCATCGCCCGGCGCCTCAAAGAAGCGCAGGACACGGCGGCAATGCTGACGACGTTCAACGACGTCGACATGACCGGCGTAATGGACTTGCGTAGTCAGTACAAGGAGCTCTTTGAGAAGAAGCATGGCGTAAAACTTGGCTTTATGTCATTTTTTGTAAAAGCGTGCTGCCACGCGCTGAAGGAAGTGCCGGACGTCAATGCAGAGATTGACGGAACCGATATCATTTACAAAAACCACTACGATATCGGCGTTGCAGTAGGCACGGACAAAGGGCTTGTCGTGCCGGTTGTGCGCGATGCGGACCTCAAAACCATGGCGGAGATCGAGGCGGAGATCGCCGCGCTGGGCGCGCGCGCGCGGTCCGGTGATCTGAAGCTCGAGGAGATGCAAGGCGGCACCTTCACCATCTCCAATGGCGGCGTATACGGATCAATGCTGTCGACGCCGATCCTCAACCAGCCGCAATCAGGCATTCTTGGCATGCACCGCATCGAGAAGCGTCCGGTCGTCGAAGGCGACGAGATCGTTGTGCGTCCGATGATGTATCTGGCGCTCTCCTATGATCACCGTATCGTCGATGGCAAAGGCGCTGTGACGTTCCTTGTGCGCGTCAAAGAAAATCTCGAAGACCCGCAACGGCTGCTTCTCGACCTTTAGGATCTTACTTCATGGCTGATCAATATGACGTCGTCATTATCGGCGCGGGACCGGGCGGTTATAACGCCGCCATTCGCGCCGGGCAGCTCGGGCTTAAAACCGCCATCATCGAAAAGCGGGATTCGAAGAAGCTTGGCGGCACATGCCTTAATGTTGGGTGCATTCCGTCGAAGGCGCTGCTGCATGCATCGGAGCTATATGAAGCGGCGGGCAAGGACTTCGACAAGCTCGGCATCGGCGTTGGCAAGCTCAGCCTCGACCTTGCACAAATGCTGAAGCAGAAGGACGACGCGGTGGAAGGGCTCACCAAGGGCGTCGAGTTTCTGATGAAGAAGAACAAGGTCGATGTTGTTTTGGGTGCGGGTGAGATCGTCGCCCCGGGCAAGGTCAAAGTCGGTGATAAAACCCTTGAAGCGAACCACATCGTCATCGCTACCGGATCTGAAGTTGCGCCGCTGCCGGGCGTTGAAATTGACGAAGAACGCATTGTTTCGTCGACGGGCGCTCTCTCTCTTGCATCCGTGCCGAAGCATCTCGTCGTGATCGGCGGCGGCGTCATCGGGCTTGAGCTTGGCAGTGTCTGGCGCCGGCTTGGCGCGGCGGTAACGGTCGTTGAATTCCTAGACCGCATACTGCCCGAAATGGACGGCGAGGTTTCTAAACAGTTTCAGCGCATTCTCAAAAAGCAAGGCGTAGATTTCAAACTCTTGTCAAAAGTCACTGGCGCGGAAAAGCTCAAGACAAAAATTAAGCTCGCCATTGAACCGGCCGATGGCGGCGATGAAGAAACGCTCGACTGCGACGCCGTCCTCGTCTGTATCGGCCGGCGGCCGCACACAGAGGGGCTTGGCCTTGAAAATGTCGGCGTCAAAACCGACAAGCGCGGTTTCGTTGAGACCGATCACTTCAAAACATCCGTAGACGGCATATGGGCGATCGGCGACTGCATTCACGGACCGATGCTTGCGCATAAGGCGGAAGACGATGGCGTTGCCTGCATTGAACTGATCGCGGGCAAGGCGGGGCACGTCAATTACGACGCCGTCCCTGGCGTCGTTTACACCTATCCGGAGATTGCCGCGGTGGGAAAGACAGAGGAACAGCTGAAAGAAGCGGGCGTTAATTACAAGATCGGCAAGTTTCCCTTCGTCGCCAACTCGCGAGCGAAGACCAATCACGAAACCGACGGGTTCGTCAAAATTCTCGCCGACGCCGAAACCGATCGTGTCCTCGGCTGTCATATCATCGGTCGCGAAGCGGGCGAACTGATTGCCGAGGCGGTCCTTGCGATTGAGTTTGGCGGCGCCTCCGAAGATATTGCGCGCACCAGCCATGCCCACCCGACGCGCTCCGAGGCGGTGCGGCAAGCCGCCATGGGCGTTGAAGGCTGGACCATGCAGGCGTGAGCGCCGGCGCATCGAGATCTGCGCCGGACGCCGTGTCAAAAACGCCTCTGACCGATATCATCGATGACGTGGTCGCCGATGCGAAAGAGGGCGCTCTGACGCTTGGCGATGTCCTCGACGATCTCGGCGACCGTTCTTACGGTCCGCTCTTTTTCATTCTTGGATTGATTATTTTACTGCCTATTGGCGCGGTTCCCGGCGTGCCGATTATCCTCGGCGTGGTTCTGATCATTCTCGCCATACAGTTTGTGCTGGGATTAAAGCACCCATGGATGCCGGCGCGCTTTCGCAGGTTGTCCATCAGCGAAAAAAAGGCGCGCGACGCTGAACGGCGCGTGCGCCCTTTCCTGCGCTTCATCGATCGCTTCGTTGATGCGCGCATCTTGTGGATCGTGTCGCGGCCAATGCGTGTCTTTGCAGCGTCGTCGATCATTCTTTTGTCGCTGGCGATGGTTCCGCTCGAAATTGTGCCCTTTGGCGTCGCCGTCCCGGCCGCCGCGATCGCCGCCTTCGGCCTCGCCATCGTCGCACGCGACGGGCTGGTCATGTTGATTGCGCTCGGATTTGTGGGCGGCACGGGTTGGCTCATCGTGCGTGTATGGTCGATGTTTTTTTGACCGTCAGGCATAACTCACGACTTCATATTCAATGTCGTCCTCGTCGAAAAAGTAAAACCGCCGACCAGGCTCATAGTCTTGATGGCTGTACGGTTTGAAACCGGTGGCGATAACGCGCTGTTCCGTTTCTTCCAAATCATCGACGACGACGCCTACATGGTTGAGATGTCCGACCGTGGCGAAGCCGCCGGACCTGTCGCCATCCGTCTGCGTCGGCGAATATAGCGCGAGATACTGAGCGTCCGTTCCCACGTGATGGGAATAGCCGTCATTGATCGTCGGGCCATGCCAGCGGACTTCCCAGTCAAAGAGCGCACACAAGGTTTCGGCCGTTCTTTTGGAGTCGCGGACCGTGAGATTTACGTGTTCGAGAAGCGGTTTCATCGCTGCGGCGCCTTCAGTAATTCGCGATGAAATAGGCGCCGCGATTGCGTCGCGCTTTTTGGCGCTCAGGAAAGAAGGAAGGGCGTACGCCATAGCGGTCCGTCCAGCCGAAATAACCGTCGTCAGCCCGCTGCGCGGTTGCTTCGGGCTTGGTTACGATCGCGTCGATCAGCGTTGAAAAGGGCATCGGGGTTTCTCCTTGTTCTGTTCTTTTGTGTTCGAGGTTGCGCCAGCCTACGATCTCAAGTTAACTTGAGGTCAAGAGAAAATTTAAAAAATTTTCGGGAGGCGAAAAATGGCCGCGGGACAATGGATTGCGATCGGTGAAGTGGCGGCGCGCACCGGCGCGGCCGTTTCCGCAATCCGGTTCTACGAAGAGAAAGGGCTCCTCAGCGCGCGCCGGACGGCGGGCGGCAAGCGCATGTTCCTGCGTTCAGAAATTCGGCGCGTGTCATTCATCCTCATCGCCCAGCGGCTCGGTTTCTCGCTCGAAGAAATCGGCGCCCATCTGTGCGGCCTGCCAGACGGGCGCACGCCAACCAAAAAAGACTGGGAGAAAATCAGCCGGAATTTCCGCGCGGCGATCGACGAACGGATTGCGGCGTTGGCGACATTGCGTGCGCGGCTGACGAGCTGCATTGGCTGCGGCTGCCTCTCGCTGAAAACCTGCGGGCTTTATAACCCCGATGACGAAGTGCAGGCGAAAGGCGCCGGCCCGCGCTATCTCCTCGGCGATAAACCGCCGCGCGCCTGAGCTCTCGCCGCATCCGGCCTCGACAGCGGCGCAAATCCCATTAGAGAAGGCGCATGAACCTCACGGGCGCCGATATTGTCGGTCTCGTCGGCGTCAGTTTTGTCGTCGGCACCTATTTCCTGTCGCAGATCGGCCGCATGGATGTGGGCCGTCCGCTCTATCCGGCGCTCAACGGCCTCGGCGCGCTTCTCATCCTCTTTTCGCTCTACCGCGCCTTCAACATGGCGAGCTTCGTCATCGAAATGTTCTGGCTCGCGATCAGCGTTGTGGGTCTGGTGAGGGCGCTGTGGTTTGGGCGGCAAGGTGGAGGAGATTCCTAAAGCCAGCGCGAGTTTATTTTGGTGATGCAGTCGATCGATTTGTTCTCAGCTCACTGAGATAAGACCCGTCGAATCCGGGCGTCTCATACCAATCAAACATCATGGAGTCGGCGACGAAATCGATAAGCTGCGAACGTATGACGGCGCCATCAGGGTGGGCCGCCGCATGCATCAATATTTGCTCATCTAATGTGCTGGGACCATTGTAACCAAGGACTACCGCTTCAGCGGGATGACTCGCCATAAAAGCATCAAGGAGGTTTGTCAGCTTGTCGCCCGACTCCTTGAGGTTCGGCGGCGTGAAGGCGACGGACTCCGGCGTTACCTCGTCTACATCCTCGGGCGCCGTTGGCGTTGCTTCGGGCTCCTGCGTCATCTCGCTTTCATCCACCGGTGTCGTTGGCGCTGCTTCGGGCTCCGGCGGAGGATCGGCGGGCGCTGGCGATGACGCTTTCTTTTTTGTTTTACAGTCAAAACCCTCCGGTGCGGCGTCGCCAAAATAGTTCTGAAACTGGCACTTCAATCGGAATTCATCCCACTTGCGATACTTTTCATAAGCATCTGCAATCAGGTCGCCGCGTTGGCCGACAGTCTCGAATATGTGGCGGTGTCGTTTCATGCTAATCAGTTCGCGTTGGACAATCTGATACTTGTCGAATTCTAATAAGTCGGGCGTGCTTAATAGCAGCGTCATATAGAATTGAATGTCCGCTTCAAGTTTGTCTTCGAGCGTCCGCGTTCCGTTGGACGGCGTCGTGGCGTCGTCCGGCGTATTATTGTTGGTTGTTGCATTGCTTCCTTTTCCGCTGAAGAAATTCGGGAAGTACATGTTGGCCATCGTCTCAATTATCTTTCGGCGGGCATTCGCCGCACCTGCGATTCGCCGCCAGTTTGGATTGGTGCGAAGCGCGTCCACGCGCACCAGCGCCCAGGATGCGTTGTCAAGCGGCTCCCATTGGCCGGTTGGCAGGCCCGTGCGTTCGCTAATCTGACGGTCGCCTTCTTCATCATTTTGACGTACAAGCAACGTTAAACTATCTGTTCCACCGCCCTCGCTAGTGCGGACAAGCTTTATGCCATCATTTATGCTGAACGGTGCGCCACCGCCCGGTTTATTTTGCACCAACGTTGCTAGTGGCGGTCGATAGGTCTCGGGCGTGTCAGTGCGGCAATGCTCAGTGTCAGCATACGCCTTGACAAAATCTTTGGATGGCCAGAGCAAAAGCCAGTAGCCGGTTCGAGGCTTATCAAGGTCGAGCGCAACTCCTGATATCAGAAACTGTGTCTCTTTTTTCGTGCGCGACATATACTCGATGCCATTATTGATGATCTTGTAGATCGGTGTCACTTCCGAAAGCAGCTTTGCGCCAATGTCATTCGTAACGGAGTCCAGAAATTCCAAAAACTGTGTTGCGTAGTCAAAACTCTGTACGCCAATGACAGCTACATCGAGATTTACATCACCGCCGACGTAGGGCGTCGCCGGCAAAATGACCTGATTGCGAACCAACGTACGGCTGACCCGACGCCTATCAAGCGCGTAGTGAGACTTGTCTGTCGTAATCCCGGAGGCGTCGATAGGCCCATCAACAGATGAAAACGAAATATTTGTGTGGACTGCAGGATAGAATACCTTCCAAAAACGCCGGCTAAATGAAAGATTCGCTTGAACCAATGTAAAGCGCATGTAATGCCATTCTGGATTGAGGGGCGCACCGTAAGGGATTTGGGCGACATCACTGTCGCCGGCCTCGTCACCTTCAGTCTGGTCAAATTCCGTCAGCTCACGGCCAATATTTTCGATCCATGTCAAACGATCTTGCGCAGATAGGTCCTTGAATTTTTGCGAATCGGCTCGTTCCTTAAAGACATCCTCAATATTCGATACGTTTGCGTTTTCGCACGCATTTGGTTTTGGGATGCCCTCGAATACAAACCGCATGTCCGGCGTGCCATTGAATTGCTCGATATCCGCGCGCAACAGTTGTGTGTCATCACTGTCAAGGCTGAACTTTTTTTTATACACTTCGACCAGTTCATTGATGCATTCATCAGTATAGACATTTTCTTGAAAGCCTCGCCCACCCCGTTGGGTGAGGTAGCCGTCAGAAAGTTTGGCGGCATCGAGGAAATCGTTTGGAATAGCTTCAGCGGGCATAAAGTGCCAGACCGGCCGTCCATCTCGATAGGTGCAATAGTTCTCGTTTGCGGCGGCTATGCCGGTCCCTGCAAAGCACGCTGCCACCGCGCAGCCTGCGCGCAAGTATCCCTTGAATGTCATTTGAATTGGCCCCCCGGCCCCGTTTGATGTTTCAGTGAGCGCCCAACGCCACGCAACCGATGCAACAAACGCAACCCCAGATTGCATCCAACGCCCTGAGGAAAAATCTGTCAACCGTTTCGCGCTCGCGCCAATAAATGACGCGCTGCAAAACGGCGCCGCCACGATTTCGCCGCATAGGACCGGTTTTCTGACGTCTACCGCATAGCGTGCGCCTAAAGTCTGGATTTTACGAACGTTTCCGGCTTACATGCGCGCCAATTCGAGCGTCGGCGGATGATTTGTATGTCCGGCAGGGACGGCGTGGGTGAAACAGGGCGGGCGCGTAAGTCAGCGCCGAGTAGGGAACAGACTTCATGACATTTATACTAATTCTGACCGCTATCGGCGCCGTCGGTCTGCTGGTCGCGCTTTATCTCATGCGCAATCAGCCGAAGGGCCTTTACATTCTTTTCTTCGCCGAGATGTGGGAGCGCTTTTCCTATTACGGCATGCGGGCGCTGCTCGTTTTTTATCTCACCAAGCACTTTCTCTTTGATCAGCAGGCGGCGTACGGGCTTTACGGCGCCTATACGACCCTCGTTTACATCATGCCCGTCATCGGCGGCGTCCTCGCCGACAGATATCTCGGGCAGCGGCGCGCCGTCACCCTCGGCGCGATACTCCTTGTGCTCGGCCATATGGGCATGGCGATCGAAGGCGAGCCGGTTGTCGCCGGCGAAGATCCCGACCCGGTCATTCTCAACGTTTTCTACATGTCGCTTGCGCTTATCATCATGGGCGTTGGATTCCTCAAAGCGAATATCTCGGCCATCGTCGGCGAGCTTTATGCGAAGACGGACAAACGCCGCGACAGCGCATTTACGTTCTTCTATGTGGGCATCAACGCCGGCTCGTTCTTTGGCGCGCTTTACGCCGGCTATCTCGGCGAAACCTTCGGCTGGAAATACGGTTTCGGGCTTGCCGGAATCGGCATGCTGTTGGGGCTCATCGTCTTCGTCATTGGCAAGCCGCTGCTAAAGGGCGCGGGCGAATCGCCGGACCTGAATCTGCTGAAAGCCAAGCGTTTTGTTGGGCTTTCGACCGAATGGCTCATCTATATCGGCACGGCGCTCATGACCCTGTTCGTCTGGTATGTCGTGCGCGATCAAGGAACCGTCGGCGTCCTCCTTTACGCATCGATGGCCGTCACATACGCCTACATTCTTGGACGCAGCGTCATCACGCTTGAGCCGCACGCCCGCGACCGGATTTTTGCGGCGCTGTTCTTGATCACCGTTCAGGTGCTGTTCTGGGCGCTGTTCGAACAGGCGGGCTCGTCGCTCAATATCTATACGGACGAACAGGTCGATCGCACGCTGTTCGGACAGGAAGTGCCGGCCTCGGTCTTCCAGTCGCTGAACGCCATGTATATCATTTTCCTCGGTCCCATATTCGCGGCGGCCTGGATATGGCTCGGTAAACGCGGGATGGAACCATCGGCGCCGCAGAAGTTCGGCCTTGGGGTGATGCAGCTCGGGCTCGGCTTCCTCGTCCTCGTCTGGGGCGCGAGCCTCGGCGCCGGATTGACGCCGGTGATGTTCATCTTCCTGATCTATCTCCTGCATACGACCGGCGAGCTATGTCTTTCGCCGGTGGGCCTGTCCGCCATGACGCGGTTGTCGACGTCGAAAATGGTCGGGCTGATTATGGGCGCGTGGTTCCTGGCGTCGGGGGCCGGGAATTTTGCCGCGGGCTTGATCGCGCAGGCGACCGCTGCAGAAGGACCGAACGGCGAGAGCCAGGTCCTTGATGTTTATTCAAACGTTGGATGGCTCGCGATTGCGGTCGGCGTCGGCCTCATCGTCATTTCTCCGCTGATCAACTACCTGATGCACCTGAAAACGTTGAAGGACGATCATCCGCTCGCCGGCGAGGGCGAGATTGGCGAACCCATGGGCCCGGGCGTGCATCCCGGCGAGCGCAGCCCGGCGGAATAACGCAAAGCGTCAAATTCCGGGGCGCATCAATTTGCGCCCCGGGGAATTAATCGTAACGTAACGAAGGTGCGAATGGCCGACTAACGTCGAACCAGGACGTCAATCGTCGTCCCGCGCCGCCCACGGCCCAAAGCTGCCCGCTGGGCCCGGAAACACGACTGGGCTCTCTGCGCCATTCTCCGCGACCGAAGCAACGCCGAAATAATAGTTATCGATCACGACATTCTCGAGTGTCGCTTCGTCGACGTCGCCGACATGCCGCGAATACGTCCATTGCGGCGCGTCGGTCAGGCGCCAATAGACTTTGTATCCGGCAAGATTACGCGCCGCCGCGCCGGTCGGTCGCTCCCATTTCAGGGTTGTTGACGGTTGCACGGCGCCTTCAATCGCGACATTCGCCGGCGGCGGCGGCGCTGAAGCCATCGCGGCAAGCACGACGACATTGAGCGATGTCAGTTTCCGCGCATAGTCAAAGTCCACATGCTCGATCGTATCGCCGTACTCGATGCCGTTTTCCGTTCGCAGATCCTGATGCTGTTGGGTGTAGTTTTCGTGGGTTTCCATGATGCGCACGCCGGGAAAGCCCGCATCATTGAAAGGGCGGTGATGCCCGCCTCGTCCAAAGCGGTCCAGCCGATAAACCATCATGACGTCAAGATTGGGAATGTATTTGTCAGCAAGAAGATCAATGTAACGGGCGAGATTGCGCGAAGCAGAATCAACCTCGCCGCCGGTAAAGCGGCGCATGCGCGCTTCCTCTTCCGTTTCGACGGCGCGCGTGCCTTCTGAAAATACCCGCGCTGTCGCATTGTCGATAACGCCGTCAACGCCTTTGATGTTGCCGATCATGTCGTTGTTCAGGACCGCCTGGATGCGCCAGCCGTTTTCTTTTGCATGGGCTGCAACAATTTTGCCGCCGAACAGCCCCTGTTCTTCACCGGAGAGAGCGGCATAGGCGATCGTCCCATCGAACTGGCGTCTTGAAAGAACGCGCGCGGCCTCAATGACGCCGGCGAGGCCCGATGCGTTGTCGTTGGCGCCCGGACTGTCCGACGTTCCGTCAAGGGGGTCGGAAACACGCGAATCAATATCGCCGCTCATCATCACGATTCGGTCGGG
>CBDEVX010000002.1:0-1476 GCA_965243785.1 Hyphococcus sp. | reverse complement strand
CAGGACATTGTGCCGATCCGCGCCCGCCCGGAGGGCATAGCCAACGCGCGCAAGTTTATGGCGCAGGCTGCTCGAGGCGAGATGCCCAAGCGTGGCCCGCTCACCGTCAAAGACAACGGCGACGGCAGCTATACGCTACTCGATGGCAACTCGACATATGCGATTGCCACGGAAGCTGGCATGGAGACGCTGCCGGTTCGCGTCGTAACCGACGAACAGTTTGCGCAGGAAGTCGCCCAAAAGAACGCCGAAAGAATACTTGAGCTCGGACCTGACGCGAAAAAGAAGCGCGTTGTCCTGGCGCAAGATCTGGAACCGTTAGATTTAAGGCGTCTTGCCGCCACACTACAATCGCGCCAAGCGTATGCGTCTATCGACGACATCGTGGAGCGAAACAACATTTTTAATGCTGAGCTCAACGCGGCTGTAAGGCGAGCCGCTGGCAAGCATGACGTTGAATATCACCCAGGCCCGGCAAAAGAGCGTAAGCGGATCGAGGATAAGGTTCGGGATAAGTATTACGGCAACCTTAACCGCATTGCCGACGCCAGCCGCGCGACGGTTACAGTCACGCGGCCAGACGAGGCCGACGCCTTCGTTAAAGAGTTAGGTAAAACGTACCACATCGTCGATGAGGGATATAAAGGCGCTCCGGTCGGCGAAGAGGCGTATTCCGGTTATTTCGACAAGAAGCTGATGGTCATCAACGATGACGGCGTGATCGGCGAGGTTATCATTATCGAGCGCGGCCTGTTCGATGCGAAGCATAATCGGGGCGGCCACAAACTGTATGAGATTGTGCGCGGCGACGAGGATCTCGACAAAGCCTTCGCCGGCATCCCTGACGAGGCGCTAAGAGCACGACTTGAAGCGTTGCGCGACGACAGGCCCGCGCTTGAAGCCGCAGCTAATCAGGCGATGATTGAATTATACGAGGGCGTTTTGCCGCAGATGGACGCGTCGTTCGGTCAGCTCGTCGGCAACGTGCTGAGATTGCCGCCAAACACGGCCAGCTCTGTATCAAACTCTGCGGCGGTCAGCTCGTCGGTGCGCGTATCGGACAACAGCTCCTTGGCTGAGATCTCGCCCCAGGTGCCGTCGTCATCAAGTATGAACGCCGCGCCGTCGTCGCGCAGCACGGTGGGGTACTTACCCTCGAGCGAGAAAAACCGCATTGGTCAAACCTCCGACGAAATTGTAGATGTTGCGCCGCAAAATTACAATACCGAAACGGTGCGTGAGGGCGAACAAACCTTAGTTCCTGGCGTCGAGCCCGTTACAGACGCACAACGCGCGCAACTCGAGGTAGATCGCCCGCTGCGTGGCGGCGACGCGCCCATGACTGTCGGCTTGTTTGACGACGATGCGCGCGCGCAAGACGATCTCCTCGACCTTATACCGCTGACTCGCGAAGCAGCCGACGGTACACCGCTGCTCGACCAGGTGTCGAAGCGCGAGCTCCTCGACGAGATCGAG
>CBDEVX010000001.1:0-312870 GCA_965243785.1 Hyphococcus sp. | reverse complement strand
AGCATCGCGAAACGGCATGTTCAGCTTGCGGACGAGCCAGTCGGCAAGGTCCGTAGCGGTGGAGTACCCATGCCCTGCAGCGTCCTTCATGGCGTCGCGGTTGACCTTAAGATCGCCGATCATGCCGGTCGTTGCGGCAAGCGCCAGCGCGAGGTCGTCGAAGCACTGGAAGGTTATCGCCTTGTCTTCCTGCATGTCCTTGGCGTAGGCGAGAGCAAGCCCCTTCATCACGATCAAAAGCGCATTCAACGATCCGACGATGCGTCCCGTCTTAGCGCGCACGAGTTCCGCCGCGTCCGGATTGCGTTTTTGCGGCATAATTGATGAGCCGGTGGAGAACGCATCGGACAGCCGGACGAAGCCGAACTGCGCCGACGTCCAGATGACGAGTTCCTCGCCGAGCCGTGAAAGATGCGTCGCCGTAATGGCTGCGGCCGCCATTGCCTCCATGGCGAAGTCTCGGGCCGAAACAGCGTCGAGAGAATTCGCACACGGACGATCAAAGCCAAGCGCTTTTGCAGTTTGAATACGATCAATGGGAAATGACGTGCCGGCGAGCGCGGCCGCCCCGAGGGGCGATTCATTCATGCGTCGGGCGGCGTCGTCGAAACGGCCAGCATCGCGGTCGAACATTTCTGCATAGGCAAGCAGATGATGACCGAAGGTCACCGGCTGCGCGGTTTGCAGATGGGTAAAGCCCGGCATGACGGCGTCGGCGTTTTCAAGCGCGCGCGTCGCCAGCACCCGGCAGAGACCGCGCAAGGCGACGGCGGATTGCTCACACGCCGCACGAACCCAAAGGCGGAAATCCGTCGCCACCTGATCATTGCGAGAGCGCGCCGTATGCAGCCGCCCGGCTGGTTCGCCGATCAGTTCTTTCAGCCGCGCCTCGATATTCATGTGTATGTCTTCAAGCGCCTTGGAGTAGGTGAACTCGTCGCGTTCGATCTCGCCGGCGATCTGATCCAGCCCTTTCTGGATGGCTGCGCTGTCCGCGTCCGAAATCACGTCGCAGGCGGCGAGCATGGCCGCGTGCGCCTTCGATCCGGCGATATCTTCGCGCCATAAACGCCGGTCGATATCGATGGAGGCGTTGATCTCCTCCATGATCGCCGACGGCCCCTCGGAAAACCGGCCGCCCCACATCTGGTTTTCCTGTTTTTTTGTTTTATCTGTCATGGCGTTGTCGGTGGAATGGAAAGGCGCGTGATCGCATGAAGGCACTGAACGAACCGCGCCTGTGGCTGCTGATTGTCGGCGGGATGGGCGTTCTTTGGCTCGTCTACGTCATTATCGCCGCCAGCGTAAAGCCGGGAGAGGAAGCGCCGCCATCGGCGTTGACCATGGATCGGTCGCTTCTCACTGGCGAAATGGAGGATTTTGAGTACGCCTTTCCACCGCGCGGCGCGCCGGAAATCCCGCTTTTGCATGACGGCGGGTCAGTTTCGCTGCGCGATTTTCGCGGCAAAGCCGTGCTCGTCAATTTCTGGGCGACCTGGTGCGCGCCGTGCCTGAAGGAACTGCCGTCGCTCGATATATTGCAGGGCCGTCTCGGCGGGCGCAAATTTCAGGTCGTGGCGATCGCCGCCGACCCGCGCGGACCGGAGACCGCGCAGGCCTTTCTCGACCGCCTTGAGATCAGGAATCTCGATCTCTACGCCGATCCGCGCCTCGCCATGGCGACGTCAATTGGCGGGGCCGACGTCCTGCCTGTGAGCATTCTCTACGATGCAGAAGGCCGCGAGGTGGGTCGGTTGGTCGGCGAGGCCGACTGGTCGAGCCCCGAAGCGCTGCGCCTCGTGGAGTCTGCGTTGCCAAAATAGAGCTTCGCTCCTTGCCTTGTGCGCGCAGGCGCGCTTAAGGACTGCATCACGGGACCGGGCCGAGCAGTTGGCGGCGTCGGCGGGTGTTTTTTGAGGGAGACGGGTTCATGACGACACGAAAATTTTGGCTGATGGGCGCAGCGGCGCTGGCCCTCCTCGCCTGCGGCAAAAAAGACGATAGCGGGGCGCCGACGGCGGGCGCATCGGGCGACGCCGCGAAACTCAGCGCCGCCTCGCCGCTCGACAAGAAATTCACGCTGAAGAACGCGGAAGAAGCGGACATCGACGAGTTTTTCTCGATGTTTCCTGTCGAAAACCGGCCGACATATGAAGGCGCAACATTTGACAAGTCGATCGGCGCCACGGTCGTTACCGACTTGCGTTTCTCTGACGCCGAAGACGGCGAGGGGGTGGTTTTTGAAAAGGCGGAGTTTTACGGCCTCGATCAGGCTGCGATCGATCGGGTTCAGGATGCGGAAGATGCTGGGCCCGACGCTCCGTTTGAGACGATCTTCGAAAAGGTGCGCCTCCTGAACATGTCAGTTGAAGGGTTAAGTGATCCTGAAAGCGGCGGCGACATGAATATCTCTATCGCCGGTATCGAGTTCGACAAGCTGTCCGTTCGGCAAGGCGGCCCGAAAGGCAATCCGGAGGGTGACGACGCGGCGAATTTCTTCAACGCCGTCAGTCTCGGCGGGCTTTATTTCAAAGACGTCGACGTCAACATCGTCGCTGACGACGTGCAGGACCTCAAATTTAAGGCGCCCGACCTACGCATTGTCGGCGTTGGCGGCGGCAAAATCGGCGCCATTCTCGCCAATGATCTTTCCTATGACGTAAAGCAGGGCGCGCAGGTGCGTGAAGCGATGCGCGAAGCCATGGGCCCGCAGGGCGCGATCTTGCTCGACGGCCCACTTGGGGGCGTCATCGCGCCCGATAGCCAGCGCGCCACCGTTGAAACATTCGAATGGCGCGGCGTCGATTTCTCCGGCGCGCTCGCTTACGGCGTGAAAGGCGAAGAGGCGCCCGCGAGCGACCGCGACCTTATCGATCTCGGAAAAATGAAGGTCACTGACATGGTGAGTTTCATCAACGACCGCGAGCTTGCGACGGTGAAGGAAGTCTCAATCCCGACAATGAAATTCGCCTGGATGATCCCGTCCGAGTTTCGCATGGACATGAAAGGCGCGGTCACCGACTATACCGCTTATATTCCCGATACGGAGGATCCTGCATTTTCCCTCCTGAAAGAGCATGGGCTCGATGCGGTCAAGGGCGACGGTTTCGCAGAATGGAAGTGGAACCCCGACAAGGGCGACGGACGAATGCAATATGAAGCCGTAAGCCCCGGCCTTATGGATTTTTCGATGGGGCTGGAGATGACCGGCGCCACGCTCAAGGACATTGCCGCTGCGGAAGGCGAGGACAAGGAAAACGCCTTCGCCAAGAACGCCGAGCTCAAATCCTTCAATCTAAAGATTGATGACGAAAAAGCGCTCGATGCAATTTTCGATATTGCCGCGTTGCAAATGGGCGGCACCGGCGATGATCTTCGTCAGTCGGCGCCGGCGCTCATTCGGCTTTCCGGCGCGCAATTCGCGCAGATGAATCCGCGCATCAGTGATTATATAGACGCTGTCGCCAATTTTATCTCAAGGGGCGGGTCGCTCGAGGTTGCCGCCTCGCCTGAAGACCCTGTCGGCGCGGCTGATCTTGAAACGGTTGGCGCTGCGCCACAGACATTGCCGGATGTTCTGGACCTGACAATTACGCATACGGAATAACTAACGCCAAATGCAGAAAAGGCCGCCCGACGGGCGGCCTTTTTTATTTAACCTGCTAGTCTTTCAATACGAATGTCACCTTCAGGATTACGCGGTATTCTTTAATCTTGCCGTTGTCGAGAATGAGCGACTGGTCCTTCACCCAAGCACCCTCGACGTTTGACAGTGTTTTGTTGGCGCGCTCAATGCCGCTTTCAATGGCGTCGTGAAAACTCTTCTTTGATCCGCAGATAATCTCCGTAACCCGTGCGACAGTCATATGTAGTTCTCCGTTCAACGGCGCGCTGCGGGCGCCAAAGGAGAATTAAATCAAGTCTTTAGCCTCGATGCAATCGGCGGTATAAATAGCGGCTCACCGCGTCGGCATCGGCGCGTCGCCCGAATAGTCATAAAAACCGCGGCCGGTTTTTCGTCCGAGCCACCCGGCTTCGACATATTTCACAAGCAGCGGGCAGGGTCGGTATTTGGAATCCGCAAGCCCTTCGTAAAGCACTTGCATGATCGCAAGGCATGTATCGAGACCGATAAAATCAGCAAGCGCCAGCGGCCCCATCGGATGATTGGCGCCGAGCTTAAGCCCGGTGTCGATCGCTTCAACAGAACCGACGCCTTCATAAAGCGTATAGATCGCTTCATTGATCATCGGCATCAATACGCGGTTGACGATAAAGGCGGGAAAGTCTTCCGACACCGCCATGGTCTTGCCGAGCCGCTCGATGAGCGCTTTCGTCGTTTCGAAAGTTTCTTTTGACGTTGCGATGCCGCGGATGACTTCGACAAGGCGCATCACCGGCACCGGGTTCATGAAATGAATGCCGATGAACCGTTCCGGCCGGTCTGTCGCAGCAGCAAGGGCGGTAATCGACATGGACGACGTGTTCGACGCCATGATCGCGTCCGATTTTAGAACCTTTGTCAGCGCGCCAAAGATCTCTTTTTTGAGGTCAAGGTTTTCGCTCGCGGATTCAATCACCAGATCGCAATCGGCAAGGTCCGCAAGCGCCGGCGCCGGCTTGATCCGCGCGCGTGCGGCGTCGGCTTCGTCGGCCTCGACGTCGCCTTTGCCGACCTGACGCGCAAAGTTCTTCTCGATGGTGCCAAGCGCGGCGGCGATACGCTGTTCGTCAATGTCGTTGAGGCGGACGTCAAAGCCCGCTGCGGCGAATACGTGGGCGATGCCGTTGCCCATTTGCCCTGCGCCGACGACGCCGATTTGTTTGATTTCCGCCATTTTCACGCTTCCCAGATTGCGACCGCGATGATAGGCGCCGTTTTTGTTGCAATGCAATATTGCAGGTGTGTGAGAATGATTGTGAGAACGATCGGGCGACGCCTGTGGTAGGGAGCACCCTGAAAAAAAGGAAATCGTGATGGTCAAGGAAATGGTTGGGAACGGCGGCGGAAACGAGGGACTGGGCGGCTTGCGCTATGACGATCTGCGGGCCCTCTTCATCAACTGCACGCTAAAAAAATCGCCGGATGTTTCCCACACCGACACGCTGATGGATGTGTCCCGGGGGATTATGAAAGACGCCGGCGTCAGGGTGGAGAGCGTCCGGCTGGTCGATCACGATGTCGCGGCCGGGGTCTATCCCGATATGCGCGAGCATGGCTGGGAAACCGACGACTGGCCCTCAATCTGGCCGAAAGTGAAAGCCGCAGACATCCTTGTCGTCGGCACGCCGATCTGGCTCGGCCAGCATGCGTCGGAATGCACGAAACTCATTGAGCGGCTTTACGCCCACTCCGGCGAGGAAAACGAACGCGGTCAGTATGTCTATTACGGAAAAACGGCCGGCTGCGTCATTACCGGCAATGAAGACGGCGTCAAACACGTAGCGATGAGCGTTCTCTATTCTCTGCAGCATGTAGGCTATGTCGTCCCGCCGCAGGCGGACTGCGGCTGGATCGGCGAAGCCGGGCCAGGGCCGAGCTATGGCGATGAAAAAGAGGGCGGCGGGCGCGTTGGCTTCGACAATGAGTTTACCCAGCGCAACACGACCTTCATGAGCTGGAACCTGATGCACATGGCGCGCACGCTGAAAGACAGGGGCGGCTTGCCGGCCCATGGCAACGTCAAAAGCGACTGGAAAGACGCCTATGCGGCCGGCAGTCCGAACCCGGAATATCGCTAGGCCGGTCGGATCTCCGCCGCGAAACATCCATGCATGGCGTTATGGGCGTGGAGATAGGCTGCGCCCGGCCGCTTGAGCGCCGCCTCGATTTTATTTTTTAGCTCGTCATTCACGCCCATATCGGCGCCGATCAGCATGCCGTCTTTGTTGAATATCCGCAGTGAAATCGGACGGTTTTTAAACACCGGGGGCAGTTCGTCTTTGTATGTTGCGGCCATGTCCGCGTCCTCGCGCACATAGATCGCGTAGGAAGACCGATAAGGCGTCGTCGCCTTGTGACTTTCATGATTGAACAGCAGCACCCGTTCGCCGGGTTCGGCGTCTTCCAGGGTCACGCGGCAGGGAAAACCGGGTTTTGCATCCGCCGTGCGCGCAACGACGCCGCGCGCGGCGAGATCGTCGTCGGAAAGATTGAATAACGGTTTGAATTCATCCGGGTCGAGACCGGCAACGACGAAAGACATGGAGCTGCTCCTTTATTGCGGGAGCGAGGATCGCGCGTCGTCGTCGCCGAAACGACCCGGTTCTTGCGGAAGACGCCGTACGGGTTTCGGAGGACGTAGACGCGCTGCATATGCACCGGTCGGCGTTCGCCGGGGACCGCGGCGCCAGACAGGTTTTCGCAAACTGGCGCGCTACGCTATCTGTGTGTTCGCCGCCATGAGGCAGAAAAGCGCCCCATTCGGATCCCGAACAACGGCAAAATTATCGCCGTCCCGAAGCCGCAAGGACGGATTTAGAACTGCGCCCTCAAGGGCTTGCACCTCGCTCAGCGCGTCTGAGATAGACTTGACCCGGATGCCAGGCGCCCATAGCGCCGCCACATCCGCGTCGGTTTCGCCGACGATGCACAGCGCAACGTCTTTTCCTGAAAAGGTGAGAGTCTGCGTAACATCCTGTGGGCGGTCCGCCACCGCCGCGTCCCAAGCAAAAAGTTGATGATAGAAGGCGGCGGGAAAATCCTCGGATCGTGTAAGGTAAAATTCGATTTCAAACTGCCGCGTGGGCGCCGGAAAATTGTGGCGCGACAGGCTGACGCCGACAAGCGCTCCAAGCGGGTCGCGCAGGAGGCAATTGCGACCGACGCCCGGTACTTCGAATGGTTCTTTTTCAACCGTTCCGCCGAGTTTTGCAGCCGAGGCTGCGATAGCGTCGACGTCCGGCGTCTCTATGTAGGGAACCCAGCCGCGCGCTTGCTCTTTCGGGACCCCTTCTACAAACCCCGCTCCCGCTTCGTCACCGGCCAGCGCCAGAATAAAGTCTTTTGCGCCGCCGCCCCATGCAAAATCGGTTGCGTGCTCAGTGACGTAACGCCACCCGGCGATACGTTCGTAGAACGACCGCGATACCTGTAAGTCGGTTGTGAAAAGATCGTGCCAAACTATTCGGCCGGCTTTTGCGTTGGTCATAACAACTGTCCTGTGTAGTTATTTTACCAACGGCACTCTCCAATCACAAATGAAGGCGTCAATGCGAAAGGCGGGCGACCGCCGACAAAAAAGCCCCGCGTGGGCGGGGCCTTTTTCACCAGAAAGCCGCAAGACCTACCCCAACGCGTCGGTCAGTTCCGGCACGACCTTGAAGAGGTCTGCGACGAGGCCGTAATCGGCGATCTGAAAAATCGGCGCGTCTTCGTCCTTGTTGATGGCGACGATGACTTTGGAGTCTTTCATGCCGGCGAGGTGTTGGATGGCGCCGGAGATGCCGATGGCGATGTAAAGCTCCGGCGCGACGACCTTGCCGGTCTGGCCGACCTGATAATCGTTCGGCACGTAGCCGGCGTCGACGGCGGCCCGTGATGCGCCGACTGCGGCGCCCAACTTGTCGGCCAGCGGCATGATGTACTCTTCAAACTTCTCCGACGAGCCCAGGGCCCGGCCGCCGGAGACGACAATCTTGGCGCCGGACAGTTCCGGCCGGTCGGATTTGGTGAGGTTTTCTTCGACGAATTCGGAAAGGCCCGGATTGCCGGCGGCGTCGATCGTTTCAACGCTCGCAGAACCGCCTTCTTCGGCGGCTTTAAATGATGTGGCGCGGACGGTGATGACTTTCTTGGCGTCATTTGATTTCACCGTCTGCATGGCGTTGCCGGCATAGATTGGCCGCGTGAACGTGTCGGGTGCATCTACCGAGACGATCTCGGAAATCTGCATCACATCAAGCTTGGCGGCGACCCGGGGCATGACATTCTTGCCGGTGGTCGCAGCGGCTTTAAGAATCGCGTCGTAATCGCCGGCGATGCTGACGATGAGATCGGCGAAGGGTTCGGCGAGGCGGTTCGCATAAGATCCATCGTCTGCATGCAGTACTTTCCGGACGCCTGAAATCTTCGCCGCTGCGGCGGCCGCGTCGCCGGCGTTTTCGCCGGCGACCAGAATGTCGACATCGCCGCCGATGGCTTGGGCGGCCGTCACTGTCTTATGCGTGGAGTCGTCAATCGAATTGCCGTGAACGTCGGCGACAACGAGTACAGCCATTAGATTACCCCCGCTTCGTTTTTCAGTTTTTCGACGAGTTCAGCAACGCTTTCGACTTTGACGCCGGCTTCGCGCTGCGGCGGTTCGGTGACTTTGACGACCTCAAGGCGCGGCGCGATATCGACGCCGTAATCGCCGACTTCTTTCACATCGAGCGGCTTTTTCTTCGCCTTCATGATGTTGGGCAGCGACGCGTAGCGCGGTTCGTTCAAGCGCAAATCGGTCGTCACCACCGCCGGCAGATTGATCTTGATCGTCTGCAGGCCGCCATCGATTTCGCGGGTGACGTTTAATTGTCCATCGGTTTTTTCAACCTTTGACGCAAACGTACCCTGCGGCCAGTCCAGCAAAGCTGCGAGCATCTGGCCGGTCTGGTTGGAATCGTCGTCGATCGCCTGCTTGCCGAGGATGACAAGCTCGGGTTTTTCGTCCTCGACCACTTTTTTCAGGAGCTTGGCGACGCCCAGCGGTTCGACCGTTTCGTCGGTTTTGATGAGCAGTCCGCGGTCGGCGCCCATGGCGAGGGCCTGACGGATCTGGTCCTGCGCTTTTTCCGGACCGATCGACACCGCGACGATCTCCTCCGCTGCGCCAGCCTCCTTCAGCCGGATCGCTTCTTCGACGGCGATTTCGTCAAACGGGTTCATCGACATTTTGACGTTCGCGAGATCGACGCCGGTCTCGTCGGATTTGACACGGACCTTGACGTTGTAATCGATCACGCGCTTGACGGGCACAAGGATCTTCATTGCGCTTCTCCTGGCGGGTGAATGGAGGCGGCGAGGGCGGCCGCCCTGAAATTTCGCAGCGCACCATAGACGCGGGGTCAAGCCGCATCAATGCGCTCGGGCGCCGCGGAGCAGGTGAATTAGAATGAAACTCTAACGGGCGTTTGGCCGCATTTTTTGCCCTGTCAGGACGGACCTTTTCCGATCAGGAAGAGAAAGAGGAACATCAGGGCGATCGTGATCGCCTGCGCCAGAACACGCAGCCTCATCAGCTTGTTGGAGTTTTCCTTGGCGAATGCGCCGCCCTTGGCGAGCGAATAGATCCCGACGCCGAGAACGGCGAGAGTCGCAAAGAGGCCGATGGGAATGAGGAAGAATAAAAAACCGCTCATGATGAAATTCCTTTGGGCGACTATATAGGCTTTTTTCCACCTTACGCCACCGGATGAGACTACGGGCGCAAACGTGACGCAGATCGCGACAGACGGTCGCGCGGGGCCCCGCCCGAGGCGCTTACTCCTCCACGTAATCGACCGGCACAAGCCGCGGCGGGCCTTCGACGCTGGCTGTCACGACGCCGTTGAGGCGGTTGAGATAGGCGCGGATATCGGCGTCGGCCGGCGCGTCGACGCCAAGGCCGCCCTCTTCCGGCGGCGCGGCCATGGGCGGTTGCAGTTCATTGAGGGCGAAATCCATCCGCACGTCATACGTCCGTTCGGCCTGGTAACGCAGAAACCGTAGCGCATTGTGCCACTGAGTTTTTGTTTCATCGTCCGTGCACGTCGCAAGCTCTGCGCCATGGGCGCCCCATCGCCGCTCGGGGCAATGATAGGGGTCGAAGGAAAGTTCAAAAAGGCGATCCATAACATGGGCGAGATTGAGCCGCATACGCGTTTGATCGGAGCGCCAATAGGTGAAGGTGCAGTTCTCTTTTTCGTCCTCAAAAGCGTTAGCGAGATCCTGGGCCAGGTTCGCGCCGTCGTACTCAACGCCAGGGTCGCCGGCTTCCACATCTTCGACGAGCCGCTGGACGTCCCGGCGCAGCTCTATGAAACTGACTTTGAGGCGCGCGTCACGGGACGGCGTCGAATATTCCTCCCACTCGCCATAGGTGCCGTAAATATTAGGCGGCAGTTTTTGCGGATGGGGTTTCAGATGGATGCGCGCGCGCACCGCTTTGTCAACGGCGACTTTGCGCGTTTTGATTGCGGAGCAGATGGTCTGCAATCCATAACGCAGTTCGGCGATGGGGTCGTAGGCGAAATCCGGCGCAGCGAGGGCGCGGCGGACATAATCATAATATCTGAGCGTCCGGCCCCTATATCGAAACGCGCCCTCGTGCCAGACGCCGGAAGAGGCTGGGACGTTGCCGAGATACTGCTCCATGGAAAAGCCGGCAATGGCGTCATTAGGCGCAGCCTTTAGCGTGCCGCCGTGCAGCGACCCGTCTGCGGCTCGTTCTGCGCCCTCGACGCGGATTGGCCGCCATGCTTTGAGTCCCGCGCCGAGCGCTGGCTGTGAGCGCATGAAGTTTGGCCCGTAGGTCGAACGTGACACCGAATTGTCGGGATGCGAGGCGACGACCATGACACGGCCGTCGGCCATGACGTCGTAAACGATCCCTACGTGACCGAAGATGTCATAAGCGATGACGCCCGGGCGGACGGTCTCACGGCTAATCTTGACGGGATAAAAGTCGTCATGGCTGCGCCCGCCGCCGGTAACCGGGTGGGTGCGGAACATCGCGGTTGAGACTTCCCATCCTATTCGGCGAAGGAAAGGCCGCGCGTCCGCTACGGAGTTCAAAATCTGTCGGCGCTCCGCGACTACATTGCCCTTCGTCGAATAGCGAATGTCCTCACGGCGCGTTGCGGCGAGGGCCATCGACTTCTGGTAGGAAAAAGGCAGCCCGTTTTTCCAGGCGTAATAGGCGCGAAGCACATAGGCCATGTCGGCGCAGTCGCCGCGAAGCGTCGGGTCCACGGACGACCGGTACGGATTGGCGTTGGATTTGAGGCATGTCTCTAGCGAGGTGCAGTCGGAGCGTCCGATGGCCCGGACGAACGCGCCATAGCCCGCCTCGTCCTCTGCGCTCCAGCTCTCCTGGAAAACTTCCCAGGCTATGCCGGTGTTGACCGCTGGCGGGATCGGGTTTTGTGCGGCCGCAGGCGCGCAAAAAAGCGCCGCCAAAATGGCGGCGGCGACGATCGCCATTTTCCACGCGACATACCCCATGGGCGCGAATTTAACGCGGGGTTAACCGACTCGGTAGGCCCCTAAGGGCTCATTTGCAGAAAAATGCCCTCCTTGCGCCATTGCGAAAGCTGCGGCGGTCAGCGCAGAAACATCGGAAAACAGGAAAAATGCTGGGATTTCAACCAGCTAGTAAAAAGAATCGGATTTTCAAGTCTGGCGGCGCGCCCGCGCCGACACAATTTAAACGGGGGACTGGAACAGAAGGGAGATAAAATGGGGCTGGAATTATTTCTCGCGGGGCTTGTCGTCCTTGCGCTTTTCATCATGTTTTCGGCGGTCAAAGTGGTGGGGCAGGGGTTCGAATTCACCGTCGAGCGCTTTGGGCGTTATACCAAGACCATCAAGCCGGGTCTTCATCTCATCACGCCGTTTGTCGATCGCGTCGGGCGGCGAATGAACATGATGGAGCAGGTGCTCGACATTCCTGCGCAGGAAGTCATCACCCGCGACAACGCGCAGGTGACGACCGACGCCGTCGCCTTTATCCAGGTGATGGATGCCGCCGCCGCCGCCTATGAGGTGCACAACCTTACGCGTGCGATCTCGAACCTTTCTATGACAAACATCCGTACCGTGATCGGTTCGTTGGACCTCGACGAGGTTCTGTCAAATCGCGACGACATCAATGAGCGGCTGTTGCGCGTCATCGACGCGGCGACGCAGCCCTGGGGCGTCAAGGTGACCCGCGTTGAGATCAAGGACCTCGAACCCCCCGCCGACATTACCGAAGCGATGGCGCGCCAGATGAAGGCGGAGCGATTAAAGCGCGCGGAGATCCTTACCGCCGAAGGTGAAAAGCAATCCGCCATCCTGCGCGCTGAAGGCGAAAAACAATCGACCGTCCTCGAAGCGGAGGGGCGGAAAGAAGCGGCGTTTCGCGATGCCGAGGCGCGCGAACGGGAGGCCGAAGCCGAAGCGAAAGCGACGCAGATGGTTTCCGACGCCATTGCGGCGGGCGACGTACAGGCCATCAACTATTTCGTCGCGCAAGATTATGTGAAAGCGTTTGAAAAGCTCGCCATCTCGCCGCAGCAGAAAACGCTTATCCTGCCCGCCGACATGTCGGCGCTGATCGGCACGATCGCCGGTGTCGGCGAAATCGCAAGGGAGACGTTTGGCAGGCAACGACCTGCGCGCGCCAACGGCTCAGTTCCGCCAGCGCAGTAAAATAACCTTGCCGCTCGCGCTTTCTCCGGCGGCGCGGGCGGCGTAAGCTTCAACAACGGGGGTTAGGCTATGCAATTCATCATCGACTTCATCAGCACGATGCCTTTCTGGTATTGGTGGGTATTCGCCGTCGCGCTTCTCGTTATCGAGCTGTCGACCGGTTCGACCTATTTCCTTTGGCCGGCGATCGCCGCGGCGGCGACAGGATTGATATCAATCAGTCCATTGGGAGCATTCTGGCAGAGTCAGCTGCTCGCGTTCGCAATACTGACAATTGGACTGTCTATCGTGGCGCCGCGTTATGTTAAGCCGTGGATCCACAAGACCCAAAAAGACCATCAGCTTCTGAACGAACGGGGCGCGCAAAAAGTCGGGCGCCGCGCGGCTGTTGACGAAACCTTTGTAAACGGCGTCGGCAAGGTGCGGCTCGGCGATACGCTGTGGCTTGCGGAAAGCGAAAACGGCGAGGATTTTGACGCGGGCGTCAATGTCGTGGTCGCGCGGGCTGAAGGAACCAAACTGTTCGTGAAGGCGCCTTGATAATACGAAACGGCGCCTGAAATTTTAGGCCGCCGGCGCCTAGTCCGGATAATAATCCCGGATAAGGTTCAGTTCGTCGAGGGCCGGCTCGTCATAGTCGAAATCCTCGCAGCGCGGGCGCGGCGGCAGGGTGACTGGCTCAAACGCCGCTTCGTTGAAGTCATACGGCACGCGATCGAGGATCGCGCGAATGATGTTGAGCCGCGCCTTCTCCTTGTCATTGCCGTCAACGACCAACCAGGGCGCCTCGTCCGTATGGGTAAGCGCAAACATCTTGTCGCGGTATCGCGTAGACTCAACCCAGCGGTTGCGCGCTTCAATGTCGATTGGCGACAGTTTCCAGCGCTTGCGCGGGTCTGAGGCGCGATCCTGAAAACGACTTTCCTGTTCTTCCGCGCCGACATGGATCCAGAACTTTAAAAGGATCATGCCGGAATCGATCAGCATACGTTCAAATTGCGGAACTTCGCGCATAAAGGTTTCGTGTTCTTCCGGCGTGCAGAATTCCATAACCGGTTCAATGACGGCGCGATTATACCATGATCGATCGAAGAGAACGATTTCCCCGCCTGCAGGCAAGTGCGCGACATAACGCTCGAAGTACCACTGCGAGGTCTCCCGGTCAGACGGCTTGGGCAGAGCGACAATGCGCCAGATGCGTGCATTCATGCGGCGCATGATGGTTTTGATGGCGCCGCCCTTGCCGGCGGCGTCCCGTCCCTCGAAGATGATCGCGACTTTCGTTTTTTTTCGCCGAACAGTTTCCTGCAGTTTAGCGAGCTCGAATTCGAGGTCTTTCAATTCGCGCTGGAAGCGTTTCTTTTTCACGGACCTTCTCCCGCATTCGCCGTTATATTTTGCGTGATGCCACTATGGCGGAAACGCATTGGGCCTTCCGGCGCCGTTCGACAAGATGCGGTGCAACACGCCCCCATGCGTGCATGACGTCGTCGGGATTGGACGCCATATCGGCCGAGAAAACCGCGGGACCGTCAAAAATCTCGCCAACCGGCTCGGTCTTGCCCGGACAGGCCGCCCAACGTTTGTATATGTCATGGCGGACGTCGTTATGGCGGACGGGTTCGTCTTCCAGATAAACGTCGATTGCATGTAACCATAAACCGCCGCGACGAAGAATACGGACGCCGTCGTTAAAAAAAGAATCCAGTTGAGCTACCGAAACGTGTTCGACGACGGATATTGAGAAGACGACGTCAAAGCTCTCATCTTTTATCTCTGCGCTATGCTCGCCAAGCAAGGAGGGGATATTTTTGACGCCGGCGATTCGAACCGCTTCGGTTGGGCCTCCGTCATTGCCTTCAAACGGCTCGATGTTGACGCATCGATTGTTGGCGGCAATCGCTTTCAACAGACGCGAATCACCGCCGCCGATTTCGGCGATGTCCATGTTTCGCGCGTCTTCGAGAAAGCCATATACGATGCAATCCTGAGTCGTTTTCATATGGAACGGCGCGGCTGCTTTCAGCTTCTTCGGCAAGCCGCGATCAAGCGCGCTGAACAATGCGTCTTTACGCACGAAATCAAACATCAAAACTCCATTTAAAAATACACTACGCTGATATGGGCCGGCCATCGGCGCCGAACCGATAAACCTGTCTGCAGAATTCGCAAGTTACAGTAATGGCGCAGTCCTCGACCATGTCGGCGAGTTCCGCAGCGTCATAGCGGCCAAGCACGGCTTCAATCTTGCCGGCGTTACAGCCGCATTCGGCGCGCACGGGCTGGTGGTTGAAAATCCGCACGCCGTCTTCGTGAAAGAGCCGATAAAGCAGCGTTTCCGCCGCTATCGATGGATCGAGCAATTCATCGTCTTCCGTGGTTTGCACAAAGGCCGCGGCGCGGTCCCAGCTTTCTTGGTCATCCGCACTCATCAAGACCTCCTGACCGCGTTCGCGCGCACCGCCTTCGCCGGGCACGAATTGCGTCATGATGCCGCCGGCCCGCCATCGGTCCGGTTCGCCCGGTGCGGAAAGCCTCCCAACGGCCAGGCGGATTGCGGTTGGGATCTGTTCGGACTGCATGAAATAGGAAACAGCCGCCTCTTCGAGGCGCACGCCGTCGAGCGGTGTTACGCCTTGATAGCGCTCCATGTCCGCACCCTGATCAATGGTCATGACGATGTGGCCTTCACCGAGCAGCGCCATGCCCGCGGCGTCCGCCGTGTCGTCCGCGATCTTCGCCGTCGCGCGCAGCGCGCCGCCCGCGGTGTAGTCGGCGACAATCATCGGCGCGGGTCCATTTCCCTGCGCCTGAAAAATCAGCTTGCCGTCAAATTTCAGCGCTGCGCCCATCAGCGCGACGAGCGCGACCGCTTCGCCAAGAAGCGTGCTGACGCCGTGGGGGAATTTGTGGCGCGCCAGGATTTCATCCACAGACCCCGAGAGTCTTGCGATGCGTCCCCGCACAGCGCTCTCGCCGACCTGAAACGGCAGCACGAAATCCGTTGCCTCATGCGGTTCGTCGGCAGTCGTCATGACGCATTCCCTGTCAGTCTTTGAGATTGTAGCCGGAGCGAAAGAGAAAATAGCACCATGCCGCGAGTGCGCTCATCAGTCCAAGCGATATCAGCACGCCGATCGTCAGATTGGATTCGGCGACGCCCGTGAAGCCCGACCTGAAACCGTCGATAAAATAAAACACCGGATTGAACTGGCTGGCGATGCGAAAGGGCTCCGGCAGGCGGTCAATCGAATAGAACGTGCCGGAAAGAAACGTCAGCGGCGTAATGACGAAATTTGTCACCGCAGCGAGGTTATCGAACTTCTCCGCCCAGACGCCGCCGATGACGCCAAGCATGCCGAAAACGACGGCGGCTGCGAGGGAGAAATAAATAATCGGCCAGAGCGCCTCGATGCGCATTTCCGCGCCGGTGGCCGCCATGAAGCCGGCGCTTGTTACGCCGGTGATAAAGCCGACGAGAAGCCCGCGGGTCGCCGCGCCGGCGACGAACGCAACGGTGAGTTCAGCGGCGGAAAGCGGCGGCATCAAAACGTCGACGATGGCGCCTTGCACCTTGCCGATCAGGATAGACGACGATGAATTCGTGAAGGCGTTAGTTAGCACCGCCATCATCATCAGCCCCGGCGCCAGAAACTCGACAAACGGAACGCCCGCCACCGCAGGCCGCGACGCGCCGAAGGCCTGCGTGAAAACAACGAGGAACAGAAGGGTCGACACCACCGGTGCGATAACGGTCTGGGTAATGACCTTCAGGAAACGGCGCACTTCCTTGACGTAAAGCGTCCAAAGGCCAAGCCAGTTGACGGCGCCAAACCGCCGCGCGCCAAAAATAGCCTGCCGATCAGCGCTTTGCTGCGCTGCGATATCGCGTGCGCCGTCCATTTCGCGTTGCCTTTTCAAAGTCCGGTGACGGCTCCCGTTTGGCTGCCGGCGGGCCGGCGGTCAACCATAGGCGGATTATCAACATCTAGTGGGAAAAAAAACGATGCGGCGCCATGTTGTGTTTCTGAAATGCTGAGATACTATATTTCGGCGCATGACGGCGCGGCAGACACGCTACTACTAAATATTGATATTTTTGCGCGCCAGAGCCGCGCGCACCGCAGGGAAAGGGAGACCGGCGATATGGCCTGGACCGACGAACGCGTTGAAACCTTGAAGAAATTATGGGCCGAAGGCCTTTCGGCGGCGCAGATCGCCAATAAGATTGGCGGCGTCACACGCAACGCTGTCATCGGCAAGGTGCATCGCCTCGGTCTTTCCGGACGCGCGACGCCAGCGAAACCGCAGCGCGGCTGCGCTCCGGCCGCGGTCGAAAAGGACAAGGACGCGCCGGCAAAGGCGCCGCGGGAAGAGGTTAAATCGGTTATTCCCGAACCGGATTTCATCGCGCCCCTGGTGCTGGAATCAGGCGACGCCGCGACGGTGGCGACGATTGCAAGCAATATGTGCAAATGGCCGATCGGCGATCCTGCCCGCGACGACTTTCATTTTTGCGGACAGTCGACGTTATCTGGGAAATCTTACTGCGCGTACCACGCCCACATGGCGTTTCAGCCGCCGCAGCGGCGCGAGGCGCGCCCGGCGCCGCGCCGCTCTATCGCCAATCCGGCAAAGCGGCGCGCGGCGAGCTGATAATTTCGTCCCTATATTGAAAAAACCGCCGGCGGATTTATCCGCCGGTTTCCAGGGCGTATCCGGCTGAACGCACCGTTCGGATCGGGTCGCCCTGTTTATGTTTGTTGAGGGCCTTGCGCAGCCGGCCGATGTGAACGTCAACGGTCCGCACTTCGACAAAGACATCTGAGCCCCACACCGCGTTCAACAGTTGCTCGCGGGAAAAAACACGGCCCGGATGCTGAATGAGGTGATCTAAAAGCCGGAATTCGGTGGGGCCAAGGTGGATTTCCTTATCGCCGCGCATCACCTTGTGTGAGACGCGATCAACCAGCAAGTCGCCCACCGTCACTTTGTCTTCGGCGAGGCCTGGCCGGATCCTGCGCAACACGGCGCGCACGCGCGCGATCAGCTCGTTGGTTGAAAAGGGCTTGGTGAGATAATCATCGGCGCCGGTCTCAAGCCCGCGAATGCGGTCAGCCTCTTCCGATCGCGCCGTCAACATAATGATCGGAAGATTGCGCGTCTCCGGCCTGGCGCGCAACCGACGGCAAACCTCAATGCCCGAGACCTTTGGCAACATCCAGTCAAGAATAACGAGGTCGGGCGCCTCTTCCTCGACCTTCAGCATGGCTTCTTCGCCGTCCGAGGCGAGCGTCACGCCAAAACTTTCCTTACCGAGGTTATATTCAAGCAGCGTCGCCAAGGCTTCTTCGTCCTCAACGATCAGTATTCTTGTTTCCGCCATCAGCCCGCTCCGAATTGTCAGTTCACGGAGCCGGAGGCCCGCGGCGGCGCGACGACCGTCGTCGCTGTTTCGTCGCCCTTCGGTCGTTCTTCCATGATCGGCGATCCCGTCACGAGGAAATGGATAGCCTCTGCGATATTTGTCGCATGATCGCCCACGCGTTCGAAATTTTTCGCCGTAAAGACGAGATGCGTGCAAGCGTTAACCTGCATTGGGTCTTCCATCATCGCCGCAAGTATTTCCTGAAAGACGGAATTATAGAGCTCGTCGAGTTCGTCGTCTGCGCCCCAAACGGCAAACGCGGCATCGAGATTGCGCGCCGCGTAGGCGTTTAGAATGTCGGAGAACTGGCGCAGGCTTGCGCGCCCCATGCGGACAACGCCCAAAGTGGGCCGGGCTGGCGCCTCACGGCTGATGACTAGAGTGCGTTTGGCCACGTTCTTGGCTAGGTCGCCAACCCGTTCCAACTCGCCGGAGAGTTTCATGATGGTGGTCGCTTCGCGCACGGCCTCGATAGAAAGGGTCTGGCTCGCGAGCTCCGCCATGACTTTGGTCTCGATGTCGCGATCGAAGACATCGATCCGCTCATCGTTGACAATCAGGCTTTCGGCGGTCGTCACATCGCGGCGCTCGAAAGCCGTTATCGCGCCCTGTAGCTGACTTTCCACGAGCGCAGCCATGCGGGAAAGCTCGGCTTCCAGAAGCGGAAACTCGGCTTTCGGCGGTGTTGGCGCGGGCTCGGCCATATAATCCTATCTTGTCACGGGACGGCAATCGACAGCTACATGCTTGCATTGTGTGACAGTTTCTTGTCCGACGCAAAAACTTTGCGCAATGCGTGCGCCGCCGGAAAAGTCGACTTCACGGCGCGGCGCGAGCCGGGGCGGGCTCGAAATAGCAGTTGAAGGCGGTGCCGCCCGCCATCATGCTCTCGATCTGGAAACCGCCTTTATGACGATTGACGATATGTTTGACGATGGCGAGGCCAAGACCAGTGCCGCCGCTCTTGCGGCTGCGCTCGATATTGACGCGGTAAAACCGCTCAGTGAGGCGCGGTAGGTCAGCGCGGGCGATGCCAGGGCCAAAATCCCTGATTTGGAGGTAAATCAGATCGTCTACGGATAATCCGAGGCGGGCCGCAATCTGGCTCGCCGAGTCGCCGGCGCGTTGGCCCGGCTCGCCGTCATTGGCCACCATTGGCGCCGCGCCGGCGCCAATACGCACTTTGATCATCGCCGGGTCGCCGCCATATTTAATGGCGTTGTCCAATAAATTCTGGATGGCTTGAAAAATCTCGTCGTGATCGCCGGCGATGCGTGCACTGATATTTTCATCAGCAACGAGATCTACGATTGCACCGCGCTGTTCGAAAAGCGGTTCGAAGCTGTCGATCACGTCGCCGGCGATTTGGCGCAGGTCAATGATGTCCTTAGGCGGAACATGTTCGTTCAACTCGATCCGCGACAAAGACATCAGGTCTGCAACCAGTCGCTGCATGCGTTCGGCCTGCGACTGCATGATCGAAAGGAATTTCTCCTGCGCTTCCGGGTCGGTGCGCGCATGGCCGCGCAACGTTTCGATAAACCCGAGCAGCGAGGCGAGCGGCGTTCTAAGTTCGTGACTGGCGCTGGCGATAAAGTCGGCGCGCATCTGCTCCAGGCGGCGCTCGCTTGTGAGGTCTCGGATAAAGACAAGTGACCGACGAACCGGCGCGGGCGGTTCCGCCTCGTCGGTCCATAAGGGCGCGACAAAGGCGCGGCAGGATAATTCGACGGAGCCGGTAGTGACAAAATCGACCGTTTTCGATTCTCGCGTTTCGATCACCGTTTCGGCGGCTTCAAAGACGTCGGGCGCGCGCAACACGGAGGCAAAATGCCGTCCTTCTAAATTTTTGGCGCCTGTCAGCGCTTCGGCGGCGGGATTGGCGTTTTCGACAATGCCGTCGCTGTCGAGAATGAACAAAGGCTCGGGCAACGCCATGGCGACGCCGCGCGCTATGCGCAAATTTGCGAGTTCTGCGCGTTGCGCGCTCAACTCAATATCGACCGCCCGTTGCACGGGCTGCGCCCAGGCGCGTCCCGATGACAGCCGGTAGCGCACCGCAAGCGCCGCAAGAAACGCCGCCCAGGCGAACAAGGCGATCCGCCAATCAGCGTTTGCGCCGACCAGAACGACGATGCCGACGCCGGCGCTGATGCCGGCCGCCCATAGGAAATCACGCGCACGCACTTGTGCGGCGGTGTTCCGGATCATGGCGGCGATTTCTTTTTGCATCGGCGCATTCCTACGCGCCGGATCGCTGGATTTCAAATTCGTCTGCTATTCAGCGTGCATGCGGCCTGAAGACGGCGAAAACAACGCCGCCGGTCAACCCAGCCAGACACTGCAGCGCAACCCCCAGCGGCGTGCGCGCGCCGCCGATAATTCCTGCGCCGCCGCCAAGCTGTGTTTCGACGAGCATCAACAGAACAAAAATCGCCGCGCCGCCGGCAACGGGATAGGCGACTGGCGCCAGCGCCGGCAGGACTCTTTTGACCGCGAAGGCGACAATGAAACCGACGAGCAATGCGATCGCAACCATCGCGCCGTAAATCCATAGCCCGGCAAAATTCGCCATATAGGTCTCGATCTGTTGCGCAGGCGTATATCGAATGCCGACCGCGCTCTGCTCTGCAAGGGTGCGTGCGGTGTAAAACACTGACGCGAGGCCGTAAGCGACAGCGACGGCGGCGACAAACGCGATGATTGTCTTTGCAAACTTCATTTCGGTGCTCCCGGCGCCGTACTGTGTTTTGAAGCGCGCCCGTCAGGCGGCGCGAACATTGGATGACTTTGCACAATGCGCAAAAACATGCGAACCATTTCGCGTGACTTAAAACGGAGCTTGCCTCGTGACGCCTTCCTTCGTCAAACCGACCCTCAGCGCAGCGCTAATCGCCCTCCTGCCCTTCGGCTGCGGTCAATCGACAAATGCCGAGCCCGATGCCGTTGCGGTTGCAGCTTCCGCTTCGGCGCTGCCGCCTGGCGGCGGCGGCGGCGACAGGTCGTTGCAAAGAGAACTCGCCGATCCGGCGCCTGAAGGCGAGCAAGCCCTCGTTATCGAAACCATCGCCGAAGGCCTTTCAAATCCGTGGTCGATCGCGTTTCTGCCCGGCGGCGAGCTGCTCATTGCCGAGCGGCCGGGTCGTATTCGTATTATCCGCGACGGCGTCATGTCGCCCGATCCGGTTCCTGGAGCGCCCGAAGTGCTGGCGTACAATCAGGGCGGCCTTCACGATATTCTTCCGCACCCCAATTTTTCAGAGAACGGCGTTCTTTTTCTCGCCTACGCCAACGGCACGCAGGAAGAAAACGCTCTGCGGGTCTCACGCGCTGTTTTCGATGGCGATGAAATTCGCGACCTACAGCCGATTTATGACGCCACGCCGCTAAAAGATACAGGGCATCATTTCGGTGGGCGCATTGTCTGGGGGCCGGACGACAAGCTTTACGTCACCATCGGCGAAGGGTCGCGATATAAAGAAAAAGCGCAGGATCCGACTTCCAGCTTCGGCGCCGTCGTCCGCATCAATGAAGACGGGTCCATACCAGACGACAACCCTGATTTTGGCGACGGCGCGGCGCCGGGCCTCTTTAGCAAGGGGCACCGCAATCCGCAGGGCTTCGCCTATGACGCGGAGCGCGGAATCTTCTGGGCTAATGAACACGGGCCGCGTGGCGGCGACGAGATCAACATCATCGAACCGGGCGCAAATTATGGCTGGCCGGCCGCGAGTTACGGGATCGATTACAACGGCGCCCGGATTACACCGTTCACGGAATATGAAGGTACGAAGCAGCCCTTCCATTACTGGACGCCGTCAATCGCGCCTTCGGGCCTTGCGGTGTATCACGGCGACTTGTTTCCGGATTGGAACGGCGACTTGCTGATCGGCGCCATGGCCGGCGCGGCGCTGCACCGCATGAATATGGAAGGCGATGAACTCGTCGGCGAGGAACGGTATCTTCTCGGCGAGCGGATTCGCGACGTTCGGGTCGGGCCGGATGGCGCGATTTACGTCGCCACGGAAATACGAAACGGCGACCCAGACGGAAAAATCTTACGGGTGACGCCGCAATGAAACTAAGCGGCCGGCGTTTAGATTGCGGTCAACCGAAGCGCGGCCTGTCGTGCGAAACGCAACGTCACGGCCTTGCGTCTCGCCGCCGCCATTGATCGTTCAAGGGACGGTCTTTTGATCGCCGCGCCAAAGGCGTCGGCAAGGATAAGGCCTTCCTCCGCCGGTAAGATATCGGTGGGAAAATCCGGATCGACGGCAAAAAAATATCGGTCGCAATAGTCGAGATAGTCGGGCCATTTCTGGTCGCATTCAAAATCAGCGCGGCAGGATTTGATTTCCGCAATGGTAATCTTGCCCGCGCGATCGACGCCGGCGACGTCGGCTCGCCGCCCGTTGGCCAGTTTGAATTCAGCGAGCGGCGACATGCCGAGCTCAAGGAATAGCCGCATCACGCCGCGGGTGAGGATCGCGGTCTGATCCGGCCGGGCGAGCGGGACGGCGACGGTGTTCTCCATATGTTCATGAAAGCGCGCGGACCGCCGCGCGTCAAGCGTGCGCTGGCCTCTATCCCTGAAACTCGGGCAGCCGCACGATTAAGCCGTCTAAATCGTCAGTAACGCTGATCTGGCAGGAGAGCCGCGAATTGGCCTTGGGCTCGGCCGCGAAGTCGAGCATGGATTCTTCCATGGCCTCCGGTTTCCCAACCTTTTCGATCCACGCCTCATCCACATAAACGTGACAGGTGGCGCACGCGCAGGCGCCGCCGCAATCGGCGTCGATGCCCGGCACCATGTTTTTGATCGCGGTTTCCATGACGGAAACCCCGCTCGCCCCATCGACCGTATGTTCGGCGCCGTTATGTTCGATATAGGTGATTTTCGGCATTTCTTCGTCTTCCGTCGCCAGTCACACGCGCGCGCGCATCGTTGAAAAGCGCATGATTTAGCGTTCGCATCCGCAACGACAAGCCCCCGGCGGATTTTTCGCGAATATGCCGCAAATCTTGACCTATTGCGGCCATGCCCCGGTGCGGCGATATGACGGACATGATCGAAGCAACATTTCTTCTGCAAACAGAACGGGAAACCGCCGCACTGGGCGCCGCCCTCGGCGACGCACTGCAGGTTGGCGACGTTGTGTTGCTTAAAGGACCGCTTGGCGCCGGCAAGACGACATTGGCGCGATCCATCATTCATCGCCGCTGCGGGGCGGCCGGCGCGCCCAGTCCGACCTTTACGCTGGTCGAAACCTACGCCGGCGATGACATCACAATCTGGCATTTCGATTTTTACCGTCTTGAGAGCGCTGACGAGGCCTGGGAGCTTGGCATCGAAGAGGCATTTGCTGAGGGAGCGTCGCTGATCGAATGGCCGGAACGCGCGCCGTCGGTGATCCCGGCGGACGCGTTGTCGATTACGCTAGCGGTGGAAACCGGCCAACGGCGCGCCGCCGCGGTCGCGCCGCCGTCGTGGCGGGCGAGGCTTGAGATGATCGCCGACCGCATCAAGAATCAACCTAGAGACCCATCGTGACCAGTAGCTCGGTGCAAATGACGCTTCCAGCTTTTGAAGACTTCCTCCGCAACGCTGGATGGGGCGACGCCGCCATAACGCCGCTTGCCGGCGATGCGTCGTCGAGATCATATTTCCGGGTTGCGGGCAAAAGTCAGCGCGCCGTCTTGATGTCGGCGCCGCCGGCTGCGGAGACGGCGCCCTGTCCGCCGGCGGCGACGCCCGCTGAACGCCGCGAACTTGGTTACAATGCATGCGCGCGTCTCGCGGGACCGAACCTCAATGCCTTTGTCGCGATCGCTGAAACGTTGCGCTCGACCGGACTGTCGGCGCCGACTGTTTTCGCGGCCGATCCCGACGCCGGCCTCGCCCTGATTGAAGACCTCGGCGACGGTCTCTTCGCTGCGGTCGTCGACAACCGCAATGAGGCAACGCTTTATGAAAACGCAATCGATGTCTTGTTTCACTTGCATGCTGCTGCACCGCCGCCGCCGCGCGGCGACGGCTATGAAATGCTTGCCTACGATCATCTGGCCTTGATGACGGAAGCGGAACTGCTGATCGACTGGTATTGGCGCCTCAAGAAGGGCGCTCCGCCGGAAGAAAGCATCAAGCAAGAGTTCAGCGACGTCTTTGACGCCATGCTTAGCGCGCTGAACGCCGCGGACGCGATCGTGCTGCGAGACTATCACGCGGAAAATCTGTTGTGGCTGCCCGAACGAAAGGGGCCGGCGCGCGTCGGCGTTATCGACTTTCAGGATGGTCTTGTTGGGTCCTCCGCTTACGATCTTGTGTCGCTGCTTGAGGACGCGCGGCGCGACGTCGATGCAACGCTTGCGGCCGCAATGATTGATCGGTACGCGTCCGTTGCGGCGGGTCGAAAAACTTTTGACCGCGATCGTTTTCTTCACGAATACGCCGTCCTCGCCGTACAGCGGAACGCCAAGATACTTGGCATATTCGCCCGCCTCGCCGAGCGCGACGGTAAGAAGCGCTATCTGGAATTTCTACCGCGCGTCGAAGCGCATTTCCGCCGCGACCTGGCGCGTCCGGCTGCGGCGAATGCCCGAAAATTTTTCAAGACGCATTTTCCGGAGTTGACGGCGTGAGCAATGCGCCAACGCAAGCGATGGTGCTCGCCGCGGGGTTGGGCACGCGCATGGCGCCGCTGACCGACGCGACGCCAAAACCGCTCATCAAGGTTGCGGGGAGGGCGCTGATTGATCATGCGCTTGATCGGTTCGCGGCGGCGGGCGTGCACGATGCGGTTGTCAATGTTCACTATCTGGCCGAACAGATTGAGCGCCATGTCGCCGGCCGCGCGGCGCCGAAAATAACAATTTCTGACGAGCGGGGCGAGTTGTTGGAAACGGGCGGCGGCCTTAGAAAGGCCCGACGTCATTTCGGCGACGCGCCCATCTTCTGCACCAATACCGACGCCATCCTGATTGACGACGGCGCTGTCGAGCCTTGCGAATTGTTGCGACGGATGTGGGTCGATGAAGACATGGACGCGCTTTTGTTGCTGGCGCCGCTGGAGAACGCGAGCGGATATGACGGCGCCGGCGATTTTGTGCGCGAGCCAGACGGTCAGATCGCATTTCGCGCCGGGCAATCCGCGCCGTTTGTTTTTACCGGGCTTCAGATCATCTCGCCGCGATTGATCGACAAGGGACCTGACGGCGCGTTTTCAACAAAAGTGCTGTGGGATCTCGCGGTTTCAAATGGACGGCTTTACGGCGCCGTCCATGCTGGCGACTGGCTCCATGTCGGCGATCCGGAAGGCCTGGCGGCGGCTGAGAAGCAGCTCGCGGGCAAGGGCGCATGAGCGATCGGCGTGCGCCGCTCATATTCGATGCGCCGCGCCCGCGCATTTATTCGATCGAGCCGCGGTTAAAATTCCTGGATGAAATCGCCAAGGCTGTTGTCGCCGCCGTGGACGGTCGCGGCGGCGCGGCGCTGGCGGACGTTGAGATATTTGTTCCGACGCGGCGCGCGGCGCGCGCGCTAAGCGATGTCTTCCTCGCTAATGCTGGCGCAGGCGCGGCCACCTTTATTCCGAAAATCCGCGCCGTCGGCGATGTCGACGAAGAAGAGATCGACCTGTTCAAAGGCGCGCCGGCGGACGAGTTAGCGCTGCCGCCCGCGGTTTCGGATGTAGAACGGCGCATCACGCTGGCGCGCCTTGTCGCGGCAAAGGATCGCGCGCCGGACGGCGACGCGCGCTGGGCGAGCGCGCTTGCGGCCGCCGACGAACTCGCCTCCCTTATTGATGCTTTCTATACGGAGGAAATAGATCCTGGCGTTTTATCGACGGTTGCGCCGGAAGACCTCGCCGAACATTGGGCGCGGAGTCTCGAATTTCTCGACATCGTCACGCAATCCTGGCCGGCCCATCTGCGCGAGATCGGCCGCATGGATCCGGCCGAACGTCGGGTTCGACTGATCAGCCGGCTTGCTGACGCCTATAAAGCGGCCGCCCCCGATCATCCCGTTGTCATTGCCGGCACGACGGGATCGACGCCCGCGGTTGCGCGGCTCATCGGCGTCATTGCCGAATTGCCGAAAGGCTGCGTCGTGCTGCCGGGTCTTGACCTTTTGATGGACGAGGCGGTGTGGCGCGTCATCGACGATCCCCATCCGCAAAGCGGCCTTAAACATCTTCTTGAAACGGGGCTCAATCTTGACCGGCGCGCCGTCAAGGACTGGCCGGGCGTCCGCGGCGGAGGCGATAGGGCGCGTAGCGATATTATCAACGTCGCATTGCGGCCGGCGGCGGCGACGGATAGCTGGCGTGACTGGGCGCAGGCGCTGAAGGCGAACGCTGATGATTTGACGCAAGCCCTCGCCGGTCTTTCCCTTGTCGAAGCGGAAGACGATGAACGCGAGGCTGACGCTATCGCGCTCAAAATTCGCGAAGTTGTGAGCAAGCCCGGGCGCAGGGTGTTTCTGGCGACGCCGGATCGCGATCTGTCGCGACGCGTTGCGGCGAAGTTGCTGCGGTGGCGGATTCAAGTCGACGACAGCGCCGGCGTTCCGTTCGGGAATACCGGTTGCGGCGGCTTTCTGCGTCTTATCGCGCATTTAATCAGCAATCCGGCGGACCCGGCCGCCCTTATCTCTGTGATGCGGCACCCCCTGTTTGGCGGCGGTGTTGCGGACGACCGCCGCGCAGCAATGGTCAATGCCGCCGATCTCGCGCTGCGCGGGTTAAAGCCGGACTCTCTCGACGTCGTCGTCGCTCGTTTGTCGCGCGCCGGGTCGCACGCGAACGCGTTGGCGCCGCTTGTTGAGCGATTGCGCGCAAAAAAAACCGATGCGCGATCGCTGGAGGCCGATCTGTCGTCTCACATTGCGCTTGCCGAGGCGTTTGCGGCGACGGAGAAGGCAAACGGCGGCGACCGCCTTTGGCGCGGCGAGGACGGCGAGGCGGGCGCTGCGCGTCTCGCGGATCTGATCGGCGCAACGGCGGGGATCCGCGACTGGACGCCATCCGACTATCACGAGATCTTTGATCAATTGATCGCGGATATCGCCATCCGCCGACGATCGCCCGCGCATCCGCGGGTGGCGATTCTCGGCCCGCTTGAGGCGCGCCTGCAGTCGGCGGATGTTGTTATTCTTGGCGGTCTCAATGAGGGCGTCTGGCCGCGGGACGCGGCGATCGACGGATTTCTGTCGCGCGGCATGCGACGGTCGGTCGGACTTCCGTCGCCGGAACGCCGGATTGGCCTTTCAGCCCATGATTTTGCGCAGCTTGGCGCCGCGTCGGAGGTCATGCTGACGCGGTCAAAAAAAGCGGGCGGCAAGCCGGCGACGGCCTCGCGCTGGATCGTAAGGCTTAAAAATATCCTCAAGGGCGCCGGCGCGCTCGACACGATCGACCGGAGTTTTGAATATGCGGCGCTGTCGGATCGACTCGACGATGCGGTCTTGTCTTCCGGCAAAGCGCCGGCGCCGCGCCCGCCGATCGTTTCAAGACCGACGCATTTTTCCGTTACCCGCGTCGAAACGCTGCTTCGCGATCCTTACGCGGTTTACGCGAAATCCGTGCTGCGTCTCAATCGGCTGGAGGAGTTCAACGAGCCGGTCGATCATCGTCATGTCGGCGTTTTGTTTCACAGAGTCTTCGAGCAGTATGTTCGCGAGGAGCCGCCCGCGAACCATGAAGTCGGGATCGCGCGGCTTGAAGCGTTGTTGGATCAATCCGCAAAGGAAGCCGACTTTGGCGCGGCGCATCTTCCGTTTTGGAGAACGCGCGCGCGCGCCGCATTCGAATGGTTCGCTGGATGGGACGCGGCGCGCCGCGCAGAAGGGACGCCGGTTGTTATCGAAGAACGCGGCCAGTGGGTGTTCGATCATGAGGGTCGTCAGTATACGTTGATCGCGAAAGCTGATCGCATCGATCTTCTCGACGCCGGCGCCGCGGCGATTTTCGACTACAAGACGGGCGAACCGCCGCCGACAGACAAGCAGCAGAAAAAATTCAGCCCGCAATTGCCGCTGACGGCGGCTATTGTTCGCGCCGGCGGCTTCGAAGGGCTTGGCGCCGTTCCTGTTGATCGCTTCGCTTATCTCAGGGTGCAAAACAGGAAGCCCGGTTCAGGGAATGAGACGGGCGCCGCCGGCGCCGACTGCGCGGCTATGATCGACGAGGCGGAAACCGGGCTGAAAGAGCTGTTGACGCATTTCAACAATCCGGACGCGGCCTATCCCTCACAGCCGCGGCCGCAATTTATGGCGGCGTTCGGCGACTACGATCACCTGGCGCGGCGCCGCGAACGGCGTGCCGTGGACGGCGCCGAATGAGCGCCGCCAAAGACAGGCTCGGGGACGCCCGAATGCGGCAACGGCGCGGCGCCGACCCGACCAATTCCGCCTTCGTGATGGCGAATGCAGGATCAGGAAAGACGCGGGTTTTGATCGAACGCGTCGCCCGGATGCTGTTGCAACGGATCGATCCGCAGCAAATTCTTTGCATTACGTTTACAAAAGCCGCGGCGGCGGAAATGTCCGACCGGCTTTTCAGCACGCTGGGCGCATGGGCGCTCGCTGACGACGATGAGCTGCGCCGCCAGCTTTCCGAGATTGAGGGCGGCGATGCTTCGATGCGCAGCGACGCGGCGCTCTCAGAGGTGCGCCGCCTCTTTGCGCGAGCGCTCGAAACGCCGGGCGGTCTAAAAATTCAAACCATTCACGCCTTTTGCGAAGGGATGTTGAAACGGTTCCCGCTGGAGGCCGGCGTTCCGCCAGGATTTTCGGTTATTGAGGAGGCGGAGGCGCGCCGCATGCTGACGGACGCAACCGATGCGCTCGCCCGCGCCGTCGCAGGCGAGCCTGGCATGGGTCGCGATATCGCACGGCTATCGAAAAACGCAGCGGAAAAAGACTTGCGCGCATTGTTGATGCGCGGCGCCAGCGGCGGCCTGCAATACGGCGCGATGCTTGAGCGCTATGGCGGCGTCGACGGCGTGCTTGACGCGCTCGCCGCAACGCTGGACGTCAATGCAACCTGTTCTGAACATGAGATCGTTGAGGACTTTCTAGCTTCGCTGGATTCAAAACGGCTGCGCGAGGCGCGTGAGGCGTTGCTGCAAGGGGGAAAAAACGCAAGAGACCGCAACGCCGCTCCCATCGGCGCTTATCTTGATGCTGATGACAATGATACACGCTGGTCTGCGCTTCAGAGATTGTTCCTGAAAGCCAATGGCGCGCCGCGCGCGAAATATGGCGACAAGAAAATTCATGAGGCCCATGCCTGGGTTGAGCCGTATTTTCTTGATCTGGAAGCGCGGTTTGTTGGTGCGAGCGAACAGCTGAAGTCGGCGGCGATCTTCCAGGACTCTGCGGCCTATTTCCGCGTGATCGCAGCCATGCGCGAACAGTACGAAACTTCGAAAGCGTCAAACGCCGCGCTCGACTTCGATGATTTAATCATGCGCGCACGCAATCTCTTAAGAAACGAATCCGCCGCCTGGGTTCGGTACAAGCTGGACTTCGGTATCGATCATATTCTTGTCGATGAGACACAGGACACGAGCCCGGAACAATGGAGCGTGATCAGGGCGCTGGTCGATGATTATCTGAGCGGCGACGGCGCGCGCGGCGTCAACCGAACTTTTTTCGCCGTCGGCGACGTCAAGCAGTCAATTTATTCGTTTCAGGGCGCCAACGCCGAGGTTTTCGAGGAACAGGAAGCCGGTCTCGGCAAAGAGCTTGCCGCCTATCATGCGCGGGTCGGCGGCGATTATCAGAATATCGACATGCAGATGTCGTTTCGCACCGCGGCGCCGATTCTCGAATTTGTCGATCAGGTCTTCAGCGACGAAGAGGCGCGCGTCGGTCTCGGCAAAGACGGCGCGCCGCCGCATCTCGTCAATCGCGTCGGCGCGGCGGGCCTTGTTGAGGTGTGGCCGTTGGCGCCGAAACTTGACGTTGAAAAAGCCAACGCCTGGGACGCGCCGGTCGATGCGCCGGCGCCCGATCATCCCGTTGAACGTCTGTGTCGACGCGTAACGACGACGATTGACGACTGGCTGACGCGCGCCGAAGTGATGCCGTCGCAGGGCCGTCCCATCCGGCCCGATGACATCTTGATCCTGGTGCAGAGCCGTGGCCCGCTTTTCGACGGCGTATTGCGCGCGCTCGCCCTAGAAGGCGTTCCCGTCGCCGGCGCCGACCGCCTAAAACTGCTGGAGGACCCCGCGGTCGAGGACCTTCTGTCATACATGAAATTCTGCACGCAGCCGCGCGACGATCTTTCGCTGGCTGAAACGTTGAAATGCCCGCTTTTTGGTTTCGATGACGATGCGGATCTGTTTCCCCTTGCTCATGAACGCGCCGAAAATGAGAGCCTTTGGGCTTCCCTCGGCCGGCGCGCGCAGGAACAACCTAATTGGCGGAGCGCGTTTGAGAGCGTTGCCGAGGCGAAGTCAGTCGCGCTGTCCAGCGGCGCCTATGCGTTTCTCACGCATGTTCTTGAAACAGGGCTAGGCAAAGGGCGGCCCTCCGGGCGGCGTCTCCTCAACCGGCGCTTGTCGAAGGCGTCTCGCGACGGAGTCGATGAAATGCTGCGCCAGGCGCTCGCTTTTGAACGTGCGCATCCCCGATCCGCGCGCGCCTTCATAAGCTGGTTCGAAGAGAACGCCGCGGAGGTCAAACGCGAAATGGAACGTAGCGACGATGCGATCCGCGTTATGACGGTACATGGCGCCAAAGGTCTGGAAGCGAATATTGTCTTTTTGATCGACGCCCACCGGTATCCAGTGACGAAAAACATCGGCGCGCCGCTGGAACTCGCCGGCGACGGCGACAACACGCCGCGAACGGGTAGGTTGCGTGCAATTGTCGGCGGCAAGGATCGTGATTCGGCCGACACCGCGACGGCGCGCGCGCGCGTCAGAGCCAGACATTTTGAGGAATATCGCCGGCTGTTTTATGTTGCGGCGACCCGCGCCCGCGACCGGCTCTATATCGCTGGCGTCGAAAGCGGCAATGAGAGAGACCCGCGCGCAAAACCCACAACAGAAAAATCCTGGCACTCTCTGGCCATGGACGCGTTTGATGCGATGGGCGGGCGCATTGAAAATGACGCGGCGCCATTCTGGCCGGAGACCGATGCGCCGCGCCGGCGGCTTTTTTGCCCGCAGACCGCCAACGTCGAACGCGACGAGGAGGCGAAAGCGCGAGCAACGGTCGAAACCCCGCCATGGATGACGGAAGTTGCCGTGAAGGAACTCGCCGTACCGCGCCTGTCGCCGTCACGGCTCGCTGAGGAGGAAGAGGCCGAAAGCGACAATGTTCCTCATTCCGGCGCAGCCTATTCGCCAACCATGCGCGACCGGTATTTCCGTGGTCGGATTTTACACCGCCTGCTTGAGTTGTTGCCCGAAATCAAAACATCCGAGCGCGGCGCGGCGGCGAACCGTCTGCTTGCGCGGCTGGCGCCGGATATTTCCGAGGCGGAGCGCGGAAGCTGGCGCGAAGAAGCGCTGGCCGTCCTTGGCAGTCCGGCGTTTGCGCCGGTCTTCGGCTCTGGCTCGCGGGCTGAAATCGCCGTCGCCGGCGAAATCGACGGCAAGGTCGTTTCGGGGCAAGTCGATCGGCTTTTGATCGACGAAAAAAAAATCACCATTGTCGACTACAAAACCAATCGTCCGCCGCCGGACGACGTTCGCGATACGGCGCCCGCCTATCTTGCGCAGATGGCCGCCTATCGGGCGCTCTTAAAGAAAATCTATCCGGATCATCAGGTCGAATGTGCGCTCCTGTGGACATTTGCGCCGCGCTTGATGTCGCTCCCGAACTCGTTACTCGATGATGCCCATAGGCGATGGGTGGCGGCGGGTTGAACTTACGTCGCGAGGCCTTATCTTCCCCGACCTCAGGTGCAACCGAATTGTTTTTAAGGAGCTAAACCCAATGGCAACGAAGGAAGTCACGGACGCCAGTTTCGATACGGACGTGCTTGGCGCTGATACGCCGGTGCTCGTCGATTTCTGGGCGGAGTGGTGCGGCCCCTGTAAGCAAATCGGTCCGGCGCTCGAAGAAATTGCGGGCGAATACGCCGGTAAGATAGCGATCACGAAGATCAATATTGACGACAACCCGCAAACGCCGGGCAAGTACGGCGTGCGCGGTATACCGACGTTGATGATTTTCCATGACGGCGAACTCGCGGCAACGGCGGTCGGCGCCAAGCCAAAAGGTCAGATCGCCGCATGGATCGACGATGTCCTAAAAGAAGCCGCGGCCTAGAGCGAGGTCAGGTTAGGCGGAAACCGGCTAACCGATTCCATCCCGCGACTAACAAAAAAGCCGAGTTGGGATCGCGCCGATCGGCGGCGGTTTCGACTCTAAGAATTGTCGCGCAGAACTTCGCCCGCGAGGTAGAGCGATCCGCAAATCAGGATTCGTGGCGCGCCTTGTGTTGATGCGCAGGCGGCGCGGACGGCGTCTTGCAGCGTATCAAAAGCCTTTGCCTTAAGGCCGGCAGTTGTGGCGGCGGCTGTAACGTCTTGCGCCGACGCCGCGCCTTCCTGATTGGCGGTTACGATGAGCGCGCAGCGGGCGACACCCTCGAAATTTTCTAAGTAACCGTGCGCGTCCTTGTTCGCCTGCATCCCTGCGATAAGGATTAAAGGGCGCGGCGCTCGCGTTTCCATATCGGCCATCGCGCCAGCGACGGCGCGCCCGGCGTGGGGATTATGGCCGCCATCGAGCCAAATCTCCGGCGCTTCGCCCAATAAATCCGCCGCAAGATCAATCAATGGCCCTCGCGTTAAGCGCTGCAGGCGTCCGGGCCACGCCGCCGCCGCTACGCCGCGGGAAATGGCGCCTTGGTCGATTGCTATATTCGCGGCGCGAATGGCGGCGACGGCGAGACCGGCATTGTCGGCCTGGTGTGCGCCAGGCAAGCGCGGCGGGTCGAGATCAAGCAGCCCTGCATCATCCTGAAAGACGAGCCGACCCCGTTCAAGATAGACGTCCCAGTCTCTGCCCATGGCGTATGGCGCGGCGCCGATTTCCTCGGCATACTGAAGTAATACCGCCATGGCGTCAGCGCTCTGTCGTCCGATGACCGCCGGCGCGCCTTTGCGAAATATGCCGGCCTTTTCGGCGGCAACGGCGCTGATTGAATTGCCGAGAAATTTCTCGTGATCCAAATCGACGGGTGCGACGGCTGCAAGCAGCGGTTTGTCGAGCACGTTTGTTGCGTCGAGCCGGCCGCCGAGTCCGACCTCGAGCAACAGGTAATCCGCTGGCGTTGCCGAAAACGCGACAAACGCCGCGCAGGTGATTGTTTCAAAATAGGTGAGCTTTTCATCGCCGACTGCCTGGTCAACGGCGTCGAGGGCGTTGACCAGAGTCCTGTCAGCGATCTCCTCGCCGGCAAGAACCACACGTTCATTGAACCGCACGAGATGGGGCGACGTATAGACGTGTACGGATTTACCGGCGGCCTCCAAGATCGCGCGCAGGAACGCAATTGTCGATCCCTTGCCGTTTGTGCCCGCCACATGAAACACCGGTGGCAAGGCGCGATGGGGGTTACCGAGGCGCGCAAGCGCAGCGTGAACGCGGTCAAGGGATAGGTCGATAATGCGCGGCCTGCGCGCTGCAATGCGCTCGAGCGCCGCCTGAATGTCACTCACGGGATTCGCGCGCCTATCAGGTCTTTATTCCGCCGCCTTGTCGAGATGCATCGGTTCGGCAGGCGCCGGGCGTGGAATTTCCGCGATGGCCGCCGGTTTCGGCGCCGTGGCGCGGCTGGGATTTTTAACCAACGTACGAATTAAGCTCGAAATCACAGATTTCAGCTCGGCGCGATGGACGACGAGGTCGACCATGCCCTTTTCTTCGAGGAATTCAGCGCGCTGAAATCCTTCGGGCAGTTTCTCGCGGATCGTCTGTTCGATTACGCGGGGTCCGGCAAATCCGATCAGCGCGCCCGGTTCTGCGAGATGCACGTCGCCGAGCATGGCGAATGACGCGGTGACGCCGCCGGTCGTCGGGTGCGTCAGGACGACGATATAGGCGAGGCCTGCTTCTTTCACCATTTCAACCGCGATCGTGGTCCGCGGCATCTGCATCAGGGACAGGATGCCTTCCTGCATGCGCGCGCCTCCGGATGCGGCGAAGACGATCAGGGGCGCTTGCCGCTTAACGGCTTCTTCCGCCGCGCGGACCATCGCCTCGCCAAGGGCCATGCCCATGGAGCCGCCCATGAATTTGAAATTCTGCACGGCGACAACCGCCTCGGCGCCATCGACCTTGCCAGCGGCGACGCGCATGGCGTCCTGCTGGCCCGTCTTGCGGCGATTTTCTTTCAGGCGATCCGTATACCGCTTTTCATCTTTAAACTTGAGCGGGTCCTGAACGGGATCCGGAACGGCGATTTCTTCAAAGGCGCCATTGTCGAAGAGGAGCACAAAGCGCTCGGCAGAATCGATCGGCAAGTGGTGCGAACAGGAAGAACAGACTTGATGGGAGGCGTCGAGATCACGCTGAAAGATCATCTCTCCGCAGCCTGGACACTTGGTCCAGAGTTTGTCGGATCCGTCATCTTCGCGCTTGAATATGTTTTTGATTCCCGGCGGAATGTTTGAAAGCCAGCTCACGATGATTACTCCTCTCGCGCGGCGTGGACGGCGCCTGCAATATCGCCCGCGAGGTTCAACACGACGTTAACTGCATTATCGTCCCCGCCGCCGCGCTCTTCAAGAGCGCGGGCGAGCGTATCGACGAGGGCCGACCCAACGACCACCGCATCGGCGAATTTGGCGAATTCTGCGGCTTTTTGCGGCGTTTTGATCCCGAAACCGACCGCCGCAGGCAGGCCCGACGCGGCCTTGAGGCGTTCAAGCGCCCGCGAAACCGCGGCGTTTTCGCCGGCGGCCTTGCCAGTGATGCCGGCGACGGAAACGTAATAGACGAAGCCGGATGTATTTTTTACCACGCTCGGAAGCCGTACCTCATCGGTGGTCGGCGTCGCCAGCCTGATGAAATCAATTCCCGCCGCACGCGCCGGCGCGCAAAGTTCCGCATCCTCTTCCGGCGGCAGGTCGACAATGATGAGCCCGTCAACGCCCGCCGTTTTCGCGTCTTTCAGGAACTTGTCGACCCCATAGGCGTAGAACGGATTGTAATAACCCATAAGGACGACCGGCGTTTCGTTGTCGTTCGCCCGGAAGGCGCGAACCATATCCAGCGTTTTTTTCAGCGTCTGCCCCGCATGAAGGGCGCGCAGGCCTGCCGCCTGGATGGCGGGGCCGTCGGCCATCGGATCGGTGAAGGCGACGCCGAGCTCGATAATGTCGGCGCCGGCGCTAGGCAGACCGTTCAGGATAGCGAGCGAGGTTGCTTCATCTGGATCACCCGCCATCACAAAGGGGATGAAGGCGGCGCGGTTTTCCGCGCTCAGCTTATCGAAGCGGGCTTTGATGCGAGACATGGCGCCCGCCTTAGCGCGGCCGCCGGGAATTGCAAGCGCGCCATTTCGGGGCGGGGTCCGGGCAATCCCGGTCGATTGGTTAAGCCGATGGATGAAGTTATTATTTTTAAGCGCGGCAAGACCGACGGAATATTTTGCGCCGCCGCAAAACTTTGAAGGATTTTCATTGCTGTCGCTAATACAGCATACGGCCGATTTCGCGGACGCTAGCCAGAATTCGACAATGATCAGCTACGTTTTACATCCTTGATGGGGGGAAACCAAAACGATATACACCGCTCAGTGTAAATAACTAAGAGTATGAATGGGGAATTCAAATGAAAGTATTATCGTTTGTTGGGATTGCCTCACTGTGCGTCGCTGTGGGGTGCACAACGACAAATACGACGTCAGCGGCCGCGACGACGAACGCCGATGCGATGACGAAAACGGCAGCGTCGGCAGCTGAGGCTGACACTGGGACTGAACAAGCCCAAGCACCAGAGACGCAGGTCGCGGATTCGGAGAAACCGAAAGAGGTTTGCCGCAAAGAACAGGTTATCGGTTCAAAGTTTTACAAACGGGTGTGCGCGACGCAGAAAGAGTGGGATCAACGGGAAAAGCAATCCCGAGAGAGAAGTGAGGATATACGCAATCGCGCCCGTACGTGTACTGGCGGCAAAAATTGTTGATCCTGGCAGAGGCGGTTCCGCCGGGTTGAAGACATAACCATGGATAACTACCGTGTTTATGCCAACAATAGTTTGGTCCGAAGCTGACGTCAGTATTTGCAATTATCGCTCAGTAGGTTGCCGTTCCTTTTTGAGCCGCTCCCACATTTTTATGTCTTTTAGCCATCGCCCCTCTGCTGACAGAAACGCGAGCGCAAAGCCGTAAACGCCGCCGCGGAAATATTGTTGCAGAATGTATTTCTTTGCAAAATAGAACGGCAATCCGAAGACGATGCGCAGGGCAAGCGACTGCGCAGACTTCAAAGGAAGCGTGTCGGCGCGTACGGAGGAGTGCTTGTTGAGTTTGCCCTGAAAGGCGGCGACGCCGTCGAAAGCGTGGTGCATGATCGCGTTTCGCAGGCGGCCGACTGCCGCGCCGGCGGGAATTTCGAACTGGTCCCAGGCCGCATGGTCGGGCTGGCGCACGACGCGGCGGTCATAAAGCTTGTGGCGTTTCTGGCGACCGAAATTCAGCCAGGGCCTGCCGACAGGGGGAACCAGGGCGAGATCAATGCGATAGATCGCCGCCGCGGGCTCGCCGCCGGCGAACAGCGCGCCGATTTCCGTCGCGAGTTCAGGCGTTACGATTTCATCCGCATCAAGATCAAGCAGCCAGTCATGCTTACACGCGTCCTCTGCAATGCGTTTCTGTCGCCCGTTGCCGAGCCATGGTTGTTCGATAACGCGGGCGCCGGCCTTCGCCGCCAGCGCGACTGTTTCGTCGCTCGAACCGGAATCGACGACAATGATGTCGTCCGCGACTCGCCGCGCGGCAGCAACGACGTCGGCGATCATCCGCGCCTCGTTCAGCGTGCGGATATAGGCGGAAATCGGCGGGCGCGGTCCAGACATGACAGAGAAATGCGTACCCCGCGCCGCGCCCGAGGAGCAAGGCGTCGCCTCTTTCTTTTATTTCGGCAAGTGCTCCTTGCAGAAGGTATCGATGCGGTCGAACATAAACTCAAGGTCATCGTTTTCGAATGTGACGATGCCGTGGGCGGTATCGCGAAACTCGTGGTATTCGACCAGCTTGCCTTCGCGTTTCAGTGCGCGTTCGAATATCTGCGATTGTTCCGCCGCTACGATGACATCGTCCTTGCCGTGAAACAGCAGGACGGGCATGGTCACCTTGTCAGCATTCGGCGCGGCTGAGACGGCGTCGAGCGCTCGGCGGTCGTCGGTCGGATGTCCTTTTGCCGTGACCCAGTACCGATAGGCGCTTGAATTCGATCCGCTGTTGACCTTGTCATAATTCAAATCCTCGATGAGATCTGAAATTCCAGCAGTGCTAATCGCAGCAGAAAACAGGTCGGTGTTCATGAATGACGCTGTCATAGAAACGTAACCCCCGTAACTCCAACCGTAGACGCACATATTTTTCTTCTGTGCGACGCCACGGGCCACAAGCGCTTCGGCGCTTTCCATTACGTCGGCCTGCATCCGCTTGCCGTATTGGCGATGTCCGGCCTCAACAAAATCTTCGCCATAGCCGGCCGAGCCGCGGAAATTCGTCTGGATAACGCGATAGCCACGGCTCGCGAAGAACTGGCCAAAGAGATCGTAGGTGAAATAATCGCGCGCCTGCGGGCCGCCATGGGGAACGACGATCAGCGGATAAACGCCGGTTCGATCGCCGCCCGGGTGCGTCACATAGGAGGTGATTTCGACGCCATCGCTCATCGTCTTGCGCATGATTTCAACCGGGTGAAGCTGCGCCGGATCAAGTTGCGGCCGGCTGGAGAGAAGGAAATCCAGCGACATTTTTGATCTGTCAAATAGGTAATAGTCTCCGGGCGCTTGCGGGCCGACGGCCTGAATCAGCATTTGCTGACGATCGTCGCTCATGCTGGTGACGCTAAAGCTGACATCGGGACCGAGCGCCTGGTCGAGCGCTGCGATCACGGGTTTCAACTCAGGATCGGCGACAGCGTATTCAAACTTGTCGACGGCGTAGCGTGCGCCAAGATATTCGCCTGTCATCGGATCCTGCAGCGCCGCCGTCACATCGACCGCCGGATGTTCGTAAAGCGTGCGGACGAACTCTTTCGTGTTCAGATCGTATTCATGCACAGCCATGCGGTCGGCGCCGGGGCGCTGTGCAATGATCGTGTATCGTCCCGGCGTTGTTGGTCCCAGCGGCTGAAATTTTAATGGTTCGTTCCCGATATCGCGAACGACCTGTTCGTAGACTTTGTCCCAGGACTTGCCTTTGTCCGGGCTGGCGTATGTTGTGATGTAAGTTTGACGATTGTTGATTGTGGTGCGGAAGGCCGGATCGCCGTCCGCATCCAGAAACCAGCCGAAGGTGTTGTTGAACCCCCTATACAGGAGTTTGGCGTCGCCGGTAAAAACATTCACTTTCCACAGATCAAGCGTGCTGCGGGTGTTTCCGACCGCGGCCATGATGATGTGTTCGGGATCGTCAGGCAGTACATTCAACACTTGCGGCGGCGACAACGCGGCGCTGACGGATTTGGAATCTTCAAAAAGGACGACGGAATCCTTGCCGGTGCGGTCGATGGAAAACATCCGAACGATATCGAGCTCCGCCCGCCCGCCGCTTGATACGCGCACCTTGCGAAACTGGCTGCCAATAAAAATTAATCGATCGTCGTTGACCCAAGCCATGCCCCGGAAGTCCGTGTCTTTGCCGAGAGGTACAGAGACCGGCTGTTCCACACCGGTGGAATCGACAAACAGGAGCTTTGGTTCTACCTCAGGGTCGAGGCTGCGGTCGACGATCGCAAAATAGCGCCCGCCCGGCGACATCTGCGCCGCCGGCGTCGTCGCCGGCCCGACCAGCGCTAGGGTTGATGGTTCTTTTGCAAAAACAGACGCCGCCAGCGCGACGCATGCGGCCATCGCGGCCGCCGCCCAATACTTAATCACAGAATGTCCCCTTCGAACTCGATACTGCCCAAAAAAATCGCGTCCAGCGGCGATCTTATCGCGCAGGACGTTGTCAGGCAAACCAGCGTCGCAGGTGACGAAAGACGGAGAACGCGGCGGATTTAACCGCGTCAACGAAAGTTAGCGGGGCCGACGTCTCCGACCGTCGCCGCCAGCGGGGCCGTCGGGCCGCCCGCCCGCTTCGCCCCGTTCCGAGGCGGGCGGGGTGAAGACCGCCATTTCGATTTTCCGATAAGCGGCGGCAAACGCCTCGGCGTCGCCGACCATTGCATCGGACATCTGCCCCCTGAAATGGTCAGCGGCGACAGGGTGCAAATCGGGAAGACCGTAAAGTTTGTGCGCGGCGTTATCAGCGTAAATCAGCGACCAGCCATACCCTTCGACCAAATCAGGACGAAGTCCAACGACGGCGTGGCCTTCCGCGCCGGAGAGAGCGCCGGAGAGGGCCAGTTGCGCCCGGGCGTTGCCGGCGTAGGCGGCGCGCCGCAGCCAGAAAAGACCTTCCTCGCGCAATAGCGTTGTCGCGGCCGCGGCGTCCGCGTTCGCCTCCAGGAGGCAGGCGCCGAGTTCATATTGCGCCGTATCGTGGCCTTTGCCGAAGCTTGCGACGACGCGGTAGCTCGGGATCGCCGCCATACAGTCCCTTTCGCTTCTCTTCTTGCGTGCGTCAGCGAGAATGCGTTCCGATTGTGAGGCGACGTCAATTTTTACGATCGCGCCGCCGCCGCGCTTCGGGCCGCTCGCGCAGGCGGCGAGCGACGTTAAGGCAAAGACGAGGGTGGCGGTTCTGGCGATGGACATCGGTTAACGCTCCTGTGGGGCTGAGGCCTCCTTATACGCGCTACAGCGCAAAATCCGTCGAAAATATTGTTGCGAATTTTTGCGACGGGTTTCGGCGGTTCCGCGCGTTTATCCGTTGGCGATGGAGCGAAGCGCTGGCGGGGACGCCGGCGCGCGAAACCCGAGGAGAGAAGAGATGCGTTTTAATCTTGGATCGACAGCCGCCGCTGCGACGCTTGTGACGATTGCCGGATGCGCAAGCGCCCCGGCGGCTCATGCAGGGCAATGGCGCCTTGAGCCGAGCCGTTGTCCGGATCTCGTCGAAGACGTCCGTGATCGCCGAGAAAGTCGCCGCGACGAGCGATACACCCATGGCCCGCTCGATCGCCTTGAAGACCGGCTCGACCGGCGGGAGAGCCGCCGCGATGAACGCGTCACGGTCTGCCCGGCGAGCGCCTGGGTGTGGGACGGGCCGCGGCGCTATCGCACCGTCCGCCCGGCCGCAGTCGCGGTTTACTACGACACGCGTGTGCGCCGTTACTACCGCTACGGCCCGCGCAACGCGCATATCCATATCCACCTTTAGTAACCCCGATCGAACGCCGCTTCCCGCGCGCCCCTGCCTACGCGGCGTTTTCGAAGGCGAACAGCGGACCGGACCTCCCTCCGGTCCGCTGTTTGTTTGACGCTTTTGGGCCGCGCTTGCCGCAGCGTCGTGCATTTCTTATGGTTTCGGCCCTCGGGGGTGATTGTCATGGGGTCAGGAAAAGTCATCGCATTTTTGGCGGCGGCCGCGTTGGCGGCGCCGACGGCGGCGACGACAGCGCTTGCGCAGGGCGAAAATGACGGCCGGCGTATTCTTGACGCCGTGCGCGACCGCATCGCGCGGGACCTTGAGCGGGTCGAGGGCGTCGAGAGGAGAACTCCCGAAACAGATGCGAACCCGCGCGTCATTGATTTTGAAATCGCCGCGGGCGCGGCTTCCGCCGTCGCGTCGCTGACGACGCAATACCGCGAAACCCATGGCGTCGCGTTCGGCAAGGGCGCATCTATTCAGTTCTGCACGGACGATTATGACGAATTCAGTGTCCGGCTGTGCCCTTATCCGCGTGCGGCCAGCGGTCAGTATGCCGCGCTGCACGATATTGAAACCGGCGGGCCGGCGATGCAGTTGAATTTTGACATCCCTGTCTCACTGGTCAGTATGCGCATTAACCCCACCGGCGGGCAGCTCGACGAGGAGTTTATCGCCCGCATCACCGGCTTTGACGCCAATGGAAACCGGGCGAGCGTCAGCGAGTTGCGCTTCAACTGGCATCAGGACGCGTTTACATGGCCGACGGGGGTCTCGATCGAGGCTGATGAGGGCGCAGGCTTTTCCCGCATCGATATCGCGTTGCGCCGGATTGCCAGTAATAACCTCCCGGTTCGGTTTCTGATTGACGACCTCTCCTTCACGCCGGCGCGTTTGGGCGCCGCGCCGCCGGTCGCCGCAGCGATCGCTGCGCAAGACGGCCCGCCGCGCGCCGGTCGCGCAGTTATTGTGCAATCGCCCGATGTCGGCCCCGCACAATCGACCTTGCAGATTTATCCCGCCGCAGTCAGGAAGCGCCTCGCCATTGACTGGGATGCAGTTGATGCGGCCCTTGCCGATCAGGCAGCGCTTGGTATCGCTGCTGCGACGCCAGCCGGCGCCGGTCAGAAATATGTCGATATCGCGGAATTGCCGGTGCTGGCGCCGCAATCGGCCGACGCCGGGACGCTTCAGGTTTTCGGCAACGCCGATACGGTGAACGCCGTCTGGCGCGCCAATGGTCGCGATTATTCCGTATACGGCTCGCGCCTCGTCACCGTGATCGAAAAGGCGCCAGGCGCGAGCGGCGTTCAGCTGGCGATAACCTTTTCCGGCACAGATGACGAACTGACTGCGAGTTTCTCGCTCTACGGCGCGTCGTACGCGCTCACGCAATATTGCAATGGCGGCGCGGACGCAGACCCTGGCTGTTATGATCGCGACGCCCTCGGCAAGATCGCCGAGGACCTGGTCGTCGTGGTCGGCGAAGCGGGGAGGACGCGGCCATGATCCTCCTGCGCCTCGCCGCTGTGTTCGTGCTAGTAGTCTTTGTAAGCTCTTGTGGTCAGGAAGGACCACCGCGGCCTGATAATTTGCCTTCTGATACTGATGCGCCGCCACCGGTTGACGACGAAGATGATGCGTCCGATCCGCCAGCCCCGCCATTTGAAGAAGACGATGATCCTAAACCGCCGGCGCCGGCGTTCGAATTACCATCCGACTGGCAGGGCGCGCCGGGCGCGCTTCTTCCCGGCTCATCGACGGTGAAAGGATCGACCGGCGTGACCGACCCATCGGTGATCGCGCCGGAAATGATCTTTCCGCTGGCCGAAGGACCTGCTTTCGCCAATTCGCAGATTTTCGGACAGGGCGGCGGCGGCTACGCCGGCGGCCAATGGCCGGGGCCGGGCGGTTCTGAAAATGATCCGCGCAACTTCGATTATCCGTGGAAAGACAATTTCTGCGAAGTGCGTCTCGACGCAAAACACGCGACCGATCTCTGTCCTGGCGGCAAGGCGCACAAGGGACAGGATCTGCGCCCCAAAACCTGCGAAAACGCCGTTCACTGGCTGGTTGCGCCGGAAACGGGCTGGATCAGTCATGTGGGCTCCATCTCGGTCAACATTATGGGTGCCGAAAGCGGCATGAAGTACAAGTTCCTGCATGTGCAGATGCCCGTGCCCGATTGGGTCAGGACCGGCGCCCCGGTGACGCAGGGCCAGCCTTTTGCGCAAGTCTCGGACCTGTTGTCGGCGTCTTCGCGTGCGACGACTGTGCATGCGCATTTCGAAATTCACGGGGCGGCGGAGGTCGACGGTGCGCTTCATAACGGCGCGCTGCCGCCCTATACGAGTCTTGTGGAATCCTATCTCGATCTCGTCGACGCCAATCCGGCTATGGCCGAGCCGGTGGCACAGCCCTCGCAGGACAAGTGCCTCGACCCGCAATAACAGTTGCACTGAGCCTTTCCTGTTTCCGATAAATATCTGCTAGTGAAGGTGTCTGGCGTTTTGCGGAGTCGACGGCTTGCCGGCAGGGTTTCGAATATCACCGTATGCGGTTCTTTTGCTGTGCCTGTCGGGCGCGGCGATGATCCCGGCGCCGTCGCTGGCGGGCGAGGCGCGCGTCGCCGTAGCGGCGAATTTCAAATCGGTCATCGACGAGCTTGAAATCGCGTTCGAGGCGCAATCGCATCACGACATTATTACAACGAGCGGTGCCACCGGAAAAATGTACGCGCAGATCGTCAACGGCGCGCCGTTCGACGTATTTCTCGCCGCAGATCAAGAGCGCCCGCGTCGGCTCGAAGCCGACGGTGACACCGTCGCGGGATCGCGTTTTACCTATGCGGTCGGGCGACTGGCGCTCTGGGACCCGAACGCCGCCAGCATCGGTCCAGACCGTCTTGCAGGCGGAAACTACCGCCGCCTCGCGATCGCCAATCCGGACCTGGCGCCCTATGGCGCGGCGGCGCGCCAGGTGATTACCGCGTTTGACCTTGACGACGAGACGGATGAGAAACTGGTCTTCGGGGAGAATATCGGGCAGGTCTTCGCCTTTGTTCGTACAGAGAACGCAGAGCTTGGCTTCGTTGCTCTGTCGCAGATTCTGGCAACGTCGGCAGAGCGTCGCGGCGCCTATTGGACACCGCCACAGGAAACGCATGATCCAATCCGGCAGGACGCCGTGCTCCTTGCACGCGGCGCGGAGAACGCCGCCGCGCGCGCCTTTATAGACTTTTTAAAGCGCGATGAAGCCGTAGCGATCATCGAACGCTTCGGGTACGGAACCGAATGACCCTACCGGATTTATCGGCGCTTTGGCTCACCTTTCGTCTGGCGTTCGTTGTTACCGTCATTTTGTTGGTCATCGGCGCACCCCTCGCGTGGTGGCTGGCCAATACGCGCACGCGGCTTAAACCGATTATCGAAGCGATCGTCGCCCTGCCGCTCGTATTGCCGCCAACAGTGCTCGGATTTTATCTCCTGATCCTCTTTAATCCGAATTCAGCCATTGGCGGTTTCTGGTTGAGCGTTACCGACGATACGCTTGCCTTTTCATTCGCGGGGCTCGTCATCGCCTCGGTGATTTATTCGCTGCCTTTCGCCGTGCAGCCGCTGCAATCAGCATTCGAAGGCGTTGCGGAAAATCTGATGGAGGCGGCGGCGAGTTTGCGCGCATCGCCCATCGACGCCTTTTTTACCGTTGCGGCGCCCTTGTCCATGCGCGGATTCCTGACCGCCGCCATTCTAAGTTTCGCCCATACGCTCGGCGAGTTCGGTGTTGTCCTGATGGTCGGCGGCGCCATTCCCGGCGAAACGCGGGTCGTTTCCATCGCGATCTACGAGCATGTTGAAACGCTGCGCTATGGCGAAGCCCATGCGCTGTCGCTGATCCTGCTCGCCTTCTCTTTTGCCGTGTTGATGTTCGTCTACGTCTTTAACCGCCGGCATCGCGTCCATGTTCATTGACCGCATCGACATCGCGGCGCGCAGCGCCTTCGCAGGCTTTGCGCTGGATATGGCGGAGGCAATTCCGCTCAACGGCTGCACCGCGATTTTCGGCCCGAGCGGCGCCGGCAAGTCGACGCTGTTACGCATGGTTGCCGGTTTCCTGCGTCCCGATGCGGGCCGGATCGCGTTTGGCGATGCGCTCTGGTGCGATACGGGCGCCGGCGTGCATGTCCCCGCGCACCGTCGGCCCGTCGGATACATGTTTCAGGACGGGCGGCTTTTCCCGCATCTCAGCGTTGAACAGAACCTTCTTTATGCGGATCGCCGGAGTGTTGCCGCCGGCGCGCGATACACCTTTGGCGACATCGTCAAGGCGTTCGACCTGAAACCGCTCCTCGATCGCCGGCCGGATAGCCTGTCCGGCGGCGAGCGCCAGCGCGCGGCGCTGGCGCGCACCATGCTGACCCGCCCGAGATTACTGCTGCTTGACGAGCCGCTCTCGGCCCTCGACCGCGGGCGCAAGGCGGAGATACTTCCCTATCTCGACAATCTGGCCGGTCGGTTCGGCGCCCCCGTCCTCTATGTCAGTCACAATGTCGATGAAATCGTGCGTATCGCCGATCAGACCGTGATCTTGAAATCGGGCCGCGTTGAGACCATTGGTGCAACGGCTGAAGTCCTGAACGCCTATGGCGTCGATCATGGCGCCGATGCCTTTGACATGGGCGCGGTGTTGACCGGCGCCGTCATTGATCACGACGATGAGTACCGGCTTACGCGCGTCGCCCTTGGCGACGGCGTCGTCTCGCTGCCGATCAACAAACAGAAATCGGCTGGCGAAGCCGTCAATATCCGGATCGACGCGCGCAATGTCGCTATCGCTGCGAGCGCGCCGCAAGACATCAGTATACGTAATGTATTGCCGGCGACAATTACCGCCATGAACCGGCGCCCCAACTCGCCGTTCATTGACATTGTGCTGCGCGTCGGCGATGCGAATTTGCAGGCGCAGGTGACGAAGGCGGCGAGCGATGATCTCTCCCTGGCGCCGGGACAGTCGGTCTATGCGCTGGTTAAAACTGCGAGTTTTGAGATTTGACGGTGCGACGCTGGCCGTGGCGTCGACGACGTATTACATGACGATTATGGCTCACCGGCTCATCAATGACGCGGCGCTTGGCGTGCTCAAACTCTATAAGGCCCTGTTGTCGCCGGTGTTTTATTTTCTCGGCGCGCGCTGTCGTCATGAGCCGACCTGTTCCGATTACGCTGCTGAGGCGTTTCGCAAACATGGGGCCGCCCGCGCCTTCTGGTTAACGTTGTCACGGTTTTTACGCTGCCACCCGTTCGGCTCGCACGGGTTCGACCCGGTGCCGGACGATACGCCCGCCGCCGGCTGGCGGTTCTGGCGCCTCGGTGACTGGGCCTGGACAGAGCGGCGCGGCGCGATCGACTCACACGAACGTTAAGAAATTTTTTCCGCGTCAGCGCCAAAATCGCCCCATGGCTGACTGGCGCGACATAAGCCGCCGTCTCGGCATCACGGATGCCGAAGGTTTCGCGCGGCGCGAAATTATTCCGCAGCTCGAAGCGCTGCCGGTTGAAAGGCTGAAAAAAGACGGCGAGCGCGAAAACCGTCTCGAACTGCCGATGGCTGTGGGTTTCTTCGCATTCATGGCGGCGTTTGTTGGGCTGCATCTCGTGTTGCCGGATAATTTTCTCGGCGTTGCCGCCCGTTTCGTTTTATTCCCGGTGATGTTTCTTGGCTTCATCGCCGGCGCGATGTTTCTCTTCAGGGGACGGATCGTCGAGGCGCTCACCCGCGGCAAGGTCCGTTACATTGCGCGCTCGAAGGCGTTGCTAGCGCTGGGGCGGGAACTTCGTCTTACGTATATACCCTCGCCCGGCGGCGCCCCCGATGCGCTCAAGTTCGTCGCGCGACAAAGCTGGGCGCCCGACGTTCTGAAAGAGGCGACCGCCGTGATCGAGGATCATGGCGGGATGGACGAAGCGCTTGATATCGCGACGCGATCCGGCGCGCTAATGAGCGATATAACGGTGCTCGGCTCGAGCGAGCAGAAAGAAAAATACCTCAAACAGCAAGCGTCTTGGCGGCAAGTGGAAGACGGCTTTCAGGGCGCGCGCGGCGGCGTTCCTTTCAGCGCGTTCGAATGGGTCGAAAGCGTTGAGGACGCGCCGGACGTCTATCATCTGGCGATGGTGTTCGCTTCGCCCCATCGCCTTCATGGCGTCACGCAATTGCGCTCGCGCCGTATCGGCTGGTCGAGCGCGCGCGCCGATATTGAGTTGAAACCGGTCGGCATCGTCGCGCCGGCCTTTGAAGACCGGTTTCGCATGCGTTCTACAGATCAGGTGGAAGCGCGCCTCGTCTTCGATCCGGTCGTGCTTGAGCGCGTCGCGGCGCTCGCTCACGGCGAAAAAGTGCGCGCTGTCGCTTTTGAGGATAACCTCGTCGTCGATGTCGCTGGCGAGAACCGGTTCGCTATGGTCGATCTTGTGACGGGCGTGTGGAGCGAGGAGACGATCGCCATGTCGATGGCAAACATTGCAGACATGCTTGCGCTCGCTGACGCCGTGGCGCACGCCTTCAAACTGCGGACTGCAGCTTAATCCATCCGTTTGAAGAGCAGGGTGAAGCCGCCCTCTTCGCCGTTCTCAATCTGCGCCACATCAACCTGTAGCGTATTTGCCTCAGGCATCCAGTATCGAATGGACTTGACCGTATGCGTCGGCGGGTCAGCGGCGAACGTCGCGTCGGTCCCTTCAACCTGTGTAAGCGTCAGGGTCAGCGGTTCGTCCTCGCCAGCCCATGTCGAATAATCGGCGTTGAAATGCTTGAACCGCATGACGATCGCATCGTCTTCTTCTGCGATCACGATATATTCGAGGACCCGCACTTCGCCGGACGAAACGCCTCGGGCCATGCCGGTCATGACGCCGCCCTCGGGCGCCGACCAGATTTCTTCAAACACGAAATCATCGCCGCCGCGCCAATGGCCTTCGAGGAAGCGAAGGTCTTCGAGGTCCGAATCGGCGAGCGCCGGCGCCGCCATCAGGACCGATATCAAAACCGCGAATACTCTCATCTACGCCTCCCGTAATATCGACTGCTTATCACGAAGACGGATGTCTTGCGTGATTTTCGACGCATTGAGGGCTCGCGGTTCGCGACGCGGCGCGCTAAGGGGCGGTCATGACAACGATTGCCCTCGCGACCTGCCGTAAATATCCGGACTTGACGCCCAGCGACCGGATTCTTGCCGAGGCGCTCGGGCGCCGCGGCGCCCGCGTCATCGAGGCGCCATGGAACGGCGACTTTGCGCCCTTCGCGGCCGCCGATCTGACGGTGGTGCGGTCAACGTGGGATTATTACAACGTCGTCGGTGAATTCTTAGCCTGGGTTGCCGGCCTTGAAAAAGAGCGCCGCGTGTTCAATCCGCCGCCGCTTTTACGCTGGAGCATGACCAAGGCCTATCTGTTCGAACTCGCCGAAAAAGGCGCTCCCATGCCGCCGATGCAACAGATCGAGCCGACCGCGGGCGCGCTCGCCGGCGCCATGGACGCGCTCGGTCTCGATGATGCGATCGTAAAGCCCCTTTCCGGCGGCACGGCGAGCGGACTGTCGCGCGTCGCGCGTCGCGATGTTTCGGCCCTCAATGATGCGGCGGCGATCCTCAACGGCGCGGCGCTGGTCATGCCGTTCATTCCGGATATCGCAACCCTTGGCGAAACATCGTTCGTATTTCTCGGCGGCGAATTTTCGCATGCGGTGGTCAAAACGCCGAAGCCCGGCGACATTCGTGTTCAGGAAGATCATGGTGGTGTGTCGCGCCTTGTCGAAGCGCCTGAATGGGCCGTCGCCGAAGCGCAGCGCATCCTGTCGCTGTGCCCCACGGGCGCCGCCTACGCGCGCGTCGATGTCATCGTTCATGAGGCCCATGTAACGCTGATGGAGGTTGAACTGGTCGAGCCGGAACTCTTTTTTACGCTTCGCCCGACGGCGGCGGACCGCCTCGCCGAGATTTTGGTCGACAAGGCTTAGCCTTCAAGAGCGGCAATGAGCGTGTCGATCTGAGCCTCGGTCAGATCCGGCGCTGGCATGGCGCTGCCCGGTGCAAAGCCTTGCGGATCGATGAGAAACTGGCGCAGCGCGTCCCTGTCCCAGACGCCGTGCTTTTGAGAGAGCGCCGCCGAATACGGAAAGTCGGCGGCGGACGCGATGTCGCGTCCTATGACGCCGGCAAGCGGCGGCGCAATGCCTGCTCCGTCGTGACAGGCGGCGCAACCGGCTGCGGCAATGATCGCTTCCGGCGTTCCCGCGACCGGCGCCGCGCCGCCGCCATTGGTCAGGCGGTAGACGAAAGGCCGGACATCGTCCTTCACATAGAGCGCGCCTCGGTCGTCAATCGTCAGGTCACGTATGCGGGCGCCCAACATCAACGGCTCGGCGAAGATGATGCGGTCTTCGCGAATATGGAGGCGCATGAGGCGTTTGTATTTGAGCGTGCCGAGGATGAGGTCATCGCGCCACAGCGGAAATTCTTCGCCCGCCATCAGCGCCAGCGACGACATCGCCATGGACGGCACGAACGCATAGACCGGCCGGACGAACCGGTCGTGATCCCCTGTTGTTTCATCGAGCGGCCAATCTCTCGTTCCGTAATGGACGCCATAGGTTTCAAGCGGCCAGCCGTAATTGCCCCCGCCGGTGATGCGGTTGATTTCATCGCCCCCTTGGGCCCCGTGTTCGGACTGCCAGAGGGCGCCGTCCGGGCCGACGGCGAGCCCGCCGGGATTACGGTGACCGCGGGAGATAATCTCCGACGCGCCGGTTGCCGGGTCGATGGCGACGACCTTTCCGTAGTCATTGTCGAGGGTCTGTGGATCGACGCCATCGGTTTTACGGTTGTGACCGTCCACGCCGAAATCGCCGATAAAAATGGCGAGGCGTCCGTCGTCCATGAACGCCATGTCGCCGCCCGACTGGAATGGGAATGAACCACCGGCCGAGGTGATGCAAGGTTTGCTGCGCCAGATCTCGCGCCATTGCGCCGTGGCGCCGGCGCTGCGCAACGCATCGCGCGCGAGCATTGTCTGCGAAACGACGATCCCGACGCATACGTTTTCGCGATCGACCCGCGCTTCAGATACCGTAATCTCAACATCCGGGCCGAGGCGGCGAAGTACGAGATCCTTGTAGCCCAGGCTCGTGAAATCCTTAGCGCGGCCGTAAAACACGCCCTCGCGTACGACATCGGAAGGCGGGGCCAGCGAAATTTTCTCAAAAGCCGCGCCGTCTGCTGCAAGCCGGTGAAATTCTCCGAGCCGGGTGATCAGATAAACGTCGTCTTCAAATGCGTCGACAGCGCCGCCTTCGCCCTTGTCCATAGGCGCGCTGATCTTCTCGACGGCGATGCCATAGAGCGTTGATGAAAGACGCGGGTCCACGCCTTTGCTGCGCGCGCCGGTGATAGCGGAGAAGGCTGGCGCATTAGAGAAATCGAACTTTTCCGGATTTTTTGCGACGATCCCGGTGATCAGCGCAACCAGAAGAATGACGGACACGCCGACGCCAAAACTGCTGCCTCCGCCTGCGCCCGTTTTTTTGCTCTGCCGCGTCATCGCTGATCGTCTCGCGCCCTGTCGCCTATTCGCCCCGACCCTTAGAGGGGCGCTGATTGGTTAATTTTCGTTTGACGGGCTGCCCGGCATCGCTCCTCAGGCGATCATCGCCGCATTGAGCCCGATGGCGTTTTCCCTTATTGGCGGGCAATTAACCCGGACGCGGCGCGCCGCGCTCGCTATGTCGTCAGAAACGCTTGAAGAAAAAAGCCATGGTCGCCATCACCCTTCCCGACGGTTCCGTCCGCCAGTTTGACGGGCCGGTCACCGGAGCCGGCATCGCAGAAGACATCTCGAAGTCGCTGGCCAAAAAAGCGCTGGCGGTGAAAGTCAACGGCGAGGTGCGCGACCTTTTCGGCGAGATCGACAAGGATGCGTCGGTGGAGATCGTCACCCGCGACCATGAAGACGCCCTCGACATCATCCGCCACGACACCGCGCATCTGATGGCGCAAGCGGTGCAGGAGCTGTTTCCCGGTACGCAAGTCACGATCGGCCCGAATATCGAAGACGGGTTCTTTTATGACTTCGCCCGCGAAGAGCCGTTCTCGACTGACGATCTGGAAAAGATCGAAAAGCGCATGGCCGAGATCGTCGACGAGGCGCGCCCGACCCGCAAGGAAGTCTGGGACCGCGACGAGGCGATTGCTCATTTCAAGGAGATCGGGGAGGCCTATAAAGCGGAAATAATCGCCGACCTGCCGGCCGACGAAGACGTCAAGATTTATTTTCACGGCGACTGGCATGATCTCTGCCGGGGACCGCACCTTCCGTCTACGAAGCATATCGGTAAGGCGTTTAAACTGATGAAGGTCGCTGGCGCCTATTGGCGGGGCGATCATCGCAATCCCATGCTGCACCGGATCTACGGCACCGCCTGGACGAGCGAGAAAGATCTAAAGGCCTACCTTCAACGTTTGGAAGAAGCGGAAAAGCGCGATCACCGCCGCTTGGGGCGCGAAATGGATCTCTTTCATTTCCAGCCCGAAGCGCAGGGCTCCGTCTTCTGGCACGCCAAGGGTTATCTCATTTGGCGGGCGCTTGAGGCCTATATCCGCCGACGCCTGGACCAAGACGGCTATGCGGAAGTCAAATCGCCACAGCTTCTTGACTCCAAGCTCTGGGAAAAGTCAGGCCATTGGGGCAAGTTCCGCGAGAACATGTTTGTGGTGCCGGACGAAATTCCGTCAACGGACGATGACGCGCCGATATTGTCTGGCGATGCCGATCTCATGGCGTTGAAACCGATGAATTGTCCGGCGCATATTCAGATATTTAATCAGGGCATCAAGTCCTACCGCGACCTGCCGATCCGCATGGCCGAGTTCGGGTGCTGTCACCGCAACGAAGCGCATGGCGCGCTCCATGGCCTCTTGCGCGTGCGGCAGATGACCCAGGACGATGCACATATTTTCTGCCGCGAAGATCAGATCATCGACGAAACGCGGAAATTCCTCGCGCTTTTTGCGCGCGTCTATGAAGACATGGGGATGACCGACATCGCCTATAAGCTGGCGACCCGTCCGGACGCCCGCGCCGGCGACGACGCCACCTGGGACCGCGCCGAAAAGGCGCTCGCAGAGGCGCTCACGGCCGCGGGTCTGGATTTCGACATCGCGGAAGGCGAGGGCGCTTTTTACGGGCCCAAGCTGGAGTTCCACCTGACCGACGCCATCGGCCGCACCTGGCAGGCGGGCACCTATCAGCTCGACTACGTTCTGCCGGAACGCCTTGACGCGACCTATATTGACGAAACCGGCGCCAAGCAGCGCCCGGTGATGCTCCATCGCGCGGTCTTCGGCACGTTCGAGCGCTTCATTGGGTTATTAATAGAGCATTACGCCGGCAGGCTGCCTTTCTGGCTGGCGCCGGTGCAGATCGTCGTTGCGACCATCACGTCGGACGCCGATGCGTATGCCGAAGAAACCGCGGCGGCGTTCCGTGAGGCAGGTCTTCGCGTCGAGCTCGATATCCGTAATGAGAAGATCAACTACAAGGTGCGCGAACACTCCCACGCTAAAGTTCCGGTGATCGCCGTTGTCGGCGCCCGCGAGGCCGAAGAAGACAAGGTCTCCCTGCGGCGCCTTGGCGAAAAGCAACAACAAGTCGTTTCCCGTGACGACGCCGTCGCGACGCTTGCGGGTGAAGCCTTGGCGCCCGACCTACGTAAAAAAACTTAAGGCGACTGAATGGCAAGAGTTGGTTTTCGGCGACGGCGCGATCAGGCAAGCCTGCTTCTCCTGTTCGGCCTTTTCGCGCTGTTGCCGCTTACGGTCGTTTTCGGTCATCGCGGACTGGCGCCGTGGCTGCTCCTCGCAAGCATTCCGGCGTTCCTGCGCGGCGATTACTGGCTGAAAGTGTTCGGCGCCGTTTTCGATCACATGGATCCGCGGGTTCCGTTTTTCGCCGCCTATCTTTCGATTATGGTCTTCTGCGGTTGGATATTTTTATCCGGCTTCTGGTCGCCGCGGGGCATGCCGTCGCTGGCCTTTTGGGTGCTGGGCCCCGTATTGATCGGCGGCAGCGTCGTCTGGTTCGCCGCTAACGTGAACCGCGTATGGGCTTGGCGTATCGCCGTCGCCTATGCGGCTGCAATTGTTTTCGGCATGGGCGTTCTCTCGTTTGAAGGGATCAGCGGCGGCGCCTTGCGCGCTATCCTGCCGCCGGAAGATCCGACCCCTGATCGTTCGCGGGACATCATCGCGCTGGGGCGCGGCGTCACTGCGCTTGCCCCGGCGCTTTTTCCTGCGGGCATTGTCGCCGCGGCTGTGTGGAACCGGTGGGCGGCGCTTGCGGTCCTCGGGCTTGGCGTCGCCGCGGCATTCTTCAACGATGTTTCCGCTAACGCTGTCGCGCTTAGCGCGGGGCTTGCCGCGGCGATCATTGCATTCAGGGCGCCGCGAGCGACCGTGCGCGGCCTTTCGTTTCTTTCACTTGCGGCGCTGATCCTCGCGCCGCTCGCCGCTCTTATTCCGGTGGAGGCGGTGTTCGCATTCGGCGAGGGATGGGCGCCGGCTTCATCGCTTCATCGCGTCGCCATCTGGCAGGCCGCGGCCGACAGGGTACCAAACGGTCTCCCGCTTGGGTTCGGCGCCGACTATGCCCGCATGTGGAAAGAAACGGCGCCATTGATCGCCGTGCCCGGTGCCGCCGCGCCGCTGTCGGTGATCCCGACCCATCCCCATAACCTTTATCTGCAGATCTGGCTCGAACTCGGACTTGTTGGCGTCGCCGCCTTTGGCGGTTTTCTTTATTGGGGGGCGATTGCCTTCGCCCGCGCGGATTTACAAAAACCCGTTATCGCGGCGGCGGCCGGCGCTTTTGCCGCGATCCTTGCCTCGACGCTGGTTGAAACAAGCCTGTGGCAAGTCTGGCGCTTCGCCGCCATGGGGCTCGCGGCCATGGGCGTCGGGCTCGCCCATTCCCTGCATATGAACTGGTCGCGGGTTCAATGACTGGAGATCATCCGCCTAAGAACGATATCAGCGCGGTAGTGGTCAGCTTTCAAACGGGACCGGTTCTGGCTGATTGCATTGCTGCGCTCAAAAGCGATGACGTGATTTCCGAAATCATACTCGTTGATAACGGTAATCCCACCGGCGCGATTGAGGCGTCGGTCGGCGATGCGGCGACGCCTGTTCGCGTTCTTTCAGGTCACGGTAATATAGGGTTCGCCGCAGGCTGCAATCGCGGCGCGGCGGCTGCGACCGGGGACTATCTCCTCATCATCAATCCGGACGCCGTAATCGCGGTTGGCGCCGCCGCACAACTGCTTGATGACTCCAAACAACTTGCACAGCCCTGGCTGATGGGCGCTATGCTGACGGGACCTGACGGCGCCGAACAACGGGGTTCGCGGCGCGCGGAGTTGACGCCGTGGCGTGCGATTTTCGACGCATCGCATTTATCGCACCTGGCGCCGCGTGTTTTTCCGCCGTTCAACCTCCATCGTGCGCCGCTTCCGGGCGCGCTCGCCGAAATACCAACGCTTTCGGGCGCCTGTTTGTTCCTGCCGGCCGTCGGCTATCACGCCATTGGCGGCATGGATGAGGGCTATTTCCTCCATGTTGAAGATATCGATTTCTGCAAGCGGTTCCGCGACGCCGGCGGCGGCGTCTGGTTCAACCCGCATGTCACGGTCGTTCATCACAAAAGCTCCAGCGCAGCGTCCGCACGGGAGGTGGAGGCGCACAAGACCCGCGGGCTTATCAGGTATTTCAATACGCATTTTAAAACATCATGGCCTGGGCCGGCGCGCTGGGCTCTCGCCCGGCTCCTGTGGCTCGCCTATGGCCTGAAAACGATCATACGTTCTTAATCTGTATACTGAATGCTAGGCGGCCCATAATAGCCCGAAATGGCGAACAGCGTGAAACTGCGCATCTCGTCGTCGCCGACGGGCGCCGTAACAGACCCCATGGGGCGTATGTCATTGAATCGATAATTCACATGGGCGTCATTGGGAAGGATTGAAACAAACAGGCTGCGCTTGTGGTCGTCGGGACGGAACGGAAAGAACGCTTCATAATGATGGTGGATCCCGTTATTGGGATCGAGCGCCGCGATGTCGAGCCGGCGCGCTCTCTGATAATAAAGCATCTCCGCAATCATCGACCGGTCGTCGATCAGGACCGCGTCGAATCCCCGGGCCTGCGACGCAATTTGCGACGACAGACTGTCCCAGCCGCGGAGTTCCGCGACGGCGCGGCCGGCGCCGGCGCGGTCGATCAGCGAAAAATTCGACATGGCGATGAGAAAGAGCGCCGCGAGGACGCCGTGAAGCGCGAGGCTGATTTTCGCGCCGCTCGCCTTCCGTTCAAGCAGGAATGCGCTGACGAGCATCACGCCCGCCGGATAAGCGGCAGCGGCCCAGTTCGCGTGGGCGCGGGAAATAAGAGCCTGCGCCGCGACAATCGCAAGCGGCGTCAGGGTGAAGACCAGCAGGATAAACGTGTCGCCGCGCTCGTTGTGTTTGCGGGTGATCCTAAAGGTTGCGGCGATCAAGGCGACGAAGAGCACCGGTCCGAACACAAGAAACTGACCGCCGATAAATTGGAAAAGCGAGGCGGGTTTGAATAGGTTGTCGGACCAGTTGGCGTTCGCCGCCGTGTGCGCAACGGTCTGGAAATCATTCGCGGCGTTCCAGGCGATGTTGGGCGCGAAGATCGCGGCGGCGATCAGCACGGTAAGGCCCAGTTGCGGGCGGATGATCGCCTTTCGGAAATCTCCTGAGAAAATGGCGGCTACGGCGGCCGCGGCGACGAAGTACAGCATTGCGTATTTCGACAGAAGACCAAGACCGACCAGCGCGCCGAACAAGATAAAATCAGCAACATTCGTTTCGCCGCGCTTCACGATCCGGAACACCATGAATAGCGCGCCGGCCCAGAACAGCAAAAGCGGCGCATCGGTGGTGATCAGGAAAGACGATACGCTGACGCCGGGAAGCGTCAGCCAGCCGAGCCCCGCGAACAGCGCCGTGCGACGGTCGAATAAATGATCCGTAGTCAGATAAATGAACGCGGCGGTTGCGGTGTGCAGTAACGGCGCGGCGAGGCGCACCGCCCATTCCCCATTACCGAACACGCCGGTCGTTGCGGCGATCACCCAGGCAATCATCGGCGGCTTTGAAAAATACCCGAAAGCGGGATCCTGCGCCCATGTCCAGTATTGTGCTTCGTCGGGTCCGAGGTCGCCGTCGGCAAGCAAGAGCCCGACAATACGAAACAACGCGATTGCACAGGCCCAGAACCAGAAGGACCGCCACAGGCCCGCCGCAGGCGCGGCCGGGGAGGCGTCAGTCTGTGTCGCGTTCGGCTGGGACATAAATCGTAATCTCAACGGGCTTGCCGTTCGAGTAGTTGAGCCCGTCAACGACGGCAAGGGCGCGGGGCTTGCCGCGGGCGGTTGCAAAAAACGTATCGGCCTCGCGCGCTTCGACCGCCGCGGCGGCGATCTCGCCGGCGGCCAACAGGCGCCCGGCCTCTGCGCCGTTGGTGAGGACGGTGTCGGTTCCGATCAGAAATACGGCGGAGGGTTCGGAATATCCCGCAAGCGCAACATTTTCACCGCCGTATATGATCGGGTGAAGCCCCGCATCATCGAGCGCGGCAGACAGTTTTGGCGACACCATAAGCGCATCGAGGCGCGGCAGCACGGCACCCATTAATGTCCATGCATAAAGGCCCGCCAGCGCGGACGCGCAAATGGCGCCGCGGCCCGCATGGCCGCGCCAGAATACGCCAGCGGTCCAGAGTGTCGCTGCAGAGAAAACCGCCGCAAGACTGTAGCAAAATGCGGTCATCGGCGCCGCGCTCAACACGTTCGGCAGGACAGCGATGAGCCCGGCGAAAACGAGCCCGATGCCGCCATAGGTAACGGCGCCGAGTTTTCTGAGCGTTGTCTGCCGGTCGCCATCCTTCAACACAGCATGAGCGGCGACAATGGCGAGGGCGGGATAGAGCGGCATCACGTAGTGAGGGAGTTTTGTCGCCGCGATTTCGAAAACGAGCCACGAAGGGATGATCCAGGCGAGGAGGAAGCGCGCGCGCCACCCGGCCCTGTCGCGCCAGATATGGACGAGGCCCGGCCCGATCAGCGCGGCGGCGGGCCAGAACAAGCCCCAGACGAGCAGCGTATGATAACCCGGCGGTCCGGCATGGCTTTCCTGCGCCTCGCCGACCTTGCCGAACATGTCCCCGCCAACGGCGTCAACGAAGAACCGCCCATCTGTGGCGTTATGGATGGCCCAGGCCCAGGGCGCGACGATGGCGATGAGAATCGCAACGCCGACAAAGGGCCGCATACGGATGACCCAGCCGAGGCGGCGTTCCGCAAGGAAAAGACCAACGCCGGTAAGCGCCGAGATCATCGGCGCGATTGGACCCTTGATAAGCGCCGCGACGCCATGGGCGGCCCAGAATGTTATTGGCGTCCCCCAGCCGGTTTTGCGTCCCTCGACGTGGGCGGCGTAAATTTCGATAAAGGCCCATTGGGCAAGACAGATGAGCGCGAGAAGGACGCCGTCGGTTTTGGCGATGGTCGCTTCTGCAGCGACAACGGGTGCGGAGGCGACGAGCAGCGCCGCCAGAAATCCCGTCCTTTCGTCGTAGAGTCGGCGCCCGGCGAGAAAGGTAAAGATCGCGGCGAAGATGGCGCCAACGATGGAGGGGATCCGATAAGCCCAGATCTCGCGGGCTTCGACGTCGGAAAAAACCGAGACGCTTGCGGCCTGCAGCCAGTAGATGCCGGCCGGCTTTTTGTTGCGTTCGCGGTCCTGAAACCGGATCGAAATGAAGTCGCCGGTCTCAAGCATTTGCGCCGTCGCCTGGGCAAAGCGGGATTCATCGCGGTCGAGCGGCGGCAGGGTGAAAAGCCCGGCCATGGCGACGAAGGCGGCGAATGCGGCGGCCAGAACCAGCCGCCAGCCGGCTGGCGTCGCTCCTTGATGCGCAGTCATGTCAGCAAACCCCTCACGCGGCGCACATTAGGCGTTCATGGCCCTCATGTCTTCCGGCCCGTGACGGGCCACGGCAAACCCGCTAAGAGCGCCGGCCATGAACGACACCGTTGAGACCGGCGCCGGGCGCGAAGACACGGCGGCTTTTTTTGCCTGGCCGGCGGCGCGTCCCGGCGCGCCGGCGGTCAGCGTCGTGGCGCCGATGTATAATGAGGCGGGCGGCGCCGCTTCGCTCGTTACGGAAATTGCCGACGCGCTTGCAGGTGTTGACTACGAGATCGTCGCAGTTGACGACGGTTCGATCGACGACACGGCGACATCCCTGTTGAACGCGCAGGCGCGCGGCCTGCGGGTGTTACGGCATCGGCAAAACGCTGGACAGAGCCGCGCGCTGCGCACCGGCGTGCTGGCGGCGCGCAGCGATATTGTGGTGACGCTGGACGGCGACGGACAGAATCATCCGGCGGATATTCCGGCGCTGTTGAATGCGCTTCTTGACGGCGCGCCGCCGCTCGCCATGGTCGCGGGTGAGCGAAAAAAGCGAAAAGACAGCACGACAAAAAAATGGGCCTCGCGCGCCGCCAACGGGCTGCGCAAACGCCTGCTTCGCGACGGCGCGGATGACACCGGATGCGGGCTCAAAGCGTTTTATCGGGAGGCGTATCTGCGCCTTCCCTATTTTGATCACATGCACCGATATCTGCCGGCGCTGATGCGGCGGGAGGGATTCGCGGTGACGTTTCTCCCCGTACGGCATCGGCCGCGGGCCCACGGAGCCTCGAAATACACCAATATCGGGCGCCTCGCGGTGGCGATTCGCGATTTAACAGGTGTTTTGTGGCTTCTGGGCCGATCTCGCGCCCCGGGCGGCGTCGATGAATTGGAGCGTTAAGGGCTGCATTGGTCCCCGCCCTTGTGGTAGCCTTGCCCTAGTTCAACAGCGCGCCGCCGTAAGGGCATGGGATCGGGGGCCGGCGCGAAAAGGAAAATTCGGGGAACAGACATGTATCAAATGGTGCCGCTTCTGGGGATCAGCCTCATCGTTTACGCCATCCTGACGCTTACAGGCGCGGTCGGCACGGTAGAACAGCCCTGGCATGAAATGCTGTTCGTCGATCTTAATCTCGTATCCGGGGAAACCTGGCGAATCAGCTTCGGCGATGTCTTTTTGCTGTTCAGCATGGGGCTGTTGTTTGTTGAATTGCTTCGCGCCACCAAAACCGGCTCCGCGTCGATCATGAACCATGCGTTTTCAGTGGTTGTTTTTGTCGTCGCGCTGTTGCTGTTCATCATCGTCAAAGGCTTTGGCAATTCCGTGTTTTTCCTGTTCATGGCGATGACGTTTCTCGACTTCATGGCCGGCTTCATCGTGACCACGGTGACGGCGCGCCGCGACCTATCGGTGGCGGAAGGCGCCCTGGGCGGCTGACGAAGCAGCGTTAAATCAGGATATTTACGGCGCGGCCTGCAATCTCGGGCGCGTCGCCGCTTAGGATGGAGTAGGCGCGCGCCGCTTCCTGCGTAGTGGCCTCGCGTTGAAGGCTGCACCGTAATGGGACAGCCTCAATGATCACGGGCGCCGTCGCGGGAACGGGCCTTGCCGCCCGCGCCGGCGCTGACGTACGGGAACGGCGCAGTGCGGGACGGAGGGCACGCGCGGCCGTCACTGTCGGAAGGTTAACAATTCCTTTCATCGAAGCGATACAGCGCAAGACTTGCGCCGTGTCGCGACACCGCACAATTTCAAATTTTATTTACGGCTCGGTGGTTAAGGTTGCTTTTGACACAGCGCGAGTGGGACGAATGGTAGAAAACGCGAAGGCGTTACCAGAGGCTGCAAAGGGTGTCGTTGTCGGCGATCGAGGCGGCGACGCGCCGTCTATGCGCGATATGGAATTCAACCCGCCAATCCGCCAGCCTTCCGTTGACGGCGCGCTTCAATCGATGTTCGAATTTGAGCCGGTCAGCGGCCTATTGCGCTGGTCGGACGAAAGCGCGGCCGCGCGCATTATCGGCGCGGCCGACGTGAAGGCGATCGAAACGCTAGAGGACTTCAACAAGCGGATCGACGAAAAGGCCGCCGTGGAACGCGCCGAGGCGTTCGCCGGCCGTCAGCAAAGCTATTTCTGTGAATATCGGTTGCGCCGCGACGATGGCGAAGCCCACTGGGTAGAGGAACGCGGCGGATGGATCGGACAGGAAGGTCAGCGCCGCCTGATCAGCGTTATTCGCTCAATTGAGAGTGAGAAGCGGCACGACGCGCGCCTCGCCTGGCTCGCGACCAATGACGAACTGACTGGCCATCTCAATCGCGTCTGCCTTCGGCGCGGACTTGAAGCGGCGATCGAAGACGCGAAAGCGGAACGCAGCGCCGGCGCTTATATCCTCGCCGGCATAGACGATCTCGGCGCTGTCAATGCGGATTTCGGATTTGAGGCTGCCGACAAGGTCATCATCGAAATTTCAAAACGTCTCGCCGCAGTCCTCGGGCCCGATGATTCTATCGGCCGCGTGGCCGGGACAAAGTTCGGCATCGTCGTTCGGACATGCGATGAGGAAGGTCTTCGCGGCGTCTGCGCGCGCCTGATGAACGCCGTCCGCGAAAGCGTCGTCGAAACCAAGCGCGGCGGGGTTGTCGCCTCGATTTGCGTTGGCGCGGTGAAAATCCCCGAAAGCGCGGACGAGGCCAATATCGCCATGGCGCGCGCCGAAGCCGCCCTCGATGCCGCCAAGCGGCAGGGTAAATCGAGCTGGTCGGCGTTTTCGGAGAAAACAGACACGGTCTCAATGCGCCGGCGCAACACGCATATGTCCGACGTCATTTTAACAGCACTGAACGAACGACGCATTCGCCTCGCCTTTCAGCCGATTGTGGCTGATCTGGATGAAGAGCCGAAAAAGTTCGAATGCCTTATTCGGATGCGTGGCGAGGACGGCCAGGAAATCCCGGCCCCGGAATTTATTCCGGCTGCGGAGCGTCTGGGACTCGTTCATCTCCTCGATAGGCGCGTTCTGGAACTTGCCACGAACACGCTGGAAGTCTGTCCGGACATTCACCTCAACGTGAACATTTCCATGGAGACGGTGAAGGACTTTGTCTGGGCCGAGGGCTACATTTCGCATTTGCGCGCCAACAGCCATCTGGCGCAGCGCGTCACGGTCGAGCTGACCGAAACACAGGTTATCGACGCGATCGATGCGTCGATCGAATTTGTTCAGGAAATCAAAAAGATCGGCTGTTCCTTCGGGATTGACGATTTCGGCGCCGGCTATACGTCGTTCCGAAATCTCAAAGCCATGGATATCGACATCCTGAAAATCGACGGTTCCTTCGTAACCGGCGTTTCCTCGTCACGTGAAAACCAGCTTTTCGTACGTACGCTGCTCGATCTGGCGCGGAATTTCGGCATGCAGAGCGTCGCCGAATGGGTCGACAACGAGGCTGACGCCATGTTGCTCAAGGGCCTCGGCGTTGACTTCCTACAAGGCTTCCTGATCGGTAAGCCGGAAACGGCGCCGGCCTGGATGCCTGAAGGCGCGCCGAACGATCCGCCGACCCGCATTCAACGATAATCCGACGCGGCAGGCCGCTCAGCCGCCTTTCTTTTCGAGCTCGTCGAGTTTTTGGCGCATCGCTGCGAGCTGCGATTTTAATTCGTCGATTTCGTCCGAATCCTCGCCCTTGTCCGATTGCGACGTCGCGTAGAGATTGGTCATGGGCGTGAACATCTTCATCGCCTGATTGTAGAGCTCCATATTTTTTCGAACGCCTTCCTCAAACATTGAATATCCGGGCGTCGATTCAAATGCGTCGCGCATGCGATGGCGCAAGTCGTCCTGATTTTGCGAAAAGGCGTTCATGCTCATTTCAAGGTATGACGGCACGAAGCGCTGCAAGCTGTCGCCGTAGAACTGAATCAGCTGTCGCAGGAACTGTATCGGCAGCAGATTCTGCCCCTTGCTTTCTTCCTCGAAAATAATCTGTGTAAGGACGGAGTGGGTGATGTCGTCGCCGGACTTGGCGTCATAAACGACAAAGTCCTCGCCGTTTTTCACCATATCAGCCAGAAAATCGAGGGTGACGTAAGAGCTGGTGGCTGTGTTGTAGAGCCGGCGGTTTGCATATTTTTTGATGACGACGGCGTCGCCTGCGCCATTTGCGCGCGCTTTCCCGCCCCGACTGGCTTCTTTTTCGGTCATTTGATGCTTCTCCCGTTTTCGCGCCCCCATGTCTGGAGCCCTGCATCCGGCGTTTTATCCCCCGCCGCCGGGCGGCGCTTTTTGCGCCGCATTGCTATTGTGCGTATGCTAATGCTGCTATAGCACAAAAAACCGGTTTGCATACGTATCTCTCGGGAGATCGTAGAAAAAGCAAAGGCTTGTTGGGTTTTGGCGGCTGCGCGCGAGGCGCCTTGCAGCGCAATACGACGCGCGCCTTCGCCCTGTATTTAATGAAACGGAGCAGATGAAATGACGAATGCAGTGATTGTTTCCGCGGCGCGCACCGGCGTCGGGTCTTTTGGCGGATCGCTTGCGACCGTGCCGGCCGCAAAACTTGGCGAGACCGTCCTTGCGGCCGCGCTTTCGCGCGCCGGCGTGGAGGGCGGCGATGTCGGCGAAGTGATCATGGGCCATGTGCTGCAGTCGGCTCAGGGTCAAAACACGGCGCGACAGGCGAGCGTTGGCGCAGGCGTGCCGGTTGAACGCCCGGCCAGCACCATCAATCAGGTTTGTGGATCGGGGCTCAGGGCCGTCGCCATGGCTGCGCAAACGGTTTCGCTTGGGGATGCGGACGTTGTCGCCGCCGGCGGTCATGAAAACATGTCGCTGGCGCCCCACGCCGGACACTTACGCAATGGCGTCAAAATGGGTCCCTCGAACTTCGCCGATACGATGATCGTCGATGGGCTTTGGGACGCCTTCAACAATTATCACATGGGCCAGACCGCGGAAAACCTTGCAGAAAAATATCAAATCTCCCGCGAGGAACAGGACGCCTTCGCCGTCGCCAGCCAGAACAAAGCGGAAGCTGCAAAAAAGGCAGGCAAATTCAACGACGAAATCACGCCGGTGACAATCAAGACCCGCAAGGGCGAAATTGTTTTCGATCATGACGAATATATCCGCGAGGGTGCGACTATTGATGGTGTCTCTGGCCTTAAGCCCGCCTTCGTGCGCGACGGGGGCACGGTGACGGCGGCCAATGCGTCCGGTCTTAATGACGGCGGCGCCGCGGTGATCGTGATGTCCGAAAAGGAAGCCGACAAACGCGGCCTGGAGCCGCTGGCGCGTATTGCGTCCTGGGCCCATTGCGGCGTCGACCCGTCGATCATGGGCATTGGCCCGGCGCCCGCCTCGCGTCGCGCCCTTGAAAAAGCCGGCTGGTCCCTCGACGATGTGGATCTGATAGAAGCGAACGAGGCGTTTGCGGCGCAGGCGCTGTCCGTGGGCAAGGAGCTTGGCTGGGATCCGGAGCGGGTCAATGTAAACGGCGGCGCCATCGCTATCGGCCATCCGATCGGGGCGTCCGGCGCGCGCATTCTGATTACGCTGCTGCACGAGATGAAGCGCGCCGAGAAATCGAAAGGCCTCGCGACTTTGTGCATCGGCGGCGGCATGGGCATCGCCATGTGCGTGGAGCGATAGCCGATTTTGGTATGTGTGCGGATAATATAGAGAAGCGCGACTGCGCGGAAAGGACGGGAGAAAACAAATGGCGAGAAACGCAATTGTAACCGGTGGTACGCGCGGCATTGGCGCGGCGATCGCAAAATGCCTGAAAGAGAAGGGCTGCACGGTTGCAGCCACTTATGCGGGCAACGACGAGGCGGCCGCGAAGTTCAAGGACGAAACCGGCATTAATGTTTATAAGTGGGATGTCGGCGACTATGAGGCGTGCAAGGCCGGTATTGCGGAAATCGAAGGCGCGCAGGGGCCAACGGATATTCTTGTGAACAACGCCGGCATCACCCGCGACGGCATGTTCCACAAGATCGGGCCGAAGGAATGGTCCGAGGTTATTCGCGCCGATCTCGATTCGGTGTTCAACATGACCCACAATGTCTTTCCGGGCATGCGCGAGCGCGGCTTTGGGCGCATCGTTAACATCTCGTCGATCAATGGCCAGAAGGGGCAAATGGGCCAGTCGAATTACTCCGCGGCGAAAGCGGGCATGCTTGGTTTCACCCGTGCGCTCGCCCAGGAAGGCGCCTTCAAGGGCGTTACGGTCAACGCTGTTGCGCCAGGTTACATTGCAACTGAAATGGTCTCGGCGATGCCAGAAGAAGCGCTGAAAAAAATTACCGCGCAAATCCCGGTTGGCCGCCTCGGCGGGGCCGAGGAGATCGGCGAATGCGTCGCCTTCCTCGCCGACGACAATGCCGGCTTCATCACCGGCGCTGTCCTGTCGGCAAATGGCGGGCAATATTTCGCCGCCTGATGCTGTTGAAATGGCGTAGAATCTAGGCTTTGCCGCTGAAAATCGGCGGCGGAGCCCTTTTTTTACCAAAATAGTCGAGTAAATCGGCGTTGTGATGAAGGCGGGCTTGAACTTGGGAACGATTGCGTGCGCGCTCGCGGCGGCGGCGCTTATCGGCTTTGCGCAAGGCGCCTTGGCGCAGGATCGCCCGGCCGATTTTGCGCTCGCGCAACAATCAGACTCCAATCCGTTTTCTGCGCTTGTCGGCGAGAAACGGGAACGACGCGCCGAACGCCAGCACGGCACGGTCGAACGCTATGTGCTGGCCTCGGACAATCGCGCATTCCTGATCGAAGCGCGCACGCGTACGGCGCGCGTGAAGTTTCTGTGCGGACCAAACGATCAACGTCTAGACTGCACTCTCGATGAACAGGCGCCGGCGCCGGAGATTTACCTCTTGACCGTTACGCGCGGACCCCGCGGCGATTCTATCTTCAAAAATGCTGATGGCGATACGCTCGTGCGTATCGCGTCTTATGGCGGCGCGACCGTACACTGGCCAGGCGACGGCGCCGGGTCGGCGGCGTCGAAATCTTTCGGCGACGATCAGGTCATCGAACTTCCGGCCGTCGGTTTCGATACGGCGCAGCGCCGGGCCAACGCGGCGACAGCAGTCGTCAGCGCCGTGACGGGTTCGCCAATCACTTTTGAATTAGAGACGCCCGCGCCCGATCAATTGGCGAGCGCCTCGGTGCTTGCGGATGCAATTTTACGCGCCGTCATTGGCGTCAAGGCGGTTGCCGGCGATCCGACGGGCGCGCGGATACTCGGCGAAAGGATCGGGCGCGTCGTATTCGAAGTCGGGCCCGCCCCCACGGCGCGGTTCCAAGAGGATGCGCTAATCATTCAATATGTCCCGGATCAGGACATCTCCGGGCGGCTATCGTCCCGCGCCGTTGAGCGATTCCTCGAGGAATATCTTTAAGTGGCGCGATCAGCCTCAAAACCGCCAAAAACCTACGCAATCCTCGCCATATGGACTCTCGCCTGATCATTGGGATCGTGCTTTTCGCCGCGCTGGCGCTTGTCAGTGCGGCCGAGGCGCAATCGCTCAGAGATGTTCGCGAGCGCGAGGACAACGCCGCGGCGCTTGCGGATGAGGCGTATTACACGCGCAAAGTCTGCGGCAACGAGATCCGAGCGGAGGTTGACTGGGCGAGCGCCGGCGACTGGCAGGCGGGTCTGCTCATCGCTGAATGCGACAAAGCGCTGGGCGCCTTGGAAGCAGCCTGTCGCGCCGGAGACGCGCGCGCGCAAAATGTGACGCGATTTGTCTGCGCCGGCGATGGCGCCGGCGCGCGTTTATCGGGTCGATCCTTGCGATATGGCGCGGAGCGTGGCGTCAACGCGTTTGCCGAAACGCAGAAGGCCTTAGACGCGAATTAGGTCAAGCGCCGCTCGCATGAGCGGCCTGCTCCAGGATGCCGACGCGAACGCCGTCGAAGACGAACTGCGTCGACAGCGCCATCAAGAGCATGCCGAGGATGCGGGTGATCGCGTTCATACCGGTGCGCCCGAGCGCATCACCGATGCGGCTTGCGAATGACATCATCACGACAGCAATTGCCAGCACAATCGCGGTCGCGATCAGCGCCGCGCCCTTTTCAAATGCGCTCGTGCCCGGCCCCATCAACAGCATGATGGTAGCAAGGGCGCCAGGCCCGGCGAGCATCGGGATCGACAACGGGAAAAAAGCGATATTATCGCGTGCGGAGGCTTTTGGCCCCGGCGTTTTTGCCTGGGTTTCGCTGTCCGGATCGAAGAACATGCGAAAGCCCATGATGAACAAAATGACGCCCATAGCGGCGCGAAAGGCGGCCATCGAAACGCCGAGATGATGCAGCAGCGCATTGCCGGCAAACCCGAAAAAAATCAGGATCGCAATCGAATACACTGCCGCCATCAGCGCGATGCGGAGGCGTTCGCGCGGCGCTTCGCCTTTGGTTAGCGAGGCGAAGATGGGCGTCACCAGAATTGGGTCGATCACGATAAAAAGCGTCGCGAAAGCGGTGACGAAAGCTGGCAGGAGTTCAGCGGTCATAGGTTCAATCCGAGGATGCGCGCATCTGCGCCTGCTTTGACCGATAGGCAAGATCGGGCGCCCTGCGACACATTAGCCCTTGGTCCATGGGCTCGGCAAAACGCCCTGTTGCCGGGATCGGAGCCCGCCGCTAGGGTCCGCCGCATCGCAACATCCAACTGGAGCATACCCTCATGGCCGTAGGCGCGCCCGCGCTCACCCCCCAGGAAGCGATCATCTATTTGATGGTCATGACGTCGGCGTCCGACGGCGCAATCAACGACGCGGAACTCAGGACCATCGGACGGGTCGTGCGTTCGTTCCCGGTTTTCGCCGACTCTGATGAGCGGACGCTCGTGCAGACGTCTGAAGCCTGCGGCGAGTTGATGTCATCAGACGGCGGCCTGCATAAGGTGCTGGAATCCGCCGCCGCGGCCCTGCCGCGCCATCTCTGCGAGACCGCTTACGCGGCGGTGGTCGATGTCGTAACGGCGGACGAAAAACTCGACGTCACGGAAATCCGCGTGCTCGAACTTATCCGCGACGCGTTGAAAGTTCCCGATGACGGCGCGCAAGCGATCGAACACTCTGCGCGCGCGCGGCACATGACGGTTGATGGGGTCGCCTAAGACGGCTGCCCGGCTTTTGCGACCGTAAATTCCCGGTTTGCCTTTTCGGCCCACCGCAAATGAGCGCGCACGCCCATCAATCCAGCCTCAAGCGTCAGCGCCGCATGATCGGCGCCAATGCGGCGAAACTCCTTGATGCGTGTGTCGAGATCGCGGGCTTGTTCGGTCAGCGCATTGTTGAGATCGGATAGGAATCCTGAAATCTCCGCGCGGCTGCGTCGGCCGTCCATAAAGCCGAACCGCAGCATTAAGAGGGCGGCATCTGTATTGAGTTCAGCAATGTCCGGCTTTATGGCGAGCCATTTATCAAGCGCGGCGACCCCTTTGGCCGTTAGTCGATAGACCCGTTTTGCGCGCCCTCGGTCGCCCGGTTGCAATTTTGCGCTGACCAGTCCCTTTTCCTGCAATCGGCTCAGCGCCGGATAGATGGCGCCGGGGCTGGCGCTGAACCGCGCCATCGGCGTGTCCTCAAAAATTTGTTTTATGGCGTAGGCGGATTTTTCGCCGTAGGAAACAAGCCCGAGAAGCGCATATTCAAGATTGGCGATAGGACGATGCGCCTTCATGGCGATGTTTCCGCCCACTCGAACAGCGCATAGGGTCCGTCGAGCGGTCCCTGATGGCCAAAGGCGAGGGCGTCGATTTCGTCGGCGCGGGGGCGTAGCTTCAGCGCGAGCCGGCGCAGGGATTCCTGGTTGACGTCGCGGTCCCAAGAAAAGACCGGCGGGGCGCTCATTATTTTTCCGTCGCTGCGGGCCGCTGCGCTGTCGCCTAGAAACAGAACCCCGTGAATGAGGTAAGCGGCGCTGCCGAGCGTATGGCCCGGGAGAGCGAAAGCCTCTACCGTTGCATCGCCAATATCGATGCGGTCTCCGTCCGTAAGCAGATGATTAATTTTCAACCCTGTCGGTGTCGGGTTGCGGTTTCGCGCAAACGGGCTCTGCGCGACGCGTCTTCCCTCAATCAGATCGGCATCGGGGGTCAGCGCGAATAGCGCGGCGTTTGGAAAGGCCAACGCCCCAGCGATGTGATCGCCATGGCCGTGGGTGAAAAAGATGGCGACAATATCATCGGCGGTCCGTCCGCGGCGCGCGAGTGCGTCTTTGATCGCTGCGGCGTCAGGATCGAACCCGGCGTCGACCAGGATTATGGAATCGTTGGGGAGATTGACAATGTATGCTGCAATAAACCCGTCGGCGACGATCTCTACACTGCCATCCGCGAGGCGCTCGCCATTATGCAGCGGTTCGCTGCCGCGCATCAGAAAAATACCTGCGCCGACAGTCAGGACCGCCAATGCGAGCACCGCTAGCGTTGCGCGAAAGAACCATCGCCGGAGCATATTGCCCGTTATTTGTTGTTTATTACGAAACGTAATTAAAAAACCATACGACAATTGCCAAGGCGCGTCCAGCCCCGCGCGTCGCTTAGTCGTTGGCGTGCGGGGCGCCAGCGAGGAGCTGCAATACCGGAAATAAGCCGAATAGCGCTTGGCCTGTGAGGCCGATCGCGCCGACGAATGTTGCGTATCGGGCCATCACATCGCTCAGAGGTCGCCCAAACCCGAATACGCCGAGCAGTGTCTCCGCGGCGATGAGTAGTATAAATGCGACGCCGCCCATGACCAGCCGGCTTGATGCCTGCGCCGGTACGTTGAACCGTCTGATCGCAAAGCCGCATAGGATCCAGCTTGCGCCGAGAATAAACGGTCCTTCAATTAATACTGCGGCGGTTTCGCCGAACGCGGGCGTCAGTCCCAAAACGCGAATTGTTCCAAGTAAGAAACCGACCGCAAAAACGATAGTGAAGTAAACCGCGCCGGCAAGAACGGGCGTCATCGCAACAATGTCCAGCAGACGCTCGAAACGATCAGCGCGACGATGATGTTCAGAGCAATCCCTTCACGCGCCATGCGGGCGATGGAGACACGGCCAGTGCCATAGACGATGGCATTTGGCGCCGTCGCCACCGGCAACATGAAGGCGCAGGACGCGGAGATAACGGCTGGGATCATCAACAGTTGCGGATCGACGCCGGTACCGGCCGCGATGGCGGCGAGGATCGGCATCAAGAGGTTCGCCGTCGCCGTATTCGACGTCATCTCCGTCAAAAACGTCACCGACAGGCAGAGCCCCAACATCATTGCGAAAACCGGCAGGTTGGCGAGGCCGGCCAGGCTGTCGCCGATCAGTTGGTCGAGCCCGCTGGCCCGGAACGCCGCCGCGATGCAGATGCCGCCGGCGAACAGCAACAACAGCCCCCAAGGAATGTCGGTCGCGGTTTCCCAGTCGAGCAGCGCGCCGCCTTTCCCGTTGGGTACGAAGAACATCAGGATGACGGCGAAGACGGCGACGGTGGAATCACCGGCCCCTTCCATGCCGAGGGCGCCGGACCAGCCGCCAAAGGGTTCGCCCCGCGTTACCCAGAGCAAAATGGCGAGACCGAAAACGATCATGGTGCGCACCTCGTCCTTGCGCCAGGGGCCCGGCTCTCGGAGTTCGGGCGCCGTGACGCCGCGCAAGGACCGCGTCAGCCACAGCCACATGACCGGCACGCCGAGCGCTACAATGGGCAGGCCCGTCGCCATCCAGCGCGTGAAGGAATATTCCTCGCCTGTCGCCAGCAGGAAGTTTTCCGCAAAGATCAAATTTGGCGGCGTTCCGATTAGCGTCGCCGTGCCGCCAAGCGAGGCGGCGTACGCAATGCCAAGGAGCAGGGGTACGGCGAGCTTGGCGCCGTGTTCTGAATGATCCGTACGCGATAGAATAGCGAGGGCCATGGTCGCCAGCATCAGCGTCGTCGCCGTGTTCGAAATCCACATGGAGAGAACCGCCGCCGCAACCATGAAGCCGAGAACGAGCCTGCCGCCGGAGGCGCCGACCGCGCGGATCATGTAGAGGGCGAGCCGCTCATGCAGGCCCGATTTCGACAGCGCCTTTGACAACATGAACGACGCCATCAGGAGGATGATCACATAGGAGCCGAGCGCCGCCGCCGCCTGTCGCTGATCTAGGACGCCGGCGAGAGGAAAGAGGGCGAAAGGCACAAGCGACGTCGCTGGGATCGGCAGGGCCTCCGACACCCACCAGAAAGCCGTGAGCGTCGTGATGGCGATGGTCCAGACGATCTGTTGATCGAGCCCGCCCGCATGGGCGGCAAGCCCGGCGGCGGCCGCGGCGGCGAGGCCGAGAAGGATGCGAACGGGTTTCATGGCGCGCGCATCTGAAGGAGGTTGGCCGGCGATGTCCAGATTGTGAATGCGGCGGCGGCGAAAGACGCGCTAGGATCGGCGCCATGGTTCGATTGAGACTGGCCTTCGCCGCATTTATTTTTTCCGCAATGTCGGCGCTGGCGGCGCCCGACGAAACGGCGCTTTCACTCTTCGATGAAGGTGAATTCAGCGCCGCCGCTGACCGTGCGGAGAGTATTGGCGATGCTGAAAACCTTGCGTTGGCCGCGCGGGCGCTGAACGCGCAAGCCTATCTCGACGACGACGATAAACGCGCCAAGAAGATCGTTAAGCGTTCGGCAAAGCTCGCGGACCGAGCGACGGAAATGGATCCCACATTGGTCGAGGCCTACCTGCAGGCCGCGATCGCCATGGCCCAGCGCGGATCGCGCATGTCGGCGTTCAGGGCATTTTTCTTAGGACTCGGCCCCGGCGCGCGGGAACGCCTCGACAGGGCCTTGGCGCTTGAGCCGGATAATCCGTGGGCGCTGTCGACCTCGGCGGGCTGGCATCTGGGGGTTGCAGCGCGGGCCGGCGACGGCAGCTTTGGCGCGGATGCGCAAACGGGCTACGAGCAGTTTCTCGCCGCGCGGGCGCGCGATCCCGACAACATTTCCATTTGCTATGAGATGGCGTTGCGGGTGCTCTCCTATGGCGCGCCCGCCTGGCGCGCTGATGCGCTTGCGGCGCTTTCCGAGGCGCGCGCCGCCGCGCCGCAAAACGCATTCGATATCGCGTTGCAGGTGCGTGCGGAAAAATTTACTGCGGCGATCGCCGCGGGGCCGAACGCGGAAGCGGCCTTTATCGCCGCGCAACCCTGACGCGCGCGCTGGACGGCGCAGGCGGCGGCGGCTACGCCGTTGCCCCATGAGCGGGAAACCCGAATTCGTATACCGGCTGGCGACAGATGCGGAATGGATTGCGACGCAGGAACGCGGCGTCGCACCGACCCGCGATATCGATGAGCGCGACGGCTATATTCATTTGTCGACCCGTGCGCAGGTCATCGACACGGCGAACCTCCATTTCGCCGGCGTCACCGACCTCTGGGCCCTTGAAATTCCACTCGCCGGTGTCGCCGGCCAGGTCAAATTCGAACTGGCGCCGAAACGGGGCGAAAAATTCCCCCATCTTTATGGCGCGCTGCGGCGCGAACATGTCGCGCGCGCCGTCCGTATTGTGGATGGCGACGACGGGTTCCGGTTCGGAGATGACAGGTGAGGGCGCCGCTGTTCGCCGCAGATTTCGCCGCCCGCGCCGCGACGACGCTCGATCCCGAAACGGCGCATCGGTTAACCATCCGCATGCTGAAAACGGGTCTTGGTCCGAAGACCTGCATTCGCGACAAGGGTCTCGCTGTTTCGGTCGCCGGCATTGAATTTCCGAACCCGCTTGGGCTCGCCGCCGGCTTTGATAAGGACGCCGAAGTTCCAAATGCGATGCTCGATCTCGGCTTCGGGTTTGTCGAGGTCGGCGCCGTGACGCCGCGCCCGCAATTCGGCAATCCGCGTCCCCGCGTCTTTCGCCTCTGGAAAGACGAGGCCGTCATCAACCGCTACGGATTTAACAATGACGGTCTTGACGTTGTCGCACGTCGGCTGAAACGCCGCCGGCGCAAAGGCGTCGTCGGCGTCAATCTCGGCGCCAACAAGGACAGCGACGATCGCACTGCCGATTATGAAGCCGGCCTCCGAGGTCTCGCCGGCCTCGTTGATTTTTACACCGTCAATATCTCGTCACCCAACACGCCGGGACTGCGCGCGCTGCAAGGGAAGTCCGCGCTCGCCGGCCTGATGAAACGGGTCCTCGCCGCGCGCGACGAAGCGACTGTGGGAACACCAGTGTTTCTCAAAATCGCGCCGGACCTTACCGATGAAGACAAGGCCGATATTGCAAGCATTGTGAAAGACCTCGCTCTCGACGGGCTCATCGTTTCCAACACGACGGTCGCGCGGCCGGAAACGCTCAGGAGCGCGCGCATTGATGAAGCGGGCGGGCTGTCCGGCAAGCCATTATTCGCGCCGTCTACGGAGTTGTTGCGGGAGTTCCGTCGCGCAGTCGGGCCGGAAACGCCGCTGATCGGCGTCGGCGGCGTTGCTTCAGCGCGGGATGCTTATGAGAAAATTCTCGCCGGCGCGTCGCTCGTCCAGCTTTATACGGCCATGGTTTACGAGGGGCCCGGCTTGCCTGCGCGGATCCTTCGCGCGCTTCCCGGCCTGTTAAGAAGCGACGGGTTTGAAACCGTCAGCGACGCGGTGGGCGCGGAGCACCGCTGACTATTCAGCAGGCGTAGGCTGTATGTCGCGGCGTTGCGCCGCCGCCTCGTCGGCGTCATCGATGGCGAGATTCGGACGGCCATATACCGGTTGAATCTGGCCGAGCAGCATTTTTGTCATGCGCACAACCGGATGCACGTAAGCCCCGTAGAGCGTCACATATTCCGCGTCGGCGGCGGCGCCGCGGCCGATCCCGAAATTCAGCTTTTCGCCTTTTTCCGGCAAGCAAGCGGTGCCGAACATCCAGTCCCAGATTGAGAGCTTGTTACCGAGATTTTTGTCCCAGTGTTCGTACTTGGTGCTGTGATGGAGCTGATGCATGTGCGGGCTCATGATCACTTTGTTCGCCCAGCCGAAACCGATTGGAAAATGCGTATGCCGGAGCGCATCAAGTACGAGAATGGTGCCGAGGCGATTGGCGGTTGCCGCAAGCAGCAACATTTCGACAACCGACAGACCGAAATGATGCATGGCGACGCCGCCTGGGATCGCGGTAAGCAAGCCGCTGACAAATCGGTCGAGCTTGTCACCGAGCGGGTGCATCCGCTTGGTTGTCAGCGGCGTCAGGAATGTCGCCGAATGATGAACTTTGTGAAGTTCCCACAAAAATCCGATTTTGTGTTGCCAGTAGTGGGTTAGATAGTTCGCAAAATCCATCGCAAGAAACATTGCGAATGCGACGCCGACTATCCACGGTATTGTGATATCGGTGGCGACGTGAGCAGGAAAGAGCGTCGCCAAAAGCGATGCAATGCCCAAGGAGGCGGCAGTCGTTAATGCGATCTCGCCCAGTGCAAATACGGCGCCCGCCAGTTTGCTGACGACATACATAATTATGTCGATGAAATTGGATCTCGACTTCCAGCCGTCGATTGGAAAACAGTGTTTGGCGAAGTCGATCACTGCGCCGGGCCGTCGCGCGCCGCCAACTTGGAAGAAAAAGCTGATCAGCGCGCCAACAAAAAACGTCGCCCATGTGATGGCGATCATCGGCACGGCGTAAAGACTTGGCGGCGCAAACAGGTTTTCCACCGGCCCCCCTTGCGACCCGGTTATCGCCGTCTGGCAGGACTGACAGATATCCTGAACGTGGCTGTTGGATCGAAGGCGGCCATAATATTGTGAACGCTTCTTGCGTGCAACATATGAAGGCGCGGCAGGGTCGACAGAACCGCCGCGCCAGTTAGTATCCGTTGCGCCAAACTCGGATTTAGATGCGCATCGGGACCGTAGCATGGCTTCGACGATATCTCGCATTGTGGTTGTATTGCTCGCTGTCTTGCATGGCTTGGCGGAAACGAGTGTCGCGGCGGAAAGCGCAACGGAAAAACTTGAGGCGCCGCGAATTCTGATTTTTTCTCACACGACGGGGTATCGTCACGGCTCCATCGAACCGGGAATTGAGGCGTTGCGGGCCCGCGGCGAGACAGCCGGATATATCGTGGAGGCGAGCGAAGACCCGGCTGTGTTCGACGGCGGCGCGCCTGCCTACGACGCAATCGTTTTGTTGAGTGCGACGACGCACCCGAAAAAGCCGTGGAGCGAGTGGTTACGCGGGAAGAGGCGGCGGGCCCTTCTTGATTTCGTCGAGAGCGGCGGCGGTCTTGTTGGCGTCCACGCCGCCGCCGACTCTCATTATTTCTGGCCGGGTTATGCGCGGCTGCTCGGCGCTCGGTTTCGATGGCATCCATCCGGGACGCCGACAGGGCGGTTGCACGTCGTTGATCCGAACCATTCGGCGACGCGGAATTTGCCGGCGGAATTCGAGCGTGTTGACGAATGGTACTGGTTTAAAAACCTCAATCCGGATGTGAAGATCCTTGTCACGCTTGACCCGGCGTCTATTGGCAAAGAACCCGGCGACGCCGTTCCTATTTCCTGGAGCCACAGCGTTGAAGAAGGGCGCGTATTCTATACGGCCATGGGCCACACCGCCGAGAGTTTTTCAGACCCTCTTTTCCTTGCGCATGTTGAAGGCGGATTGCGCTGGGCGTTAGGCGAAAACTGACCCTTTAACGGCACGGGTCATGTGAAACGCGTACGCAGCCGCGGCATGTAAATGACAAGCGTTACCGCTCGCAGCACGAAATAGAGGGAAAACGCCGCCCACAGACCGTGATTGCCGAACTGCGCGCCGGCCCACAGGGATACGGGTACGAATATCGCCGTCGAGACAATCATGGAGTCGCGCATCTCTTTTGCGCGGGTTGCGCCGATAAAGATGCCGTCAAGCTGAAAGCCAACGACAACGATCAGGGGGCTGATTATCACCCAGGGCATGTAGGTTTCGGCGGCCGTGCGCAGTACGCCTTCCGGCGTCAGGAGCGCCAGCAGCGCATCGCCGGCGAACCAGTAAAACAGGGCAAAAAGGATCGCGGCGACGCCGGCGATCTCAAACGTGCGCCGCACGGCGCTGTCGTAACGGGCCCGTCCGCCGGCCCGATCGCGAGCGCCCATAGCCTGCCCGACCAGTGTTTCGGCGGCGATCGCCGTGCCGTCGAGAGCGAGGCCGGTGAACAGCAAAAGCTGAAGCAGCGTTTGATTGGCGGCGAGAGCGACATCGCCGAAGGCGCCTGACCGCTGCACGAACCAGGCAAAACAAAAAGCGAGCAGCAATGTGCGGATGAAAATATCGCGATTTACGGAGATGGTGCGACGGATTTTATCCGCCGACCAGAATTCAGCAACGCGCCAATGGCGCTTCATTCCCCCATGCCGGTTCAGGATCAGTGCGATAAACAAGAGGCAGGCGAAAAAGCCGAAGACTTCCGCGATCAGGGTGCCGGCGGCGACGCCCGCGGCGCCCCATTCAAAATAGACAACGAAAACATAGTCGAGAACGATATTGAGAAGGGTGATGGCGACGCTCACCACCATTAGATAGTCGGTGCGTTCGCGCGCTGAGAACCAGCCAAATGCGGCGTAGGATGCAAGCACAAACGGTGCGCCCCAAATGCGGATGGCGAAATAGGTCTCGGCCGCAGCGAACGTATCGGCGGACGCGTCCGATCCGATCTGCAGGGCCTGAAAGGAAAAATACCCGATCGGAAACTGCAGCAGCACGAGCGCCGCGCCGATGCCGCCGCCGATCGCCGCGCCGCGAATGAGCGCTGCGCGCGCCTCCGGCTCGTCTTCCGCGCCGGCGGCCTGCGCAGTGAGGCCGGCGACGCTCATGCGGATGAAGCCGAAGCTCCAATAAACAAGCGAAAAGATGATCGAGCCGAGGCCGATCGCGGCGACATCCAGCGGCCGCGCGGAATGGGCGAGCGCCCAGACATCGACCGCGCCGAGCAGCGGGGTCACCGACGAGGCGACCGACGCCGGCCAGGCGAGCGCGAAAATGCGTCTATAGCTGATTGGCGCGGGCGCGCGGGCGTTCATAGGGGTTTTCTCGCAGACGGCCTTACGCCTTAGCGGCGCGAACCATTTCTGTCACGCGCCTTGCGATTAGCGCCGGGCAGAGCGACACTTGTCGCTCATGGTCGACGATTGGAAGACATGGGAAACGCCGCCGGGCGGCACCGGCGACAAATTCGACGGCGCAGCGATCGGCGCGCTCGCCCATCTCTATCGCGGCGAGGTCTATCGCTCGACCATCTGGCGCACTCGGCTCGACACGACCACCAACTGGTCGGTCGTTACGCTGGGCATTGCGTTGTCCATCGCCTACGCCAGCCCGACCGCCTCGCCATTGCCGCTCCTGCTGGTCGGCATACTCATCGCGATGTTCCTCATTCTGGAGGCGCGGCGTTACCGCTATTTCAATGTTTGGCGCGCGCGGGCCCGGTGGATCGAAACGAAATTCTACGCGCCGATGCTGCTGCGGTCGTCATGTCCGGAGCCGGGCGAATGGCAGGACATATTGGCGCGCGATTATCTGACCCCGGAATATCATATCGGTTTCTGGCGGGCGATGGGACGGCGCATCCGGCGAAACTATATGTGGATATTCGCGTTTCAGGCGGTCGCCTATTACGGCAAGATCATCATTCACCCGACGCCGCTTTCATCATTGGGCGAATTTTTTGAGCGTATGGCGCTTGGACCGTTTCCCGGCGCGTTGGTCTTTCTTATCGGCGTCGCCTTTCACGGCGCATGGATTTCACTCGCGCTTGTGACACGGGTCCGCGACAAGGCGAGGCACGAAGGACGCGAAGGCGTCGGCGGCATGGGGTAGGGCTCATTAAACCTAGAGGGAACCGCGATGAATAGCAGACCGACGCCGCTGACCGTTATCGGCACAATCAACATTACGCTCGGCGTTCTGAGTCTGATCGGATATATTTCAATAGCTTCGAAGATCAGAACGCCCGACATGTTTTCAGCGATTGTGTTCGGTATTTTTCTACCGCTTCTTTCAATCGCATTGTTGTTTGTTTCCGGCTTGGGCGTTCTAAAGCGGTCGCCTACCTATGGACGTTATGCGGCGCTCATTTATTGCGGCGTCGTTCCGGCGAGTATTTTTCTGCCTTATCTCATCTACGGCAAATATGAATTTCCGCTTGGACTTATTTCCTTTATTTCGCTGATTTATCCCGCCGCGCTGTTTTATCTTATAGGCTTTCGGTACCGGGACTTATTTTTTGGTCCGAAGACAGAAGACTTGGCGGCTGGCGGCCCTTAGCTTGAAAAAACCAAGCGGGCGCCGTCATCATTTGCGACCACCCTGTAAAAACATGAACGCCGGCCCGTGTGACAGGCAGGGCCCGTCTGCTCGACGACGAGTTGGATCGCGTCCTGATCGCAATCGGTGCGGATTTCGACGACGCGCTGAAGATTGCCGCTTGTCGCGCCCTTACGCCAAAGCTCGCCCCGGGACCGCGACCAGTAATGGGCCTCGCCGGTCTCAATCGTTTTGTTGAGCGCCGTCTCATTCATATAGGCGAGCATCAGCAAGCGACCGTCGGCGGCGTCGGTGGCGACGGCCGGGATCAGGCCGTCCGGGCCGAAGGTGGGGCGAAAGTCTTTCGTTTCTTCGATTTTTTCGTCGGCCATGCCGCCATCATATCAGGCGTCGACCGCTTGCCTAGCGCTCCTTATTGCGCGCCGCTGCGAGGCCCGCTAGCAAGCGCACGATGAGTTTGGCGTTTTACGATACGATGGCGCGGGAAAAACGCGCCTTTGAGCCCGCCGACCCGAAGCGGGTGACGATGTATGTCTGCGGGCCGACCGTTTACAATTACACCCATATCGGCAACGCCCGCTCGGCGATTGTTTTCGATCTTTTGTTCCGGGTCTTGCGCCATGAATATGGCGCGGAAAACGTGGTCTATGCCCGGAACTTTACGGATATCGACGACAAGATCATCAAGGCGGCGCAGGAGACCGGCGCGCCGATCGACGAGATTACGGTGAAATTCGCACAAGTCTATCTGGACGAACTTGACGAATTGAACGCTTTGGCGCCGACGGGCACGCCGCGGGCGACAGAACACATTCCGGAGATGATTGCGCTGGTGCAGCGGCTCATTGAAAACGGCGCCGCTTACGCGGCGGAAGGCCATGTTCTATTTTCCATTGAGGCGTTCGCCGACTATGGCCGGCTCTCCGGCGTCGATGGCGACGAGATGATCGCCGGCGCCCGGGTCGAGGTCGCGCCTTACAAGAAGAACCCGGCGGATTTCGTCTTGTGGAAACCGGCGGCGGATGATGAGCCTGGATGGGAGAGCCCTTGGGGGCGCGGTCGGCCCGGCTGGCATCTCGAATGCTCGGTAATGATCGAAAAGGGGCTGGGAGAGACCATCGACATTCATTGCGGCGGGCAGGATTTGCGTTTTCCGCACCATGAGAACGAAATCGCGCAATCGGCCTGCGCCCATGACGGCGCGCCGCTCGCCCGCTACTGGATGCATAACGGGTTCCTCCGTATGGGAACGGACAAAATGTCAAAGTCCCTCGGCAATGTGGTCCTTACCCATGAACTCCTGAAGGACTGGCCGGGCGAAGTCATCCGCTGGGCGCTCCTGTCGGCTCATTATCGCCAGCCGCTGGAATGGACGGACGAACTGCTGCGCCAGTCAAAACGGCAGCTTGACCGGTTCTATCGACTGCTGGAGGAAGTTACTGACAGCGACGGCGACGCGGCGGCGCCGGAAAGCGTCGTGCTGGCCTTGAAAGACGACCTCAACACGCCGGAAGCTTATGCGGGACTCCATGAATTGCGGGATATCGCCGCGCAGATGGCAGGCGAAGCGCGCCGCAATGCGCTCCTGCGCCTGCGCGCAGCGGGCCGCCTGATGGGCTTTTTCCATGCGGACCCGGCGACATGGTTCAAAGGCGAAGCGGGCGACGGTCCAACATCGGAGGAAATCGACGCGCTGCTAGTCAAACGCGCCGAGGCCCGCAACGCGAAGGACTTTGCCACGTCTGACAAAATTCGCGACGACCTCGCGGTGCGGGGCATCATCATCGAGGATGGCCCGAACGGCGCGACCTGGCGGCGCGAGTGAAGAATGAGCGAACAAAATTAGCTGAAAAATCCAATCCAGTTTGGAGGGAATTGGCTTCCCGTCTAAATGGCGATTTGATCCAGCTTACTTATGTGGTTGAAACAGTTAAACCCGCGGTCCTCGATGACGAGCTAATAGACAGTTATGTTGGGACATTTCGAGGGAATTCATTCCTGATCATTCGAGGTTGTTTGCTTCGGGAGGCCGCCGCAATTGTTTCAAGACTATTTGCAAAACCTCGATATCAAAATAAATCTTTGGATATTCGTAGTAGCGATTACTCATTTTGCTTAGCGGCAGAATTAGCAAAAAACGATCGCCATTTGCGTCATATGATGCGAAGAGATTTTTTTCGCGCCGGTGCGGCTGGTAGCTATGCGATTATTGAAAATGATCGTTCGCGTGAACGAACGTTGTGGGAGACGCTGCGGGATAGGATACGGTCGGGAATTGAGACAAGGGAGAGGAAGACAATCCGCTTGAACGACGCGTTGTCCGCAGTGTTGCGATTCACAGAAAGCCAGGAGTACAAACGAATTCGTATTTTTCGAACGGAGAATATTGCACACAATCTTCCAGAGTCGGCTGAGCGCATTCGTTTTGATTTATCTACAGAAGATTCCAAACTGAGTTTGATTGATCTGATAGACATCTCGTTGAATGCCGCTTCTATCGCTGAAGAAGCCTATTTGGCTTTCTTTGAAGTGGCGCTCTCTTTGGAAGACCTTCGGAGCAATGCGGCAGAATATGCTGATGATTTTTGGAAGGTTTGCACGCAAGATGGTGGGATAGCAGATTAAATGAATAGCCTCCCTATCTTCTCTGCGCCGCCGGATGGGCGGCTGACGCCGGAAATGCTCGCCGCGTATGAGGACAACGGTGTTGTCATTCTAACGGGCTTCGCGGATGCGCAAACTTGCGCCGCGCTTCGCGAACATACGCTGGCGCTGGTTGAGCGCGAAGCGCCGGCAACGCCCGAGAGCGTTTTCTCGACGACATCAAACGTTCAGTTTACCGATGACTATTTCACGGATTCGGCGGCGAATATTTCATTCTTTTTTGAAGAGGAATCCGGAACGGTTTCCGCAGGAGAAGGCGGTCCAAAGGCGGCGAGACTCAACAAGATGGGCCACGCCATGCACGACCTGGATCCCGTCTTTGACGCGTTTTCGCGCACGGAGAAGCTGGCGAACGCGTCGTCGTCGCTGGGGCTCGCCGAGCCGAAGATCGTTCAGTCCATGTATATCTTCAAACCGCCTGGCATTGGCGGCGAGGTCGTCTGCCATCAGGACTCGACGTACCTCTATACAGAGCCGGAAAGCTGCGTCGGGTTCTGGTTTGCGATCGATGACGCGGACGCTGAAAACGGCGCTATGGCTTTTATTCCGGGCGCGCATAAGGGGCCGCTTAGGCAGTTAAACAGCCGCGGCGCTGACGGAAAACTCGCAACACGCATCATTGATGAAACGCCTTTTGGCGGCGAACCGATATTGGCGCCAGCGCAACGCGGCGATCTCGTAATCTTTCACGGACGCGCGCCCCATATGAGCGCTGCGAACCGGTCATCGCGCCCGCGCCACGCCTATACGCTGCACATCGTCGATGGCGGCGCGCGCTGGCCGGTTGAAAACTGGCTGCAGCGCCCGCCCGATTTGCCGTTTCGCGGATTCTAGATAAAACTGGACGCCAGCGCGCAGGCGCCGTGCGGCAATCTCGATAAAATCAGGCGCCCAAACCGCAAAGAATTTCAATTTGCCGCCGGGGAGCGAAACGATGAAAAAACTCGTACTTTTTTTTGCTGCGCTACTCCTGATGCCGTCGGTTGCCTTGGCAAACAGCGTGGACGGCGACGAAGAGGCGGTTCGTTACGCGGTCGCGGAGTATATTGCAGGTTGGCGCGAAGGCAATGTTGAGCGGTTGGCGCGCGTTTTTGAGGTTGATCACGGGCATATCATATGGCGCTCGGGCGAGGGCGACGACGAGACAATTTCATCGATGACCTTTGGCGAAGCCCTCGCAAACCGGCGGCCAAATCAGGGCTATGGCGAGCCGTATCGCATAGAAAAGATCGATATCGTTGATGGGTATCTTGCGGTCGTGCGCTTCGACGTGGAACGCTCAGGCAAGGGCTCATACGTTGACTATTTCATGCTGTATAAGGTGCGGGGTGAATGGAAGATCGTTGTTAAGGCGTTTACGTCCCGGCCGGGTGTTTTGTTATCGGACGGCTGACCATGACAGTCGTGTGATTGCTCGCGCGGTCGTGAAGCGCGCGCATCTTTAAAGTCGTCCCGGCGCGCTTATCTCTCCGATACCTTCCCTGACAATCAGGAGACAATGATGATCACCATCCGCAAGGGCGTTGATCGGGGCCACGCCAATCATGGCTGGCTCGACGCGCGCCATACGTTTTCGTTCGCTAACTATTATCACCCGGACCATATGAGTTTCCGGTCCTTGCGCGTGATGAATGAGGACCGCATCAATCCGGGCGCTGGCTTTCCGCCCCATCCCCATCAGGACATGGAGATTATTACCTATGTTCTCGAGGGCGCGCTGGCGCACAAGGATTCGACAGGCGGCGAGGGCGTTATCCGCCCCGGTACGGTGCAGTATATGAGCGCCGGGTCCGGCGTCACTCATTCGGAATTCAACGCGTCCGACAGCGAGCCCGTCCACCTATACCAGATCTGGATCATGCCGAATAAACGCGGCGCTGAGCCCCGTTATGAAGAACGGCGGATCGGCGAGGCGCGCGACGGCGCCCTGGCGCTTGTCGCCTCGGGCGACGGCCGCGACGGGTCGTTCCGGATCAATCAGGATGCGGATCTTTACGCGTCAGTCGCTCCCGAAGGCGCCGCGCTGTCACATGCGTTCGCCGCCGGCCGTTTCGGCTGGCTGCAGGTCGCCAAAGGCGGGATTGAATTGCCGGAAGGCTCGATCATGCAAGCCGGCGATGGCGCCAAGATCAACGATCTTGAGACGCTGACCTTCAAAGCCCTCGCCGACAGTGAGGTTTTGCTGTTCGATCTGGCCTAACTTTTAGTCGTCGCGGCGTTTCATCGCCGCGACGATTTCCGGCCGCGCTTCGGCGTTTTTCAGATATTGCGGGTCGACGCGATGCATGGTCGCCTGCTCATAGGCGTAGGCGATCGAGAGGACCATAGCGTCTTCGTCCTTCCCGCCGATGAAGGAAACCCCGACCGGCAGTCCGTGGACGGTTCCCATGGGAACGCTTGCATGGGGGTAGCCGGCGATGGCTGCGAGATAACCGCCGCCCGCCCAATCCGGCCAGACATCGCCATTGACCGGATCGACGCGCGAAGCGACGACGCCTGACGGCGAGACCAGAATATCGATCTCGTATTCGCGCATCAGAAAGTCGATGCCGTTTTCGCGGGTCGCGGACTGCACGTCGTCGCGCGCTGTGACGTAGGCTTCCTCGTCGAGGCCGCCGAGCGCCGCTGAGTCAACAAAGATCGACTGATCGAACAGGGCCAGTTCAACATCTGCGTTGGCTTCATTGAAGGCAATGAGGGCGTCGAGGCTGCGCGGCTCAATCGCCGGCGCGGCGTCTGCGAGATAGTCGTTGAGCGTCGCCTTGAATTCATATTTCAGGACGTCGAACGATTTGCCCCAGAAATTCTCCGCCTGGAGATCGAACTCGTCGATATCGACGAGGGTTGCGCCGGCCGCTTCCATGTCTTGGAGCGCGGCGTCGAACAGCCCGTTGATGTCGCCATGATCGTTGCGGCTGAAATTCATGACGCCGATGCGCGCGCCGCTGAACGCGTTGGCGTTGAGAGCCTCGACATAATCGGTATTCGCGACGCCAGTCGCCCCGCTATTTCCGACCATTGCATTCATCATCATCGCGGCGCCGGTCACGGTTTTGGTCATGGGCCCGGCGGTATCCTGCGAGGAAGAAATCGGCACGATATATTGCTGCGACACGAGGCCGACCGTCGGTTTGAACCCGACTACGCCATTGACGTTGGACGGGCAGATGATCGATCCGTTGGTTTCCGTGCCGACGGCGCCGGCCGCCAGGGACGCTGCAGCCGCTGCGCCGGAACCGGAACTGGACCCGCAAGGATTGCGGTCAAGCATATGCGGGTTCCTGACTTGGCCGCCCAAGGCCGACCAGCCGCTCATGGAATCATTGGAGCGAAAGTTCGCCCACTGACTAAGATTGGTTTTGCCGAGGATGATCGCTCCTTGCGCGCGCAGTCCCGCGACGAGCGGCGAATCGCGGCCCGTGACATTGTCTTTCAGCGCCAGCGCGCCGGCAGTGGTCGCCAGCGGATCTTTCGACTCGATATTGTCTTTGAGAAGAACGGGAACGCCGTCGAGGGCCCCAAGAGTTTCACCGGCGGCGCGGCGTGTATCCGACGCCCGCGCGTCGTCAAGCGCGTCGGGATTAACGGCCAGGACGCTCTGCAGGGTCGGTCCCGCGCGATCGATCCGTTCAATGCGCGAGAGGTAGGCTTCGACCAGCGCCTCCGCAGTGACCTCGCCGGCGTTGAGCGCAGCGGCGATCTCGGGCAGCGTTTTCGCCGCCCAGCCGTTTGCGGCGTAACTCTCGGCCGCCTCCGGTGTTTCCGACGCCGGATCGGCTTGTCGATCCTGCGAGCATCCCAGCAAGCCTATAGCGAGAGCGAGAGCGTATATACGCATTGGAGTCCCCTTATGTCAGACCGGGGATTATTAGGCCCGGTAGGTCGCGAATTGAAGTGCGCCGGTAAAAGAGCCAAATAGGCGGCAATGATCAGCGATCTTTATTCCGGACCTATTCTTGACGCCGCCGCGGGCATCCCAGCCGCGCGCCGTCTCGATGCGCCGGACGCCAGCGCCAAGAAGGTAAGCCGCGTCTGCGGGTCGGAAGTAGAGGTCGACGTGAAAATCGATGGCGGCGTCATCGAGGACTTCGGCATGATCGCCCGCGCCTGCGCCTTGGGTCAGGCGGCGGCCTCGCTCGCAGCGCAGAACATCATCGGGGCTGCTCCGGTGGAGCTTTTTCGACTGCGCGATGAAATGCGCGCCATGTTGAAAGAAGGCGGCCCGCCGCCCACGGGTGCGCGCTGGCGAGATCTCGCCGCGCTGGAACCCGTGCGCGACTATCCCCAGCGCCATGCCTCCACCATGCTGGTCTTTGAAGCGATCGCCGATTGCCTCGATCAATTAGGATACGCGCAATCGGATGATAGACGTAGACGCTAGGTAACGGCCCGGCCGGCGGACGGCGACAACCAACGCTTTGTCGTAAATGACGAAAATATAACGGTTGGTGGGTTGCTATTTTATCACAAAACCATATGTCCAGCATCGAAACGGTCGTCATTCTCTCCCCCCGACAGACCGCTTCCGAGCGCCCGCATTTCGATCTCCCCCACGAGTTGCGGGCGCTTTTTTATTTGACCGCGGAAGATCATCTAAACGCTGGACAGGGCGCGTCTCCGTACGCGCAGGAGCCGGGGCCGGCCACGGCTTATTACGCCGCAGCGACTGCTAATTACGCGGCCGCCTCCTGCGCGTCGGTAGCGTCGACGCTCGCCGCCGCCTGTTCCTTCAGCCAGGCGGCGAAGGCCTTCACCGACGCGGAATTCGATTTCGACGGGGGATGGACAATGTAATAGGCGAAGTCTGTGGGCGTCGTCAGATCAAATGGAATGACGAGCCGCCCGGCCTCCAGGTCGGCCAGCGCAAGGGCCGATTTCGCCAGCGCCACGCCCTTGCCGGCGACGGCCGCCTCGATCACCAGGCTCGACTGATTGAATTTCAGGCCGCGCGTTCCTTCCTTGTGGCAGACCCCGGCGGCTTTCAACCACATCGGCCAGTTGGGGATTTTCTCATCCTTGTCCGGCGATGAATCGTGCAGCAGCGTGTGATGAACGAGGTCCTGCGGCGCCTTCAACGGGTTATCGCCCGTTAAAAGCGACGGCGCGCAGACCGGCACGATCTTTTCCGCCATCAAGTGATCGACCACCAGCCCCGGATATCGGCCGCCGCCATACCGGACCGCTAGGTCGACGTCTTCCACGGCGAAATCGACCACGTCCATATCGGCCGATACCCAGACATCAATCTCCGGATTGGCGTCCTGAAAACTATCAAGGCGCGGCACCAACCATTTCGATGCGAATGACGGCGCCACCGAAACGGCGAGGCGACGAGTATCCGCCTTCGCGGCGAGAATTTCCGCTGCCTCGGTCAGCTTGTCGAACCCTTCCCTGAGGACCGGCAGGCTCGCCTGCGCCTCGTCGGTGAGCAAGAGGGCGCGCTTTTCCCGGCGAAACACGGGGGTCTGCAGAAAATCTTCCAGCGCCTTTATCTGCTGGCTGACCGCGCCGGGGGTAACGTGCAGTTCTTCTGCCGCTTTAGTAAAACTTAAATGGCGGGCTGCTGCCTCAAAGACTTTCAGGGAATTTAAAGGTGGCAAACGCTTCATATCATGCCCCTCCTTCCAGCTTTCATTTGCTTTACGCTCATTAGAAATGCTGATCAATATAGAAAACGCTCGCGGTCACAAAAAAGTGACCCATGTGTTAGGCCTACTAAATTCCAGAGAACAGCCATCTCGTGAGCTGGCAATCAGAAATCCTATAGAATTTCGCAAAAATACTCGTTTGAGCGTCATGTTTGCGTCGCATAGCTTTCAGGTTAACGGAGCGGCTACGCCGATATCATTAAGTATATCTAATATGAAACAATTTCCTGCCTTCATCGATCTCGCGAACCGAAAAACCGTCATTATTGGCGGCGGCGATACCGCGCTCGCTAAGGCCCGTCTGGTGATCGCCGCCGGCGGCAAGCCAGCGCTGATCTGGCCAGAGATTGCCCCGGCGATCCGCGCAGAACTGGCGGGGCGTGCAGATTTGGTCGAGGCGACGCCCGTCCGGGCCGATCTCGCCGATGCGGCGCTCGTCTTTATTGCAATTGGCGATGCAGAAGCGGCGGCGCGCTGGGCGCGCGCTGCGAAATCGGCAGGCGCCCTCGTCAATGTGGTCGACCAGCCGGAACTCTGTGATTTTTTGACGCCTTCGATTGTCGATCGCGGCCGTTTGACCGTGGCGATTTCGACCGGCGGCGCCGGTCCTGTTTTCGCCGGAGCAATCCGCGAGAAAATTGAGGCTCTGCTGCCGGCGCGCACCGACGCGCTCCTGAACCTCGCCGCCCGCTATCGTGAAACCGTAAAAGCGAAGATCGCCGCGCCGTTGCGCCGGAGCTTCTGGGAACAATTCTTCCGCGGCCCCATCGCTGAACGCGCTTTCTCCGGCGACGAGGCCGGTGCGAATGAGTTGGCGTTCGCCGCGATCAATAATCCTGATACAGAGGAACAAAGCGGCGTCGTTCATATTATCGGCGCCGGGCCCGGCGATCCGGAATTGATGACGCTGCGCGCGCTGCGTCTTATCCAGGAAGCGGACGTCATTCTTTTTGATCGTCTCGTCAGCGATGAGATTCTAAATCTGGCGCGGCGGGACGCTGAACGCGTTTTCGTCGGCAAGGCGAAGGCCAATCACGCCGTTCCGCAAGATGAAATCGAAGCGCGGATGATCGCCTACGCCCGCGAAGGTAAAATCGTCGCGCGCCTGAAGGGCGGCGACCCGTTTGTTTTCGGTCGCGGCGGCGAAGAGCTGGATGCGCTCCGCGCCGCCGGTGTCGAGGCTCATGTGACGCCCGGTATTACCGCGGCGACCGGTTGTGCTGCAGCCGCTGGTTTGCCGCTTACCCATCGCGACGAGGCCCAGGCGGTCACCTTTGTCACTGGCCACGCCAAGGGCGACGCCGAGCCGGATCTCGACTGGGGCGCGCTCGCGGCGCTGAAGAATACGCTGGTTGTCTATATGGGCGTCGGTAAGGCCGGCGTCATCGCCGCGCGCATGATTGCCCATGGCCGCGCCGTCGCGACGCCGGCGGCGGTGATCGAAAACGGCGCGCGACCAGAACAGAAAATCGTCAAGGGAACGTTGGGCGATCTTGGGCTGATGGTTGATGCAGCCGGGATCAAAGGGCCGGCGCTTCTCGTTATTGGCGAAGTGGCCGCGCGCGCCGATGGCGTCGGCCTCGTTGATATTGCAACGCAGGCAAGGAGGGCGGCGTGAAAGCAGTCACCGGCAACAGGCTCAGCGATGGCGCCGTTGTCTATCTCACTGATGAAGATCAGTGGACAGAGAACTTTAGCGAGGCGTCGCGTTTTGACGATGGAGACGCCGCCGCGGTGCTGACAGCCGCACAGTCTCGCGTCGGCGAAATCGCCGACGCCTATCTGATCGATGTTGATGATGCGGGCGCACTCGCGGGACGTGCTGTTGTTCGCGAAACCATCCGCACGCTTGGCCCCACCGTGCGCACCGACCTCGGTTATCAGGCGGCGCGTTCGTGACCGGTAAGTTGCATATTTACGGCGACGTTCGCAGCGGTAATTGCCTGAAAGTGCGTTGGACGGCGGAGCATCTCGGCTTCAATTATGACTGGACCGAAGTCGATGTCCTCTCCGGCACAACCCGCACGGAAGAATTCTTAAAGCTCAATCCGTCGGGGCAGGTGCCGGCCGTCGTCCTCCCCGATGGGCGCACGCTGTCGCAATCGAACGCCATCATTGTTTATCTCGCCGGCCTCTCCGACACGTCGTTGCTGCCGACGGACCTTTATGATCGAGCGAAGGTCAATGAATGGCTATTCTGGGAGCAATACAGCCATGAGCCGACTATCGCCGTGCGCCGTTTTCAAAAGGCGTTCCTGAACAAGCCGGACGACGAAATCGACCCGCAATTAATGGCCAAGGGTCGGCGCGCCCTCGGTCAGATGGAGCTGGCGCTCCATGGCCGCGAGTATCTCGTCGGCGACGCCGTGACGGTCGCCGACATTGCGCTCGTCGCCTATACGCGCGTCGCTCACGAGGGCGGCTTCGAGCTTGATGAGTTTCCGAACGTTCGCGCCTGGGTCGCCCGGGTCGAGCGCGATCTCGCGATTGAAGAGGCCGCCTGATGTATCGCTATGACGAATTTGACGCGACCATGGTCGCCGAACGGGTGGAGCAGTTTCGCGGTCAGGTCGAACGACGCCTTTCCGGAGAACTGACCGAAGACCAGTTCAAGCCCTTGCGGCTGATGAACGGGCTCTATCTGCAGCTTCACGCCTATATGCTGCGGGTCGCGATCCCTTACGGTACGCTATCGTCAAAGCAGATGCGCGCGCTGGCGGAAGCTGCTCGCAAATACGACAAGGGCTACGGCCATTTCACCACGCGCCAGAACATCCAGTATAACTGGCCGGCGCTGGTCGACGTGCCGGACCTGCTCGACGATCTCGCCAAGGTCGAAATGCATGCGATTCAGACCTCCGGTAACTGCATCCGCAATGTGACGTCGGACCAGTATGCGGGCGCTGCGCCGGGCGAAGTCGAAGACCCGCGCATCTGGTGCGAGGTTATTCGTCAGTGGTCGACTTTTCATCCGGAGTTTTCGTATCTGCCGCGCAAGTTCAAGATCGCAGTGACAGCGTCGGACCATGATCGCGCTGCGATAAAGGTCCACGATATCGGCTTACGCCTCTACAAAAACGACGCAGGCGAAACCGGATTTGAAGTGCTCGTTGGCGGCGGGCTCGGACGCACGCCTTATGTCGGCCAGACGATTCGCAAATTCCTGCCGAAAGAGCACCTGCTTTCCTATCTCGAAGCAATCCTGCGCGTTTACAATTTACAGGGCCGCCGGGACAATATGTACAAGGCGCGGATCAAGATCCTCCTCAACGCCAAAGGCGCTGATGACTTCGCCGCGCTAGTGGAAAAAGAGTGGGCGGCGATGAACGCCAAGGAGATTGACCTCCCTACGGATGAAATCGCCCGCATCCGCGACTATTTTGCGCCGCCGGCGTTTGAGGACCTGTCGGCGAAAAGCGCGGCCCTTGAAGAAAAACGCAGCGAAAACAAAGAATTCGATCGGTGGGTGCGATTGAACACGCATCCTCACGGCAAGCCTGGCTACGCGATTGTCAATATTTCCTTGAAGCCCATCGGCGGCATTCCCGGCGACGCGAGCGATGCGCATATGGATGCTGTCGCCGATGTCGCCGAGCGCTACTCCTTCGACGAAATCCGCGTCACCCATGAGCAGAACCTTGTCCTGCCCCATGTCAGAAAAGATGATCTTTATACGGTCTATGAAGCGCTTGCGGCGGCGGACCTTGCAACGGCGAATATTGGCCTCGTCAGCGACATCATCGCCTGTCCGGGGCTTGATTATTGCTCCCTCGCCAACACGCGTTCCATTCCTATCGCGCAGCGCATCTCCGAGCGGTTCGCTGATTTAGGCGCGCAGGAAGAGATTGGCGAATTAAAGATCAAGATCTCGGGATGCATCAACGCCTGCGGCCATCATCATGTGGGGCATATCGGCATTCTCGGCGTCGATAAGAAGGGCGAGGAATTCTACCAGATCACTCTCGGCGGATCGGGCGCGGAAGACGCCTCAATTGGCGAAATCGCCGGCCGCGGATTGTCGTCCGGCGAAGTCGTTGACGCCGTTGAAAAGCTCGTTGGCTATTACCGGGAAAATCGTCAGGACAAAGAGCGATTTCTCGACACCTATCGCCGCCTCGGCGCGGAAAAATTCAAGGAGGCCCTTTATGCCGCTGCTTAAACTTCACGGTGATCGCCTGTTGCCGGCGATCGAGGAAGCGAAAAACGAGGTCTCGCTTGAGGACTGGCGATCCAATCGCGTCGCTCATGCTGACGCGACGGCGCTTGTTATTCCGAATGACGCAGATATTACGGATCTGTGCTGCGACGTATCCGGGTTTTCGACGATCATTCTCGAATTTCCGGCCTTCAAAGATGGACGCGCCTACAGCCAGGCGCGGCTCCTGCGCGACCGGATTGGGTATACGGGCGAAATTCGTGCTCGTGGCGACGTGCTGCGGGATCAGTTGCTTTATATGGTTCGCTGCGGCGTCAACGGATTTGAGTGTACGACGCCAAGCACTGATGCGGCGGAGACAGCGCTCAGCGAATTCTCATTCGTTTATCAAACGTCGGCAGACGGCGCGGAGCCTGTCTGGAAGCGCCGGCTTGACCGCGCCGCCGCCGCTTAAGGAACCCTCGCGATGTCGATCACCGCAACGGCGCGAGACGCCGCCAACACTCTCGACGTCACGCCGAACGAGTTGCGCGCGCGCCGGCTCGCCATGCAGTTTTCGGCATCCGGTGCGCATGAGATTCTCAGACACGCCATCCTAAAAGAGTTCCCGGGCAAGATTGCGCTCGTCTCGTCGTTCGGCGCAGAGTCGGCGGCGCTGTTGCACCTTGTCGCCGAGATCGATCCGGCGACGCCGGTAATTTTCCTCGATACGGAAAAACACTTCGCGCAGACGCTCAGCTATCGCAAGAAGCTCGCAAAACAACTTGGTCTTACCGATATTCGCGATATTCATCCTGATACGGATGAGGTGGCGACGGGCGATCCGGACGGCGATTTATGGAAGCGCGACGCTGACGCCTGCTGCACGCTTCGGAAAGTCACGCCGCTTAAAGGCGCGCTTGATGGCTTTGACGCCTGGATTACGGGGCGCAAGCAATTTCACGGCGGCGGCCGTGTTAATCTTCCGGCGTTCGAAACGTCCGGCGAGCACATCAAGGTCAATCCGCTGATCCGATGGACGCCCGGCGACGTCAAAGACTATGCGACGGCGCAGGATCTGCCGCCGCACCCGCTTGTTGAACAGGGCTACCCGTCAATCGGCTGCTGGCCCTGCACGCACCCGGCGGCGGCGGACGACGACATCCGGGCCGGGCGCTGGCGCGGCGCCGCCAAGACCGAATGCGGTATTCACACGACGGCGATTTAACAGCCAGATTGCGCAATAAGTACATTTTGCTAGGTTGTTTCGACGGCTGCATCGGCCGTGCGTCCGTCAATCAGGAGCAACCGAATGGACTGGGGTGATTATTTCGCCAACGAACAGGAGGCGGATGACGCCGAACAATCGCGACAGGCAAAACGAACCATCACAGTTGGCTGGTTCGCGCGATCAGATAAAGCGGCTGTACTGTTCGGCCCGCCGCAGCTGTTTTCCCGCAATGATCCGAAAGCGGCGTCTTCGAAATCCGTGCAAAATTGTCCCGCCGCCGTGGACTTCGATCGCCGTCACTTCGTGATTCCGGTTCCCTTTGACGTAACCTTGCATTTTGTACGTCAGCCCAACGGGCAATTGTCGTTGCAGGATGCGAACGGCGAGCAATCCGGGATGCGCGCGAACAGCCTCAAGCAGATACTGATTTTTCATCCGGAAGGTGAATGGCGTCATCCCGATCGGCCACTAATTCAGTTTTTGTCTCCTTATATATTTGTCGCGGATGATCCCTGTTATGTCGTTCAAACTGCGCCCTATTTGCATTATTTCCCGGAACAGCGGCCCGGCGTGCAGATGGGCGGGCGGTTTCCGATTCATATCTGGCCTCGCCCCGTAAGCTGGGGCTTCGAATGGCACGACATCACCAAGCCATTGATCTTGAAACGCGGCGAACCTTGGTTTTACGTCCGCTTTGAAACAGAAAACCCGTCGGCCCGCGTTCGGTTGATCGAACAAGAACGAACGGAAGAACTCGAAAAATACATTACGGACGTCTCCGATGTTTCAGGTTTCGTGAACCGGACGTACTCGCTGTTTTCCGAGGCGCAGCGCCGACGGCCAAAAACACTGCTGAAAGAAAAGAGGAAGTAGGCAGTCGGCGAGGCTCGTCGTTGAGACGGCCCTGAAACCGCGAGGTCTGTACGACTATGACCCCGGTTCAGTCGATCTTGTTAAGAAACGCCGTGATCGCTTTCGACGCCGCCGGTTCCGTCAACATAGGCGCGTGGCCAACGCGCGGTACACGGACATAGTCGCATTGCGGGTGGGCCGCGCGCATTTTTTCGACGATGGGGTCGGTGAGGAGATCGCTCAATTCCCCATGCACGAGCAGCGTCGGCGTGTCGTTCAGGCTCGTCCAGCCGGGCCAAAGGTCCGGGGCCGGACCATTTTCGAGGAGCGCCTGACCGATCGCCGGGTCATAATCGAGGACCCAGCCGTTGGATGTTTCCCGAAAGGTGCGCCGGGCGAAATCAATCCAGTAGTCGTCGCCGGCCTCGTCCGGGAAGGCGACTCCGTTGATATCGCGGATGCGCGCGGCCGCCTCGTTGAGATCGCGCGCCGGCCCGCCGGTTTTGCCGGCATAGGATCCGATTCGCGTAAGGCCTTCCGAGGCCAGCTCCGGCCCAACGTCATTGATGACTGCCGCGGCGATCCGTTCGGGCGCGACTTCGTTGACCAGCATTGTGGTGATGCCGCCCAGCGACGTGCCGATGAATATGGCGCGCGCCCAGCCCAGCGCGTCGAGCACTTTTATGACATCATCGCGATAGGTCGTCGGAAAATAGTTTTTAAAATCAGGGTCATAGTCTGACCGCCCGCGTCCTCGCAATGAAATGGCGGCGACATCCCGACCAGTCGCCGCGGCCGTTTCAGCGACGGCGTCAAAATCGGCGGCGTTGCGGGTCAGGCCCGGAATACAAACGACTGGCGTCGCCGCGCCGCCGGCCCAAAACCGCGTCTCCAGCGAAATAGCCGCAGCCACGTCAATTCTGCGGTTGTCGTAGTTCATTTTTGGAATTCCTCGTTGAATCTCTGACTCTTAGCGCATCACTCAACCGATCGCTGGATTCGGCTCGATTTCAGCCGCTGTCGGCCGCTAATTTATTAGGATTCTGTTTACCCCCATTACCGGCCGATTAACACGGTCCGCCAACCTGTTGCCAAAAGGGTACGGTCTGAATTTGTGCGATAAAATAAGGACCTTATTGGTTGACGATATTATGACGGCGCTCATAGCTTCCGGACAACTGCGCCGACCTTCGCCGGTCGGCTCGGGATAGGAATTCGCCGCGGAACCTTGGGCATTCTGGTTTCGTCGCGGAATTGGGCAGGCGAATGGACACCGGCAAAAGACCGGATTTGTTCGCCTACTAGTAAACCGGAGGGATATTCCATGAAAAGCTCTACAATGATGGGCAGGCTTCTGTGCACGACCCTACTTTCAGGGGCGGCGTTCGCCACGGCTGCGCCAGCGTTCGCGCAAGACGAAGACGATTCGGATGATGTTGTTATCGTTACAGGTACGCGCCTGCAAACGAACCCTAACCTTGCCGCGGCAAACCCCGTGCTCAGCGTTACGGACGACGAAATCGACGTTCGCGGCGCCGTTCGGATCGAGGATTTAGTTAACACGCTGCCGCAGGTGTCCGCAGGACAGACGACAGAAATTTCCAACGGCGCCACCGGCACGGCGGAACTCGACCTTCGCGGCATCGGCGCGATCCGGACCCTGGTGTTGATCGACGGCCGCCGGCTTCCTTACGGTGACTCCTCAAGATCGGCGCCGAACGTTGACCTCGTTCCGGCCCAGCTCGTTGAGCGCGTCGACCTCCTTACCGGGGGCGCGTCGGCTGTTTACGGCTCGGATGCGATCGCGGGCGTCGTCAACTTCGTTCTCAAAAGAGACTTCGAAGGCATCGAACTCGACGTTCTTGGCGGCATCAACCAGGCTGGCAACGGCAACGAGTTCCTGAACAGCATCGCGGCGGCGGGCGGCCAGCCCGTGGCTGACGGCAGCTGGGACGGCGAATCGCTTAACTTGGCCCTGACCCTGGGCGCCAATACGGCCGACGGCCGCGGCAACGTCACCCTCTTCGCCGCGTACGAGTCGGTTGAAGCCATCACCCAGGACAATCGATCAGTTTCGGCCTGTGCGTTGGGTCAGTCCATGGGCTCCGGCAGCTTCATGGGCTTTGGCTGTGTTGGGTCCGGCAACTTCCGCCTCTTCGGCGGCACCGACCTCGGCGGCAGCAACGTCGATGCTTTCCAACAGGAAGACGGCTCGATCACGACATTCGCTGGCGGGCCGGCTGAGACCTACAATTTCGGTCCGCTGAACTTCTTCCAGCGGCCTTCCGAGCGCTTCCAGATCTATGCGCGCGGCCATTACGAAATCACGGACAACCTCGAGGCGTTCGCTGATCTCGGATACATCCAAAACAATTCCGACGCGCAAATTGCGCCGACGGCCTCTTTCGGCGCCTGGTCGGTGAATTGCGACAACCCGTTGCTTGATACCTCGGCTGCAGGCGGTCTCAACCTCCTGACCGACGTTTTCGGGTGTACGCCCGCCGAAGTTTTGGCCGGTACGGAGAAAGACTTCGTCACCGCCTCTCACCGGAACGTTGAGGGCGGCCCGCGGAACTCAAACCTCGACAACGATGCGCTTCGCATGGTGACTGGTCTGCGGGGCCAAACCGGCGGCTGGGATTGGGAAGCCTTTTTCCAATATTCCAAGACGTCTGATATTGATATCTCGGTCAACGACTTCATCATTGAAAACGTTCAGAACGCCTTCTTCATCGTCGATGATGGCGCGGGCGGGGTCCAATGCCGGGATGCAAATGCGCGCGCGGACGGATGCGTTCCCTACAATATCTTCCAGCGCGGTCCGGGCGGTGAAAGCCTCGTCACTCAGGACGCGTTAGACTATGTTCAGGGCATCGGCATTACGACCGGCGAAACAGAGCAAATCGTCGCCGGCGGCAACATACAGACCGATCTTGGTGAGTATGGTTTTCAGATGCCTTGGTCTGACGCTGGCGTTGGTTTCCTCGCCGGTATTGAGTGGCGCAAAGAGTCTCTGAATGCGGTGCCGGATCAGATCAGTCAGATCCCTGGCGGCGGCTTCACCGGGGTTGGCGGCGCCACGCTACCGGTCTCGGGTTCGGTCAGCGTGCTCGAATTCTACAACGAACTGCAGGTTCCGATCATCACCGGCCGGCAGCTTTTCGAAGAGCTGGTCTTTAACGGGCAGTACCGGTTCTCGGACTACTCGGCCACCGGCAACAACGTAGAGAACACCTTCTCCACGCACGCCTTCGGTCTCCAGTTGAGCTGGGCACCGACGGAAGATCTTAGATTCCGCGGTCAGTTCCAGCGCGCCGTGCGTGCGCCGAACGTCATCGAACTGTTCGAGGGCACGGACACGGATCTGCCGGATCTTGAGCCTGCGGGCATCAACTCGCTTGGCGAACAGATCTTCGATCCTTGCTCGTCGGCTGCGCCGATCGCAACCCTGGCGCAGTGCATGAACACCGGCGTTACGGCCGCCCAGTTCGGGACGATTTCGGACGTTCTTGCCGGTCAAACGCAGTCCATCGTGGGCGGCAACACGGACCTGCAACCGGAAAGCTCCGACACCTTCACGGCCGGCGTTCTTTTCTCGCCGAGTTCCGTTCCGGGCCTGACGGTCAGCGCCGATTACTTCAACATCTCCGTCGATGACTTCATCAGTGAAGGCATCCCGGCGCAGACGCTTCTGGACACCTGTCTCGCGACTGGCGATCCGACCTTCTGTGATCTGATCACACGGGGGCCGGGCGGCACCTTGCGGGCCGGCATCGTCACGACCTCAGGCTTTGAAGGGCGCAACATCAACATCGCGTCGCTCAAAACGTCTGGCATCGACTTCCAGGCCCGCTATGGGATGGATCTTAGCGGCGGCGAATGGGGTTCGCTCTCCTTCGATTATGCTTCGACCTATCTTATTTCGAAGGAGTTCACGGCGTTCCCGGGCGATGCTCCGCTTGATTGCGCTGGCTTAGTCGGCAACGCTTGCCGGTTCGCAGGCGGCGGCACGGACGCCGTCAACCCGACATACCGCCACCGTCTCCTCACCACGTGGGCGACGCCGGCGAATGTCGATGTGAGCCTGACATGGCGCTTCCTGACCTCTGTAGACAACGCCAGCGGCGATACGGTGGAACCAAGCCTGGATTCCTTCAGCTATATCGACCTCTCGGCCAATCTTCAGGTCACCGAGAGCGTCAACTTCCGCGCCGGCGTGAACAATCTGCTGGACAGCGATCCGCCGTTGTTCACCAGCGCCGGCACCGGCACCGGTAACGGCAACACCTTCCCGGGTACGTACGATATCGGCCGGTTCATGTTCGTTGGCATGAACATCAAGTTCTAAAGTTCTAGCCGATAAAAATGAGATGACTGCGGGCCCCTCGGGGCCCGCAGTTTTTTTATAAGCGCTTGTTCGAAGGCCAAGTCCCGCCATTTGACAATCGGTGCAGAATGGGGCTCGCTGGTTGTTGAGATTGTCACGTGGGATGCGATGCAATGAACATGCGATTGAAAGCGACGCTTGTAGGTGGAGCATGCTTGGCGGGCGTTTTCAGCTTCAGTGAAGCTGCGCGCGCTGAGAACCTGGATGAGATTTTAGAATGCCGCGCAATCGCTGAAGATATTGAGCGATTGCGTTGTTTTGATAACACGACGGAATCCGCAGCCGAGAATATTGCGTCTGCTGGCGCAGAACCCGGCGGCGATCGCCCATCGGCTGTGCAAGTCGCCTCTGATGAATCTCAGAGCCCTGACGATTCGTTTGGCGCTGAGGACCTGGCGCAAAAGCGCAGTAAGGAACAAGAATCAGCGCCAAAGGCCCTGCACGCCAAGCTTGTGGGATTGCGTTTCACCAACGCCGGTAGATACATAATTACATTGGACAACGGCCAGGTTTGGCGGCAAATCACCGGCGATACCGACAATTTGCGCCTTCCAAGGGCCACTGGCGACGGCATTCCGATCATTATCAAAAAAGGACTGCTCGGTTCGCATAAGTTGCGCCCGGCATCGTCAAAAAGGTCAATCCGGGTAGAGCGCGTCAAGTAGTTTTCGTTTCAATGACAAATCATCAAGCTAATCCGGCTTGAGGATCAGAATCGCCCCGAGGCTTTTCGCTCAGCCCCGTGTCTCCAAACCAAGCGGTCGCGCCTTGTAGGACATCCCGCGGATTGATAGGGCTTGTCACGACGTCATGGCCGATCGCAAAAACACGACAGACGCCCAAAGCTGGAGCGCCTATTGGGCCGGCGCCGAAGCAGCGATCGAGCCCGTCACTGGCGGCGCCAAAGGCGAAGCGCTTGAGCAATTCTGGACGGCGTTTTTTAAGGAGCGCCTGAACGCGGGGCGGCAATCGTTGATTGATCTCGCTTGTGGCGCCGGACCCGTCGCTTTGCGGGCCGCGCAAATGGCGGGCGCGGCGGGCGCACCACTTTCCATTCATTGTGCCGATTATTCGCCCGCCGCCATTCGCAGTGTGCGCAACGGCGTTGAAGGCGCCGACATCGCCGGATTTGTCGCTGATGCAGCGATGCTGCCCTTGCCCGATCAGATCTATGACATTGCGACCAGCCAGTTCGGAATCGAATACGCCGGAGCCGCCGCATTCGACGAGGCCGCGCGCATTATACGGCCCGGCGGAACCCTCGCCGCGATCATTCACCTGAAAGGCGGCGCCATTGAGGCGGAATGCGCCGCCAACCTCGATATCGTTCTCAAGACACAGAAAATCGAATTCCTACCCCGGGCGCGTGATGCCTTTGAGGCCGGTTTCGCCGTGTTGGCGGGCCGCGCTCCGCGCGAGCGTTTGCAAAATGCGGACCGCGCCTTTGCGCCGGCGGTTAAGGCTGCGAAAAAACTGCTGGAGTCGGCGCCGAAAGTTACCGCGCGCGATTTCCTTCAACGTCTTTATGCGGATCTCGCTCATATGTATCCGCGGTTGAGCGCCTATGCGCCGGAAGACATCGAAGCGTGGATCAGCCGCGGCGAGTATGAGCTGAAGGCATATGAGGCGCGTATGTCGTCGATGGTGAACGCGGCCCGGTCACGCGCCGATATTGATGCGACGACGCGGCGTCTCTGCGCCGCCGGTCTGACCGTTGCGGAGCCGGAAGTTCTGGAAATGGGCGACCCGCTGAGAGCAGCGGCCTGGGCGCTGGTCGCGGAAAGGCGCGCGTGAGGAACGCCCCTGGCGCAATTTGCGCGTCGCTCTGTGGGCTGGGGATCGCGGGCCAGTCGTTTAATGGTTGCTATGAGAGCGCCGCTTCGCCGTTGAGAACAGCGGCGGCGGCGTTAACAACGGCGCCGATGCGGATCGCCGCCTGCACTTGCTCGGTAGAGAGGCCCGCCTTGCGCACAACCTTCTCATGGGAATCGAGACACGTGCCGCATCCGTTGATGGCGGAAACGGCGATTGACCAGAGTTCGAAATCGGCTTTGTCGACGCCGGGGTTGCCCAAAACGTTCATGCGCAGCTTCGCCGGCAGCGTGCCGTAAGTCTTTTCGCTCATGAGATGGAGGCTGCGGTAATAAACATTGTTCATGGCCATGATGGCGGCGGCCGACTTTGCTGCGTTCGCCGCTTCCGGCGACAGCTTGCCGTCGGCTTCGGCAGCGATCGCCTTGATGACGTCTGCATTGCTGCCCGCCAGCGCTGAGGCGAGAAAGCACCCCCATTTTTGTTGGTCGCTTAAAATCGTTTCGGTCGACAGCGAGCCGAGGTTGAGGCGAATGTCTTTGGCGTAGTCGGGGATCTGATCGCGAAGGGCGTCGATGCTCATTTTTTTGTCCTTTTCTTACAAAAAAACGCGCGGACAGGAAAAAGGGGGAACAATCGCCTGCCCGCGCGCCTTACTGACTGATCGGCTTAGAGCGTGTCGCCGCCGACCGGTCTGTTACAGGGGCACAATTCATCCGTCTGCAGAGCATCGAGCACGCGCAGCGTATCCTGCGGATTGCGGCCGACATTCAGATTGTTCACATAAACATGCTGGATGACATTGTGCGGATCGACAACATATGTCGCGCGTAGTGCAACGCCCTCCGGCGAACGAATGCCCAGGCCGTCAATGAGCGATCCCGTCGTATCGGCAAACTGCCAGGCCTGGTGCTTGTCGAGATCCGGGTGATCGCGTCGCCAGGCCAGTTTACAAAACTCATTATCGGAGCTGCCGCCGAGAACCACTGCGTCGCGATCTTCAAATTCTCTGGCGAGCCGCCCGAACTCGGCGATCTCCGTTGGGCACACAAAAGTGAAATCTTTTGGATAGAAATAGATGACTTTCCACTTGCCGGAAAAGCTGTCTTGCGTGACTTCCTCGAATGCGGACTGGCCGTCTTCTTCGTGGGCGTTGAAGCCGGGTTTGACGCCCGTTACGGCAAAGTCGGGAAGTTTGTCGCCGACACCTAACATGTTGGTCTCCTCGTTCGGATGATTATTGAAATTCCACAATGCGCGAATTATCCGCCGCACATGGGTGATATACGCCCTTTAAATAATTTATCAAATAGATTATATCGTGCTTATATATCGAATATTTCGATCAAAGGTTTTGCATGAAAGCCCTGCCGACGCTTCGCCAATTGCAGTTTTTTGTGACCCTTGCCCGGCGCGAATCCTTCTCCAAGGCGGCCGATGAGTGCCTAGTGTCGCAGTCGACATTGTCCTCAGCGGTGAAAGAGCTTGAAGGGCTTGTTGGGCGGCAGCTGGTTGACCGGTCGACGCGGTCTTTTGCGCTGACGCCAGCGGGGGAGGAGGTTGCGGCGCGGGCGCCGGCGCTTCTTGCGGGCGCAGAGGACCTTGTCGACGCGGCAAGCGGGCGTCGGCCGCTCGAAGGGGCGTTCACTCTTGGCGTGATCCCGACCATTGCGCCCTTCGTGTTGCCGAAAGCCGCCAAAGCCCTGCGCAAGAAGTATCCCAAACTTGAACTGTTTCTGCGGGAGGATTTAACGGCGTCCCTTGCGGAACGGCTGTCAGCGGGTTTGATTGACGCGGCGCTGCTTGCCTTTCCCTATGACATTCCGGGTGTTGAGGTCATCGATATCGGCGCCGATCCGTTCTGGTTCGCCTGCAATGGCGAGCATGACCTTGCATCGCGAAAAAGTCTGTCCAAGGAAGAATTGCGCGACTGCAAATTGTTGCTGCTGGAAGATGGACATTGCCTGCGCGAACACGCCATCGACGCCTGCGCCATCGCTGATCGCGGCGCGAGCGCCTCCTTCGACGGTACAAGCCTTTTCACCCTCACGCAGATGGCCAAGTCCGGTCTCGGCGCAACCTTGCTGCCCGACATGGCGGTGAAGAGCGGCCTTGCGAAAACTGCTGGCCTTGTCGCTGTGCCCTTTAAGAAACCGCAGCCGGAACGGCGCATCGGCGTCGCCTGGCGAAAGGGCTCCGGACGCGGCGAGGAGGCGCAGGCGATCGCCGATGTGGTTCGGGCGTTGTTTTAAACAGTAGTTACGGCAACAGCGCGACAAAACCGGCGATTGCGGGTTGCGCCGCCGATAGTCTGAAGAGCTTCGCCCGCCACTTCTTGCCGGCCGGGATACGCGGGTGAGTCACCTGATGGGCAACCGTTCTAAGCGCTTGATTTTCAAGCCAATAGTGCAGTGTGCCGTTCACTACTCCAGATTATCGTTCACGAAGGTAATGACATCCTTTTCGTATTGCTGAAGCACGCCCTCGGCGGCGCCTTGATAGGCCGTAAATGCAATTGTGTCGCCTCGGCGCACGGTGACTTTTTCAAGCGGGCCTTCAAACAACAAATGCCCGGCGTTCTCATAGAAAATAAACTCGACTGGGTGGCCTCTTGCTTGTTGCGAATTCACCCAATCTTCGATCGACACCGGTGAGTTCGGATAGGTTCTCTTCCAGACAAAATCCGTATCTGACTGTCCCGCCCATGTATCCAGGGCGCCAAAGGGAATGATCGTGGGAATATTGTAATCGCCAAGGGAAAATCCGCTGCCGGCTGGCGCTTCGGAGATAATGCCTCGGATATATTTGTTTTCTACTTCCGACCCGGCAAACAAAACAACACGGCCGCCATTTGAACCGCCATATAGAATAATGTTTTGATTGTCCCAACCGTCATTTTTTGACGCATACTCAACGGCGCCTTTGAAAACGCCCCAGATCATACTCTGTTTGCCGCTGTTCGCGACTTTGCGGGTGACAAAATTCCAATCTTTGAACCCGTTCATCTCGTATGAGTCGAACGAAATGGTGGCGAACCCGTTTCGGCGAAACATCTCCACGCGCGCGCGATCATCCTCGTGATAACCCGCGCCGCCGTGGGCGTAGACCATAACAGGCGCTTTCTTATCGCCGTCTGGGGTCCAAATCTCGACGAAAGCGTGGTTCGGATCGAAGGCTGCAAACGGACCATCCAAAACAAAGAAGCCTCGCGATCCAACCGCTCTAAGAGCGGGCCTGGTTGTCGAACTTTCCGGTCCGCCATTTTGAGCGCCCGTCGCACTTTTCGGTTTAGCGTCAGAAGTGTTCTGCACGACGGCGCAGGCGGCTATGAAAGCAACAATGATAGAAAGTACAAACGCATTGAAAAGTCGCATTCCGACGTCCTCGCTCAAATAATGTTGTTCAAGACGATACTTCAAAGACTGCATTGAATGTGCGCACGCCGAGGTGATGAACCTATTGATGTTTTTGGGCCCGTTTGTGTTTAGCAGGGCGGATGGCAGGCTTCCGTTTGCGCATGCTATTCCACAATATTGAGATATCATCCCAGTACCGCCGATCATACATATACGCAGACGCTGCGCCATATGGCGCAGGCGCATCGTGTCAATTATGCATGATTGGGGCTGATTTTTCAGGAGCCGCGCCCGCAACTTTGATGCGCGCAGTTGACTTGCCGGCGGGCAGATCTCGCCGGCGTGTCGCGGCAAGGAGGCCGGGCGACCGGCGATGCCGTTAGCGAGCTTTTCCAGGAATGCGGCGCGGCCATCGCGCTTTGATCCCGATCATCTTACCGCCGCCAGCGAAGCGGGTTTTTTAGCCACATATCAAAGGCATCCGCCATCAACTCAGGGCCAGACTTGGATGCTTGCTCGCTCGCTTTTGCGATAAGGCTGGCGCGCAACCCGGCGACGCCGTCTTCGATGCCGGTAATGACGCCGCTTTTTACCCGGTCTTCGATTTCAGCGGCCACGTCGTCGCGGTGTTTTTCTACGGCTTCTGAAACGCCTTCCGTGACGCGGCTTTTGATAAGCGTCGCGAGCGTTTCGGTTCTTTCCGAAAAGAGCACTTCAATTTTTTTCTTTAGCGCCAGGTCATAGGCGAGCCAGGCCATCGCGATAGTAAATGCCCCCGTCAGGACGGCGGTTACGACAACCAGGAGAAACGGCGAACCCATAGCCTATCCTTACGCTGCGCCCGCGCCGGTTTCCGGCGGATGCTTCAAGTCCGCGATCTTACCGTCATCGGACAGCATAATGGCGATGGGCCGCGTCGATTCAAATTGGGTCAGCACCAACATGACCGTCACGGTGATGGGCACGCTGAGTAACAATCCGGCAAAGCCCCAGAGCGATCCCCAGACGCTTAGTGAAAAGAGAACCACGAGGGGGCTTAGATTCAGCGTGCGGCCGACAAGGCGCGGTTCGATGCCGTTCGACATGATTTGCTCGGCCCCGATCAGGAAGACCAGCGCCGTCAACGCCATGCGAACGCCGCCGCCGTCCGGCTGCACCAGCGCGAGCAGCACTGGCAGGGTGATCGCTGAGGCGGCGCCGAAAATCGGAATGTAGTTCAGGACAAAAATCAAGAGCGCCCAGAAGCCGGCGAATTGAACGCCGATGATCTTCATGATGATGAAGCTGATCGTTGCGGTGACGAGATTGCTGATTGTTTTTACGGTAATATATTGACGCACGAGCGCGCCGATATCGCCGATCGTTTCGTTGATCACGCGTCGTTCTCTTTCGTTTGCGCCGAGCAGGTTGATCTTTTTGAAGATTCGCCCCCGTTCGATCAGCATAAAGACCAGATAGAGAAAGATGGTGATAAAGGTCAGGAAGTTCGATGTAAGACCCGTGAGGCTGGACGCCGCCCGGGATAGCACGGGCCGAATGAGGTCGATCGCCGATTGCTGTATCTGTTCAACGCCGCCAAGGAGTTCGGCCGGCACAAAACTGGAGGTGCGCACCCAATCGAGCGCCTCTCCGGCGATCGCGCGTAGGCGCGCCTCATAAGACGGCCAGGCGTCCAGCAGCGCCTCGACGTTGGCCCGGACAATTTCCACAAAAAGAACGGCGCCGGCGCCAATAAGAGCGAAGGCGATTGCAAAGCCGAGCCAGTCCGGAATGAAGCGGCCGATGAACGGCGTGCGGCGAACATTATCCTTCAGCGTATAGATCAGGAAACACAGGAACCCCGCGATCACCAGCGGGATCAGGACGCCGCGCCCGATATAGGCGATAAAACCAATCAGCACGGCGATCGCGAGGCCAAAGAATGTTCGCGCGATGCTCGGCGCATGGTGCCGCTCGGTCAATTCCGTCTCCCTTGGCTGGGCCGGCCACGAGCGTTAAGGCGCTTCGCAGGCCTGCGCCAGCGCCCGGCGCGACGGCGATCAACGCTTTTCAAGTCTGGCCGCGGGCCCTACCAAGCGATTATGATTGTTCGGGACATCCCGTGGCGGGCGCCATACGCGGCCTTCGCGCCGTTGGACGGCGAGGCCCATGCGCATCTTCTGCACGGCGGGGATCGTCGCGCGGGCGGATGGTCGATGATTGTCGCCGGTCCGCGGCGTGTTTACCGGCTGGATGAGCCGGCCCGGGCCGAACAATGGTTCGCCGGGCTGAGCGATCTTGCGCGGGCGCGCCGCCTCGATGCGGCCTCCGACGCGCCGTTCTGTTCCGGGCTCGTCGGCTATGTCGGGTATGAAGCGCTCGCAGCCAATGAACCGTCGCTCAACCTGCCGGAAAGTCCCTATGCGTTGCCGCTGGCGCAGTTCGGTGTGTATGACGCTGTCGCCATCTTCGATCGGCGCGTGCGCCGCGCTTTTATCAGCGCTCGAAGCACGCAAGCCGCAGACGGCCTTGAGGCCAAGCTCGGCAGGGGCGCTGCGCCGCCAATTGATTTGCCGGCGTTCGGCGAACTCCAGTCGAATTTTTCCAGCACCGGTTACAAGGCCGTCGTCTCGGACGTTATCGAGCGTATCCGCAGGGGCGATTTTTTTCAGGCCAATATCGCGCAAACAATGACAGCCGCCGCGTCAACGCCGATGTCGTCGTTTTCTTTCTTTCGAAAGGTCGCAGCGGCGAGCGACGCGTTTTTTGCAGCGCTTTTTCAATATGAAGAGGGCGCCATTGTCTCCAATTCGCCGGAACGGTTTTTCCGGCTCCGCCCCGATGGCGCGATCGTCGCCGAGCCGGTCAAGGGCACGCGCCCGCGCGGAAGCGGCGAGGCGGCGGACAAAGCGCGCGCCGCAGAGCTGTTGGCCGATCCCAAAGACCGGGCGGAAAATATCATGATCGCTGATCTGACACGCAACGATCTGTCGCGCATCTGCCGCGATCATTCGGTGACGGAAGAGGCGATCTGCGAGTTGATGACGCTCTCTCGGGTGCATCATCTCGTATCGCGCATCAGCGGCGTATTGCGTCCCGGGCTCGGCGTCGCCGATATATTCCAGGCGCTGTTTCCATGCGGATCGATTACCGGCGCGCCAAAGGTTGAAGCGATGCGCACCATCGGCGAGATCGAGGGTGTGGGCCGCGGGCCTTATTGCGGCGCGATCGGGTATATCGACGATGGCGGGCGCGCCGATTTCGCCGTCGCCATCAGGACCATGATGATCGATGCGGACCGGCGCCGCATTTCAGTCCCGGTCGGCGGCGGCGTCACGCTGCGCTCCGATCCGTCGTCTGAGTATGAAGAAACGCTGGTGAAGGCGAAGGCTGCGCTGTCGGCGCTGGGGCAATCGGGAGACGGCTCGTGATTCTCGTCGTCGATAATTACGATTCCTTCGTCCACAATCTCGCCCGGTATGCCCGCGAGGCCGGCGCCAAAACGCAGGTCGTGCGCAATGACGCGGCGACGGTGCGTGACTGCATCGCAGCCGCGCCATCCGGCGTCATTCTTTCACCGGGTCCAAAAACGCCGGCGGACGCGGGGCTTTGCCTCGATCTTGTTACGGCGTTGCCGCCGGAAACGCCGCTTCTTGGCGTCTGCCTTGGCCATCAATGTCTCGTGGAGGCCTTTGGCGGCGCAACGATACGCGCGGCCGATCCGCTGCATGGCGAAGCGAGCCGGATCTTTCATACAGGCGAGGGTCTTTTTGCCGGTATCGGTTCGCCGACCCTTGCGGGGCGGTATCATTCGTTGATTGCGGAACCGTCGCCCGATGCGCCGTTTGTGAAGACCGCCTGGACCGCCGATGGCGCGTTAATGGGCGTTTCACATATTGATCGTCCCTGGCACGGCGTGCAGTTTCACCCCGAATCTGTCCTGACGCCGGACGGGCCGGCAATGATCTCTAACTTTCTTGCGCTGTGCGACGGGGAGAAACGCGGGTGACATTTTGGCTCAATGGCGGGTGGCGCGAAGATCCAGCGGCAATCCACATTGACGATCGTGGGCTGCTGCTCGGCGACGGCGTCTTTGAAACAATCCTTGTCCGGAATAGCGTCCCTGCTTTTCTCGATCGCCACCTCGAACGCCTGTCGCATGGGTTGAAAGGGCTGGCGCTCAACGCCGCGCCGCCGGGCGGTCTGTGCGATATCATCGGCGAGCTGGCGTTGCGAAACAGCGCCCAGGACGAAGATGCAATCTTGCGCCTTACGATAACGCGGGGACCAAGCGGGCGCGGCCTTGCCTATCCGGAACGCGATGCGTCGAGACCCACGACGCTCATGACGCTGACGCGGGCGGGGCCGGCGCACATAAAAGAACGCAAACTGACCATAAGCGAAGGCGCGCGCGCCGGCGCCGGCGTGACGGCGCAATACAAAACGCTGGCATATATCGAAAATATCGTCGCCCACAATGAAGCTGTCGCCGCTGGCGCCGACGATGCGCTACTATTGAATCCGGCCGGCAATGTCGCCTGCGCCGCTACAGCGAACATCTTCGTCATCGCCCCTGATGGCGTTGTGGCGACGCCGCCGGTTGCGGACGGCGTCTTGCCCGGCATTGTGCGCGGCGTTTTGCTGGAAATCGCCGACTCTGCAGGGATTGTTATCACTGAGCGGTCTATATCGCCGGATGATTTGAACGGCGGTATGATTTTTCTGACCAACAGCCTGATCGGTCTTGCGCCAGCGCGCCTCGGCGGATCACGCGACACGCGCTCGAGCGAAATATTCAAGCGTCTCGATGCGTGCTATCAAAGGGCCTTGGGCGAAGATTTGCGACAGGTCGGCGCAGCGTGAAATCATTTATCATTACCGACGATCAGATTGCGCGGGTCATTGGCGCCGTCTTCGCTGACGAACTTTCGCGGCGATTTAACCGGCATTTCGATTTTCTGACGATCGCAACGTGGAGTGGCGACACGGAATTCGGTGATCAAGGGCTTAAGCTCAATGAGAATGAACGGGGTGTTTGCCTGCGCCGGGCGGCGTCGTTTTTCGGGCTCGACGCGGCATATTTCGACGCCCGCCCGGTCAACACCATCAGCGAAACGGCGCAGGCCCTCAGCGGCGTCATCCGGGAACGTCTGGCGTTTTTCTCTTTCAAGTCGGCGGCCCGCAGCGACGAGAAGGCGGAGTGCCGGCATCCGGCTGACGAGATCTTTCAGGACGCCGCCGCCGCTGCGAATATTTTCTACGGTCGGCGCCGGCTCCTGTCTTTTGTCGCGCCGCATAGTCTTCTTGGTTTTGAACTGACGATACTGACGCCGAATTTGCAGGGCATCGAGTCCATCGACGCCCGCGGCATGACGCCGGACCAGCTCTCAGCGACGCTCGCCTATGGCGACGTATTGGTGGCGACGCCGACTTTGTGGCGATACATGATGCGCGAGAGTTTAGCGTCTCCAGACAACACAATGGCGGTTTCCTTTGGCGAGGCCATGGCGCCCGATCTCGGCGCCGAAATGCGTAAAGCCGGCTTCGGCGTCTTGCGGGAGTTATACGGTTCCACCGAATCTGGTTTGATGGGGTGGCGCGACGCGCCGACGGAACCGTTTGTTTTGTTCGATCACTGGCGCCGTGACGGCAATGAAGTCTTTCGCGCCGGGCCGGACGGTAAAGAACGGCCAGCGCCAGCCATGGACTTTCTCGAATGGTCCGGCGAGCGCGCGTTTGTTCTCTCGGGCCGCCGCGACGGCGCGGTGCAGATCAGCGCGGTCAATGTTCAGCCCGACGACGTTGCGCGCCAGTTGGCGCAGCACCCGGCGATTAACGAGTGCGCTGTGAACGCCAGCCGCAGCGGCGACGGCGTGATGCGCCTGATGGCGCATATCGTCTTGAAAGAGGGTTTTATGTCGGATGAACGAACGGCGCGCGATATCGACGCCTGGTGCCGCACCAGCCTACGTCAGCAGGAGCGACCGCGCATTTATCAGTTTCACGAAAAGCTGCCCAAATAAAAAACGCCGCTCGTGAGCGGCGTTTTTTTGTTCCTGCGCTTGGCGGCGGTGAGTTATTCGCCGCCTTCGCTCTCATTCGCGGCGGCTTTCGCTTGACCGAATTTCTGCGCGACTTGTGTTGAGACCTCACTGAACGTGGTCTGATCGTCACCGACAGTTACCGTTCGTTCGCAATTCGTCGTGCAGTTATACGTCGCTCGCGCCGATCCTTTGTAGACCGTCAGCATATCAGCCGTATTAGTCCGTACACGTACAATCATGTTTTCAATGACATCGCCCTCGGAGTCCATGACGTAGATATTAGTCATGCCCGGCGCCTTGCCGTATAAAAGCAAATTCGACGCGTCCTGAACTGATACGTCGGCAATCGCCGGATTGCCGATAATGACGTTCTGTGCCGGCCGCTCCAGCTTGTAAGGGCGAACATAATCCATGGTCAGCCAGACCTGGCCGGCCTGCGCGCCTGAAACCATAGCGCCGATTGCGGCTGCAGCGAATACAAACTTACGCATTAGACGAACCCTTTATCCATTCGCCGAAAACGTAGTCCGTATGAGTCAATGCATGGTTAAAAGCGCAGATCGCATTGGAACGGTCCGCGCCTTAATTGAAGCAAGAAGTTTACCCGCTCTTAAAGGGGCGTTGTTATTGACGTTTGACGAAAGACGCGAAAGCCGCTGCATGTCCGCCACGCCGATAATTCTGCCTGCGACAACGGATAAGGACGAAGTGATCGACGTCGACGCGTCGCCGGTCGCGGAAGATAATATCAACGTCGTTTCCGCAATTGCCGCCGCTAAGCCGTTTTCAGGCCTGTCCGACGCTATTGTCGAAGCCGTTGCGGAAAGCGCCGTGGCGCGCAAATACTCGGCCGGCCAGACCGTGTTTTCCATGGGCCAGTTTGACGGCGCAGACATTATTGTCGTCGCGCGCGGCCAGATGCGGGTATCCGTTATCGATGCGGAAACGGGCTCGATTGTCGTTGATGATCTCGCGCCGAAATCCGCCTTCGCCATCGACCTGACGTTCTGCGGCGCCGAAAACAGCGTGTTTTCGCGCCTCGCCGTAACCGCCGAGGACGACCTGTCTCTGGTCTTTGTTGAGGCGGAGGCTTTGCGGGCGCTCGCTGGGCAGCGGCCGTCGCTGATGCGGAACATCGCCCACTATTTCGCTGAGGAACTCGGCGCTCGACGATTTAACGCGACGACGGCGCAGGCCGCGCCGCAACAACGCGTCTTCGCGCAATTGTTGAAATTTATTGAACGCGACAATGTTCTGGGCGTCTGGCGAGTGCCGCAAATGCCGAAACACCGCGAGTTGGCCGACCTTGCTGGCGTAGAGGAGAGCATCGCTGCGGGCGCCGTCGCGACGCTGATCCAGGAGGGGGTCGCGCAACGCGATTATCCTGGCCTTGTGGTCAACGACATGTCGCGCCTTAACGAACTTGCAGGTTAGGTAAACGTAAATTTACCTTAAATTCTGTATACAGATAGAAAAAACCCTTTTTCCTTCATTCTTTATTTACGCGGCTGTTCCAGGATGCGCCAACCTGAAGGGGAAAACTCTTTCAGCGGTGCAAGTGAAGAGTAAGCAGGAGTCGACAAATGAAAGCTCTTATCCAGCGCTTTAAATCAGACGAAGACGGCGCCACGGCGATCGAATACGGCCTGATTGCGGCCCTGATCGCGGTTGCGATCATTGCTGCGGTGCGAACGCTTGGTACGACGCTGTCGGGCACGTTTGACAGCGTTTCGACCGAAATCAGCAGCTAATAAGAATTCCGGCGGCAAGCCGGTATTCCGAAGGCGAAAAAGGAGGCCAAATGGCCTCCTTTTTTCATTTATGTCTAACGGACAATTAAGGCGCGACCGATAGCTTTGCTGAAAGCCCAGCAGGAGAATTGGCTTCGTGTTCGCGTATTTGACGATTTCCGTATTTCCCGCCGCATTGTTGGTCGCTGCTGCGAACGACATTTACGAATTCAAGATCCCGAACTGGATCTCGATTATTCTTATTTGCGCTTTTCCGGTCGCCGGCATGGCGGTCGGCGCCGCACCCAGCGTCATTTTGGAAGGGTTGCTTATTGGCGCCGGCGCGCTTGCGGTCGGATTCGCGTTGTTCGCCGGGCGCATTGTCGGCGGCGGCGACGCTAAGTTGCTCGCCGCCATTACGCCATGGATCGGCGTCGGCGCGCTTGGCGCGTTTCTTCTGTATACGGCGATCGCCGGGTTGGTCCTCGCAATGGTCATGGGCGCATTTCGCACGCTGCCGGTATTACCGATATATGCGCGCGCACCCTGGTTAATTGAATTGCACGGCCGCTCGAAAGACCTGCCTTACGCAGTGGCGCTCGGCGCTGGCGGACTTCTTAGTTTTTCGCAAACGCCGTTCTTTCAATTGGTGTTTGGCGGTTAATAAGATCAGTTAACGTAGTTTTGAGGAGTTTCGCAGAGCATTAGGGCTGAAAAGAGCGGCTTCGCGAAAAGTAAAGTAAGGCAGGGCCAAAATGAACGTTTCACGAATTGCTATTCTCGGCGTAGCGCTAGTAGCCGGCGTCGGAGCATTCTTCCTGATGATGGGCAATCGTCCCGATGAAACGCCTGTGCAGGTCGTGCAGCAGGTTAAGGAAGAGTCAGTACGGGTACTGATCGCGACGCGTGATATTCAACGCGGAGAAAAACTGGCGATCGAAGACACAAGCTGGATCGCATGGCCCAAGAAAGGCATTCAACCGACTTTTGTCACCGATGCGACGCCGGACGCGCGCGAAAATCTGGAGAGCGCCGTTGCGCGATCTTTGATCGTTACAGGCGAGCCCATCGTCAACGCCAAGATCGTTCGCGCCGGTAATTCCGGCTTGATGGCTGCGATCCTGGCGCCGGGGATGCGGGCCGTGACGCTGCGTGTTTCGCCGGAAACCGCCTCGGGCGGTTTTATTCTGCCGGGCGACCGCGTTGACTTGCTGCACACGACCAGCGGCTCGACGCGCATGGTGTTTGAGGATGTACGCGTCCTCGCGGTGAACGCATTTTACTCGGAAAATTCAGAGACGCCGCATATCGAGGGCTCAAACATGACGCTCGAACTCGCGCCGGAAGACGCCGAGGTGTTTATGTCAAAACGGTCCGCCGGCGCATTCAGCGTCGTCTTGCGTTCGATCTTCAAACCGGAGGGCGACGTCAGCAGCGGGCGGCGCACGACCAACGTCAACATCATCCGCTACGGGCGATCATGAGAGTTATCGGCAGTCAGGGGTTCGAGATGAAAATCGCAGCCAACAAAATTACGAAAAAAAGCGCCCAGGCGCTGACCGCCTTTGGCGCGGCGCTGGCGTTTACGCTGGCCGCTGCAATGGAGCCGGCTGCGGCGCAGCACGGCAACAAGGAAGTGCACATCGACACCGGCGGCCAGAGTGCAGTCTCCAAGTCGATCATTTTGCCGCTCGACAAGGCGGCGATCGTCGAGCTGCCGCTGCCCGCCGCCGACGTGCTCGTCTCGCAGCCGAGCGTTGTTGACGCGGTTATCCGTTCGCCGAAGCGCGTCTATCTGCTGGGGCTCGAAACCGGCCAGACCAACGCATTCTTCTTCGACGCCCGCGGCCGACAGATCCTGAACCTTGAGATCGTTGTTGAGCGCGATATGGACGCGCTCTCGGATCTGCTGGCGCGTATTATGCCGGATTCGCGCATCGAAATTGAAGCGATCAGCGATACCGTCGTACTGCGCGGAACAGCACAGAACGCGACGGAAGTCGCCAATGCATCCTTGCTGGCGGTGCGGTTTATCGAAGACCCCGAAAAGGTCGTGAACCTCATCTCCGTGCGCGAGCCCGATCAGGTCATGTTGAAAGTGCGCATCGTTGAAATGCAGCGCCAGATGCTACGCCAGCTCGGCGTTTCCACATCGGGCACGGTGCAGCTTGATAACTTGGCGTTTCAGCTGTCGACAGGCGGCTTCGCCGCCGGCGGCCTATTTGGCGATACTGCGAACGTGAACGTCCCCGTAGATCCTCTTCGCAACAGCATTGGCGATCTTGAACTTCTCGACGCCGAACTGGAGGCGCTTGAAACTAACGGCTTGATTCGCGTTCTTGCCGAACCGAACCTGACGGCGTTGTCAGGCGAGTCGGCGCGATTCCTTGCCGGCGGGGAATTTCCGGTGCCTGTTGGTCAGGATGACGGCGTTATCTCAATTGAATTCAAGGAATTCGGCGTCGGCCTCGGTTTCTCGCCGGTGGTCCTGAGCAAGGGCCGGATCAATCTGGAAATGCAGACAGAAGTCAGCGAAGTGACGACTGACAACGCCTTCTTTGTACCCGGCGCGACAACGGTCGACGGTAACGGCAATCTCATCACCACAACGGGTCTCGCTATTCCGGGCCTGTCCGTGCGCCGGGCCAACACGACCGTCGAACTGCCGAGCGGCGGCAGCCTCGTCATGGCCGGCTTGCTGCAAGAAGACATGCGTCAAAGCATCGAGGGCGTCCCCGGTGTGAAAGATGTACCGGTGCTAGGCGCGTTGTTCCGCAGCCGCGAATATCAAAATAGCGAAACGGAGCTTGTCATCATCGTGACGCCGTATCTCGTGGAACCGACCCATGAATCAAACCTTGTCGGTCCGGACAAGGGCTTTGCGCCGGCAAGCGAAACTGAAAGCCTTGTTATGGGCCGGATGATGGCTCGATACGGATTGGCCGGAGCCGGCGTCCAGGAGGCCTCTCTGCAAGGCCCCATGGGTTTCATTCTTGATTGAGAGGATCGGATAAAATGAGCAAACGCTTTTCAAACATTGCGGTCGTCTCTGTGCTGGCGCTTGGCGTCGCCGGTTGCGCGGCCGGGTTCAACGGCCCGGAACATGCGATGACAGTCGCGGAGACGCATCCGATTTCCGTCGACAGTCAAGTCGTAACCTTGACCATAGACGCCGATGCGACGACGACGGATCTTTCCGATCGCGACAAGTCGCGTCTGCGCGCATTCGCCAACGCTTATCTTGTCAATGGCCATGGACCGCTGACGATCACGGCGCCGTCCGGGTATGCAGATGCTGACGGACATGAGGCGTCGGCGGACATTCGTCAGGCGCTCAATGATGCGGGCGTCTCCTGGGAGGCGCTTTCCGGCGCGACATATCGCACCGGCGGCGACGCCGGCGATCAGCTTATCGTGTCTTATACCCGGTATGTGGCGACGGCGAGCGAGTGCGGCGTCTGGAGCGGCGTTCGCGCGCGCGACTATCGAAATTTGCGCTCACCCAACTATGGATGCGCGACGCAAAACAATATTGCTGCGATGGTGTCTGATCCGCACGACCTTATCGCGCCGGCCGCTATTTCGCCGCGCGACGCGATGTCGACGGCGCGCGCGATAGACTCGTATCGCACCGGCGAAACGACATCTTCGGCTACCGAGAATATCGAAGCTGAGGTTGCTGACTAATAACGAAACTGCGCCAAAGTAGGGGGCGAGGAGACAAGAATGAAAAACGCTGCGGAAAAGACGCTTCATCATGATGATGAAGAAGGCGTCGCGGAAGGCGCGGCGAGCCTTGGCGCCGACGGGGGACCAGTCGGCGGAGGCGCGCAGGAACTGACGCCTGTTGAGGATGCGCTCGAAGACGATGAAGCCTGGCTCGACGAAGAACTTACGGATGAAGAGTTGGCCGCGCTGGGCGAAGAAGACTTTGACGATGAAGATTTTCTCGACGCCGACGGTGAATTCGAAGACGATATCGATGCGTCATTCTCCGATGACGAATTAACCGGCGAAGATTTTACGGATGAAGAACTGGCGGCGCTCGACGACGACGCTGACAATTTCGCCATGGACGATTTCGAAGCGGAGACGACGGAAGACGTCGTCCCGGAAGAGGAAGACGATGTCGAAGAGCCGTTGACCGCTTCGCCTGCGGGGGATGCTGAAGCGGGCGGCGCTCTTGTCGCCGCCAGCGGCGGCGCCATCGACACCGGCGACTTTGGCGGTGAGATTACCGATCTCGGCGACACGGAAGTCGATCACCGTCCGGTGCCGCGGATTTCCATTCACGCTTTCTGTGAATCTCCGGCGACGACGGCGCTGATTGAAAAGGCCTCAGTCGACCGGCGTATCTCTAAAGCGCACCTGACCATGCATATGGGCGGCGTCGCCAAAGCAATCGATCAATTCCAGACGATTGCGACGCCTAACCTTATCATTCTCGAAACGCTGGCCAGCGGCGCGGAGATCTTTGCGCAACTTGGCGAGCTTGCCGAGGTTTGCGATCCGTCGACCAAGGTCGTGATTATCGGACAGGTGAATGACATCATCCTGTACCGCGAACTGATCCGCCAGGGCATCAGTGAATATATCGTGCGCCCGCAGTCTCCGTTGCAGATCATCAAGGCGATTGCAGACCTTTATGTCGATCCTGCGGCGCCGCCGATTGGCCGCACGCTCGCTTTTGTCGGCGCCCGCGGCGGCGTCGGATCGTCTACGCTTGCCCACAATGTCGCCTGGTGCGCGGCGGAAGACTATCGGTCTGATACGGTATTGCTGGATCTCGACCTGCCTTTCGGCACGGCGTCGCTCGATTTTGATCAGGAAGCCTCCGCCGGTCTCTATGAAGCCTTGAGTTCGCCGGAACGTCTTGACGATGTCCTGCTTGACCGTCTGCTGCAAAAGCATACGGAGCACTTAAGCCTCTTTACGGCGCCGAGCGTGCTTGATCGCGATTATGAAGTTGATGATCAGGCCTATGAGACCGTTATCGACGTCGTGCGCAGTTCCGCGCCCACGGTTGTGGTTGATGTACCGCATATCTGGTGCAGCTGGTCCAAACGCCTCCTGACGACGGCGGATGAAATCGTCATCACGGCGACGCCGGACCTTGCTGCGTTCCGAAACACGAAACAGCTCGTAGATATCTTAAGCGCTGCGCGGCCCAACGACGCGCCGCCGACGCTCATTATCAATCAGTTTGATTCGAAACTTTCGGCGGTTCGTCCGGAACAGTTTGCAGAACATGTCGGTCTCGAGCCGAAGCAGGTCTTCGCCTGGGAGCCGCAAATTTTTGGCGCGGCCGCAACCAATGCTGCGCCGATTGTCGAAATCAGCCCGAAATCCAAGGCGGCGGTCGGCTTCCGCGATCTCGCCGCACAGCTGATCGGACGCAACGACGCCAACATCGCCAGACCTAAATTCAGCCTTTCCGGGCTGTTTAAAAAGAAAGGGTAGGCGGCGCATATGTTTGGACGCAGAACTGCTCCCGTTGACGCTTCCGCGCCGCCGGCCGCAGCGCCGGCGAAGAAGCCGGTCGCGGCGCCAAAGCCTGCGGCCAAAGAAGCAAAGGCGGCAAAAAAACCCGCGCCGAAACCCGCCCCGAAGCAAAAGTCAAAAGCACCGGCGCCGGCGCCGCCGCGCGTCGCTTCGCCGGCTGCGAATGACGGCCCCAACGCGCAGCCGGTGGAAATCGGCGGCCGCTCGGACGAGTATTTTCAAACCAAAACAACGATCTTCAATGCGCTGATCGATACGATCGACCTGTCGCAACTGGCGCAACTCGACACGGAGTCAGCGGCGGAAGAAATTCGCGACATCGTCAATGAGATCATCTCGATCAAGAACGTTCAGATGTCGATCGCCGAGCAGGAGGCGCTGCTCCAGGACATTTGCAACGATGTCCTTGGTTACGGGCCGCTTGAGCCGCTGCTCGCGCGCGACGACATCGCTGATATCATGGTCAACGGATCAAGCCGCGTCTTTATCGAGGTCGGCGGCAAGATCCAGCTGACGAATGTTCGTTTCCGTGACAATTCGCAGCTGATGAACATCTGTCAACGGATCGTCAGCCAGGTCGGCCGCCGCGTCGATGAAGCCAGTCCCATATGCGACGCGCGTCTGCCCGACGGCTCTCGCGTCAACGTTATCGCGCCGCCGCTCGCCATTGACGGCGCCGCGCTCACCATTCGTAAGTTTAAGAAAGACAAACTTACGATGTCGGACCTGCAGAATTTCGGCTCGATCTCGCCGGAAGGCGCTAAGGTGCTTGAAATCGTCGGCGCCTGCCGAATCAACACGCTGATCTCCGGCGGTACGGGCTCCGGTAAAACGACGCTTCTCAACTGTATGACCGGTTTCATCGAGCATGATGAACGGGTCATCACCTGCGAAGACGCGGCCGAACTTCAGCTGCAGCAGCCTCACGTTGTGCGTCTTGAAACGCGCCCGCCCAATCTTGAAGGGCAAGGCGAAGTGACGATGCGCGATCTCGTCAAGAACTGCCTGCGGATGCGTCCTGAACGCATCATCGTCGGCGAGGTGCGGGGCCCCGAGGCGTTCGACCTCCTGCAGGCCATGAACACTGGTCACGACGGCTCCATGGGCACGTTGCACGCCAACAGCCCGCGTGAAGCGCTGCAGCGGGTTGAGTCCATGATCACCATGGGCGGCTACAACCTGCCGTCGCGAACCATCCGTGAGATGATTGTCGGGTCTATCGACGTTATCATTCAGGCTGCGCGCCTGCGCGACGGCTCGCGTCGCATCACTCACGTTACTGAAGTACTCGGTACGGAAGGCGATACGATCATCACGCAGGATCTCTTCATCTACGATATGGATGGGGAAGATGAAAACGGCGGCATTGTCGGCCGACACAAATCGACAGGTATTGCGCGTCCGGCCTTCTGGGACCGCGCGCGTTACTACGGCCGCGATTCGGAACTTGCGACCGCACTGGACGCCGCCGCGGACTAGGAATTATGGACCAGCAAATTCTTATTATCGCCGGCCTCGGCCTTGTCTGTTTCGGCGCGCTCGCCTTTGTGTTGCTGGCGCCGACCCAGAAAGACAAGACAAAGAAACGCATGGATTCGCTGAATGCCGGTCGCGGTCTTGCACGCGCGTCGGGCGCGGCGGCGGCGGCGAACGAGGCGCAAAACAAAGAGCGCCGGAAAAAGCTGACAGAGACGCTGGAGCACCTCGATAGCCAGACAAAAAATCTGAAGAAGAAAAAGCGCGTATCGCTCGCTCAGCAATTGGAGCAGGCCGGCCTTTCCGCAAAGCCGAAACATTTCTACATCGGATCCATTATCGCCGCGTTCATGTTCGGCCTTGTTGGTCTGATCTCAGGACAGCAGCTCTGGATCACCGGTCTCCTTTTTGTCGTCGGCGGTCTTGGCTTTCCACGCTGGATCGTCAACTTCCTGGTGAAGCGTCGTAAAAAGAAATTCCTCAATGAATTTTCCAACGCCATCGATGTCATTGTGCGCGGCGTCAAATCCGGTTTGCCGGTTAATGAGTGTCTGAAAATTATTGCGCGCGAGTCGCCGAAGCCTGTTTGCGATGAGTTTCACCAGCTGACCGAGGGCATTCGCATCGGCATGACGATGGAGCAATCGCTGGCGCGGATGTATGAGCGGATGCCGCTGCAGGAAGTGAACTTCTTCGGCATCGTTCTCATGATCCAACAGAAAACCGGCGGTAACCTCGCCGAAGCGCTCGGCAACCTCGCCAATGTGTTGCGATCGCGCAAGTTGATGGAAGGCAAGATCAAAGCGCTGTCGGCTGAGGCGAAGGCTTCCGCGATGATTATCGGCGCGCTGCCGTTTCTTGTCATGGGCGCTGTGAAGCTCGCGTCACCCGATTACTTAACGCCGCTCTTCGCCACAAAAACAGGAAACTTCATTCTGATCGGTGCCGGCGTGTGGATGCTGACCGGCGTCCTTGTCATGAAGAAAATGGTCCAGATCAAGGTCTAGGAACGCTTACATGGACGCTCTTATCAACGCCGTTACGGATCGCACGTTTCAGATCGCCGTGCTCGTATCGCTTGCCGCGATCGGGACGATCTATACGGTGCTGGAGCCGTTCCTCGTCAAGGACAAGCTTGCCGAACGCATGAAGGCTGTAACGACGCACCGCGAAGCGTTGCGTCAGAAACAGCGCGACGCCATAGCTCGCAAAGCGAGCGGCCGTCTGCGTACGACCGCCAATGAAGGCGTTGTCAAAGAGCTGGTTGAAAACTTGAAACTGCTTGAACTCTTTGACGCAGAGTCGGCGCGCAAGAAATTAATGATGGCCGGTTTTCGCGGTCAGGGACCCGTGTTCGTGTTCATGACGGCGCGGATCGCGATGCCGTTTGTCGCGGCCCTGTTCGTCGGCATTTACGTCTACGTCATTGAAGGGGTGGAGCTCGACAGTTTCGGCCGGTTGCTTGCAACGCTTGCCGGCTTCTTCGCCGGTTTTTACCTGCCAAACATCTATATTTCGAACGCCGTCAAGAAGCGGCAGAGCAAAATCACCCTAGCCTGGCCGGACGCGCTTGATCTTCTCCTGATCTGTGTCGAGTCAGGCATGTCGATCGAAGCGGCGTTTCAGAAAGTCGCCGAAGAAATCGGTCCGAACTGCGCCGAGCTTGCGGAAGAGCTTGGTTTGACGACGGCTGAACTCTCTTATCTTCAGGAGCGCAAGCAGGCCTATATCAACCTCACCGAACGGACAGGGCTCGATCAGGTGAAAGGCGTGACGACGGCGCTCATCCAGTCGGAAAAATACGGCACGCCGCTCGGCCAGTCCTTGCGCGTCATGGCCAATGAAAGCCGCGAGATGCGCATGCAGGAGGCTGAACGCAAGGCCGCCGCCCTGCCGCCGAAACTCACCGTGCCGATGATCGGCTTTTTCCTGCCGGTTCTCTTCGCCGTTATCCTTGGTCCCGCCATCATGGGCGTCATGGCGCTGGAGTAAGGCGGGCAATTTGCGGCGACCGGCTCGCAAAAGCTGGCCGCGCTGGCGACAAAAATCAGCTTTGTAGAAAATCTACGACGATCGCTCGAAGCTGCGGCCAGGCCGGGTCATTTTCCGGAATAAGATGATTATTTGTGTCCAGCGTGACGAATCGCGCGTCTGGAATGCCCGCTGCTATATCCTTGCCTTCCTGAAAAGGCGACCGCAGGTCTCCTGCCGCATGTACAACGAGCGTGGGCGCCTGCACTTTCTCCAAACTGGCGGCGACATCGACATCGCCTAGCGCCTGCAGCAATGCGGCGGCGTTCTCGGGCGATGTGGTCATTCGCTGCAATTCATTAAACCATGTGTGATGCTCTGGCGGCGCGTCCGGCATAAACAGAGAAGCGAACATCTGACGGAACGCAGGATTGTCCTGACCCCAGCCATTGCGCATGAGCGTGATCATCGCTTCTGTATTTTTTCGCAGTTCGTCGGATTTTCTTTTTTTCCATCCACGGGCGTAGCCGCCATAAATTACGAGCTTGTCGACCTTTTCGGGATGTCGTGCGGCGAATTCAATGCCGATAGCACATCCCTGCGAAACGCCGATCAAAGAAAATCGCTCCAAACCAGCCGCATCGACGACGGCCTCCAGATCCTCAACCTGGCGTTCAAGTGAGAAGTCTGAAACCTGCCAGTCCGAAAGGCCATTACCGCGCGCGTCATAACGGACCAGACGATTCTCTTCCATTAGAGCCCTGAATACATGGGTCCAGACCGGGCTTTCCCAATCGAATTCGAGATGGTTGAGCCAATTCGCGGTTTTAACGAGCGGCGGGCCTTCTCCGACAGTGGCGTAGGCGATCTGCGCGCCGTCCATGGATTTGCAGAAGCGGATGGTCTGCGGCTTCAAAGGCTGCGAGACGGCCTGTTTGGTTTGGGGCGCCGTTTCCGGCGCGGCGGCGCGCGGCGACGCGCCGGCGTCCAGCATTGACGGGGCGAAACCGTCGACGCCGTCCAATATCCTGCAACTGAGAACATGTTGACGGTCCGCCTCGCTGGCGCGGCCTGCTTGGATAAGCGCTGCGACGAGACGTTTGTGCGCCTCGATATTGTAAGGGTCAATTGCGACGCGTGCGGTCAGGATATCTGCTGCGACGCTCGGATTGTCACGATGCCTATTTTCCAACTCGTCGAGAACAGTGACGTGAAGGCGCCGCGCCTGCTCAATCTCGGCGAGGCGCCAGGTTTCGAACGCATCCTGACGGTCAATCGAGAGATCGTTCAATAGCCCGCCCCGTAAGGCGTTCTCGTAGCCTTCGAGCGCAGGCGTCGCAATTGCCGAAAAATTCGACGCGTGATGTCGTATCGACAAAAAATCAACTTCGACGTCGTCTTTTACAAATGCGACGCTATTGCGGTCCGCGTTTATGCGTTCGGCGCCTTCGTCATTAACGATGCGCCGTAACTTGCTGAGACTCCAGCGCAGAGAGCCACGAGGATCATCGGGCAATTCCCATAAGAGGTCGCAAAGCGTTTCGCGCCGGTGCGGACCGTCGCACAACGTAAGGTAGGCGAGCAGCGCACGGGTTTTCTTTGATTGCGGCAGCGCGCGCAATTCGCCGTCTTTCGCAACGGTCATCTCGCCTAGCAATCTAATCTGAAGACTGTCGCTACCCATCCGCTGAGAAATATCAGTTTACGACGGCGAATACCACGAAAGGCCGTTCATTTCGATGGGCGTTTCAACGATCAGAACCACGCAAGCGCACGATAACGACGCCATTACGAGAACGCGGCGAATAAGGCCGCATAGGAAAAGGAGAAACCCCCGTGTCCCATCTCATCGAAGGTCTTGCGGTGCTGTTCGTTGCTGCGGTGTTCGCGACCGGCGTTTTCGTCGCCGTTGCGCCGATCATCTAACAGCGTTTGGCCTGGATTCGCCGGCCGCTCAGGCGAATCCAGGCGTTTTCCACGGCGGTAAGGGGCGCTTTCAACGGTCTTTACCACGGTTGTGAAAACGACGCGGCGCCAGTTTCAGCGCTGATTTCAATTCGTGACGCTTGTTCGCGCCACTACTGAAAAGGAGAAAAAAGTGACGGCTCTATTCAACTACAAAGACGCGCTTGCTCGATCCGAACAGATCGCCTGGCGCGTCGAAGACCTGATCGGCGGCGACAAAACGCTCGATTTTTCCAAACCCTTTCTTCCTGAATCACTCGCCCGGGTCGAGGCGCTTGGCTTTTTGTCGCGTCGCGAAAAGCTGGTCCTGAACCAGATCCGCGGCCATGGCTATCTTTATACGTTCGGCCTGGTCGAAGAATTCATCCTGCCCTTCGTTTTGGATCACGCAGACGCGCATTTGAAAGACGGCGACGATTACCGCACCCGCGCGCTTTTACAATTCGCTGCGGAAGAAGCGAAACACATTCATCTCTTCAAGCGATTCCGCGAGGAGTTCATTGCCGGATTCGGGACTGATTGCGACGTGATCGGACCGCCCGAAGCGATCGCGGAGGCCGTCCTGAAACACGATCCTCTCGCCGTCGCCTTCGCCATCCTCGGTATCGAATGGATGACGCAGCAACACTATACGGAAAGCATTCGCGACAACGCTGCGCTCGATCCACAGTTCAAGAGCCTGCTCAAACATCACTGGATGGAAGAAATGCAGCACGCCCAACTTGATACGCTGATGATAGAGGCGATGGCGGAGCCGCTGAGCGCCTATCAGCGCCGCTCGGCGATAGACGAATATCTCGAAATCGGCGGTTTTCTGGACGGCGGCCTTAAACAGCAAGCCGAATTTGATTGCGCTGCTTTTGAACGGGCAACGGACCGCGTTCTGAGCGCCAATGAACGCGATGAATTCCTTTGCGTTCAGCACCAGGCCATGCGCTGGACCTATTTGGGCACTGGACTCACGCATCCGCAGGTCGCCGCTACGCTTGAGCGCGTATCGCCGGATGGCGCCGCAAAAATCGCCGCGACGGCGCCGGCTTTCTGCTGACTCTCACTCAACATCATTCGAAAAAGGAGAAAACACATGTTGGACAAAACACAAAAGACCGTCATCAACGGGCTGAATATGGAAGACGTCGCGGCGCTTATTGACGGCGTCAAGGCGGATGCGTCTGCCGGCGAAACCAAATGGAAGGTTTCGAGCGCATGGCGGGGCCGCACCCATAACCGGTCGACGGTATCGTCCTTTTTTATCGGCGGGAAAGAATCCAAACGCGAATTCACCATCGATATTGATGAGCCTGCAGAACTCGGCGGCGGTAACCGCTTCGCCAATCCGCAGGAACACCTGCTGGCGGCGCTTAATTCCTGCATGATGGTGGGCTACGTTGCTTTGTGTTCCCTCAACGGCATCGAGCTTGAAAACCTCGAGATCGACGTGACGGGCGATATCGACCTGCGCTGCTTCCTCGGTCTCGATGACGCGGTCGCGCCGGGATATGAAAGCCTTGAATACACGGTGCGCGTCAAAGGCGACGGGACGGCGGAACAGTTCGAAGAGATTCATCAGGCGGTGATGCAAACCTCGCCGAATTTCTACAATCTTTCCCACGCCGTACCGCTTCGAGCGGCGCTTGAAATTCAATAGGTTCGTATGAACTTAAGCAGGCCGCCAACACCACGTGGCGGCCCGTCTTTATGCTTTACCGACATCCGGTTGTCGTCCGCCGCGGTTCGATGTCGTTTCATCGAATGGAGAATTGCGCCCCTATCGATATCTCTACATGGTGATGAAGAAGCATGAGGGGCGCAATTATCATGATACGACGATTTTCTTCCGCAGGATTTTTTGTGGCGGCCTATTTTGGAGTTGCGGCCGCAGCGCCGTTTGACAAGAGCGCGGCGCCAGTGGGCGAGGCGACGTTCCAACTAGTTCAGGATGAAATAGTCAGAGGCCAGATGGTTTACGACACGCGGTTTCAGGACGGCGCCTATATTATCGACGAGGCGACAGCGATGCAGCCCGACATAAAGGAAACGGGCACATTCGTGCTTGACGGCGAAAGTTTTCAGCCGTCACGCATCATCGTCGACGCGGATTTTTCGGGCAATATATTGGATGCTGATTTGCGCTTCACAGAAGGTTCGGTGAGCGGCGAGTACCGCACCAAACAACCGGGCGCCATCGAAAAGACAATGACGCCTTTTGAATTGGCTATACCGGACGGCGTCGTCGCGCGGGCGTCCATGTTCGGACTGGTCGCGGCGTTGCCCCTAAAACAGGGCGACGTATATCCCTTAAAATGGTTCTCGACCCTGAGTGCGAGACTCGAAGATATCGACGTCACCGTCGACGGCGAGGAAACCGTCGTCGTCCCTGCGGGCGAATATGACGCCATAATCGTTCATTTCAAAAACGCGACGCCGGAGAATATCGTCTACGTATCGAAGGAAGAGCGATCTGTCGTTCGCATTGACGTACCGAGCATGAATATGCGTTTTGAACGCATGCCGGAAGCCGCCGCCGCTGAATAAGCGTCGCAGCGTTCAGCTATCCGCGTTACTGCCCTGCAATCTGATCGAGCGCTTCATAGAGCGGCAGATCGCCAGCGGCGACGCGGTCGCGGGACGGGGCCGGTTGGCCAAGGCGCGCGCGATAGACCCAGAAATTGGTCAGGACGTGCTCGACGAAGTCGCGGCTTTCCCGGTTTGGAATGCTCTCGATAAAGAGCAACGGATCTTCGATTTCCATCTTTTTCGACCAGCGGCGCAAATTGCCGGGCCCGCCATTGTAGGCGGCTGCAAGTTTGAAAAGATCGCCTTGCGCTGACTTGTCGATCAGATAACTCACATAAGACTGGCCGAGGCGAAGATTGTAGCCCGGTTCGTATAGCCGATCGCGGCCTTTGGCGCCGCGATAGCGCAATGACCGATCGCGGGCGATGTAGCTCGCAGTTCGCGGCATTAGCTGCATCAAGCCCCGTGCGCCGACGCGGCTTGTGGCTTCGGTTTTGAATTTCGATTCCTGGCGCATCAACGCGTAAAGAAGCGCGCGATCGATCTTGAAGCCGTCTTCAGGCGCATATTCGGGGATTGGAAAGAGGCCGGCCTGTAGATAGGGCGCGTCGCCTGCGAGTGCGATGTCGATGGCGGCCGCCGGCAGGTTGAGACCCAGTGCGACGGCGAGCAGGTCATAGTCCCGTTCCGGCGGGATCGATCCGTTGGCCCAGCGAAGTTCAAGATCGGCGTCGGCCTTGCGCCCCGCTTCGACCAGCGCAATGGCGCGTCTGACCCGCGGCTGAATATCGACCAGCGCGGCGAGCCCGTCCGCCGTCACCATGGGCGCCGCCCAATCATAATCATATTTCCGGCCAAGCTGCGCGAGGGCCAATTGCCCGTAAAATTGAAAAGGGTACTCGGCGGCGATTTCCAGATTGGGCGTAACGCCGGCGGGTTCGCCGGCCGCCAGCGCCGTGCGTGCGGCCCAGAAGCCCGCTGCGGCGCGCAGTGAATCTTCCTGATACGGAACAGCGGCCATCGCCGAAAAATAATCGTAAGCCGCCGCGATGTCGCCTTCACGATAAGCGATCAGGCCTGCAATCCAGTAGGCGAGAACGCCGGTATCGCCATTGCGGGACGCCGAGACAGAAATCTCTTTCGCCGTCTTGATATAGCCTTGATAGTAAAGGCTCGCAGCGATCCATGACCGCATTCGGTCGTACTGGCGTTCGGTAATGACGCGGCGTTTCAGGTGCCGATCGATCTCTTTCAATGCGCCGAGCGCGCGGTTCTTGTTCGAGAGGTATCGAACGCGCCCTTCAATCCTTTTGAGACGGGATGCGCCAGTGCTTGCATATTCGGCTTGAAGCGCCGGATGCAGTTCCTTGTCTGCCGGCTCGCGCCATTTGCGCGGCGTCGGTCTTGTCGGGTAGCCGGCGCCGGAGGGACGGCGTTTTCTCGCCAGGCTGTATATTTTATCCGCCTCCGGATGATCGGCGTAATACGCCATCCAGCGTTTAAGCTCGCGATATTTCGACCGATAGGCGGTTGGGTGCATGTAGCGCTGATATTGCACATATCCCATCAGGATATCGTCGCTGACGACGGCGATCTTGGCGTCCGCCGCGTGCCATCTCCCCTGTTCCTGAAGGTCGAAGATTTCGTGATAGAGCGCTGCGTCCTCTTCGGTCAGGACCGCAAGCGGCGACTGCGCCAGCGCCGCGCCCGATACCGCCAGAACGCCGGCGACAAAAACAAACAACAACCTCAACATAACCCCGATAACCGCCTTCACTCCAAAACGCCGCCGGAAACCTGCGCCGCCGCGCCTGCGGCGCGTTGACTTCCAAAAAAATCGGCAAACCCATCTTCACCAAAGAAGGTGAATAAGAGTGTATTAAATTCGGTTAACCTTCTCTTAATCGCGCCGCCAACGCCTGCAAATCCGCCCAGGCGAGCCTTTTGTTGGCAGGCTGCCGCAGCAGGAACGCCGGGTGGAACATGGGCAACGCTGCAAAGCGCGCGCCTGACGGCGTCTCAAGCTCGCGCCAGCGCCCCCGCGCCCGCATGATGCCGGTGACCCCAAGCATGGCCTGCAAAGGCGCCCCGCCGGCCAGCGCGATGGCCTTGGGCTTGGTCAACTCAATCAACCGGTCGACAAACGGCCGGCAGGTGGCGGTTTCCATCGGCGTTGGCGTCCGGTTGCCGGGCGGGCGCCAATAAATGACGTTCGAAATCAGGACATTCGTTTCCCGCGAGCGGTCGATGGCGGCGAGCATGCGGTCGAGTAGCTGACCGGCGCGGCCGACAAAAGGCTTGCCGATGCGGTCTTCATCACGCCCCGGCGCTTCGCCGATGACGAGAAGATCGGCGCCGGCGACCCCGTCGGCAAAGACGGTTTTTGTTGCGCCCGCTTTCAGGGGACACCCTTCAAAAGCGGCGACGGCGGCTTCGAGCTCTTCAAAACTGTTGCAGGCGCGTGCGGCTTTTTCCGCCGCGCTGATGGCTTCGTCCGCGGAAATCGCGTTGGCGTTTGGATCCGGCCGGAATACCCGCGGCGCAGTTTCCGCTCGCATGGGCGACGGAGCCGGAGCGAGCGCTGCTTTCGATCGGGTCCACGAATAGTAATCGGCCGGGTTATTCGCGGTCGCCTCATCGACGCCCATGTCCGCATACCAGCGGAGCAACGCCCTTGCCGCATCCCGTTCGGAGCTATCCATGGCTAACAGCATAACAGCATCGCCCGTTTAAACTGAAGCGGCCAGCACCAGTTGTGCAGCGTAATAGAGCGGCAGGCCCCAAAGCCTGTTGACGAATTCCCGCTTGAGGAATTGATCCCGCGCGACGGCGATATCGGAAGCGGCGAACCCGACCGCGCCGGCGATGAGCGGCCAATTGTATGCGCCGAGCGTTGTGCTCGACGCTGGCGAGCTTGCCGAAACGCTCGCGGCGACCATTACCGAGATGATGGCGATGTAGAGGACGACCGGCGCCCGCATGGTCCCGAGTTTTCCCCAAAGCGCGCGTATGACGGCGCCGCCAACAATTACCATCGCCACCGCAGCGGCGTAGACTAGAGGCTTGGCTTGCGGTGACTGGGTCAGAAAGGCGGCAGTGTAGGCCGCGTGGCCGAGGGCGAAGGCGCCCATGCCGGCCAGAAACCAGCGTCCGCCACGCGGGATCAGCAGGACATCGCCGGCGGCGCACGCGATCAGTCCGGCCAGCATAAGGCCGCCGAAGGCGCCGCTTTCAAGGGCGCCTTCACTAAGGGCGAGGGCGATGAACGCCGCCGACGCCGCCGGCTTGGCGAGCCATTTGAGCGCGCGTCGGCCGCCATGTTCGGCGACGAGCAGCGCGGCGACGGCGCCCAGGCAAGAAACGGTAAAGAACAGCGACATGGGTCTCCGATGGCGGACGGCCTTCCTGCGGCGCCGCGCTCATGGCCTTTTACAGCGATATTTGGCACAACCGGCCGAAATCTGACCGCATAATAAAGAAAGAAAAGACTGATGGATGACAGCCCCCCCGAACGGGAATCCATGGAATTCGATGTGGTAATCGTTGGCGCGGGCCCGGCGGGTCTCGCTGCGGCGATCCGGTTGAAGCAGCTCGCGGACGAAAAGGGCGGCGACGTCAATGTCGTTGTGGTCGAAAAGGGCTCGGAGGTCGGCGCCCATATTCTCTCTGGCGCCGTCCTCGATCCCGCTGGCCTCGACCGCCTCCTGCCAGACTGGCGAGAGCGCCCCGGCGCGCCCGTCGACACGCCAGTGACGTCGGAAAGTTTCAAGATCATGGGCGCGTCGGGCTCTGTGCCGCTTCCCGTTTTCGCCATGCCGCCCATGGTCAAGAACCATGGCTGTTACATCGTCTCCATGGGCAATGTCTGCCGCTGGCTCGCAGAAATCGCTGAAGGGATGGGCGTCGACATTTATCCCGGCATGGCGGCGTCGCAATATCTTACGCATGCGGACGGCTCCGTGCGGGGCGTTGTCGTCGGCGAAATGGGTTACGGCAAGGACGGCGACAAGAAGTCGTCCTACGAACCTGGCATGGAGCTTCTCGGCAAATATGTTCTGTTTGCGGAGGGCGTGCGCGGGTCTCTGTCGAAGCAGTTGATCGAAAGATTCAATCTCGACTCAGATTCAGAGCCGCAGAAATTTGGCATCGGCCTTAAGGAATTGTGGGAAGTCGCACCGGAAAAATCCCGCCCCGGCCATGTACAGCATACATTCGGCTGGCCGCTCAAAAACGATACGGGCGGCGGATCGTTCTGTTATCATTACGCCGACGGCACGGTGGCGCTCGGCTTTGTTGTCCATCTCAATTACAAAAACCCTTACCTTTATCCGTATGGAGAGTTTCAGAAATTCAAGACCCATCCGGAAATTGCGGCCTTGTTGGAGGGCGGCAAGCGCATCGCCTATGGCAGCCGGGCGATCACCGAAGGCGGCTTTCAATCCGTGCCGAAACTCGTCTTTCCGGGCGGCGCGCTGATCGGCTGCGCGGCCGGTTTCGTCAATGTGCCGCGCATCAAGGGCAATCATAATGCGATGCTGACCGGCGTCATGGCTGCGGAGGCGGCGTTCGAGGCGATCGCGGCGGGCCGCGCCGGCGATGCGCTTGATGCGTATCAGACCGCCTATGACAGTTCGGATGTTCGCGCGGAACTAAAAAAGGCGAGGAATGTCAAACCCTTATGGACTCGGTTCGGAACGCTCCTCGGCGGCGTCGCCTTGTCCGGTCTTGATTTATGGACCAACACGATTGCGGGGCTTTCGTTTTTCGGGACGCTCGGTCATGGCAAGACCGATGCGGAAGCGACCGAGCCCGCCGACAAACACGCGCCGATCGACTATCCGAAGCCAGATGGAACGATCACCTTTGACCGACTTACAAATGTCGCTTTTTCAGCCACTAATCACGAGGAAGATCAGCCGGCGCATTTGAAACTTAATGATCCCTCAATCCCCATCAGCGTTAATCTGCCTGTCTATGCGGAGCCGGCGCAGCGCTATTGTCCGGCCGGCGTTTACGAAGTGGTTACGGAGGAAGGCGGCGGAGATCCAAAGTTTCAGATCAACGCCCAGAACTGTGTCCATTGCAAAACATGCGACATCAAGGATCCATCGCAGAATATCAACTGGACGACGCCGGAAGGCGGCGGGGGCCCGAACTATCCGAATATGTAAGGAAGCATCTGTTTTGCGTATCCATGAATTAATTTCGATTGCGGCGTTGTGCGCCGGATTGTCTGCATGCGTCACGCCGCCGCCGCCGGACAATGTCGTCGGCGACTATCTCTCGGCGCGGCTTGCAGCGAGCAATAACGACGTTGAGGCCGCGGCCGGCGCGTTTTCCGAGGCGCAGCAAAAGGCGCCGGGCTCGCCGGAAATCCGCCGTAACGCATTTTATTTTCACCTCGCCGCCGGCGACTACGACCAGGCGCTGGCGCTAGCGGGGCCGCTTGCGAAAGATGAGCATGCCGGTGACGGCGGCCTCGCGAAAGCCGTGCTCGCCGCCCGCGCCATCAGATATGAGCGCTACGGTGAAGCGAAACGCTTCATTGACGCCGCGAGAACCTCCGGCTTTCCGAAACCCGCCGCCAACATTATCGAGGTCTGGGCGATCGCCGGCGCGGATGGCGAGGCGGCGGCGCTTGAAAAACTGCGTTCGACACCGGGTGACGAGTATCGCGGATTTTATCCCCTGCACGCTGCGCTGCTGTCTGAAAATCTGGGGCGTACGGACGATGCGCGCAACGCCTATCAGCTGTCCGTGATGGCGTTTTCCGGGTCGGCCGAAATCGAAGCGTATGGCGCTTTCCTGGAGCAGGAAGGCGACGACGCCGCGACCCGCGAATACTACGAGTTCCTCGCCAGTCAGGACGGGTTTGGGCGTTTTGCGGGGCTCGCGGGTCTTGCGCGCCTCGACAAAGGCGTGCGGCCGCAAGGACCGCGCCCCGTATCGCCGGCTAAAGGCGCCGCCATCGCGCTTTACTCTCTCGCAAGCGGCGTCCTTCAGGATGCGTTCCGGCGCCGAGAGGCTGCGCAGGAAGCCGGATTTCAGGTTGGCGACGCCGATTACAATATCTCCCTCGCTATGGCGCGTCTCGCGCTCTATCTCGATCCGGGGTTTGACGACGCGCGACGCTTCGTCGGTTCAATCCTCAATGTTTACGGGGATCATGAGGAGGCCATCGCCGCGCTGTCGATGGTGCCGGCGTCGTCTCCCTATTACGAACAGGCGCAGATCGAAATCGCCGGCGCCTATGAAGCGATGAACGACACCGGCGCGGCGGTCGACACGCTGCGCGCATCCATCCGCTCGCGACCTGACGCCGTTGACGCGCGCCTCTCTCTTGCCGGGCTCTTCGCGTCGAAGGAACGCCATAACGAAGCGGCGGCGGTTATGGATGATGTCATTGCAGGCCTGCCCGAAGATCCAAGGCCGACCGCATGGCGGTATTACCTGACGCGGGCTGCGTCACTGATTGAAGTTGATGAATGGTCGCGCGCCGAGGCGGATTTGAAACGCGCCGTTGAAATTGCGCCCGAGGAAGCGACAGCGCTCAATTATCTTGGCTATTCTTGGGCCGAGCGCGGCGAAAACCTTGATGAAGCCTTTGCGCTGATTGAAAAGGCGGTGGCGCTGGAACCCGCCTCAGGCGCCATCATCGATAGCCTCGGCTGGGCGCATTACCAGCTCGGCGACTATGAAGAGGCCGTCGGGCATCTGGAACAGGCGGCGTCGCTAGAACCCAGCGACCCGACGATTACGGATCATCTCGGCGATGTTTACTGGCGCCTTGGGCGACATTTGGAAGCACGGTATCAATGGCGGCGCGTGCTTGAGCTGGAACCTGACGAGGACGTCGCGACAAATGTCCGCGAAAAGATCATCCGCGGCCTGCCGGCTCCGGGCGAAACAAAGTCGTGACGATAGTCCGCGAAAGCGCGCCGGCGAAAATCAATCTCTACCTTCATGTCGGTCCCGTTCGTAAAGACGGTCTCCACGACCTTGCCAGCCTTTTCGTTTTTACCGGGACGGGCGATGAAATCATCGCCGAGCCGGGCCCGGCGCTTGTCCTAGACATTGAAGGACCGTTCGCGGATGCATTGGCCAATGATCCGGTCACGGACAATCTTGTATTGCGCGCGGCGGACGCCTTGCGCAAAGTCGCAGGCGTGCGCGCCGGCGCCAGATTGCGTCTTGTCAAAAACCTTCCCGTAGCGGCCGGCATTGGCGGCGGCTCGGCGGACGCGGCTGCAACGCTGCGGGCGCTCGAAAAGCTGTGGGATCTGTCGACGCCGGCGCAGGATCTGCGCGCGCTCGCCTTTGATCTCGGCGCTGACGTGCCAGCCTGTCTTGACCGCGCGCCGGTCTTTGTCGACGGCGCGGGGGAACGCCTGTCGCCCGCGCCCGCGCTGCCCCCCCTTTGGGCCCTGCTGGTCAATCCTGGCGTCGATATGCCGACAGGGCCGGTGTTCCGTCGCTTTGACGCCGACAATCCGGCGCCGCGGCCCGCGATGCATCCGCCATGCGCTAGGGAGCCAGTTGAAAATATTCTTCCGCTCATGAACGCATCGCGAAACGACCTAGAAGCGCCGGCGGCGGCCATCGCGCCGGCGGTCGCCGACCTTCTTCAATCATTGCGGCGAGCGCCCGGCGTGATTTCAGCGCGAATGTCAGGCAGCGGCGCGACCTGTTTTGCGCTTTTCGCCGAGGAAGACGCTGCGGAGGCGGCGCGCAGGCATTATGAAAAGATGACCTACTGGGCGATGGTCTCGCCGTTCGCATCAGGGTAAGGCTTCGCAAAACCGACAACGCGAAAGACGCCCGCCGCGCCCATGCCTGACCTTGCTATCGATCTTCCGCTGACGATTTTCGTCGCGACCGTGCTGACGCTCACTGCGTCTTATGCGGGCTCCTTTCTCGCCATGCACTCTGACGCGCTGCTCGACGCCCCGAACCATCGGTCAAGCCACGATCACGCCGTTTCGCGCGCCGGCGGTCTCGCCATGCTTGCGGCGACGGTTGCCGGCCTGTTCATCGTTGCGACCTTCGCTGCGAGCGACGGGTTTCAGAGCGCGGCGCTGAAGTTCCTCTTTCTCGGCGTTCTCGCCGGCGGCGTCGGTCTTGCCGATGACCATCTCAATCTTGCCGCGCCAATAAAGTTTGGCGGACAGCTTGCTGCCGCGGCGGCCTTCGTCTGGCAGGTTGGACCGCTGGAAGCGGTTGCCCTGCCGTTTGTCGGCGCCGTCGCGCTTGGGCCCTTCGGCGCTGTGATCACGGTTTTCTGGATTGTCGCTTTCATGAATGTTTTCAACTTCATGGACGGCGTCAATGGCATCGCCGGCGGGGCCGCCGCAATCGGCCTTACTCTATTTGCGTTGATTGCGGGCCAGTCCGGCGCCGCCGCCGCAGCAGCGATCGCCATTGTTACGTCCGCGGCTGCCGCCGGTTATCTGCCGGCGAACCTGCTTCGCGGCAAGTTGTTCATGGGCGATTGCGGCAGTCATTTTCTGGCCTTCATGGTTGCGGGATTGGCGGTGTTCGCCGCGAATATTAGTGATGGGCGCGCCAACCCGCTGCTGCTGCCGACAATCTTTCTTCCCTTTTTGGTCGATGTCGCCTTCACGCTGGCGCATCGGATTGTGCGCAAACAGAATATTCTCTCCGCCCATCGCGAGCATATCTACCAGCTAGTGCTGCGCCGCGGCGCGTCGCACGCGACTGTCGCGAGTCTCTATGCGGGCGCCATCGCCTTCTGCGCCGCCGGGGCGATTGTGATGCTGAGTTTACCGCCGTCATGGATGTGGGTTGTGCCGGCGTTTCTTGCGATTGTTTTGCTGGCTATTGCGACGCGGATCTATGCGAACGCGAAGGCCAGCGGCATGATCGAAGGAAAAAGGGAAAAGTAAACGCTGTTTCAGGCGATGCGCGACAGCGATGTTTTCACGAGATCGCCAAGCGCATCGGCGTAGTCGCTGCCGGGCGCTTTTTCGAGCTCGTTGAGGGCGCGGTCGGCGTATTGGCGCGCGCAGGCGACCGTATCGGCGATGGCGTTATCGCGCTTCATCAATGTCACGGCCTGGTCGAAATCCGCGTTTGTCTGCCGGCCTTCAGTGATAACGCGCCGCCAGAAAGGTTTTTCATCGGCGCGGGCCCGGGCGACGGCGTAGACGACCGGCAATGTCATCTTGCCCTCGCGGAAATCGTCGCCGACATTTTTGCCAAGGTCGCCGTCAAAACCGGCGTAATCGAGCGCATCGTCTATAAGCTGATAAGCGACGCCGAAGTATCGGCCATAGTCGCGAAGCGCCTGCTCGGCGCGCGCTTCGGCGCCGGCGATAATTGCGCCGGCATGAGCCGCGCCGGCGAACAGCGCCGCCGTTTTCGCTTCGACGACGTCTATATAGGTGTCAAAAGTCGTTTCGACATTTTTCTGCGTCGTAAGCTGCAAGACTTCGCCTTCTGCGATCACGCCTGATGCGCGGGACAATACCTGCAGGACCCGTAAATCGCGTGCGGCGACCATCAGTTCGAAGGCCCGGGAAAAAACGTAGTCGCCGACGAGAACGCTTTCCTTGTTGCCCCAGATCATATTCGCCGTGCGCGCGCCGCGGCGCAATGAAGACCCGTCCACAACATCGTCGTGCAGCAGCGTTGCGCCGTGAATCAGTTCGACCGCTGCTGCGAGCTTGATGTGATCATCGCCGTCATAAGCAAATGTCCGGGCCGCCGCGAGCGTCAGCATCGGGCGGATGCGTTTGCCGCCGGCGTTGACGAGATGGCCGGCGAGATCGGGTATCAGCCGCACCGGCGATTCCATTTGGGAAAGGATCTGCGCGTTTACGGCGTTGAGATCGTCGGCCAGCAACCCGCGCAGACGCACTACAGCGTCCGAAAAATCCGGCGCCGGCGCGGCCGTTTCAAGTGACGTCGCCAAACGGGCGGGCAAGGGAACCTCTCAACGCTTTTCGGTAATCGCCTGCCTGAGATTGGGGGCTCGGACAAGTCCGGTCAAGCGCTGCGCCGCGCATTCGCCAGCGGCCATTTGGCGCTTTCGCGGGGCGTGAGATTGCGCTTCGCCTGCTTGGCCCCTATCTGCGCCCGATGACCGAAACGACATCCTTGATCTCAAAACTCGCGCGGGCGACGCCATTTATTGGGCCGTCCGACCCTCTCGTAACTGTGATCGAACTGAACGGCGTGATTGGCGTCGGCGGGCCCGGCCGCAAGGGCCTGTCGATGCAGCGGCTCGAAAAGACCATTGCAGCCGCTTTCAAGCCGAGCAAACTGGCGGCGGTGGCGTTGGCGATCAACTCGCCAGGCGGCTCGCCCGTTCAGTCGCGGCTCATCCTGAACGATATCCGCCGGCGCGCGGCCGAGAAGAATGTTCCGGTTCTCGCGTTTGTCGAAGATGTCGGGGCGTCGGGCGGCTATATTCTTGCGCTGGCCGGCGATGAAATCTACGCCGATGAAAGTTCCATCGTTGGGTCAATTGGCGTCATCGCCGCCGGCTTCGGGTTTGTCGATGCGATCAAGAAGCTCGGCGTCGAGCGACGGGTCAACACGGCGGGCGAGAACAAATCCACGCTCGACCCTTTCAAACCTGAAGACCCTGAAGAGGTTGCGCGCCTCCAGACCGTGCTCGATGATCTCCATGATCAGTTCATTGCGCTCGTCCGGGCGCGCCGCCCCGGCAAACTTGCCGACGATCCCAAAATCTTTTCCGGAGAATTCTGGACGGCGCCCCGGGCGCAGGAGCTGGGTCTTATCGACGGAACCGCTCAGCTCGGCGATTTTCTCCGCGCCCGTTACGGAAAAGACGTTAAGGTTAAACGCATGGCCCCGGACGGCGGCTCGCTGTTGCGGAAACTGCTTGCCGGCGGCGACACGGCGGTTGGCGGCCTCATTGACGCCGACGCAGCGCTCGATGCGGCGGAGCGCCGGGCGCTCTGGGCGCGTTACGGGCTCTGATTTGGTCGGTTTGGCGGCGCCGTCGCGCCAGGCTATACTTCGGCGAGAAATGGAGCAGCAAGTATGAGCGGTGTTTTGACCCTTGCGGCGAGCGTTGCGGCTGCGGCCGGCGCCGTTGCGGCCTATCGCTTCTTCGATCGTCGCCAGAAGCAGTTCGGTGAGGCATTGGAGCGCGCGGGCGTGCGCAAGAAGAAGTCAAAGATTATCGAGTGCGAACGCGATCCGGAAACTGGCGTTTATCGGCCGCGTCGCTGATCCGTAGGCGGATTATTCCGTTTTCAGATATGTCATAACGATCCGCCGTTGATGCGGTCCGTCGCGATGTTCAAACAGAAAAACGCCCTGCCAGACTCCAAGCGCCAGCGCGCCGTCGATCACCGGGATAGTGAGCGAGGTATCGGTGATCGCGGTCTTGACATGAGCCGGCATATCGTCCGGTCCCTCGGCCGTATGGCGCCAAGGGGCGTCCGCAGGCGCCAGCCGCGCCAGATGGTCGGTGAGGTCCGCCAGCACGTCGGGATCGGCGTTTTCCTGTATCGTCAAAGACGCCGATGTATGCTGTGCGAAAAGGTTCAACAGGCCGGCCTCAGCCCCGATTTCATTCAAATAGGCTGTTGCCTGGCCGGTGATATCAACCAGGCCGCGCCCCGGCGTCGCGATTGAAAGAGTCTTGGGCACGAGGCGGAAACTCCTTAAAGCGGAAGGCCCGGCAAAACTATCAGCAAACGCGCCCGCCGCCGAGTTCGCAAAGGACCGAAACCATCACCGCACCAATCGCCTTTCTGGATCTCGAGGCGTCAGGGCTTGGCCAAGCCTCATGGCCGGTCGAAGTCGGCTGGTGCTTTCTTGCGGGTTCGCCAAAGACGATGCTGATTAAACCGGCTGAAAGCTGGCTTGATGAAGCGTGGGATCCGGCGGCGGAGGCGCTGCACGGGATTTCGCGGCAAAAGCTCGCGCGCGCGGGAAAAGCGCCACACAGCGTTTGCGAGGCGATGAATGACGGGCTCTCGGACGCCGCCGTTTATTCCGACGCTCCGGATTGGGACGGTTTCTGGCTTTATCGGCTTTTCGATGTGGCGCGGGTCCGGCGGCGGTTTGAGCTTCTAAATTTTGCCGATTTGTTCGAGCGCGTCCCCGCTGAGCGATTTCGCGAAGCCAAGGCGCTTGCCGAAAAACAAGCGCCGCACCGTCACCGGGCCCGCGCTGATGTTCTCCATATGCGTACGCTTCACCGGCTCGCGGGCGACGGCGTCGGCGAATAGGGCCGCGGGGCTTTGACCTTGCCCGCCGATTTGCTAAGGAGCCGGCTGAATTTCCATCAGGGGCGCTAAAGCGGCGCAATTGCTGCATCCGGGGACGACGCCTCTTCAATTTCCGGCAGGAGTGAAAATAATCATGAGTGAAACGCAAGCGGACCCGCAATTATCGGGTCAGATGTTCCTTTTCCAAAAACCGGAACTGGTCAATAAAGAGCAGCACGGCGATTTGGGCGTTTCGCAACCGGAAAAGCGATACGGGTTCTGCGCCGACATCCGCGCCGTACCACTGACGGTGTCCGAAATCCCCGCGGCCATGAAAGACTATCCGGTCGTTTTCGCCTCGCCCGACCAGATGCTTCCCATCGCTGTCACCGGTCTTATCGATAATGTGAACCTCTATGTTGACGAAAACGGCAATTGGGAGCCGAACTGTTATATTCCCGGTTATATCCGTCGTTTTCCGTTTGGCGTCGCGAATGAAACCGGAAGCGAGCGTTTTGCCATTGTCGTCGACACGGCGTTTCCAGGCCTGAAGAAGGGCGGCGACACGCCGCTGTTTGATAATGGCGAGCCGTCGGAAATGACGAAGCAGGCAATCGAATTCTGCAAGACCTATGAGGAAGACCGTCTGCGCACGATTGAATTTGGGGATCGCGTCAAAGCGCTCGGCATCGCCAAAGGCCAGTCGGCGCAATTCACGCCGGCTGGTGAAACCGAACCGCGCAGCTTTGCGGAATATCTTGGCATTGACGAAAACGCTATCAAGGAAATGACGGGAGACAAGCTGGTCGAGCTTCGCGATTCCGGCATCCTGCCGCTGATGTACGCGATGATCATGTCCATGGGCAATTGGCGCACAGTGCTGCAACGCCGCGCCACGCGCTTCAACCTGACGGACAAGGACATCCTGACGCCGGCCGTGAACTAGGCCCGTAGCGCCGCCTCACAATCGGGCGAGGCGGCGACAGGCCGCGGCGATATTCATTGGCGGCTCATCATTCTGACGCTACCTAGGCGCGATGACCATCCGCGGCGTTCTTTTCATTTTGGCGCTGCTTGGCGTCGGCGCGCCGGCAATTGCCGAACCGCTGAGCCGGGCCGAGACGACCTACGTTGAGAGCGCCCTTTACGCCGATCGCGCCGGCTTTGTTCCCGGAGAAACGACATGGTTCGCCATCCGCCAGGATGTCCGCGACGGCTGGCACGTCTTCTGGGTCAATCCGGGCGACGCCGGATTGCCGCTGGCGCTTGACTGGTCCTTGCCGGCCGGATTTGAAGCGGGCGATATCGATCATCCGGCGCCGGATTATATTCCGGTAGGCCCGCTTGCGAGTTACGCTCATGAGGGTTCGCCGGTTTTTCTGATACCGGTCACGGCGCCGCTAGACGCCGTCATTGGCGACAACATTGACGTCTCGATAAACGCAACCTGGCAGGCGTGTGAAGATATCTGCGTGCCGGAAGAGACGCTGTACAAATTCTCGCTGCCGGTTCTTGCCGCGGCGAACGCCCCCGTCAGCGAAAACCGGCTTGTGTTTGTCGCGGCGCGTCTCGAACATCCTGAACCGTTGACGATCCCAGCCGAATTTCGCCGCGCCGGCGAGGCTTATGAACTCGCAATAGAAGACTGGCCGGGCGGGGTGGCGCGGGACGTATTTTTCTTTCCCGAGGATGAAGGGCTGACGTCGCCGGCGGCGCCGCAGTCGGCGCAGCTTTCAAACGGCGCGCTTGTCGTTGAGATGAAACCGGGCTGGATCGACGGGCCGCCACGCGATGTGTTGCGCGGAGTCTTGCGTGTTGGCGCCGGCGCCGAGGCGCGCGCCTATGCCGTCAATGGAACCGTGGCGCCAGGAACGTCAGCACCCGGCAATTCCGCGTCTGCGACGCCGGCGTCCGCCGGCAATATCGGCGTTATGCTGGTCCTCGCGTTTTTTGGCGGGCTGATCCTCAACGCCATGCCTTGCGTCTTTCCGATCCTGTTCGTGAAGGCGGCAAGCCTGCTATCGAGCGCGCAACATGATGCGCGCGTCACCCGGGCCCATGGCGCAATATACGCCGCCGGCGTTGTCGCAGCCTTCGCCGCGATCGGCGCCGTGCTGATTGCATTGCGCGCCGGCGGCGAACAGCTCGGCTGGGGCTTCCATTTGCAGTCGCCGTCGGTGATCGGTCTATCCGCCTACGTCCTGTTCGCGGTCGGGCTAAGCCTCGCTGGCGTTTTCGCTATTGGTGAAAGCGTGGCCGGCGCCGGCGAAGGCCTAACCAAGAAACCGGGCGCGGCAGGCGCGTTCTTTACCGGCGTCCTCGCAGTCGCCGTCGCCGCCCCTTGCATCGGACCGCTGCTGGCCGCGCCCATGGGGACGGCGCTGACCCAGCCCGCTCCTGTTAGCATGGCGATATTCGTCGCCATGGCGCTCGGGCTCGCGGCGCCCTTCGTCGCCATCACCTTTGCGCCCGGGCTCGGCCGCGCTTTGCCGAAGCCGGGGCCGTGGATGGTTGTTTTCAAACAGGCCCTCGCCTTTCCGGTGTTTGCCGCGGCGGCGTATTTTGTCTGGGTGTTCGCACGGCAAACCGGCGACGCCTCGCTGGCGGGATTGTTGAGCGGTCTTGTTCTTCTAGCCCTTGCGGCATGGCTGTTCGAACGCAGCAAAAGCGGCGGCCCGCGCGCCCTGATTATTCGGGCCGGCTCAGCACTGGCGATCGTGCTGGCGCTGGCGCCGGTCTTTTCGGCCCGCCCTGTCGTCGCCGCATCGACGGTGGAGCGATATGGCGCGCTTGACGCCGAACCCTACAACGCTGCTGCGATCGCCGCCTATCGCGCGGAAGGCCGGCCGGTTTTTGCGATCTTCACCGCTGCCTGGTGCGTCACTTGTCAGGCCGACAAGCTGACGATTTTTTCGAGCGATGCTCTTGCCGCAGCGATTGAGGCCGAAAACGGCGTCGTCATGGTGGCGGACTGGACCCTGCGCGATCCCGATATCACTGCGGCGCTCGAGCGCCTCGGCGCCTTTGGCGTGCCGTTTTACGCCTATTACGGGTCCGACGGCGCGGTGACGGCGTTGCCGCCGCCCATTTCAAAACGGGATATTCTCGTGCAATTCGGGCGCGCGCCGTAAGCGCATCCGGATTAGTTCTGCCCTGCTGCGACGCGGGCGGATTTGATGTCTGGCGCATCTAAGCCGATCCCGGCTTTGGTCGCCCCAACGGCGAATATCACGCAGACCGCGGTAATGGCGGCGAGGTCGGTGACCATACGAATGAGATGGCGCGGGGTGAGGGGGAGCTTCATGACAATCCGGTTAGCATGGCGTCGTTAACGGCCATTGAGGATGACAGATAAAATCCGTATCAAGCGCCCCTTATCACGCGCCATCGGGAAGGCGGCAGGATGACGAAAATTGTCGATGCGCCAGAGTGGCGGGCACTGCAAAAAAACGCGGACGCCCTCGCCGGGACGTCGCTTCGTGATCTTTTCGACCGCGACCCGGACCGGTTTCGACGTTATTCCGTTTCCGCCGCCGGCCTGTTTCTCGATTTCTCCAAGAATAAAATTTCCGATGAAATTTTAAATAACCTGCTTGCACTGGCGAAGGCGCGGGGGCTGGAAGAACGCCGCGACGCCATGCTCGCCGGCGAAAAGATCAACGAGACCGAGGATCGAGCCGTCCTCCATGTGGCCCTGAGGGCCGGCGCCGACGCGGATTATTCGGCTGGCGGTCAACCGGTGTCGGCGCTCGTCGCCGACGAACTGGCCCGCATGAAGCGCTTCGCCGACGCTGTTCATGGGGGCAAGCTCAAGGGCCGCACCGGAAAAGCCCTGACGAGCGTCGTCAATATTGGCATTGGCGGGTCTGATCTCGGGCCCCAGATGGCGGTCGAGGCGTTGCGGCCCTATTGGATCGACGGACGGCGCAGCTGCTTCGTCTCGAATGTGGACGGCCAGCACCTTGCCGATACGCTGAGCCAGCTCGATCCGGAGACGACGCTGTTCATTGTCGCGTCGAAGACCTTCACTACCCAGGAAACCCTCGCCAATGCCCGTTCGGCGAAAGACTGGTTTCTCAAGAGCGGCGCGTCGGAAAAAGACGTCGCGAAGCACTTCGTCGCTCTCTCGACAAACGAAGAGGCGGTGGCGAATTTCGGCATCGACCCGCAGAACATGTTCCGTTTCTGGGACTGGGTCGGCGGGCGTTACTCCCTGTGGTCGGCGATCGGCCTTTCGATTGCGTTGCAGGTCGGTTTTGAAAATTTCGAAAAACTGCTTGCCGGCGCCCGCGCCATGGATACGCATTTCAAGTCTGCGCCCTTATCCGAAAATATGCCCGCCCTGCTGTCACTGATCGGCGTCTGGAACCGCAACTTCCAGCATATCGGCGCCCATGCGGTGCTGCCTTATGATCAGCATCTCCATCGCCTGCCGGCCTATCTGCAGCAGGCGGACATGGAATCGAATGGCAAGCGGATCGGCCTTGATGGCGCGCCGGTCTCTCATGAAACGGGGCCTGTTATCTTTGGCGAGCCGGGTACCAACGGTCAGCATGCCTTTTATCAGCTTCTTCATCAGGGCACAGATATCATTTCGGCCGACTTCATCGCCGCCGCGATCAGCGCCGCTGAACTTGGCGATCATCATCAGATGCTGCTCGCGAATTTTCTCGCCCAAACCGAGGCGCTGATGTGCGGCAAGACGGAGCCGGAGGCGCGCACGGAGCTGGCTGCCGATGGCTTGTCGGAGGTGGAAATTGACCGTCTCGCGCCTCACAAAGTATTTCCGGGCGATCGGCCGACGAATTCGATCCTCATGGAACGCCTGACGCCGGAAACCCTCGGCGCACTCCTCGCGCTTTATGAGCACAAGATTTTCTGTCAGGGCGTCATCTGGGGCGTGAACTCGTTCGACCAATGGGGCGTCGAACTTGGCAAGGCCCTGGCTAAGACGATCCTGCCGGGGATCGCAGCGCGCGGCGAAATGCGGCCTGGCGCGAAGGCGCACGATTCGTCTACGAACGGATTGATCGACTGGGTCAACGCGGCGCGCGCGCCGAAGTCATAAACTCTTCGTTTTTACAAGACTTGTTCGGATTTCCCCGAAATGCGAAGTTTGCCTGACGACCTGGGAGCCCCTTGTTTTGGGCGGAACAAAAGAGCGGCGCGACAGCTTATGAAATCGGCAATCAAGCTTTTCACTGTAATGCTCGCATTGATTGCATCGACAGCGGCGGTCGCTGAAGACCCGCCAACCCACGCCAATATCCAGACGTCGAAGGGCAACATTGTCGTTGAACTGAATACCGAGGCGGCGCCGGCGACCGTCGCGAACTTTATGGAATATGCGGAGGCCGGGCATTTCGACCGCACGATCTTCCATCGCGTCGTGCGCGGTTACGTCATTCAGGGCGGCGGTTTTTCGCAGTACTTCAACGAGCGGCCGACCCGCGATCCGATTCTGTATGAGGGCGACAACGGCCTGAAAAATCTGCGCGGGACGATCGCCATGGCGCGCGGGCAGGACGAGGATTCCGCACAGGCGCAATGGTTCATCAATCTGCGGGACAATGAAGAGCTTGACCACCGCGTCACTGACCTTGGCCCGATTTTTGGTTACGCGGTGTTCGGCAGGGTCGTCGAAGGCATGGACATCGCCGACAACATCGGCGCCGTCGAAACTGGCGAGGGCGGGCCTTTTGACGCCGAGGTTCCCGCCGAACCAATCATCATTCTCCGGGTTGACCATATAGAGTGGGATATTGCGCCGCCGCCCGCCGAGTAGGCGGTTTGCGTCTCTTTGAATTTAGACCCCGTTTACGGTTGCGCGGTAGATTCTCGGTCGCCGCAATTTAATTAAATTAATGCGTTCACGTATCAAAAAACTTGGCGCCGTCGCTGGCGCGTTCGCGGGCCTTCTATTGGTTGCGTCCACTAACGGCGCAAAGGCCCAGCGCACCGGCGCCTTTACGGATATCCAGTCGCAGGCGCGCGTCTTCGGCGGGCATCCCGGCGGTGACGACGGCGCCGGGCCGGTCAGGGACATCAGTTTCGAACTTTTCGTGCCGCCGTCTTACGACCCCGCCGATCCTCCGGGCCTTCTCGTCTTCATTAGTCCCGTCATCAGGGGCAAAGCGCCGGACCGGCTCCATGAAACGCTGCGGAAACAAAACCTGATCTGGATCAGCGTCAACGATTCCGGCGACCGGACCGACGATCTCGAACGCATGATCGAAGCCTATGGCAGTCTCGCCTATGTGTTTGATCGCTATGAAATCGACGGCGCGCGCCGGTATCTCGGCGGCTTTGCGAGCGGCGCGCGCGTCGCTAGCCTTTTCGCCCAGGATTATCCGCAGTTCTTCAACGGTTATCTGTTTTTCGCCGGCGCCGACAACTGGCAGGATCCGGACAACGGAAACCTCGCCTATATCAACCGTCATCGCTTTGCATTCGTTACGGGCGCCAATGACCGCGGCGCTGGGCGCATCCGAGCGGCGTTTGAAAGTTTCGAGGCGGCCGGGCTTGAGAACATCGAATACTTCGAAATCGAGCGGCTTTCCCATCGTTTGCCAGACGCCGAGGAATTCGGCGAGGCCATTGATTTCCTCGACGCGCGCCAGCGTTGATTGCCCCATGGGCCGGCATCGGCTATCCCGCGGCGCATGGCCCAGCACGAAAACCGGAACCGGAAAAAGAAGCAGAAGGTGTTTAAGCCGAAAGCGCGCGTCCCGCGCGGTTTTCGCGATCGGCTGGGCGCTGAGATCGCCGCCGAGCGCGACATGCTGGCGAAAATTTCAGCGGTCTATGAGGCGCATGGCTTCGACCCGCTGGAAACTCCGGCGTTTGAATATACGGACGCGCTCGGCAAGTTCCTCCCCGACGTGGACCGGCCCAACGCCGGCGTCTTTTCGCTTCAGGACGACGACGAGCAATGGATGAGCCTGCGCTATGATCTGACAGCGCCGCTCGCCCGCTTTGTTGCGGAAAACTTCGACGCTCTGCCGAAGCCGTTTCGTCGCTACGCTGTCGGCCCGGTCTGGCGCAACGAAAAGCCGGGCCCTGGCCGCTATCGCCAGTTCACGCAGTGCGACGCCGACACGGTGGGCGCGCCAAGCCCCCATGCGGATGCGGAAATGTGTACGCTATTCGCGAAAGTCATCATCGCCGCCGGCGTTGCTCGGAATGACTTCGTCATTCGTATTTCCAGCCGAAAGATCGTTGACGGGCTGTTTGAAAAACTGGGACTTGCCGGCGCCGGAGACGTCGAGCGCCGTCTTAACGTCATGCGCTCAATGGATAAGTTCGACCGATTGGGCGAGGCGGGCGTGCGCCTTCTCCTGGGGCCGGGCCGCAAGGATGAGAGTGGCGACTTTACCGATGGCGTTGGCCTTGCCGATAAGGCCATCGATGCGGTGATCGGGTTTCTAAAATCTAGCGAGGATAGCAATGTCACTGATGAACTTTGGAATATCTTGGACGATACGGCGTTTGGGAAAACCGGATTGGATGAGATCATCGAGATTCATCGTCAGGTGCCCGATGAATTTAAGGGCAGTGTAAAGATCGACCCATCCATCATTCGCGGTCTCGAATATTATACCGGGCCTGTTTTCGAAGCGGACCTTACTTTTGAGGCGAAAGACGAAAAGGGCCGGCCAGTGCGCTTCGGTTCGGTCGGCGGCGGCGGGCGCTATGACGGCCTCGTCAAACGGTTCAAGGGCGTTGAGGTTCCCGCCGTCGGCATCTCCGTCGGCGTTTCGCGATTGCTTGCTGCCCTTGAATATCAGAAAGCGGACGCCGCAGCGGCGCCGGGCCCGGTGGTTGTCCTCGCACTCGAAAAAGACCAGATGGCGGCGTATCAGAAGATGGCTGCGGAGCTGCGCGCGGCAGGCGTGCGGGCCGAGGTCTATCTCGGCGGGTCGAATTTCGCCAAGCAGCTAAAATACGCCGACAAACGCGCGGCGCCGGTCGCGGTCATTCAGGGCTCGGAGGAGCGCGAGAAAGGCGAGGTCACCATCAAGGATCTCGTATTGGGCGCACGGCTCTCAACGGACATCGAAGACAACAAGGAATGGCGCGAGGGCCAGCGGGCGCAATCTGCTGTGAAACGCAGCGACCTTGTTGCCGAAGTCGACAAAATACTGAAGCGCTACGCGAAGTAAAATAGCACTGCCGAAATCGTCAGCACCGAGAGGAGCGTTGTAGTGAGCACCGCTGCGGCGGCTTCCGTTTTATAAACGCCATACTGGCTCGCCATGATGAACGAAACGACGCCGGTCGGCACGAACGTAAAGAGTGCGAGCGCGCCAATATAATTGGGGTCGCTGACGCCCAGCGCCATGGCGAGGCCGAGGGCGAGCGCCGGCAGGAGGGCCATCTTCGCCGCTGCAATCAACGCCACGCGCCCGGCGACCTGTCCGACCGGCGGGAACTGGTGGGTCGCCAGAAAGAGGCCGAGGGATATGAGCGCCGTCGGCCCTGCGGCGCGTCCCAGATAGTCGAAGAACGTTTCGAACGGCCCGGCAAGGGGCAACCCAAGCGCGGAATAGACAAACCCGGCGGCCATGCCGATCACGAGCGGGTTACGAAAGGCGCCGGCGAGGTTTGCAAGAACGCCGGCGCCGTTTTCTTTCGGCGCCATCAATGCGGCGCCAATGGCGATAAAGACTGTGCCCTCGATCAGCATCAGGACGATAAAGGGCCGCGCCCAGCCGTCGATATTCATGGCGATGGGCAGGCCGAGAAAAACCGCGTTGCCGAGCGTTGACGAAAAGCCATGGGCGCCGGCTTCAGGGCTATTGAGGCGAAACAGCGCCTTTGATGCAAAGTACCCTCCGAACATCGCAATCAAGGCGGCAACGGCATAGGCGCCGGCGATGCCGAGGTCTGCAACGCCGGGGGGCTCCGTGCGCGCGGCGAGGCCGAACAGCGCCACAGGCATGGCGAGCCGAAAAACGAAACGGTTCAGCGCCTGGGCGTCATCGGGCCCAAGCGCCGAGACGCGCGCGGCGATAAAGCCGGCGGCGATGATTGCAAAGACAGGCAGGGCGACAGATATGACGGCGGACATAAGAACCCCGGATCAGCGTCCCGTCTGTCATGGGGTTCGCAGCCGAGCGTCAAGTTGTGCGGCGAGGCGGGCGTCTACTGTTACGAGATAAGCGCCGGACAGACGCCATAAACCTTGGATTTCCCGGGGGCTGGGGGGCGATGGTTAAAAACCGGAATTTCCGCCGCCGGCGTCTGTCCGACACCCTCAAAATGGCGGGTGATTGGGGCGCGTGAAGGGACCAATTAAGGCCATTTCGTGAACGGGGAGGCCCTTTTGGCGGGTGAAAACTGCGCTTGCGGCCTTGCTCTCGGGGAAATCCCGGGCGATGCTGGCGGTGATGAGTTCGCCCGAGTGCATTGAGCCACAGCGTCAGGCGCGCCCCGTCCCCACAAGAGGAGGGCGCGCGCCGGAACCCGTCGCCTTCACGAGATCCGAGCTGACCCGCATTCTTGGCGTCTATGGTCATTTCGTCGCCGCCGGCGAGTGGCGCGACTACGCCATCGACTGCCTTTCCGAACGGGCGGTGTTTTCGGTGTTTCGAAAGGCGTCCGAGGTCCCGCTCTATCGAATCGAAAAGCGCCCGACCCTCGCACGCCGGCAGGGGCAGTGGATAATCATCTCCATGACCGGCGCGATCCTCAAGCGCGGCCATCACTTGAGCCAGGTTTTAAAGCTCTTCGACCGGCAGAAATTAAAGCTCGCGACCTGACGCAAATTCCGGTTGCGTTCCGCAGGCCTCGATCGTTTCTTCAAATACGTGACGTTGTGCGTGGCTGCCGCCGATGCGGTGCAGCGACGGCGTCAGCGCGTTCAGCGTTTTCGCCGCGCCGTCGCGGTCGCCGCGCAGAAACGCGATGATCGCCTCGCCGGCGGGGACGGCGATGTCGGCCCAGATTTCGGCTGTCGCATCTTCTGTCGTTTGCGCGCGTTTGCGCATGCCGGCGAGAAAGGCGTCGGCCTCGGCGCCCGTGCCGGCGCGGGCGAGCGCGTAGAGATAATGCAGATCGTGAAACGGCAGCAAATGATCATCCATCCGCATACGGACCTGCTCGACAATCGGCGTCCAGCGCTGGCCCACATCGGCGCCGCGTAACTCTAGTCGCCACAACATGGAAACGGCGCCAATCTGTTCTTGCGGGAACTCGGGCCATTCGCCCCAGAGCCGTTCGTCAAAGATTGAGACGGCTTCCGTGTTGAGGCCGAGCGCGAGGCGAAAGAGCGCTGCATGCCACCAATTGTGGTCGCGGATGAAAACGCCTTTGCGGTCCCAGGTGTGGGCGCAGTGATCGAGCCAGTGAGCGCCGTCCCGCGGACGGCCGGCGGCGTCCATCACATGTGCGACGGCGTGATGGGCCCAGGCGTCGTCAATGGCGATTTGCGCTGCACGCAGGCCTTCTTCTTCCGCCTCTTCGAGACGGTGGTTCTGCTCCAGCGCGAAGGCGATCATGCCATGGGCGTAGGGGCGGTTTTCATGGGCGATGCGCGCGCGTTCGCCGAAACGCAAGAGGGCGCCCGCGTCGCCGAGATTAAAGGCGTGATACTGCCCCCATTTGATGGCGCAGAGATCGCCCGGCCAGCGCACAGTCAGTTCATCAAGCGCCGCGCGCGCAGCGTTAAAATCGCGCGCCGCCCAGGCGCCGACGGCGTCGCAAAAGAGGCGTTCGCGCTCCGTTGCGTCGCCCTTACGGCATTCCATGCGCTCCAGATAAACGCGCGCCGCGTCCCACCCTTCCGCGCCTTCGAAGGCCAAATGCAGGGCCGCGGCATGGGCGTTGATCAGCGGCGCCTGCGGGGTCGCATCGGCGACGCCAAAAAGGGCGCGAAGGTCCGAGCCGTAGCTCAGGAATTCATCGACATAGGCGTTATAGCCCGCCGCCGTTGCGGCATCGGCGCCGGTAATCGGGAGGTCGTACTGGTCGTTCGCATGAGACATCTGGCGGACCTTATGGAGGCGGGCTGCAATGCGCAATTCGCGAGGCCGTGACGCATGATCACATTTGCGCCGGAAATATGCAGGCGCGCCGGCCCCGCCGACAAAAGAAAACCCCCGCCGGTTAAGGGCGGGGGTCCTCGGTTTCCAACCTTCGGTCGCGCTACTCGCGCATGATGCCGAGGATATTGAGAATGTGAATGAACAGCGTTGCGAAGGAGCCATAAAGCGCAAAGGCGCCAAAGATCGCAGCGCGGTCATTGCCGCCCGCGCCCTCCACATACATGTTCTTGATCATCTGCGTTTCATAGGCGGTGACGGCGGAAAAGACGAGGACGACCAGGGATGACGTGATGAGGCTCATCATCGTGCTCTGGAAGATGAGCGCATTGAGGACAATCGCCACCAACAGGCCGATAACCGCCATGAACAGGAAGCTGCCCCAGCCCGACAGGCTTTTCTTCGTCGTATAGCCATAAAGGCTCATGGCGCCAAAGACGGAGGCGGTGATGAAAAAGGCGCGATAAATTTCCTGCGCGGCGTCGGCGCGTATGAACGCAAACAACATCGTTGAGATCAATACGCCCCAGAAGGCGGCGTTGACCCAGAACATCGCGTGGGCGGCGACTTTCGATCCGGACATGATGACCCGTGGGGCAAACCAGCCCAGGGCGAGAATGCCGACAAACGGGACCCATCGAAGGGGCGTGCCGGCGATCTGCAGCATTAGCGCTTCATTGCTGGCGAGCAGCATCGAAAAGACGCCGGTGCCGGCGACGCCGAGCGCCATGTAGTTGTAAACGCCCAGCATATATTGCCGGAGGCCCTGATCGATTGCGGCGCCGGTCGCGGTCGTGGTCGCCGAGCGGCCAAATTGCGTGCGCGGTTCGTTCATGGACTTCAATCCCTTTCAATAGCGTGCGGCCGGCCCTGGCGGGCCGGCGCGTATGGAGCGAAATATCGGGCCTCTCGCCCGGGCAATCAAGGGGCCCGCCGCCCAAAAATGGCTTATTTTAAGGGTTAACGAAGGGTTATCGAAAATCCTATCAGGGCGGCCGGGCGGTCCGATCAGTCGATCATTTTGGCCGAACGCAGCCAGAATTCCTCGTCAAACCCCGGCGTTTCGAGATTGGCGATGAACTGGCGCGTCGCCGCCTCCCAGGAGAAACGCAGCGCCCACTCGCGGCAGGCGTCAGGGTCGCGCTTTTCCCAGGCGGCGATACAGGCGGCGCGTAGGTCCTCGCTCATGGCGCCGCACCCCTCCGGCGCGCCGTCAAGGATTTCGAGCGGCCCGCGCACGGGGTAGGCGGCGACGGGCACGCCGCAGGCGAGCGCCTCAACATTGACCAGTCCAAACGTATCTGTACGCGAGGGGAACACGAAAACATCCGCACCCTGATAATATTTCGTAAGCTCGTCGCCATATTTCGGTCCGACGAAAACCGCTTCAGCGTATTTCTCTTCGAGTTCTTCACGCTGCGGGCCTTCGCCGACCATCAGTTTTGTGCCGGGCAGATCAAGCTCGATGAAGTCCTCGATGCTCTTTTCGACGGCGAGTCGGCCCACATAGAGATATATCGGACGTTCATATTGATCGAGAAAGGACCGGTCGCCGGGTTTGAACTGCTCGAGATCGACGCCGCGCGTCCACAGTTTCATCTTGGAGAAACCGCGCTCTTTCAGTTCTTCGATCAAGCCCGGCGTCGCCACCATCATGGTTTCGCCGTCCTTGTGAAAGTCCTTCAGGACCGCATAGCCCCAGGTGATCGGCGCCCTCCAGCGTTCATTTGCGTATTCAGCAAACCGGGTATGGAAACTTGTCGTGAACGGATAGCCGCGGCGTTTGCAGAACCGTCGCGCGGCGCGGCCGATTGGCCCTTCGGTGGCGATGTGAATCGCATCGGGCTGAAACTCGTTGATGATCTTGGCGACTTTTCGGTTCGGCATCAGCGAAAGGCGGATTTCGGGATAAGACGGCAGCGGCACCGACTTGAAGTCATTCGGCGTGATGTACAGCACCTCGTTGCCGAGGCCGGTCAGAATCTGACCCAGCGTGTCGAGGGTTCTGACAACGCCGTTCAGTTGCGGTTTCCAGGCATCAGTGGCGATGACGATTTTTAATCCGCCTTGCGAATTCGGCATGTCGAATTGGGCCTTGGCGCGGGTCAGCCGGCCAACGCCAGAGCCAAGACGGCGCAGGGGGCCTTTTTTGCGCGGCGGCGCCTGATCGTCGGTAGTGTCGCTCATGATTTAATGTACCCGTTCGGGCGCGGCTTTTCCGTAATGTCTATCACCCGATGCGCCTGCATACTCCCGATTGGCGACGATTGTAACGGTCTTGTTGCAGCGCAATAAGAATGTTGCATTGCAAAACAAAAATTTCTATCCTTTGTTCTGCAACGGCCCTGTCGTTGCCGCCCTTATGGGCGTTTCCTCCCTATGACTTGACCGCAGACAATTGTCTGCGGTCTTTTTTTTGCGCAAGGGCGATCACTTATTCGGCAGCCTGCGTCATCCATAAGGCGTCACGATCAAGGTCGGTCATGCGCCTAATGAGGGTCGTCATGGATGCGCGTAAATCTTCGAACGCCTCGGTTCGGGTGATGCGTTTTTCGTCCAGGTAAAGCGCGCGATTGATTTCGATCTGCAGCACGTGAACGCCGGTGGCGGGCCGGCCGTAGGAGGTAGCGACATAGCCGCCGGCATAGGGCGCGTTGCGGGCCGTCTCATATCCCATGTCCGTGAGCGTCGCGTCAGCCAATTCGGTGACGGCGGACGCGCAGGACGCGCCAAACCGATCGCCGAGTACAAAATCGATTGGCCGCTCGCCGGGCCGCATCGGCGCGCCGCCGGCGGATGGCATGGAATGGCAGTCGATGATGACGGCGCAACCGAAGGCGCCGATGGCCGCATCAATAAGCCGCGCGAGCACTGCGTGATAGGGATCGTAACAGGATGCGAGGCGGCGCTCGGCGTCCGCCAGGCGCAATTTTCGCGCATAAATATCCTGCCCGTCAGCGACAATCCGCGGAATAACGCCGAGCCCCGCAATGACGCGATTGGAGCGGGCATCAGCGTCGGCCGGTAACTCGTCGGCGAACATGCGCGGATCTAGCTCGTCGCGGGCTCGATTAACATCGACATAAGCGCGGGGAAACAGGGCCCTGAGGAGCGGCGCGCCGTGCCGGGGCGCTGCTTCGAATAAAAGGTCGACATAACTGTCTTCGGACTGGCGCAGGCCATGGCGGTCAAGACGGGCGTTTTTCAGCAAGGACGCCGGATAATCGCGACCGGAATGTGGAGATGCAAAGATCACTGGCGAGGCGAGGGACGCCGGCTCGAGCGCTTCCACGGCCGCGCGCCGGTCCTGTGTCTCGCCTTCGCCGTTTTTTTGATCGTCCGCCTGGGACATCGCTGTTCCGATCTTGAATATGAAACGACTTGCGGCATGTTAGCGCCGCTTTGGGGGATTCGTTAAGACCTTCGGCGCAATCAGGCTGGATTGGAGCGGCAATTGCAAGGGCTCTCGCGAATTTGTCAGGGCGGCTGATTGGCGTCCACATCCCGAACACGGTTATTGTATTAACGACGGAGACCGGGCGGCAGCGTAAAGGCGAGTATTATGGCGGCGATTTTGTTGGCGGAAGATGATGAATCGATGCGGCGCTTTCTTAAGAAAGCGCTGGAACGGGCGGGGCACGCCGTCATTGACGCGGCCCAGGGCGATGAGGCGCTGACCGAGCTTCAACTCCGCGAATTCGATCTCCTCTTAACCGACATCGTCATGCCGGTCATGGACGGCATTGAGCTGGCGCGGCGGGCGGCGGAAATCGACCCGGAAATGAAGATCATGTTTATCACCGGCTTCGCCGCCGTCGCTCTGAACGCGGCGAACCAGGCGCCGGAAGACGCCAAGGTGTTGTCGAAGCCCTTTCATCTGAAAGACCTCGTACAGGAGGTCGATCGCGTTATTGCAGCCTGACATTCGGCCCGGGCCGAGGCCTCCGGGCGAGGCTTGCAAGCCCCGGAAATTGCCGTTAGAGACCCCCGCTTCCGCGACATATCGCGCGGGGCGCGTAGCTCAGTGGGAGAGCACTACGTTGACATCGTAGGGGTCGCTGGTTCAATCCCAGCCGCGCCCACCATTTTCAGGTCCGTTTGCGGAGTAAACGCAAGCTGAAATAGTTTTACCTTTTTACGTCTTCGCGTGCAGGCCTCGCCATTTTTTCAGATCTGCTCTGCGACGCGCCGCTACTCAGCTCGTACAATTATCTGGCGACGAGCACAGCTGCACGCGCAAGGACCGTCGCGGCCAGCGCGTGGCGGTTCGGTCGAAGGTGACGTTCGAAATAAAGTAATGCGTCAGGGAAGACGTATACGGATAATTGACTTCGGCGACGACGACCGACGTGTCAACGTCGACGAGCGCGGGGTTTGGCAGGTTGTTATAGATCGCGCCCGCGGCGTAGGGCTCGCCGCCGGAGTTATCATAGCTCCAGTGCACAACGGGGCTGTCCGGCGTCCCGTCGCCGTCCGTATCGTCAAAGACCACGCTGATGAGGCGAACATCCATGCTTGCGCCGTCGACATTGATGATTTCCTCAACACCGACAAAGAGGCTGTCCGCCGCGCTTTCCAGAAGTTCGGTTTCCTGCGCCGCAAGATCCGCAAGCGTGTTGGCGGCCAACGTGACGCGACGGCTTTTGGTGAGTGCGTCCGACCCTTCGACGACGCCGAAAAACAGAACGAGCAGCAATGGCAGCAGCAGCGCAAACTCCGTCGCCGCCATGCCGCGGCGGTCGTTCCCAAAGGCTGCTACGGACCGTCGCGTCATCTTCAATCCTCAAATGGTTCGTTGCGGAAAATCGAAAGGGCGACGAGCTCTTTAAATCCGTGCGTGTTCGTTTTCATTTTTATGCCAAGGGCGGGATTGACCGGCTTGTAGAGAAAACAGACCCGAACGCGAATAATCTCGTTCTGTGCGCCATAGTCGCTTGCATCGAACTGCGCGCCCTGAATGGCAGGATCGTCCTGATCGCGGCAAACCGGATCGGAGATATCCGCAGCGAGCGCGTCAAAGGATGCAAACCGCGATACGTCGACGGTCAGCGTTTTGTCGCAATCGCCGAAGGTCGAAACCACATTGCAGATTTCGTCGAAGAAGGCTTCTTTCGAGTAAACCGGATTACCGTCGCCATCGACAGCGTTTTGCGCCTGGCCCGTACGAATAAGGCGCGCTGCGGTGGCGTTCGCCTGCTCGACGGCGGAATTGACAAAGAAGAACCAGCCGGCTTCCAAAATTGAAAAGACAAGCGCTAAGAACAGTGGGGCGACGAGAGCAAACTCTACCGCCGCCGAGCCACGCTGATTTCTACGCATTGCGCCGAATGCCTGTCGCTTCATTGCGATCTCCGGACCCCTCGTCGATCCGTACATTTTTAGCTAGTGATTGTTAAAACAGCGTCAGGAATATTGGTTAACGCGGCGCGCGCCGGCGCTCGGCGTCGCCGTTGAAGCGCAAAAAAGAAGCGCGCCCGATACGGGCGCGCCCTTTAAGACTTAGACAAAAAACAGTCGGCGTTATTTGCGCAGGTTCTCGATCTTGTTGCGCGGCGCCGACTTGTTCTCGATGAAGAATTTGATCTGCTCGGCGGCGTCGTCGAGGCCGATCTGATGCGCATCGACCGGGTTCGCGGCGTGAATCTCGGCGCCGTATAGATCGCTGATTCCGTCACGGTTAAGCGCGCGCGCGGAAAGGTCGTCAGACTGCCCTTCAAACGCCACAGTGCGCCGGGAGGTGGAGAGTTCCGATTGCAGCATCTTCGCCTGTTCAATGAAGACAAGCACCGACGTTGCGAGATTGCCGCGCGCCATGCCGTAGTCGGAAATTTCGTAGCGCTTGATGTAAGCTGCGCCTGAGGGATCGAGACCGGCGCTTGCAAACGCATAGCGATAATTAAATGCAGTCACCGTTTGCGGGTTCGCATTGCCGTCGAAAATTGCAACCATTGAGAGGCCGACGCATTGGGTGTTGTTGGCGCCTTTGCAGGCCGCCGGGACAAGCAGGAAGTTAATCTCCCCGCCGGCGTTCGCGGCGATGTAACTCTGTCCGTTCGCCTGCTGCGCCTGCCACACGGCGCCGAGCTCGTTAAGAACGGAACCAACGGTTTGCGCGTCGAAAGACGCAATAGTTTCGGTCGGATTTGCAACCGGCGATGTTTGCGCCATTGCGCCGAACGGAACCATTGCAGCCGCGGCGGCGATGCAGATCAGTTTCTTCATAATACCCCTCGCAAAAATCCCACGTGTCGCGCGCGATTCCCCGAGCCCGCGCGACCTGACGTTGACCTTACGGCAAAACAGGGCGCGGGCAAAGCCGAGAGCCGCCCCCGCACGGTAATTTACGCCGTGACTTTCACTCGCGCCCGTGGTTTAGGCGGGCGCTATGCCAGAAAAGTCCGCTACCAAGGCGTCCGGTTCCGGAGCACGCCATGAAACGACGCCGCCAGCCGCGTCCGGCCTTGATGCGCGACGCGGCGCGCTCGAAGTGCTTGAACGGGTGCGCGGCGGCGAGCCCCTTGATGAGGCGCTGGCGCGCTCGCGCGCCTTTACCGCGTTGGAAGGGTCCGATCGCGCTTTCGCCCGGGCTATGGCGAGCGCGGCGCTGCGCCGTCGCGGCGGTCTTGATCATCTCATCGGCGCCTATATCGACCGGCCCCTGCCGAAAAAGGCGGCGCGGGTCATGGATATATTACGGCTCGCCAGCGCGCAGCTCCTGGTGCTGGGCACGCCGGACCACGCCGCGGTTTCCACTGCTGTCGATCTTGCCGGCGAACGGCGCGAAACCGCCGCCTACGCGAAACTGATCAATGCTGTTGCGCGCAAGATCGCCAAGGGCGGATCTGAAGCGCTCGATCAGTTGCCGGCGCGGATTGATACGCCAGGATGGATGTGGCGCGGCTGGGAACGCAATTTTGGGCCGGCGAAAGCGCGCGCCATCGCCGCCGCGCATAGAGCTGACCCGCCGCTCGACATTGTTGTGAAAGACGCCGCGACCGCGGACGCATGGGCCGAACGTTTGCAGGCGGAGCAATTGCCGACCGGCGCTTTGCGCCTTCGCCGCGTCTCGGACGTTACCGCGCTTGACGGATTTGCCGACGGCGCCTGGTGGGTGCAGGACGCCGCCGCCGCATTGCCGGCGCGTCTTCTCGGTGATGTCGCCGGCGCCCGCGTTTTCGATTTGTGCGCCGCGCCGGGTGGGAAAACGATGCAGCTTGCCGCCGCCGGCGCAGACGTGACGGCGGTTGATATTTCTGCGCCGCGTCTTGAACGGGTGCGGGAAAATCTCGCGCGCACCGGTCTCCGCGCCGATCTTGTCGAAGCCGATCTTTTGAAATGGTCGCCGCCGGAAAATGCGGATGCGGTGCTGCTCGACGCCCCCTGCACGGCGACAGGCACGATCCGGCGCCATCCGGATCTTCCGTGGCTGAAAACCGGGGACGACGTCAAGGCGCTGTCGGCGCTGCAGGCGCGCATGATCGATCGCACCATTGCTTTTCTCAAACCCGGCGGCGTTCTTGTTTACTGCGTTTGCTCGCTACAGCCGGAGGAGGGCGAGGCGCAGGCAAATAAGGCGCTTGCCCGCCACGGAAACCTCAAACGTCGGTCCGTTTCCGCAGAAGAGATTGGCGGCCTCGAAGGGGCGATCACCCGCGACGGCGACTTGCGGACCCTCCCATCGATGTTGGCGGACAAGGGCGGCGTGGACGGCTTTTTCGCTGCAAGGTTTGTCGTCGACGGATAATACTCGCCTATCGCGCTGTTCCCGCGATGAAACACATTAGGGCGGCGCGCCATATCGAAATGCGAAGGCGCGCGCCCAGAATTGCGCCCGGACGTTGTATTAATCCCGCGTCAGGCGAGTGAGGACATTAATTTCTCTCAGCGGCGCCCGCGCGGCATGAGCCTTGCGACCTCGCCCCTCGAAGCAGTGCGCCGAATGAGTTGGCGTCCGTTGTTCGAGGGCGAGACATGAAAAGCATCCCGCATCCGATCGATGTCCACGTAGGGCGCCGTCTGCGCGCCCGCCGCCGCCTGTTGGGGTTAACGCAAGAAGCGCTGGCGAGCGCGGTCGACATCAAGTTTCAGCAAATTCAGAAATATGAAAGCGGATCGAACCGGGTTTCCGCCTCCCGTCTCTGGGCGCTGGGCAAGGCGCTCGACGTTCCCGTTTCCTACTTTTTCGAGGGCATGAACGGCGCCGAACCGGAACTCGACCATGATCTTTCCGGCGAATACGGCTTTGAAAAATTGCCGGCGGCGGAGATTCTCGACGAAAAAGAGACGATTGATCTCGTTCGCTGCTACTACCAGCTCGCCAAGGAGCCGCGCCGCCGTCTGCTCGACCTCGCCCGCGCCATGACGGACGCAAACTGACCCTGCGCGCTTTCTCCTCCGGTTGCGCGCCGCCGCCGCGCTCGTATGATCATTGCGGCATGTCTCTTACTGTGGAAGATCTTGACCAATTCGCCGTCTTTGCACGGCGCCTCGTTGAGGCGGCGCGGCGCGAGACGCTGCCGCGATTTCGCAGCAGCGCGGCAATCGTCAACAAGGCTGGGCTGGAATTCGATCCCGTCACGGACGCTGACCGCGAAGCCGAGCGCGTTATCGCCGATCTGGTGGCGAAGACCTATCCTGATCATGGGTTCATCGGTGAGGAATTCGGCGAACGCTTGGGCGATGGACCCTTCCGCTGGATCGTCGATCCGGTGGACGGGACACGCGCCTTTGTTTGCGGCGCGGCAAGCTGGGCGACGCTCATCGCGCTTGAAAAAGACGATGCGCCGATGCTCGGGGTTATCGATCAACCCTATACGGACGAATGTTGGATCGGTGTTGGCGGCGAGACGAAGTTTCTTCGGGGCGATGCGGCTGTTGAGGCTCGAACGAGCGGCCTTAAGGATATTTCAAGGGCGCGGATTTCAACAACGGACCCGCGCGTCGACGGCTATATGAAGGGCGTCGCGGTCGATGGATTTGCGCGCCTTGCGGCGGCGACGCGGCTCGCGCGGTTCAGCCTTGACGCCTACGCCTACGGACTTCTCGCCATCGGCGAACTCGATATCGTCGCGGAAACGTCGCTTCAACTCCATGACTACGCCGCGCTCCGGCCCGTTGTCGAAGGCGCGGGCGGCGTCATCACCAACTGGCGCGGCGAGCCGGTAGGCTCGGACGATGACGGCGAAGTGCTGGCGGCGGCGACGCCGGAATTGCATGTCGCCGCAATGGAGATTTTATCCGCGACGACCTAATGCGGCGTTTCATGCAAGGGTTGGTAAAATGACACCTTGCCGCCGCCAGGCAACGTAAAATCTGAAAGCCGTCCCCAGCGCTCATTTTGGACCGGACCGGTTTTGACGCCTTTGGCGTTCAGCTCCGCAATTGTCTTTTCGACATCGTCGCACATCAGGAACAATTCATGCGCCGTTGATTCCTCTGATGGATGAAATGCAACTTCACCCGGGGGCAGGGCGAAAATCAGCCAACCGCCGCCGACATCGATATTGTTCATGCCGAGGACGTCGCGAAAGAACGCCCGGTCGGCGTCCGGATCGGTGGACATGATAATAATATGCGCGCCGTTGAACATTTCAGACCTCCCATGTTCGCTTTGCCGCTAGCAATGGCGCGAGCCGCTGCGTTAGTCGTGCGAACGAAACACCGGCTCGAAAAACGCATCTACATGGTCCCAGAACGGCCGCCGATACTGATCGCTTTCCATCATGATCTCATGCAGGGCGCCGTCGACCGAAACGTGATCGATATGTGGGCTCATCGCGGCGATAACCGAGTGGTCGGCGCCGTCGATTACCTGTTCTTCCGTCGCGGAGATAATCTTGACCGGCGTTTTTAGACGGTCGAAAAATCCGGGCGCGTGAATCCGCTTTGATGCGCGCAGCGCCGCGCGCACCCAGCCATAGGTCGGGGCGTAAAGCGCAATCTCGGGCTCTTTTTCCTGAAGTAGGCGAAAGCGTTCGTGTCGTTTCGGATCCTTGGTCAGGACATTGCCCTCGAATGCTTTTGAATCATCAAGGCGGCGGAACACATCTGCATTTTCCCCGCCGAAGAGGCAGGCGACTGAGGCGACGGCGCCGAAAACCGCGCCTGTCACATCGGGGAAAAGTTGCGTCATGGGCGCCGACAGCGCCGCCCGTTCAAATCCGTCATAGCCGCTGGCCAACAACAGCAGCGCCGGCAGGCCGCCCATGGAGTGCGTCAGCAGAAAATACGGACCCTCAAACCGGGCGGCGACCGGCCCTTCGCGAAAGGCGCGCAAATCATCAGCTAGCTGATTAAAATACCCAGACCATTCCGGCGGCGGCTCGGACAGGCCCTGGCCGCGCCAGTCCATCATCGCAACATTGAGCCCGCGGTCGCGCAGCTCATCGGCGACCTCGAAATATTTTTCGATAAACTCAGCCCAGCCCGGCGCGACGATCACGGTTCCGCGCGGGGTTGCGGCCGGGAACAAAGCGGCGCGCAGCTTCACGCCGTCAGCCGTCTCAAACGTCAGGGCCGACGTATCGTGCGGGACAGGGTTCTTTTCTATTTCAATAAAACGGCTCATCCGCTCGCCAGACTTAATCGCGCCATAACACTCATGTCGCCGGCGATGGCGAGCCGCCCGTTGATCACGGCGTTTTCAACGGCGCGGTTCGATGTGAGGACGCGGCGTAATGTATCTGCGGGGCAGCGCCAGACGCAATCGGCGGCGGCTTTGTCCTTCGGCGGCGGCGTCGCGACCGCCGGCGGATTGACGCGTCCGTCGACAAATATTGGATCGTTAGCGTCCGCGCGTAATTCGAGGACAGCGTCAAAGGGCGAAGAGAACGCTTTGCCGGCCGCTTCGATCAGGGACGTCGTCATTCGTACAGCGCCTCGTCGACGGCGGCGGGTTTGATGAAGCGCAAGGTCATGCGATCGCTTTCGCCGACGGCGTCGTAGGGCGCGCGGTCGAAATCGGGATCCTCGTCGCCGCGAATCTCCGATGTGCGGCTCACCGGCGGTAAGGTCCAGACGCCGAATGGATGGTTTTTCGTGTCCGCCGCATTGGCGTTGATTTCCGACGACTGGTCGAAAACAAACCCGGCGCTCTCGGCGATGGCGACAACATCATCCGTATACATATACCCGGAGGAGCCCTCCGGCGGCAGGTCCTCCGCAGCGCCGTCAGCGCGGTGTTCGACAATGCCGAGCACGCCGCCCGGCTTAAGCGCGTCATAGAAAGAACCAAAAACCAGCTCGGCTTCGCCCGGATCGCGCCAGCTGTGAACATTGCGGAATGTAACGACGGCGTCCGCCGAGCCTTCCGGCGCAATTGGCGCTGCGCCGCCGAGCACGGTCATCTCGACATCGCCATAGATTTCGGGTTGTTCCACATAGGTCTCCCGAAACGACGAGAGTGCGGCCTCAATGCGCTCGCTGGCGCCCGCCGGATCATAGCCAGCCGCATAAAGCCGCCCGCCGCCCGCCTTGAGATAGGGCGCGATCACTTGCGTATACCAGCCGCCGCCTGGATAGGCTTCGACCACCGTCATGTCCGGTTCGACGCCGAAGAACAGGAGCGTTTCCTTTGGGTGGCGATGGGCGTCGCGGGCGCGTTCTTCATCGGATCGGTGCGCGCCGGCGACGGCGGCGTCGAGCAGTTCGCCTGCGGTCGGCGCAGCCTCGTCGGCGTCGGCATCAGCGCCCGCCGGGGGCGTCTCGACGTCGTTCCCGCCGCCGCCGCACGCCGCAAGCCCCAGCGCCAATATCGCAATCCAGTTCGCCTTATTCATTACGCCCCTCCAGAGATGGTTCAGTTTAATTGCGCGAGACGTTTACCATGCCTCGTCCGCCGGTCCAGCAGGGGTTGAAACGGAAAAATCGCCGCCTAAATCACGTTTTGCGGAGGCCATGCGGCTCCGCGTGCGGACGTCGTCCAGATGGAGGCGGTCCGCGCTTTGATCCTTGCTTCTTTTAGGAGGAAACCACATGCGTACTTACGATCTCACCCCCCTTTATCGCTCGACCGTCGGTTTCGACCGGGTCTTCGACCTGCTCGACAATATCGGCAAGGCCGAAACGGCGGGCTATCCGCCCTATAATATCGAGCGTCTCGACGAAAATGATTACCGCATCACGCTTGCGGTTGCGGGTTTTGGCGAAGACGACATCGACATCGAGCTGAAAGAAAACGCGCTGACCATTAAGGGCGCGCGGAAAGAAGCCGATGAAGGCCGCCAGTTCCTGCATCAGGGTATCGCGGGCCGCTCCTTTGAGCGCCGCTTCCAACTTGCAGAGCATGTCGAAGTGGCCGGCGCCGCGCTTGTCAACGGCCTCCTTGACGTCGACCTGCGCCGGGTCATTCCGGAAGCCATGAAACCGCGCAAGATCGCGATCAACGGCTCCAACGTCAAAGTCATCAACAAGGACCAGAACGCAGCCTAGCCCCTCATAGGCTGAGCCCGGCGCGCCTCTTACCCCTCCCGGTTGCGCCGGGCGGCGAAAGGGGCGCAGCACGCCCAATGCTGCGCCCTGTTATTTTTCCGGCATATCGCTATTCTGACGCCCTCGCTGAAACGGGGTTGAGTTATGAACGGCGTGGTGACGCGACTATTTGCGGGGCTTGCAGCATCAGGAGCGGCGTTGGCGCTGGCGGCGTGCGCGACGTCGGAACCGGATTATCAGACAATCTCCGTTCCGTACGACCCTTACGATTTCGATCCGGCGGATCTGCAGGCGGAAGCTGACGCCCACTGCAACGCTTATAATCTGCGCGCCGTCTATGAAGACGAAACCATCGATCCGTCATCGGTTCGGTGGCGCTATCGTCACTATCGGTGCGTCTAGGTTCAGGCGCTGACGAGTTTCTGTGCAGCGTCGTAAACCTCGCCATTGGTAGCGAGGATCGAACCCGCGGTCAGGAAGTTACTCCCGCCTTCAATTTCACTGATGAGGCCGCCCGCTTCGCGTACGAGGCAGGCGCCGGCCGCGACGTCCCACGGGTTCAAGCCCCGCTCCCAATAAGCGTCGTACCTGCCGGCCGCGACATAGGCGAGATCAAGGGCTGCCGATCCGAACCGGCGAATGCCGGCGGTGACTTCGAGAACCCGTTTTGTTTCCTCAAGCGCTTGCTCGCGCCCGTCCATGCCGGCGAACGGAAGGCCTGTGGCAAAGAGACATTCGCTTAAATCGCGCCGGCCCGAAACGCGGATGCGGCGGTCGTTGAGCCACGCGCCTTGGCCCTTTTCCGCCCAGAAGAGTTCATCCGTCACCGGATTATAGATGACGCCGGCAAACGGTTGCCTGTCGCGCTCCAGCGCAATGGAAATGGCGAAGTGACCGAGCCCGTGGAGAAAATTGGTCGTGCCGTCGAGAGGATCGACGATCCAGCGGTTGGAGTTATCCGCGCCGTCGATCTCGCCGCGCTCTTCCATGACGAAGCCAAATTTCGGCCGCGCTTTGGCGAGGGCCTCATAAATCGTCTGCTCAGCTTGTAGGTCGGCCTTGGAGACAAAATCGGCGACGCCCTTTCTGGTGACCTGTAGCGCCTGGGCTTCGCCGAAGTCGCGCGCCAGGCCGCGCGCCGCCTTGCGGGCGGCGTCGATCATGACGGCGACGAGGGCAGAGTATTGAGCCATGGGACGATCAATTCGGATTATCGGCGATGAGCGGCGCACCATAGGGGCCGTTCGCCGAATGGCAAGCGACGCCGTGCGCCCATGCTGCGGGAAAGAGTTCCGCCGCAATCCAGCCTGCGCTATCAATAAAGAAAACAAGTTCAGGGACGGACCATATGACCAACGCCGCCTCCATCAAGGAGACGAAACTAACGCTGCCTTTGCTCATTCAATCGGCCATGAAAGTCGTGGCGAGCGACCCGTTATTCACCGTCGAAGAGGCGGAAATCCGGGGCAATGCCTACCGTGTTTTTAAAAACATCCCGAAGACTCTCGGTCAGTTCTTCGCCGAGACGGTTGCCGAACAGCGTGACAAACCGTTTCTTGTTTACGGGGGCGAACGTCTGACGTTTCGGGAGCTCCATGAAAAATCGCTGAAATTTGCCGACGCCATGGCCCGACGCTACGGCGTAAAGCAAGGCGATCACGTCGCAATCGCGATGCGCAACTATCCGGAATGGTGCATCGCCTATATTGGCCTTATTTCTCTTGGCGCGGTCGTCGTTCCGCTGAATGCCTGGTGGAAGGGCGATGAGCTAAAATTCGGCCTTAAGGACTCCGGCGCAAAAATCGTCATCGTCGACGGGCGTCGCCTTGACTACATCCTTCCGTGTAAAGAAGAGCTTGGTCTGACGCTGATCCTGGCGCGGGATGAAGGCGACGGCGCCGATATCCGGTTCGAAACGCTCGTCAACGAGGGCGAGGCCACGCCGCTTCATTCGACCGTGGGGCCCGATGACCGCTTCTGCATCGTCTATACATCCGGCTCGACCGGTCAGCCCAAAGGCGTCGTACTGACGCATCGCGGCGCCCTGTCGACGCTCTATTCCTGGTATTTCATATCGAAATTCCTGGAGGACGCGGTCGGCCGCAGCATCGTCGGGGACAATCCCGGCATTTTGCTGGCGATCCCGCTGTTCCACGTCACCGGCAGCCACTCCATTTTCATGCTGTCATTCCTGCTGGGCCGGCGGGTCGTCATCATGCACCGCTGGGATCCGGAAGACGCCGCGCAGATCATCAAGGAAGAAAAACTGACCAATTTCGTCGGCGTGCCCAGCCAGTCATTCGAACTGATGCGCGCCAGCGGCAATGACGGCCTCGAAACATTAATCGATGTCGGTTCCGGGGGCGCTAAACGGCCGCCGGACCAGGTTGAAAAGCTCGGGAAATCTTTTTCGCAGGCGATGCCCTCATCAGGATACGGACTATCGGAAACGAACGCGATCGGCAGCGTTATTTCACTGAACATGTATCAGGAGCGCCCCGGCTCTACAGGGCGGCCCGTGCCGCCGCTTACCGATATCAAGATCGTCAAGGACGGCGTGGACCAGCCAAAAGGCGAGGTTGGCGAAATATGGATTCGATCGCCGGCGAATTTCGAAGGATACTGGAACCTGCCCGAAGACACCGCAAATGCGATCACCGAAGACGGCTGGTTCAGGACCGGCGACCTCGGCTACATGGACGAGGAAGAGTTTCTTTTCATCGTCGATCGCATCAAGGACATCATCATACGCGGCGGCGAAAACATTTCCTGCCTTGAGGTCGAAGCGGCAGCCTATGAGCATGAATGCGTCGCCGAGGCGGCAGCGTTTTCCGTGCCCGATGAGCGGCTTGGCGAGACGGTTGGACTTGTCGTTTATCCGAAAGAGGGTGCGACGCTCGATCCCGCTGATTTGCGTGCGTTCATGAGCGGGCGCATCGCCGCGTTTAAGGTCCCGGAGCGTATCTGGCTTTCGCCGGCGTCGCTGCCGCGTCTCGGTACGGAAAAATTCGACAAGCTGATGATAAAAAAAGTCGCCCAGCAGCACCCGCCTGCGCTTGAAGTCTAGAGCGCGTCCACAAAAAGTGTATTCGGGTTGAATGCATGCATTCAACGGGTTCGGACGCGCGATCACCTAAGAATCTAGCGGTGTTTAGGATTCGAAGAATCGCGAACACCGTTAGCGACTGCATGAAATGCTTGCGTGCGCGGCGCGCTCGCCCAAATAAGGGTGGTGAGTAACCGGAGGCGGCGATGCTGGAGCTCAGGCCGAATTGCGAACTATGTGACCGGGATCTGCCGCCCGGCTCGCCCGATGCGCGCATTTGCACTTATGAGTGTACGTTTTGCGTGGATTGCGTTGAGGGAACGCTCGAAAACGTATGCCCCAATTGCGGCGGCGGTTTTGAAAAGCGTCCTATTCGACCAAAGAACGGCCGAAGGCCCGGCGTCGGCGTCGAGCATCATCCGGCGTCGGTGAAGCGCGTTCACACAAAATATTCGCGCGATGAAATCATCGACTTCGCGCAAAGCGTGAAGACAATTGCGCCTGAAGATCGATAGGAGAAAACCATGAGCGACCTCGAACAGTTTCGCGCCGACACAAAGGCGTGGCTCAAGGAAAACTGCCCGCAGGAGATGCGCGACGGCGGCCGCAGCGAAACCGCGATTTGCTGGGGCGGCAAGAAATGGAACTTTGAGTCCGACGCGCAGAAAACCTGGCTGGAGCGCATGGCCGAAAAGGGTTGGACCGTTCCCGCCTGGCCGAAAGAATATGGCGGCGGCGGGCTTTCGAAAGAGGAAGTCAAAGTCCTTAAGAGCGAAATGCGCGCCATCGGCGCCCGATCGCCGCTTGAAAGTTTCGGCATCTGGATGCTTGGGCCGGCGCTCTTAAAATTCGGGACCCATGAGCAAAAGGCGCATTTCCTTCCCCCAATCGCACGCGGCGAGATTCGCTGGGCGCAAGGTTACTCCGAGCCCAACTCGGGGTCGGACCTCGCCTCGCTGCAATGTAAGTGCGAAGACAAAGGTGATAATTGGCTCATCAACGGCCAAAAGATCTGGACGTCCTACGCAGATGAAGCTGACTGGATATTTGTCCTTGTACGGACCGATCCGACGGCCACGAAACACAACGGCATTTCCTTTATTCTGGTTGACATGGACCAGCCCGGCGTGACGACGAAGCCGATCAAATTGATCTCGGGCAACTCGCCGTTTTGCGAGACCTTTTTCGATGATGCGACGACGCCGAAGGAAATTGCGCCGGGCGTTTCCTCTATTGTCGGCGACATTAATCGCGGCTGGGACGTCGCGAAATACCTTCTGACCCATGAGCGCGAAATGATCGGCGGCGGCGGGTCGCTGGGCATGGCGGCGCGCAGCCCCGGTGAAATCGCTGCGGAAAAAATCGGTCTCGACGAGGCCGGCCGGCTAGATGACCCGATGCTGCGCGGTAAAATCGCGCAAGCCGAAATCGATGGCTGGGCCTTTCTATTGACGATGGAGCGCATGAAAGACGAAGCAAAGGCGGGGCAGGGTGTCGGCGCCAAATCGTCTATGCTGAAATATTACGGCACGGAACTGAACAAACGCCGGTTTGAATTGATGATGGATGGCGGCGGTTCCGACGAGCTTGAATGGGAGGGCGAGCGAACCGACAACGGACGCCTGGCGCGCCTGTGGTTGCGGACGAAAGCCAATTCCATCGAAGGCGGCACATCTGAAGTGATGCTCAACATTATCGCCAAACGTATTCTCGAATTACCGGGCGCGTAAGCGATTAGTGCGTAAACTTTTGAGCGCGCGAAGGAAGTGGACATGGGTCAATTCGCCGAGTGGTATTTCGATTTCGTTTCGCCATTTCCCTACCTGCAAATGGCGCGATTTGATGACGATATGCGAAGGACAATACGGCCGCGCCCGATCCTTTTCGCCGGTCTGTTAAACCATTGGGGGCATAAGGGTCCGGCGGAGATCCCTTCCAAGGCGCGCCACACCTACTTCCTGACCCACTGGATCGCGAAATCGCGCAGCGTTCCATTCAAAGGGCCGCCGCGCCACCCTTTCAATCCGCTTCCCGTTTTGCGCCTGGCCTTGTCGTTAGGCGCGACTTTCGATGTAGTCGAAACAATCTACCGCCATATATGGGGCGAGGGACAGGACGGCCAGTCGGAAGAGAGCCTCGCGGCGCTTGGCGGCAAGCTCGGCGTAAATGACATTGCCGCGCGCATTGGCGATCCCGTATTGAAAACTGAGTTGAGACGCTCGACCGATGAGGCGATCGCTCGCGGCGTGTTCGGCGTGCCGACCTTATATCTTGATGACCAACTATTCTGGGGCGACGACGCTACGGATATGTTTATGGCTTTCAGGCGCGATCCGGCGCTGTTTAACGCGCCTGAATTCAAACGAATGGAATCAATTACACCGGCGGCTGTCCGCGGCGCTGCTGCAAACTGAACTCGACGCGCTGTCCGACTGCGATGGCGAGACAATGAAAGGCTTTGACGAATGCCCCTCGTACTCACCGAAGAACAACAGATGCTGCGCGAGTCGGCGCGCGGGTTTCTCGATGAAAAGGCGCCGGTCGCCGCGCTGCGGAAGCTGCGCGACGAGGGTAGTCCCGACGGTTTTGACCGCGGCGTCTGGAAGGAAATGGCCGAGATGGGTTGGGCCGGCATCGTCGTCGACGAAGAATTTGGCGGTTCTGATTTCGGGTTTGTCGGCGCCGGCGTCCTCGCAGAAGAAATGGGGCGTACACTGACGGCTTCGCCCTTCCTGTCAACGTCCATTCTTGCCGCGACGGCGCTCAAGAAAATGGCCGGCGACGCCCATAAGCAGGAATATTTGCCGAAGATATCCGCCGGCGAAGCGCTGTTTGCATTGGCGGTCGATGAAGGCGCCAAGCACCGGCCCGCGAAAACCGCCATGAAAGCGGAAAAACACGGCAACGGATTCAAATTATCGGGCGCCAAGACGTTTGTCGCCGACGGCGCTGTCGCTGATAAGGTTATTGTCGCGGCCCGGTCCGCCGGGGCGCCCGGCGAAGAAGAGGGGCTGACGCTATTTCTGGTCGACGCCAAGGCGAACGGTCTTTCGGCCGAACGCACTGCGATGGTCGACAGCCGCGGCTATGCGCGTCTCGATTTTGACGGCGTCGAGGCCACCGGCGACGACGTACTGGGCGAGGTCGACAATGGCTACGCGGCGCTTGAAGGCGTCCTTTCCGCCGGGCGCGCCGGGCTGGCTGCGGAACTGTCGGGCGCGGCGCAGGGCGCTTTCGATATGACCGTCAGCTACCTGAAAGAGCGCAAGCAATTCGGAACGGAAATCGGCGCGTTTCAGGCTTTGCAGCATCGCGCGGCTCATCTTTATGCAGAGGTCGAACTGGTGAAGTCCGCCGTCCTGAAAGCGCTGCAGGATCTCGACGGTATGTATGACGCGGCGGCGCTTTCCTGTTCGCTGGCCAAGGCGAAGGCGGGCGAGGTTGCAAAACTTGCAAGCCAGGAAGCAGTGCAGATGCATGGCGGCATCGGCATGACCGATGAATATGATATTGGGTTTTACATGAAACGCATTCGCGCAGCCCAGGAAATGTTCGGCGATGCGGCCTTCCACGCCGAACGCTTTGCCAAGCTGCGCGGGTTTTAAGGAGCGCCATGATGAAATCCGTAAAGACCGATGAACTCCCCGATTATGTGGGCAAGGAAGTCGGCGTTTCAGACTGGATCACGATCGATCAGGGCCGCATCGATAAATTCGCTGACGTCACTGAAGATCATCAATTTATTCATGTCGATCAGGAAGCGGCGAAAATGACGCCTTTCGGGACGACAGTGGCCCACGGGTTTTTGACGCTCTCCTTGTTGTCGCGTCTTGCCGCCGACTGCGTCCTCGTCCTTGAGGGCGTCAAGATGGGCGTCAATTACGGCTTTGATAAAGTACGCCTCGCTTCCCCTGTGAAGTCCGGCAAACGCATCCGCGGGCATTTTTCGCTGATGTCGGCGAAACAAAAAATTCCCGGCCAATGGGCGCTGAAATACGCCGTTAAGGTTGAGATCGAAGACGAAGCGAAACCGGCGCTGGTCGCCGAATGGCTGACCATGCAGGTCGTCTAGGGATTTCGGGATGCCGGCGGATTACGCGCCGATCTATGCGCTTGTTTTCGACGTGCCGGAGGGCGCCGTCGCCAGCTACGGCATGATCGCCAGTCTCGTACCGGGCGCGGGGCCTCGGCAAGTCGCCCGCGCCCTGCGAACGGCGCCGAAAGGCTTGCCCTGGTTTCGTATTATTACTTCGTCCGGCGCCATGGCGGATCATTCAGGCGCAGAGGAACAGCGCCGCCGGCTCAAAAAAGAAGGCGTACGTTTCAAAAAAAACGGCGCCGTCGACTGGGCGCAATGCCGTTGGACGGGCCCGTCCCCGGGCTGGATTGCGAAAACGGGCGCCGATCCCTTAGAGATCATGGAGATTGTCGCCGGGTGGACGCGATAGCGAGGAACAGATGAGCGAACCGATCAACGTCGTTTTTGTATTGTTTCCAAATCTGACGCAGCTTGATTTCACCGGCCCGCTGCAGGTTCTTTCGCGGTTGCCCGACGCGCGCGTTCATCTTGCGGCGCGCGAGATGCGCCCGATTGAAACGGATGCGGTGCTGACTCTCAACCCGACCTGCGCATTCGATGACTGCCCGCCGGCGGACGTGCTCTGCATACCCGGCGGTTTCGGCGTTGACGACGCCATCAAAGACCCTGCGCTGATGCGGTTCGTCAAGGCGCAGGCAGCGAAGGCGCGCTATGTTACGTCTGTATGCACCGGCGCGTTCGTGCTCGGCGCTGCCGGGCTGTTGAAAGGCAAACGCGCAACTACTCATTGGGCCTATCATGATGAACTCACGAAAGTCGGCGCCGTTCCGGTAAAGGAGCGCGTCGTCCGTGACGGCAATATCTTTACGGGCGGCGGCGTCACGGCGGGCGTCGATTTCGCCTTCACGCTGATGGCGGAAATCGCCGGCGCCGATCACGCGCGGGCGATCCAGCTGGGCCTTGAATACGACCCGGCCCCGCCTTTCGACGCCGGCGCGCCGCACAAGGCCTCGCCGGCGGCGCTGGCGGCGATGAAGGACCGTAGCGCTCCGCGGGTCGAGGCGTTTCGGGCTGCGCTGTTAAAAGCGATGGCGTAAGGATTGATTTAGCGAATTCGGCTGAAAATTGGCGCAAATTCCGATATTGGTCTTGCCTCAAAACCAAACGGCCGCATCGGCGGCGGGAGTTATTCCATGCATCATCGTTTTTTGCTTTCCGTCGTTGCCGCGGCGATTGTGGTTTCCATGTCCTTCGGCGGCGCGGCGTTCGCCGCCAAGCCGGCAAAAATCGACCGCCGCGTTGACGAAGCGCTTGCGGAGTTCCGCGACGACATTGGCGGCGCCGATGAAGTATTGGCGCGAGCCGAGGGCGTTCTCGTTTTTCCGCTCATCCGGAAAGCCGGTTTTGGCGTCGGCGGCGAATATGGCCAGGGCGCGTTGCGCATCAACGGCTCCACGGTCGCCTATTATTCGACGGCGGCGGCCTCAATCGGGTTACAGATTGGCGGCCAGTCGCGCCGGCAGATCATCGTATTTCTCGATCAGGGCGCGCTCGATAAATTTCGCTCGAGCGACGGCTGGGAAATCGGCGTAGACGCCTCTGTCGCTGTCATCACGGTCGGCGCCGGCGGCGCCATCGATACGACGCAACTCAACCAACCGATTGTCGCCTTTGTTTTCGACAATAAAGGCCTGATGTACAATCTATCTCTGGAAGGCTCAAAAATCAGCCGCATTCACGACGACGACTAAGCGCGCTCAATCGCGGAGAGATGCGCCCGCTTTTCACCGTCGTTGAGAAATGATCCCTCGATACTGTTGCGCGCGAGGGTCTGGATCTCATCTTCCGAAAGATCGAGGGCTTCGATCACTGCGCGGAAGTTATCCATGACATACCCGCCGAAATAAGCAGGGTCGTCTGAATTGACGGTGGCTTTCAGGCCGAGGTCGAGCATGCGTTTTAACGGATGCGCGACCATGTCATCGACAACGCAGAGTTTAAGGTTGGACAAGGGGCAGACGGTCAGCGTCATCCCTTCATCGCGCAGACGCGCGACCAACGCGTCGTCTTCGAGCGCGCGATTGCCGTGATCGAGCCGGTCGATCTTCAGGAGATCCAGCGCCTCGCGGACATAATCTGGCGGGCCTTCTTCGCCTGCATGGGCGACGACTTTTAGCCCGCGGTCGCGCGCAGCAGCAAAGACGCGCTCGAATTTAGACGGCGGATGACCGACTTCCGATGAATCAAGCCCGACGCCTGCAAGATGATCGAGCCAGCGGTCGGCCTGCTCCAAGGTTTTAAATGCGTCTTCCTCAGAGAGGTGCCGCAAAAAGCACATGATCAGCTTTGTCGTCATGCCGAATTGCGCTTTGGCTAGCTTAAAAGCCGTCAGTATGCCGGAGATCGCCGTATCGAATTGGATGCCGCGTTCAGTGTGCCCTTGCGGGTCAAAAAATATTTCAACATGGCGCACATTGTCGGCGCGCACGCGGTTGAGATACGCCATGGTGAGATCGAAGAAGTCTTCTTCCGTCTGCAAGACGCTCATGCCCTGATAGTAGATGTCGAGAAAATCCTGCAGGTTCGAGAAATCATACGCGGCCTGGATTTCCTCGACGGACTGGAACGGAATATCGACCTTGTTGCGCCGTGCCAGACGGAACATCATATCCGGCTCCAGGCTGCCTTCGATATGGAGATGCAGTTCCGCCTTCGGCAAACGTTGAGCGAAGGCGATGCGGTCCTCAATGGTCGACATAAAAATAGCGCTGCCCGTATGTGAACAGCGCTATATTAGAGGATGCTTGCGCAGGCTCGCAAGTTGAGGGTCAGGCGCGCCCGGTCATGAACCTGCGAAGCGCGCCGAACGCCGCCACGAGGCCGGCCACGATAAAGACGATGAACTTCTTTCCGAAAAGCAGGATCGCGGCGAGAAATCCCGATTTTTTGGCGATTGCGGCGCCGCCGACAAGCCCTGCAATGCCGTAGGCGGCGACCTTGTCCTGGCCTGGTTTGTACTCGGCGTAGGTCGAACCGGCGTTGAAGCTGGCCATCTCAAGAACGGCCGGCGCGGATGCGCGGATTTCCGAAAGCTGGTTCATTTGCGCGATGAAGCTGATCATCAATGCGCCGCGGCGCCCGAGCACGCGAATGTCGTAATTCAGCGTGTGAAAATCGTCTTCGCCAAATCGCATTTCTTTCGCCCAGTATAATTTGTGGGTCGATGCATCATAGCTCGGCCACTCCGCCCATCCGATCATGTGGATCGGCTGGTAGCCGTTTCGTTGACGCCATTTGTTGTCGTCGGTCTGCGCCGCCATCAACTCTTCCATCATTTTTTCGTAGTCGATGGCGTCTGCGTCATCATCGGAGACGTATCCGTCGCTAACATAGTAGACCGCCGCGCCCCAGGCATTCGTATCGAGCGGCGAAACGCCCGCGGGAAATATCATGCCGAGGACTTCCGTGTCCGGCGGATTGCCCCAGGCGTTCTCAAGAACGGCGCGGGCGTCATCGCGTGCGAGAAAGTAATGTGTCGACGGTACGCTGAGCGTCGCATTGGCGCGATTGAGGTCAACCTCGCCTTTCAGCGGCGTTAGCGATGAAAGAAATTCGTTGAAGCTCGCACGCGTTTCGGCGTCGATTTGCTCGCCCGGCGCCGACTTGAACAAAAGCGCCGGCGCCGGCTCGGCGGCGTGGGCTGAAGAAAACAGCGCGACGGCGGCGGCCGCCGCACAGCGTAGCAGGTTGATCATAGGAAATGCCCCGTCTCTCTCGCCCGCATGCTCTGCGGACCGGTCGAAAACGGTATGCAGAATTCATTAACGCGCGCTGGGGGCGTTTGATCAAATGCCCGGGAAATAGGCTTTAAAACAGAAACCCTTCCTTGAAGCCAAGACCGTCCGCGTCGGCAAACCGGGCCGGTCCGTCTTTCCGGTCGATGTCGAATGCGGCCTCGTCGTAAGCGTTGTAGCTTTGCGATTCGATCGTATCGACAGCGCGGAAAACGGCGCGGGCCGCGTCACGCTCGATTGTCAGATCAATGAAACCGTGACTGGCGCCGGAGAGATACCGGACGTCCTCGTTTTCGCGATTTGTCAGCAACGCGTAATCGGCGCCCTTTCCGCCGAGAAACTCCGGCCGGTATGGCGAGGGCGACGTCACGGAACTGACGCCAAGCTCCACGCCGGCCGCGGCGCCGTCTTTTGTCGTCAGGTCGTTCGCCCACCAAGTATGCGTGTCGCCGGTGACGACAATCATGCCGTCGCCGGCGCTGTCCTTCGCGAGATCGTAAAATCGTTCGCGCGCCGCCGGATATCCATCCCACGCATCAAGATTGGTCGGCAGGCCAAGTTTCGAAAATTCGACAAAGGCGCGGGCCTGATTCCACTGCTGTTCCAGCGAGACGATGTCTTCTTCCGTGATGTGTTCGGAGAGATCAGGGGCGATGACCTTGCCCATGATGACCTGGTTGGCGACAAGCCGCCAGGGCTGGCCGGCATTTGCTGAGTCGCGAAATGTTTGCGTCAGGAATTCGCGTTGCGCTTCGCCCAACATTTCGCGGCTTCCGTCCCACAGGATTTCATCTCGAAATTTGGCGACCGCTTCGGCCGATGTCAGCGTCGGGACGACTTCCGTGTACTCAAACGGCCGCGCCCGCGCCAACAGGCGCGTTTCTATGGCCGCGATCGTCAGGAGATCGCCAAAGGAAAACGACCGGAAAAATGCTTCCGGCGTCGGGGTCGGTTCGCGCACCGGCATCCATTCGTAATAAGCCTGAAGCGCGGCGCGCCGCCGCGCATTCCAGTCCCCTTCCGTATCCGGATCGTGGTTCTCGGCGCCGGTTTTCCAGGAATCGTTGGAGGTTTCGTGATCATCCCAGATGGGGATTATCGGATGGCGCGCATGCATCGCCTGGGCGCTGGCGTCGGCTTTGTATTGCGCGTGACGGCGGCGATAATCGGCGAGCGTCAGCGTTTCGTGCGGCGGCTCGTGTTCGCGACTGAGCGCCGCGCCGGCCTCGCCGCCATAGCCGTCGCGGCCATATTCGTAGAAATAATCGCCGAGATGGATGACGGCGTCGAAATCGTCGTCGCGGGCGATCAGGTCGTAAACGTTGAAGTAGCCGAAGGGATAGTTGGAACAGGAAACGATCGCGAAGCGCGCGTTGGAGACTGCGCCGGCCGGCAATGTCCGTGTACGGCCGACTGGCGAATAGGCGTCGCCAAACGAAAACCTATAATAATATGTCGAGCCGGGTTGAAGCCCGTCGACGACGACTTTCATCGTATAGTCGGTTCTACGGCTCACCCGCGCTTGCCCAGCTTTGACGACATTTGCAAAATCTTCGTCGCGGGCGCACTCCCAACTCACATCCGCCACAATTTTATTTTCGCTGAGCCGGATCATGTCATCGGGGAACGAAAAGCGCGTCCAGATAACGACGCTGTCCGGCCCGGGATCGCCGGAGGCGACGCCGTGGGCGAAGGCGCCCTCTGCACGTTCCGTGATGGCGGTGTAGGGCGTCATCTTTGGCGACGCGGCGCAAGAGGCGGCGCCGGCGGCGATGCCGCTCGTCAGCGCAGCGCGGCGGGTGATCTTGCCAGAACTTCGTTTCGTCATGGTTTTCTCCCGGTTTGACGCAGCACATTTTTCCACAGGCTGGCCGAGGCGAAAAATTACTCTAGTCTTATGACAGGAACTTGCGCGGGCCCGAAGCCTGCTGCCCATCATCGGGGAAATCAATGACAGAAATCACAAAGCGCGGCGCCTTCGCGATAATGGCGCTTTCGATTGCGGCCTGCGCCGGCGAGACTGATGAGGCGGCGCCGGCGGATGCGCCGCAAAACAGCGCCGCGGCGACTGACGCGGCGTCGGAGGCCGACGACGAAGGGCCGATCCGGCCGGACCTCGACCCCTATCCATCAACCTATGAGCCCTATCCCTCAGCGCCGACGCTGATATCGGGCGCAACGATCCTCACCGGAACCGGGGCGCGGATCGACAACGGATCCGTCCTGATCGAGGATGGCAAGATCTCGGCCGTGGGCGCCGACCTTTCCGCGCCCGACGGCGCGACTGTGATCGACGCCGCCGGCAAATGGGTGACGCCGGGCATTATCGACATTCATTCCCATCTCGGAAATTACCCCTCGCCGTCGACGCAATCGACGTCGGACGGCAATGAAATTACCAACCCGAATACGGCCCAGGTCTGGACGGAACATTCCGTTTGGCCTCACGACGCCGGCTTCACGCGGGCGCTTGCTGGCGGCGTTACCTCGCTGCAAATTCTGCCCGGTTCCGCAAATCTGTTTGGCGGGCGTGCGGCGATCCTGAAAAGCGTTCCTGCGCGGACGGTGCAGGATATGAAGTTTCCGGATGCGCCCTACGGCATGAAAATGGCCTGCGGCGAAAACCCCAAAAGAGTCTATGGCCAGCAGGGCGGGCCCGGCACGCGCATGGGCAACTTCGCCGGCTATCGCGCGGCCTGGATCGCAGCCCAGGGTTACAAGAAACAATGGGACGATTACTGGGCGTCTTATGATGATTGGGATCCGAACGGCGACGAGGATGAACCCGAAGCGCCGACGCGCGATCTGCAACTGGAGACGCTCGCCGGCGTCCTATCGGGTGATATTCGCGTCAACATGCATTGCTATCGCGGTGACGAGATGGCGCAGGTGCTCGATATGGCCGAAGAGTTTGGCTACAAGGTTTCGACATTCCATCACGCCATCGAAGCCTACAAGGTCGCCGACATGTTGGCGGAGAACGACGTCTGCGCCGCGGTCTGGGCCGACTGGTGGGGCTTTAAGCTTGAGGCCTACGATACGGTACGTGAAAATGCGGCGCTTATTCACGCACAGGACGGCGGTTGCGCAATCATCCATTCCGACGACGCCATCGGCATTCAGCGTTTGAACCAAGAAGCGGCGAAAGCCATGGCCGCCGGCCGGCGCATGGGCATGGACCTTCCGGAAGAGACGGTCATCGCGTGGCTCACGGCGAACCCGGCGAAAGCCATGGGCATTCTCGACCAGACGGGGACGCTCGAAGCCGGCAAGATGGCCGATATTGTTATTTGGAACGGCAATCCGTTTTCCGTCTACGCGCTTGCTGAAAATGTCTTTGTTGACGGCGCGATCCTTTACGACCGAAGCGATCCGGCGCGCTCGCCGCGCGTCGATTTCGAACTCGGACAGGCCGACAATGATGCAACCGGAGGGGCGGGACAATGACCATTCGTAACAAGACGATTGCATGCCTCTTTGCCGCCGCGCTGACGCAGAGCGCGGCTTACGCCCAGGGCGTCACCGCGATTATGAACGGGCGCGTCCTGACGGGCGCGGGTGAGACCATAGAAAACGGCGACGTCATCATCCGTAACGGGCGCATTGCGCAGGTAGGACGGGATCTTTCGGCGCCCGCCGGCGCCACGGTGATCGACGCCGCCGGCAAGACTGTAACGCCGGGTATTTTTGCGCCGATTTCCGCTCTTGGCCTTTCGGAAATCAATCTCGATGCGGAAGCCAATGATTCAGGGCCAGAGCAACAGGTCGGATTCCCCTTGGGCGCCGCGCTTGATGCGACGGATGCCATTCGTCCCTCATCGACGCTTATCCCCGTAAACCGCACCGGCGGCGTCACCCGCGCCGTTACGGCGCCGTCTGCGGGAGATTCGCTCTTCGGCGGACGCGCCGCGGTGATCGACCTCACGGGGCAAGCAGATTCCGTTACCCGCGCCGGCGTGGGCCAGGTGGTCTCGCTCGGCTATGGCGGCGCCATGCGCGCCGGCGACACGCGTCTCGGCGCCTGGGCGCTTTTCCGTGAAGCGCTTGATGAAGCGCGCAGCTACGCCGCCAATCCCAACGACTATGTCAGACGCGCGCGCGAGGGACGTCATTCACTCGCCGATCTCAAAGCGCTCGGTCCCGTCGTCGCGGGCGAGCAGCCGCTTCTCGTTTCGATCAACGGCGCCGCGGATATCCGAAATCTGATTCGCGTAAAGAACGAATACGGGCTGCGCGTTATCATCATCGGCGGATCCGAAGCGTGGAAGGTCGCGCGGGATATCAACGCGGCGAATATCTCCGTCATTCTCGACCCGACGGCGAATTTGCCGTCACAATTTGAGGATATTGCCTCGACGCTTCAAAACGCGGCCCGGTTAAACGCCGCCGGCGTCAGGATCGCCTTTACCGGCATGGCGAGCGGGTCGCATAATCTGCGCGCCCTGACGCAACAGGCGGGGGTCGCCGTCGCCTATGGCCTTCCCTATGACGATGCGATCGCGGCGCTTACCCGCAACCCGGCCGAAATGTATGGACTCGGCGGCAGTCTTGGCTCGCTGGCGACCGGCAAGGTCGCGGACATCGTTGTTTGGGACGGCGATCCGCTGGAGGTGACGAGTGCGCCGGAGGCCGTGTTCATCAACGGGGCGCGGCAGGATCTTGATAATCGGCAGTCGGCGTTGCTGCGCCGCTATCGCGATCTTTCCCGCGGCGATCTCCCCTTCGCTTATCGCGGCGATTAGCACCGGCGAAAACGGCGCCGCCGATCATCAGTACTGGGATTAATCCGAGCGTGATCAAGAGGAGCGCCGCCGGCGCCGCGTCGGCGAGCCGTTCGTCCGACGCCAACCGATATACGTGTGTCGCGAGCGTTTCGAAATTAAACGGCCGCAGCAAAAGCGTTGCTGGCAGTTCCTTGGCGATATCGATGGCGACAATGGCGCCGCCCGCTGCAATGGCGCCGCGTAATTGCGGCCAGTGAACGACGCGAACGATTTTCCCTGGTCCGGCCCCGAGCGTTTTCGCCGCCGCATCCATCTGCGGATTGATCTGGGCGAGACCGCCGGCGATGACGTTATAGGCGGCTGTCAGGAAACGCGCGCCATATGCGTAGATGAGAATGACGATGCCGCCCGCCGCGCCGGCGCCGAACCATTGTGAAAGCGTTGCGGCGAGCGCCAGGAGGCCAATGGCGATAACCGCGCCGGGCACCGCGTAACCAAGCGTCGCGACCCGCAGCATCGTGCGGGTAAAGGAGGTCCGGGCGCTTCGGTCCGCATAGGCGAGCAGGCCGGCCGTGGATACGGCGACGGCGGCGCCGGCGAGGGCGACGAGGCCTGTATTGCTGAACGCGTCAATAAGACCGCGCGCGGCGGCCGGACTGTCCGATTGCACGAGCTTCGCCGCGAGGACACCCGCCGGCAGGATGAAACCAAAGAGGACGGGCAGGCTGATCGCGCCAAGAACGAAAAGCGCATGCACTGGCGAAAGCGCAATGCGCTGGCCCTCTTGTCGTGAGTACGCGGCTTCCGCCGCGCGCCCGCGCCGGCCCGATTCCTCCAGCAGGACGAAGATAAGCGCCGTAAAAAATAACAGCGCCGCAAGCTGTGTCGCGGCGCCGAGATCACCGAGCCCGTGCCAGGTTCTGAAAATGCCGACGCTTAAAGTCGGGACGCCGAAATAATCGGCGACGCCGTATTCCGCGGCGATTTCCATCAGCGCCAGCGCCAGCCCGCCAGCGAGCGCCGGACGTCCCGCCGCAACAAGCACGCTGAACGCCGCGCCCGTCGGTCCCGCGCCAAGCGTGCGGGCCGCCTCCATCAATGCCGAAGAGCGCGCCGAAAGAGACGCGGCCATGGCGAGATAGACGTAAGGATAAGTGCTCAGCATCAGGACAAACGCCGCGCCCGGCGTCGATCTGATCTGTGGCAGATTGCCAACACCGATGAACCCCGCGACGGCGCCGAGGGGACTGAGGAAATCGCCGTAAGCGTATGCGGAAACATAAGCGGGAATAGCGAAGGGGAGCGCGAGGGCGAGAGCGAACAATCGCCGGCCGGGAAATTGTGTCAGGCACACCGCCGCCGCGGCGCCGGCGCCGAGAACAGCGGCGCCGAGGCCGGCCATGGCGCACAGCGCAACCGTCCCCATCGCGTATCGCAGGCCCGGCCCCTGAAAAAGTTGCGCAAGGCTTCGCTCGGCGCCTGCCGCGCCCCAGAGCGCGGCTGCGATCGGCGCAGCGACAGCGGCGGCGATAATGACAACTGTTGCGCCGGCGGCGTAATTTGGAATTGACCGGTTAGCAGCCATGGGTACAGCCTGTACGATACGAACAGTCTTTGCGAGAACGTGACTCTTTAGCGAAACTCAGGCATTTCCCAAAATGCAAACGCCCCTCGGGCGCAACAAGGAACAGAGCGCGTCGCGCGGCCATGGCGTTTACCCTTTCCGGCATATCCCATCACTTTGGTTCGTTTGTCGCCGTGGACGACGCCGCGCTTGGCGTGCGCGATGGAGAGATTGTCTGCCTTTTCGGGCCGTCGGGATGCGGAAAAACGACGTTGTTGCGGATCGCCGCCGGGCTCGAGCCGCTTCAAGCGGGTTCGGTCAGGGTCGACGGGAAAGTTATCGCCGAGCCCGGGCGTGCGACGCCGCCGGAACGGCGCCCGATCGGGTTCGTCTTTCAGGACTACGTCCTGTTTCCGCATATGACCGTCGGCCGCAATATCGGATTTGGCGTTGCCGGCGGCGGCCGCAAGGCGCGCGATATCATCGTGGAAGAACTTGCGGCGGTGGGCCTTGCTGGTTTTGAAAAGCGCCATCCCCACGAGCTTTCGGGCGGGCAGCAGCAGCGGGTCGCGCTTGCCCGCGCCATGGCGCGCCGGCCGCGCGCGCTTCTGCTTGATGAGCCGTTCGCCAGCATCGACACGGTTTTACGCCGCCGTTTGCGCGAAGAATTGCGGCGTATTCTAAAAGCGCGCGATGTCGCCGTCGTTCTTGTCACCCATGATCCGGAAGAAGCCCTAGCCATCGCCGACCGCGTCGCATTGATGCGCGAAGGCCGCATCATCGAGACGGCGGCGCCGGCGGATTTGTTCCGCGTGCCGCAAACGCCTGACGGCGCCGCGATCTTCCCGGACAGTCAGCGGGTGCACGGAACCATTCGGGGCGGCGCGGTCGAAACCGCCTTCGGCCGCTTCATGACCGATGCGGTGAAAGAGGGACCGGCCGTCGTCGTCTTTCGCGCGGGCGCGCTTACCGCCCATGAAGACCCGGACGGCCCGCTGCGCGTCATTGATGTCCGTTTTTCCGGCCCGGGATGGACCGTTTTTCTGGTCGGCGGCTCGGACGATCAGTTTCTCCGTATCGGGATGGATACGCCGCCGGAAATCGGCGCGCCGCTGCGCGTCGTCGCTGATCCGGCGGGACAATTTGTCTTTTCCATCGATTGACAATGGGACTTGGCGCGGCTTTGGCGCTCTGCTATCACCATGCTAATGATAATTATTCGCATCATGGGGATTAGAAGAACATAATGATTTCAATTAGTTGGGTTGAAAGACCACTTTTGCTTCTTGGCGTGCTCGCGATAGCGGCTTGCGGAAATGACGCGCGCGAGGCGGAATCCGGCGCCGACGCGGCGGCAAGCGCAACCGGTGTCGTCAATATCTATTCGGGCCGCCATTATGACGCGGATCTCGAAATCTATGACGCCTTCACGGCGAAAACCGGCATCGACGTCAATCTTATCGAAGCCGGCGGCGATGCGCTGATCGAAAGGCTGGCGCGGGAAAAGGACGCCTCGCCGGCGGATATTTTTATCACCGCTGACGCAGGCGTTCTCTGGCGCGCAGAGAGCCGCGACCTGCTCGCCGCCATAGACGACGAAACGCTGAACGCCCGCGTGCCTGAACAATATCGCCATCCGCAAGGGCGGTGGTTCGGCCTGGCGCGGCGTGCGCGCGTAATCATCTACAACGCGGAGATGGGATTGCCGGATGGGCTTGAAACCTATGAGGATCTCGCCGATCCCGCCTATCGCGATATGATCTGCATACGGTCTTCTTCAAATGTTTATAATCAGTCGTTGCTCGCCTCACTGATCGCTCACAATGGCGAAGAAGCCGCCGAAGAATGGGCGCGCGGCGTCGTCGCCAACTTCGCGCGCAAGCCGCAGGGCAACGACACGTCGCAAATCGAAGCGGTCGCCGCCGGCCTCTGCCGTCTCGCGGTCGTCAACAGCTATTATGTGGCGCGTTTTGTCGGTGCGGATATCGGCGAAAAAATCAGCGTCCTTTTTCCCAATCAGGATGGTCGCGGCGCGCATGTGAACATCTCCGGCGCCGGCGTCGCCGCCCATGCGCCCAATCGCGAAAACGCGCTCGCGCTGCTGCGTTATATGCTGGAAGAGGAGACGCAATCGGCCTTCGCGCGCAGCAATAATGAATATCCCGTGGTTGCTGGTATCGCGCCGTCGGGGCCGGTGGCGTCTCTTGGCGACTTCCGGGCGGACGCGTTACCGGCGGCGGAACTCGGCCGCAACCAGCGTCTTGCGGTGGAAATCTTCGATCGCGCCGGCTGGCCCTGAGGGCGCGCCGTTGCAAAAAGATATAACGCCGATATAACATTGTTCCGTAACAGACGGGGAACAATATGGCGCAACAGGAATTGGGCGACGGTGCGGCTGCGCGGTCGGCCCCGGCGGGGCTTTCAAAAAATGAGACGCTGGTTTGGGAAACCCTCGCCGCCGGCGACGATCCGCTCAAAGCTTACGAAATTCTCGACCAGTTGAAAGAGCGTGGCGTGCGCGCGCCGATGACAGTCTATCGGGCGCTCGATGGTCTCGAAGGCAAAGGCCACATCCACAAAATCGATGGGATGAACGCCTTTGTCTTATGCAATCACGAGGGTCCGCACATGGTCCAGACCTTCCTCGTTTGCGAGAAATGCTCGAATGTGAAGGAGCTCGAAATGGTCGCGGTGGAGGCGGGCATTCTCGACGCGGTGCGCAAATCGAGCTTTGAGATGAATACCGCGCGCCTTGAAATCAAAGGCGAATGCGAGGTTTGCGCCGCCTGAATTCTCTAGCGCCAAGCAAGTCGTTGACTCAGATTGCTCGCCGCTTATGGTTCGAGCGCATTCATGCGGGAGAGATCCGGCTGACGAAACTGGCCGGACGCCGAAGGAGCAACCGCCCCGGAAACTCTCAGGCAAAAGGACCGCATGAATAAAGACAGGCTGGAAAGTGGGCGTCCCTTACCGGTCGCCCCGCCGAAGGAGTAAGCGGGCGCTGCAGCATTGCCGACAGTCGGCGCAGGCCTCCGTGAAATCTCTCAGGTTCCCGTGACAGCCGGGGTCGCCGTGTTTTTGCGGCGCCTTTTGTCATGGGAGATTGAATGGCCGACACGCTCAAGAAAACGCCGCTAAACGCACTCCATCATTCGCTTGGCGGAAAGATGGTCGAATTCGCCGGTTATGAAATGCCGGTGCAATTTCCGATGGGCGTGTTGAAGGAACATCTGCACACGCGCGAAAAGGCGGGCCTCTTCGATGTCTCCCATATGGGACAGGCGTCGGTCGTCGGTCCGGATCATGAAACCGCTGCGGGCGCGCTTGAAGCGTTTGCGCCGGGCGAGTTTCAGAAACTCAAGCCCGGTCGTCAGCGCCTCTCCGTGTTGCTGAATCAGGAAGGCGGCATTCTCGACGACCTTATGGTCGCGCGGTCCGACGAAGACGGCCGGCTCAACATCGTTGTGAACGGCGCCTGCAAGGAGGCCGATTATGCTTACTTGCAAAAACGCCTGCCCGAAAATGTGCGCCTTGAACGCCATGACGATCGCGCGCTTTTGGCGTTGCAGGGACCGAAAGCATCCGCCGCCCTGGCCAAACACTGCCCGGCAGCGACTGACCTAAAATTTATGAGCTTCGCCGAAGTTGATATCGCTGGGATGAAGGCGGTTGTGACCCGCGGCGGTTATACGGGCGAAGACGGATTTGAAATTTCCGTCGCCGCTGGCGATGCGGAAAAACTTGCGCAACTCCTGCTTGATGATCCGGATGTCGAACCAATCGGCCTCGGCGCGCGCGATTCCCTTCGGCTGGAAGCGGGCATGTGCCTTTACGGCCATGATCTCACAGAGGAAATTTCGCCGGTTGAAGCTAATCTCGGATTTATCATCGGCAAGCGTCGCCGGGAGGAAGGCGGTTTCGCCGGCGCAGAGCGGATCTTGAAAGAACTCGCCGACGGTCCCGCGCGGTTGCGCGTTGGGATTTTGCCGGAAGGCCGGGCGCCTGCGCGTGAAGGCGCAGAAATTCAGTCAACGGACGGTAAGAAAATCGGAGAGGTGACGTCGGGCGGTTTCGGCCCGACAGTCGGCGCACCGGTCGCCATGGGCTATGTCGACGCCGACCACGCGGCGACGGGAACCCGGATCAATCTCATTGTGCGGGGCAAGCCGTTGCCGGCGAAAATCGCCGACATGCCGTTTACGCCGCATCGCTATTACAGGGGCTAAGGAGGAACCATGTCTGTCAAATACACGAAGGATCATGAATATGTCCGCGCTGATGGCGACGTCTATGTCGTCGGCATTTCCAAACACGCCGCCGAACAGCTCGGTGATGTGGTGTTCGTAGAGCTGCCCGAAGCGGGCAAGGCCTTCAAAAAGGGCGACGACATGGCGGTGGTTGAATCCGTCAAGGCGGCGTCCGACGTCTATGCGCCTATCTCCGGCGAAATCGTTGAAGCCAACACCGCCATCGTCGATGAACCGGCGAAAGTGAATGAGGACGCTGAAGGCGCCGCCTGGTTCGTGAAGATAAAGGCGTCGGATCCGTCTGAACTCGACGGGCTGATGGATGAGGCGGCCTACGCAACCCACGCGGCCGAGTCATGAACGGGAAAGGATCAAAAGCCGGCGCCGGGATCGCTGTCGGCATGGGCGCAGGGATCGCCATTGGCGTCGGTCTCGGTACGGCGCTTGATAATCTCGCTCTCGGTATCGCCATCGGTGTCGCAATTGGCGGGGGCCTCGGCGTCGCTATGAGCGCAGCGCTGGCGAATAAGAAAGACGACGAAGAGAAGTAGGAGCTTCCATGCGCTATCTTCCCCTGAACGACGCCGACCGGCGTCAGATGCTGGACGTCATCGGCGCGGGCGCGATTGACGATCTGTTTTCCGACGTGCCGGCCGAAGTCCTGGGCGCCGATTACGAACTACCCGATCACGCCGGCGAGCTTGAGGTTGAGCGCGCGCTTGGGGCCATGGCGGCCAAAAATCGCGCCGCAGGGGCGGGGCCGTCCTTCATCGGCTGCGGCGCCTATAAGCACCATATCCCGGCGACCGTCGATCACATTATTCAGCGCTCGGAGTTTTTGACCGCTTATACGCCTTATCAGCCCGAGATCGCGCAAGGGACGCTGCAATATCTTTTTGAGTTTCAGACGCAGGTTGCGGCCTTGACCGGCATGGAAGTCGCCAACGCCTCCATGTATGACGGCTCAACCGGGTGCGGCGAGGCGGCGCTGATGGCGCGGCGCGTCACCAAGCGGAAGAAGGCAGTGCTGTCTGGCGGGCTTCACCCCCATTATTCGGCTGTGACGCGCACCAATCTTGAATTACTCGGCGATGAGGTTGCGATAGCGCCGCCTGATCCAGCAGCAGGCGAAGACATTGCGTCGATGATCGATGACGAAACCGCTTGCGTCATCGTTCAGTCGCCGGACGTCTTCGGCAATATTCGCGATCTCGGACCCATTGCGAAAGCGGCGCACGAAAAAGGCGCGCTTTTGATCGCCGTCGTAACCGAAGCGATTTCCTTCGGCGCCGTCAAAAGCCCCGGTGAGATGGGCGCGGACATCGTCGTTGCCGAGGGCCAGTCTATTGGCAATCCGCTCGGCTTCGGCGGGCCTTATGTAGGTCTCTTCGCCACCCGAAAAAAATATATGCGCCAGATGCCTGGCCGCCTCTGCGGCGAGACAACGGACGCCGAAGGCAAGCGCGGTTTCGTGCTGACACTGTCAACGCGCGAGCAGCATATCCGCCGTGACAAGGCGACGTCGAATATCTGCACCAATTCCGGGCTCTGTACACTCGCTTTTACCGTTCACATGTCGCTTTTGGGCGAGACAGGGCTTCGTCGTCTTGCCGCGCTTAATCACGAAGCGGCGTGCAAGACAGCAGATGCGCTCGGCGCCATCGACGGCGTTGAGATCGTCAACAATACCTACTTCAACGAGTTCACCCTGCGCCTGCCCGCCAATGCAGAAGACGTCGTGAATAAACTTGCAAGCGAAGGCGTTCTGGCCGGCGTGCCCGGCGGGCGGCTGTGGCCCGATCATTCCGATACGGAAAACCTTTTGATTGTCGCAGCGACGGAATGCGCGACGGACGGAGACATCAAAACCTTCGCGGCGAAACTGCGGGAGGCGATCTGATGTCCATGAACACGCAAGGCCGCCCGACGCGCTCCGATAACGCCGCATCGAATGATGCGCCGACCTTCACCGGCAACAAGGCGCTGCAGATCGAGGAAGACCTGATCTTCGAGGTCGGGGACTTTAACGGAACCGGGGTCGATCTTCCCGAGCCCGCGCAAAAGCAAAACCGCCTCGGCGGCTTGGGAAGGACCGCGGCGATTGGCCTTCCCGGTCTTTCTGAGCCGGAAACCATGCGTCATTTCGTGCGTTTGAGCCAAAAGAACTACGCCATCGACATGGGACCGTTCCCGCTCGGTTCCTGCACCATGAAACACAACCCGCGGCTCAATGAGAAAATCGCGCGGCTCCCCGGCTTTGCCGATCTTCACCCGCTGACGCCGGAAGCGCAGTCGCAGGGCGCGCTTGAGCTGATCGATGCGCTTGCCTTCTGGTTGAAAGAACTGACCGGCATGCCCGCGGTCGCCATGTCGCCCAAAGCCGGCGCCCATGGGGAGCTTTGCGGCATGATGGCGATCAAGGCGGCGCTCGAAGCCCGCGGCGAAGTTGCGACGCGCACCCGCGTGCTGGCGCCGGAATCTGCGCACGGCACAAACCCGGCGACCGCCGTTCAGTGCGGTTTTACAGTCGATGAGATCCCCGCCGACAAAACCGGGCGTGTGGACCTCTCCGCTCTGAAAGAAAAGCTCGGGCCCGATGTCGCCGGCATCATGGTGACCAACCCCAACACCTGCGGCCTTTTTGAACGCGACATTCGCGCTATTGCTGACGCCGTCCATGAAGCGGGCGGGTATTTTTATTGCGACGGCGCTAATTTTAACGCCATCGCCGGCAAGGTGAAGCCGGGCGATCTTGGCGTCGACGCCATGCATATCAATTTGCACAAGACATTCTCAACGCCTCATGGGGGCGGCGGACCGGGTTCTGGCCCGACGGTGTTGTCCGAAGCGCTCGCACCCTTCGCGCCGGTTCCTTACGTTGTCGAGGAAGGCGGCAAGTACGGCCTTGTCGAAACGCGCCGCGCGGCGAGGGCGGAAGGCGAAGGCGCGGAAAGCCTTGGCCGCCTCACGGCGTTTCACGGCCAGATGGGTATGTTCACTCGCGCGCTTTCATACATGATGAGTCATGGCGTCGATGGCGTCGCCCAAGCGGCGGAAGACGCGGTTTTGAATGCGAACTACGTGCTGGCGCGCCTCAAACCCGAAATGACTCCGGCCTTTGACGGCTATTGCATGCACGAGGCGCTGTTTGACGATCGGTTCTTAAAAGACACCGGCGTTGAAACCATCGATTTTGCGAAAGCGATGATCGACGAAGGTTATCATCCGATGACGATGTATTTCCCGCTGGTCGTTCACGGCGCCATGCTCATCGAGCCGACGGAATCGGAATCGAAACGCGAACTCGATCAGTTCTGTGACGCGCTCTTGTCTCTGGCGAAGCGGGCGAAATCTGGCGAAGCGAACGCATTTAAAGCTGCACCGGTTCACGCGCCACGTCGGCGCCTTGATGAAACCGCGGCCGCGCGCAAGCCTGTGCTGCGCTGGACGCCGCCAGTTCCTGCAGAGGCGGCGGAGTAGTCGGCTCGCCGCATCACAATGCCGCGAATGCGCCTTCCCGGATATTGTCGTTCCGGGTTAGCTTGACGCGGCGGGTATGATCAGCGGGGCGACCTTATGGATTCTCTGAGCAACATCTCCATGCTGGGACTGGAGTTCCTGACGACGCTGTTCATATTCGTCGTTGGCCTCGGCGCGCTCGCCGTCGTTCTGATGTATATTAGCGACGTCAGCCAGTCGCGGGATGCAGTCCGGCACAATTATCCCGTTGTCGGCCGGTTTCGCGAACTCTTTACCCGGTTGGGTGAGTTCTTCCGGCAGTATTTCTTCGCGCTCGATCGGGAGGAAATGCCGTTCAATCGCGCGGAGCGCGACTGGATCTACAAATCCGCCAAGGGCAAGAACAACACGCAGCCTTTCGGTTCGACCCGCAATCTCAATCTCGTTGGCACGCCGATCTTTGTGAATTGTGCGTTTCCGCGCCTTGACGAAGAGGCGAGTGATCCGCCGCCGGTGACATTCGGTCCCTATACGGAGAACCCGTATCAGGTTGCGTCCATTATCAATATTTCGGCCATGAGCTACGGGTCGCTGTCCAAGCCGGCGGTGCGGGCGCTTTCACGCGGCGCGGCCCTTGCTCATTGCTATCTCAACACCGGCGAGGGCGGCCTCGCGCCTTATCATCTCGAGGGCGGGTGCGACATCATCTTTCAGATGGGCACGGCGAAATATGGCTGCCGCGATAAGAGCGGCATGCTGGACGAGAAGAAGCTCGCCGCCATCGCTGCGCAGACCCAAGTCAAAATGATCGAGGTGAAACTCGCGCAAGGGGCGAAGCCGGGCAAGGGCGGCATATTGCCGGCGGCAAAGGTGACGCGGGAGATCGCGAAAATTCGCGGCATCCCCGCCGGCAAGGCGTCCATCAGCCCCAACCGTCATCCGGAAATCGACAATGTGGATGAGTTGCTCGACTTCATTGCGCGCGTTCGCCGCGTCAGCGGCCTGCCGACAGGGTTCAAGACTGTCATGGGCGCCTATGGCTGGGTTGACGATCTGTGCGACGCTATTGAGCGGCGCGGACTCAAGGCGGCGCCCGATTTCATTACGCTTGATGGCGGCGACGGCGGCACCGGCGCAGCGCCCATGTCGCTCATGGACAATGTTGGCCTGCCGCTGAAACAGGCGCTCCCTATGCTGACGGATATTCTGGAGCGCCGGGGATTACGCGACCGCATCAAGGTGATTGCGGCGGGCAAGCTGGTTACGCCGGCGGAAGTCGCCTGGGCCTATTGCGCCGGCGCCGATGTCGTCAACACGGCGCGCGGGTTCATGTTCTCCATCGGTTGCATTCAGGCGCTGCGTTGTCACACCAATAATTGTCCAACCGGGGTGACGACCCATAAGAGGTCGTTGCAGGGCGGCCTCGATCCGAAGGTGAAGGGCCCGCGCGCCGCCGCGTATGTTGAAAAGATGCGCAAGGACGTCGCCATGATCGCCCATTCATGCGGCGCGGCCCACGCGCGCAATCTCAAACGTTTTCACGTGCGCATTCAGCAGGAAGATGGCGGCTCCGTGCCGCTAGACGAATTGACGGCGCGGTTCAGGCCCATGGCGCCGGAGGAATATCGCGCGGCGGAGTAAAGAAATACGATGCCGTATAGGTAAGGCCCTGGTGATGAGCGCGATCTACGACAAACTCGGAATAGGGTACGCAAATCTGCGCCAGCCTGACGCCAGAATCGCGAAGCAGATCGACGCCGCCCTACTCGATGCAAAAACTGTTTTAAATGTCGGCGCCGGAAGCGGATCGTATGAACCCTCAGATAGATTGGTGACCGCACTGGAGCCATCTGCAGAAATGATCCGCCAACGGTCGCCAGAGTCTGCGACAGCTTCGCAAGGTGTTGCTGAAAATCTGCCATTCGCCGATCGAGAGTTTGATGCAGCGATGGCCGTGCTTACCGTTCATCACTGGGCGAACATTGAGGCTGGTTTGCTTGAGATGAAGAGGGTTGCGAAAGATCGAGTGGTAATTCTCACATTCGATCCGAAATCTTCATACGCATGGTTAGGCGATTATTTTTCTGAAATGATTGACTTCGATAGGTCTGCTATGCCGGACCTCGAAGTATTCGAAAGAATTCTTGGCACAATAAAAGTCAGTGTTGTGCCCGTGCCCCATGACTGTACCGATGGCTTTTTTGGGGCATATTGGCGGCGTCCGCACGCTTATCTCGATCGCGATGTGCGAGCCGCGATTTCGATTTTTGCGCTCTTCGGAGATGTATCGCCCGCATTGAAAAGACTTGAGAATGATCTTGAATCGGGCGCCTGGGAAGATCGGTATGGTTGCCTTCGTACCAAAGAAAGTCTGGACGTCGGGTATCGATTGCTTGTTTATGATTGCGCTTAGTCCGATTGGCAATGCACGCGCGGCTTAGATACTGTGCGCATATGCCCAAACTGCTCATCGTCTATCATTCGAAAACCGGCGGCACGCGGCAGATGGCCGGCGCTGCGGCGTCGGCGGCGCGCGAAGAGATTGAAACCGTCCTTAAGACAGCGGCGGAAGCGCAACCGGAAAACTTGCTGAACGCCGACGGCTATATTTTCGCGGCGCCGGAAAATCTCGCGGCCATCGCCGGCGTCATGAAGGATTTCTATGACCGGTGTTACTATCCTGTGCTGGGCAGGATTGAGGGACGCCCTTACGCACAGATGGTGTGCGCTGGCTCGGACGGCGAGAACGCGGCGCGCCAGACCGCGCGCATCGCGACCGGCTGGCGGCTGAAAGAGGCGCAGCCGCCGCTCATCATCTGCACCCACGCGCAGACGCCGGAAGAGATCCTCGCCGAAAAAATAATCCCAAACGAAGATCTTGAACGCTGTCGGGAGCTTGGCGCCGCGATGGCGGCGGGGCTCGCCATGGGCGTCTTCTGAACGCGGGTTTAAGGAGCGCCGATTTTGCGAAAACCGGCCTCCGATTTTTCGCCCGGCGCTTTAGGGATTAAACCCGCCGCGTTTCAGGAACTGAATTTCTTCCGACGTCGATGGTCTGCCCAGCACGCGGTTGCGGTGAGGGAACCGGCCGAAGCGACGGACGATGTTTCGATGATCGATCGCGTAGGAAAGGTTATTCCCGCCGCGTTGGCGGGTCTTGAACAGGCGCACGGACTCTTCCTGAACGCTTAAATCTTCTGCATGCATGAACGGCATCAGAAAAAACGACTGCTTGTTCGGCGGAAACAGCAGATCGAACCGGCGCGCTACGGCGTCGCGGGCGGCTGCGAGCGCCAATCCGTCGAACGCGAAGGCGCTTGGCGTGTCGCGAAAGATGTTGCGGGAAAGCTGGTCGAGGATGATGATTCGGGCGAGCGCGTTGCGGGGCTTGGCCCGCCAGGCGTCGAACACGCCTTCGGCCGCCGCCTTGTGCAGCGCCCCGAAGCGTGTCGCGCAATGCCGGTCAAAGGCGAGATCGCGCCGGTACCACTGATAGGGCTTCGTCTCGTCGAACCAGAATGAGAGAACGGCGTCGGCGTTTTCCTGAGAGGCGGGACGGGTGCGCATGCCCCGCCTAGTTCAGTTTGCCGCGCAGCTCGGCGATCGACTTTTCGATGAATGCGTTCTGGGCGCCGGTATCCATCCGTTCCCGGATGATCTCGCGGGCCGCGGCGATGGCGACATCCGCGGCGCGTCCGCGCACTTCGGAAAGCGCCTGGGCTTCGGCGCGGGCGATTTTTTCTTCCGCCGCTTTGGCGCGACGTTCCATTTGCGCGTTGATTTTATCATGCGCCTCGGCGGCGAGAATTTTTGCGTCTTTTTTCGCCTGTTCGATGATAGCGGCGGCTTCCGATTCCGCCTCGCGCTGGCGGCGCTGATATTGCGCGAGCAGCTCCTGCGCCTCCTCGCGCATCTTGCGCGCCTCGTTGATCTCATCGGCGATGCGGTTGGCCCGTTTGTCGAGGCCCGAAGCCATCATCTTGTGCAAGCCGGCGCGCGCGAAGATGCCGATGACGATGATGAAGGCGAGAAGCACCCAGAAGGAGGTGTCGGAGAACAATCCGCCCTTGGCGGCTTCATGGCCAGCCTCTTCGGCGGCGGCGACGGCGATGAGCGTGAGGGAATTCACGGGGCTCTCCTAACGGGCGACATTGGTCATTGCGCGGGCGACCGCGTCGTCGGTCGGCGCCTCGTCGATAAGGCGTTCGACGATGGCGCGGGTAGCGTTGGCGGCGGCCTCGTCGACTTTGGCCGTCGCCTCCTCTTTCATGTCGTTGATCCGCGCTTCGGCCGCATCAAGTTTATCCTGCAGCTTGGCGTCCGTTTCAGCCTGCATCTCAGCGATCTCCGCGTCGACCTCTGCGCGCGTGTCGGCGGCGATGCCTTGCGCCTTCGCCTTGGCGTCAGCGAGCGACTGGTTATAGGCGTCTTCGGCTTCGTCGGCCTGCCGCTTGAAATCGGACGCCTGATCGAGGTCGTCGGCAATCCGGTCGCGTCGCTCTTCGATTGCGCCGCCGATTGCGGGCAAAAACCGTCCGGCCATCAGCCAGTAAAGAATGCCGAAGGTGACGGCGAGCCAGAACAGCTGGCTCGGCCAGGTCGACATATCAAGCTGCGGCAGGCCGCCGGATTCGGCGGCGCCATGGGCGGCTTCTTCGGCGGCGGCGGCCGCGGCGACAAAGACGGCGGAAAGAGACAAGGATCAGCTCCTTAAGATCGGCTCAGTGATTAAAAGACGTTGAGCAGGATCAGGATCGAGATCGTGAAGCCGAGAAGGCCGGTAAATTCGGTCAGCGCGAAGCCGAGCAGCATGGTCGGCTGGTTAGCTGCGGCGGCGGACGGATTGCGGAACGCGCCCGTCAAGAAGTTGCCGAAGATGAGGCCGAGGCCGACGCCGGCGCCGGCGAGGGGAATGGTGGCAAGGCCCGCCCCGATCAGTTTTGCTGCTTCTACTTCCATTGGTCTTCACTCCTGGTCGTTTTCAGTTGAGCCGTTTGTCCCGATGTCGCGGCTGGCCCTTCGACCCGCGCGGGAAACTTGAACTTAGTGGTCAGCCGCGTGCACCGCGTCATTGAGGTAAATGCAGGTCAGAATGGCGAACACATAAGCCTGCAGGAAGGCGACAAGAAACTCCAGCGCCGTCACCGCCGTCGCACCGAGGAAAGGCAGTATCCCGACAGCGGCGAACGCGCCGCCGGCGCCGATAAGCGAGACAACGAAACCGGCGAAGAGTTTGAGAATGATGTGCCCCGCGAACATGTTGGCGAACAGCCGGATGGCGAGGGATAACGGGCGCGACAGAAACGACACGACCTCAATCGGCACGAGCAGCGGGTACATGTAAAGCGGCAAGCCCGACGGCGCGAAAAGTTTGAAGAATCCCAACCCGTTCTTCCAGAAGCCGTAAACGATGACGATCGTGATCGTCAGCATGGCGAGGGCCAGCGTCACAACGAGATGGCTCGTCGTCGTGAACGTATGGGCGGCATGGGGCAGGCCAGGAAAGGTCGGGATCAGTCCAAACAAGTTGGCGATGAGGATCCACAGGAAAAGCGTGAAGACATAAGGGAAGAATTTGCGGCCCTCTGCACCGATTGTGTCGCGCACGAGGTCGGAGACGAATTCATATAGCACTTCCGCGGTCGACTGCAGGCGGTTCGGGATGATGGCGGCGCGGCGCGTGGCGGCAGCGAAGAAAATAATGATCGCGCCGGTGCAGATAAGCATCCACAGGGCGGAGTTGGTCAGAGAGATATCAATAGAGCCGAGGCTGAGATCGACGAGTCGAATGATCTCGAACTGTTCCATCGGGCTAGCGGCGCGAAACGTATCCATGTTGTTCTCGTTGTTCTCGTCTCACATGGGCGGCGTGTATTCTCACGTCGCCTTCTTATTTCATGGAGCGCGCAAGATTGCGCAGCCCCGCCGCAAACCCGATCCCGATGCCGACCAGCAAGAGCCACGGGCTCGTGCCAAGCCATTTATCGAGCAGGAAACCGATCACCATGCCGACAATAAGCCCCGCCAGGAGATCGGATGACGCGCGCAGGGCGCGCCCCCAAGCGGCGCCGCTTCCATGTCCCTGTTCTTCGGGTTCGCGTTCGCCCCGCATCGCGTCGAGGCGGTCGGCAAACTCGTCCAGAGACGGCGGCGCCTTCCCGTCGGCGCCTTCTTGATCGTCGGAAGTCGCCATCTAACTGCCCGAAAACAGACGCGAAACGAACGCTCGCGCCCCTCGAAATCGCGCGGACCATAAAGGCGCTGCAGTGCAGCGTCAAGCAAGCCAATTCAGGGCTATTTGCTTGATTTTTATTGGAAAACAGCCCCGCGGCGAGCGGTCGCGGCGGGGCCTGCGCGGGTCAACGCCAATAGAGTGAAAAGGCAAGCAAAAGCGCGACGAAAACCATGACGCTTCCTGCGATAAGCCAGGTTATTTTTGTTTTGTCGGCGCCGTGCGTCATTTGCCGGACGCCGACGCCCGGCGCGACCATGTAAACCGCAGCCTTTATCACCCAGGCCCAACCCAGCAATGTGAAGAGGACGCCGGGCCATGAATAGACCGGGTGAAATCCGATGATAATGAGGCCCGGCGCCATGTGGATGAGGGCGTTTGCGAGGGCGCCGGCGTCGCCGCGAGAGGCGAGAGTCTTGAAAAACGCAGCCCACGCTTCGCCTTGGACGATATGGGAAAGGCCGACGATTAAGAGCGCCACGGCGAAAAGGAAACGCACATTTTCCGCAGTTTCCATCGGCGCGCCCCGTTGCGGTCTTACTCTGCTGCGGCGAGTTGCTCCGCCTTGGAAAGGTCAACGGAAACAAGCTGCGATACGCCGCGTTCGATCATGGTGACGCCAAACAGTCGGTCCATGCGCGACATGGTGAGCGCATGGTGCGTGATGATGATGAAGCGCGTCGACGTTTCCGCCGACATCTCATGCAAGAGGCGGCAGAAGCGTTCGACGTTGGTGTCATCAAGCGGCGCGTCGACCTCGTCGAGAACGCAGACCGGCGCCGGATTGGCCATGAACACCGCGAAGATGAGCGCCGTCGCCGTCAGCGCCTGTTCGCCGCCCGACATTAGCGACATGGAGGCGAGCTTCTTGCCCGGGGGCGAAGCCATGATTTCGAGACCGGCGTCGAGCGGATCGTCGGAATCGATGAGGCGCAACTCCGCCTGACCGCCATTGAAGAGGCGTTTAAAGAGCGACGCGAAATTGTTATTGACCGTGTCGAAGGCGTCGAGCAGCCGCTGGCGTGCTTCGCGGTTTAGACCGCCAATGGCGGCGCGCAATTTGCGAATGGCGCCGTCGCAGTCTTCGCGTTCGACGGTCAGCGCCGCCATCCGTTCGGCGACTTCTTTCAATTCTTCATCCGCACGCAGATTAACGCCGCCGAGATTTTCGCGTTCGCGCTTGTAGCGTTCGAGCTTGCGTTCAACGTCGTCGCGTTCGGGGATATCTTTGCCTTCCTTGTGCTCGGCGATCTGAAGCAGATCTTCCGGCGCGGCTTCGCAGGTCTCGCGCGCAAGATGCACTGCTTCCTCGACGCGTTCGGCGGCGGCTTCCGCCTGCGCCTCCAACCGCGCGCGGGTCTCGCGGGCTTCGGCGGCTGCGTTGTCGGCGTCTTTGGCGGTTTTGTCCGCTGCGTGCGCGGTTTCAACGCCGCGCGCCAGCACGTCGGCGGCTTCGTTGCGGCGGGTTTCCGCATCGCCCAGCTGGTCAAGCAGCGCCTTTCGTTTTTCCTCGATTTCGGCGGGGGCGCCGGCGGCTGCATCGCGGGCGTTTCTGGTTTCAATGAGGCGCGTTTCGAGTTCTGCAATACGGCCCCGCGCCGTTTCGGCGCGCTCGCGCCAGAGTGCGGCCTCACGGTCAAGCTCTTCAAGGCGGGCAGTGCGGGCGGCGGCTTCGCGGGTTAGATCACTATGAGCGCCGCGCGCCTCCGCCGCCTCGGCCCGCGCCGCCGCGACCGTTTCGCGCAACGACGCCATGGCGCCGGCGATAAGGTCCGCATCGGGAAGATTCGATTGATCGGCGCGCAACGTATCAAGCGTCTGTCCGGTTTCGGTCTTGTCTTCTGCGAGCCGGTTGAGGTTTTCGTCGATCGCGGCGATGCGCGCCGTCGCCCGTTCATGCTCCCGCTCCAGTGCGGCGAGGGCGGAGCGCGCCGTGTCGAGATCTTTGCGCGCATCGGCAAAAAGCGCGCGCGCCTCGCGTTCTACGCGCTGATTGTTCTGAAGGGTGTCCGCGGCGGCGTCATAGTCGCGCTGCGCGGCTTCAACCCGCGCATGGGCGGCCTCCACATCGTTTTCGAGGGCGACGATGCGGTTGCGCTGTTCAAGACGTACGGCCGCCGCCGTCTTTGCATCGGCGCGGGCGACAAAGCCATCCCAACGCGCGAGATCGCCTTCACGGGTGACAAGCCGCTGGCCCGGTCGCAACGAACCCTTCAGTCGTTCGAGGTCGGCCCGCTCGACAACGCCGATTGCGGCAAGACGGCGGTGAAGCTGGACTGGCGCGCGCGCGAATTGCGCAAGCGGCGCCGCATCCGCCGGCAGCGGTTCGGCGAAGACGCCCTCGCCGAGCGTCCAGTGCGCGGGCGCCGCCTCGTCGGTCGCAGCACTCAGATCATCGCCGAGCGCAGCGGCCAGCGCATTTTCGTATCCGGGCTCAACGTCGATATCTTCGAGGAGCGGACGCCAGTCGTCGCTGTCATTGATCGCGAGAATTTTCCGCAAGGCTTCTCGTTCGGCGTCAATCTCAGTGAGGCTCTGTTCGGCCTGACGCAATGGTCCGCGCAAGGATGTTTCCCGTCGCTCAGCGGCCTGGCGTTCTTCTTCGGCGTGATGGAAGGCCGCCTCCGCGCGAGTTGCCGCTTCGTCCGCGGCGGTAAACTGCGCATTCGCAGCCCCAAGCGCTTCGGCCTGCGCGCGCGTCGGATTGATAAAGTCGCGTTCTTCGCGAAATGCTTTCGCCTGCTCCTCGATCTTGCCAAGTCGGCGTTCAGCGACCGCCGTATTTTCAGATATCGTCCGGCGGCGGGCGTCGATATCAGCCGCTTCGGCGCTTTTTTCTTCAAAGGCCCCTTCGGCGTCGGACAGCTTCTCCAACGCCGTTGTCTTGGCGACGTTCGCCTCAGCAAGGCGGGCCTGTTCGGACGCTTCTTTTTCTCCGAGCGCGGCGGCTTCCGCGTTTTGTTTTTCGGTTGCAGTTTCCGCGTCGCTTAAGAGCCCGCGCTCGCGCTCCAAATCGGCGGCGAGACGTTCAATCTCGCCATTCAATCGCGCAAGCTCCGCTTCGGCCCGGCGCGCTTCGTCGTCAAGACCCTCGCGCGCGACCGTTAACCGGTGAAGCGCCGCCGCCGCTTCCGCTTCCGTCTGACGCAATGGGTCGAGCGCTTCATGGGCGCTCGCTTGCGCCGTCGAGGCGGCGGCCGCCGCCTGCGCCGTCTCCTCAATCAAGCCGGCGATTTCCGATAATCCGTCTGCGGCCTTTTCCTGCGCGAGCGTTGCCTCGCGCCAGCGCAAATAGGAGAGCATCGCTTCGGTACGGCGAATGTCGCCGGAAACGTTGCGATAGCGCGTCGCCTGCCGCGCCTGCCGGGCGAGCGCCGCTTTTTGCGTTTCAAGCTCGCCAATGACATCGTCGAGGCGCTCAAGATTTTGCTCGGCCGCGCGAAGGCGCAGTTCCGCTTCGTGGCGGCGCGAGTGAAGCCCGGTTACCCCGGCGGCTTCTTCCAACAACCGCCGCCTGTTCTGCGGTTTGGCGTTGATCAGTTCGGAAATCTGGCCCTGGCGGACGAGCGCCGGGGAGTTGGCGCCGGTTGAGGCGTCGGCGAAGAAAAGCTGCACGTCCTTGGCGCGCACTTCCCTGCCGTTGATGCGGTAGATCGACTGAGTGCCTTCGTCCTTGCGGATGATGCGGCGGGAAATCTCAAGACTGTCCGTATCATTCCATTCCGACGGCGCGGTGCGGTCGGCATTGTCGAGGGAAAGAATGACTTCCGCCCAGTTGCGGGACGGGCGCATGGACGTGCCGGAGAAAATCACGGCGTCCATGCCGTCGCCGCGCAGCGCCTTGGCTGACGTCGCGCCCATGACCCAGCGGAGAGCCTCCAGGAGGTTGGACTTGCCGCAGCCATTGGGACCGACAATGCCGGTCAGCCCGTCGCGAACCTCAAAATCGGTAGGCTCGACGAAGGACTTGAACCCGATCAGACGGATATTCGTGAATTTCACCTAAGACTTCCCGACCGTTCTCGCGCAACCTTGCGCCCTGCTGCTTTGATTCTCTCTGATTCGAATGGCCAATGATCGCCGATTCTGACGCCTGGCCAAGATTTGCGCCGCGTGCTGGGGAAAGTTAGTCGGCCGCCTCGGCCGCGGCGTCCAGCACGTCGAAGATTTCCTCAAATGTCTGGAACCGCTCATACTCTCCATTGATGATAAATCCCGGCGTTCCCTGAATGGCGAACTCGTCCGTAGCGATCGAGATATTCCCGTCAATATGCGCTTTCAGGTCCGCACGCTGGAGACAGGCGTCAAAACCCGTCTCGTCAATGCCGGCGCTTGCCGCTGCTTTCAGAAGCTCGCCCCGCGCATCGTCGCCAAAGGCCCAAGTTTCCTGCGTGTCGAACAGCGTGTCCATCATGGCGAAATAGCTATCCGAACCGCCCGTATCCGCGGCGCAGCGCGCCAGCATCGAACCGGCGTATGAGCGGGCGACCAGCGCCGGATGGCCCGGGATCACCGGCATCTCGCGCAGGATGAAGCGGATCTTCCCCGTCTTGATGTAGTTGTCATTGATCGCCGGAAAGATCTCTTCGTGCCAGTGGGCGCAATGGGAACAGGTGAGCGAGGCGTATTCGATGACGGTGATCGGCGCGTCATCATCGCCAAGAACCATTTCCGACAGGGCCCCGGTTTCCTCGCCGGCCGCCGCCGTCTCAGCCAACGCGCCGGGCGCGGTCGCGATCACGAAACCCGCCGTCGCAATGGCTACAAATTTTGAAAATGCGGCCATCACCGCCTCCCTGTGACGCGGGCGCGGGGTTCCGGCGCCGTGCTTAGCTCTCTGCTTTTTCCAGCGCTTCGTCGATGGCCTCTGACATCGCGTCAGCGTTTGAAAAATGCCTAAGGGAGCCGTCGACAACAAAACTCGGCGTCGAGTTCACGTCATAGCGATCGCGCGCGTCCGATACGGTTTCGTTGATTAGGTCGATCAGTTCCTGGCGGCGGACGCAGTCGTCAAAGGCGGTCTCGTCAAGGCCGGCCTGTGCGCCGATTTTCATCAATTCGTCGCGCGTGTCGCCATAAATCCACTTTTGCTGCGTTTTGAACAGCGAACCGAGGACGAGAAAATAGGCGTCATCGCCGCCCCTGTCGGCCGCGCAGCGCGCCAGCATGGAGCCGACAACGGACAGCTCCGCCGGGGCGGTCGGGAATTCGCGGAAAACAAACCGCACCTTGCCGGTATCGATGTATTTCTCTTTGATTTCAGGAAACACCGTTTCATGGAAAGTCGCGCAATGGGGACAGGTGACCGACGCATATTCGATCACGGTGATAGGCGCATCGTCTGCACCCATCGACATTTCGGCGAGCGCGCCGGTTTGCGTATCGTCGATGACTTCCGAGCCGCCATTGGAACCGGTTGCGGCCGAACCGGAGCCCGATGCGTCCTGGCCGCATGCGGCGATGGTTAGTGCGGCGGCGCCCGTAATACATGATCGGACGGCGATACGAAGCGTTTCGGAAAACATTGGCGGCAAACCTTTCCTGGACGGCTACGCGTCTCAGCGGCCGTTCGACAAATTGGGAAAAATGAACGCTGAGAATCGCTGATGGCGGGCTGGGACGCAAGCCCTCTAGGGCTCTATTTATCGCTGGATTTGGCGCGGATTGCCGCGCGAAAAGACGATAACGCGGCGCCCAGCGGTCCTTCGGCGCCGTCTTTGGCGGCTTCAATCGGAGCGCCGCCGTCATGACGGCCGCTATTGCGGCTGACGGGGCGCTGGCGCACGGCGATGCGGTCGATCGCGCCGGGTCCGAGATACCGGTTAACTGCAAGGATAAGATCGTCGGCGCGCATCTGCATTTCCGCCGCGGCGGCGCCGTCGCGAACGATCACCTCCAGCGTCCGCCCCGGGCCGTTCCCCAGCACGCGGCCTGGCCGGCCCAGCGCCGCGACGTCGGCGCCGGCGATTGACGGCCAGTTATCGGCAAGGCCGGGATCGGCGTAACGGGTGGTTTTCGCCAGGCGCGAGAACACCGCCGCCGCCGCCCGCGCCGCTTTCGGCGGGCCCCGTCTTACGGGCCGCGTCTCTCGATAATGGGTCTGTTGAAAATTTCTCACCGCTCGCCCGGTTTTCGCGCTTTGCCAATGGCGCCGCCCGCCAGCATAACATGAAGGCGATGGCGTTTGACGGAAAAGCGGAAAAAATTTCGGGCGCGGTCTCCGGGCGTTTGCTTGGCTGGTACGACGCCAATGCGCGGGCTTTGCCGTGGCGCATCAGGCCGAAGGAGCGTTGCGCCGGCGCGCGCGCCGACCCTTACGCGGTCTGGCTCTCCGAAATCATGTTGCAGCAGACGACGGTGGCGACCGTTGCGCCCCGTTACGCCGAATTTCTGCGGCGCTGGCCTGACGTGAACGCGATGGCGGCGGCGGCGCTCGAGGACGTGCTCGGGCAATGGGCGGGCCTCGGCTACTACGCCCGCGCGCGCAATCTCCACAAATGCGCTGTGACGGTTGCGCGTGAACATGGCGGCGAATTTCCGGATACGGAGGAAGCGCTGCGGGCGCTGCCAGGCGTCGGCGCCTATACGGCGGCGGCGATCGCCGCCATTGCTTTTGACAGGCGGGCGGTTGTTATTGACGGCAATATCGAGCGTATTGTCGCACGCCTCTTTGCGATTGAAACACCGCTGCCGGCGGCGAAGACGGAGATTAAGGCCCGCGCCGATACCATCTGGCCGGCGAAACGATCCGGCGATTTCGCGCAAGGGCTGATGGATCTCGGCGCGGGCGTTTGTCGGCCAAAGAAGCCAACATGCCTCTTATGTCCGCTTACGGACCAATGCATGGCGGCGAAAACCGGACGCGCGGAAGAGCTGCCGCGCAGAGCGGCCAAAAAACCGAAACCCCGACGGCGCGGCGCGGTTTTCGCCATGGTGAATGGGAAGGGAGAGATGCTGTTTGAGCGGCGCGAGGAGAAGGGGTTGCTCGGCGGCATGCTGGGCCTGCCCGGGGCGGCGTGGATCGAGGGCGTTCTCGGCGACGGTTTTGCGGGCGCGCCAGCGCCCGCGCAATGGCGAAGGGCCGGCGAAGCGCATCACACATTCACCCATTTTCATCTGACGCTTGATGTTTATGCTGCGCGCGCGCCAAAGGGTTTCCGTCGCACTGCGGATCAGCGGTGGATAAAACCGGAGCAGGCCAAATTGCCGACGGTGTTTCGAAAAGCTGTTGATGTGGCGGCGTCGAATGAAGGGGAATAAATAATGACGCGTTTTTTTGTACTGCTGGTCGGCGTCTTTGCCGCATTCTGGTCTGTCGCCGACGCCCAGCCGCGCGAGGGCGACTATCTCTATCACTTCATGACGATCCGCGCTGATACCGGAAAGCTTGAAAACCTCCTCGACTGGATCGCGGAAACCAAAGCCTCGGGCTTTTTTGAGGAAGCGGGCCAGCCGCCGCCCTATCTCATGCGCCACAGCCAGGGCGATCAGTGGGATCTGATGGCAGTCGTGCCCATGGGAAGCTGGACGGAGTTTCACGCCGAAGACAAAACTGCGCGTCGCCAGGCCGCGCAGCAGAAATACGCTGAAGCGCTGGCACCTGGATACGCGCTGATTGCGTTTTCGGAAGATCACTTTGCCTACGGACCGCCGCCGGAAGAATTCGCGCGCGAATTCGCAGCGAACGGGTTCTTTCATATTGAGATGTTCGCAGCGGCGGCCGGCAAGGCAGCTGAGCTCGCCGAACAGCGGCGCATGGAGAACGCTTATCTCGCCGCCACGGGGCAGACGACAAATATGATTTTTCGCCGCGCGGCCGGCTCGGACGTCGACGTCTTCACCATCGGGTTTCACGAAAGCATGAAGACCTTTGCCGCCGACGCGCCGGCGACCGACGAGGAAAAGGAGCAGGCAGCGAAAGGCGCAGGCTTTAAAAACCGCGCCGATCTTTCATTTTACCTCCGCTCGCTGATCAGCGGCCATCACGATACGCTCGCCGTAAAAGTGGAGTGAGGCCGCAATGAACAGAGCGCACATCATGACAGGGCTGATCCTGCTTGCAGGCGTTATCAATTTTCTGCCTGTCGTCGGCGTGGTTTCGGCGGCGCGCCTTGAGGGCCTTTACGGCGTCGACATCGCAGACCAGACGCTCGAAATTCTTCTCCGCCATCGCGCGGCGTTGTTCGGCGTTGTCGGCGGTTTCATGATTTTTGCCGCGTTCAAGCGGCGCCTGCATATGGCCGCAATTATCGGCGGATTGATCGCGATGCTGTCGTTTCTGTGGCTCTATTATTTGGCGGGCGACCCGCCGCAATCATTATTGTCGATCGTTTACGCAGATATCGTTGGTGTCTTGTTGTTAGGCCTTGCGCTGGTTTTGAAAGCCGTTGGCGACCGGCGTTGACGGCGATCGGGCGCGGGCGGGTCACGAAACAAAATGCGCGACGATCGAACCGTAATTCATCGCGACGTAAAGCAGGATCGCCAGATTGGCGAAGATGATGATCGGCGGCAGCCATAAGAGCAAGACAAGCAACGATCCTTCGTTCAGATAGATGATGAAGCTCCCCATAAGTACGCCGAGATAAAGGTCGATGCCGATTTGCCGCGCCCAGATGAACTGATTGATCTTCGGCAGACTTTTGATGAAACTCGCCTGCGTGCTGCAATAGATCGAATAGGCAAGGAAGCCGAGGAGCAGCGCCCAGGCGATCGGCTTGCCGAGCGCATAGGGACCGTCGGTAAAAAACAAAGGTTCGGCGCCTTTATTCACAAGGGCGACGGCGACGAACAGAAAATATGCGATCCAAAGAAATTGTCGCTTGAGAAAAGTCATGTCACTTGCCTCTTTTCCGGCGCGCGGTGCTCAGCTGTCTGAACGCTGTAGCGCCTTGAGGGCGCACTATAATGAGCGCTGCGCCAGTTCGGCAAACTCGCAAAGCAACAGCCGCGTATCGCGGGGGTCGATAATGTCTTCGACCAGAAACTGTTCGGCTGTGCGGAAGGGTGACGTGACTTTCGACAGGCGCTCTTTGATCTCTTTCAGCGCCGCGGCCGGGTCTTCCGCGCGCTCCAGTTCGGCCTTGTACGCGACCTCGACGCCGCCCTCCATGGGGAGCGAGCCCCAATCCCCCGACGGCCAGGCAAAGCGATATTGAAACCGCGTATGGTCCGACATGGCGGCGCCGGCGACGCCGTAGGCCTTACGGATGATGACGGTCGCCCAGGGAACGGTGGCGTCGTAAATTCCGTTCATGGCTTCGACGCCGCGCCGGATGGTGGCGGCGCGTTCGGCTTCCAGCCCGATCATGAAGCCAGGATTGTCGACGAGGTGAATAACGGGCAGGCGGAATTGCTCTGCGAGCTGAACAAATCGCTTTGCTTTTTCCGCCGTGTCGGCCGTCCATGAGCCTCCGAGGAAGGTCGGGTCGGAAGCGAGCACGGCGACCGGCCAGCCATCGAATCGCGCGAAGGCGGTAATCGCCGCGCGCCCCCAGCGTTTGCCCATCTCGAAGACGGAGCCCTTATCGGCGACCATCTCGATGATTTTACGCATGGAATAGGCTTCGCGGGCGTTCTCCGGCACGGCGGCGAGCAATCTTTCCTCGCGCCGGTCCGGTTTGTCGTTGGCTTGCGTTCGCTGGCCTCGTGCGCCCACATGCGCCGGCAGGTAGGAAAGAAACGTCCGCGCCATCTCGAAGGCTTGCGTCTCGCTCGCGGCTTCATCGTCGATGACGCCGTTGCGCGCATGAATGTCGGCGCCGCCCAGTTGCTCCTTATCAAGATCTTCACCGGTTCCGAGACCCGACACGACTGCCGGCCCGGCGGTGAAAATCTGTGCGATCCCGCGCACCATGACCGAATAATGACTCGCGACCATGCGCGCCGCGCCAAGGCCGGCCGTCGGCCCCAGCGCCAGCGCGACCACGGGCACGGTTTTGAGGTTCTGAACTACATGCTCCCAGCCCGGCACAAAGGGCACATAGGTAAAGCCCATATCCTCGAGCATTTTCACCGAGCCGCCGCCGCCGGTGCCGTCGATCATGCGGATGAGGGGGAGTTTAAGTTCGTGCGCCATCTGTTCGGCCAGCGCAAATTTTCGGTGGATCGCCGCGTCCGCCGCGCCGCCGCGTACGGTGAAGTCGTCGGCCGACGCGACGACAGCTGAGCCGTTGATCCGTCCACGGCCGAAAATGAAATTGGAGGGGGAGAAATCCGTCAGCTCGCCCTTATCGTCATAGGCGCCGCGGCCGGCGATCTTGCCGATCTCGCGGAACGAGTTCTTGTCAAGGAGGCGTGCAATGCGCTCGCGGGCGTCGAGCTTGCCGCGGGCTTTCTGGCGCGCGAGCTTTTCCTCCCCGCCCATTTTTTCGGCGAGCGATTTGCGCCGGCGCAGCTCTTCGAGGTCTTCGTCACGAGGCATTGAAAGAGCATGAAGGCGATGCGGCGGCAGGTAAAGCGTTCACGACAGCGTGATCGTCGAACGACCGACCGCGCAAGGGCCTCACTTCGCCGAATGTATACTGCGCCGTCGCCGGCGTTCGTTCATCGTCCGCGCCATCGTAAATTGCACTGGGGTATTCCATGAAAAATATTTTCGTCTCCGCCACCGTCGCGGCGTTCAGTTTTTCATCCGCGCTCGCGGGCGATGTTCCCGCCAATATCAAGTCAGCGATCGACAACCCAAACCGTTCGGAAGAAAACCGGGCGCGCGATGAAGATCGCAAGCCCGGAAAGGTGCTTTCTTTCTTTGGCGTTGAAGAAGGTATGAATGTCGTCGATATCGCTTCGGGCGGCGGATATTTCACGGAAATCATTTCAGGCGTTGTCGGGCCGGACGGCAAGGTCAGCGCCCAGAATAGGGCCAGCGATCAGTTCGAGGAACGCCGTGCGGCGCTGGAGGCGCAGTTCGCGCCCTTCGGAAACATCACGATAGATACGTCGACGCCGGACTCTCCTTTACCGTATGCGGATGATTCTGTAGACATGGTTTTGCTTTCGCTGATTATCCATCACCTTCATTATGCCGAGGAAGAAGGCGAAGCCATGCCGGAACGGTCGGCGGGGATCTACGCTGAGTTTCGACGCATCCTCAAACCCGGCGGCACCTTTGCCGTCATCGAGCACAAGGCGCCTGACGGGACGTCGCGCGCTGACAGCGCCGGATGGCATCGCATATCCGAGGACGTCATGGTCGCGGATGTGACGTCAGCCGGTTTCACCCTCGACGGATCGAATGACAAGATTCACAAAAATGCGGACGATGATCTTATGAACACGTGGTTCGAAACCGGCCTCCGCGGCAAGACCACGCGGCTCGTGCATCGGTATAAAAGTCCGGATTGATGAGAGGGGGCGCCAACCTCGTTCGTTCAGCGCGTCATTTGAGCGTCGTCGTCAGCGCCCCATCCCCTTCCTGACCTTGTCGCGCAGGAAGTCGATGGGTTTGCGGCCCGTCTTTTCTTCATAATGCCAATAGGTCCAGCCGTTGCAGGCTTGGGCGTTCTGGACCGCGGCGCCGACCTTGTGGATCGAGCCCTGAATCTCCGTTTCGCCGTCCTTGACGTAAAGCGAGCCGTCGGCGCGGACCTTCGCCTCGTGATTGCCGCGCGGGGAAAAGAGCTTCGTGCCGGGCTTGATGAGTTTGGTCTCGACCACTTGCCCGAAGGGCACGCGCGGCGCGGCTTTGGGCGAGGGTTGGGTTTTGAGGTCGTCACTTTCAAGCGGTTTGACCCGGGCGATCCGCTTTTTCGCTGCGGCAATATAGGTTTTGTCGCGCTCAATGCCGATGAAACGGCGCCCGAGATATTTCGCCGCCGCGCCGGTGGTGCCCGACCCGAAGAAGGGATCGAGGACAATGTCGCCGGGCTTCGTTGATGCAATGAGGACGCGGTATAAAAGCGATTCCGGTTTTTGCGTTGGATGAGTCTTCGATCCCTTGTCGTCCTTGATGCGCTCGCCGCCAGAACAGATGGGAAATTCCCAGTCGGAACGCATCTGCAGATCGTCATTGGCGGTTTTGAGCGCGCGATAATTGAAGACGTATTTCGACTCCTTCGACTTCGCCGCCCAGATCAGGGTTTCATGGGCGTTGGTCAGGCGCGTGCCGCGGAAATTCGGCATCGGGTTTGACTTGCGCCAGATGACATCGTTCAGAATCCAGAATCCGAGATCTTGTACGACCGTCCCGACACGGAAGATATTATGATAGGAGCCGATCACCCAGACGGCGCCATTCGGCTTCAGGACGCGGCGCGCTTCCGCGAGCCAATCCCTCGTGAAGTCGTCATAGGCTTTGAACGATGAGAACTTGTCCCATTCATCGTCGACGCCATCGACACGGGAGTTGTCTGGGCGGGTGAGGTCCGCCGTTCCAAGCTGCAGATTATAGGGCGGGTCGGCGAAGACGAGGTCGACGGATGCGTCAGGCAACGCCTTCATGGCGGCGATGCAGTCGCCTTCGATGATCTTGTCGAGGCGGGTCTCGATCGATTTCATTGCTTGTTTTTTGCGCGCCGGCACTGCCGTCTCTCCCGAAATGAGGCGGCGCACTTTGAGTCGGCGCGACTCCGCGGTCAAGAGTCGGGGAGAAAAAAGGCAATGGAGTCAGGGCGTTAATAGAGTTTAACAGATCGTTAAGCTGCGCGCCCGCGGCCACCAGATATTGGGCGCGACGGCGCATGCCTTCCGTCATTTTGTGTCCGGCCGCTGCTTCGCGCGCGCATTTGTGATTGGAGTACACCGAACGTTCGGTATATTTTAAATTGAAAAGAGAAGGAAAATACCATGCGGCACTTTGGCGACATCCTGTTTCGCGGCGCGGTTGAAGTTGAGCAGACCCGGCGCGGCTCGCGCGCGGCCTATGCGAAGATGACGGCGCAGCCGGCGCCGGATGCGCTGTCGGCGCGGGAAAGAGAATTCATCGCGGCGCGGGACAGCTTTTATCTGGCGAGCGTATCAGAGGACGGCTGGCCCTATGTTCAGCATCGCGGCGGGCCGCCGGGCTTTTTGAAGGTCCTTGATGGAACAACGCTGGCCTTCGGCGATTACCGGGGCAACAAGCAATATGTCTCGACGGGACATTTCAATCGGAACAATCGCGCGGCCCTGTTCCTTATGGACTATCCGAACCGCCGGCGACTGAAGATGCTGGCGACCATCGATGTTCAGGACGCAGATGAAAACCCGGCGCTTGCCGCGCGTGTTTCCATGGATGGAGAAGGCAAGGTCGAGCGGATATTCACGTTGAACGTCGAAGCGTTCGACTGGAACTGTCCGCAATTTATCACGCCGCGATTTACCGCGGCGGAACTGCACGAGGCGTTGGCGCCGCAGCTTGATGAGATGGAACGCGTCAGGAGAGAAAATGAAGATTTGAGACAACGCCTCGCCGAACTTGGCGGATGATTTCTATTCCGCCGCAACAGCGTTGCGCGTGCTGATCGCCGCCGCCACCGGCGCAAAGCTCCTGCGATGATGGATGGTCGCGCCGAAGCGCTCAAGCGCAGCCATATGCAATTTTGAGCCATAGCCCTTGTTCGAGGCCCAGCCATAGCGCGGATGAATTTCATCAAGGTCGCGCATTTGACTGTCGCGCGTCGTCTTGGCGATGATCGAGGCCGCGGCGATGGAGAGCGAACGTGCATCGCCCTTCACAATCAATTCTGATCGGCAGGGAAGGCGCGGATCCTGATTGCCGTCCACAAGACAGACGGCGGGCGCCGCCGAAAGTGCGGCGACGGCGCGGCGCATGGCGAGAAGGCTCGCCTGTAAAATATTGAGGGCGTCGATCTCTTCAACACTTGCTTCGCCGACGCCAACCATTGCGCATTGGCGGATTAACGGCGCCAGCGCCTCGCGTCGTTTTTCGGTGAGCGTTTTGGAATCGGCGAGGCCGTCCGGAATGTTTTCAGGATCGAGGATCACCGCCGCCGCGACCACGGGACCGGCCAGCGGCCCGCGCCCAACTTCGTCGACGCCGGCGACAGGGCCGACATGTAAACGCTCCAAGTCGAAATCCGGCGCCTGTGCGACCATAGTAAACCGTTGCGCTGTTTGGGTCCGCGACTATCTTGCGAGTCGGCGTTGACGCAAATGCGTCTAACCGAAACCGGGGGCGCCGCGGCCGAGGTAAACGTCGATCTCAGCGATCTTTTCATGTTCGAAGCGGAAATATTCCGCAAAGCGCGCTTCTGATCCGCCGGAATGGCCATAGCGGACCATGTAATTCGGTCCGTCGCCGAAGATTTCGAGATTAATCGCCCAGACTTTTCCAACCGACGGCCAGATTTCGTCGAGCATCTTATCTCTGTCCTCATAAACGCCGAAGGGGCTTTGATGGACCATGTCGGGCGCGAGAATTTTCTCGAGCGTCTCGCGATCTTTTTCTTTGAAACATCTGAAGTAGGCTTTCACTTTGTCGTGATCGTTCATGATCGAACTCCGATGTTGGAAACTCCACGAGGGGCAAAAGTACTTATCCAAAAACAGGGCGCTCTCTGCAAATGCCTCACGGGTTGCGGCGACGCATTTGCGCTCGCCGCCGTCCTGTGGTTCGTTTTCCGTGCCTTGCTCCCCATCGACAAAAGGACGAACGCCATGCGCCCGATCATCGCCAGTGTCTTTGCCGCCTTGATTGCCGCCGCGCTGGCGCCGGCGCGCGCCGAGACGGTGATTGAAAATGTCACGGTCCTCACCATGGACGATCGCGGTGCGCTCGTCGGGCATACGGTGATCATCAAAGGCGATCGGATCGCCGCCATGGGACCGGCAAGTGATTTGGAGGCGCCGCAAGATGCGACGGTGATCGACGGCGCAGGAAAATTTCTAATGCCCGGCTTTGCGGAAATGCATGGCCATGTGCCGCCCCTGTCCGCCGGGGATGAGGCCGTTAACGATACGCTGTTCCTTTATCTTGCGAGCGGCGTCACCACCGTGCGCGGCATGCTCGGCTCGGACGGGCAACTGCAGTTACGCGACGATGCGTCAAGCGGCGCGCGTCTATCGCCGACGCTTTATCTCGCGGGGCTGAGCTTTAACGGCGGCTCCGTCAGTTCGCCCGAACAGGCCGAGGCGATGGTAGAGACGCAGGTCGATGAGGGTTGGGATCTTTTGAAAATTCATCCGGGCCTTACGCGCGCGGAATATGATGCCATGGCCGCGCGCGCCGATGCGCTCGGGATCGAGTTCGCCGGTCATGTGCCGCAAGAAGTCGGTCTTGAACGCGCGCTCGCCGCCGGCCAGCGCACGCTTGATCATCTTGACGGTTATATCGCCTATCTCGGCGCCGCCGATGCGCCGGTGGACGACGCCGCGCTGACCGCCATTGCGAAAAAGACAAAGGCGGCCGGCGTCGGCGTTGTGCCAACATCGTCGCTTTGGGCGAGCTTGCTCGGCGTCAACACGCTTGACGATCTCAACCAATATCCGGAATTGAAATATGTCTCGCCGGCAACGCTCGCCAACTGGCGTGGCCGCGCCCGCAGCAGCGTCAATGAAGGCGCCGTTATGCACGTGGAGAACCGGCGGCGCCTGTTAAAGGCGTTGCAGAATGAAGGCGTCGAAATTCTGTTCGGCACGGATGCGCCGCAACTGTTTTCCGTGCCCGGCTTTTCGGTCCATCGTGAAATCGACGAGATGGAAGCGGCGGGTCTTGCGCCGATGGAAATCCTCGTCAGCGGCACATCGGCTGTGGGCGCCTATTTCGCCGACAAGGATCAATTTGGAACCGTGGCGGCCGGCATGCGCGCCGATTTGATTCTTCTCGATGCAAATCCGCTCGACGATCTTGACGCCATGCAGAACCCGGCTGGCGTAATGGTCCGGGGCCGCTGGCTGTCGCGCGACGATCTCGATCGCGGGCTCGCCGAAATCGCCGCGCGCCACGGCGCGGAATAAGCGCAATCGTCAATGGTCATTGCGTTGTGCTCTAAAGCAGCGCCGCTGCAACATAATAGAGTCGTGGCAGCGACCCGATAAGCACCAGGGTGCTGGCAATTTTTAACAAGGCCCGTTCCATCGGGTTTCTCCTGTTTCAATTCTCGTTACGGATGTTCGGAGGGCGGCGCGCCGCCGGAAACCGGCGACGCGCCTTCAAGGTCCGTGACTTAAGCGTCGCTCTTAAACGATTGCGGTTACGGTATACGCTGCTGGTGCGAAAGCCGCCGCCAGGACAGCGAAAAAGACGACTGCTGAAATCAATCTGCTCATTTTCTTCTCCTTTTTTACGTGTTGGGGTGGTGACGGGCGGCGGGCTCGAACCGGCGGCGCTGGCCTTAAGCCGCCTTGCCCGCGGCGAGCGCGTGCACGGCGGCCGCGTTGAGAAGCTGGCCGCCGATGGCCCAGTCATTTTCCTTGACTTCGTTGATCCGCACCCAGGTGACCTGGCGCATATTTTCGCCTTCGACCGCGACCATGGCGTTGGTGACCCGGTCGATGATGTCGGCTTTCTGGTCATCGGTGAATACGTTTTCAATGACATCGATATTGACGAGCGGCATGGGGTTTCTCCTTTTTTCCCGTTTCTTTCCTGGCCGGCGCTCATCGCCGCCCTTCGTTTTTCGGTATAGGCCGGGGGCCGGCGGGAGACTTGGAGGAAGTCTGGAGAAAATCGGGAGTTTCTCAGAAAATTCGATTATGGTGACGGATCAATGATTTACCGGTTTGGCGAATTCACGATCGACGAGGGAAAGGTCGAGTTGCGGCGGCACGAGGCTGTCGTTCCGGTCGAGCCTCAAGTCTTCGCCTTGCTTGCGCTACTCGTGGCCAATCGCGACCGGATGGTCTCGAAGACCGAGATTATCGAAAAGATTTGGGATGGGCGCTTCATTTCCGACGCCGCCCTGTCGAGCCGCATAAAATCGGCGCGGCAAGCGGTTGGCGATAATGGTCGCGATCAGCGCTGGATTAAAACGGTCCACGGCAAGGGGTTTCGCTTTGTCGGCGACAACGTCATTGAAGGCGGCAATGCGCGCGCCGCCGTCAGCGACACACAGCCGCCCTCGGCGACGCTGGCGTCGGCGCAGCATGGACGACCGTCAATCGCCATTCTGCCCTTTCGTTTGGTCGGCGCCGCCGGGCCTTATGCCGGCGTCGCCGATGCGTTACCTCATGAGCTGATTTCCGCGCTGTCGCGTCTCAGATGGCTTTTCGTTATTGCGCGCGGATCGTCTTTCCGGTTTCGCGGCGCAGCGCCGGACATTCACGAAGTCGGCGACGCCCTCAGCGCGCGATATGTCATTTCCGGCGGCGTTGAAGTGGTTGGCGACCGGATCACGGTGACGGTCGACCTCGCCGACGCCAGGAATGGCGGCGTCCTCTGGGGCGATGTATTCGCTGGCCGCGTCGATGACGTGCATGAAATCAGATCGCGCATCGTCGCCAGCGTTATCGCGGCGCTGGAAGTCCACATTCCGCAGAACGAGGCGCGCGAGGCGAGTATCTCGGCGCCCGAGCATCTTGACGCCTGGGCCGCGTACCATCTGGGCCTGCAACATCTCTATCGCTTCAATAAGGCTGATAATGCAATCGCGACGACAATGTTCGAACGAGCGGTTGCGCGCGAGCCCGGTTTCGCCCGCGCCCATGCAGGACTTTCGTCAACGCATTTCCAGAACGCATTTCTTCAGTATAGCGATGATTTAGCGTCGGAGAAAGTTGCCGCGCGTGCGGCGGCCGAAAAAGCGGTTGAACTTGATTCGCTTGACCCGTTCGCAAATTTCGCCATGGGGCGGGTATCGTGGATCGAACAGGACCCGGCGGCCGGCATCAACTGGCTTGAGCGCGCGGTGACGCTGAGCCCGAATTACGCCCAGGGCGTTTACGCCCACGCTTGGGCGGATACAATTTCCGGACGCGGCGAAGGCGGCGCAGACGGCATCGATCTCGCCCTTGCGCTCAGCCCGCTCGATCCGTTTCGCTACGCCATGCTCGGCGTGCGCGCCTTTACGCGGGCGATGGCCGGCGATGAAGCTGGCGCGGCGCGCTGGGCCAATGAGGCGGCCCGTTCGCCTGGCGCCCACGTCCTGATTGCGGCGATTGCTGTGGCGCTGAACGATATCGCCGGCGACGAAAGGCTGGCGGCGCAATGGGCGGAAAATGCTCGAACGCGGTTTCCGGGGCTAACCCGCGCCGATTTTTTCGCAGCCTTTCCTTTCGCTGATAGCGATTTGCGCCGGCGGATCGCTGACGCACTCTCAAAGCACGGGTTTTCGTAACTTTCACGAGAACAACGACAGCTGAGTCGTGTCAGCGGCCGGAACGCGAAACTGCGTCAGATCAAGCGGCGGTTTCTTATTATCGAGGCCGAGGCGCGCCTCGGCTTTTTTAAACCGCTGCGCAATCAGTTTGGCGTAGGCCGCCTTTATTTCTTTGCCGCGCGACCAATGGGGGTCGTAATCCTTGCCGCCGTTCATGTCGCGAATATGGCGCATGATGCGCCCCGAGCGCGCCGGCGCATAGGTCTCAAGCCATTCCTGAAACAGCGGCGAGACCTCAAGCGGCAGGCGTATCAACGTGTAACCGACGAAGTCCGCGCCGGCCTCTTTGGCGTTTTCAAGCAGCGTTTCCAGTTCATCGTCATTAAGCCCCGGGATCAACGGCGCTGTCATGACGCCCGTTGGTATGCCTGCCGCACTCAGCGCGCGCACGGCGTCAAAGCGGCGCCCTGGCGCCGCGGCCCGCGGTTCCATGGCGCGCGCCAGCCCCCTGTCGCGGGTTGTGATGGAAATCATGGCCCGCGCAAGATTGCGTTCCGCCATCGGCGCGAGGAGGTCTATGTCGCGCGTAATGAGGTGCGATTTCGTCAGTATGGTGACGGGATGGTTGAAGCGCGAGAAAGTTTCGAGAACGCCGCGCATGATCCTGAATTTGCGTTCGATCGGCTGATAGGGATCTGTATTCGTCCCCATGGCGACGACGCGCGGCGCGTATCGCGGATTTGACAGTTCTTTTGCGAGCAGCGCCGCCGCCGATGGTTTTGCAAACAACCGCGCCTCAAAATCGAGCCCCGGCGACAGTCCCATATAGGCGTGGGTTGGCCGCGCAAAACAATAAATGCAGCCATGCTCGCAGCCGCGATAAGGATTAATCGAACGATCGAAGCCAACAAAGGGCGACTTGTTGAAGGTGATAATCTTCTTCGGCTTTTCGATGGTGACATCGGTTTTTAACGGCGGCGCAGTGTTCTTTTCCGCCTCGGCGCCGCCGTCGAATTCTGGCGCATCCACCTGCCAGCCATCGTCGATGGTCTCGCGGGTCTCCTTTTCATAGCGGCCCGTTGAATTGGAGCGCGCGCCGCGTCCCTTTCCTCCTTCGGGCGGTCGCGTCTCTCCGGCGGATGGAGGGGTCCCCGGGCGAGGAGGGGCCCCTTTGGCGGGAGAGCGGAGGGAAAGGTGTGCGGCGCGCGCCATGGTCGAAACCTACCGCACAGAAAGAACAAATCAAGAACATTTTTTCCTGATCGGCTTGTCGGAAATTTTGAATTGCGGGGCGGCGACTGACCCCGCAAAACCGCTTGGCCATGATTTCCGTCGTGATTCCAACGCTGAACGCTGAGGCGCGCCTCGCCGCATGTCTCGACGCCCTCGGCCCCGTGGGCTCAGGCAAGCTTGTCGGCCAGATCGTTATCGCCGACGGCGGCTCGACGGATCGCACGATTGAAATTGCGGAGCGGTTCGGCGCAACCGTCGTAACGGCGCCGGCAGGCCGCGGCGGTCAACTGCGCGCGGGCGCGGAGATTGCGCGCGGCGACTGGTTTTTGTTCCTGCACGCCGACACGGTGCTTGATGCGCGCTGGGCCCGCGACGCCGCCGCGCATATCAAAAACGCTCCTGATAGCGCGGCGGTCTTTACCCTGGCTTTCGATACGAAGAACCGGGCCGCAAGATTTGTTTCCGGCGGCGCAATGATGCGTACACGGTTGTTTGGTCTTCCCTATGGCGATCAGGGTCTGTTGATTTCGCGGCGGCGTTATCACGATCTTGGCGGATATCGATATCTACCGCTTTTCGAAGACGTTGATATAGTCAGGCGGCTAATAAGGAAGCACGGACGCCGCGCGCTTTGCGTCTTGCCCGCAGTCGCGACCACGAGCGCGGAGCGTTATGAACGTCTCGGCTATGCGCGATGCGTTATCCGCAACAACATCCTGCTTGCGCGTTTTCTGGCGGGCGTGACGCCGGAGGCGCTCATGAAAGACTATCGATGATGCGTGGAACCGTTTTTGTTTTCGCCAAGGCGCCGCGGGCCGGCATGGTCAAAACGCGCCTAGCGGCGGATATTGGCGTCGGCCGCGCGGCGGCGTTGTTCCGTATCATGACGGAACGCACGGTGGCGGCGGCGATTGACGGCCCGTGGCGAACTATCGTTGCTGTTGACAGCGCGTCGGCGCTTTCCGGTTGGAGCAATATTTTTTCGCAGAACGTCGGGCGGCGCCTGCAAGGGCCGGGCGATCTTGGGCGCCGTATGGCGCGCGCGCTTCGCACAGCGCCGCCGGGACCGGCGATCATCGTCGGCGCTGATGCGCCCGGGTTGCGCACGGCTCATCTGCGGCAAGCGTTTCACGCATTGCGCGGCGCCGACGCCGTATTCGGACCGGCGGCGGATGGCGGTTACTGGCTCATTGGCCTCGCGCGCCGGCGATCGGCGCCGGCGCTTTTCGATGGCGTGCGCTGGTCGACGGCGCACGCCCTTCAGGATACGGCGAAAACCCTGCCGCCGTCGTTCAAAACTGCTATGCTAGAGACGCTGTCTGATATCGACGAGGCGCGCGATCTTGTTCATCTTGGGCCCCGGTCGACCTGACATCGCGGCGGATTGGGGAGACGAGCGTGAGAAATTACATTGGCGGCGGCGTTGCTCTTGTTGTCTTGGCTGTGCTGGCGGTTGTTTTCTTCGTTATTCCGGCGCGCGTTGACGCCACCCTCAATGAGGTGATTGCGCATGAGCCCTATGTCGTCAGCGCGCAGGCGCGGACGCTTCATGCAACAATCCCCGTCGCTGATCTTCATGCAGATACATTGCTCTGGATGCGCGACCCGACGCGACGTCAAAACCGCGGCCAGACGGATATTCCGCGACTGATCGAAGGCGGCGTTAAATTGCAGGTATTCACGGCCGTCACCAAGTCGCCGAAGAACCTCAACTATGATGAAAATGACGCGAACTCCGACGACATCACGATGGTCGCCATTTTACAGCGCTGGCCGGTCGCCACGTGGGGATCGCTATTCGAGCGAGCACGGTATCAGGCAAGACGCCTGCAACGGGCCGATGAACGATACGGCCCGGATTTTCGGATGGTGCGCAACCAGGTCGAATTGCGCCGGTCGCTGAATGTCGGCGCCCTCGCCGGCGTTTACGGCATAGAAGGCGCGCACCCGCTCGAAGGAAAGATCGAGAATCTTGACCGTCTTTATGAGGAGGGATTGCGCGTCATCGGGCTGCAGCATTTTTTCGACAATGAACTCGGCGCCTCCTTGCACGGAACATCCGGCGCCGGTCTCACAGAATTCGGTCGCAATGTCGTCTGGCGCGCAAACGAACTGAACATGATCGTCGATGTCGCCCATTCGTCCGAAACGGTAGTGGGGGACGTGCTCGCTCTGTCGACGCGGCCCGTCATTGTTTCCCATACGGGGCTCAAAGGGCATTGCGACAGCGCGCGTAACATTTCCGACGAGACGATGCAGGCCATCGCCGAGGCCGGCGGCCTCATCGGCGTCGGTTTTTGGGACGGCGCCGTTTGTACGCCCAACCTCGAAACGATCGCCGAAGCGATCGTTTACGCCGTCGATCTCCTGGGCGCCGATCATGTGGCGCTGGGGTCCGATTTCGACGGCACGGTCAAGACCCCGCTGGACGCCGCCGAGTTGCCGGCCCTGACCCAGGCGCTGCTGGACGCAGGGCTCGACGAGGCGACAGTCCGCGCCGTCATGGGCGAAAACGCTGTTCAGTTTTTCCTAGAGAATTTGCCAGCGAACTAGCGGCTAAAAGATCCGAAAAAGCAGATCAGAAGAACAGCGCCAGCGGCACCGCGATGACGATTGCGACGACCGCAACCATGAAAATAAAAGTCGGCGAGTTGTTTACTGCTTCAAAATCGGCATCGCGACTTTGAAGGCGCGTCGATTCCGACTGCATATCCATAAGCGCCATAACACTACACTCCTACAGCCCTGTTTTTGTTATCGGCGGGATGCCGTGTTTTGACGGGCTATGTCATATAACTGTCACAATACTTGCGCACGTCGTGCGCAATGTCAAGGTGAATGCGCAAAATTTGCGCGAAAAGCGCGCTCAGCGCGCCCGTTATGATCATAAGCTGTGGAAAACTGTAGCGTTTTTTAGAACATTACTTTTTCATCGGCGGCGCTTTCGGTTTTGGTTGCGGCCGGGTGAAGACCCATTCGTCATCGGAAGACAGCGATTTTGAGAACTTGTAGCCGCCGACAGTGAATTTCTTGAGGTCTTCGGCGCGAGTGATGCGCTTTTCGACGGCCCATCGCGCCATCATGCCCCGCGCTTGCTTGACGAAGATCATCATGGCGCGCGCCTTGCCGTCTTTGACTTCCTTGAAATTGAACATGATGAAGCGGGATTTCAGCGCCTTGCGGTCGACGGCCTTGGCGTACTCGTTGGAGGCGAGACAGACGATGGTCGGGTCGTCATGGGACTTCACCGACTTGTCGAGCTCGCCGGCGATCACCGGTCCCCAATAGGCGTGGAGATTGGCCCCTCGCGGATTTTTCAGGCGCGAGCCCATCTCGAGGCGATAGGGCTGAATGCCGTCAAGCGGGCGCAATAGTCCGTATAGACCGGAAAGAATGCGCAAGTGATCCTGCGCGAATTCTAGATCGCCCTTTTTCAGCGTGCCGGCGTCAAACCCGCGATAGACGTCGCCGGCGAAGGTGAGCGCCGCCTGCTTTGCGCCCGCTATCCGTCCTTTCGTTTTGAACGCCTGGAAGCGCTGATAGTTCAGGTCCGCGAGATTGTCGGAGATTCCCATGAGCTTTTTGATGTCCGCGCGGGACAGCTTGCTTGTGATCCCGGCGAGTTCGGCAAGATGTTTTGTCAGCGTCGGCTTGGTGGGCGCCGGCGCTCCCGGCGCGTCGTCGAAGTTCATGGCCTTGGCCGGCGACAATAACATTAACATTCCGTCTGTTCCTTTTTAGAGCATCTTGCCGGGGTTCATGATCCCTTTGGGGTCAAGCGCATTCTTTACCGCGCGCATCATCTCGAGTTCTACAGGCGGTTTTCGTTTCGTCAGCGTATCGCGGCGATGGCGCCCGACGCCATGTTCGGCGGAAATTGACCCGTCGAACTTCGCAATGACGTCGTAAACGGCGCTTTCGATATCGGCGCGCTCGCCGGCGAGCGAATCTTTTGGCGCGCCCTCTGGCCCGATGATATCATAATGCACATTGCCGTCGCCCATATGGCCGAACTCGACAAAGCGCGCGTCGGGCGCAATGCGCCGGACCGCCCCGCGCGCCTCATTGAGAAGGACCGGGATGTCGCTCGTCGCTACAGAAACATCATGGCGGGCGCCGAGCCCTTCGTGGTTGATCGCTTCCGACATGGAATGACGCATATGCCAGAGCGCTTGGCGCTGCGTTTCGTTTTCGGCGATGACGGCGTCGGCAAACAAATCCTTTTCAAGCGCGCCGGCGAGCATCGCTTCAACAGTTGTGCGTAACGTCCCGGCTTCGCCCGACGAAAATTCCATCAACACGTAATACTCATGAGGCGTCGCGAGCGGATCTCGAACGCCGGGGATATTTTTTGTCGTTAGTTCAATGCAGAGCCGGTTCATGAACTCGAAACTCGTTGCGCCGCCGCCGGTGGCGTTCTGCGCGTGAGCAAGTAGCGCAACAGCGTCATCAGCGCTCGCAAGACCGGCGAAGGCCGTGACCTTTTCAGCCGGCGCAGGAAACAGTTTCAGTACAGCGGCGGTGATGATGCCGAGCGTTCCTTCGCCGCCGATGAAAAGGTGCTTCAGATCATAGCCCGTATTGTCCTTACGCAGTCTTTTGAGACTGTTCCAGACGCGCCCGTCGGGCAGGACCGCCTCAAGGCCGAGCACGAGGTCGCGGCAATTACCGTAGCGCAGCACATTGACGCCGCCGGCGTTGGTGGAGATGACGCCGCCGATCTGGCAGGAACCTTCCGCGCCGATGGAGAGGGGAAACAGGCGGTCGGCTTGCGCTGCAATGTCCTGCGCTTCCGACAAAGTCAGTCCCGCTTCGAGCGTCATCGTATTGTTGAGCGGCGAGACGTCCCGCACGGCCCGCAGTCGCCGCAGCGACAACAGCACTTCGTCGCCACTAGGGATCTGTCCGCCGACAAGACCGGTGTTGCCGCCCTGGGGCGTAATGGCGATGTTGCTCTCGGCGCAGATTTTGACGACGGCCGCAACCTCATCGGTCGACGCCGGCGTCACGATCATCGCCGCCTCGCCCGGCCATCGTGCGCGCCATTCGGACAGGAACGGCGCCGCGTCGCCCGGCGCAACAACGCCTTTACGGCCCACGGCCCGCGCGATCGCGTCGAGCGCGGCCGGCGGCGGCGGAGGGCGGTGCGGTCCTTTCATCAAGGAATGGTCTAGGCGCCGGCCGGCAGCCGCGCAAGACGGCGACTTTGCCGCCTTGAATTATTATTGCTAAACAGCGACGCGAATGACGCTCGATGTGAGATCAAATGACAAACCCGTTCCTCAGAATATTCCGTTGGGTGTTATTCTCGGCAGCGTGCGCGGCGTTTACCGGCTGTGGCTCGGAAAGCGCTAATGCGCCGCCTGCAAGTCCCGGCGACGCCATTGCGGCGGCGCTCGCCCACCCGGCGCGTTCCGCGGAAGAGAAGGCGGACGACCCGCTGCGCAAACCGGCGGAGGTTCTTGCATTTGCCGGCGTTGAACCCGGCATGAATGTTTTCGAAATGGAGGCCGGGCACGGATACTACACGGAACTCCTGTCGCATATTGTCGGACCGACGGGTTCGGTCGTGATGCAAAACCCGCCGGCCTTCGACTCCTTCGCGGGCGCTGCCGTTGCAAAGCGGCTGGAGGGCAACCGCCTCCCGAATGTTCGCCATGCGCGATGCAATTTCGACGACCTGAAAGCGGGCGACGGCTCGGTTGATATCGTGACCTGGTTCCTGGGGCCTCATGAGCTCTATTTCATGCCGGCGGGCGTCGACAGTCTCGGCGACGAAGAGCGTTCTTATTCGGAGATTTATCGCGTCCTGAAACCGGGCGGATATTTCGTCGTTCTTGATCACGCCGCGCCTGCCGGTGCGCCGAAGTCAACCGGCGGGGATACGCATCGTATTGATCCGGCCATCGTGAAAGTGCTGGCCGCCGCCGCCGGGTTTGAGCTGGTCGACCAAAGCGACATTTTGCGCAATCCGGACGACGACTACAGCCTCGGCGTATTCGCTCCTGAGGTGCGCCGAAAAACGGATCGGTTTTTATTTAAGTTCCGAAAACCGGAATAACCGACTGTTTTCAGACTTTCGGCGCGGCTGCGCGGGCGAGCCGGTCATTGATGGCTTCGCCCAACCCATCGCGGGGTACCGGCGCAACAGCGATGGTTTGTAAACCCAGTTGCTGACATCGGTCATCGAGGGCGTGCAGATATCGGAACAGATTGGCGGCGGCCTCGCGGTGATCGCCGGCGCTGCTGAGATTCATGGATGCGCGGGCGCTGTCGTCGGCGATGTCGCCAAAGCCAAGAAAGGCCTCGCCGACGCGGGCGCTTGTCGCGTTCAGGCGCAGCGTCGCATGCGGCGCATAATGGCTCGCAAGCATGCCTGGCGCTCGTGGTTTATCCGTTTGCGGAGGATCGCCGAGCGGCGCGCCGGTAATTTTTTCGATTTCGATGCGCGGGACGCCGCCCGGGCGCAGCAGCGTCACCCTGTCGCCGTCTACCGCGACGACCGTCGATTCCACGCCGACGAGAGCCTGGCCGCCATCGATGATCAGATCCGGTTGAATGAGAAGTTGCGCTTCGCGAACATGCGTTGCCGTCGTGGGACTGATGCGGCCGGAGCGGTTGGCGCTCGGCGCGGCGAGCGGGCGATCCGCGGCGCGGAGGAGGTCTCGCGCGCGTTCATGATGGGGTGCGCGAACGGCGACAGTGTTGAGCCCGGCCGAAACAAGGAGCGATAAATCGGCGTCAGGGCGCCGCGGCAGGACGAGCGTCAACGGCCCTGGCCAGAATGCGTCGATCAGTTTTTGCGCCAACGGCGATATCACGACATAGCGCGCCGCCATCTTCGCGTCCGTGACATGGCATATCAGCGGATTGAAACGGGGCCGGCCTTTTGCCTCGAATATTTTTGCGACCGCCGCATCGTTGGTCGCGTCTGCCGCAAGCCCATAGACCGTCTCGGTCGGCATGGCGACCAGCCCGCCGTCGAGGATGATTTCGGCGGCTTCGTCATTACTGGTTCGGAGAAAGTCGTTAGACATTGCAGATAAAGCCATGATTGCCGAATAGCCTATGCTGCGGCGGTCGCAGAATTGTCAAATAAATCATTGGCGCACGGCAGGCGGGTTTATTGCGCGAAATTGCGTTTCTGCTTAGCGTTGCGGGTTCGGGGTAGCGCCACGGGGGTGGGGATGCGGATTTTCACAATACTTGCGTCGCAATTAATTGCGGCCGGCTGCGCATCGAACATCAGTTACTGGACGACGCCGTCGCTCGGTCCGTCCGCCACAGGGGCGACGGTCGATCCGTCGCAATTGAGTTGTATTGAGGCGAGTCCGGCCGATAGTCAGAAAATCGTCTCGAGCTGGCACGGTGTCGGAGAAGGCGCACCGATCGAATACGCATCCGATCTTCCTGATGCTTATCGCGGCGATATTCAGACAATGTCGGCGATTGCCGACGCGGCGTTGCTGATGGAAATCTCCTATTGCGATACGGAGAAGAAAAACGTTCGGAAAAAACGCGAAAATGCCGCGCTTGATTATCGCGCGCTCGGCTATGACGCAGCATATTTTCACCCCCGCTATTACGTTTTTCTCCATGATCCTAACCTCTTTCTGCTCGGCCGGCCGGGATCAAACGAACTCACCGTTGTATTCACCGGCACGGAGGTCGGGTTTAATCCGTTCGACCTCATTCAGGATTTGCGAGCCGGCTTGAGTTACAAAGGGAGAAGGGACGGCAAGCCTTACGTGCCACGCGGGCACACCGGTTTCCGCTCAAGTTTTCGCAATGTCGTCCGCAAGGACTTTTTTGACGGTGCGAACACTTTCGACGAGCTCGACGAACATTGTGTGGATCAGACCATTACACCGTCCGCTGGTGCGTTCGATGAAGATCCGCAGGTCAGTCTCGCGAATTTCATCTGCCGGAACAATATCCGCAGCGACAATGAGAACGAGAAAATCAGGCTGACCATTATCGGTCACAGTCTTGGCGCGGGGATCGCTCAGATGTCGCTTGGCGCGTTCGAGGGCCTGACCTGGCGTCGTGAAGAAGGCGCGCCGCCCCGGGTAAACCCGCCCGGCGAGGCTTGGCCCTTTGAGGTGAAGGCGGCGTATCTGTTTGCGCCGCCGCTCGCACTTTATCCACGCGACAAGGCGTGCGCTCCCGTTGATGGGTCGAGTCCGATCGACGTCTACGAAAGGAATTCGCTTGCTGACCGTACCTATGCGATTATCCGCGACGGCGACATGGTGCCAGCGCTTTGGAACCCGCTTAAGCGTTCCTTCCATTGCGTCGAGGGCGAGCATTTCGGGACGTTTGTGCGGATCCCGCGCGGCAAGAGCATCGCCTTCATTGAGCGTGATGTCGACTGGAGCAACGCTGAGCCCCATCGCCCAAAAAATTACCGCAACGCCGTCGACGAAGCGCTCGACGCTCTAAAAGCGGCGACGCCGGGGTTGGCGGCGCCGAAATAGGCGGGGGCAACGTCAATAGCGCTAGGCCGATTTGCAAAAGAGGCGCGGGGGCCGGTAGCGCCCCGCGCCGCTCATGGCGCTAGAAGCGCCGCGTCAGTACAAAGTTGATGTTGTGCGCGCTGTAGTCGGTTGAAAGCGTGCCGACCGCGTTGGAGAAGGTCGCGTCTTCCGAGCCGAAATAGCGATACTCAACGCCGGCCGAGATCCGGTCGGTAAGATCGCGTTTGAGACCGGCGAAGCCCTGATAGGCGAAAACATAATCACGCTCGCCGTCGCCGCCAACGCCAGCGGTTCCGACGCCGACGCCGCCATAGGGCGTCAAGCCGTAGCTGCCGGGCAACGTCAGCACGGCGTTGCCCATGAAGCTCAAGGCGTCAATATCGCCGCTGGCCGAGAACGGCGCGCCCGCGACCGTACCGCCGCTGATGTCATTCGACCGATAAGCCACCTCGGCTTCGACGGCGAAAAGATCGTTCAGCTGATAGCCGAGCGCGCCGCCGACATCGTAACCGATATCGGTGTCAATCTCGCCGCTGACAGGGCCGACGCCGGCGATCTGCGCGTCGAAGTCCTGATCGACGCCCAGTCCGACGCCGCCAAACACTTTGGCGTAAACGTCATCCGCATGGGCAGGCGCGGAAAGAAGCGCTGCTGCAGCGGTTGTTGCGAATAGAATTTTCATGGTTTTAACTCGCTTTGATACTTGCGGCGAACTGCACTGTTCGCCTGGAGGCCGGGCAGATGTGCGTGCGGCGCCGTCAGTTCAAGGCGCCCCCCGCCGTCTTTCGAAACATTCACACTGTTGTGTTTTCCGTATGCGCGCGGTGAAAGTCTTTTCATTGCATTACGCACTGCATGACAGCCTGTTCATGACAGGCCTTACCGTTCATAAAGAAGGCGAAATGAAAGGACGCACCGCATGACTTTTTCGACACCCATTCGCGACATGCGCTATGTTCTCGAACACGCGGCCGGGTTTTCCGCCCTTGAAAAGGCCGGCGCCTTTCCCGAACTGTCGGGCGATCTTGTCTCAGCTGTCATGGAGGAGATGGGCAAGTTCTGCGATCAAGTGATTGCCCCGCTTAACGAGGGCAGCGACGCAGAGGGCGCGCGCCTCGAAAACGGCGTCGTACGCACCAGCCCCGGTTTCAAGGACGCCTATGGGCAATATGTTGAAGGTGGTTGGAACTCGCTGGCCTTCCCGGAAGAATGGGGCGGGCAGGGGCTACCGTCGACGCTCGCCAATGCGCTGGTCGATGGCTTGAACGGCGCTTGCATGTCCTTCGCCATCGGCACGACGCTGACCACCGGCGCCGTCAAGGCGATCATGCATGCAGGCACCGACGAACAGAAAAAACTCTATCTCGAAAAGATGGTGTCCGGCGCATGGACGGGCACAATGAATTTGACGGAGCCCAACGCCGGCTCAGACTTGTCCGCCGTGCGCTCCAAAGCCGAACCGGTCGGCGATGGCCGTTATAAGATCAGCGGACAGAAGATTTTTATCACTTACGGCGATCACGATCTTACCGACAACGTTATTCATCTGGTATTAGCGCGCCTGCCCGATGCGCCGGAAGGCACGGCGGGCATTTCCATGTTCATTGTGCCGAAAGTGCACGTGAATGAGGATGGGTCGCTTGGCGCGCGCAACGATGCGCAGTGCATCAAGCTCGAAGAGAAGATGGGGCTGCACGGCAGCCCGACCTGCGTCATGGCCTTTGGCGAGAACAGCGAATGCTACGGCACGCTGCTCGGGGAGGAAAACAAGGGCCTTAAAAACATGTTCGTGATGATGAATGCCGCGCGCCTCGATGTGGGACTGCAGGGCGTCGGCGTTGCGGAGCGGGCGTTTCAGCGCGCCCTCGCCTTTGCCCAGGAGCGTCGTCAGGGACGCGCGCCGGGCGTTAAAACCGGCGACATGATTCCGATTTACGAGCATGCGGACGTGCGGCGCATGCTTCTCGACATGAAAGCGCTTACCGAAGGCGCGCGCGGGATCTGTTACGCGAACGCCGTCGCCTATGATCTTGCGCGCCATGCGCCCGATGAAGCGGCGCGGCGCGAGGCCGCTGCGCTTGAAGGATTGCTGACGCCGATTTCAAAAGCCTGGTCCACAGATCGCGCCAATGAGGTTGCATCGATCGGAGTCCAGATCCATGGCGGCATGGGCTATATCGAGGAAACGGGCGCCGCCCAGCATATGCGCGATGCGCGCATCGCAGCAATTTACGAAGGCACCAACGGCATTCAGGCGATGGATCTCGTCGGGCGCAAACTGCAAGGGGACGGCGGCGCGGCGGCGCGCGGGTTTATGGCGCAGGTCGACAAAGAGGCCGACCTCGCCGGCGCCGCGAAACGCGAAGATGTCGCTCATTGCGGGCGCCGTCTCGCGGAAGCGGCCGTTGCGCTAAAGAGATCGACCGATGCTCTGCTTGAGCTGGCGAAGTCGGATCAGGAGGCGGTGCTGGCTGGCGCCGCGGACTATCTCAGGCAATTCGGCAATGTGGCGGCGGGATATTATCTGACGCGGGGAGCAGTCGCAGCGGCGTTGCTCGTGAAGGAAGACGCGTCGGGCGCTGACTACTACGAATCGAAGATCGAGATCGCGAAGTTCTTCGCCGATCGTTATCTGACGGAAGCCGTCGCACTGACGGACGCCATTGCCGCCGGCGCGCTGCCGCGCATCGATCCGGAATTACTTAGCGCATAAGGCGCCCCGCAACGACGTCGCCGTTGCGGGGCTTCGTCGTCGACCTAGTACCGGAACCGGCGCGAGGCTTCGATACGATCAACGTCGATAGAGGCGACGGCGCCGGCGCTTTCAGGGTTGGCGTCCGGCGAAGCCGTTTGTGTGCGGATGACCGACAGGCGCCGGTTCGACGAAATAATGGCGACGCCCTGTATATAGGGAGCCTGAGCCTGTGCAGCGCCAAAGATCGCATCGCAGTCGATAGAAAGGGCGCTGCGTCCCGGCACTTCCGTCGGCTCAAGAAGGCCGATTTCCGGGTTCGCGGCCGTGCCGCCCGGCGGGAACGTCAGAGCGATGCGCGCCGATATTCTGGCTTTCGCCGACGATGCGTTATGGATAGCGATGCTTGTGGCATAGTCCCCGACCAGGACCCGCGGCGGCGCACCCGGATTGTCGCCGCATACAAAGCCCGCAACATAGTCGAAGCCGCCTCGGCCGTCCGCATGCGCCGGCGTGATCGCGCCGACGGATAATAATCCAATAGCAATCAATGGTTTAAGGGAATTCATGGCGTTGCCTCACTGTTTGGATTGATCCGCCCGCAACAAATGAAGCGTATCGACAATGCATATACATTGAAGCAGCAATGTATTCACAATCACATGAGAACAGGCGCAGAATGGGCTGTTCTCACGAAAGCGTGAAAGGCGAAAAAGGCTTGGCAACATCAAAAGGACAATCGGCGGCGCATGGGCAAGCCGTCGACCCGGCGCTGTGCGCGGACGCTGCGGCGCTCTGCGCGTGCCAGAGTTTCCGCCGCGCGTCCCGCTTCGTCACCCAGCTTTTCGATGAAGCGCTCGCCGCGAGCGGCTTGCGCTCAACGCAGGTCATTATGCTCGTCTCAATCGCCGCCGCCGAGACAACAACGCCGGCAGGTCTCGCCCGCAATCTCGGTATGGACGCTTCGACGGCGAACCGGACGCTGGCGACGCTGCAAAAGGCTGGGTTGATTACAAAGACGCGAGAAGGGCGGCGCACCCATGTTTCCCTAAGCGCAGCCGGAACTCGCGCCCTTACAAAGGCGCTGCCGCTTTGGCGCGCCGCGCAAGACAAATTTGTTTCACTTGTCGGGTCCGAGAACTGGGAAGACTTGCGTGTGCAACTGGACGCGGTCGGCGCCGGGCGTTCGCCGTGATGACGGCTTAGACGCCTGAATGCGACGGTGACGGAGGTCTCATTCAACGTATTTTCCGAGGACCGGTTCGCTCAAATATGTGAGCAGGGCCAACGTCAGCGTCGCGCCAACAACAATGATCAGTCCATTCGGGCCCAGGGATACGATCTCGAAGCCGACCAGCAATACGGCAATGCCGCCGAGAATAAAGATCGGCCCGGAATAGTAACAGTGCCGCCTGCGACACCGCCTGGCGTTCAGAAGGCACGCAAGACCCATCCAGAAAAATGAACCGCTCATAACCGCGATGATGATTGGAAAGGGAACAAAGCCGCCCATGAAATTCGTGGAGAACAAAATGACAAGCGGCAGCCCCCAAGACCAGAAGAAAGGAAGCGGTTGCGCGGCGTGATCGTTGTTAGAATTGTCAGCCACAACGCGCCGCTCCTGCCTGGATCGGCGGGCACTTCACATCGCCATAGGAGCAATAAACGCAACAATCGCCGGGTTTTGGCTTCAATACGGCGCCGCACCCTTCGCAGTCATAAAACCACTGACACGCATTTGTCGGCATTTCGTCTGTAGACTGATGTCCGCATTCTGGACAAGTGATGGTCGATTTCCCGGTGATCGCGCTCATCGGTTCACCCAACGAAGCAACTGAGGTTCGTAGAACGGCATAACATAAGCTGCGAACACGAAGGTCGTAGCAACGGCTAGCGTGATCGCTACGCGTTTGCTCGGCCGTCGCCCCTTCCAGAATGCGGCGGTGATCGCGCCGATCAGTAAAACTACGGCCGCACCCATGAAATACTGTTGAGCGCGAGCGAAGAAAGCCAGCTCGCCGACTAGGGCCGTACTAATGCCAAGGTTGACCAGAACGAGCGGCAGCACGCAGCAGGAGGCGCCAATGAATGCGGCGAACCCTGACACGGCGCTCCCGCCGGCAATGACGCCGCCGTTTTTCGTCCTTTCGTCCTTTTTGTCTTCACCGGACATGAAACCCATCGTACAGTCTGTAGTAACTACAGGTTCAAGCAAAATGTCCCTACACGCCCTGTCTATCGGTAAGCTTAGCGATCAAACGGGCGTGAAGATCGAAACGATCCGGTACTATGAGAAAATAGGGCTTGTGCCGCCGCCGCCGCGAAGCGCAGGCGGACAGCGTGTTTATGACCAAAGCCACCGCGATCGTTTGGCCTTCATCCGACGATGTCGGGATTTGGGCTTTTCACTTGAATCGGTAAGATCGCTTCTGGGATTGAACGACGAGCCACCCTCGTGCGGCGAAGTTCAGTCAATCACGATGGCGCGCCTTGAAGCCGTGCGTATGAAGATTTCCGATCTCAAAAAGCTGGAGGGAGTTCTTACTGCTATCTCAAACGGCTGCGAGGGCGGCGATAGTCCAGTTTGCGCAATCATTGATGCGCTGCGATCTGGGAATATGGAAGTCAAAGGGGCAAAATGACTAGCTTCGACAAAAAATTGCAGGTTCGTGATCTCAGAACTTTTGTCGGAGCAAAAGATTTCGAAGTCTCGCGCGACTTTTACATAGCGCTTGGCTGGCGTGTGAATTTCGATGAAGGTGAGATTGCGGAACTGGAACTTTGCGGCCAGTGCTTTTATCTGCAGCGGTATTATCATGAAGACTGGTGCAACAATTCAATGCTCCATTTGACCGTCGAGGACGCGACGGCGTGGTACGAAAAAATCGAAAGCGTCCTTGCTCTGAAATCCTACGGGAACGCCCGGACCAAACCACCGATAGCAGCCGATTATGCCAAGTTCGTTACGCATATGTGGGACCCCAGCGACGTCCTTTGGCATCTCGCCCAATTGCAATGAGTAATTGAATTAGCGCTCTCTTTGTTAGCTGCGCACGTCCGGTTTCGCGCCCCTGCAAACGCGCTGCCGCTTTGGCGCACGGCGCAGGGAAAATTTATCTCGCTCGTCGGATCGGAGAATTGGGAGGATTTGCGCCGGCAACTCGATGCTGTGGGCGCCCGTCAACAGGGCCTGGGGGCGTCACTTGCGCCGCTGTTTATGTCTGAACGGCGCTTTTTCGCCAAAAAGCGGGCATTCGACTCTCTATAGTACACACAAGCATTTCGCGTGTTTCGATTATCGTGTAGTCTCCCGCTAATTGATTATCTGGTAGCAGGTTATTGGGAGTCATATTTGACGAATTCGTTGATCGCGATCGGGCGCCCGTTTAGTCGGCGCGAAACCATCCACACAAGACTCGCAAGGAAATTTTTCGCCAAAATTACCAATGTCTTTTCGTATCGCTGATCCATGGTGACCTGAGTTTAGCTATCATCAGCTCGCACACTTACTCAGCCTCCAGACAGTCTCCTCACAGAGTGAAACTCCCGCCACAAGCCGCCGCTATGGTCGGCGCGTTCGAAATCAAGCCGTATTCCTCAACTACCAGAAAGAAAATCAGTTGTTTTCAGGAAATTCAGATACTCAAATCAAGGGGACGATGTCAGGTTGCGTTGAGGAAAACCATTCCGCAGGCAGCGTAACTTACAATTCAGCTTCATCCAGTAATGCTTCAGACGAATTGAACATGCAGTCAATTGCGTCTCGCGTGTCAAAACAATTTGGTGTCCGCAGGGCTGACGACACGCGCAGAAGCATCGTTCAATTGCTGACAACGTTCGTGCCTTTTCTGGCGCTTCTCGCCGCCATGGCGGCTACCGTGGGGCATGCGTATTGGGTTACTCTGCTGTTAGCCGTCCCCGCCGCTGGCCTGCTCGTGAGATTGTTTATCTTTCAGCATGATTGCGGGCATGGTTCATTCTTCAAGTCTCGCGTCGCAAATGACATTCTCGGCCGTTTTATCGGCATCTTTACGCTAACGCCATATGACTATTGGAAACGTTCTCATGCGCTGCATCACGCTACGAGCGGCAATCTCGACAAACGCGGCCTGGGTGATGTTCCGACGTTTACAGTCAACGAATATCTTGCGTTCTCCGGCATAAAAAAACTGGGATATCGACTGTTCCGCAATCCCATCATTATGGTTGGAATCGCCGTTCCCGTTAATTTCATTGTGCTGCAGCGCATTCCCCTGGGCCGGGATGTTCAAGACAGCGACACAGTACGCAGCATTTTGGGTCTTAATCTCATGATGCTTGTTTTTTTTGGGGCGGCCATGATGCTCATCGGCGTGGCGCCCGTTCTTATGGTTTACTTGCCAATCATCATTCTTGCCGCTTCGATTGGGGGATGGCTTTTTTATATACAACATCAATTTGAGGATGCGTATTGGCGCAAAAAAGACGATTGGGATTTTCATACATCAGCCATTTCCGGCAGCTCCTATTATGAACTGCCGCGCGTCCTGCAGTGGTTCACCGGCAATATTGGCATGCACCACATTCATCATTTATGTAGCCGCATCCCAAATCACCGCCTTGTGGAATGTTTCGACGCGTTTCCCGAACTGAATAAAATAGCCAAACGCATAACGTTGCGCGATAGCTTTAAATGCTGGCGGTTTTCCCTCTGGGACGAAGAAAAAGGTGCGATGGTCGGCTTTAGCGATATTCAGCGCCGATAACTGGGACCGTGACACTATCTTGCGCTTGGCGTTTTGGCCTTGCGCCCGCGTCGTGGTAGCACCAAGATCACCTCTTCAACCAGCCACACGAGTTTTCCCAGATGTTTCGATCCTGTGCTTACGTCGCGCTCGCGGCGCTGCTCCCGATCCACGCCGTCGCCGAACCCTCGGAACGCGCCATCGAACTGGCGCAGCGCTTCATCATTGTTGACGGCCATATCGACGCGCCGACAAGCATCGCAGAAGACGGGACCGACATTGTCGCCGGGAAAAATATCGTCGATTTCAGCTATGATCTGGCGAAAGCCGGCGGGCTCGATGCACCGTTCATGTCGATCTACGTCGCGGCCGACTATCAGGAAACTGGCGGCGCCAGGGCCCGCGCAGACGTCCTGATCGGGTTGATGGAAGCGGTTGCGGCGCGCAACCCGGACAAATTCGTCATTGCCGAGAGCGTTAAAGAGGTTCGCGGCGCGTTCGCCGAGGGCAGGATCGCCCTGCCGCTGGGCATGGAAAACGGCGCGCCGATCGAAGGCGACCTTGACAACCTCAAACATTTTTATGATCGCGGCATACGCTACATCACGCTTGCCCATTCGAAATCGAACCACATTTCGGACTCGTCCTATGACGAGAACGAGAAATGGGGCGGGCTTTCCCCGTTCGGTTATGAACTCGTCGGCGCCATGAACGATATCGGCATGATCATCGACATCAGCCATGTCACCGATGCGGCTGCGGAAGACGTTCTCAGCGTCACCCGCGCGCCGGTGATCGCGTCGCATTCTTCGCTGCGTCATTTCACGCCTGACTGGCATCGCAACATGTCTGACGATCTCGTCAAGAAGGTCGGCGAGAATGGCGGCGTCGTCATGATCAATTACGGCTCGGCTTTTTTGACTGCTGAAGCAAACAAATACTCCGAACCGCGCAATGAAGCGCGCGACGTTGCGGAAGAGGCCATGGGCCGACCCATGACCGATGAAGAGGCTTCCGCCTTTAACGACAAATGGCGGGAGGACCATCCCTATCCGTACGCGACGCTGGATGACGTTCTCGACCACATCGACCGCGTCGTCCAGCTCGCCGGCGTCGATCATGTGGGGATCGGGTCTGACTATGACGGGGTTGGCGATTCATTGCCCGAAGGTCTTAAGGATGCATCGTCCTTCCCAGTGTTGGTCGATGGCCTCATTGCGCGCGGCTATGACGAGGCGGCGATCGAAAAAATCATTGGACTTAACGCCCTGCGCGTCTGGGAAGCGGTCGAGGACGCCCGCAAGCGTCGGAAATGGAATTAGCGCTCTCTGGCGCTTGCGCCAGATTGTCTTTCCACAAAAATTTTCGAAAAATTTCATTCAAATAAAAAGTATCTCTTTATACTGATTAATACTTGAAGCGCGCTGTTAAAAGAGCCATAACAGAGGCGGGAGCGCGATATTCACAAGGGCCGCGGGTGCCGCTGCGATGCGGGCATTCTCGCATCGCCAGGAAGAATACGCAGGCGCAGTAAGGTTAATTCTTACTCGCGTTGGAGAGTTTGGCTGAGATGAACGAGCTGAAGAAGATCAAACAGCATGTGGACAGCCACGGCGTTGGCTGTGTTGTCGTTAAAGACCATGTTGCGATTTCCATCACCTGGCGGTCGAAGGGCGTCGACGGTGAAGAGCGGCGGATGGAAACGACCTGTCGGGCCTCGTCCCTGAGCGAGGCGTGCACCATCGTCGGCTGTCGTTGTCTCGATGCAGAGTGCAGCGGGTGTGAAGAAAACGCCGCCTGATATGGGCGCTGCGCGAACAGGGTGAATCTCCTGCGCGTTTCCGTTAAGGAAAGATGCGCAAATGGAGGTAACGCCCGTGGCCACGCTCAAAGGAAAAACGCTATTTATCACCGGCGCGTCGCGCGGCATCGGTCTCGCCATCGGGCTGCGGGCGGCGAAAGACGGGGCCAATGTTGCGATCGCCGCGAAATCCGCCGAACCGCACAAGCATCTGCCGGGGACAATTTACACGGCGGCGGAGGAAATAGAGGCGGCCGGCGGCAAGGCGTTGCCGCTCGTCGTCGACGTGCGCGACGAACACGGCGTGACCGAGGCGGCTGCGAAGACGGCGGAGACCTTTGGCGGCATCGATATCTGCATCAACAACGCATCGGCGATCTCGCTCACCGGCACCGAGGCGACGGAAATGAAGCGCTACGATCTGATGCATCAGATTAACGGCCGCGGGACGTTCCTGACGTCGAAGGCGTGCATTCCGTATTTGAAAAAGTCCGACAATCCGCACGTTCTTATGCTATCGCCGCCCCTCGACATGGACCCGAAATGGTTCGCGGGGCACGTCGCCTACTCTATGGCGAAGTTCAACATGTCTCTTTGCGTGCTCGGCATGGCGGCGGAGTTCAAGTCCGCCGGGATCGCGTTTAATGCGCTGTGGCCGCGCACGGCGATCGCGACGGCGGCGGTGAAATTTGCTCTTGGCGGCGAGGCGATGATGCAGGCCTCGCGCACGACCGATATTCTCGCCGACGCGGCGCACATGATCTTCACGAAACCGTCGAAAGAGTTCACCGGCAACTTCTTGATCGACGACACGTTCCTTCATGAAAACGGCGTTACGGACTTTGAAAAATACCGTGTCGACCCGTCAAAGAAGCTGGTTGTCGATTTCTTCGTCCCGGACGACATTCCGCCGCCGCCGGGCGTTGCGGAGACGCTCGCCTCGTCAATCGTTTGAGCTTGTGCGCCGCTACAACAACAGGTCAGCAGCAAAAAACGCGAAGAATCCGCCGACAATGTAGGCGACGGCGGCGATCCAGAGAATCACTGTCCCCGTTCGGCGCATGCGCATACAGGCCCGGGCCTGCGCCGGATCGATCGGGCAGGGCGCGTTTCGCATCGCCCATTTCATGATCGCGGCGGCGAGCAGCACGGCGCCTGCGCCGATGAACAGGGGAACTTTATGGGCTGTGAGCCATACAAGTCCCGGGACATTCGCCGCGAGCCCCGCCATCACTGCGCCGGCGCCCACGGTAATAAGAAACGCCGGGAGCGCGCAGCATAGAAGCGTCGAGACGCTGGCGAAAAGCGCCAGCGTCGGCGCCGCCGTTTCACGAACCATCAGCCGCATCGCCGGTTCCTTTCAATGCAGCTTCGCCACGGCGAATCGCAGCGGCCTTGTAGCCGGCTTTCTTCACCAGCGAGTGGATGACGTCATCAGAGAGGGTCATCGCGGGCTTGAACACCAGGTTCAAGGTTTTGCTATCGAGATCGATATAGACAGCCGCCACCTCTTCGCGCTTGCCGAAGGTCTTGTTCATGGCCTTCGCGCAGAAATCACAGACCACGCCAAGGACTTCGACGACAGCGGGCTCGCCTCCGGCGTTCAGCGCCGCTTCGATTTCCGGCGTTATCTGCAGTGGCGCGTCAGCCGCAATATTTTCTCCGTCGACGCTTTTCTTGTCGGCCTCATGATCATGAGTTTCATGGTCGCGAGAGTCGTGATCGTGCGACTCATGGCTGTCATGGTCCGTGTGAGCGTGTTCGTCAGTCTCCTGAGCGACGGCCGTGCCGGTCGCCAGAAAAGCCGCAGCGGCATAAATATGAATGCGGTTCATGGTTCTGTCTCCGTTTAAAATCGATAGGTGAAGTTGGCGAGCGGCTGGTCGTCGGTGATGCTCCATCCAAGCTCGAGGAGCGCCGCGCCTTTGAAAAAACGGACGAGCGGCGTAACGCCCACTTTCTCGTCGTTGTCCGGCCGGTGATCGACTTCGACCATCAGCCATGTGTGTAAGTCGCCGGTATCGCCTTCATAGGGCGCATATCCGACGCGGGCGGCCTGCATGAAATTGGCGTCCATGCCGCCGCTTTCGAGCACGCGCGCGCGGTAGGAGGCGAAGAGGCTTCGGGTCTCCCAGTCCGCCAACACGCCGGCGAAGCCCGCTGCATTTGCGCCCAGATCGTTGTCGCCGACACCGGTAACGATCCCGCCGCCGGCCAGCGCATAGATGTTGGCCTGATAGTTCTCGCCGAACCAGCGTTTCACGAGATAGGTCGCTTGCGGACCGTTCAGAACGAAATCCTCTCGGCGATCCCACTCGCTGCGCCAGCCGAGCGAGAGGTTTGGATTAAGGGTGTAGTGAACCCAGAGCGAAGTGCTCTGCCGGTCCGTTTCTTCAATTGCCGTCCATCCGCCCTCGTAGGATACGGGTCGCGCTTCGGCGCTTGTGAAAGCGACGAAAGCAAGGGCGGCGACGGCGATAAGCGCGCGCGCCATGGCCATGCCTTTCGAATTTGTTTGTGTTCAATCGCGGGCCTCGCCCGCTCTCTGTTTATTCAGAGTGCGCGGGGCGGCGGCGGATCGGCTGCAAAGCCAGCGCCGTTATGGGTGTCGCGTATTTCCGCAAGCACTGTAGCAGGCGCAGCGTGGGGCGTTTCGCCGTCCTGCATCAGGACAGCTGTTGCGCCGATCGTACAGCCTTCGCACCCATCTCCGCCGTCGCAATCACTCGCGCAGTCTTGATGCGGTTTTTGGTGTTCGGGAGCCGCACCGTCAGTATGTTGATGATGCCCAGCGCCATGCGACATAGACGCGTGTTCGTTTTCGCCGGCGATATGATGCTCAGTTGGTTTTGCGTCCATGCCGCGCGCATGAGCGCAGGCTACTGGCGCGTTAACAACAGTAGTGAGCGCGAACAGGAGGGTGAGCGCCAGCTTCATTTCTTCCGCCCGCCCAGAACCGCTACAAGTTCGTCGACTTTCTCTCGTCGCGCCGCGACGCTTTTTCCTGCAAGTGCGTGTTCAACGCATGTGTCGAGATGATCGTCGATAATGACAGTTTCAAGGCCGTTCAGCGCCGCCTTGATCGCCTGCACCTGACGAACGACATCGATGCAATAGCGGTCTTCGTCGACCATTCGGGCGACGCCGCGAACCTGCCCTTCAATGCGCGCAAGGCGCTTGCGGGCGACGGATTTTGTATCGTCTCGCACGGGAGATACCCTATGGGGGTATAAAGAAATGTCAAGACCTGCGGCCAATCAACCCTATCGCCCGATGGCCTGGGTCAGCCTTACTTCAGAAACTCGACTTTGAAACGCACCGGCTCCGCCAGTGATACCCGATGGGGCTCGGCTGGACGGATGACGCCGTCGCGGCCCGGAACAAGACGCTGCCGCCGTTCCGGCGGGCCCGGCACGATATAGTCGAGCGCGCCCTCAAGCACGGTTATTCGCCCCCAGACGTTCGGCTTGGTCCGGTGCAGGTTTTGTAGTTTCAGCGGCGTGGTTTTCTCGGTGAAGACGGGCGTCTCCCCATATTTGACGACGCCCTCGGGTAGGTCGCCGCACATTATGCGGGCCTCGCCGCGCCAGGGGTAAAAAACAGGGCGAGCTTAAGGCTGTCCGCGATGCGCTCCGCGCGCTCGGCGAAATAGCGCGCCGCGCCTGGGCTCGGCGCCGTGTCCCGTAGCGTTTCATGAAAGTGGTCCAGCCAGATGTCGAAATGCGCCCTTTCGATCTGCTTGTGTTTTGCGTGGGCGGGCACGGGCTTGCCCGAATAACGCCCGGCGTTCAGCGCGACCGAGGCCCAGAAGTCTTTCATCTTGACGAGGTGAGGCTCCCATTCATCGCCGATGGCGTTCTCGAAGACGGGCCCGATCCGTGCGTCGCCGCGAATGCGCGCATAAAACTCATCAACGAGCGTCGAGATAAACGCTTCGTCAATGCCGAGCGCCGCGGCGCGCGCCTGAATTTTCGCGCGGCGCTCCTCAGCGCTCCGTATTCTTGTTTCGCTCATGCTGCGTCCTCCAGTAACAACGCGCGCAATGCAGGGTTGCGCTTTACAAGATCGTGAACGGAGTATTTGTCGAGGACGGCGAAGAACGCTTCCTGCGCTTCGGCGAGGACGCCCTTGAGCTTGCAGGACGGCGTAATAAGACACGCGCCGCCGCCGCCGGGAAAGCATTCGACTAGCGCGCTGTTGCGCTCAAGCCTGCGCACGACCGCGCCGAGGCTTATGGCGTCGGCTTGGCGCGCCAGCGCCAGACCGCCGCCGCGCCCACGAACTGACTCCACGACGCCCATCTGCGCCAGCGATTGCGCCACTTTCATCAGGTGGTTTTTGGAGACGTCAAAACGCTCGGCGATCTCTGCGATGGTCGTTAGCCGGTCATTGTTGACCGCCAGATGCATCAGCATGCGCAAGGCGTAATCGCTATGGACGGTAAGCCGCATCCGCGTCTCCTCAAAAAAGATGCATATCATATATTGCAATTTGGGCGGGGGTGCAATGTAAAAGATGTATATAAAATACATATTTAGAAAGGCGGCGGTATGCTGGACACATTGACGCGGGAACGGGAAATCGAGATTGAGCAGGCTCTGGAGCCGCGCTTCATTCCGCCGTCTTTAAGCTGATGGTTTCGCTGTTCGCCGGGATATTCGCCGCGTTCACTTGGCGTCAGTGAAGCGGCTCGACCAAACCCCTCGCGTGAGGCGCATGACCTGGCATTCATTGCCAAAGAATTTCTGGATTTGCTCGCGCGCGAAGCCGAGCCGTTCGTAAAATCTGATGGCGCGGGGGTTCGAAACAAGGGGATCGATGATCACGGCTTTTACCTCGGGCGCCGCAAAACATCGCCCCAGCGCAAGGCGCATCATTTCCGCGCCATAGCCCTTGCCGAGATCGCGTTCGTCAGCGACGAAGATATCAAGCGCGCGGAGATTATCTTCGACATCGCCCCAGTAGTGAGTCTCTTCGCGCGCCGGATCGATGATCTCCATGTAACCGATGGGGCGGCCGTCGACTTCGGCGATGACGGGATCGTGCCAATCTTCGTTGATCGCGAGTTCTTCTTCCCAGTCGGGCGGGTCTTCCTCGCCGAAGCCGGCCTGTACATGGGGGCGCCTGCGCCAGTCGTCGAGGAGGCGCGCGTCGTCAATGGTTGCGCGGCGAAGGATCATGCCGAGGCAATAGCTCAGCGGCTACTTCGGCGCCAGCGCGCGGCCGCGTAATTCGATATTTGACCGCTTTCGCGGCCGGGCGGAATTCTCTGCTCGTACAGATCGCGCCTGGCTGAAAGGGAGATCGTATCTCGGTCCAACCTGAACGGCGATTCATCGCAGAAAGCAGATACTCGCGGGGCGTCTATGATGTATCAGCTGTGCGTGCAAAAGCGGGCATTGGAGAACAACCTTACCCTCTGAGCTTGCCGAACACTTTCGGATCGACACTGGCAGCTGAAAGAATGCCGCCCATAAGCGCACCCGGAATGCCCGGACTTACCACGTCCTGACCAGCAAGGAAGAGACCCGGGATGGGCGTCTTGGCGCGCAGGGCGTCGCACACAACGCGCTCGGGCGTTACGTCGAGTCCGTAGAATGCACCTTTGCGATGCCCGGTGAAGGTTATGGTAGATAGCGGGGTGGCCAATTCCCGATACACCACGAGCTTGGCGAGTTCGGGGAAGTAGTGCTCGAACTGCGCCATCAGCGTCTCTTCGACTTGGTGCTTGAAGTCAGCGTAATCGTCGCCACGTTCTCCAGGCGGTCGATCCGCCCACGGAGCAACTGTCGACCAATCCGCCCAGACCAGAAATTGCCCCATATGTTTTTGTTTCGGACCGGGGTCGTGCGCGGGGTTTTTGAGCGAGCCGAATGACGCGGTCATGTGGGTCGGTGCGCCGTTGGGAGGGTCTGTCCAGATGACGTCAACGTCGCCGGTTGGATAGATCCAATGGTTTGCCTTCGTCGCGCCAGCAGCTTCGATATCGCCCTCGAAGCCCAAAAATAACGTGAAATGCGCGATACTGGACGGCAGCGCACGGATTTCCGCGACCCAATCCTCGTGCCCGTGCGCGTCCGGTAAGAGCGCTTCGATGGTTTCCCGCGCGCCGATATCGGAAATTACGGCGTCCGCGCGGATCTCCTCGCCGTCTTCGGTCCGTACGCCCACAACCGTGTCTTCGTCGAACAGCAGCTGTTCGACGCGGACCCCCGCGCGAGCTTCGCCGCCGTTTTTGGTAATGGTCGGGATGATGTGCTCGGCATAAGCGGCGCTGCCCCCCACGGGGTACCACGAGCCGCTCGGCAGATAGGCCCCGGCAATCAGAGCATGCATTGCAAAGCTCGCCTTGCTCGGGCGTCCGCCGTGATCGCCCCATTGTGCGGCCATTACAGCCGCAAGTTCGGGATCGTCGGTAAGATCGTCGATCACCTCCTTGGTGGTGCGGGCGCACCATTTTGAGATTTCGCGTCTGTTCCACCAGTCGAGCATGTCGCCTACGAATTCCGGCATCGCCCGGGTCGGAAAGATCTTGTGCATCGCTTCGTGACCGTCGCGCAGCGCTCGGGTCCATGCCTCGATCGCCTCACCCTGATCGGGGAAGCGGTCCTTGAGGTCGCGTTCCTGCGCCTCGTAAGGGCGCGAGAGCGACAGCGGCTCCGCCGATCCGATGTGCAACGTGTCGTAAATCGGCCCCAAAGATACGAATTCGATGGGGGTATCGGACAACCAGTCGAGCAGATCGCGCATGCGATCTCCCGGCGCCATCTCGCTCAAATAGTGTACGCCGACATCCCAGGTGAAGCCCTCGCGGGAAAAGCTGTGCGTCAGCCCGCCGAGCGTTTGATGCTGCTCGAGCAACAGCACCTTGCGCCCCACCCGGGAAAGCGCCGCGGCGGCGGCCATGCCGCCTATGCCGGAGCCGATGACGATTGCGTCCCAGTCTTTCGCGACCTGATCGCGCTTCGGGTCACCCATGCTATCGTCTCGCTGTTTGTCTCGTAACAAATTTGAAGTGAGTACTCATGCATCTGGAAATCGCGCATTGACCGTTACGGATAATGTGCGTGCCCAAATTAAATAGACGTAGGGTTACTTCTTTGAGTTGGTGATCAGTACGCGTTCTTCAACCGACAGATTGTCACATCTCGTTAGCGCAACACACGTTCTAAGATTTAAAACCGGCTAGACCTGGTATCGATGCGATTAGCTCTGACGGTTTTGATAATGATTTCTAATTTCAATGGAGCGAACAATGTCCGGCGAACACCCAAATATTTCGGTGCTTAAAAAGTTCAACCCCGCAGACGTAGTAGGGTCAGCCGATGTTCTTTCGGAAGACGTGGTTTTTCATTTTTTCAATCCAGCATTACCGGACATCCAAGGGGACTATTCGGGCCGAGTGGGTTTACAGACCTTCTTCGCGAAAATGGCGGAACAGACAAAGGGCACCTTCAAGGTCAACCCAGTGTCCATTACGGCCGTTGGCGACGAGCTTGTTGTTGTGCATGTGAAGAACACCATGACACTGCCTGATCAACAGATCGAAATAGACGCCGTCGTTGTATGGCGAATTCTTGACGGTCTTATTGTCGAGGCATGGGACATTCCGGCGGTTCATACACCGAAAATTCTAAGCACATGATGCGACGGAAGGGACATTCGAAACCGGCTGGCTAACGTTCGCAATAAGGATTGAACCCGCTATACGGGTAAAAGTTATCCAGTGTTCGCTCTTGACCAATGTCGGTTGCCGGATTTCACACTGTGATACGGCTGATAGAGATTTCGGCTTTCGTCCGAACAAGCGGCGGTGTAGAAACCGCCAATGTCGACGCTTCTCTACACCCATCCCGTTTTTTCGCGCCACGAAGTGCCGCCCGGTCATGTGGAACATGGCGGGCGTTACGATGCGGTCGATAAGATATTGCGGGGCGAAGATTTCGCGCATCTCGAAAAGCGCGCGCCGCCAAAGGCGACGGCGGAACAGATTGAACGCGTGCATCCGAAAAGTTTCCGGTTAGTGGTCGAAGAAAACGCGCCGACAGAGGGGCTCGCGCAATTCGATGCGGACACCTTCATGGGACCCTCTTCGCTCGAGGCGACGTTGCGCGCCGCCGGCGGCGCCGTTGCGGCGACCGATGCGGTCTTCAAGGGCGAGACGAAAAATGCATTTATCGCAGCGCGCCCGCCAGGCCATCATGCCGAGCCGGAGCGCGCCATGGGTTTTTGTTTTTTCAATGGCGCCGCTGTCGCGGCAATGCATGCGCGGACAGCTCATGGCGCGCGCCGCGTCGCTGTGCTCGATTTCGATGTCCATCACGGCAACGGCACCGAGGCAGCGTTCTGGCATGACGAAGATGCGTTCTACGCCTCGTCCCACGAATGGCCGCAATATCCGGGCACGGGGCGCGCCAGCGATCGCGGCGCCTATGACAATATCGCCAATGCGCCGTTGGCGACCGGCGCCGGCGGCAGTGATTTTCGCCGCGCCTGGGGCGAGACGCTGCTCCCCGCGCTTTCCGATTTCGACCCGGATTTCATTGTCATTTCCGCCGGGTTTGACGCGCACGGCGCCGACCCCCTTGGCGGTCTCAATCTGACCGAGGCGGATTTTGCCTGGGCGACCGCCGAAATCGCTGGCGTCGCCCGGGATAAGGCGAAGGGCCGTCTGATCTCGGTCCTTGAGGGGGGATATGACCTCAATGCCCTGGCGGCGAGCGCCGCGGCCCACGTGCGGAGCTTGATGGCGGCCTGAAAACCGCGTCATAAGGGCCCTGCGCGGATTGCAGTAAAAGTGGTTTCCGATTTTACGTCGGCAATCCGCGCAAGTAAAATTTTCGCTCGTTTGCCCGGCAGATGCGGGATGCAGACGGCTCGGGGCGGCGTTCACTTTTTGGCAAATCAAGAACGTCGTCTAGAATTGTTGTGATCGCGCGTCCGGACCCAAAAACCGGTTTCCACTTTTTGTGGACGCGCTCAGTAAGGGGCATCGGGCATATTTCATGACTGGTCGGATTATCACTGCGCGCCATGGGCGTCCGGATCTCGCCCGTGATTTAACGATCACGGCGCGCGAGTATGAGGACTGGTGGTCGCAATATGATGCAAGCGGTCTCGCCGCCGACGAGCGTCCGCCGGAGAGCCTGGTTGCGCTTGCCGACAGCGCCGAGACGATCCTTTCATCGACCCTGCCGCGCGCCATCGAAACCGCGCGCCATATTGCTGGCGCCGAGCGCGCCATTCCCGCCGATCCGATGTTTGTCGAGGCGCCGCTGCCGCCGCCGCCCTTTCCCGATTTTGTAAAACTGCGCCCGGGCCAATGGGGCGTCGTTTCGCGCACGCTGTGGTTTTTGGGATTTGCGCCGGAGGGCGTTGAAAACCATCTGCAGAGTTGGGGCCGGGTTCGCAAAATCGCGGCGCGTCTCGCCGAAGTTGCAGAAGACGGCGACGTCGTTCTATGCGCACACGGCTATCTCAACTGGATGATCGATCAGCAACTGCGCCGCAACAGCTGGGTTCGCACCAGTCGTGACGGCGGCAATCATTACTGGTCCTGGCGGATTTATAACCCGCCCGGTTTCAAGCGCGGCGTTGAAGCGCCGGCGGCGGCGGAGTAAGCGGATATTATGGCGAAGAAACCCGACGACATCATGGCGCTCTCTTTCGAAAAAGCGCTCGCCGAGCTTGAAGACATTGTTTCGAAGCTCGAAAGCGGCAAGGCTGAACTCGAAGAATCGATTTCGCTCTATGAGCGCGGCGCTAAATTGAAAGCCCATTGCGAGGCGAAACTCAAATCGGCGCAGGAGAAAATCGAAAAGATCGTTGTCGGTCCGAGCGGCGATAAAGGCGGCAAGCCAAAGGCAGAACCGGCTGAGTTCGAATAAAAGGCTCTTGTGATGGCCGTCCTCGTCACTGGCGCTTCCGGTCATCTTGGCGAGGCGCTCATGCGCCTCATGGCGGCGCGTGGCGAGGCGGCGGTCGGCGTCGACATCAAGCCCGGCCCATACGCCCGCCATGTGGGCGACATCGCCGACAGCGCCTTTGTCGCTTCTGTCATGAAAGGCGCGGACGCCGTTCTCCATACGGCGACGCTGCACAAGCCCCATGTGGGCACCCATTCGCGTCAGGATTTTGTCGACGTCAACATCACCGGTACGCTGAACTTGCTGGAGGCGGCGCGCGCCGAAGGCGTCGACTGTTTCATCTTCACAAGCACGACGAGTGCTTTCGGCGATGCGCTCAGGCCCGCCGAGGGAGAGCCCGCCGCATGGATTACGGAGGACGCGCAAGGCCGGCCGAAGAACATTTACGGCGTCACCAAAATCGCGGCGGAGAACCTCTGCGAGCTCTTTCACCGCAAATTCGATATGGCGTGTCTTGTGTTGCGCACGTCGCGCTTCTTCCCCGAAGAAGACGACAGCTCCGCGATCCGGGAAGGTTACGACGACGAGAACGCCAAGGTGAATGAACTCCTCTATCGTCGCGGCGATATTGAGGACATGGCGGAGGCGCATTTTTGCGCTCTTGATCGCGCCCGCGGGATCGGCTTCGCACGCTACATAATCAGCGCTACCTCGCCCTTTACGCAGGATGACCTCGCGGGGCTGCGCGATGACGCGCCGGCGGTCCTGCGTCGTTATGTGGAATACGAGGCCGAATATGAAAAGCGCGGCTGGCGGATGTTCCCGTCTATCGACCGGGTCTACGTGAACGACAAGGCGCGCGCCGAACTCGGTTGGCGACCGCGCTATGATTTCAGCGTCGCCCTTCAGCGTCTTGCCGCCGGCGACCGCCCCTTCAGCGCGCTCGCCAGTGAGGTGGGCGCCAAAGGTTATCACGAGGAACGTTTCGTCGATGGGCCCTATCCGCTGGACGATTAAGGGCGTCGCCAACCTTGACTTATTTCGGTATTTCGTGAAATAAAGAAATATGACCGACGTTTACCGCGCGCTCGCCCATCCGTCCCGCCGCGACATCCTGGCGGCGCTGACAAAGGCGCCGCTATCGGCAGGCGAAATCGCCGACAAGCTGAAGATCGCCAAGCCGACCCTTTCCGGTCATCTCGGCGTTCTGAAAGAGGCCAACCTTGTCGATGTGGAGCGTCGCGGCGTGACGCTGATATATCGCATCAACGTTTCGGTCGCGGAGGAAACAGCGGCCAATCTGATGTCGCTGTTTCGCGTCGGGGAAGCCGCCGCGCCGAAGGGACGGGCGGTGAAGAGGGGTGCCTCATGACCCGCATCGCGTATCTATTCAGTGCCGGGATTATCCTGGCGATGGTTGCGATCTCGTTTTACGGCATGCAGAACATTCCGCCGGATGCGATGTTGCCCAGCCACTGGAACATCAAAGGCGAAGTTGACGGTTACGCGCCGCGAAATTTCATGTTGGCGTTTTTCCCGGTGCTCGGCGTCGTCGTCGCCCTTGTCTGCGCCGCGATACCGTACATCGATCCGCGCAGGGATAATGTCTGGCGCAGCGCCGGTCTCTACTATGCGAGTTGGTTCGGTGTTCTCGGGCTTTTTACGGCCTTTCATTTTGTGATCACGACTGCGGCGGTGAGGGGAACCGAACCGGATTCGCGGCTCATTCTTTTGCCGCTCTGCGTCTTGCTTGCAGTGGTTGGGAACTTCATGGCGAAAAGCCGATCGATGTGGTTTATCGGTTTGCGCACGCCATGGACGCTGAGCAGCGAGGAGGCGTGGATCGCCGCCAACAGGACGACGGGCTGGCTCCTGGTGGTGACGGGAATCGCCGCGACAACGGCGGCTTATCTCGCCGATGCTCAGACGGGGTTTGTCGTCCTGGCGGCAGGCGGGCTTAGCGCCGCGGCGATCGGCGTCGCCATTTCCTTTCTCGTCTGGCGCAAAGAGCGCGCGCGCGCCAAATAACGGCGCGATAAGCGGTCCTACATGTCGATCAGGCGCGGCAGCAGCCAGGCGTAGCCGCGGGGAAACAGCCTTTGCACCACTGAAATCACATGGCCGTCTGCGCCGACAATAACCCGGCGTTTGCCTTTGGCGGCGCCGTTGATGATTGTCCGCGCCGCGCTTTCCGGGCTGGTGCGCGCGGCCTTGTCGAACTTCTTGTCGAACTTTTCCCTGGACTCGATTCTGTCGGGCAGGGCGTCAAGTTCGGCCGAGCGGGCGATATTGGTGGCGACCCCGCCTGGGTGAACGCTGGTGACGGAAACGCCTTTTGGCGCCAGCTCCATGGCCAGCGTTTCGGAAAATCCGCGTACCGCGAATTTCGATGCGCAATAATGTGCCTGGCCGGGAAAACCGATCAGGCCGAATACGGACGAGATGTTGACGACGCCGCCCTTTGTTTCGAGGAGCTGCGGCAGAAACGCCCGGCACATGTCGACGGTGCCGTAGAAATTGACGTCCATCACCTTGTGGAAAGAGGCGCTCGGCGTCGCGGCGAAGTCGCCGAGGCGGCTCAAACCGGCAACGTTGAAGAGAAAATCCGCCGCGCCCCAGTCGCGCCGGATATCCGCAGCGTAACGGTCGACGGCGTCGCGATCGGAGACGTCGAGGCGGTCGTAGCGATGGCGGTTGTCGGGGGCCCCGACCAGTTCTCGCGTCTCGGCAAGCCCATCGTCATTGATATCGGACAGCGCCAGCAGCGCGCCCCGTCCCGCCAGATCGAGCGCGATGGCGCGCCCGATCCCGGAGCCCGCGCCGGTGACGACGCAGCGTTTGTCAGTATATTCATGTTTCATGACTGGAGGTTTCTGCATTTTTGTTGTCCGAAGGAAACCGACTTTAGCAGCGTAAGCTGCATCTGCGGCATTTCCGCAACCGCGACACGAAACCGTCCTCAACTTGCCGCGATTTCATGGGTATGGGGTGGTGAAAACCGCCAGAAGCGCTAGAAGGGGCGGCTTCCGCCGCCGTCGCGGCGCGCTATCTGTATAGCGCCGCCGCCGGGAGACGGCCGGCGAGTCCCGCATGATGAGAGGGGAAGACAAGATGGCCATAGAAACGCCGCTGCTGGATCAGGTGACTTTTCCGGCTGACCTGCGAAAGCTGGACAAGTCGCAATTGCGCCAGTTCGCCGACGAATTACGCGCTGAGATGATCGACGCCGTTTCAGTGACGGGCGGTCACTTGGGCTCCGGCCTCGGCGTCGTCGAGCTGACGACGGCCATTCATTATGTGTTCAACACGCCCGACGATCGGCTCGTCTTTGACGTCGGCCACCAGTGCTATCCGCACAAGATTTTGACCGGCCGGCGCGACCGCATCCGCACGCTGCGTCAGGGCGGCGGTCTTTCCGGCTTCACCAAGCGCTCCGAAAGCGAATATGACCCGTTCGGCGCGGCTCATGCGGCGACCTCGATTTCCGCGGCGACCGGTTTCGCCGAAGCCTCGCGCCATCTCGGCAAGGAGACGACTTCCATCGCCGTCATCGGCGACGGGTCAATGTCCGGCGGCATGGCCTATGAGGGGCTCAACAACGCTGGCCATCTGGGTAGCAAGATGGTCGTGATTCTCAACGACAATGACATGTCGATCGCCCCGCCAGTCGGCGCGATGAGCGCCTATCTTGCCCGCGCCACGTCCTCCGGCGTCTATCAGGGCTTCCGCTCCTTTGGCAAACAGCTCGCCAAGCGTCTGCCCAAAGCGGTCTACAAACAGCTCGCCAAGGCCGAGGAATATGGCCGCGGCATGATGACCGGCGGCACGCTGTTCGAAGAGCTTGGTTTTTACTATGTCGGCCCCATCGACGGGCACAATCTCGATCAGCTTGTGCCGGTGCTTGAAAATGTCCGCGACATGAAAGAGGGCCCGGTCCTCGTGCATGTGGTGACGCGCAAGGGCGCTGGTTATCCGCCTGCGGAGGAATCGGCCGACAAATATCACGGCGTCGCCAAGTTCGATGTTGTTTCCGGCAAACAGAAAAAGGGAACGCCCAACGCGCCGGCCTATCAGAAAGTGTTTGCGAAAGCGCTGATCAAGGAAGCAGAGACCGACGACAAAATCGTCGGGATTACGGCGGCGATGCCGTCGGGCACGTCGCTCGATATGTTCGCCGATGTCTACCCCGAGCGCTGCTACGACGTCGGCATTGCCGAGCAGCATGCGGTGACCTTCGCCGGCGGGCTTGCCGCTGACGGAATGAAGCCCTTTGCGGCGATCTATTCGACGTTTCTGCAGCGCGCCTATGACTCCGTCGTTCACGACATCGCCATCCAGAACCTGCCCGTGCGCTTCCCCATGGACCGGGCCGGGCTCGTCGGCGCCGACGGCCAGACCCATGCCGGCGCATTCGACATCGCCTATCTCGGTTGCCTGCCCAATATGGTGCTGATGGCGGCGGGCGACGAAGCGGAGCTTGTCCATATGACGGCGACGGCGGTCGCCTATGACGAAGGCCCGATAGCCTTCCGTTACCCGCGCGGCGAGGGCGTGGGCATTGACTTGCCCGAGAAGGGATCGGTTCTCGAAATCGGCAAGGGCCGGATCGTCAAGGAAGGAACCAAGGTCGCGCTCCTCGCCTATGGCGGCCGATTGCAGGAGGCGCTGAAAGCCGCCGATACGCTCGAAAGCCAGGGGCTGTCGACGACGGTGGCGGACGCCCGCTTCGCCAAGCCCCTCGATCATGATCTCGTCATGGACCTTGCCCGCAATCACGAGGTTCTGATTACGGTGGAGGAAGGCTCGCGCGGCGGTTTCGGCGCTTTCGTTCTGCATTTCCTTTCCGACGCCGGGCTTCTCGATGCGGGCCTGAAGATCCGCACGATGACCTTGCCCGATGTCTTCCAGGATCAGGATTCGCCCTTCAACATGTATGATACCGCGCGTCTCAACGCGGCGCATATCGTCGAACGCGCCCGCGAGGCGCTGGGCATGACCGCGGAGGTCGTGAACTTGAGGGGCTAAGACGAAAAGAAAGGACGCGCCCAAGAAGGAGCTGCGGAAATGACAAGCGATCCGCCAAAGCCGTCGATTCTCGTCATTATCCCGCCGCCGCTCTGGGCGCTTCTATTCGTTTTAACGGCCTATTTCGGCGGCAAGGCGTTGTCGTTGCCGGTGTTGTTTCAACACACGGTTCTCGGTTGGACGATTTTTGCGCTGGGTTTTGCGGTTTCCGCCTCTGGCCGGCTTGCATTTGCAAAAGCAGGTACGGAAGTCGTGCCAGTCTCCAAGAAAAACTCTTCTTTGGTAACTGAGGGCCCGTTCCGCCTTACGCGAAACCCGATGTATCTCGGCATCCTCATCGGCGTCGCCGGGCTGGCGATCGTGATCGGCAACATTCTCGCCTATGTCATGATCCTTGCCTTCTTCCTGTTCGCAAACTTCATTTCCATTCCGTATGAAGAAGAAAAAATGGAACGCCAGTATGGCGAGGCCTGGCGGGACTACAAGGCCCGCGTTCGCCGCTGGATCTGATTGGCGGATTTGGCGGCGCATGGGGGGCGATCTACACGACGACGTCGGACGGCGGCTGAGACCGGGCGTCAAAAGTTAACGGTCATGATTAACAACGGTTGCCCAGCCAAATCGGCGCGCAACATGCATGCTGACCGCCTTGCGCAAAGTGAGTGTGGTGAACCGTGCCTTCCAAAACACCAATCGCGACAACGACCGTTATCATGCCGGCCTTCGATGTCGGTCCTTATATCGGCGACGCCATCGAGAGCGTGCTGGCGCAGACGCGCGAGGACTGGGCGCTTATTATCGTCGATGACGGCAGCACCGATGACACGGTCGATATCGCGCGGTCGTTCGTCGATGGCCGCATTACCGTCCTTCAACAGGAGAACGCCGGCGCCGCAGCGGCGCGCAATCGCGCCGCGCGAGAATCTGACAGCGAATTCCTGTCCATGCTGGACGCCGATGATGCATGGGCCCCGGACTATCTCGAAAAAATGCTGGCGGCGCTCGATGCGGCGCCCGAACTGGCGTTTGTTTCATGCGATGCGCATACATTCGTCGATGAAAAACATCCGGGCAATCGCTGTTCGGAAAATGTGAGAATGGTTCCGCCGGTAACGCTGAAGCGCGTCGCGTCGCGCGCGTTCCAGGTTTACACCGCCGTTTCCATGCGGCGCGACTGGTTTGAGCGCGTCGGCGGTTTCGATATCGCGTTGCGCAATGCACAGGATTTCGATCTGTGGATCCGCGTGCTCGCGGCCGGCGGCAAGGCGGATTATCTGGACGAACCGCTTGCCTGGTATCGCAACAGAGACGACTCGCTTTCCTCGGATGACGCCCGGCTCAGCAACTATACAATCAGAGTTTACGAAAAACTCCGCATGGCGCGCCCCGATCTCATGGTGCTTTGCGACCGGCAAATTGACAAGCTGCGGTACAATATCGCGCTTAACAAGGCGAAGGCGGCGCTGCGCGAAGGACGGTTCGGCGAGTTTCATGAACAGGCCGAAGAGGCGCTTACCCGCGGGCGCAATCCAAAACTTCGCGCCACGGTCGGCCTTGCACGCGTCGCCCCGCCGCTGGCGAAGTTTTTGATGACGGCGCGAAACTGACTTAAGATCGAAGGCGCATTTCCTGAAACGACAGGCGCGCCATGCGGCTCGACTTACATCTCGTTGACACCGGCGTTTATGATTCCCGAGCGCGTGCGCAAGCGGCGATTGAGGCAGGCCTTGTTCGCGTCAACGATGCAGTGGCGAAAAAACCCTCTCAGAAGATTTCTGAAGGCGATGTCGTTAAGGCCGATGGCGAAGCGCATCCCTTTGTTTCGCGCGGCGGCGTGAAGCTCGCGGCGGCGCTGAAGGAAATGGAAGTCGATGCTGCCGGAAAGATCTGCCTTGACCTTGGCGCATCGACCGGGGGCTTTGCCGACGCCCTGCTGCGCGCCGGCGCAGTAAAAGTCTACGCAGTCGATGTGGGCCATGGACAATTGCACGAGAGGCTGCGTGCCGACCCGCGCGTCGTCAATCTCGAAAAGACCCATGCGAAAGATCTGACGCGTGCGCTCGTTTCCGATCCGATTGATATAATCGTCTGCGACGTCAGTTTTATCTCTCTCAAAAAAGCGTTGCCGCCGGCGTTGGCGCTTAGCGGTCCGGCTGCACGGCTGCTTGCGTTGATCAAACCGCAGTTTGAGGTCGGTCGCGATCAAATTGGAAAAGGCGGGATTGTCAAACCAGGTCATGCAAATTCAACCGGTGTTGCAGAGGACATCAACGCATGGCTTGACGCGCAGCCCGGTTGGAAATCAACGGGCTGGACCGAAAGTCCCATCGCCGGCGGCGACGGCAACCGCGAATTTCTGATCGGCGGTGTAAGGTCGCAAAAATGACCCTCGTTTCGCCGGCCTCGGCGGTGCGTGGTGATTGACAAGGCGTCGCGGAAAAACAACAACGAGCGGCATTGTTTCGCATGCTGTCGTCGTCGACATGGCGGCGTTTTGGCGGCTTTGCATCGCGCTGGACTTTGCTGTGAACGACTTGTCGTTAGGATTGATTGGCTGCGGGGAGATTGTCTGGCGCAAATACGCGCCGCTTCTCGCTGTGGCGCAGGGTGTCCGGGTGACTTCTGTCTGCGCGCGACACGAAGACAGCGCCCGCGCGGCGGCGAAACGCCTCAACGCCGCGCATGTTTTTACCGATCATCGCCGCATGATCGATGCCGGCGTCGTCGACGCCGTCATCGTCGCGTCGCCGCATCCCTATCACGCCGATCAGGCCGTCTATGCGCTGGAGCGGGGCGTTCACGCGCTCGTTGAAAAGCCGGTCGCGACCACGCTGGCTGATCTTGAGCGCCTGAGCGCCGCCGCCGGAAACAGCGCCGCGGGCATGCTCCTCCTGCCGTTCTTCGGGCCGGCCCTCTTGGATACCCTTCGTGAGAACGCCCGGCCTGAGCGGTTGGGAAAGATTGTTGCTATTTCCGCCGATTACAGCGGGCCTGGGCCACGCCCTGAAGCAAAGTGGAAATTCAGTCGGGCGGCGGCTGGCGGCGGCGTCATGCAGGCGCATTCAATTTACGCCCTCGATTTGATTGCATCCGTGATGGGGCCGGCGATCAGCGTTTCCGCGCGCGCCAACACGCAACAATGCGAGCGGCACACGAAATCCGGTGACCCAGTTGCGAGCGATATCGACGACAACGCCGTCATTATGCTTGAATATGAGGGCGGCCAGTATGCTTCCGTCCGATCCTGCTGGAGCTATCCGGTTCCCCGGCGGCGGATCGAGTTCCAGGGCGCGGAGGGCGAACTTGTTTTGTCGGGCGGTTCAATTCGCCGCGTTTATCGCGACGATGCAACCGGCAATGACGTCAGCGAGCCTTGTCAAGTTGCGGGTCCGCAGGAGAGCGTCGTTGATCACTTTCTTCGCTGCGCGCGGGCAGGCGAGTTCATTCCGGCCGACGTTGAAAAGTCCGTGCACATTCACGAACAGGTGCTAAAAGCTGCAGAATCTGCGCGCTCCGGCAAGGTAGAAGCACTTTCGACGACATTTTCGTTATGAAACAAGTTCTGTGTGAAAGGCTTGAAAAATCTTTATGCTGAGCGCCGATGAGATAACCGACTTCGAACGTCAAGGGTTTTTGGGGCCCTTTTCGTTGAGCCCCGCTAGCTCGGAAAAATTTCTGTCAAAACCGTTTTTGCACGCCGTCTCAGCCCGCCTCTCGCCGAAAGGCGGCCTTACCGGCTCAGATCGGCGCAATCAGTATTTGCGTTCGGCCTCGCTTGTTGAACTGGCCTCTGATCCCGCGGTGCTTGACCGCGTCGAAGCGTTGCTGGGTCCCGACATTCTCCTCTGGGTGGCTCACATTATTGAGCGCGGGCCGGGTGCGGGCACGCCGTGGCATTCGGACTCCATCAATCAGTTTATTCGCGGCGTGCATGTATCGATTGCGCTGACCGATATGACAAAAGCAAACGGCGCTCTCTCTGTCCTGCCGAAGACGCATTTGTACAGGACGAGTCTGTGGGCGCGCGAGGAGAAGAAAGGGCTCGACCGAATGTCGGACGAGCAGGTGCGGCGGATAGCCGATGCGGATGCGCCTTGGAACGCGCCGCACAAAGTTGAGACGATTGAGATTTCGGCGGGGCAATTTTTCTTCACCTGGGGCGGCTTATGGCATCGGGCCGGGAAGAATAGTACGGACAGCGTTAGAACCGCGTGCGTCGCCCGGTTCATGCGGCCGGATTTCACGTGCCGGGACTACGGATTTCGCGACGATCGCATTAACATGGGCGAACCCCAGAAGTGTATTCTGGTGCGCGGTCGCGACGACTACGGTCTGAACGCACTGACCCCGACCCCGGCCGAAGACATCTTCGCATTTTGAGGAAGGCCGGCAATGGCGAATTCCTGATCGGCGGCGCCAAGCGCCGCAATTGATTGTGCGCGCAAATGGCCGCGTCAGGCCAAAACGTTCCGGTCACAGAAAATCCAATGTACGGCTATGCGTAGAATTTCAAGCCGTATACGGAATTGGTGCGTTGCAATATTGATTTTCTTTGACGGCGTGGTCCGACCCTCCTATTAGGCTCGGCTCTTTGAAAATAACGCGTCGGCAAAGGAGATGGTGATGGGCATCATTGCACTTGTTTATAGCGTTGTTGTGTATCTCTTATTTTTTGCGTCTTTTTTGTATCTGATTGCGTTTGTGGGCGGCGACATGACATCGTTTTTCGGCGCGCCGAAAACGATTGATGCAGGGCCGGCTTGGGCCGGCGGCGCGGCCGCTGCGCTGGTGAATATCGGCCTGCTGGTATTGTTCGGCTTGCAGCACACGATCATGGCGCGCCAAGGTTTTAAGAAGGCTTGGACGAAAATTGTTCCGTGGTCGATGGAACGCAGCACGTATGTCCTGGCGACCTTTATCTTGCTGGTGTTGCTATTTGCATACTGGCAGCCAATGCCCGCCGTCGTTTGGTCCGTTGAAGCGCCCTTGTGGAGCGGCGTTCTCACGGCGCTTTTTTTTCTTGGCGTTGTCCTTGTTCTATTGTCGACGGTTCTCATCAATCACTTCCATTTATTCGGCCTGATGCAGGGCTGGTACCGGTTTAAAAACAAGGAAGTGCCGGGGCCGCAATTTGTGACGCCGTCCCTCTACAAACATATCCGTCATCCGCTCTATCTTGGCTGGATTACGATGTTCTGGGCGACGTCGCATATGACGGCCGGGCATCTGCTCTTCGCGGCTATCTGGACGATCTATATTTTTATTGCGATCGGCTATGAGGAACGCGACATGGTCGCCCTCTTCGGCGACAAATATCGCGACTACATGGCGAAAGTGCCTGTGATCTTGCCTTTTGGCGGCCGGAAGTAAAACTTCGCGCTGATTGCAGCATAATCGACGCCGTCCGTCGCTGTCGCAGCGGGCGGCGCCGGCTTAAGGCTTGGGCGCGTCGGCGAGCGCTAGGGTCGCGCGAATGCCGAAGCAACGTTAAATGTCTGCTTTGGCCCGATATGGCGGCCAGAGAGAAAATAACGAATGGCTAGAACTATCCGCGTCGTAGACGTAGGAATTCGAATCCGGTCCCACAACGCACGCGATAAAAGGGGAATGGTTATGGCGAAAACAGATATTTCCGCGATGAAATTCTCAAAAGTTTATCCTCTGTACGTTCAGAAGGCGGAACGTAAAAATCGGACTAAGGAGGAGGTTGATGAAATCATCCGCTGGCTGACCGGATACGATCAGGAAGGTCTGGAGAGGCAGATCGATAACGAAAACGACTTCAACAGCTTCTTTCACAATGCGCCGCGCATTCATCCGAACAGTTCGCTCATTAAAGGCGTCGTGTGCGGCATCCGGGTCGAGGAAATCGAAGACCCGTTGGTCAGAAACGTCCGCTATATGGACAAACTGATCGACGAATTGGCTAAAGGCAAAGCCATGGAGAAAATTCTCAGGGCGTGACCGACTTTGCCCCTCGTTACGCCGGACACGCGCTCTATTTTGGCCGCACTAACCGCGCCCCATGAACTATTCTCTTCCGAAGCGCCGACCCTTTGAGTCCGCCGCCAATTTCAGCCGTTCAGCGTCATCAGGAGGATTTGCCGCTCAGCCGCATTGCGCTCGATGCAGCATGACGTGATCGGCGAGCACGAGCGCCATCATCGCCGCGCCCACGGGGACCGCGCGAATGCCGACGCAAGGGTCGTGTCGGCCCTTGGTGACGATGTCGGTTTCTTCGCCCTGCGCCGTAATGGTTTTGCGCGGGGTAAGGATCGACGAGGTCGGTTTCACCGCAAAGCGGACGATAATATCCTGCCCCGACGATATGCCGCCCAGGATGCCGCCTGCCTTGTTCGACAGGAAATGCGGCGCGCCGTTCCTGATGCGGATTTCGTCGGCGTTTTCTTCGCCGGAGAGTTTCGCCGCGTCGAACCCCGCGCCAATCTCGACGCCTTTGGCCGCATTGATAGACATCATGGCGCTTGCAAGATCGGCGTCGAGTTTGCCGTAAACCGGCGCGCCAAGACCGGCGGGGGCGCCCGACGCGACGACTTCTACAACTGCGCCCATAGAGGAACCCGCCTTGCGCGCTGCTTCGAGATGGGTTTCCCATGTCTTTGCAGCGCCGGCGTCCGGGCACCAGAATGGATTATTTTCAATCTCGGTCCAGTCGAAATTGTTGCGATCTATTTCGTGTTCGCCCATCTGGACGAGGCAGGCGCGAATGGAAAAATCCGGACCGAGAATATCGCTCAAGGCCAGTTCCGCGACAGCGCCGGCGGCGACGCGCGCCGCCGTTTCCCGCGCCGAAGAACGGCCGCCGCCGCGATAATCGCGGAACCCGTATTTTGCGTCATAGGTGATGTCGGCGTGACCGGGCCGGTATTTGTCGCGGATATCGGCGTAGTCTTTTGAGCGCTGGTCGACATTTTCAATCATGAGACTAATGGGCGCACCGGTCGTGCGCGGGCCGTCCGTGCGGTCATCTTCAAATACGCCGGACAGAATTTTGACCGTATCGGGTTCTTTGCGCTGGGTGACGAATTTCGATCCGCCGGGCTTTCGCTTGTCGAGAAAGGTTTGGATATCCTCTTCGCGCAGTGCGAGGCCCGGCGGGCAGCCATCAACGACGACGCCGAGGGCGGGTCCGTGCGACTCGCCCCAGGTCGTATATCGGAATACCCGGCCGAAGCTGTTGAAAGACATCTCTGATTTCCGTAAGCGGCGTTGATTTCACCTGCGCGCACCCTATCATGCGTCGCCCGGCCCGCATAATAGGCGGGCGGCGATTTATCGGACGTAAACGGACGCTGAATAAACGGACACTGAAATGTCGGATGATTTGATACCGCCAAGCCCGAGCGCGGAAGCCTATGGCTTCGATGAAGATCAGGGCGAAGTGTTCACCATTCACGACCCTTTTGCCTTATTCGCCGAATGGCTGGCGAAGGCCGGCGAGACGGAGCCTAACGATCCGAACACCATGGCGCTGGCGACTGCCGACAAGCACAATCTGCCGAATGTGCGGATGGTTCTTTTAAAAGACGTCGATGCGTGCGGCCTTACCTTCTACACGAATGTCGAGAGCGCCAAGGGCGAGGAACTTGCCGCGAACCCACAAGGCGCGGCCTGTTTTCACTGGAAGACCATTCGTCGCCAGGTGCGCTTTCGCGGCAAGGTCGAGCGCGTCGGCGACGACGAGGCAAACGAATATTTTGCGACGCGCGCCCGGAATGCGCAGCTCGGCGCCCACGCCTCGGCGCAATCGCGGCCCATGGAAAGCCGCGAGGCGCTGGAGCAGGAGATCGCGCGGCTCGACAGGCTGTATGACGGCGCGGACGTACCGCGTCCGGATCACTGGTCCGGTTACCGGCTGACGCCGATTGAAATCGAATTCTGGGTCAACCGGCCGTTTCGTCTCCATGACCGGCTGGTCTACTGGCGCGAAACACCGGACGCCGACTGGCAAAGCGAACGCGTTTATCCATAAGGGCCGCGGCGGCGGCAGTGATTTGTTCACGCTCCCTGCGTTACTATTCCGGCGATCCTAAATCGGAGGCGCTCATGAGTATTGTCATCGCCATCCTCGGCGCTGCGGCGGCCGCCTTCTGGGCCTTTACGCATTTCGTCAACGCCGCCCAGGAAGGGCGCGACGCCATCCGCGACGCCAAGGGCGTTGTGCGCCGCGGGAAATGGAACCGCCGCGTCGATCAGCGTCTGATTGAGAACCTTTCCGACCCGCGCGAAGCAGCCGCCATTCTCGCCTTTCAGATTGCGCAATATGACGGCGCCGTCACGGAGCGTCAGCGCGAGGCGATGATCAACGATATGCGCGAGATGTTTCAGGCCGACGCAGAGACGGCCGACGGTTTGTTCGCCTTTGCGCGCATGGCCGTTGGCGAGATCAATGACGCCGGCAACTCCGCCCGCAAGATCCTGCGGCCCGTCCTCGATGTCTGCACGGTCGAGGAAAAAAGCGATCTGATCGGTTGGCTTGAACGCACAGCCGAGGTCGAAGGCGCCCCAAACGACGCGCAGCGCCGTCTGATTGCCGAAGCGCGACGGGCATTGCTCGACGCCTGACCGGCCATCGTTTGCGGCCAACCTAAAAAATCCGTCATGGCCCGGCTTTGTCGCCTTATGAGACCCGCATTGCGCGCGAATCATGGTGACGTCTCCAGCGAATCAAACATCGGCGTGCAAGCCCTTGTTGAATTCGGGGAGAAAAGAGATGCGGACACCGAAAGGCTGCGCCGCGGCGATGGCGCTTTTGGCGCTGACCGCCGGTTGCGCGAGCCATAAGATTACATCCGCTGCGCCCGACGGCCGCGGCATCGCCGGACAGCCTTTTGAACATAGCTCAACGTCATTCGCCGGGCGCGCTGGCGTTTCAACGGACGGCACCGGTTATGTGACGCGCGATGAGTGCGGCGAGGACGCGCTTACGGAAGTCGAAGTACGGCGCGATGTCGGACAGACGCTGATTACCCTGTTGACGCTGGGCGTCGTCTCGCCCGCAACGTTTTATTTCTATTGCGCGGAAGACGGTCCGCCGCCGCCCTGCGATTGTGACCCCGGATCTGACGACGAATTCTAGGAAAAGCCATGCCAGACGATAATGAAATGCTCGAATGGCATCCGCAATCCGATCCCTGGCGCAACTGGCATGAAACCGTTGAAGCGCCCATCGAGGGCGTCTACATCGTTCGGTATCCGGAGGATAATCCGCGATACGGGTCCGCTGCGATAAATAGATGCACGCGGCAAATCCAGCGCGCACTCACGGAAGCCAAAGCAAACGGATTTGAAGCGCGCGTCGTCGGGCGCGGATGGTCCTTGTCCGAAGCGCCGGTGACCAGCGGCGCTATGCTCGACCTTTCGCGCCTTTCCGGCATGAAACCGCTTCGCGAAAATCAGCTCGATCCCGGCTATCCCGGCGATGCTGATGCGCGCAAGGGGCTGTGGCTCATTCAGTGCGGTGCATACATAGCCGAAATTAACCGTATGATCGAAAGCGCGTCGTTCAAGCGGTCCTTGCGCACCTCCGGCGCCGCCAACGGGCAGACCATTGTCGGCGCCACGGCGACGGGCACCCATGGCTCGGCGCTTGAGTTCGGGGCGCTGCACGATCATATCGTCGCCATTCACTTGCTCGCCGGCGACAGCAAGCAATACTGGCTCGAGCGGGCGTCGCATCCGGTGATGAAATCATCTTTGCCCGACTCCATTAACGCCGAGCTGAAGCGAGACGATGATCTTTTTAATGCGGTGCTGGTGGGACTCGGCGCCTTCGGCGTCATTCATAATGTGGTGATCGAGACCCGGCCGCGTTTTCTTCTGGAAGCGAAAAACTTTGTGAAGGATGCAAGCGGGGCGAAACTGACACTCGATAGCGCCATGCGTTCGGTCATTGAAACGCTCGACTTCAACAGCCATCCGGCGCTGGCCGCGCCGGGCGGCGAGCAGCCCTATTTTTTCCAGCCGATTATCGATCCAAACACCGACCCGGTCGAAGTCCTGGTGACGCTGATGTATGAGCGCCCATGGGCGCCGTCGCACCGGCCCGACTATCGCATGGCGGAATCAACCTTCGGCCCCGGTTACGACTTTTTATCCGTCGTCGGTCAATTGCTCGAACTGTTCACGCCGATCGTGCCTTTTTTCAGCCAGGTCGCAAAAGACACCATGTTCGATACGACGACGCGAACCGGCAGCTGGGGCGAGATATTCGGCTACAAAGCGCCGCGCACGAAGGTCGCCTCTGGCGCGCTCGCCGTGCCGATCGACCGTGCGCTCGATGCGTTGGATGCGCTGATGGAAATCAACGACGCCGTCGGCCCGACCCCTGTTGTGTTTGGTTGCCGCTATGTGAAGAAATCGCCGGCGCTCCTCGCCATGAACCGATATGACACGACCTTTGTGGTGAGTATCGACGGCGTCTTTAACAACACGACGCTTGCCTTCTTCGATGCGATCCCGGCAAAGATGGAGGCTGAGGGCATTCCCTTCACCCAGCATTGGGGAAAGACAAACGGCATGAACCCGGCGCGCATGCAGGCCTCGTTCGGCGCCGATTTCACGGCGTGGAAAAACGCGCGCCAACAGTTGCTGCCGAATGCGGCCGACCGGGACCTGTTCACCAACGACTATATGCGCGCGCGGGGGCTGGACGGGTAAGCGCGGCGCGGCTCGCCCTGCTTCTAACCAACTAATTCGTATGCCGATGACAGGCCCGGTTCCGCGTCGCATCGCGCGCGGCCTGTTTCTACGAGACGGATCAGGTGCGCCAATACGTTGAGCGCCGCCGCCTTGTGCAGGCGCGGGTCAACATCGGCGTACATCGCCTTGACCATGTCCGGGATGCGCGTGCGGCCCGCCTTCAACTGCTCCAGCACCTGCGCGTCGCGCATCAGTCGGTGGGCCCTGACGGCGCGCACGAACCGGCGCGGATTTTCGATGGGCGCGCCATGGGTTGGCAGATAGACGCCGTCATCCCGGGCCAGCAGCAGGTCGAGACTGTCAAGATAAGCGGTCATGTCGCCATCCGGCGGCGCCACCACCGTTGTCGCCCATCCCATCATGTGATCGCCGGTGAAAAGCGCTTTCTGCGCCGGCAGGGCGAAGCATAAATGGTTCGATAGATGACCCGGCGTGTGCACGGCCTCGATCCGCCAATCTTTCGTTTCGATGACCGCGCCATCGGCGATGATTTCATCGGGCGCAAAGGCGTAGTCTGCCCCTTCGTCAAGGGCCGGCGCATCATGTTGCCGTTTGCGTACGGGATGCGGTCCGAACCCATAAATTGGCGCGCCGGTGCGGTCGGCGAATTCTCGCGCGCCGCCGCAATGATCGGAATGGGTGTGGGTAACCAGAATATGCGTGACCCGCCCCGGCCGGACGACCGCTTCAAGCGCGTCGAGATGCGCCGCATCGTCCGGACCCGGATCAATGACGGCGATGTCGCGCGCGCCGATGAAATATACGCCGGTGCCCGTATAAGTGAACGGTCCCGGATTGTTGGCGATAACGCGCCGGACCCCGGGCAGAATTTCATCAGCAACGCCCGGCGTGAAATCGATGTTTTTGACAAAAGGGATGGACGCCGCCACGCGCTCGCTCATTGTTGCTTACCCGACAAAAGCTATGCGTGAAAGCAGCGTTATTGTCCAACGCTTATGGCGCCGTCACCATGGAGCCGATCGCCAGTAAGGCGCCGTAGGTATTCATCACCACGTGAGAGACAACCACCGCCCAGACATTCTTGGTGAAATAGGCGATAAAAGGCCACGCCGCCGTCAGCAATAGAAACTGCCCCCACATCCAGGGCGAGCCAAGGTGAAACATGACGAACAGAATCCAGATTGCGACTGGCGCAAGGAGCCCCCAATGATCGATGCGCGAAAGAAGAAAACCGCGAAAATAGAGCGTCTGCATTGCTGACGCAAAACCGACCGATGCCGCGCCGACAATGATCGCGGCAGGTCTGCCGACCGCGCCCATTTCTTGGAAGAAGGCGTTATGTTGCGGAAGGCGTGCGAATAATGATGGCCAACCCTCCATCGTCTGCATGATGGACATCGATACCGCCTGAAGCGGCGGGAACGAAAAGAAGTCGCGCATATATATCGCAAAAGCCGCGCCGAACGCGGCCAGGCTCAAAAACAGCAAGACGGAGAGAGGGCGGTTGTAGCCAATGACGGCAAGAACCGTTCTCGATTCGCGGCGTGCGACGAAGGCAATCACGCCCAGCAGGAGCACTGCTTCCGTCAAAAAATAGGCCGAGCTGACAATCGTTGCGCCGAACCGATTGAGTGCGCTGAGCCAATATGGCGCAACGAGCATAAAAAGCGCGGGTGCGAATACATAGATGAGCGTGACAACGGGGCCATGCCGCACAAACGTATTCTGTTCGTCAGAGACGTTCGCCATTTTCCCCCCGGCGCCCCCTGTCGGATGCCGTTGTTGAGAGTCCGGTGATTCGTTCCGTCGTGAGGATTGCGCGCGGGCGCGGCGGCGATCAAGTCACCTTCAGGTGAGGGCCCCGTCCACCATGGCGGAGAACGCGTCGGCGAGGCCGCGCATGGCTTTCAGCTTGTCCTGGGATTTCAGCGCCGAGGGCGGGCCCATATCCGTCTTGTTGGCGTCGACAATGTAAATGCGCCCGTCGCCGCGGTCGCGCAACACGTCGATGCCGCCGAAATCGAGGCGCATGGCGGCGGCGAATTCTGAAATCCTTTGCTGCTCGTCGGGGGACAACAGCGCGTCGGCCGCGACAAGATCAACGCGGTAGTTTTCGTTGGTGAACCGCAAGGACGGCTTCCGGCGCTTCAGATAGACGAAGGGAATCTTGCCGCCGACAATGGGCGTTCGAATGTCGATGTGATCGCGCCCGTCAAACGTGTTCTCGATCAGGCGCTGATAGACATGGTCGCGCTTTGGCGTGGTGACCGGGCATTCGATGATGTGTCCGTCATGGCGGCCGTTGCCCTCCGATTTTTCGACTGCGGCGCCGCGCCATTCCAGGGGGTCGATGTGGAGGGCGTAGCCGAAGACCTCTTCGAAAATTCGTGCAACAACGCTTTTGCGAATATCGAAACAGCCGACATTGAACGCCGGCTTGCCCGTCGGCGCCGCGCGCGGCGCCGTCAGGAACTCGCGATCCTCGAAATAAAAGTGCAGATCGGCTGCGTCGTGGTCGTCGGTAATTTTGACGTCGGCAAGCTGGCACACAGGCCAAATCGCGTAAAACGATCGCGGCTTCCTCGGAAAAAATGAAATGCGCGCCCTTGGATTTCGGCGTTTCAACACACGGCTCGCGCGCACGCCGTTCACCAGCCAGACAAAACTCGCAATCGACAGGGCGTCGCGTGCGAAACCGGGGGTCAACGGAATGGCAATGCCCGTTTCTTTCGCCACCAGTTGATTGCCGTCGATCTTGTACTCGCCAAATACGGACATACTATCCCATACGCTCCTGATCGCCCGCTGGTTTGGTTAACGAAGCCAGCGTTCGTCGGCCCCCTTCATTAAATGCAATTTTCCGCGATAACACGGAAATAATAAAGCCGTGAAAGGAGAAAATCGTCCGATTTGCCGCCTGTTTGCGACGATCGGCGCGGGTTTTGCGACGTTGCGGCCATGTGTGCCGTTCGTAAACAAAGTCTTAAAGCCGGGATCGCAATTTTAGCGGCCGGCTTCATGATTGCCGGCGCCGCTGAAGCGGGGGAGCGCACAGCGGTCCGGCATGATGGGGGAACGGCGGGGGGCGTCGCCGTCGGCGACGGCGCCGCTGGTGTCACCGATCGCGCATGGGTGACCGCCCCGCCGAACTATCTCTACGTGGTCGAGAAAGAACGTGGGAGCTTTCTCGACTGCGGCGAGGGGCGCGAAAGGCGGGCTGCTGATGACGACGGGCGCGATATGGCGCCGTTGCGTTGCGGCGTCACCTTGACCGAGACCATGGTCATTCCGGCCGCGGCGTCATCGGCGCGCATCATCATTCACTTTTAGGCGCTGGCGCGTCGCCTTGCGTTTCCGGCGCCCCGTCGTCAAACACGGCGTTCATCAAACAGTAATCCGTTTCATAAGCGCCGTCTTCATTTTTGCGCGCATAGACCATGTACTGCTTGCCATAATCGAACCGCACGCCGCACTCATTGGTGTTCGTCCCGTGAAAGATTTTGGTGCGGCCGTTAATGTCGATCGGTTCGCCGTTTTCCATCGCCGATAGAATGTTGAAAATGGTCGCCTGCCGGTCCTCAGCGCTGCGTTTATCGGCGGCGAGCACGAGCTCGGCGTCGACGACAAGTCCGTTCAAGAGATAGTCGGGGGCCGTCGCTTTGGCGCAGCTGCACAAGATCGCACGCGCGCGATTGAGTTTCGGCGGCGCGGCGAGGGCATCGACAATATCCGTCGACGGCGCGCCGTCGGATTCAGACGCGTCGGCTTGCGCGATTGCGAACGCGGCGATTAAAGCAAGCAGCATCCATGAACTCCGTATACGACTAAATTGGCGGATCGGTTCTCGGCGCCTTATGCGCGTCGAACAGCATGGTGAGCGCCGGTTCGTGTCCTGAAATGTCAAAACCGGCCATGCGAGCCTCATCGATAATTTGCGCGACGGGCTTGCCGAAGCGCGCCTCGGCGTAGGACCACACCAAAAGCGATCGTATGCCCGATTTACAGAAGGCGAGGGTTTTACCGTCCTTCGCGTCGTCAATGGCGCTTTCAAGTCCGCCGGTATGATGCGGCGTGATTCCGCCGGAATCGACGGGCAGATAGGCATAGGCGAGACCGGCCTCGCGCGCGGCTTTTTCAAGTTCTACGTTTTTCGGCTGGCCGATCATCTCCCCGTCAGGTCGGTTATTGACGATCAGCGTAAAACCGTCGGCCGCAGCGGCGCGAATGTCGTCGGCCGTGATCTGCGGCGATACGTAGAACGTGTCGGTGACGGAGATCGGTTTTTGTGACAATGTAATACCCTTCGCGCCCGTGCGGATCGTTCCGACTTTTTTCGTCAAATGAAAGGAAATTGCAATGGCTGCGGCTCTGCGACCGTTCCACCTCGCCGTTCCGGTTGACGACTTGCCGGCGGCGGATGCGTTTTACGGCGGCGTTTTGGGGTGCGCCAAGGGGCGTCGCTCGCCGCACTGGATCGATTTCGATTTCTTCGGCCATCAGCTAGTCGCCCATCTGGCGCCCGAAGAATGCGGGCGCGCGGCGACGAATGAGGTCGACGGGAAAAACGTGCCGGCCCGTCATTTCGGCGTTGTGTTGACGAAAGGCGACTGGGAAGATCTGGCGGCGAAACTGAAACGCGCCGGTGCGGCGTTTATGATCGAACCCGGTGTTCGTTTTGCCGGCCAGCCCGGCGAACAGGGGACGTTTTTCGTAGGCGATCCCGCGGGCAATGCGCTTGAATTCAAATATTTTGACGATTTGAACCAGCTTTTTGCGGTCTGAACGAATTTGATTGTCGAAACGAGTGCGCATCCTGCGTCTCAGGGCTATCGCGAACAACTTTTTCGCGACCGTGTTTCAGCGACTAAAGGAGAAATCAAATGTCGAAATTTCTGTTTGTTTATCATGGCGGCTCCAAACCCGCGACGCCTGAAGAAGGCGAAAAGGTTATGGCCAAATGGATGTCGTGGATTGGCGGCCACGGCGCGACCTTCGTCGATGGCGGCAATCCCGTCGGCATGTCGAAAACTGTGACGTCATCGGGCGTCGCCGACAATGGCGGCTCCAACCCGGCGTCGGGGTACAGCATCGTTCAGGCCGACAGCATGGATGCGGCGGCTGAAGTCGCAAAAGGCTGTCCGATTCATGATAGCGGCGGCTCGGTGGAAGTCGCCGAGATCATGGAAATGTAGCGCGCAGCGCGCCGGCGAGCGAGGGCGCGCCGGCGCCATAGACCGGAGGTACAAGATGAACATTCCCGAAGGCTTCGCGCGAGTGACGCCGTATATTTTCGCCGAAAACGCTGCTCAGTACATGGATCATCTGATTGTCGCGCTTCGCGGCGTCGATGGCGGGCGAACCATGCGGGGTGAAACGCTCGCCAACGGCATTGTTCGTTTCGACAACGCGTCCGTCATGATCAGCGAATCGGGACGCGGATTTCCGCCGTCGAAGGTCAGTCTCTACTTTTATGTTGAGAACGCGGACGCGGCGATGGCCCGCGCGCTTGAGAGCGGCATGGAAAAGATCATGGATGTCGCCGACCAGGACTATGGCGACCGCCAGGGCGGCGTCAAAGACAGCGCCGGCAACATCTGGTGGCTTTCGCAGCGCCTAGAAGACAAACCGTACGACTAACGACGCCCTAGTCGCCCCAGGTATCGTCTTCGTCGGTTTCGCCAATACTGCGCAGGGCGAGCCAGATATTCCAGAGCACGAACGCCGCCAGCAACAAAAACAGTATGAACGGCAAGAACGACATATTGGAGAGATGGTGACAGTGCCACGCAGGCGCAATCAATAAAGCGCACATTTTTCGCAATTGGTCTTGACCGCGTCTCAAAACGTATATACAAACGATATACGTAGTATATACGTTATCGGCGCGTAATGGCTGACAGACAACGGAAGAAAAAAAACAAGAAGAAGAAAGACAGCCAGTTGATCATTCGCGTCGCCGCCGAGGATCGGGACGCGTTTGTGGAGATGTGCGAGCGCCTCGATACTAGCGCCTCGCGGGAAATCAGGCGCTTTATGCGCGAATTCACAACGGCGAAGAGCGCCGATGCGAAGAAGGAGAAATAAGGCCCGTAAAGAAGGCCGAAATGCCGAGCTTGGCGTCGCCGCGGAAATCTCACCAAGGTGATCAACGGCGTCAGGAACGGCAGAGAGGCGAGCGGCGGAAAGCCGAGCCCATACTGAAAAGCCCGCAGCGCTGGTCGCCGCGGGCTTTCTTCTGTTGACGGATCGATCCTACCGCCCCGCGCCAAACCCGTCTTTGCAATGTTACTCAAAACGAATGACGACTTCGACGCGGCGGTTGAGAGGCTCGCGCACGTCGTCGCCGGTCGGTTTTGCGGGGTCCGTTTCACCCCTCGCCTCGGTGCGGATGCGGTCGGCCGGTACGCCGTTGGCGATGAGAGCGTCCCGAACGACGCGGGCGCGCTGTTCCGATAACGCGTAGTTAGAGGCTTCCGGTCCAACGGTGTCCGTATGACCAACAACCACAACGTCGTAAATGTCGTCGGCCAGCGCCCGTGCGGCCGCTTGCTCAATGAGCTCCACCGCTTGCGGCGTTATGGTTGATGTCTTGTAGCCGAAATAGACTGTAAAGCTGAGTGGGTCGAGATCAGCCGACTGTTCCTCGACAATCTGCGGCGGGCACTCTGCAGTTACGGGAACGTTGGAGCCGTCCCAGCAGTCTTTATATTGAACCGACGGATACCGCGCCGGGTCCGGGTCTGGATCCGGCGACGGATCCGGTTCAGGCTCAGATTCCGGAGCGGGCGGCGCAGGTTCGACTTCGTCCAGCGGGATTTCTCTACCAAGATCTGTGCTCAGCGTACGGGTCCACTCCAGGAATTGCTCCGCATCCGACGTATAAGCGCCTGCACTGTTAGCTGCGCAGGCGCATTTCGAACTATCGGCTTCCCAGTATTTTTGCTCTGCCGTTTTATTGCGCTCAACAAGCGCGCGCTTTGAGGGCGGCGTTCCGTTCAGAAGACATGAAATGTCGGCGATGATATTGCCGGCGTTTGAAAAATAACCGTGACCGTAAAGGTCAGTCGCGAAACCCGTCGCATCAATTGACGTGAATCGGTCCCGGTCTGCTTTGTATCGGCGGACATAGATATCGCCGTCGATGATCTCGCCTAGCCGGCCCTTGGTGCGCTGGAAAAGGCTGGTGATCGCGTTTACGATTCGCGACGTCCTCAGCGGCGTATCTTCGCTCGAGGCATATATAGTGTATTCAGCCTTGAAATTAGACTGGGCGATTTCAGTCATGGCCTTGTCGTATACATCCTGATCGACGTCCGCCGCCGCTTGAATAATCTTGAATTCGATCTCGTCGGACGCGTCTTCAGAATATTGTTTGACAAATTCCTTCAGCGCCTCGACGAGTACGCGGTTGCCCATGGAATGAACAATGATGTTGATGGATTGTGCGTTGCTTTTCTCCGTCAGGCCGTCGAGAAAGCGGCTCAAATGCTCAGCAGATTTTTTCGCCAATCGTCGATCATCAATATAGGTGAACGGCACGCCGCCATTGGGCCAGCTGAACAGAACGGGCTGGCCAAACTCATAAAGTTTCGTTTCGTCGGGCTTTTCAGCATTGAAAGTCAGATCCACAGCAAGTTGCGCCGTGCGAATGACGGCGGAATCAAAATCCACATTGAAGCCGTGAATGAACAGCAAGACAGAATCGCTGTTGTCGCCAACGGCGTCGCTTAGCTCGTTGAAAAAGGCTGTTTGTGTTTTCGCTTTTGTTATTGTGGTCAGCGTGACGTATTTCTCTGTCTGTTTCGCCGTCGCTGGTGGCGCGTCTTCGGCGTGTTCGACCACGCCGCGCTTGCGGCCTTCCGGGTATTCCTTCGAAGCGAGATTGGGAAGTGAGACTTCCGCGCGTCCGTAGGTAAGCGCATCGGCGAACCTGTTGCCAAAACCCGAGACCGGATTGAATGAATTGGCGGATGCGGCGTCCTTACCTTTCAAATTGCGCGTGGTGGCGAAATAAAGGAAAACGCATTGTGCTTTCGCACCGGTGTCTTTGTGTATTTGCGTACACGACTTCCCGAAGTCTTTATGGCGCTTGTAGAGCGTTTCAGCAGTCGGAATTTTCAACGCTGCGATCACGGCAAGCGCGATGACGGCGCTCAATATGAGGCGTCGCCTCAAGAGAAAGCCAAAGACCCCATCGTGTCCCATATTACCCCGCCGACATTTCCCCAAGGCCGAATTTCGTCGAGCCGGCGCGACAGGCGTGAGACACAACGGGCCGCCTGATAGCGCACGACAAATCATGCAATGAGCGATGCTCGGTCTGCAAGGCTATTGCGTAAAGATTGATTTATTTGAGCGATTAGGCCTGCGCGGGGCCTGGCTGCTGAAAAAAACCTATCTGGAGACGTCGGCTTGAAAAACCACGTCGCCGTCGACAATCGTCATCACGGTCTCGACCGTGAGAATATCGTCTTCCGCGATTGTCATGATGTCATCGGAAAAGACGGTGAAGTCGGCGCGCTTGCCCGGTTCGATCGTGCCAAGAAGATCTTCCTGAAAGGAGGCATAGGCCGGCCAGATCGTGAACATCTTTAGCGCTTCGGCGCGCGTGACAGCCTCCGCCGGGCGCCAGTTTTCGTCCTGGTAGCCGTTGAGGCCGCGCCGCGCGACGGCGGCGTAAAATTCAATGCGCGGATCGCCCCGCTCAACGGGCGCGTCCGAACCGCCGGCGATCACGGCGCCAGCGTCGATCAGCGAACGCCAGGGATAGGCGCCGTCGAGACGGTCGGGCCCAAGCCGGTCCGGCACGAAAAAATAATCGCCGATGGCGTGGCTCAGTTGCATCGACGGAACTACGCCGAGGGCGGCAAACCGCGGAATATCATCCGTATGAAGAATTTGCGCATGCTCGATGCGCCAGCGCAAATCGCTTTTGTCTTGATGTTGCGCAAACGCTTCCTCGTACCAGTCGAGCAACAGGCGGTTCGCTTCATCGCCAATCGCATGGGTGTTGACCTGAACGCCGGCTTCGATCGCGCGGTTAAAGAGCGACATGGCTTCAGCCTTTTGCATGAGCAGAAGGCCGCTGGTCCCCGGCCTGTCGCTATAGGGCTCAGTCAATAGCGCGCCGCGCGAGCCGAGCGCGCCGTCCATATAGAGTTTCATCGCATTGGTGACGATGCGGCCATTGTCGCTCAGGCGCGCGCCGTCTGTCTCCAGTGCGGCAAGACCTTCCTGATCGATGGAATTGTAAACTCGGATATTCAGAACGCCGTCCTGCGACAGGCTTTCCATCATATCAAGATTGTCCGGATCGACGGAAACATTATGCATGCCGGTCCATCCGTATGCGGCGTAAACATCGGATGCAGCTCCATAGGCTTCGCGTTTCTTTGCTGCGTCAGGCGCGGCGACCAGCGCCTCCGCTGGGCCTTGCGCGTGATCGATCAAAATCCCCGTGGCGCGCCCGTTTTCGTCGCGCTCAATGACGCCGCCGTCAGGATCCGGCGTATCGTCGTCGATGCCGGCCGCCGCCAGCGCCGCCGAATTGGCGACGAGGGCGTGTCCGTCCGCGCGCCCAAGAACAACCGGGTTGTCAGGGCTCGCGGGATCAAGATCATCCCGCGTTGGCATCCGTCCTTCCGGCCAGCCCGTTTCGATCCAGCCGCGCCCATATATGACAGCGCCTTCGTCCGCGCCCTGAACAGCGGCGTCGACCCGCGCAACAAGGTCATCGATTGACGCCGTGCCTTCAAGGTTCAACGTCAATTCGCGCATGCCGATGCCGAGCAAATGCGTATGGGAGTCGGTAAAGCCCGGATACATGGCGGCGCCGGCGAGATCGATGATCTCAGCGTCTGCGCCGGCGGCGTCTTCGACCAGCGCCCGCGCGCCCGTCGCCAGGATTTTGCCGTCCGAGACGGCGACCGCCTCGACGGTGGGCGTCTCGTCGAGCGCGGTGTAGATCGGCCCGCCGGTGTAAATCGCGACCGGCGCATCGCCGCTCGCAGGCGGTGCGGTCTCGTTTGAGCAAGCGGGCAGGGCGATGGCCAACCCAAGAATGGCGTAGGAAATAAAAGGGACGCGATGGCGCATCGATCATGCTCCTTAAATCAGTTTTCGAAGACTCTCTTGCCGGCAATCGGCGCCTCTTTAAAGCCCTAACGGTATTGTGAAGGGATGCGCGGCGTCGCGCTTTGAGTGTGCAGCGCACAATAGTCAGCGACGCATGGGGCCGGGCGACTTTCTACGGTTCGACGAGGGGCCTGGGAGGTTTTCGCACTTTTTTATTATCCGCATGGGGCTTGCAAACACTGGCTGGCGTAATTATACAACCAATTGTACAACTAATTGTATAAGTGAACATTCAAATGACTCTGAACAGCTATGTCGGCTCCCACGCTCTCAGCGACGCATTCATCGCCAATCAACTTGATCAGCTCGCAGAGTTAATCGTCGCCCAAGGCGAGGCGCTGTTACTTGAGACCGGCATAAGCATCCCGCCGCGCGCTGTTTCAACACTGTTGTTGATTGGCGAGCGCGGCGAGATATCGGCGGCCGACATAGCCGAGCTGCTTCGCCAGCCGCATCAGGTCGCCACGCAACGCATTACACTGCTCATTGACGAAGGCGTCATCGACAGAGCGCCGGACCCCCATGACGGACGCCGCAAAATATTGAAGCTAACCGCCAAGGGGCGAAAACAATATCAGAAATTGCGTTCTCGGCTGGAAACGGCGGCGCAAATCTTTGCGGCGCTGTTTGATGAAATTGAATGTGATTTGTCCGTGACTGTTCGGCGGGCGGCCGAGGCGCTCACCCAGCGCTCATTGCTTGAGCGCAGCAGCGTTTTTGAAAAGCGAGAACCCGTCGCGGCCGATCGTCTGCGCAATCGTAGAACGCATTCGAAAAGGAGATCCCGATGACATCGCGAAATCCCGAACAGACCAGCTGGCGGACGGCGCTCCTCGACGTCTTGTTGATCATAGGCGTGTTGCTGGGGCTCAAGTCTTTATTGCTCAATGTGGACGCCCTTTGGACCTATGCGGGGCCGATTTCGCTTATTGCCGCGCTCGCCGTCGCGACGTGGCGTTTGCGGCGCAACCGAGAAACCTGGGCCAGCATTGGTCTGCGCCAGCCGGCCAGCATTCGGCGCGCGATTTCGTGGACGCTCCTGGCGCTTTTCCTGACCATGGCTGTCGGCATTCTTGCAGACGGCCTCGCCGTGAGTGCGATTGGCGAGGCGGATGATGCAACGCGCGCGATTGATGAGCGGTATCAGGGCCGGTTTGACAATCTCCCGGGTAATCTGTCCGTTTATTTGTTCTGGCTCGCCATGGCGTGGATCATTGGCGGCTTCACCGAAGAGATATTGTTTCGCGGCGTTCTGTTCGCTCGGTTCGAGCGCTTATTGCGGCCGCTCCCCTTTGCGGCGGTGCTGGCGGTTGTTTTACAGGCCGTGCTCTTCGGCCAACAGCACTATTACTATCAGGGCTTCGCCGGATGGGTCGCCACCGGCGCCATCGGCGTTGTGTCCGGCCTTTTATATCTCCGCTTCAACCGCAATCTCTGGCCGCTCGTCATATCGCATGGTCTGGGCAATACAATCGGCCTTACGCTGATCTTTTTGGGAATGATGGGCTAGGCGATCGAAGGCGCATTGCGCCTATATTCGCCGCCTCCTGATGATGAAGCCCGTCGAAAATGATGGTCGGAGTGGGGTGATTCGAACACCCGGCCCCTGCCTCCCGAAGACAGTGCTCTACCAGGCTGAGCTACACTCCGACGGATCGCCCGCGACGCCGATCAGCACGCCGCTGCGAGGGCGCTCCCTATAGCGGCGGCGATCGGGCCGCGCAATGGCGTTTTCGGGGCTGCAAAACCATCGCCGGAAATGCCGCCGGCCCATTGCGCGCGGCATTCGAAACGGTTATTTGACCGCTCCCGGCGTGCGGGCGAGGCCAGTTTTGGCGGATTATCGCTTGCCGATTTGCCGGGAAATCCCGACCCGCCGGCCTGGCCGGCCTCGCGGGCGACCCGCTCGCGGGTCAGTGTTGGGGCGTCGCCAAGTGGTAAGGCATCGGTTTTTGGTATCGACATTCCCAGGTTCGAATCCTGGCGCCCCAGCCAATTCTCAGCATGCAATATGCTGGTTAACCAACGGCATTCCGCGGCTGAAATATTCTGCGTTGCAACGGACGCATTGTATTGTTACAAACTAACTGAGATTGGGTGTAATCGACGCCGTTTTTGAATACGGCGCGCGGCGAGGTTTCACTGCGTTTTTGGGATGCGCATGTGGGGTACTCGTTTCAGACGACGGGGTTTTCGGGGCGTATTTTCAAGGGTGATCTCATTTTCATCTGCATAGCGCAAAAAGGCGCGTATTTGACTTCGCGGCAAAAACGGATGTTGAATAACGTTCTGATGTCGCGTGAATTTGCGGGTGTGACGAGGCGTCGGAACGCTCTGTAGGACAAGAGCGAACGAGGGGATGGAAGCAGGGTGACGAAATCGGGTCCGCGATTTACGAACAGAATTTTTTTAAGTTTCGAACGCAACCGCGTTCGCATCGGCGCCGCCTATTTAATGTGGTCGGGCGCAAATCAGTCGGCCACAGCGCCGTTTCAATCAGCCGCAACAGACCGGTAGGTGAGGCACTTATGAAAAAAGCAGCGATATTGGGATCAGCAGCGGTGATGCTTGCCGCGATCGGCGCGCCCGCCCAGGCGCAGTTCTCGTCGGCGCTCGACACGAGCGAGCAAACGGCAAAAGACACCGCCGCGTCGCAGCAGCGCATTGATCAGCTTGATGATCAAACAGCCGCGTTGCTGAACGATTACCGCGCGAACCTGAAACAGCTCGAAGCGGCGCGGCGTTACAACGCCTCGCTCAATCGAAACATCGAGGCGCAGAACCGCGAGATCTCGCGGCTGCGCGAAGACATTGAAAATGTCGAAGGTCTGCAGCGCGCGACGCAGCCCTTGATGGAAGACATGATCGCCCGCTTCGGCGATGTTGTCGGCGCGGACCTTCCCTTCCTCGTTGAAGAGCGTGCAGCGCGCGCGGCGCGGCTGCAGGGCGTTCTCGACAATCCCTCCATGTCGGCGGCGCAGAAATACCGCCTGATCGTTGAGGCCTATCAAATCGAAAATGAATATGGCCGCACGATCAACGCCTATGCGGGCACAATCGGCGAAGGCGAAAATGCGCTCACTGGCGAGTTCTTGCAGGTCGGGCGCATCGCGTTGATTTTTAAAACGCCTGACGATTCTGTTTTGCGCATCTACGACACAGCGCAGGGCGACTTCGTCAATCTCGACCGCAGCTATTTGCCGGACGTCAAATTCGGCCTGCGGATGGCGAAAGAGCAAACTGCGCCGGATGTATTCTTTGTGCCGGTGAAACCGGCAGCCGCCCAGTAACGGCCATCTGAGATAGAGGATTAAACGACATGAAAAGCATCAAACTTGCAGGTCTGTCTCTGATCGCCGGCGTAGCGGCCATGAGCATGAACCTTTCCGGCGACAACATCATTTCGGGTGCTAACGCCCAGAGTGCTGTGACGCTCGATCAAGTGCTGCAGGCGATCCGGCGCGAACGCACAGAAGTCAGTGCGGAGAACCGCCAGCGCGAGCAGCAGTTCCTGCAGCAACGCAATCAGCAGCAGGCTGAGCTTAATCGCGTCCGCGCGCAGGTCGCGGCTGCGGAGGCGGAGTCGACTCGCCTCGAAGGCGTCATGGCGAACAATCAGGATACGATTGACGACCTCGACGCAGAACTCGCATCCAAACAGGGCGAGTTCCAGGAATTATTCGGCGCCGCGCGTTCCGCCGCCGCCGACCTCAACGCCCAGGTCGAGCGCTCAATCATTTCAACGGAATTTCCGGGCCGCGGCGAAACGCTTACCGAGCTCGCGCAAACGGAAAAACTTCCCTCCGAAGCGCAGCTTCGCGATCTTTGGGAAATCATGGTTCATCAGATCGCCGAGCAGGGCAAAACGTCGACCTATTCGGCGCCGGTTGTTCAGGCCAACGGCGAGGCGGCCGAAGCGCAGGTGACGCGCATCGGTCCTTACGTTGTGTTTTCCAACGGGCGCTATCTCACCTATTCAGACGGCAACCTTAAGTTTCTGGCGCGCCAGCCGGCCGGCGACGTGACCGCGGCGGCGAGCCGGGTCGCAAACGCCTCCGGCGACGGTTTTGTGCGCGGTGCAATCGACCCGTCTCTCGGCACGCTGTTGGGCCTTATCGTTGAAAGCCCGACCTTGCAGGAACGCATCGATCAGGGCCGGTTCATCGGTAAGGTGATCATCGGCGCGGCGCTGTTCGGGGTCGCCCTTGGCATTTACAAATGGGTGACGCTGACCATGACCGCCGGCGCGGTGCGGGGCCAGGTGCGGCGCAAGAAGCCGTCCAAGTCGAACCCGTTGGGCCGCGTCATGCTGGCTTACGAGAACACGCAGTCAGCCGACGTTGAGACCGTTGCGCTCAAACTCGACGACGCGATTCTTAAAGAAGTGCCGAAACTCGAGGGCGGTCTTAACCTGGTCAAGGTGCTCGCCGCCACGGCGCCGCTCCTCGGCCTTCTCGGTACGGTTATCGGCATGATCAACACGTTCCAGGCGATTACGCTCTTCGGCACCGGCGACCCGCAGATCATGGCCGGCGGCATTTCCGAAGCGCTCGTCACCACCGTGCTTGGTCTTATCGCGGCGATCCCGCTTCTCCTTCTCCATGCATTTGCGTCGGGCGCCGCCAAGCGCGTGTCGCAGATCCTTGAGGAGCAAGCGGCCGGCATTATCGCCGAGCATGCGGAGAGCGGACGGGGCTAAGGCCCGGTTCGCTGGAACCCAAGCAAAGGAAACAGGTCCGTTATGGAGTTGTTAAACCCCGCCATCGCCTTTGATGCGATCCGCGACTTCCTCGCGGCGGGCGGTCAGGTCCTCGCGATTATCATGGTGGTCACGTTCTTCATGTGGGCGCTGATCGTCGAGCGACTGATGTACTGGTCGGGCGCGCACGCAGGCGTCGTCAAGCGCGCCCAGCGCGCGTGGAACGCCCGGTCCGACCATCAATCATGGTATGCGCACGTCATTCGCGAACGCCTGATTTCGGAAGCCATGCAGGAAGCCTCGCGCTTCAACAACGTCATTCGAGCGCTTGTCGCGGTGACGCCGTTGCTGGGCCTGCTCGGCACGGTGACCGGCATGGTCCAGGTGTTCGACGTCATGGCCGTTACCGGTTCGTCGAATGCGCGCCTGATGGCCGCCGGCATCTCCAAGGCGACCATCCCGACCATGGCCGGTCTCGTCGCGTCGCTATCGGGGCTGATCTTCATCAACGCCTTTGATCGGAACGTGCAGAAGGCGCAGCACCGGATCAGCGACGATCTTCTTGTTCAGTCCAATAAAACGTTTACGGACGATATCCTATGAGGAAAAGCGCCAGGCATCAGGATCAGGCTGCGGACGTCAACATCACGCCGCTCCTCGACATCGTCTTTATCCTGCTCATCTTCTTCATCGTGACGGCGACGTTCCTGCGCGAAAAGGGCATCGACGTCCGAACGCCGGAAGACAACGAAGATGAGCCGGATACGACGCCGCCGCCCGCTTTGGTGCTGGCGATCCAGGAAGACGGCTTCGTCCGCGTTAACAATCTGCGCCAGATCGATCCGGGTTCTGTGAAGCCGACAGTGCAGGAATTCATGGCGCGGGAGCCGAACGGCGTTGTCCTCGTCAGCGCCGCTCCGGAGTCAGAATCCGGCATTGCGGTGGAGGTGATGGACCAGGCGCAGGACGGCGGCGCGGCTGCGGTGTCGCTTGCGTTGCAGGCGGAACAATAAGGGCGTCCGGGCGCGAGCCCGGAGGCATCGCTATCAGAGTTTTTTGACGGCTAACAAATTGTAGGCGAACCAAAAATGGCGAGACGCAATTCATTCCAGCAGGCGGCGGACGAAGAAGACGTCAACGTCACCCCGCTTCTCGATATTGTTTTCATCATGCTGATCTTTTTCATCGTGACGTCGACATTCGTGCGCGAGCCGGGGATCGAGGTGGATCGTCCGGAGGCCGTCACGGCGTCGGACCGGAAATTCGCCAAGATTATCGTCGCCATTTCCGAAGACGATGAGATCTGGATCAACAAGGAAGAAGTCGAGTTGGCGGAGGTGCGCATTCGCGTCGAGGAATTGATCCGGCAGAACCCGCGCTCGACCGCCGTCGTGCAGGCGGACAGGGGGTCGAAGTCCCGTTATCTCGTCGAAGTCGTCAATCAGATTCGCGCGACGGGCATTAGCGACGTCGCCGTTTCGACGGAAAGAACGTAAGGAGAGCGGCTATGGGATCAGCAGTCAGGCTTTTCATCGGCATCCCCGTCGCGGCGCTCGTTACGGGGCTCCTGTTTCTGTTTATGTCTGCGATGATCCGGCAGCAGGTTCGCCTTGACGAAGAACAGGCCGCGGTGAACATATCCATCACCGCGCAGCTTCAGGATTCCGATCTCACCTCGATCAACAAGGAATTCAAACGGCCGACGCTTGATGCGCCGCCGCCGCCGCCGCCGGCGGTCAACGATCCGTCGAACCGGCCCGCCCTTGACGGCGTCGCCGCCGCGATCCCGGAAATCAACGCCGATCTCAATATCGGCTCAGGGTTTAACCCCGACCGCGACGCGCAGCCGCTTGTGCGCATCCCGCCGCAATTTCCCGATCGATGCCAGGGGCGCGCCGATACAGAAGAGCGCGTTTCGCTTCGTTTCGACGTGACGCCGGACGGGCAGACAACAAATATCGAAGTGATCGACTCCACGAACAGCTGTTTCAATCGCGCTGCGGCGCGATCGGTTGAACGGTGGAAATACCAACCGAAAATCGTTGACAATGAAGCGCAACCGCGCCGCGGTGTTCAGACGGTGATCGTGTTCCAGCTTGCGGAAGAATAGTTCATTGGCCGCGGCTGGCGTTGACAAGAACAGATGTAAGGCGACGACATGAGAAAGATGCGCTGGAAGTCAGTAAAAATTCTTCTTTCCGCTTCGGCGGCGGCCGTGGCTGCGGGCGCCTTTGTTGCGCCATCGTCGGCGCTGGCGCAGGAATGTCCGGGTGAAGAGGGCGGCCCGTCTGCGACGCTGTCGCCGCGGGTCGGTCAGGAATTGCAGAAGCTCTATGAACTGCTGCAGAACGACCAGCAACAAGAGGCGATCGCCGGACTCACGCAACTGTTAAACAATCGCGGCTCGTCTATGAGCGCGTATGAACTTGCGACAGTGCAGGAAATTCTCGCGTCCGCCTATGTGCAGGTTGAAAATTTCGACGGCGCGCGGCGCGCCTTCCAGGCCGCGCTGAACGCTAACGGCCTGCCGCCAAACCGCAATAATCAGATCCGCTATTTTATCGCGCAGCTACAGTTTCAGGACGGCAATTATCAGGCGGCGATCCAGGGCCTCAACAGTTGGATCGCGCTTGCGCGGCGATGCAACGTGCCGGTGGACAACAGCGCCTGGTATCTGCTGGGCGCCGCCTATACGCAAATCACGCCGCCGCAATGGCGCCAATCGATGGGGCCGGCTGAGAATGCAGTCGCCGGACTTGATGCGGCTAATCCCAACAAGTCGTATTTCGACCTGCTCAACCTGATTTATTCCGAGCTGAACGAGGACGGAAAGCGCGGTGCGTTGCTGGAGCGCATGGTCAATATCTGGCCTGGCGAAAAAAGTTACTGGACGCAGCTTTCCGGACTTTATTCGCAGACCGGTAGAGACCAGGACGCTTTTTCCGTCATTGAGGTCGCTTATCGCGCCGGCCTTCTAACGACGGAAGCGGAACTGAAAACGGTTGTTCAGTACTACTCCTATTTCGACAATCCTTATCGCGGCGCCAAGATGCTTGAGCGGGAAATGAACGCCGGCAACATCGAGCGTACGCAGGACAATCTTGTCCTGCTGTCGCAGCTCTGGAGCCAATCGCGCGAACACAAGAAATCGATCCCGATCCTGCGCGAAGCGGCGGCCAACTCTTCCGACGGCGAGTTGTCTTATCGTCTCGGCATGGTCCTGCTCGCGGATGAACAATACTCCGCTTCCCAGCGCGCCCTCGAGCAGGCGCTCAACAAGGGCGGGATGGATCGCGACGACACGGGCGACGCATGGCTGCTTCTTGGCACGGCGCGGTTCAGTCAGGCGGGGCCTGAAGATACCGCGATCTGGGCGCGTGCGCGCGAGGCGTTCGTCAACGCCCAGCGCTATCAGAAATCGGCCCAGCGGGCGTCGCAATGGATTAGCTATATCGACGCTGTTGCGCAAACCTATCGCGACGGGAAGCGTCTTGAACGATTGCAGAATCTCGAGCGCTGCGAAGCTGATCGGGATCGCCTCGAACAGGCCGAGCGCATTCGCGAATTGCAAAACCGCGGCATGACCGATGAAGAACGTGAAACCGAGGCGGAGTATCTTCGCGATTGTTCAGCGATCTTGAACCTCAATGGCGACAATGACGCGCCAGCTGGCGGTGATGAGGGCGATGGCGACGAGTAACGCGACATAGCGCGGTGGGATTAAAAAAAACGGCCCCCAAGCGGGGCCGTTTTTTATTGCCTCGGCGCCATTAACGGCGCGTCAATACTCGTTGCGTTCGCCTAAAATTCGCCCGCCATCGATGGCGTCGGGCGTGCGGTTGTTGCATTCAAGCCAACCCTGGCGCCAGCCGGCGCGATACGCCTCGTCATTTTCAAAGGCGTATTCATCGCGAGCGATCTTTGTGGAAAAACTTTTGTCCTCTTCATTTGAGGTCGCGCAGCCGTCGCCAAATCCGACGTGATAACTTGGCAATTCACGCAATTCGGCAAGCTGGCTGTTGACGCAGCCTGTCGCCGAGATCGCCGCCAACAGGGCGGTAAATCCGCAAAGCGCCGCCATTTTTCCTGTTTTTTCCACCCGCCCACGCCTTTCGCCTTTGCTTTCGGCGGGACTTTAGCAAAGCGCCGCTCGCAGGTCTTTGAAAAACCGGCGCCGAAATGAAATCCCCCGTTAACGGTGTTCCGTTTACAACGATCGTCCAGAAAACGCCGGAATTACGCATATATGGCTGAATTCGACATAGCGGGGACGGGCGAGCCGGAGCCGGACGCGGAAACCATGCTGACGCCGATTACGCGGATCGGCACAACGCCGCGCGCGCAGATGGTGCGAAAACTCGCTGATATTGTCGTGCTTCCGGCCGGGCGCATTTCCGCCAATGAACGCTCTCTAGTCGCCGATATTCTCCTGCAGATCGTCGACAAGGTTGAGGTCGAACTGCGCATCGAGGTTGCAACGCGCGTTGCGCGCGTTCCCGAAAGCCCGCCAGCGCTGACGCGCATGCTGGTGCTGGATGAACCGCCGGTCGCCGAGAAAATTCTGCGCGGCGCCGAAGTCGTTCCCGAGGCGCTGCTGATTGAGGCGGCGCGGGAAGGGGATACAGCCCACCGCCTGATGATTGCGCAGCGCATCGATCTGTCGACCGCCGTCGCCGATGCGCTCATTCATTATGAGGAAATCGAAGTCTACAAGGCCGTGCTGCGGCGGGATGATTGCCTCTTATCGCCAAACGCCATCAATAAATGTGTTGCTCTCTCGGCGACCAATCACGAATTGCAGGTCGCACTTTTGCGCCGGCGCGAACTGGAACCGGCCCACGGTTTCATGATGTTTTGGTGGGTCGAAGGCGAACAACGCCGGCGCATTCTGTCGCGTTTCGCCCTTGATCGCAGAGTGATCCAGGACGCATTGGAAGATCTTTATCCCAAGGTTTTTCGTTCCAACCACGACCCCGATCCGTTCGTGCGGGACATCCTTATCCTCGCAGAGCGCCGCCACCGTCCGCGCGGCGCCAATGGCGAGCCGGTGTCAATCGATGTCGTGCTGCGGACATTGACGGCGGCGCGGCGCTATCCGAGTCAGGAAATTATCCACGCCGTCGGCATGATCGCGGGCGTCAGTCGCGAACTTGCCGCGCGCATCCTGCGCGATCCGACGGGCGAGCCATTTGCTGTTATGTGCAAAAGCCTGTCCGTCCCGCGGGACCAGTTTTTCGCTTTGTTCGAAATTGAGAGCGAGGAAGGCGTCGTCGGATCGGAGCAGGCGGAGTATCTGCTCAGCGTATTCGACAGCCTTGCCCGCGACTTTTCCAGGGCGATCCTGCGCTATTGGGACTGGGACGCCAATCCGCGCATCGCCTACATTTCACGGCTGCTCGGTCTCGACGACGATTTTTCGATTGATCCGCACGCCGCTTAAGTCTCGCTTAAGGCGTCTGTGTCATAAACATCAACAGCCGGCGGCGGCCTTGCGTATCTAGGTTGTCGCCGGTTCTTCTTTTTGCGGCGCTAAAAATTTCCTTAATGTTTTAGAGAAAATTTTCTCTGTCGATCACGCCGCGCGTTAACGCCCGATATGGCAAGATATCTTTCGCCGCATCGGCGGCGTCGAGAGTCTCGGAGGGCGCATGTTCCCGTCAATGCGTGTTATCGTTTTCGCCTCGCAAAAAGGCGGATCTGGGAAGACAACGATTTCTGGCCATATCGCCGTCGAAGCGGAACGGCAGGGCGCCGGACCCGTCGCGCTGATAGACACGGATCCGCAGGGCTCGCTCGCAAAGTGGTGGAACGTTCGCAAAGATCCGCAGCCGGCCTTTATTCAATCCGTGTTCTCTAATCTTTTTTACGATCTCGACAGCGCGCGCGATGAGGGTTTCAAACTGGTCGTCATCGATACGCCGCCAGCCGTCACCCGGGCCATATCGGAAGTCGTCAGCTTCGCTGATATTGTCGTCGCGCCGACCCGGCCGAGCCCACATGACCTACGCGCCGTCGGTCCGACAGTCGATATCGCCGAAGCTCGCGGAAAACCGTTGATTTTTGTGGTCAATGCGGCGACGCAGCGGGCGCGCATTACATCGGAAGCAGCGATCGCGCTGTCCCAGCACGGCACCGTCGCGCCGACGACGATCCATCATCGCGTTGATTTCGCCGCATCGATGATCGACGGGCGCACCGTGATGGAAATCGATCCGTTCTGTCAGTCGGCGCAGGAAATTTCCGCCCTCTGGAGTTATTTACATGACCGGCTGCAACGTGCAGACGGCGGCTATCGCACGCAGGAGGACGCCGCCGCAAACATGGCCAATCCGCATAATCGTGTTTTCGGTCGCCGGGCGGTGTAATGACGGGCTACGCGCCAAATCCTACCGCACCTGAAAACGCCGCCGCATCCCTCACATCAGGGTTGCTGGCGCGCAAGGGGCAAGCCACGCCCGCCGTTGACGCGGTCGTGCATGAGGGCGTCGATGTTGATCTCAACACCAATTTCGCGGCCAGACCGAAACGACGGGTCGTCGACCAGGATGCGATCGAAACGCTTTATCCTGAACACCATGGCGCTGCGCATCCGGATGAGCCGTTGCCGCCAGCGCAGGCCGACGCCAATCGTTGGAACGGGGTCGAGCATCGTCAGCAGGCGTCGATAACGCTCGATGCGACGCCGGAGAACTGGGCCGTTGCGTCTGAGAGCGGGCCGCTTCGCTCGCAACCGCGGCAACGTTCGCTGCGCGACAGCGCAGCGCACGGCGCGCTGCGCGCGACAGTGAAATTCCGCATGCCGGCGACTGACTTCATTCGTCTTCGCGCCGCCTCGCGGGCGATGAAAGAGTCCTGCCAAATCATTATCGTCGATGCGATCGCCGCCTATCTCGATGCGAACGAAGTCGAGCCGGTTGATGAAGAAACAGCGAGGCGCGAGGCGACCCGCCTTTCTCGGCGCCACCGGCGAGGCTGACGCCGGCGACGCACGCCTTTTGATAAAATTAATCTTATTATTCTACCGTCCCCGCGCGTAAAGGGACCGTAGCTGAATGTCTCATGGAAAAACCCATACGCTGTCCGGTCTATCACCCAAAGTCCGTAGCGGCGCCGGGATACTGGCGACGACGCTCGGCGTTGGAACGGGCGCGGTCGTCGCAATTTTTCTTGTATTCGCCATCTTTAACGATCGCGCCGGGCACGAGTTGAGGCGCATTGAAATTAATGAATCATTGCGATCCGTTGGCGAAACGACGGCGTGGGGCGCCGACAACTGGATTCGCCAGCGCACGGCGATGGCGCAGGAAATTGTTGAAAGTCTATCTCGCGATTTCGACGGCGTGAACGCCGTTTCGTTCCTCGATAACCCCGTCTACGAGGACACGTTCATTTGGACGTATTTTGGCGAAGCGGACAAATCCTATCATATATGGCCGCATGACGTGATGCCGAACGGTTACGATCCCACCGCGCGCCCGTGGTATCATGCTGCGATTTCAGCCGGCGGCGTCACTTTAACAGAACCATACTACGACGTTTCAACAAACGAAGAAACGATTACAGTTGCTGCGCCGGTTTACCGGGACAAAGAATTGCTTGGCGTCGTTGGCGCCGATTTTTCAACGGCGGAATTGAGCGATATTTTGCGCGAGACGAATTTCCAGAACAAGGGCGCCGCATTTCTTGTAGACGGCGCCGGAAAACTCATGGCGCACGCAGATCGAAACTTAGTGGGACAATCGATAGGCGATATTTATCGCTTCGACCCATCGGCGTTCGATGCGGAAGTTCACTATCTTGATCATCTTGATGAACCGATGATCGTAACCTTCGTGCCGCTCACGGCTGTTCACGGGTTGGATTGGCGCTTAGGATTCGTAGTCGACAAGGAAGCGGCGTTTCATAGTTTGCATGAATTTCGCGCATACGCTGCGATCGCCACGCTCCTCGCCGCGTTGACCATGGTGACCGTTCTTGGCTTCGTGATTCATCGCTTGTTGGTGCGACCGCTGACAAAGGCGCGCCGCGCCGCTGACGCCGCCAACGTCGCCAAATCAGAGTTTCTAGCTTCAATGAGCCATGAGATCCGAACACCGATGAATGGCGTTCTCGGGATGACGGAAGTGTTGATGAATACTGAGCTCGACAATCGCCAGCGCGAGCTTGCTCAGATTATCGTGTCGTCCGGCCACGCATTAATGACCGTTATCAACGACATTCTGGACTTTACAAGACTTGAAACCGGCAAGATGCGTCTGGCGCCGCGGCCGATTAACTTACGGAAACTCGTATATGACGTCGCGACGATGATGCAGGCGCGCGCCGTCGAAAAAGAAATCGAAATGATCGTGCGCTACGCGCCGGATCTGCCGGAGGGCGTCGTTTGCGATGATGCGCGATTGCGGCAAGTGCTCGGCAACCTCATTGGGAATGCGGTGAAATTCACCGAAAAAGGCTACGTTCTCGTGGACGTCAGCGGCGAGCGAACGGGCCAGGATGTTCGCGTCACGCTTCGCGTCAAAGACACCGGTATCGGAATTGCCGAAGAAGACATTGATCGCGTCTTCGAAAGATTTGAGCAGGCGGATGGATCGCATACGCGCCGTTTCGGCGGGACGGGCCTTGGGTTGGCTATTTGTCAAAATATTGTCGAGTTAATGAACGGCGAGGTCAACGCGTCCAGCGAAATGGGCGTCGGGTCCGAGTTCTGGTTTACGTTGACGTTTAAAGTCGATGAAAGCGTCGAATCGCTGTCGACGCCCGCCAAACAGAGTTTCGAGGGCGCGCACGTTCTTGCCGTGGACGACAATGAAGTGAATTTGCGGGTGATTGGCGAATTGGTCGCCAGGTGGGGCATGCGCGCGACATTCGCAAGCGGGCACCGGCAAGCCATGGCCGAGCTTGAAAAATCCTACGCCGACGGCAATCGCTACTCAGCAATCCTGATGGACTATCAGATGCCCGACGTGAATGGCGCAGCCCTTGCGCAAATCATAGGCGATGACAATCGATTTAAAGACATCCCTGTCATCATCTTGACGTCTATTGACGATGCGGTGAGCGGCTGGAGCGATCGAACACCCAATATCAAGGAAGTTTTGTCAAAACCCGTCCGGCCTTCGCAGCTGCTAGACGCGCTCGTCTGTACAATGACGAGTAACTCGCCGAAAATGCTGCGGGAAGTCATCCGTCCGCTTAGCGAAAATGCGAACGGCGCCGCAGTCCTGAATGGCGGCGGCGAAACTGAAGGCGCCAACAAAATTCCGGTTCTCGTTGCGGAAGACAACGTCGTCAATCAACTGGTCATCCGCAATTTCATCGATTCCGATCGATATGACGTAGCGATCGCGGAGAACGGCGAGAAGGCTGTGCAGTACTATGAAAAGCACTCGCCCGCGCTCGTCCTGATGGATCTGTCTATGCCGGTCATGGATGGTTTGGCGGCGACGCGCCAAATTCGCGAGATCGAACGGACTCAAAATCTCGAGCGCACGCCAATCATCGCGACAACGGCGCATGTACTCGACGAGGACCGGAAAAAGTGCGCCGACGCCGGCATGGATGATTTCCTCGCCAAGCCGATCAAACAGGCTGCGCTGACAGAGATGTTCGGAAAATGGGACCAAACCGCCCGCCCGACGCCCCCGACCGCGAAGGCGGTCAAATCATAATGCGCGCGCCTTCGCGCGCGGGTGCGAAAGCGGTCGAATCATAATGCGCGCGCCTTCGCGCGCCGCCGCGTCATTACCACCGCCGCCGGGCCTGCTTTTTCAGCCTCAACCCATTGATTTCCGCAAAAAATCTGCGAGATTTGCGCGGGTTCTGAATTCGCCGCTGCGCAGGCCTCAAAGTCTGCGGGCGGGACCGGCGCCAGGTGCGGCGCCGTTTCCCGGTTGCGGCAATCGCTGATACGTGCGGGCGTACTCCGCCAAGAATGCGCTATTCGCCGTCGGCCTGTCGGCCGCCGGGCGGGGTGCGCCAGACAGGGTGCAGAAAAAAGGCGATGGGGCGTATTCTCGTTATGGTCGTTGCGCTGGCGGCGCTGTGGCTGTTGCTTTCCGGGTTTTTCGACAAACCGCTCCTGCTCGCGTTTGGCGTCGGGTCGGTCGGCTTCGCCACATGGCTCGCCCACCGCGCTCGCGTACTTGACGCGGAAGGCGTCCCGGGCGGCGTTATCCCCGGAATCTTTGGGTACTGGGTCTGGCTGATTACCGAAATCGGCAAGGCTAATCTCATCGTCGCCCGCCAGGCGCTCGCGGTGAAGCCGAAACTTTCCCCGAAACTGTTTCTCGTCCCGAACCCGCCCCGCACCGCCGTTGGCAAAGTCACCTTCGGCAACTCCATCACCATGACGCCTGGCACGGTGACGGTGGATCTGCGCGAAGAAGAGATTCTCGTGCACGGGCTTACGGAAGAGCTTTCCGACGTCGACGCCATTCGCGCCATGGGCGAACGCGTCGCCAAAGCCGAGCGAGGGGGCTGAGGCGATGTTTGCAACCGCCACCGCCGCCATCATCGCCGCCATGGTTTTGGCGCTTGTGCGCGCCTTCGCCGGACCGTCGCTTTACGATCGGGTGCTGGCGGGCAATTCCTTCGGCACGAAAACCGTGCTGTTGATCGGGCTCATGGGATTTCTAACCGGCCGGCCTGACTTTCTCGATATTGCGCTCCTTTATGCGCTGATCAATTTCGCCGCGACCATCGCCATTCTGCGCTTTTTCTCCTACCGCCAGCCGAAAGGCGCGCCGGCCGAACCGCGCCCGACGAAGCCGTCGGGAAGCGAGGCGTCATGAGCATTGATCCGGTCATGGTCGATCTCGTGCGCGACGTCTTGTCCTGGGCGCTGTTCCTTATCGGCGGCGCGGCCGTCGTTGTCGGCGCGCTCGGCATTGTACGCTTTCCGGATTTCTATACGCGCCTGCACGGCGTCGGCGTCACCGACACGGCCGGCGCCGAGCTCATGATCTTCGCCATGATGTTGCAGGCGTTCAGCCCGGAATATGAAAGCGAAGGCTGGCTGATATTCGCCAAGCTCGTCTTCATCGCGATCTTTCTGGGGTTTACCTCGCCCGTCGCCACGCACGCCGTTGCGCACGCCGCCTGGATGACCGGATTCCGCCCGATGGAAGGGCCCGATCTTCGCTATGACGGGGACGGCAAGTGACAAACGGGTACGAATACGAAGTCTCGCCGATCCTCCTGGTCGACCTTTCGCTGTTGACCATGCTGCTCTTGGTTGCCGTCGCCATGCTTCGTTCACGGCACTTATTCGCGGTTGTCATGCTGTCGGGGATCTATTCGCTGCTGTCGGCGGCGTTTTTTGTTTCTCTCGACGCAGTCGATGTCGCTTTTACGGAGGCAGCTGTGGGCGCCGGCGTGTCGACCGTTCTGATGCTGGCGGGGATGCTCTTAACGGCGCGGCGAGAAAAACCGTTCGAATCACGCCGCGTGCCTGTGGCGCGACTCGCGGTGTTCGCGACCGGCGCAGCGCTCATTTACGCGACCATCGACATGCCTGCGTTCGGCGATCCTAACGCGCCGGCGAATTCCTATGTCGGGCAGGCCTATGTGGAGGAAACGCCGAATGACATCGCTGTGCCGAACATTGTCACCGCAGTTTTAGCGAGCTACCGCGGCTTTGATACGCTGGGCGAAGTGCTGGTGGTGTTCACGGCGGGGCTCGCCGTTCTCCTCCTGCTTGGCGTGGGCTCGGCGAGGGGCGGGCGCGAAGTTTCCGACGTTGACGAGGAGAGCCCATGATGGATCGCCTCATCCTAAAAGTGACAACGAAAATCTTCTTTGCACCGATTATCCTCTTCGCGCTTTATGTGCAGTTTCACGGCGATTACGGGCCGGGCGGCGGCTTTCAGGCCGGCGTTATTTTCGCCGTCGCGTTTATTTTGCACGCTTTCTGTTTTGGCCTTGAGGAAACGAAGAAAGTGCTGCCGCCGCGCGCGCTGATTGTCGCCATGGTGATCGGCGTTCTTTTCTATGCCGGCACCGGGGTTGCAACCATGCTGCTCGGCGGCAATTTCCTCGGCTACGATCAGATCGATCCGGAATCGACCCATCACGCCGGTCAACATTACGGCATCCTGCTGGTCGAGTGGGGGGTCGGCGTCGCCGTGGCGTCGACCATGCTGACCATCTTTTACCAATTCACCGGCCGCGAGCCCGACATCGATCAGGAAGACTGGTAGGGGCGCCCGTGGAAAGCTGGACCGAATTCGTCATTGCACGATACAACTACTGGATCGTCATTGTCCTGATGATGATCGGGCTCTATACCGTTTTCGCGCGCGGCAACCTCGTCAAGAAAATCGTTGGCCTGAATATTTTCCAGACGAGCGTTTTCATTTTCTACATTACCATCGGCAAGGTCGCCGGCGGCACGGCGCCGATCTATATCGGCGACGAGCTTGATCACGGAGGCGGGCATGGTGACGAAGGCGCCCACGGCGCGGATGAAGGCCACGGCGCCGCCGCGGATCATGCCGAAGACGCCGGCGCGTCGATCCATGCGAAAATCGAAAACGATCTCGGCGCCAACGACCTGAAGGCCGCAGCGAATGAACTGAAACTCGATGAGGGCGCCATTACCGGCGACGCCGGGCCCGATCTTGAGTCATTGCATGCCGCGCCCGACGGCGCGGGAAAGCTCGCCAATGAACAACTTATCGATGCGGGAAAATCTGCATCCAAGGGCATCGAGATCACAACCGACGCCGCACACGGCGTCGTTGAAGCGGCCGCCTATCACTCGGAAGTCATCTACACCAACCCACTGCCCCATGTGCTGATACTCACCGCCATTGTCGTCGGCGTCGCCGGCACGGCGGTGGGGCTCGCTCTCGCCGTGCGCATTCGCGAAGCCTATGGCACGATCGAGGAAGACGAGCTTGAAGCGATGGACAATGTCGCCGAGTTCGGCGACGCGGCGCGTGAGCGGGCCGAGGCGGCGGGGGCGCGCGCATGAACTTCGCCGCGCAACTGCCCGTTCTGCCCGTCGTCATCCCGCTCGTGCTGGCGCCGTTCGCGATGCTCCTGCCCCAGGGCCGCGCGCCATGGGCCTGGGCGACCTTCGTTAGCTGGCTCACATTCGCGGCTTGCGCATTTCTGTTGGCGGCGGTCGAGGACGCCGGCGTCATTTCCTATCGCCTTGGCGATTGGGCGCCGCCACTCGGCATCGAGTACCGCATCGATCTCGCCAATGCGCTTGTCCTGTTCCTTGTCTCCGGCATTGCGGCGACAGTCTTTCCCTTCGCCTATCGCTCGGTGCAGCTTGAGATCGACGAACGTCAGTCATCGTTCTTTTATTGCGCGCTTCTGATCTGCCTGACGGGTCTCCTGGGCGTCACGATTACCGGCGACGCCTTCAATGTCTTCGTCTTTCTCGAAATCTCTTCGCTGTCGACATACGCCCTTGTCGCCATGGGCGCGCGCCGCGACCGGCGGGCGCTGACCGCTGCGTTCAACTATCTCATCATGGGAACGATCGGCGCGACCTTCTTCGTCATCGGCGTCGGGCTTCTCTATCAGGCGACCGGCACGCTCAATATGGCGGACCTGCACGACCAGCTGGTCGGCAAATCGAGTCGCGTCATCGACGCCGGTTTTGCCTTCATTGTCGTCGGCATCGGTCTGAAGCTCGCCATGTTCCCGATGCATCTGTGGCTGCCGGGCGCCTACACCTATGCGCCGTCGGCGGTCTCCGCCTTTATCGCGGCGACGTCGACGAAGGTCGCGGTCTATGTGATGATCCGGTTCATCGACACGGTGTTCGGTTTCCAGTTTGAGTTTCTGGGCGCGGCCTTCACCTGGGTCTTCCTGCCGCTGGGGCTCGCCGGCATGTTCATCGCCTCGCTGGTCGCGGTCTTCCAGGACGACGTCAAACGCATGCTCGCCTATTCTTCGGTCGGGCAGATCGGCTACATGCTGCTCGGGATTTCCTTCGGCACGGTCGAAGGGCTGTCGGCGAGCCTTGTCCACATGTTCAATCATGCGCTGATGAAAGGCGCGCTGTTCATGGCCGTCGCCTGCGTCGTCCTGCGCGCCGGGAGCCATTCGATCCAGGCCTTCGCCGGCCTTGGCAAGCGCATGCCGTTTACGACCTGGGCGTTCATCATTTCCGGCCTGTCGCTGATCGGCGTGCCGTTGACGGTGGGGTTTGTCTCCAAATGGTACCTGCTTCAGGCGTCCTTTGCGGCGGGGCACTGGTATGCCGGCTTTCTCATCGTCGCCTCGTCGCTCATCGCCGTTCTTTATATCGGGCGCATCGTCGAGCTGATGCTGCTGCGTGAACCGGCGGAGGAGGGGCCATACGCCATCCCGGCCAAGGATGCGCCGCTTTCCATGCTGATCCCCATGTGGTTCCTCGTCCTCGCCAATATCTATTTCGGCCTGCATACGGAGCTGACGGGCGGGCTCGCGTCGCGCGCCGCTGAAACCCTGATGTTCATGGCGGGAGCTGGCGCGTCATGATCTCTCCCTCGTTTGCCCTCGCCGCCGCCGTCGGCCTGCCGCTTGTGGGCTGCCTTGCGATCTGGCTCCTCGACAAATCGCCGAATTTACGCGAAGGCGCGACGCTCATCACGGCCGCATTGCTCCTGGTGCTGAGCGTCACGGTCTTTCTCGCCGTCGGCAATGGCGAGACGCCGCAAATTTTCATCTTTGAGGTGATTGCAGGATTGCCGCTCAGCTTTCGCGCCGAACCGTTGGGAGCGATGTTCGGCGTCATTGCGTCGGGCCTATGGTTCGTCAACTCGCTCTATTCCATCGGCTATATGCGCGGCCATAATGAGCAGCATCAGACGCGGTTCTATATGTGTTTCGCCGTGGCGATCTCCGCCGCCATGGGCGTTGCTTACGCCTCGAACCTTTTCACGCTGTTTATCTTTTACGAAGTCCTGACGCTCTCGACCTTTCCGCTGGTCACCCATTACGGCGACGACAAAGCGCGCAATGGCGGGCGCATTTATCTCGGCGTCTTGATGGCGACGTCGATCGGATTGCTGTTGCCCGCGATCGTCTGGACATACGCCATTGCGGAAACAACCGAGTTCGTCGGCGGCGGCATTTTAAGCCAGCATGTAGACGCGGCCGGGCCGCTCGTCGGGGTGCTTCTCGGCCTCTACGCCTTCGGCATCGGCAAGGCGGCGCTGATGCCGGTCCATCCCTGGCTGCCGAACGCCATGGTCGCGCCAACGCCGGTCTCCGCCTTCCTGCATGCCGTTGCGGTCGTGAAAGCCGGTGTCTTTTCGATCCTCAAGGTCGCCGTCTATGTCTTCGGCGTCGACCTATTGCGCGATACGGGCGCCAGCGTTCCGTTCATGTGGATCGCCGCGGGCTCAATCCTCCTCGCGTCCCTCATCGCCATGAACCAGGACAATCTAAAGGCGCGGCTCGCCTATTCCACTGTTTCGCAGCTCTCCTATGTGACGCTGGGCGCCATGCTCGCAACCTCCATGGGCGTCATGGGCGGGGCGACGCAGATCGCCGCCCACGCGCTTGGCAAGATGACGCTCTTCATGTGCGCCGGCGCCGTTTACGTCGCCCATCACAAGACGCTGGTCTCGGAGCTGAACGGCCTCGGCCGCGTCATGCCCTGGACCTTCGGCGCCTTTTTCCTGGGCGCCATGTCGATCATCGGCCTGCCGCCCATGGGCGGGTCTTGGCCCAAATTCTTTCTGATGCTAGGGGCCGCGGATGCTGGCCAGATTGCGATCATCGTTGTGCTGATGATCTCGTCGATCCTCAACGTTATCTATCTTTTGTCGATCCCCGTCCGCGCATTTTACCTTGAACCCGCCGAAGGGGGTGCGAAGGCGCAAGGGGCGGGCGGCAAAGGCATTGAATGGGGCGCTCTCAAGGAAGCGCCATTGCTCTGCGTCCTGCCGCCGATGCTGACCGCGGCCGGCGCGTTCATCTTCTTTTTCTGCGCCGACCCGCTTTACAATTATTTGGCGCCGCTGATCGCGGAGATGGGATAAATGTCTGACGACCACCACCACAACCCTGACGAAAAACCCGGCTGGGCCGATAAGAAGGGCTTTCGTAATCTCTTTCTCGGCGTACTGATTGCCGCTTGCGTTTTGTCGGCGCTTGCGGGCTTCGTGCCCGCTTTTCAGAAAAAAGATCCGCACTTCGCCGCTGAAGGCTTCCCGGTTTTCTTCGCCGTCTACGGTTTTCTCGCCTTCATGTTCATCGTCCTTGCGGGTCAGCATTTGCGCAAGCTCGTCGGCCGCAAGGAAGACTATTATGAGGAGCGCGAATAGGGATGACGGCGCTCGTTGACGTTTTTGTTCAGAATCCGGCGGTCATCCTCACTGTCGGTGCATTGATCACGGTCGCGGCGCCGCGCCATCTTGCGAGCCTGATCCTTCTCATCGCGACGGCGCTCTCCGCAATCAAACTCTATACGCTAGGCCTCGGCGAATACGGCCGCATCGACGTCTTCGGCGAAACCCTGACGACCCTGCGCCTCGATCCGCTCTCACGCATTTTCGCCGTCGTCTTTCACATCGCCGCCGCGCTCAACATTATTTACGCCTGGGGTCAGCGGGACCGGGCGCAGAATTTTGCAACGCTCGCTTATCCGGCCGCGGCGCTCGGCGGCGTCCTCGCCGGCGATCTCATCACGCTCTTTATCTGGTGGGAAATCGCCGCTATCACGTCCGTCTTTCTCGTCTGGGCGCCAGGAACCCGCGTCACTTACCTCGCGGGCATGCGCTATCTTTCGATCCAGGTTTTGTCGGGCGTCCTGCTCCTCGGCGGCGTCGTCCTCCTCTATCGCGAAACCGGATCGCTCGCCTTTGACTTCATCGGCTTGCGCGACGGCGAAGGCGTCGTCAAATTCTCCGCCCTCGTCATGTTGCTCGCATTCGGGATCAAGGCGGCGTTTCCGCTTCTCCACAACTGGGTGCAGGACGCTTATCCGAAATCGACCATCACCGGCGCAATCATTCTCTCGATCTTCACGACCAAGCTCGCCGTCTATTCGCTGGCGCGGGGTTTTCCAGGCCAGAGCGAGCTCATCTATATCGGCGCGGTGATGACGATCTTCCCGATCTTTTTCGCGCTCATCGAAAACGACCTCAGAAAAGTTCTCACCTATTCGATCAACAACCAGGTCGGATTTATGGTCTGCGCCATCGGCCTTGGGACCATCAATGGCGCGGCCGGTTACGCTTTCGGCAACATCATCTTCGAAGGCCTCCTGTTCATGGCGCTCGGCGCGGCGATGTTCCGCACCGGCACGTCAAAAGCGACGGAGCTTGGCGGGCTTTACCGGACCATGCCGATCACCATGGGGCTGTGCATCATCGGCGCGATGTCGATCTCGGCCTTTCCGGGGACGTTAGGATTCGTCACCAAGGGGCTCATTATCGATGCCGCGGGCGGCGCACATCTTTTCTGGATCTGGCTCGTTCTCCTGTTCGCATCCGCCGGCGTTCTCGAACATGCGGGCATCAAGATTCCGTACTTTACGTTCTTTGCCCATGACAGCGGCAAACGCCCGGCCGAGGCGCCGCCGCAGATGCTCATCGCTATGGGCGTGGCGGGCGCTCTATGCATCGGTATTGGCGTCTATCCCGATCCGCTATACGCGCTGCTGCCGGATCAGAATGCGATCGCCGGCTATCATCCCTATTCGGCGTATCACGTTGTGGAGCAACTACAGCTTCTTCTCTGGGCGGTCCTCGCTTTTGCCGTGCTAATTTTGATCAAGTGGTATCCGCCCGAAGTCCCGTCCACTAATCTCGACACTGACTGGTTTTATCGCGTACCGGGGCGCGCATTTGCGGGCTGGGTCGTTGGTGCGTCTGGCGCGACATTTAACGCCTTATGGGCGATTTTCACCGGCCGCATGCACGCCATAATGGAGCGGATTTACGCTGTGCACGGGCCCGAAGGGCAGATGGCGCGGTCCTGGCCGATCGGCTTCATGGCCCTGTGGACCGCCATATTGCTGGGATTCGTTCTCGTCATCGCTTTCTTCGCGTAGCAACGAAACGAGCTGGGTTAAGGTTAAGCCTTAAGCAAACGTCAACGGCGTTTGCAAACTTATCCTCAACTTTAAATCAAGTCTTATTATACGGCGTACGGAGGATTTTCCGCCGTTTGCGAGAAGTGCGCCAGGGAGGCAAAAAATGCCGTTCAGTAAGGGCGCGTTTTCCGATCGGACGTGCCGGGTCATCGCCCGGCTTGCAAAAGAGGTCGTCTGCGAAGCGAACGGGCTGCCGCATGCAGCATTGCTTGATGAACCGCGCGGTGACACCCATTTGGCGCTCGCCCGCCAGAGCGCCATGTATCTCGCCCATGTGGTTGGCCAGCTGACGCTCAATGAAGTTGCGACGTATTTCAAAAAAAGCCGCACCACCGTCAGCCACTCATGCACGAACATTGAGGACCGGCGAGACAGCCCGATATTCGACATGCAACTGGAGTATATGGAGAAACAGCTACGCGAACGGATCAGTGAGTTTCGGGCCGGGGAGGCTGGCGTCAGAAAAAGCTTCGGCGTGGCGGATATTTTTGTTCGCGGCCGTTAACACTTTGCCGTTTCTTCGGCCGCGATCTCGCGGATCCGCTTAACCATCGAATGAAGCCCGTTGGAACGCTGCGGCGTCAGGTGGTTTTCAAGATCAAAAGGTTTCAGCGCCGCGGCGGGATCGAGGTCGGTAATTTCCGTCGGCGATTTCCCTGAATAAAGAGCGATCAGCAGCGCGACGAGACCCTTGACGATATGGGCGTCGGAATCGCCCTGAAAATTCACGGCGCCATTTGTGCGATCGGCATGAAGCCACACCTGGCTGGCGCAGCCCTTGACCTTATGCGCGTCGTCGCGGAGCGTATCCGGATAGGGCGCAAGGGCGCGGCCGAGATCGATCAGGTATTTATATCGCTCGTCCCAGTCGTCTAGGAACTCGAAATCCGCGCGGATATCGTCAAAACCCGTCATCGCTCGGAGATAGTTGCGAATGCGCAGCGGAACAAGCCTTACTCGCCGGGATCCCGAGGGGTGCGTGGGGCGGGCGGTTTTGAAAGCCTACCGGCCGCAAAAAAAGAAAGCCCGGCGCGGCGGCCGGGCTTTCTTCCTTGGTTCGCTCTCTCAGCGGTGATGGTTGGCTGCGCCGACCTTAGCTTGACGACGGGCCGCCGACCCAGCCCGTGCACGACGCAATGTCGTTAAGCGCGTGCTCGCCGAGACAGAACGCTTCTTCATAAGGCGTGCGCGTCGCGGCGATACACTGGTCGAGGGTCAGTTTCGACATTTCCAGACAACGCTGCGACTTGTTGTTTTTCGCATAAACGCTGACGATTTTCGGGTTCAGCGAATTCGTTGAATAACGCGCCGCAAGATTGAGGATGCGGTCCATGATGACTTCTGCATTGGCCTCGCTCATGCGACCGGCGGGCGCAGATTTCCCCCAGTCGGCGGACCATTCGCTCGAGGCGCTGGCGAGCGCCGGGGCAATGACCCCGCCGTCAGCCTGGTGATCGAAAGCGGGCGCCGGCGCGGCGCCGCGGCCGCGGCCGTATTTCGCCGCTTCCTTCAGTCGTTCCTGGCTCGATGAAATCCGCTGCTTGCCCCATTTCGTTTTTTGCATCGCATAGGCTTGCGTTTTGAAGGCCTCGCCAAGCGCCGTGATCCGGGCGCCATCGCGCGCCGTCATGGAAAGCACCGAGGCAATGGCTTTGTTTGCGCCGGGCAGCTTTCTGGCGAAGCTCGGGTCCTGCGCCAGATTGGAAAGGAGGCCGTCATGGCCGCCGAGATGGCCTTTTCGGCGGTTCGGCTTTTTCTTGAGTTCTTTCTTCAGCGCCGCGGCGAATTCCGGCGTGTCGGCGGCGACCAGCGCCGCGTAGGCAACCCAACCGCCGGCGATCCCGGCCGGTTCATGGGCGGCGAGGCGCCGGTGAGCTTCGCGCGTGACATTAGCGTTGTCGAAGGGCATCGCCTCCACGGCGGCCACGTCTTCGCGGAAGCGAATGTAATCGGCGGCGGCCCGTTCGAGCGATGTGTCTTTTGGTTGTGCAAGCGTGTCGGCGGATACGGCGGTCGCGGCGAAGCCGGCGACGACCGCCGCGGCGATCGCAAATCCCGATTTGCGGCGCGGCGTCAGAGCAATTGCGGTACGCAACATTGGCAAAGTCTCCCGAGTGTTCCTTTTCAAGCCCCGTCAGCAAGGCCCTGCCACAGTACCGCCCCATCTTTTAACCTGCGGTCAAAGAGTATGGCTAATTTCGAAACAAAAGCGAGCGGTGGTACGCCGACGCCCCTAATTTCCGCCATTTATGGGTCTTTAGCATTTATTAACGACAATCCGGGCAAGGTGAAGGGGCGTTAACGAATCTGTCGATCTCGTAAATTTCCGCGCCGTTTACCAAGCAGGAATCGTACCGGAATTGCCCGAATTTCGCCCCTTCGCCCTCGTTCGCCGTCTTGCCGACCGATTCGCCGGCGGACCGGTCTGGCGCGGCGGGCCGTCGGATATTGTCGCAACGCTGTATGATGACGGGGTGATCCTGGCTGTTTCTCCGACGGCGTCCGACATTATCGGGGCCGCCGGCAATCTTGTCGGCCGATCAATTTTTGATTTTGTCGCGCGGGACGACCGGGCGGCGGTGCGCGCTGCTTTTGAGCAGGCGGGCGAGCGCGGCATTTACGCAGATCCGTCTCAGCTATCGGTCGAGTTCACGCTGCTGCGGGTGCGCCGCGCCGGCGCGCCGTCGGAAATCACGATTCGACCGCTGGGACGGGGCCGCCTCGCAGCGCTGATTCGCCAGACGCGGCGTCGCCGCCATGAAGAAGTCGCCGCCGAGCCGCAACAGGACGGCGCGGATATCAGTTCGGATCTTATCGGCGATCTCGCCCATGAGCTGAAAACGCCGCTTAACGCCATCATCGGATTCGCCGACGCCATGCGCTCAGAGACATTTGGCCCCTTGGGCGCCGATGTTCTTGGCGCGCGAAAATACGTTGAATATGTCAATCACATCCATGCGTCAGGCGCGCATTTAAGCGCTCTCATCAGCGCCGCGCAGGATTACGCCAAAACACGCGCCGGCCACTATCAGATCTCGCCGGCGCCCGTGAGCCCGGCCGTAATCGTTGAGGAATGCGCGGCAATGATCCGCGGCGCCGCTGATAAGGCCGGCCTCGCATTTAAAGTGACAATCGAGGATGATTTGCCCGAAGCGATGTTGGATGCGCGCGCCGTCAGGCAAATCCTCGTCAACCTTCTCTCGAACGCGGTTAAATTCACCGATGAAGGCGAAGTGGCGCTCGCCGTTCGCATGAAGGGCGGCGATCTTGAATTTATCGTCAAGGATACCGGCGTCGGCATGAATAAGGTCGTGCTGGCGAAACTCGGCGGGCGTTATTCCGACACCCACAGGAAAGGGGTGCGCGGCGCCGGCGGCTCCGGCCTTGGGCTTTCTCTGGCGTTTGAACTTGCGCGCCTTCATGGCGGGACGCTGCATATCACATCGGAACCGGGCGCCGGCACCACGGCGCGCCTCACCACCCCGATTTCGGAAAAGACTGCCGTCGCGGCGCCGATGGGGGATATTCAAAGCCAGCTCGACCGCGTTAACGCCTTCCGGGCTGAACGCGCGCGCGCTGCGAACGCTGCGTAGCGTTGTCGGCGGTTTCGTCCTACGACCATTTTGATGACTGAACCGCGTCTCAAAACCGAGATCCGCGTTACGGCCCATATGCGCCGCGCGCGCGGCGCCGGCGCGTTTGCGACTGTGGTGCGGAAGGGCGACCCTGACGCCGGGGCCGTTGCGGTGAAGGTTTACGTCGGGCCTGGCGCGGCGCAGCTTTACGTGCAGAGCCGGGATCTCGACGGCAATCTGATCTGGCGCGATCCGTTTAAAGATGATACGCTTACGGATGAATCAGAACAGCGCGTAGACAGATGGCTGGAAAAGGAAGTGGCCATCGATCCCGATCTCTGGATTGTCGAAATCGAGGACCGGGACGGCCGCGCGTTTCTGGACTAGTCCGTCTGGAATGTTGAATAGCGGACGGCCTATCTTCAAGGCGCATCTTCGCTGAACTCAAGTCCCGCCTTCTGCAATCCCTCAATTATTTGCGCCGTCAATTCCGGCTGCGCAAATAACCAGGAATCAAGTTGACGCGTTTTATAAGTCGCAAGATCGCCCGGCCATAGTTCATGGAATCGCTCAGCGGCGTACTCGGCCTCGCGTATTTGGCCAAGTTGTGCGTGTGTCATCGCCAGGATATACGCCGCGGCGTGATAGTCCGGCAAATTGACGCGCTGCGCAAATTCAAGCGCTGTTTCATATTTGGCCTGCCGGTATTCGTTGAAGAATAGTATGAACCAATACCATCCCGGATGATTGGGATTCAGCGTAATTGCCCGTTCCGTTAGCGCAACGCCGCGCTCCCAATCGCCAGCGTATCCCATCCAGGCGCCGATTTGGGCGAGCGCGTCGGAATCGCGCGGATTGAGTTCGATTGCGCGTTCCGCGGCAGCTCTAAAGGCGCTCAAATTTTGTCGAAAGAAATACACTTCCGCTAGCTTCAAATGCACAAACGCATTGTTCCGATCGATCGCTAGGGCGCGTTCCGCAGCCGCCAACGCCCGTTCTCGGCTGTCAGGCAGCTCATTGAATCCGAATTTGTACTCGTCATTGTAAATTTGCGCCAAGGCCGCCCAGACGTCTGCGCTATTCGGCGTGATTTCAGCAGCACGTTCCAGCGCACTCCGCGCAATTAAGTGATCTTCGGCGCTCAGGCGTTGATTATAGAGCGAGAGCCGCAAAAGCGCCTCATAGGGCGTCAACGTGGTCGGATCTTTTGCATCGATTCGCGCATGAAGGTCGCGCATGAGGCCGCCGTAAGGATCGGCTACCGACGCAACGAGATGATCGGTCAAATCGGCCTGTATTTCCAAGGCTGATAGGCCCGTTGTCTCACGGTCGTAACCTACGCCCCAAACTTCTTCACCACTCGAAAGGTTTAGCAGCCGCCCCGTAATACGCAACGTGTCGTCTGATTTTTGCATCGTCACATCAAGGCGGTACGACGCATTTGCTTCATGACCGCGAGCAGCGACCGCCAGCATAGAAAATTTAGACAGTCCGGATGCGATTTCATCTCGCAAAGCGGCAGCCACAGATGTTAGCGCGAAATTATCGCCGATGACTTTGATCGGCGCCACCGCGATTCGCGGCGTCCCCTGAAGGCTGTTTTCGACGGTCGATTGTGCGTCACGGTCGCCGTTTGCGAACCAGGCGAGCGGGCCGACTACGGCGAGCATAACAATCGCGGCGATGGCGATAGGGACAGGCTTCAGGAGTTTGTCGGTCCAAGTTTTGTTGCGTATCTTTATCAGCTGTAACGGACTTTTTTCGTTAGCGACGCGCGCTTTTACCGCCGTGATAAATTTCTGAAATGTTTGATCATCTGAATTGCCGCGCCAGCGCGTGAAGTCTGCGCAATGGAATTGCCGAAAGCCGATAGGCGGAGATTCTCCATCGAGCGTCAGTGTAAGCAACTTGCCGGCCTCGGCCCCCGCGCTCGCTTCATCTTTGACCCAGCGAGATTGCTTCGCCGCCGCCGACCAACAGACAATGACGGCTTTCGCGGCGTCAAGTTCTGCTTCAATGTCTCTCGCAAATTCAGCGCCGAACTGGATATGCTGGTCCCACCAAACGGAAAAGCCGTGCCTTGCCAGTTGCGCGGCAAGCATTTCGACCTTCTCGCTGTCGGCGCGAGCGTATGAGACGAATATATCCGCCAAGTCCCCTCGCTTTTTGGCCAGAGTAGCAGACTTGACAGTATGGCGCAGCCCGCCTCGTGTTTCGCTTCAGACGAGGGATTCCACGCAATAATACATGTGAGTGTGTTTAACTGGCGACGTGCTGTCCGACTGCGTGAAGTTTCGGGCGATAAGGGCCGGGGCGTCGGTCGCTTATCATCGCCGTGGAGCGCTATTGACATTCGTCTCATATGAGACATATATGTCTCATGCAAACACCTGTTCGCCCCCCCGCCAAAGACGCCATCATTGAAGCGGCCTTTGACGTTCTGAGCCGCGATCCGAGCGCGGCCCTGTCAGAAGTCGCAGAACGCGCCGGCGTCGGCCGCGCGACGCTGCATCGTCATTTTGCAAGCCGCGAGGATCTCGTTCGCGCCCTGGCCCTCACCGCCATTGAAGAGATGGACGACGCGGCGGAAGCGGCCTGCGAAAAGGCGCAGTCCTACGGCGACGCCCTGCGGCTCGCGTTGACGGCGCTGATACCGCTTGGCGACCGGCAGGGGTTTCTGGCGGGCGAGCCCGTCGACAACGACCCGGAAATCGCCGCCGCGTTCGAGCGCCAGATGGATGAGACCCGCGACATGGTTGAAGAGGCGAAACGCGAAGGCCTCTTTGATCGCGCCGTTCCAACGGATTGGATCACGCAGGCCTTCGACCATTTGCTTTACGCCGCCTGGGAAAGCGTCAAATCGGGCGAAACGACCCACGCGCAAGCGGCGGCGCTCGCATGGCGCACGCTCACCACTGGACTTGGGAAGACAAAATAATGACGCCCGAACAGATTGAACAATTTGGCGCTGATGTTGACGGCGTATTTTTTCTGATCGGCGGCGCGATACTGGCGATTGAAATCGTCAAGGGCCTTTTTACGAAGTCTTTCAGAGGGCGCGGTCATTTGGACATGATCGCCAGCATCTCAACGCAGATTCCGTCCGTGCTGATTGAAACCTTCGTACTATCGCTCGCCTATCTGGGTTATGTTCTTATCGCCGACGCCTTTGTGACATGGACTTTTCCAATCACCGCGTGGACCGTGTTGCTGGCCGTTTTGGCCTGCGATTTCGTTTATTACTGGGAACACCGTATCGCCCATGAGGTGCGGGTGTTCTGGACGCAACATGCGGTCCACCACTCATCGCGATATATGAATGCAAGCGTTGCGGTGCGCTTCGGTCCTCTGGAAGGCGTTGTTTCGGCGATTTTCCATCTGCCGCTCATATTTGTCGGTTTTCCGCCGGCGCTTATCTTTTTCGGCATCCTGTTCGTGCTGGCATACCAGACCTGGATCCATACGGAGCTTATCGGAAAGCTGGGCGTGCTGGATGGGTTCCTCAACACGCCCGCCAATCACCGCGTTCACCATGGCTGCGATGACAAATATATCGACAAAAACTACGGCGGCGTCTTGATCGTCTGGGACCGTCTCTTTGGCACCTATCAACGGGAAGAAGAGCGACCGCGCTATGGATTGAAGCGCGATTTTGACAGCGTCAATCCGTTCGTCGTGTGGATCTCGGAACTGCCGCGGTTTTTCGACGACTTGAAAAAGGCGCGCTCGTTTGGCGAAGTCTGGATGTATGTATTCGGGCGGCCGGGTTGGGCGCCCCGTACGCTGGCGAACGATAACCAGCAACGGGACGCGTAGCGTATTGTGGCGACGCTCGGCGAGTTCGCCGCTAGTCTGGATGCGAGCGATAACTCTCTATGGTTTCTTTGGGTTGCCCCGCTCTCGTTTCGGGGTCGTCTCCGACATAAGCGTCTAGTTCGATGACGTTTCTGTCTGGATCGCGAATGAAGATCGCATGCAGACCCTTAAACGAAAATTCGCCGGTCAAGGAGATCTGGCGTTCCGCAAGAAACGTCTTGGCGTCCTCCATCGAGTCGATCTTGAACGATACGTGGGTGATGCCGGGGTGCTTGTCCTCAATATCCATGAGGACATTTTCTTTCGCGCCGGAAGTCGCCGGCCCCAGAAGATTTAAAACGACGCCGGAGGGATGCTGCATAATCACAGGGTGGCCTTTTTCGAAGCCAATATCGGTCAGCGTTTTAAACCCAAGCCCTTCGTAAAAATCGATTGACGTTTGTTTGTCCGTAACGCGAATGCCGACGTGGTCGACTTTTTCGATACCGAGCATTGTTGCGTCTCCTATCGCCAACCCTGATCGGGGTCCATTTTGAAAAGGTATTCGAGAAAGATGCGGGTCACTTCCTCTTCGGTCTCTTTGCGCGCATGGTCGCGTTGCAGCTCGGCGAGCACGACGTTCCATGTGACGGGATGAACGCCCGCGGCGATCATACGCTTCATGCCGTTTTCATGGGATTGTGGCGTAATTGAACCGACGGCGTCTTCAGGGACGTATACGTCGTACCCGGCGTTCGCCGCTTCAATTGCCGGGTAGGCCAAACAGACGTCAGTCCACAAACCGCCCATGATAAGTTTCTTGCGGCCGGTCGCTTTGACAGCGTCAACAAACTCCTTTTCCTCCCAGGCGTTGACGTTGGTGCGATCAATGATGACAGCGTCTGGCGCCAGGGTCTTTAGTTCCTCGATAAATGGCTGTGAGCCGTTTAGCCCGACGCCCACATGAGAAAAGATGATCGGAATGTCGAAATGAACCGCCGACTTAATAAGCGCCGTCGTGTTGTTCATGAGGTCGGCGTGATCGATGTTCCTAACGCCCATCAGGATATGCGGCTGGTAGTCAATTAGGATCAGCGCCGAATTGGTCGGCGACAAAAATGGATCTTCGTCGGGATCGCGATGAGGCGTTCCGCGATAACCGTCCGGGTATTGCGCAACGCCGTCGATGGTCTTGATTTCAACAGACGACGGGGCGGCGCTCGAACATCCCGCGGTGAAGGTCAGCGCGGCCAGCGCGCCGGCGGCTAGATTGAGGAGTTTCATGGTCGGGTCCCTTTGGCGGTTTCCAATGACCCGGTATCAATAATTATGCGTGATTATATTGATAATATGTCTATTTTGCATATTATTATTTCCAAATGAGCTATAATTCAGGCCTTTTGGATGGCGTTGCGGTGTTTACAGCCGTTGTCGAAAGCGGCGGTTTCACCGCCGCCGCAAAACGGTTGGGCCACACGCCTTCCTATGTGAGCAAGGAAATTACGAAGCTGGAAGGGCGGCTTGGGGCGCGGCTCCTAAATCGTTCGACGCGCTCGATCAGCCTTACCGATGAAGGCCGCGCCTATTTCGAACGTTGTCGTTCCATCGTTGAAACAGCGCAGGAAGCGGAGAGCGAAGCGACGCGGGGGCAGGCTGCGCCCTCGGGAACCTTGCGGGTCGCCGCGCCGGTCAGTTTCGGCTTAAGCCATCTTCGGCGCATTTTGCCGTCATTTATTGAGCGTTATCCTGACGTCGTAATCGACATCGAATTCAACGAACGAATGATCGATCTCGTCGGCGAGGGGATCGATGTCGCCATCCGTATCGGCAGACTGCAAGATTCGGCTTTGGTGGCGCGAAAACTTGGCGACTTCCGCGGCGTCGTCGTTGCGGCGCCATCCTATTGGAAAAAGCATGGTCGCCCGCAACGCCCAGACGATCTCAAATCCCACAAATGCATAAGCTACTCCTATATGGCCGACCCGTCCGTGTGGGAATTTACCGCCGACGGCGAAAAGATAAGAGTTGGCGTCGAGCTTTCAGCCAAATGCAACAGTGCAGAATTAGAGGTTGCGTTCGCGGTTGCGGGTGCCGGCGTTACCCGCTTGCCGTTCTTTGTGTGTGAAAAGGAAGTGGCGGCCGGAAAGCTCGAAATTGTCCTGGAGGAATTCGAACAAGAGCCGATGGGGCTATACGCCGTATTTCCGCATCGCCTTTATACGCCGGCCAAGGTTCGATGTTTCGTCGATTTCTTGGAGGGCTGTTTAAGTAACGATGCATGAGCGCCGCGCCTTTCAGCGAATAACGGCCCTGCCGAAACGTCCGCGCGGGTTACGCCGTGGCGCGCTGGCCGATTTCGTGAAGTTTCGGGCGGCGGCTGGTCGGGGCGTCGCCGGCTGCCGCCGCCGCCGCGGACTGTGAGCGCACGCGCCAGAACCGCATGACTCGTTCCGCCGCCTCCTGCGGGATCTTCAGGTAGAGATCGAGAATGCGGAGCGCCTTGTTCTGTTCGACGTTGTCGCTCTGCAGGCCGAAAACAATCTTCGCGAATGTCGCGCGTTCAAGGCCAGCGGCGCGGCACGCGATCGCCAGCGATTCCCAGGTCTTGTCCTTCAGGATCGCCTGCGCCGTCGACGTATCGATGCCGACGACGTGAGAAAACGCCAGCAGGAATTCCGTGGAGCGTTTCATCTCCATCAGTTCCTTCAGGAGGCTTTCGTTGATCTGGTTGGTCGACGCCTTTTCCTGAACGAACTGATGTGCGGCCGTCACTTCCGATTTCGCATCGCGCACGGCGGTTTTCAAAATCTTTTTTCGGTTCGCGGTGACGGCCTCGTCGATCAGGGCGGGATCGAGCATGTCGGACCGTTTCAGAATTTCTTTTTTGAGCGCCGAGGAAACAAAGAAATACATCTTTGTCAGGAGCTTCGGCGGCAAATCGAACCGTTCCGTCATCGGTTTTTGCAGGCTCTTCATGGAACGCGCATGGCCGACGATTTTTTCCATAGAATCGTCGGAGAATTTTGCGCCCTGATTTTCCGCAAGGCTCACCAGCACTTCCTCGTCGCCGCGGGCGACCAGTTCCGCCGTCAGTTTCTCCGGCACCTCGCGGCGCTTCGTGATGGCGTGCATGTGTTCCTGGCCGCGCTGGCGGATGATGCCGAGGAGGTCTTCCTCGGTCAGCACCTCGGACCGCTTAAGCACCGGCTCGGCGACGGAGATTTCATCGCGGGCGAGCTGGCGGAGAAGCCCCACGGGCGCATTCGGCACGTCGGCGAGTTTTTCAGCAAGTTCCCGACGCAACGCTGTTTCGACCTGTTCGGTCACGCGCGACATGATGACGTCGAAATGCTGCATTTCCGACGAGGTGAACCGGTCCGGCGTCGTCATGAAGACGTCGGTGATTTCGCGCAACAGATCGCGGCGTTTATCGCTCGATCCTTCTTTTGCGACAGCAATGAGTTGCTTAAGACGCGACGCGCCGGCAGTCATGTCAGTAGGCCCTCCACATGCGCGCTAGAGTATGCTTAGGAGAGGTAAAGAAATCGTCGCCGGCGGCGGTTTTCCCTAGCGCGTACAGGAGTTTGGCATGGCGGGTAGCTTTCGGTTAACGATCTTGGCGATTGGCGCCGCTGCGCTTTCGGCTTGTGAAAGCCTTCCCCTTATCGGCGGCGATTTTCAGTCCGCAGGCGACGAAAATTTCGCCGGCGGGTCGCGCCTGTCCGTCCTTTTGTCGGCTGACGACGCGCGGGCGCTCGACGCGGCGTTCATCGATGCAATGGATTCCGGGGCGGCGAAAAGCTGGCGAGGCGCGCGCGCCGCTGGCGCGGTGACGCCGGCTGGATGGTCGCTCGCCAACCTCAAAACCGACCCAGCCGCGCGCACGCCCGCCGCCCGCGCCAATATCGACCTAGCGCCGGTGCTTGAAACGGATCTCGGCCTTTACGTCCTGACCCGCAACGCCAACGTCCGGTTGGGGCCCGGCGCCAGTCACGGCGTTGCGGAAATGTTGCCGTCCGGCGCCGGCGTTGAAATTGTCGGCCGGACGGTGCGCGACGGTTGGATGCTGGTTGCTTATGACGGCGCAGTGCGCGGCTATGTTTCTGAAACGCTGATGATTAAGGCGCCGGGCACGGAGCTTGAGCTCGCCGGCGGTCCGCGCCGCCGGGCCGCGCTCTGCCGCGAATTCGTGCAGCGCATGACGCTGGGCGCTGAACGCGATCAGTGGAAAGGCGCTGCGTGCAGGGACGAGTACGGCGCATGGCGCCTCGCGGACGAACCGGAACGGCGCGCAGACGAACCGGCGTTGTTGCTGGATTAACGAGAGACTTAAATCGTGACGCCGGCGTGGGTTTAAAAACCTGCACGCCATCGGCGTTCGATTACGCGCTGCTTACCGTTGGCTCTGTCCGCGTTCAAATCTCGCGCACGCGCTCTGACAGGAAATCTATAAAGGCGCGCACCTTCGGCGCCAGATGGCGATTATGGGCATAGACGGCGCTGATCGGCGTTTGCGGCGGGATAAGAGGAAAATCGCTTAATACCGGTACGAGTTTTCCGTTGCGCAGTTCCTCGCGCGCCATCCACATGGGGATCATGGCGATCCCGCATCCAGCGACGGTCATATCTCGTAAAAAGACCAGGCTTTCCGCACTGACCGGGCCGGCAATTTGCACGTCTAACGCGCCGTCTTCCGTCTCGAAGCGCCAGCATTTTCTGCCCGGGCGAATACGAAATGAAAGGCAGTCATGCTGTTCGATGTCTTTTGGATGGAGCGGTATGCCATTCCGGGCGAGATAACGGGGGCTGGCGTAAAGCTGCGATCGGCTCATCGCGATCCTGCGCGCGATCAGGCTTGAATCTTCGAGATGCCCGACACGGACAGCGAGATCAACGCCGCTATCGACCAGGTCGATAATCGCCGGCGACATCGAAAGCCGCACCTGGACTTGCGGATACCGGAAAAGAAAGTCCGGCAAGACTGGTGCGATGAGGGCGGCGGCGAGGTCGGCCTCCGCCGTTATGTGAAGGTCTCCCGACGGCGCATCCGCCAATTGAACGACAGCATCACGCGCCGCCGCGATATCCGTCACGATGCGCTTGGCGGCGCGATAGTAAACGTCGCCCGCTTCGGACAGGTTTTGCTTTCGCGTCGTGCGGTGAAACAGACGCATGCCGAGGTCCGTTTCGAGCTGCGAGATCTGACGGGAAACGTTAGACGGCGTCATGCCAAGGGCGCGCGCGGCCGCCGAGAAGCTGCCGGCCTCGACGACGCGCACGAAGAGCTGAAGCGCGGCAACGTCATTCATTTGTGAATAAAACTCACAAGTCCTGTTCGGCGTCAATGGTTTGTCTGCGCCGCATCAGTGGATAGGTGTGCCCGCGCCGGGCCCGGTTGGATCAAACGATGAGGCTAACAACAAACCGCAACCGAACCGGCGACAACCAATCTTGTTAAGGAGAAACCCATGATTAGACTGAAGAAATCGCTTTTCGCCGCTGGCGCGGCGTTGCTTGCCGGGGCGTTCGTTTCGGGCGCCGCCGCCGCCGAGGTCCCGTCCCGCGGCTTTGACGCCATTGAATGGGAAGCGGGCCCGCCGGGCCTGCATTTTGGCCTGCTATGGGGAGACTGGAACACGGGCCCCTACAGCATGATCGTGCGTATCGAGGCCGGACGCGCGGCGCCTCGGCACAGGCACACAACGGATTATCACGGCGTTTCGATCCAGGGGAGCTGGGTCCACACCTCCAATGACGGCGTGGAACACGTGGTGACCCCGGGCTCTTATTCTTTCCAGGCCGGCGGTGAAAACCATGACGATCGCTGCCGGGGTCCAGAGGACTGCCTGATACTGATCCACATGCAAGGCCCGCGCGATTTCATTCCGGCCGAGTAGCGCGCCGTCGCGACGGCGCGCGTGCGTGAGCATCCGAGATGCGGCGGTGCGTTTTCGGCGACACGTCGCCGTCGCAAATTCGCATCAGCCCTGAATGGCGATGCGCCCTTCGACGACATGTTGCTGAAAGGAATCAAAGGACAGCGTGAAGTCGCATGCGCCGTCGCATTCACAAAGGCCGATGCAGCTGCCGCGCGCTTCAATATGATATTCGCCGCGCGGCGCGGCGCCCCGTCCGTCGCCTGACCCATACTGGATTTTTTCCCTGACGATGGCCTTCGGCCCGATCTGCATACCCATCACGATACTCTTTTCGTTCGTCCTTCGACTGTAACGCGGATATTAGACACCAAATGGGCGCCGATTTGGTTCAACAAATGGTTAAATTTTGTCACCGCCGTGTTAACCGTCACTTTCGTGCGAGGCGAATGCGACCCTCCCCCTAATCGCGATAGCGGCTGCGGCGCGGATTGCCGTCGCGCACGACGCGGGTAAGACCCCGCGAGACGTCGTTGTAAAACCGCAAAAGCGAGTTTTCCTCAGCGTAAGTTGCAGCCGGATAGGCGCCGTCGAGCCGTTCCACTGGCAGGCCCTGATGGGCGGCGATCATGAAATTTTTCCAGATTTCCGCAGGGGTGGAGCCGCCAGTCACTTTGTCCATTGGCCGGTAATCGTCATTGCCGACCCAGACGCCCGCCGTCAATTGCGCCGTGTACCCCATAAACCAGGCGTCCCGCCAGTCATTGGTCGTGCCGGTCTTTCCGGCCGCGGGGCGACGGCCGAGCGATGCGCGCCGTCCCGTACCGGAGTGAATGACCTGATAGAGCATGTGCGTCATGTTTTTTGAAACAGCCGAGGTCATCACGCGTTCGGCGCGCGCGGGGTCGTGTTCGTATAATTTCTCGCCGTCGCGGGTCTCGATCCATTCGATGGCGTAGGGCTCCGGCTTCACGCCGCCGGTGGCGAAGGGCAGATAGGCGGCGGTAAAATCCTCAAGCCTGACATCGACGGCGCCGAGCGCGATGGCGCGGAACGCCGGCACGTTTTCAACGCCAAAGCGCATCGCCGCCTCTGCAACTTTTTTCGCGCCGACCCGTTGAGTGACTTGCGCGGCGACCGTGTTGATCGATTGCGCCATCGCTTCGGTCAGGCGGACGGGGCCGCGATATCGGTCGGTGTAGTTGGTCGGCGCCCAATCGCCGAACTGCACCGGCCGGTCGACAAAGCGCGAGCCGGGTCTGAGGCCCGCTTCCATGGCGGCGACATAGACAAAGGGTTTAAAGGCCGAACCCGGCTGGCGCGTTGCTTGTGCTGCGCGGTTGAACTGGCTGTCCTTGTAGGATCGACCGCCGACCATGGCGCGTAGGGCGCCGTCCGTATCATAAGCGACGAGAGCGGCCTGTTCGGCGCCTTTAAGGCGCGCCTCGACAGTAAGGCCGGCCTTGACCGCGCCTTCCGCGTCGCGTTGCAGCTTCTGGTCGATCGTTGTTTTGACGATGACGTCGCCGGCGACCGCGGGTGCAAGCTCCTTTGCTTTCGCCGCGACGTAATCGAAGAAATAACCGAGGTCATTATCCGTATTCTGGAGAATTATCTGCGCCGGGTTCTGCCGCGCCTCGCGGGCGTTAAAGGGCTCGATCGCGTTCGCTTCCAGCAGATTGTCGAGGACTTCGCCGGCGCGGCGTTCTGCGCCTTTCGGGTTCTGCGTCGGCGCATAGGTCGACGGCGCCTTGGGCAGGCCTGCCAGCATCGCCGCTTCAGCGAGCGTTACGTCGCGAGCCGACTTGCCGAAATAGGTGAGCGCTGCAGATTCGACCCCATAGGCGCCGGCGCCGAGATAAATCCGGTTGATGTAAAGCGAGATGATTTCGTCTTTCGAGAAATGGCCTTCGAGCCACAACGCCAGCAGCGCTTCGCGGATCTTGCGCGTGTAGGTCTGTTCCGGCGACAGGAACAAGTTCTTGGCAAGCTGCTGCGTGATGGTCGAGCCGCCCTCGACGACGGCGCCCGACTTAGCATTGGCGGTCGCTGCGCGAATGGCGCCGCGAAGATCGACGCCGGCGTGGTCGTAAAAGCGCCGATCCTCGGTCGCGAGAATGGCGTCGATGAAATAATCGGGCAGTTCGATCGGGTCGACTTGCGCGCCGTAACGGGCGCCGCGCGAGGCGATTTCTTCGCCATTGCGGTCGAGGACGACAATCGCCGACTGTCGGTTGACGTTCCACAGATCGACATTTTCCGGCGCCCGCGGCGCCATTACGACAAACGCGAAAGCAAGACCGCCGGCGGCGCCGAGCATCGACAGCGAAACGAAGGACGCAACGATACTGCCCCAGAAGTCGCGCCAGGCGCGTCCCTCGCCGGGCTCTTTTTTGTATTTCGCCGTTTCCGCGTAGGGCGACGGTTTCGCCGGCGGCTTTTTCGAGAGCATCCGTTTGCGAAGGGCGCCCGCGCCACGGCGCAGATCGGCGATGGCCCCGAGGACGATCGCTTTCAGTCCTGACGGGTCAAATTGCGGCTTTTCGCTGCTTTCGCTTTTTTCGGTCTCGTCGCTCAACGCTTGAGGGCCCTCGCGCCAATGATCGGCTCCCTTGGTCGATAATTGGGGCCGGGACATGGCGCAAGCGCCGCATTTCTGCGGCGCTTGACGTTGAACGGCTTGTAATGTCGCCGGGCGCGTTACGCCGCGGCGGTTGCGGCGTGTTGCGGCGCGCCGCTGCGCTTGGTTGCGGCGGCGATAATCGAACAGCCTGCGATCGCCGAGGCGATCGAGCCGGCGATCACGCCCAGCCGGACCTCGTTGAGCAGCGCCGCGCTGTCGAAAGCGAGGCCGCCGATGAAGAGGCTCATGGTGAAGCCGATGCCGGTGAGCCATGCGACGCCCGCGAGCTGCGCCCAGTTAATGTCTGCGGGCAGGCGCGCGAGGCCGGCTTTCGTCGCTAGGAACGACATTGCGAGCACGCCGACGGGCTTGCCAATGAAAAGGCCGAGGGCGATGCCAAGCGGCACCGGCGACAGCATGGCTTCCATCGTAATCCCTTCGAACGACAGGCCTGCGTTGGCGAAAGCGAAGACCGGGAGCACCATGAACGCGACCCACGGGTGCAGGGAATGCTCAAGACGGTGCAGCGGCGATTGCGACTCGGATTTTCTTCCGGCAATCGGAATAAAGAGCGCCGTGACAACGCCGGCGAGGGTCGCATGGACGCCGGATTTCAAAACGAACACCCACACGATGGCGCCGATCAGGACGTAGGGCGCAACGCGTTTTACACCGAGGCGGTTCAGCACAAACAGGCCGACAATGCCGACAAGCGCGAGCGTCAACGCCGTCATCGACAGGTTCGCGGTGTAAAAGATCGCAATGATGGCGATGGCGCCAAGGTCGTCGATAATGGCGATGGCGAGCAGCAGAATCTTGAGACTGACCGGTGCGCGCGCTGCGGCGAGCGCAAGGAAGCCAAGCGCGAACGCGATGTCCGTCGCGGCCGGGATGGCCCAGCCCGAAATGGTTTCCGGATTGTTCCAGTTGAAACCGGCATAGATCAGCGCCGGCGCAACCATGCCGCCGATAGCGGCGAAGATCGGCAGTGAGGCTTTGTCGAAGGTGGAAAGTTCGCCTTCCAGCACCTCGCGTTTTATTTCCAGCCCGACGAGGAAGAAGAAGACGGCCATCAAGCCGTCATTGATCCACAACAGCAGCGGTTTAGTGATGTCGTAGGAGCCGACCTGGATGGAGACCATGGTCGACAACAGGCCGTCATAGCCGGCGGCGAGCGCCGTGTTGCTGGCGATCATCGCCAGCACCGCCGCCAATATCAAAAGCAGGCCGGCGCTCGATTCCAGGCGGAGAAAATCCTGCATGCGGGCGACAATTCTGGCCATGGTCTTAGTTCTTCCTTCTTCGTTATCCTGCCCGCGGGGCCGCCTATGCGTTTCAGGCAAGGGCGGGCCGCTTAAACCGGCGTTGACGCCATGCGGCGCAATATGATCGTTACGTTATACGTATAGGGATCAATTGCCTTTCGGACCGTTCGACGACGATCCTGAGGGCTGATCCGTTATTTGTCATGCGCCGCGCTGCGCATGACGCGTCTTTTTGTCGATGTCTGCGGCGCTATTCCGGCTCCGCGCCCACATGGCTATGCCCGGCGACATCTTCCCAATCGGTGATTTGTCGCAGGCAATTCAGCAACGCATATTTGAATTGCGCTCTCGAATCCGGCGTCAAATGATCGGAGGTCGAGCCGTGATAAACAAAGCGGCACAGTACGCGCCGCCGACCGTCCCGGCCTTCAAACAGCGGGATGCATTCAAAGGGTTCGTAGGGACCCCAGCTGCTGACCACGTCGACCTGTTCGCGCAAGGCAACGACGTCTTCGTCCCAGACAGCGAGGATATCAAAAACGCGATCTTCGCCGCTCGGCGCGGGTCGATTGCGCAGCGATCGGCGGCGATCAGCGGCGCGCGCCAGCGCCGTCTCGTGCGACATTCCGTTGTAGTCGCGCGAACCGTTCCGCTTCAAAGGCGTTGAATCAAACATACCGGGACCCTTTCCTTTACTGCATCCAATATGGCCGAAACTCTGGGATTGAAAACCGGATTAAACGAATTATCTTGATCGGAAATTCCAATTGAAGGGCGCGGCGGCAATGACCGGAAACGTGACGATCAAACAACTGCAGTGCCTGCTGGCCATCGAGCAAACGGAACACTTTCATCGCGCCGCCGAGCGCTGCGGCATCACGCAGCCATCCTTAAGCGCACAGATCGCCAATCTGGAGGAGGCGCTGGGCGTGCGCCTTGTCGAGCGCAGCCGCGCCGGCGTCGCGATGACGCCGGAAGGGCGCGAAATCACGTTGCGGGCGCGCCGCATCACCGATGAGCTGCAAGGCATTGTCGACTTTTCCGCGGGCGCGCGGCGCGGTCTGCAAGGCACGATCCGGCTCGGCTCGAAACCGACATTGGGACCTTATCTTTTGCCGCGCGTCGTTTCGACTCTTCACCGCGAATATCCGGACTTGAAATTATACATTCGCGAGAGCGAGCCGCGTTATCTTGAACAGGAATTGCTGGGCGGCACGCATGATGTTGTTCTGACGCAATTGCCGGCGGCGTCGGCTGACATCGTCGAGGCGCCGCTGTTTCAAGAACCGCTTTATCTCGCCGTCGCCTCGGACCATGAACTCGCTAAGCAAGAGGAAATTTCAGTAAAGCAGCTTAAAGGCCTTGAAGTTCTCTCGCTCAACCCGGCCTTCCATCTCCATGATCAGGTGCATCTCCTGTGCGAGCAGTTCGGCGCGCGGATCGTTCGCGATTATGAAGGCACCAGCCTCGACGCCATCCGTCAGATGACCGGTATGGGCATGGGCGCGACGTTTCTGCCGGCGCTTTATGCGCAATCGGAACTGCGCGCAGGGAGTGAAGTCGTCGCGCGCAAGCTGAAGGGGCGAAACGTGGCGCGGCCGATCGGCCTCCTATGGCGGAAAACGGCCGGCGCCGGCGAGTCCTACCATAAGCTGGCCGACGTCATGCGCGCGGTGGCGCGCCGATACTTCAAAGACGTGATGGTGCACGGTGATGCGCCTGATCGGAAAAGGCGATCAAACTGACGGCGCGTTTGTCATTGCATTGAACGCTGGCGGTCTCATGTTTCTGTCAACAAAAACAGAAAAGGAGAAAGTCATGGTTCGCACAATCGGCGCTGGCGCCATCGCCCTGCTATTCGCCGGTTATCTGAGTGCGCTTGCGGCGCTCGTCTAACCCTCCCTGTACCGCAAACCGCGATAACCGGTTAAAGCCCCGCCGCTCACCCTCGGCGGGGCTTTTTTGCGAGCGCGCGATGACCGGGCGCAGGCGGCCGAAAGTCCGAAACGCGTTAATCGCGTCAAAATCCGCGACCAGCCGAGCCCTTGCCGCGATCATCCGGGCTTGCCGCGCGCTGCGATGCTGGCATAGTGCAAAAGAGGGCGAACGGCGCTTGTGCGCCGGCGGCGCGGGGGCGCGCCTTGCCTATTTATCGACGGGGCAACGAAAGATCCAAATCATGACAAAAAAAGCGACCGCCTTTGAGCAGGCGATGAAAACAGCATTATTCGCAGGCGGCCTCATGTTCGCCGGCGGCGCCGCGCTGGCGCAGGACGACGACGCCAAGGATGAGGACGAAGACGAGGGTCCGCCGACGATTGAAGAGAAAACCGAGGACTTCGAAAAGTCGGACGGTCTTTTTACGTTCTATACCGACCCTGAATCCGGCGACGTCTATATGGAAGTCGCCGAAAGCCAGCTTGACGACGAATTCGTCGCTTTTTCCTACGCCGAGAACGGGGTTCTTGAAGCAGGCGCGTTTCGCGGTTTCTATCGTGATCAGCGCATTATCTCGATCAACCGTCATTACAAGAAACTCGAGTTTATCGAGGAGAACACCGCTTATTATTTTGACGAAACAAATGCGATTTCCCGCGCCAGTGACGCCAATATTTCTCCGGCGATCCTCGCGACCGCCGAGATTGCGGCGAAAACGCCGGATGCGGATGAAGACGGCGAGGAAAGCGAGACCCGCTATCTCGTCCAGGTCAACGATCTCTTTCTGTCCGAAGCGTTGCACCAGGTAAAACCGTCGCCCAATCCGGATGCGCCGCCCGACGCGTTTGCCGTTGGCGAGCTTTCCGGCGACAAAACAAAATTCGACGACATTCGTAATTACCCCCAAAACAGCGACATCATCGTCGACTACGTCTTTGAGAGTAAGTACCCGACGAATGGCGGCTCCGGCGCCGTCACCGATCCGCGCTCCGTCACCGTAAAGGTGCAGCATTCGCTGATCGCCATGCCTGACGAAGGCTTTACGCCGCGCTTTGACGACTACCGCGTCGGCTATTTTCGCGATCAGGTGACCGACCTTACATCCGACAAGGCGGCCCCCTATCGCGACCTGATCACGCGCTGGCGCCTTGAGAAACAGGACCCCGATGCAGCGGTTTCCGATCCCGTCACGCCGATCACCTGGTGGATCGAAAACACGACGCCTGAAGTCTATCGCGACACCATCCGCGATGCGGTGCTGGCGTGGAATTCCTCCTTCGAGAAAGCCGGGTTTTCGAATGCGATTGAAGTGAGAGTTCAACCCGACGATGCGGATTGGGACGCTGGCGACATTCGCTACAATGTCCTGCGCTGGACGTCTTCGCCGATCCCGCCCTTCGGCGGCTATGGTCCGAGCTTCACGAACCCGCGCACCGGCGAGATTATCGGCGCGGACATCATGCTCGAATACTCGTTTATCACCAATCGCTGGATATTCGGCGACGTCTTCGAAGACGCCGGCATCGCAGGCTATGACGAGCTCAGCACGCCCGCGAGTTCAAGCGTGCGCAACCTGTGCTCGGTTTCGTCTCACCTCCATGCGAACACCCAGTTCGGCCTGACGGCGCTGAAAGCGCTCGGCGCCAACGACGTAACGCTCAACGAACTCGTCAGGGAGAGCATCTACTATCTGATGCTTCACGAGGTCGGGCACACGCTGGGCCTCAACCACAATATGAAAGCGTCGATCCTGCACGGCCCCGATGCGGTGCATGATGAGAGCGTGACCAACGGGATGCCGACGGCGTCGGTGATGGACTATCCGGCGATCAACATCGCGCCGCCGGGCGTTTCTCAGGGCGACTATTACATGACCGTGCCCGGCCCCTATGACGACTGGGCCATTGTGTTCGGCTATTCGCCTGACATCGAAGGCGATGCGCGCGACGCGCACCTCGCCCAGTCGACGGACCCGGGCCACACATTCGGTAATGACGCCGACGATATGCGTTCGCCCGGCGCCGGCATCGACCCTCGGGTGATGATCAGCGACATGTCGTCCGACCCGGTCGAGTATGGCGTCGATCGCCTGGAATTGCTGCGAGCGACGCTGCCGAAGCTCGTCGACAAATATGACGACGAAGCTAGCTGGCAGACGCTGTTGCGCGGCTACTTCTTCGCGACCTCCCAGCAGGCGGCGATGGGGCAGGTCATGTCGCGTCAGGTTGGCGGCGTTTATGTGGATCGCACCCCGCCGGGGCAGGAGGGCGTTCTCGACGCGCCGTTTACGCCCGTTCCGCTGGCGCGCCAGAAAGCAGCCATGGACGCACTGAAGACCTACATTTTTGCGGCTGACGCTTTCGACGCGCCGGAAGAATTGTTGCGCCACCTGCAGGCGCAACGGCGCGGGTTCAATTTCTTCGGCGGTACGGAAGACCCGAAAATTCACGCCCGCGCATTGGGCATGCAACTCGGGGTGCTTGACCACCTGCTGAATCCGGTCGTGCTTCAGCGTATGACGGATACGCAGCTTTACGGCAACGACTACGCGCCGGCGGCGATGGTCAGTGACCTGACGGATGCGATTTTCGGCGGTGATCTCCGCGGCAATCCCAACGCCTTCCGTCGCAACATTCAAATCGCCTATCTGGAACGGCTGGTCGCGATCATCGACGATCCAAGCTACGATCCTACGGCGCGGGCGGCCGCTCTTGCGGGCGCCAAAGATGTGCGCGGGCGGCTCGGCGGCGTGCTCGGCGGCGTCATGGAGATGGGGCTGTCAGCAGAAACGAAAGCGCACCGCGCGCAGGTCAGCCGGACGCTGCGCAAGGTTGGCGTCTGACGGTTTGTTCTAGAACACGTCTTGCTCTCTCCCGACCCGCGGCATACAACACGCGGCGTCGGGGGAAAGGGGACGGGCGGTGTTACTGCAGATCGCGGACTTTCTGACGCCGGACGAATGCGCCGCCGCGCTTGCGATGGCCGACGTCGGACGTTTCACCGACGGCCTTGCATCGCTGCCCGGCGGCACGCATGAAAGCAAATACAACGAACAGTTAAATCCGAAGCCCAAGCAGGCGATGCGGCTTGAATCAATCATGACCGCGGCGTTTGAACGGTCTGAGAAGATGCGCGCTTTCACGCAGGCGAAAACTGTGCGCCAGCCCGTGCTGTCGCGCTATTCGGAAGGCATGCATTACAAACGCCATCTCGACGCGCCGCTTTTTCAGCGCGATCCGGAACCCCTGCGCGCGGATCTTTCGATCACCGTATTCTTAAACGATCCGGAAAGTTATGACGGCGGCGCCCTGATTCTCGAGACGGAGTTCGGCGATTTCGACATAAAGATGCCGGCCGGCGGGGCGGTGGTCTACGCCACGCATTTCATCCATGAAGTTCAAAAGGTCACGCGCGGCAAACGGCTGGCGCTTGTCACATGGGTGCAGAGCCGAATCGCCGATCCAATGCGGCGGCAGATCCTCTACGAGTTGATCCTGTCCAAGGACGAAATCATCGCGGTCTCGCCCCGTAGCGAGGTCGCCGTTCGGTTGCACCGCTCGGTGGCGAGCCTGACAAAGCTTTGGTCTGTGGTCTGAAGCCGGCGTGGGCCCTCCGCCGCCGATTTCGTGTTAGCATCTGAAAGATGACCGCCGGCAAACCTTTCTGGGAAACCAAAACCCTCAGCCAGATGACGGGCGCAGAGTGGGAATCTCTCTGCGACGGTTGCGGGCGCTGCTGCATCTATATTCTGCATAATGAGGATACGGGCGACGTCTTCGAAACCGATGTCGCCTGCAAACTGTTCGACGCCAAGAAACGCCGCTGCACCGATTACGCGAACCGGACGAAACGCGTCCCCGACTGCGTGCGCCTGACGCCGGACAACGCCAAGGCTTTGTCGTGGATGCCGAAAACCTGCGCTTATCGACGCCTCGCCAATGGCGAAGGCCTTCCCGACTGGCACCCCCTGATCACCGGCGATCCTCAGTCTGTCGCGCGCGCCGGTGTTGCGGTGCCGTCCGACCTCATTCCGGAAGAAGAGATCGACGATGATCTGTTAGAATCACGGATTACAAAAGCGCGGTGATAATCGGTTCGACCCAAAGCCGCCGTGGCCCGTTCGATAGTGAACGTCCGAGCGAGGCCAAAGGCAGACACGCCGTGACAACTGCTTTTCGTTGATGGTGGCTCTCCTCAACTGAGACAATCAAATAGCGATGGATTGGAGGAGCTGACCACGGGCTTGAATGAATGTGGCGCTCGAAAAATAGTTTTAAAACAATGGTTTAGCGAAATAGGCGCACCAAATGCGCGGTGGTGCATTGACCTGCGCACGCCGTGCGCTATATTTCATGACAGATATATGACAGTTTTTTATCGTTTATGTTACAAGATGAAAAAACCGTCCAATAAGAACGCGTTAGTAAAGGTAGTAAAATGTTCAAAAGCGACCCAGGCGTCCGACGCCCAGTGCTGTATTTCTTCGCCGCGGTGATTGGAATTGCGCTTGTGATCCCGCTTGCGATCTCGTCCGGTCAAACCGCATCCGGCGGCATATTTGACGAATGCTTCGGGGCCTCTTGCAACAGCGAAACCGTGGTGGCGGACGCCCGCTAAAGCGCGTCGGACTTCAGCTCACCGATCGAAAATGACAGCCGTGGGCGCTTGCCCGCGTCACCGTAACTTCGACCAAAAATCAATTTGCGCACGTAGTACAACGCCCTTGACGGTTTCTTGCGTCAAACCTGTTGAAACAGCATCTGCAAAAACAGGATCGAGACCGGAAGGCGTGGCGCCGAGATCTGCGTTTGCGATGAAGCCGTTTACGCCAAAGCGCAGATATTTCCTTGGCCACCAGTCGGCGGCTAAGGTAACGGAACGATACGACCCGCCGTTGACGGCGGTATCCATAAGGTCAAGAGAATCGAAGCGAAGCGCCAGACTGGCCGCCCCAAAACGACCGTCATAAATTTCGGGCCGGTCAAACTTTCCGCCCTTTATGATCCGCCTGCCGTTAAACATGAAGCCGGTTTCCAGATAGCCGCCTGAAAATGTCGGGTCCTCAGCGCATGCGGCGCAGTTTGCGAAGGTGAGCGCGTATTCGCCAGCCGCCCAGAACGGACCTTTCAGGACAGCAGTTTCAACACCTGCAAAAAAATCTGAACCAGCAATGCGATCAGTTGCCGACGATGCGTCCGGGGACGTGCGTTACTGGCCGTTGACGGTAGCGAAACTGAGGCTGATCCGCATCGACGTCCCGATAGCGGAAAGACACGCCAGTGTGGACAACGGTGTCCTCTGCGCTGATCTTAGGGCTGAATGTCGCCCTACCTGCTACGGCGTAACCGCCAAATGTCGCATCATCGTGAATGTTCTGACCAAAGACGCCAAGCATGTAGGTATAGCGATCGGTTTTCCCTGTGACGGCGAGCCCCACCCGGCGATTTAATTCAAATGCGTCGGTAAACGCGGCGCGCTCAAGGATAGACATAAACCGCGAAGATGCGGCTTCATCAAAACTGTTTGGCGTTTTGAACTGCCCGACTTGGATCTTCGCGGCTTCGAGACCCGTGTTAAATAGAAGATAAGCATCGGTCAGGTTCACGTCGCCTGAATCGTTCGTGTCGAGCTCTGCTTTGAGGTTGGCGCCATTCGCCAATTTTACTTGGGTCCCGATTCGGGCCCTGCGAAGCTCAGTTTCATTGACGTTGAAGGGCGTGTTCTTCCCGTCCGCGTAGGCGTAATCGAACATCACGCGCCCGAACACGTTAGCAGAGACGATAACCGATTGATTCTCAGCGCCTTCGCCGGCCGACGCAGATGCGAGCAAGCTTGCGGCGATCACAGTCGTCGCGATTGCCGCTTTTGAAATTGCAAGCATTCTGCAGGGAAAGCCTTGTGACAGATTGATGAATAATGCGGCGTCTATCTCGGCTCTGTGAAGTTTTGAAAAAACTTTTGTGAACTATTTGTGAAAACAGGCGCAAGCTGTGCGCAATCCGTTGCGTTCAAATGGGGAAAATCACGATCTGCAAGCCGGTGGTTGTTTGACCACGTTGCAACGATGTCGAATGCCCGCGCTGCTGTCACAAATTTGTTAAAGGGTGTCTGTATCAGGCGCAACAATTGCACAGGATTGGGGTTTGCTGCGCCATGTTTGACTTCACGCTCTTTGCCGCGATCGGCTTTCTATTGGCCGCCTATGCCGTTGTCGGCAATGACGCGCTGCAAACGCTGGGCACCTTTATCGCCTCCAACAACCGTCTACACTGGTTCTGGTTGTTTCTTTTTGCCGCAACAATCCTTGTTATCACGTTCACCTATGGTTGGGTTATCAATGACGGCGATCCGTCATACGGCCGTTTAGCGAACGCTAAGAAATATCCTGCTGTTGACGTACAGTGGTATCACACGCTGCCGCCGCTCGTTCTTCTCATCATTACGCGTTTTGGCGTGCCGGTATCTACCTCATTCATGGTACTGACGGTTTTTGCGTCGATCGGCGGCCTTTCGTCGATGTTGCAAAAATCTCTGATCGGTTATGGCCTCGCCTTCGTTGTAGGACTAGGCGTCTTTTTGATCGCGTCGGTTACGATAGAGAAATTCTTCAGAAAAACAGAGCATCAACAGCACCATCCGATCTGGATTCTACTACAGTGGATAACGACCGCTTATTTGTGGTCTGTTTGGCTTATACAAGACTTCGCGAATATCTTTGTGTTTCTGCCTAGGCAGCTGTCAGCGGTGGAAGGCTTCACGGCGATGTTCGCTATCGTGGCGCTGCTTGCTTACACATTCGCCAATCGCGGCGGGCCGGTGCAACGCATTCTAAAAACAAAAACAGCGGTGACAGATATCCGCTCGGCGACAATCATCGACTTCACCTACGCGTCGCTTTTGTTTTATTTTAAAGAGCTCAACGATATTCCGATGAGCACAACTTTTGTGTTTCTCGGGCTGATCGCGGGGCGCGAATACGGCTTCGCGCTGACCCAGAAAGCCATCAGCATGTTGCGAACCTGTCAAATTGCGCTGTCTGATATCTCCAAAGCGTATATTGGCCTCGTTCTGTCGATAGATATGGCAGTGCTGCTGCCATTCATCGCCAAGGGAATCGCCGGCGCCGGCTTCCCATTGGATGAGTTAATACCGACGCAGGCATATGCGGTATTCATCGTGACGGCTAACTTTTTGCTGATCCCTGTTGGGTTACATTTGCAAAAAAAGTCGGCGGCGCGAATGATTACGCTGTCAGTTCTTCTCGGATCAGCGGCCGCCGCGTTCTTCGTAATGCCGTTGTCTTAGGCGCGCGCCCGAATTATTTTTGCGGGCCATTTGCTCTCGGTCGGCCTTAGAGGCTTTGTTGCTTCGCCGACGGCAAAAGAACAACAGCAGTTTCTGCTTTTAGCAAATAGTCGCGCGCGTGCGCAAGTATGCGCGCCTCTGCAACCTTCACACCATCGATGTGATATCCGACCAACACCGCCCCCAGATATCCGCGGTTAGACGCAGACGCCGGAAACCTGGGAGCATCACGTTTCGCCCATTGAAACTCACAATCCAAATAAAGCGGATTTGGTTCCGCCCATTTCACGTATGCGATCCCGTCGAGTTCCGGCGGATCCCTCCTAAACCGGGACCCAAGTTGCGCACGACCGGGGTTATCGGATGCCGCGGCGGAGCGAACCGCAGCATTCCATGCCACTGCGGCGGCAAGAAGCGGATCGAACGACTCAATGTCCTGCTGTGGAGGAAACATCTCAATTGCTTCCGTAAAATCGATATTGGCATCGATAAGGTCATCGTTGCTGCGCTGGCTGCCTGCAACTTTCGAGATGCCGCGCGCCAACAAGGCGTTTACATATTCACGCGGCGAGAGCTCGCGAAACGCCGCAAAATGACGAAGCGCTGCGGTCGCAGCATCGTCGGCCTGCGAGTAACGTTTGCGGTCCATTTCGTAGCGCGTGACGTGCAGCCATCCGCGCCCGGACAGGAGTGTCAGGTCTTCGTTTTGCGTATCGAATGCCTCAAGTCGATCACGCAGCCCGGATTTCATCTTCTTGTCGTCATCATTCGCAACCGCTCGTACAAAGGCAAGCATCAACGCCGGCGGTTCGGCGCCGAAGAGACCGCTGCCTTCGCCGACAATCGCGATCGCCCGTTCGAGCGGCTCGATGGCCTGTTCCGGCGTCACAGCGTAAATATGCGCTGCGTAGTTATAGGCCAGGATCGCGGTCGTTTGGTTGTCTCCGAGTTCTTCCTCCGCCGTGCGCCATGCGCGCTCGCCCACCTCGGTTGCGGCTGCGTCATCACCCGTTTCGAGCGCCTTATTAAATTGTTTAAAGAACTTGACATGTTCTTTCTGTGCATTTGCCGGCTGCACCGGCGTAAACACAAGAGTTATGATGAAAAGGCAAGAAATCAGAAATCGCATATTGTCCCCTTCAATACACAATACTGTAACGGCCACGCTGTTTGCTGGCAATTGTGCTCGCCGGATCAATTTCTCACTGGGCAACCCCTTCAAATCTTGACGAAATCGCTTATCTCTGGCGCGGCCGCGTCGATTGGTCCGGCGCGGTTAACGAAGCGTTACATGCTGGCGGACTAAAAACGAATCAGCGACGGAAGAGAAGGCGATCTTGGCGAGGAACCCCTATATCGTTCTGGGCCTGAGCCCGACGGCGAGCGACTCTGATATTCGCTCGGCGTTCCGCAAGCTCGCCAAGCAATACCATCCGGACCGCAACCCGGGCGACAAAAAAGCCGAAGAGAAATTCAAGGAAGTCTCAGCGGCCTTTGACGTGATCGGCGATCCGGAGCGGCGCAAGAAATTCGACCGCGGCGAAATCGACGAAGAGGGGCGCGAAAAAGCCCACCCCTTTGGACAATGGTCGAACCGTCAGGGTCAGGGCGCCGCCGGCGGCGCCTATCGCGGGGGCTTTGATCCGGGCGGGCCGGGCGCCGGCGCGTCGTTCGAAGATCTCTCCGATATTTTTTCCGATCTGTTCGGCGCGCGCGGCGGACGCAGCGGGCCCGGCCCGCGACCGCAGGCGCGCGGGCGCGATGTGCGCTATCGGCTTGAGGTTGATTTCCTTGACGCCGCGCTCGGCGCCAAAAAGCGCGTCACCATGCCGGACGGGCGCACGCTCGACCTCACCGTGCCGGCGGGCCTCGAAGACGGGCAATCGCTGCGCCTTAAAGGTCAGGGCGAAAAGGGCGCCGGCGGCGCCGGCGATGTCTATGTGGACATCAAGGTGCGCCCGCATAAGCGTTTCGAGCGACGCGGCGACGACATTCATGTTGAACTTCCGATCTCGCTAAAGGAAGCTGTGCTCGGCAGCAAGATCACCGCGCCCACCATCGCCGGCGAGGTTGCCTTGACCGTTCCGAAAAATTCAAGTTCCGGCACCGTGTTGCGCCTGCGCGGTCGCGGCGTCGCTAAGAGCAAGAACGCGCCGGCGGGCGATCAATATGTCCGCCTCAAGATTGTTTTGCCCGAGGGCGGCGACAAGGAGCTGGAAGACTTCGTCAAACGCTGGGAAGGCGCCGATATTCCTGCGCGCAAAGACTTCGCCGACGTCTGACTGGCTGGAATTCGCAG